>NZ_JBFRCM010000004.1:0-583441 GCF_040965735.1 Paraburkholderia sp. BR10936
GAAACAGCTCCACGCCGATGATAGTGCGGATTGCCCGTGTGAAAGTAGGTAATCGTCAGGCTCCTTATGCTGTAACGTCCAGAACCCCGGTGTCTCCGAAAGAGAACCGGGGTTCTGGCGTTTGGGCGCGGGGAAAATAGAAGGCTATCTGCTCGTTCACTGAACGACGCAGCAAAGCCACCTCACGGCCAGCTCGACTGGCCGCGGTGAGAATGAGGCAAGGGGCGCGCCGACGCAGTGCCGGCGCTGGGTTCAGTGCCTGCGGCGAACCCGGTCGAGCACGTGATGCTCGGCCAGCCAGTGATGCATCATGCCTTCGCCGTCGTGCTCTTTCCGGTAGGCGCGCGATTCGAAAATCGATAGCCCGAGCAGAACCAGCAGACCTACAGCAAGACCGATCAGACCCGCAATAGTTTCGGCATCCATGGCAGCCTCCTGTCGATTGCAGCCATGTCCGTATCTTAGAACAGTGTCGCAACGGAAAAAATAGCGAATTCAGCCGCTTCGCTACTGGCCGGGGCGCCGCTGGATCACCATTCAGAAAGGATTTGAGGCGATGTACCGTGTTTATCTGGCCCTTGCAATGGCCGCTTTGCTCTCGGCGTGTGCCGACAACGCACCGACTCACCGCCACGGCACCCCGCCGCAGGATCCGCCCGACTACCACGGTGTGCCGACCGACGACCGGCCGCCGATGATGATCGACAACCCGCCGCCTGCACAGTAAGAGCCGACGCCTGGCGCGAGCGCCGTCAGTGCAACTGCACAGCCACAGGTACGATCGCGCCGCTGATGCGCGGTAGCAACGGCGAGAGCGTCAGCCCGCGCGCGGCCATGAAGACGAGCAGAGCGATCCACAACCCATGATTGCCGAGCGGCCCGACCAGCGCCCATGACGCGCACAAAAACACAGCCAGCGACACCGCCATGGCTTGCATGAGTTCGCGTGTGCGCGTCGCGCCGATGAATACGCCGTCCAGCAAAAAGCCCCAGACGGAGATGAGCGGCGAAAGCGCGGCCCATGGGAGGAATGCCTGAGCAGCGGCACGCACGGCCGGCTGGTTGGTAAGCTTCTCGATGATCCAGGGGCCGCAGGCCCAATAAACGAACGAAAAACCGAAGGCACCCAGCGCTGCCCAGAACAGGTTGACCTTCACGGCCTGGCGGAACGCATCGCGATTACCCGCGCCGATCGCCGCGCCTACCAGCGCTTCGGCCACATGGGCGAACCCGTCGAGACCGTAGGCCATGAAGGTCTGGAAGTTGAGGAGCAGGGCGTTCGCGGCAAGGATCGCGTCGCCTTGCTTCGCGCCCAGATGCGCGAACCACCCAAACGAGCCCAGCAGGCAAAGCGTACGCAAAAAGATATCGCGATTGATCGCGACGAGGCGTTTGAGCGCTGCCGGCTCGAGTACAGTTTGTAACGCGAGCGGCGCGAGCCCGCGAGGACGAAGCCTCCACAGTACGCCGGCACCGAACACAAAACCGAGCGTATCGGCCGTAGCCGTCGCCGCACCGATCCCGGCGATGCCCCACTGAAGCCCGTACACATAGGCGAGCACCGCAACGACGTTCGTCAGATTGATAAAGATCTGCGAAAGCAGCGCAATGCGCACGCGCTGAGTGCCGAGCAGATATCCGAGCACGACGTAATTCGCCAAAGCGAAAGGCGCAGAGCCGATACGCGCAAGACAATAGACCCCAGCGTTGTGTTGCACGTCTGCGCTGCCGCCGATGGCCGCAAGCGTGTACCGGATCAAAGGCGATTGAATCAGCAGGATCGCGGCGCCAATAGCGAATGCCAGTAGCAGGGCGCGCACGACATTCGCGCGCAATGCGGGGAGGTCGCGCGCGCCGTAGGCTTGCGCGACGAGCCCCGTCGTCCCCATGCGCAGGAAGCCGAAACCCCAAAACACGAAGTTGAAGAACAGGCCGCCTAGCGCGACGCCGCCAAGATCGGCCGCGCTGCCGAGGTGGCCTGCTACTGCCGTGTCTACGGCGCCGAGGATCGGTTGCGTGAGATTGGCGAGGACGATGGGGAACGCGAGCGTCAGCACGCGTCGATGCCAGCCTCGCTGGTCAGGCAGGGCCTCAGCGCCGCTCAAGCGCGTTCCTGCACGCACACCCACGGCGAGACGACGACCGCCCACAACTCCGGCTTGCGCGCCGAGTAATCGGCTGCGGTTTCTGCCGGCATACGTGCGACGAGGCCCGAAGACAGCCATTGCATGACGACCGCCCTGTCGTCGTTGGCGATCGCCTCCGCCACGCTGACGAGGTCGAGGTCGCGCGCCACGCTCAGCAACTTGCCTTGCGCGAAGAAACGTTCGAGATCCTGCCAGTCGATCTTGGCGGTTTCGCCGAGCAGCTTGGCGTACGTCGAACTGGGGTTGGCGTCTTCGATAGTCATGGTGATTGGAAATTCGTTGCGGCAGATACTATAAACGATAGTCTGCCAGCAGACCGGTGGTCGGTTAGCGAACGCTGGATCCGCGGTATTAATCACATTAATAAGTTGATATCCATGCTCGCGGCGCCAAAACGTAGACAATAAGCCACATTAAATCAGCAAACATCTGATCTAAGCGTGCGGCGCATTTGTGTTTCAAATCTGTACGTCACATCGAATAAATGCATTGTTGCGTGCGTTTGCACACTAACGCCGGCTGCTTCGAAAATGCGAAAAGCGCCGTGCTTTAAACCGACGATCGAGGCTCGCAAAATCCCTCGACAGGACCCTGTTGTTCAGCCTGAACGTCCCGCCCAGCAAGCCTTTGCGCTGGCTGGTGACTTGTCGTTGCGTGTCATTGAAACATGCGATCTTACGAGCAGCCGCAGATGATTCGGCATCCTCATTCGGTGCTGAAAAGTGATGCGACACATAATCCGTGCGCCGTAGCACATTTTCGCGCTAATTAAGTGATTGCGCCGCCGGAAGCCCGTTGATAGATTGCGATTCGGCGCATGGTAAACCGGTCCTTTGCCGATATGCGCCAAACCCCCGTTAGCCCGGCGCCATGCCGGGCTTTTTTTCGTCCATTGATTTGGCTGGCCGTAGCGGCCTTTCTCAACGTGCGGGAAGTTCTCGAGTCGGATCGATCGAGCGCCCCTGGTACCGTAGCTCGAAATGCAGCATCACGCGATCGTTGTCGGTGCTGCCCATTTCCGCGATCTTCTGCCCTTGCGCGACGCTCTGACCTTCCTTCACGAACAATGCCTGATTGTGCGCATAGGCCGTCAGGTAATCGCCGTTGTGCTTGATGATCAGCAAGTTACCGTAGCCACGCAGACCATTACCGGCATAGACCACGGTGCCGGGCGCCGCGGCGACGACGGGCGTGCCGGCCGCATTGGCGATGTCGATGCCTTTCGAGTTACGGCCGTCAAAGTTGCGGATGACCTGGCCGCTGGTCGGCCAGACGAGCGAAATCGACGGCGCAGCCGCCGCCGAAGGTGCGGATGAAGGCGCGGATGCGGTATCGGTTGTTTCGGCGCTCTCGCGCGGGGCAGTTGCTGCGCTACGCGGCGGCGCGGTGCGGGTGCTCGCTGTGCCGGCGGGCGGTTCGACGCGCAGGACCTGGCCGACTTCGATGGCGTCGGGGTTCGACAGATTGTTCCAGCGCACGATGTTCTGCACGGACTGGCGAGTGCTGCGCGCGATCTTGTACACGGTGTCGCCGCGTTCGACGCGATAAAAGCCGGGGCCGACCGGAGCCGATCCGCACGCCGCGAGCAGCGCAACGAGCGCTGCACATGCAATCCGTCTGATTCCTGGTGCCAACATTGAACCTC
The DNA here is from genome assembly GCF_040965735.1 of Paraburkholderia sp. BR10936. Classification (NCBI taxonomy): domain Bacteria; kingdom Pseudomonadati; phylum Pseudomonadota; class Betaproteobacteria; order Burkholderiales; family Burkholderiaceae; genus Paraburkholderia; species Paraburkholderia sp. BR10936. The sequence goes on from NZ_JBFRCM010000004.1 coordinate 3,793, forward strand.
GCATGACCTTGCCTCGACGGACCACGGTCCGCCGCGCTGGCAAAACGCCTGATTTTAGCGGGTTTGCCAGCGCAACTGGGGTTTTGCCTGACGAATGACTGACGAAGTCGGCAGCATCCATACCGGCGCCGGCCCAGCACGGCGCCGCCGGTGCGCGCGATTAGCCGCCGAGCGCCTCGACGCCGATACGCAGCGTCGCCGTCTCCGTTTGACCCGGTGCGAGCCAGCGCAGGCCGAGGCCGTTGTGGATCGCGTCGGGCAGACCCAGCCAGGGTTCGACGCAGTAGAAGTCGGAGTCCGCGGCTTCCGTCCACGTCGTGACGGCGTACCAGGGAAGCGAGCCGGGCCGGTTCAGGTCGATCGTCACCGCGCGGCCGAGTCCTGGCGCCACGAGGTGCACCGGCGAGGCGGGCGGCGTTGGCTCGAGCACATGGAAGCGGTCGATGATGCTTGCGTCGTCGAGCCTGTATTGCGCTTTGCCGGGTTCGGGCGCACTGATCGAACCGTCCGCGAGCTGATGGCGGCGCTGGCTAGCCGGCAGGTCGAGCGTCGTCTGCGCGCGCTGGGCGTGGGGCAAGGCGAAGTAGAAGTGATGGCCCGCGTACCAGGGGAGCTGATTCGGGCCGGTATTAGTCGCGGCGAGCGTCACGTCGAGCGTATGCGCGTCGGCCAGCCGGTAGACCGCTTCGAAGCGAAAGGCGAACGGGTAGCCGGTGCGGGTGGCGTCGGAGTCGACGAGCGTCATCTGCAGGCCGTGCCCGTCGTCGTCGACTTGCGCCGCGAACGGCAGGTCGCGCGCGAAGCCGTGCATCGGCAGATCGCGGACGACGCCTTGAGCGTCGCGCCAACGCCCGATCTGGCCGTCGACACGATGGCGGCCAAGGAAGGGGAAGAGCAGCGGATTGCCGCCGCGCACACGTGCCGGCTCCGCCCAGTTCGCATTTTCCGGCCATACGATGACCGGCTGGCCGCCGACGTGCCACGAGAGCAAACGGCCGCCGGCCCACGGCGCGAAGCGCAGCGTCGAGGCACCGCGGCTGAGGGTGAGGATGTCCTGCTCTGGATGTGCGTTCATGGGCGGGCCTGGCGTGGGTGGAAGAAGGGTGGCGCGGATGCGCCGGACAGAGGCGGATTTTGCGCCGCTTTCTCATGCGTGAAAACCCTTGTCGGGAAAGCGTGGGTGTCGTTGGCGGACAAGAGTCAGCATAATCCGCATGACCGTGCGTTAGCGCACAGAGCATTTTCGCAGGAGACCTCCCCATGGACCTCGCAATGGCAATGAGCATGGCTCTGTTCAGCCTCTTTGTCGGTAGCAGCGCCTATTTCTTCTACAAGATGGCGCGCTGATCGCGCCGCGTTCCGTCCCCCTCGACCGGATTCCCGAGAGCGCGACACGCAGTTTCGCGCCAGGATCCCTGCATCCGCAGCCAACTTTGTTGCGACGCAGTAACTTTTCTGACAAATCCATCTCCAAGCTTGGCGCTGCAATACGGCCCAGGCATAATCGGTGCGCTTTGCCGCACCGGCTCCGCAACGGTCCGGCCCCTTACACCACCATTACGAGGATCCGCGCGTGAGTCTCTGGTTTCTATTCTTCCTGAGCGTGTTGCAAGGCGTCACCGAACTGTTCCCCGTGAGCAGCCTCGGCCATACACTGCTCGTGCCGGCACTGTTCGGCATGCACATCGACAAGCACGCGCCGCAATTGCTGCCGTTCCTCGTCGCATTGCACCTGGGGACCGCAGTTGCGCTGCTCTGGTATTTCCGCGAGCGCTGGGTCGCGTTGATCAGGGGCTTCTTTGCCTCGCTGGGCGGTCGCAAGAACGACGACGGGCACATGATGTGGGCGCTCATCATCGGTACGATTCCGACGGGTATCGTCGGCCTCGTGCTCGAAAAGCGCATCGAAGCCATCTTTCACGATCTGCGCATCGTCGCGGCTGCGTTGATGGTCAATGGCGTGCTGCTCTGGTTCGGCGATCGCCTCCAGCGTGCCCGTGCGCATCGTCCGCCGGAGAAACTCACGTTCCGCCAGGCCTTTCTCGTCGGCCTCGCGCAGATCGGCGCGCTCATTCCCGGCTTTTCACGCAGCGGCCTCACGATGATCGCCGGCAATGCAGCGGGCCTCACGGCAGAAAAGGCTGCGGAGTTCTCGTTCCTGCTCGGCACGCCGATCATCTTCGCGGCTGGCGTGCTCGAACTGCCCAAGCTGTTTCACGCGCGAGATCAGTTGATGACTGCGGTCGTTGGCGGCGTGCTCACGGGTATTGCGGCCTGGCTGAGCGTGAAGTTCCTGATGAGCTATTTCGAGGGACGCGGGCGCCTCGCATCGTTCGGTGCGTACTGCCTGATCGCGGGCGCGATTTTCCTTGGCTGGTTCGCGTTGCATCAGCAGCCGGTTTGATTTGGGCGCGAAGGCCCTTGGCAAGCGCGATGAGCGAGGCGCGACCGCGTGAGACGATCGCGGTATAATCCAGCCCCGTCTTCGCGAGGCCCGCTTGCGGCCTTGCGCACGTTCACGCGACAGTAGCTCAGCTGGATAGAGCATCGGCCTTCTAAGCCGAGGGTCGGGGGTTCGAGCCCCTCCTGTCGCGCCAGATCAAATAAACAAAAAGCCCGGCCTTCACTGCTGGGCTTTTTGCTTTTTCACACACCACGAATCCAGGCCGATTCAAACCTTCACGCCACGAGCCGCAACGGCACCGGCTCCTCGGCCGCCTGCGCGAGAAACACCAAACGGCGGAACTCGTTCGGATTCGAAATGCCGGGAATCGGCGTAGCGATCAAGCCACCGCCGCCCACGACGAGCGAGCCATAGTCGAATATCCGGCCGATCAGGCTTTGCTCGATCCGCACGCTCTCTATCTTCGCTAGCGTCAACTCCACCGTGTGACGACGGACCGCACCGAACCTGGCCACCACGCGCTTGTTGGTCACGGCGAATTCTGTCGTCCACCAGGCGAGTAGCGACGCACCGAACAGTCCCAGCCCTGCGGCAAAAAAACTCACCGCTGCGAGCGGCGACGTCCCCATGGTGCCGACGAGCACGCCCCAAATCATGAGCAGAAGGCTGAATGTGATACGCGGCCCCATCGCCCAGAAGCAGGGGTGTCCCTCGCAGACGATCCTTTCGCCTGGTAGGAGAGTCGATTCGACGTATTTCACAATGACCTCCGTCAAGATTTGTGCAGTAATTAATTTGTAAGGTAGTGCATCCTGCGGCGTAGGATCCGTGGTCAAACGTCGCGGCTCGACGCCCGGCGGACGCGCGGAGCGGGCAGGGGCGACGAATTCGCGGCGCAATAAAAAAGGGCAGCCCGAGGGCTGCCCTTCAAACCGGATGAGCAACATCCGGCAATCGATGGTCCGATGGCTTGTCGCGCTTAGAGCTTGACGTCGAGCGCGTTGGTCAGATCGCCCATCGGCTGGGCGCCGTTGGTCTTGAGTGCGGCGTCGCGGTTGGCAAGCCCCGGCAGCGTGGGCAGCGAGAAGCGGCGCGTGATGAGGCGCAGGATCGAGGTCGTGTCGTACTGCGTGTGGTCGACGTAGCCCTTTTTCGCGTACGGCGAAATGACGAGCGCCGGAATGCGCGAGCCCGGGCCCCAGCGGTCGCCCTTGGGCGGCGCAACGTGATCCCAGAAGCCGCCGTTTTCGTCGTAGGTGACGACCACGACCATGTTGTTCCACTGCGGGCTCTTCTGCAGATGCGCGATGACGTCCGCGATGTGCTGGTCGCCGCTCGCCACGTCCGTGTAGCCCGCGTGCTCGTTCAGGTTGCCCTGCGGCTTGTAGAACGCCACGGCAGGCAGCGCGCCTGCATCGATCGCCTTGATGAACTCGGTGCCGTCCATGCCGCCGTCGAGCAGGTGCTTCGCACGTGCGTCGGTGCCCGGCGCGTAGTTCGCGAAGTAGTTGAACGGCTGGTGGTGCGGCTGGAAGTTCGGCGCCGTCATGTTCGCGCCGTAGATCACGCCCGACGTGCTGTTCTGCGCCGCGCTCACGGCCGCGCCCCACGCGCCGCCGTACCACGCCCACGTCACGCCCGCGTTCGAAAGCAGATCGCCGATGTTCTGCGCCGTTTGCGCGGGCAGTGTGGAGGCGTTCGACGGGTCGGCCAGGTTCGTGTCACCGCCCGAAGCCGCTGCGTTGCCGCTCGGCTGATACGGCGGCTGCATTGTGTTGACCGCATAGAAGTCCGGCGTCAGATTGCCCGACTTCACGAATTTCGGCGCGCCGTCGAGCGCCGACTTCGGCGAGTTCGATGCGAGCGTGAGCGAGACGCCGTCGGCGTCCACGGTCGAGATCGTCGGCTTGGCCGGGTTCGTGTCCGCGTTCGCGTAGTACGGCGTGCACGCGCAGATCAGCCACTGGTGATTCAGGAACGAGCCGCCGAACGCGCCCATGAAGAAGTTGTCGGCGAGCGTGTATTGCTGGGCGATCTTCCAGAGCGGGAGCTTTTCGGCGCTCGTCGTGTAATGCCCCATCACGAGACCGCCGGAGTCGCCGTAGGCCGCGAACATGTCGTTCTTGCCGCCGTGGATCTGCATCTGGTTCTCGTAGAAACGGTGATACAGGTCGCGCGTCGTGACTGAGAGCGGCACGTTGTAGCCCTTCGCGTCGTCGATGGCGAACGGCGCATTCGGCATGTTCTCCGTCATCGCCGCGGTCACGACGGGCGTGACGCCCGTTTGCGTGAGACCGTTCCAGACGGTCGGCAGCGTGGCCAGCACGGAGCCGTCGCGATCGAGCTGCTGCGCGCTTTGCGCGCTCACGTTCTGCAGGCCGTTGGCGTTCGGGAAGCTGCCGTACAGGTTGTCGAAGCTGCGGTTTTCCGCGTAGATCACGACGATATTCTTCACCGACGAAAGGCCGGGCTTGCTGCTGTCGTTGCCGCCGCAAGCCGCGACGGCCAATACCGACGCCGCTATCGCGATCGGCGTGGCATAGAACCATTTTCTGTTGATCATTTTTCTCTCTCGCGTTGGGGGCCCGCATGGAGGCCGGCGCGAATGACACCGGCCTTCGGGCGAGGCGCAGTGTCGCAACGGAATTTGACAGCGATATGTAAAAAATTACATTTAGCTTTTTCGCGGCCTTTGTTTGCATGACATCTTACTTACGTCATGTCATTGGAGCGTCACATCGCCGACATACGCTTTCGCGACTTCGATGTGCGGCTGAGCGCATCGGTATTCGCACTGCAGCGGCGCGCCGCCACGCGCGCCGCGCTCAAGCTTCGGGGATCAGGCATGTTGCGTAGATTGGCGCGTCATTCGGCGCGAACGGAAGGTGAGACGCGGGCTCGAGCGCTCGGCGGCGCATGCCGCAACGCGGGCCTCCTCCTCGTGATGGCGGCGGGGCTGTCATTGCTGCTGACGGCATGCGACGGCAGCACGCCCGCTTCCGCAGACGCCGATACGACGACAGGTGCATCCGGCAGCGCCTCGCGTGCGAACGACGCCAATGCGAACGCACGCGCCGTACAGGGCGTGAAGCTCATGAAGATCGCGACGCCTGCACAAGGCGGCCAGACGCGTGCCGAGGTCTATGCGCAGGTGCGCCGCATGACGGCGCTCGGCAAGCAGATGTTCTTCGATCCGTCGCTCTCGGGTTCGGGCAAGATGGCATGCGCGTCGTGCCACAGCCCGGACCACGCGTTCACGCCGCCCAACTCGCTCGACGTGCAGATCGGCGGCGCCGACATGCGACGCCAGGGCATGCGCGCCGTGCCGACGCTCAAGTATCTGCAGGCGGTGCCGGCGTTCGCCGAGCACTATCACGACTCCGATGACGAAGGCGATGAAAGCGTCGATGCCGGTCCGACCGGCGGCCTCACGTGGGATGGCCGCGTCGATCGGGGCTCGGACCAGGCGCGCATCCCGTTGCTCTCGACGTTCGAGATGGCGAGTTCGCCGAAGAAGGTCGCCGAAGCCGTGCGCGCGGCACCCTACGCAGGGGCGTTCAGGGAGGCCTTCGGCGCGCGCGTCCTCGCCGACGACGACGCGACTTTCAAGGCCGTACTGAAGTCACTGGAGACATTCGAGCAGTCACCCGAGGTGTTCTATCCGTACACGAGCAAGTACGACGCGTACCTGGCCGGCAAGGCCACGCTCAGCGCCGCCGAACTGCGCGGGCTGCAGCTTTTCAACGACGAGAAGAAGGGCAATTGCGCGAGCTGCCATATCAGCCAGCGTGCAAAGGACGGCTCGCCGCCACAGTTCAGCGACTTCGGTCTGATCGCCGTGGGCGTGCCGCGCAACCGCACACTTGCCGTGAATCGCGACCGCAAGTTTTTCGATCTCGGCGCATGCGGTCCGGAGCGCACGGACCTCGACCATCGCGCGGAATTTTGCGGGCTCTTCCGCACGCCGACGCTGCGCAACATAGCGCTCAAGAAGTCGTTCTTCCACAACGGCATCTACCATTCGCTGGAAGACGTGCTGCGTTTCTACGCACGGCGCGACACGAATCCGGAAGCGTTCTATCCGATGGTGAAGGGCCGGGTGCAGAAGTTCGACGACTTGCCGCGACAGTATTGGGTGAATCTCAACACGGATCCGCCGTTCGATCGCAAGCCGGGCGACGAGCCGGTGTTCAGCGACGCCGAAATCAAGGACGTGCTTGCGTTTCTCGACACGCTCACCGACGGCTGGCAGCCGGGCGCGCACTGAGCGTGGACTGGGCGCAGCGTCAGACGCCTGCGATCAACAGGCAGGCGCCGGTGAGCACGAGGAAGGACGCGAGCAAGCCGACCGTGCCGATGCGCACCGTGGCGTCCGGCCAGCGCGGCGCGTGCTCGGGATGGAGCGTGAAGTTCGGGCCGCGCGCCTGATGTTTCGGCGTGTGCGTGTAGTGCGCGACGAAAGACATCAAGCCGACGCAGATGAGGGCCAGCAGGACCGCAAAGACCCTCAATGCGATGGCGTAGGTCATGTCAGATAAACCGCATGGGCTGTAAGTGGGCGAGGAAAGCTATCGTATTGATCGGCCCTCTCCCTCACCATCGGATCAATCCGAAAAGGACTCGCCCGCCCGCGCCCGTTCGGCCTTGCTGAACGAGCCAAAAAAGGGGCGCGTGTTATGCTTTTCGTCGATGCTTTCAGTCCGCCGAGGAGAACACATAATGTCCAGAATGCCCCGAACCCTTCACACGCTGAGCGCCCTGGGCGCGGCGCTCATTGTCGCCATTGGCATGGGCAGCGCGCATGCCGCCAACCTGGGCTTCCTGAACAACACACCCATGTCGTTCATGACCCAGGCGGACTACAACTCGCTCCAGAACGCCGTGCGCGATGCCGTCGAGCACAAGGCCGATGGCGAGAGCGCGTCATGGTCGAACGAAGGCTCGCGCAACGGCACGCGCATCACCTCGACCATCACGCCGTCGAATACGCAAAAGGAAGGCGCCAAGACGTGCCGCGATACGGAGGTCGTCATCAACGCGAAGGGCCAGTCGATGACACTGCGTCCGCACTTCTGCCGCACGGGCGAAGGCGCCTGGGTTTTCCAGAAGCAGCACTGAGCGCGCGGTGAACGGCAAGATCGTTTCGTGCGGCATTGTGCTGCTCGATCCTGAAGGCCGCGTGCTGCTTGCGCACGCTACCGGCACGAATCACTGGGACATTCCGAAGGGGCAGGGCGACCCCGGCGAGACCGAATCGCAGAGCGCGTGCCGCGAGATGGTCGAGGAGACCGGCATCGAAATCGCGGCGTCGCGCCTCGTCGATCTCGGGCGCTACCTGTACCGGCGCGACAAGGATCTGCATCTCTTTGCCGCGCGCGCGAGTGCCGATGAGCTCGATCTTTCGCGTTGCGTTTGCGTATCGCTCTTTCCGCGACGCGAGGACGGCGTGATGATTCCGGAAATGGACGCCTGGCGCTGGACCGTACCCGTTGAAGTGGATCGCTACGCGAGCCGCAGTCTCGCGCGGCTCTTTAGCACGTCGCTCTCGCTCGCGGATCTGCATCGCAGACTTTGAGCCGCTCCCGCCAGCCGCCGCCAAAATGAAAAAAGCCCGCACGAATCCGAGCGGGCTTTCTGTTTGCCGGCAGGCGCGGCGCGAGCCTTACTTGCCCCAGCTGTCGCGCAAACCGACGATGCGGTTGAATACCGGCGCACCCGGCTTCGAATCGTAGCGGTCGGCGACGAAGTAGCCATGGCGCTCGAACTGATAGCGGTCTTCCGGCGCGGCGTCGCGTGCGCCCGGTTCCAGATACGCTTGCACCACGCGCTTCGAATCCGGATTGAGCGCTTCGAGGAAGTCGCGGCCGCCCGCGTCGGGCTGCTCTTCGCGGAACAGGCGATCGTAGAGGCGCACTTCCGCCGGGCACGCATGCGCTGCGCTGACCCAGTGAATGTTGCCCTTGACCTTGTAGTTGTTCGCGCCTTCCGTGCCCGACTTGCTGTCCGGGAAGTAGTTGCAGTGCACGGCGATCACGTTGCCGTTCTCGTCCTTGTCCGCGCCCGTGCATTCGATCACGAAGCCATAGCGCAGACGCACCTTGTTGCCCGGGAACAGGCGGAAATAGCCCTTCGGCGGCGTTTCGTTGAAGTCTTCGCGCTCGATCCACAACTCGCGCGAGATCGGGAACGTGCGCAGGCCGCGCTCCGGATGATGCGGATGCACGGGGGCCGTGCAGTCTTCGCTCTGGCCTTCCGGATAGTTGTCGATGATGAGCTTGAGCGGGTCGAGCACGGCGGCGGTGCGCGGCGCCTTGTCGTCGAGGTCGTCGCGCAGCGCGCCTTCGAACACGCTCATGTCGATCCACGAATCGACCTTCGTCACGCCGATGCGCTCGCAGAACAGCTGGATCGCTTCGGGGGTGAAGCCGCGGCGGCGCACGCCGACGATGGTCGGCATACGCGGGTCGTCCCAGCCTTCCACGTGGCCTTCGGTCACCAGTTGCAGCAGCTTGCGCTTGCTCGTGATCGCGTAGGTGAGGTTCAGGCGCGAAAACTCGATTTGCTGCGGCAGCGGGCGCGTGAACACGCCGGCATCGGCCAGTTCATTGAGAACCCAGTCATACAGCGGGCGATGGTCTTCGAACTCGAGCGTGCACAGCGAATGCGTGATGTTTTCCAACGCGTCCGAAATGCAGTGCGTGTAGTCGTACATCGGGTACACGCACCACTTGTCGCCGGTGCGGTAGTGATGCGCGAAGCGGATGCGGTAGATCACCGGATCGCGCATATTGAAGTTCGGCGACGCCATGTCGATCTTCGCGCGCAGCACATGGGCGCCTTCCTCGAATTCGCCCGCCTTCATGCGGCGGAAGAGGTCGAGGTTTTCGTCGACGGAGCGATCGCGGAATGGCGAGTTCTTGCCGGCTTCGGTGGCGGAGCCGCGGTTCGCGCGCATCTCTTCCGGCGACTGGCTGTCCACGTACGCCTTGCCGCGCTGGATCAGCAGTTCGGCGAACTCGTAAAGCTTGTCGTAGTAGTCGCTCGCGTAGAAGAGGTATTCCTGATCTTCTTTCTTCCACTCGAAGCCGAGCCATTCGACGGCGTCGATGATCGAGTTGACGTATTCGACATCTTCCTTCTCCGGGTTCGTGTCGTCGAAGCGCAGGTGGCACACGCCGCCGTAGCTTTTCGCGACGCCGAAGTTCAGGCAGATGCTCTTCGCGTGGCCGATGTGAAGGTAGCCATTCGGCTCCGGCGGGAAGCGCGTTTCGACGCGCTGCGCCCACTTGCCCGAGCGGTTGTCGTCGTCGATGATGTTGCGGATGAAATTGGATGCCGCAGGCGCGTCCGTGCGGTCGGCGTCTTTACGTTCGGTATTCATGCGAAAAGGGAGTCGTTCGAGGGCGCCCGTCAAAAGGATCAAAGCGCGTAACTGGGCACCCGATGGTGTCTTCCATTCTACCTGACGCGACCCGCCGCGCCAGTCCCGGTGCCGGATCGTCGCGCGGACTACAACAAGCGAGGGGAAAACGTGACGATGAGCGAAACGGCTGTGCTGGTGCTGCCGGGCTACATGGATTCGGGGCCGGGGCACTGGCAGACGCGCTGGGAAGCCGCGCACGCGGGCTTTGCACGGGTGCAGATGCCCGACTGGATGCACCCGGACTGCGAGGCATGGTGCGCGGCGCTGGAGGCTGCCGTCCAGCGTGCGCCGGCTGGCGTGCGCTTCGCCGCTCACAGCCTCGGCTGCCTGAGCGTGGCGCACTGGGCCGCGCATCACGCGAGCGCGGCGACGCGCGCGAAGGTGGCCGGCGCGCTGCTGGTGGCGCTACCCGATCCGCACGGTCCCGAATTTCCGCGCGACGCGCGGGGCTTCGATCCGGTTCCGCTCACGGCGCTGCCGTTTGCGAGCATCGTCGTCGCCAGCAGCGACGATCCGTATGGCGGTGTGGCGTTTTCGCAGCGCTGCGCGCAGGCGTGGGGCAGCCGCTGGATCGAGATCGGCGCGCGCGGGCACATCAATGCGGACAGCGGGCTCGACGACTGGTCGCAAGGGCTGGCGTGGCTGATGTCGATGGGGAAAGAGGGCGGCTGAGCGGCCGCCCCGGGGGCCTTGCGGTTACACCACGCCCTTGCCGCGCAGCGCCGCCACGTGTTCCTCGCCGTAGCCGAGCACTTCGCGCAGTACCGCATCGGTATGCTCGCCGAGCGTGGGCGGATGGCTCGCCACGCGCGGCGGCGTTTCGCTCATGCGGATGGGGTTGCCCACCAGCCGCGCCGTGCCGCCCGAAGGGTGGGGCACGTCCACCTGCAGCCCGCGCGCGATCACCTGCTCGTTCTCGAACACTTCCGCGAGGTTGTTGATCGGCCCGCACGGCACGCCTGCCGCTTCGAGCGCGCCGATCCAGTCGGCTTTCGTGCGCGTGCGGATCAGGTCGGCGACGATCGGCACGAGCGTGTCGCGATGGCGCACCCGCGCCGGATTGGTCGCGAAGCGCTCGTCGTCGGCCAGCGCGGGCTGGCCCGCCACCTCGACGAACTTGCGGAACTGCCCGTCGTTGCCGACGGCGAGGATGATCCAGCTATCGGCCGTCTGGAAGGCCTGATAGGGCACGATGTTGGGATGCGCGTTGCCCCAGCGCGCGGGCGGATTGCCGCTCGCCAGGTAGTTCGAATTCATGTTCGCGAGCATCGCCACTTGCACGTCGAGCAGCGCCATGTCGATGTACTGGCCCACGCCCGTGCGGTCGCGGTGCGCGAGTGCCGTGAGCACGGCAATGGTCGAATACATGCCGGTCATGAGGTCGGCGATCGCGACGCCGGCCTTTTGGGGGCCACCGCCCGGCAGCGCGTCACGCTCGCCGGTGATGCTCATGAAGCCGCCCATGCCCTGCACGATGAAGTCGTAGCCCGCGCGCGAGGCGTAGGGCCCGGTCTGGCCGAAGCCGGTGACCGAGCAGTAGACAAGGTCGGGCTTGACCTCGCGTAGCGACGCGTAGTCGAGGCCGTATTTCTTCAACTGGCCCGCCTTGTAGTTCTCCAGCACGACATCGCTTTGTGCAGCCAGCTCGCGCACGATGCGCTGCCCCTCGGGCGTGGCGATATCCACCGTGACCGAGCGCTTGTTGCGGTTCGCGGCGAGGTAGTAGGCGGCCTCGGCGGTGTCCGCGCCATCGGGCGTCTTCAGGTACGGAGGGCCCCAGTGGCGGGTGTCGTCGCCGGCGCCGGGGCGCTCCACCTTGATCACGTCGGCGCCGAAGTCGGCGAGAGTCTGTGCACACCACGGTCCGGCAAGGACGCGGGTGAGATCGAGTACGCGGATATGGCTGAGTGCGCCCATGCTGTGTCTTCCAATGTCGTTCTAAGGCGGGCCGCGAGCGCGCGTGGTGCGCTGGCCGATGCCGCCCATAGTAAGCGAAAAGGCGCGGCATACGCCAATATTCGGTACAAAGTTCCGCACTGCGGAACAAAATCGATCGACGCATCGTGCTGCCTCGGGCCCTGTCGCGCCCATGCAAACCACGCCGGACGCGCCGCCGCGAGCGCGCGACGATCCCGTATAATCGTTCGATTCAGCACCGGGGTTTTCGCGAGTAATGTGGGCTCCGGGCGCGACCACGACAAAGATTCAGCACCGTACGCCCCAGGAAGGACCCAACGCACGCCATGAAAGCCGCCGACATCCGCGAGAAATTCCTCAAGTTCTTCGAATCGAAGGGCCACACGATCGTGCGCTCGTCGAGCCTCGTGCCGGGCAACGACCCCACACTGCTCTTCACCAACTCGGGCATGGTGCAGTTCAAGGACGTGTTCCTCGGCACCGAAAAGCGCCCGTACTCGCGCGCCACGACCGCGCAGCGCAGCGTGCGCGCAGGCGGCAAGCACAACGACCTCGAGAACGTCGGCTACACGGCGCGTCACCACACGTTCTTCGAGATGCTCGGCAACTTCTCGTTCGGCGACTACTTCAAGCGCGACGCGATCCACTACTGCTGGGAGCTGCTGACCAAGGTCTACGCGCTGCCCGCGGACAAGCTCACGGTCACCGTGTACAAGGAAGACGACGAAGCCTTCGACATCTGGGCGAAGGAAATCGGCGTGCCGGTGGAGCGCATCATCCGCATCGGCGACAACAAGGGCGCGCGCTACGCCTCGGACAACTTCTGGCAGATGGCCGACACCGGCCCCTGCGGTCCGTGCTCGGAAGTGTTCTACGACCACGGCCCGGAAATCTGGGGTGGCCCCCCGGGATCGCCTGAAGAAGACGGCGACCGCTTCATCGAGATCTGGAATCTCGTGTTCATGCAGTTCAACCGCGATGCCCAGGGCAACATGACGCCGCTGCCCAAGCAGTGCGTCGACACGGGCATGGGCCTCGAACGTCTCGCCGCGGTGCTGCAGCACGTGCACAGCAACTACGAGATCGACCTGTTCCAGAATCTCATCAAGGCGGCTTCGCGCGAAACGAATACGCCCGACCTCACGAACAACTCGCTGAAGGTCATTGCCGACCATATCCGCGCGTGCTCGTTCCTGATCGTCGACGGCGTGATCCCCGGCAACGAAGGCCGCGGCTACGTGCTGCGCCGTATCGTGCGCCGCGCGATCCGCCACGGCTACAAACTCGGCCAGAGGAGCGCGTTCTTCCACAAGCTGGTAGCGGATCTCGTCGCGGAAATGGGCGCTGCCTACCCGGAACTCGCCGAAGCGCAGCAGCGCGTGACGGACGTGCTGCGCCAGGAAGAAGAGCGCTTCTTCGAGACCATCGAGCACGGCATGTCGATTCTCGAAGCCGAACTCGCCGACCTCGAAGCCAAGGGCGGCAAGACGCTCTCGGGCGAACTCGCATTCAAGCTGCACGACACCTACGGCTTTCCGCTCGACCTCACGGCCGACGTTTGCCGCGAGCGCAACGTCACGGTCGACGAACCGGCGTTCGACGAAGCGATGGCGCGTCAGCGCGAGCAGGCGCGCGCGGCGGGCAAGTTCAAGATGACGCAGGGCCTCGAATACTCGGGCGCGAAGACGACGTTCCACGGCTACGAGGAAATCGCGTTCGACGACGCGAAGGTCGTCGCGCTCTATGTGGACGGCGCATCGGTCACCGAAGTGAAGACGGGCCAGGACGCCGTGGTCGTGCTCGACCACACGCCGTTCTACGCGGAATCGGGCGGCCAGGTGGGCGACCAGGGCGTGATCTCGAACGCGAGCATCCGTTTCGCCGTGGCCGACACGCTGAAGGTTCAAGCCGACGTGAGCGGTCACCACGGCACGTTGGAACAGGGCACGCTCAAGGTTGGCGACGTCGTGAAGGCGGAAATCGACGCGATCCTTCGCGCCCGCACGGCGCGCAACCACTCGGCCACGCACCTGATGCACAAGGCGCTGCGCGAAGTGCTCGGTTCGCACGTGCAGCAGAAGGGCTCGCTCGTCGATGCAGATAAAACCCGCTTCGACTTCGCGCACAATGCGCCGATGACGGACGACGAAATCCGCCGTGTCGAGCAGATCGTCAACGCGGAAGTGCTCGCGAACGCGCCCGGCATCGTGCGCGTGATGTCCTACGACGACGCAGTGAAGGGCGGCGCGATGGCGCTGTTCGGCGAGAAGTACGGCGACGAAGTGCGCGTGCTCGACCTCGGGTTCTCGCGCGAGCTGTGCGGCGGCACGCACGTCACGCGCAGCGGCGACATCGGCTTCTTCAAGATCGTGATGGAAGGCGGCGTGGCCGCGGGCATCCGCCGCGTGGAAGCGATCACGGGCGACAACGCCGTGCGCTTCGTGCAGGAGCTCGACGCGCGCGTGAATGCGGCAGCGGCGGCGCTCAAGGCGCAACCTTCGGAACTGACGCAGCGTATCGCGCAGGTGCAGGACCAGGTGAAGTCGCTCGAAAAGGAACTGGGCGCGCTCAAGTCGAAGCTCGCTTCGAGCCAGGGCGACGAACTCGTGGGGCAGGCCATCGAAGTGAACGGTGTGCACGTGCTGGCCGCGACGCTCGATGGCGCCGATTCGAAGACGCTGCGCGAGACCGTGGACAAGCTCAAGGACAAGCTCAAGAGCGCAGCCATCGTGCTGGCGGCTGTCGATGGCGGCAAGGTCAGCCTGATCGCGGGCGTGACCGCCGAGGCGAGCAAGAAGGTCAAGGCCGGCGAGCTCGTGAACTTCGTTGCCCAGCAGGTCGGCGGCAAGGGCGGCGGCCGTCCCGACATGGCGCAGGCAGGCGGCACCGAGCCGGCCAATCTGCCGGCCGCGCTCGCGGGCGTGAAGGGCTGGGTCGAAGCGAAGCTGTAATACGACGCGTCGCGGCGTGAACGCCGCTTTGCGACGAAGAAGGGCTGTCCGTGAGGGCAGCCCTTTTTGTTTCCTGCGCGGCTTATACGTGAAGGCCTGCGGGCGTAACTGCCGCTTCGGCTGCCAATGGCGCCGCCATGCTGCCCGTGCGTTGCGCATCCTCCAGCAGCGCTTCCTTCAACGCACCAAGCGCAGGCGAATAGTGGCCACGCCGCCAGGCGAGCAGCGTCTCGATCTGACCGAGCTTGCCAAGCGAATGAATCGTGACGTCGTCGGCGCTGCGTGGCAGTTCGAGCACCGAGCGCGGCGCGACGGCCACACCCGCGCCTGCCGCCACGCACGCAATGATCGCGTGATACGAGCCCAACTCCAGCACGCGGGACGGCCGGATGCCATGCTCCACATACCAGCGCTCGACATAGGCCCGATACGCGCAGCTGCGTTCGAACGCGACGAGCGTGGAGAGCGCGATATCGCCGGGCTGTCGGATCGGCCGGTGGCCGCGCGGCGTGATCATCACGAGTTCTTCGCGATAGACCGGCACGTGCTCGAATACCTCGGGGTCCGGCACCCCGTCGAGCGGCGTGGCGATCAGCGCCGCATCGATTGCGTATTCGCGCAGGCGCTCGATCATCGTGCCGGTCGTGCCCGTTTCCAGTTCGAGCGTGACCTCGGGCCACGTCTGGTGATAGCGCGCGAGCAGGCCGGGCAGACGGCTTGCTGCAGCGCTCTCCATGGTGCCCAGCCGCAGGCGTCCCGCCGGGCGACCGGCCTTGAGCGCATGGCGCGCCTCGTCCGCGAGCGCGAGCAGGCGCTCGGCGTAGGGCAGCAGGGTTTCGCCAGCGGGCGTGAGAATGAGGCGGCGGCCCTCGCGCGTGAAGAGCGGCGTGCCGAGTTGATCTTCGAGCTGCTTGATGCGCGTGGTCACGTTGGACTGCACGCGGTTGAGCTTGGCGGCGGCCCGCGTCACGCCGTTTTCCCGCACCACCGCCCGGAAAATCGCCAGTTCGGCGAGGTCCATAGTTCTCTCCTTGGGATGCATCGATTCATGATAATTCATTTTTCGTGAACGGTAGAATCGCCTACGATGGTAGGCAGTTGCTTAATCTGCTGATCTCATGAACGACTACGTCCCCGGCACCGTCCACGTTTCCGAAGCCCGCCCGCATGCCGGTCGGCGCGCGGCGTTGGCCTGCATGGTGAGCCTCGCCGTCGCGCTGGGTGTCGGGCGCTTCGCCTTCACGCCGCTCCTGCCGCTGATGCTGCACGGCGGCGCGCTCGACCTGCGTCACGGCGGCTGGCTCGCGTCGCTGAACTACGCGGGCTACTTCGTGGGCGCGATCAGCTGCGTCGCGCTGCGCATGGCCCCCGCGAAGATCGTGCGCGCGGGCCTCGTGGTCACGGTGCTCCTCACGCTCGCGATGGGCCTCACGCAGCAGTTCTGGATCTGGGCCGTGGTGCGCTTCGTGGCGGGCGCGGTGAGCGCGTGGACCTTCGTATTCGCCTCGCAGTGGGGCCTGCGGCGGCTCGCGCAGCTCGGCGCGAACGAGTGGGGCGGTGTGATCTACACCGGTCCCGGCGTCGGCATCATTGCGACCGGGCTGTTCGTGAGCGCGGCCGGCGGTCTCGGCGCGCGCACGGGCTGGATCGGCTTCGGGCTGATCAGCGCGCTGCTCGCCGCCGTCGTCTGGTCGACGTTTGGAGCAGACATGCGCGCGCTGGCGCCGCGTCCCGCCGCGCGTGCCTCGGCAAGCGTCGCGCACGCGCAGCGCGAAGGGCGCCGTGCCGACGCCTTCTGGCTCGTGCTGCTCTACGGCGTGCCGGGTTTCGGCTACATCATCACGGCGACGTTCCTGCCCGTGATCGCGCGCCATGCGCTGCCCGGCTCGGCCTGGCCCGACCTGTTCTGGCCGATGCTCGGCGCCGCGCTGATCGCGGGCGCGCTGCTGGCTGCGCGCCTCCCGCTCCACTGGGACAACCGCCTGATGCTGGCGGGCGCCTACGTGCTGCAGGCCGTGGGCATCGCGCTCGGCATCGTCTGGCCCAACGCCGCGGGCTTCTCGTTCGGCAGCGTGTTGATCGGGCTGCCGTTCACGGCGATCACGCTCTTCGCGATGCGCGAGGCGCGCCTGCTGCGCGGCGAGCATGCCGCCGCGCTGATGGGCTATGCGACGGCCGCCTACGGCGTCGGGCAGATCGCGGGGCCGCTCGTGGCCGCGCCGCTTGCGGCTTCCACAGGCTCGTTCTCGCCTTCGCTGTGGCTCGCGGCGGGTGCGCTCGTGGCCGGCGCAATCGGGCTCGTCTGGCGGGCCTGGCACACGCGCGAGGCCGCACGCGGACGCTGATAGCACACTAAAATGGACGCTTTCGCGGGCGCCGCGAGCGTGTCCACCGGGCCGCGCGGCTGGTTCCCAGCGCCATCGACCCTGCCTTTTCCCCATGAGCGAATACCAGTTTTGCCCGCGCTGCGCCACGCGTCTGACCGAGCGCGCCGATCCCGCCCACGAAGGCGGCCGCGTGCGTCTCGCTTGCCCGGACCACGCCTGCGGCTACGTCCACTGGAACAATCCGCTGCCCGTCGTGGCGGCGATCGTCGAGTACGAGGGCCGCATTCTGCTGGCCCGTAACGCGGCCTGGCCCGAAGGCATGTTCGCGCTCATTACCGGCTTTCTCGAAAACGGCGAGACGCCCGAGGAGGGCATCGCGCGCGAAGTGCACGAGGAAACCGCGCTGCGTGCAGAGAGTGTCGAACTCGTTGGCGTCTACGAGTTCATCCGCAAGAACGAACTCATCATCGCGTATCACGTGAAGGCGTCGGGCACGATCGCGCTCTCGCCGGAACTGCTCGAATACCGCCTCGTCGAGCCCGCGAAGCTGCGGCCCTGGCGCGCGGGCACGGGCCAGGCGCTCGGCGAATGGATGCGCCGGCGCGGCTTGCCGTTCGAGTTCGTCGAGCGTCCCGGCCAGTGATGGCCGCGCGCCGAGCGACGCTTTCCCGCCCCGCCTTCCCTGGATCTCTTCGATGAACCGACCCGTTACCGTCGCCCGCTCCGGGTATCGTCATTTCCTGCCGATCGGCACGCGCTGGATGGACAACGATGTCTACGGCCACGTGAACAACGTCGTCTACTACAGCTACTTCGACACCGTGGTGAACGAGTATCTGATTCGCGCGGGCGCGCTCGACATCGAGCACGGCACGACCATCGGGCTCGTCATCGAAACACAGTGCAATTACTTCGCGCCGCTCGTGTTCCCGGAGCGCGTGGAAGCGGGGCTGCGCGTTGCGCGCCTCGGGTCGTCGAGCGTGCGCTACGAGGTCGGGCTCTTTCGCGAAGGCGAGGACGCGCCCGCGGCGCAGGGGCATTTCGTGCACGTCTACGTCGATCGCGCGACGCGCCGGCCCGTGAGCGCGTTGCCCGATGCGCTGCGCGCGGCGCTCGAGCCGCTCGTCGTCGGCTAGACGCGGTCGGCTAGACGCGGTCGGCCAGACGCGGTCGGCCAGAAGCGGTCGGCCAGACGCGGTCGGCCAGACGCGCCTCGGCGCCTCAACGCGCCACGCTCACGCGTTCGAGCGCCGTCATCGGGCCGAGCTGTGCGAGCGTCTGCAGCTGTGCGGCATTGCGCACGAAGAACGAGCCGGCAAAGCCGAGCGAGTTCACCGAAATCCCTTCGACACATTCCGTCGTGCGGGGCACCACCAGCATCCATCGGCGCGTGACGAGCAGGTTGTACGGCGCGCCCTGATGCGCGACGCCGCCCACGTCGATCGCGGGCACACCCGCCGCGTCCAGCAGCGCGCGATAGCAGCCGAGTGCGACTTGCGCGGCATCTTCCGCCGTGCCGATACTCGGGCCGAGATCGAGGCGCGCGAACGCATGGCGAAACGCGAGCCCCGGCACGATCGCGATGGGACGCGCCCCGTGGACCGCCTGCGCGCCGCCGAGCAGCGCTTCGAGCGGCGCGGCGTGAGGCCCATCGCCTGCGAGCGGCAGCGGCACCATCTGCAAATGCTTGTGCGGCTGGCTCGCACCCGCTACCGCACCACCGTTGTAGAACCCGAGTCCGTCGATCTCGCGCAGCACCGCGATCAGCGCGGTGAAGTCCGCCGCGTCGAGCAGCGCGTCCTGTGGCTCGTAGCGGCGCGTCACGATCAGCAGATGCCGGTCGATCACATTGAACTTGTTGAGCAGCGCGATATGGGTGGGCGAGAGGTCGCCGACGAACAGATCGGACTCGTAAGGCAGGAACGGATTGCGCGGGGGCTGCGGAGCGGACGCAATCGAAGTCTGCGGCGTGAGCCGCGCCGCCTCCTTGCGCGCGAGGTTCTCGGCCACGCGCACGGAGAAACGCATGCCGCCATCGTCGATGAAGGTATGCGCCGTCTCGATGGGATGGAGCGCGCCGCACGCGAGCGCGTGTGCCGTCTGCCGCTCGATCGCCGCGCGCAGCGTCGTCATCGGCGCTCAGGCCTTGTAGCCGATGGCGCGCAACAGGTCCTTGCGCCAGCGCACGTCGTCCTCGGCCTCGACGCCCAGCGGCGGCATGCCGTCCACCACGCCGACGATGCCGCGTCCCTGATCCGTTTCGGCGATCAGCACCTGCGTGGGGTTCGCGGTGGCGCAGAAGATGCGGCAGACCTCGGGCACGGCCTTGATCGTATTGAGCACGTTGACAGGGAAGAAGCCGTCGCCGAGAAAGACGATGAAGCAATGCCCTGCGGCAATGCGCAGCGCGTTCTGCGTCGCCATCTCGATGAGTGCGTCCTGCGTGCCCGAACGCCGCACGAGCCGCTTGCCCGACGCCTCGCAGAACGCGAGGCCGAACTGGATGCCCGGCACCGTGCCGTAGAGCGCCTCGTGCAGATCCTCGACGGATTTGATGAAGTGGGTCTGGCCAAGGATGAAGTTGGTGGCTTCAGGTTTTTCGATCTCTACCGTGGACAGTTGCATGGCGAACCTCGTGCGCGGGCGTCTCGAAAGCGCCGCCTTGCGCCGGGCCCCAGGGGCTGGCTGGCGGACGGGAGGCGGCGGCCAACCACAAGCCTAGTACGAAGTCGCGGCGAGGCAAAGCGTGTGCAGACGCACAACGAACAACGGCCGGAGCCTCGAGGGGCGTCCGGCCGTTTTGCCGAGCGGCAAAGTGATGCCGCTGCGCCGCTGCGCTTAGGCGGTTTTCTTCGCGCGCTTGCCTTCCACGTCGGGCAGCAACACGGTGAGGATGCCGATGAGCGGCAGGAACGAGCAAACCTTGTAGACGAAGCCGATGCTCGTCGCATCCGCCAACTGGCCGAGCACCGCCGCGCCGATGCCGCCCAAGCCGAACGCGAAGCCGAAGAAGAGACCCGCGACCATGCCCACCTTGCCCGGAATCAGCTCCTGCGCATAGACGAGGATGGCCGAGAACGCCGAGGCCAGCACCACGCCGATGATCACCGTGAGCACGCCGGTCCAGAACAGGTTGGCGTAGGGCAGCAGCAGCGTGAACGGCGCCACGCCGAGAATCGAGACCCAGATCACGTACTTGCGGCCGATGCGGTCACCCACCGGGCCGCCAATGATCGTGCCGGCGGCCACGGCGGCGAGGAACACGAACAGATGGATCTGCGCGGCCTGCACGGAGAGGTGGAAGCGGTCGATCAGATAGAACGTGAAGTAGCTGTTGATGCTCGCGAGATAGAAGTACTTCGAGAACACGAGCAGCACGAGCACGCCGATGGCGCCCGCGACGCGTCCACGCGAGAGCGCGACGTGCGGCACCTCGGCGCGCTTTTTCTTCATCGCGGGATGGGCTTTATACCAGCGGCCGATCTGCGTGAGCACGACCATACCGACGAGCGCCGCCGCCGAGAACCACGCAATGCTGCGCTGGCCGTGCGGAATGACGATCGCGGCGGCGAGCAGCGGCCCGAGCGACGTGCCCGCGTTGCCGCCCACCTGGAAGAGCGACTGCGCGAGACCGTGACGCCCGCCCGACGCCATGCGCGCCACGCGCGACGATTCCGGATGGAACACCGACGAGCCGCAGCCCACCAGCGCGGCCGCCACGAGCAGCACGCCGAAGGTCGGCGCGACCGACATCAGCAGCAGGCCGCACAGCGTGAAGCCCATGCCGACGGGCAGCGAATACGGCAGGGGCCGCTTGTCGGTGAAGAAGCCCACTAGCGGCTGCAGCATCGACGCCGTGATCTGGTAAGTGAGGGTGATGAGGCCGATCTGCGTGAACGACAGCGAGAAGTTGTCCTTGAGCATCGGGTAGATGGCGAGGATCAACGACTGGATCATGTCGTTGAGCAGGTGCGAGAAGCTGATCGCACCCAGCACCGAGTAGACGGTGCGTTGCACCGCGCCCGCGGCGGGGGCGGAAGCGGCCGCGGACGAACCCGCGGCAGCGCCCGGCAGGGCGCGCTTGTCGAGACTGGTTTCCATGTTGTCGGTAGCAGCAGAGAGTATTCAGCGGGCACCACGCCAGACGGGCAGCGGCGACGGCATGAAAGGACATGTATAAGAGTTATGAGCGCAGTGTAATGTGTCTTGCTCGAACTGTACGGACAAGATTTGTCGAGAATCGGACAGGAGTGGCGCGCCGTTACCCTGCGGCCCGATGCCGCAAGGGGCTGTTACGAATACTCAAAATTGATGCGGGATTTTTGGCATCTCATTTTGGCCGTGTATAAACCGCCGATATGCGCGCCCACGAGGTGCGCAAAACGGGGCTGGAGTACGGGCCGCACCGCGCGCGCGAAGGCGTTAAAGAATGCGCGGTGGTGTGCCGTAGACCGGGGTTGAGGCGTAGCGCAAATCAGGAACGATGGCGCTGAGCCTGACAACAATGCTGGGGACCAAAATGAAAGCAGTATCGCAAGGCGGCGGGCACGCAGGGTTCGTGCCGCAGGATCCGGCAGGCAGCGCGGCGCACGCGCAGCAACGCAAAACGGGACGCGCCGGCGCGGCGACGCGCCGCTCGCGGCTTTCCGTGAAGGCCACACTGCGTCTCGCCTTCGCGCTGGTGCTGATCGGCACGCTCGCCATCGGCGCCATTTCGCTCGCGCAAATCAGCCGCCTGAACGGCTCGACGCAATCGATCTACGAACAGGGCTACGTCGCGAGCCGCGCCGCCGAGGAGGCGCGCGGCCACGTGCTGCGCGCGAGCCGCGCGCAGAAGATGCTGCTCACCGCGACCACGGCGCGCGAGCGCGACGAACTAGGCCAGGACATCGACAAGGATCTCGGTGCGCTGGAGCGCGGCATAAGCCAGCTGCAGCAGTACGCGCAGGAGCAGGGCGGCGACGCGCTCGCCCTGCAAAAGAAGCTCGCCGATGCGACGACGGTGTGGAGCGGCCATCTGCGCGACTTCGTGACGCTCGTGAAGCAGCAGCCGCTCGATCTCTCGCAGATGAGCTGGCAGGTGGGCACGCAGGACGTCTCGCTGCTCGTGGAGACCGGCAAGCTCGAAACGCTCGTCAACGACCTCGTCGCGCAGCGCGGGACGGCCGCGAAGGCGACCATCGAAAAGGCCGAGTTCATCTTCAAGTCGTCGTTCGTGATGATGGCCGTGGCGACCGTGGCCATGTTCGTGCTCGCGTTCTTCGTGAGCGAATGGGTCGTGCGTCGCATCGCGCGGCAACTGGGTGGCGAGCCCGCGCATGCCAAGGCCATCGCGGCCCGGATCGCGGCCGGCGATCTCGCGCAGCCCGTCACGGTTCACGCACGCGACGCGGCGAGCATGCTGGGCGCGCTGCGCGACATGCAGAAGGGTCTCTCGACCACGGTGGCCGAAATCGCCGCAAGCGCCGAGGCGATCGCCTCGGCCTCGGGCGAGATCTCGACCGGCAATCTCGATCTGTCGCGCCGCACCGAAGAACAGGCCATGGCGCTCGAGCGCACGGCGAGCAGCATGGAGCAGCTCACATCCACGGTGCGCCTGAATGCCGAAAACGCCGAACAGGCCAGCACGCTCGCAGGCAATGCCTCGGCAATCGCGGAGAAGGGCGGCTCGGTGGTCGGGCGCGTGGTCGCGACGATGCAGGAGATCAACGACAGCGCGAAGAGTATCGCGGACATCATTGGCGTGATCGAGGGCATTGCGTTCCAGACCAACATCCTCGCGCTCAACGCCGCCGTGGAAGCGGCGCGCGCGGGCGAGGAAGGGCGCGGCTTCGCCGTGGTGGCGGGCGAGGTGCGCAGCCTCGCGCAGCGCAGCGCGGCGGCGGCCAAGGAGATCAAGACGCTGATCGGCGCATCGGTCGAGCGCGTATCGAATGGCTCGACGCTGGCGCAGGACGCGGGCTCGACGATGGACGAAGTCGTGAAGGCCGTGCGGCGCGTGAACGACATCATCGGCGAAATTTCGGCGGCGTCGCGCGAGCAGCGCTCGGGCATCGAGGAAATCAGCCGCGCGGTCACGCAGATGGACGCCGGCACGCAGCAGAACGCGGCGCTCGTGGAAGAGGCGACCGCCGCCGCACAATCGCTCGACGATCAGGCAAAGGTGCTCAAGCGGCTGGTCGGGAAATTCCGGCTGGCTTGAAGCGCTTGCGGTTCGTTGCTCGTTGCGGGCACGATGAAAAACGCCGCCGCGTGGTTTCACACGCGGCGTTTTTTATGGACGCGTCACTTCGCGTCGCGCTCGATGATCCACGCGTGCGCCGGGTCGTTGTGAAAGTGCCATTCGCGTGTCGGGCCCGCCATCACGTTCAGGTAGTACGAGTCATAGCCATACGGGACGACGACCGGGTGATAGCCGCGCGGCACCATCACGACGTCGTGATTTTCCACGGCCATCGTTTCGTCCAGATCGCGCGCGTCAGTGTACACGCGCTGGAACGCGAAACCCTGCTGCGGATTGAGCCGGTGATAGTAGGTTTCTTCGAGCGCGCTTTCGTGCGGCAAGCGGTCGGCGTCGTGCTTGTGCGGCGGGTAGCTCGACGAATGGCCCGAAGGCGTGCGCACCTCGACCACGAGCAGCGATTCCGCGGGCGCGTCTTGCGGCAGGATATCGCAGACGTAGCGCGTATTCGCTCCCTTGCCGCGCGTGGAGCGCTTCATCTGCGCGGGCTCGATGAGGCGAGCGGGCAGCGTGCCTTTGGCGGGCGCGCTCGCCACGCCCACTTCGGCATTGCGCTTGGCGCGCACCGTCGCTTTCACGCCGGGCGGCACATAAACGGCATAAGGCGCGGCGTCTTCGAAGACGCTGTCGCGCGAGCCGAGGCTCGACCAGCGCTCGCCGCCCGCCTCGATATCCACCGAGCCCGAGAGCACGACGATGCAGCTCTCGCGATCGGGCTCACTGACATAGACGAGTTCATCCACTTCGAGCCGGTATGCGGCGAAGCCGACATAGCGCCAGCCCGCGGTGTCGGGCGTGACGCGCGCGATCGTCTGACCTTCGCGCGCGGCCTTGACCAGCAGAGTCATGCTGCCTCCTTCGATGGGGTGTCCGTCGCATCGACGAGCGTGCGCAGCGTACGGTAACCCTTTTGCGCATATTCGTACGACGGTGCGATTACGGGGTCCTGCTCGGCTTCGACGACGAGCCAGCCGCGATAGCCGTGACGCTTCAGGCGCGCGATGATCGCGGGAAAATCGATGGCGCCGTCGCCCGGTACGGTGAACGCGCCTGCGAGCACGGCGTCGAGAAAGCTCCAGTTGCGGTTGCGTGCGAGTTTCATGACTGCCGGGCGCACGTCCTTGCAGTGCACATGACATACGCGTGCAATGTGCTTGTCGAGTTCGGCGACGGGGTCGCCGCCTGCAAACGTCATATGGCCTGCGTCGAACAGCAGGCCCACGGCGTCGCTCGTGCGCGCCATGAGCTTGTCGACGTCGGCGGGCGTTTCGACATAGGCGCCCATGTGATGGTGGTACGCGAGCCGCACGCCGCGCGAGAGCGTATGGCGCGCGAAGGCGTCCACGCGCGCGGCGTATTCGTCCCACTGCTTGTCGCTGAAAAAGCGCGGGCGCTGGTAGAGCGGACGCGGCGCGCCCTGGATCGAATCGGCGACCTCGCCGTAGACCATCACGGTCGCGCCGTTCTGTGCGAGCAGGTCCAGATGCTTCTCGACCGCGGCGATCTCTTCTTCCACGCTGCGTCGCGCGAGCATGCCCGAATACCAGCCGGAGACGAGCGATAGATCGTGTTGCGCGAGGAGCGACCTGAGCGCCTGCGGCTCGCGCGGAAACTTGTTGCCTAGCTCGAAGCCCTCGTAACCGATCTCGCGGCCCTCGGTCAGCGCCTGCGATAGCGGCGTCTCGCCGCCGAGCGAGGGCAGGTCGTCGTTCATCCACGACAGCGGGTTGATGCCGATGCGTACTTCAAATGCGCTCATGTGCGCTCCTCGATGTCTGTGTCGTCAGAGCCGTTATGCGTTGCCGGATTCGTCGTCGCTGGATTGCGCGCGTCCGCTGCGCTGCGCGACCTGCTCTTCATAGCGCTCGCGCGCCTCGCGCACGGTGGCGCGCGTGGACACCTCGGGCACGGCGACCTCCCACCACCAGCCGCCTTCCTCCGTCGTGCGCGCGGGGTCGGTGTCGATGGAGACCACGTAAGTGCGCGACGAAGCGCGCGCGCGTTGCATCGCCGCTTCGAGTTCCGCGACGTTCGCCACGTGCTCGGCCTGCGCGCCGAGCGAGCGCGCATGCGAGGCGAAATCGATGCGAGGGGCGCCGAGCGGCCCTTGCGCGCAATCGTCGAACAGGTTGTTGAACGGCGCGCCGCCGCAAGCCTGCTGCAACCGGTTGATGCAGCCGTAGCCGCGGTTGTCGAGCACGACGATGATGAGCTTCGCGCCCAGCATGACCGAGGTGGCGATCTCGCTGTTCATCATCAGATAGCTGCCGTCGCCCACCATGACGATGACCTCGCGATCGGGCCGCGCAAGCTTCGCGCCCAGGCCGCCCGCGATCTCGTAGCCCATGCACGAGTAGCCGTATTCGACGTGATAGGCGCCGGGCTGGCCCGCGCGCCAGAGCTTGTGCAGCTCGGCGGGCAGCGTGCCGGCCGCGCAGACGACAATGTCTTCGGTGTACGAACGACTCGACGAGCGCTGCACGGCGCCGATCACATCGGCGTCGTAGGGCAGGCGGTTGCGTTCCTGCGGCGCGTGCGTGATGCGCTCGATGCTCGCGCGCCAGTCGCCCGCGAGGCGCTGGGCGCGGGCGGTCCAGTTCGCGTCGGCGCGCCAGTTGATCAGTTCGTCGTTGAGCGCAGCGAGCGCCTGGCGCGCGTCGGCCTGCACGGCGAGGCCGTCGTGCTTGAGCGCGTCGAAGCCGTTGGCGTTCACGCCGATCACATGCGCGTTCGCAAAGAGCGAGTTCGAGCCGGTCGTGAAGTCCTGCAAACGCGTGCCCACGGCGAGCACGCAGTCGGCGTCGCGCGCCAGTTCGTTGGCGGCGGGCGAGCCTGTCACACCGAGCGCGCCGACGTTGAGCGGATCGTCCCACGCGAGCGAGCCTTTGCCCGCCTGCGTTTCGGCCACGGGTATGCCGCGCGAGGCCGCAAGCGTCTGCAAGGCCTGCGAGGCGCGCGAATAGAGCACGCCGCCGCCCGCGACGATGAGCGGGCGCTTCGCGCGATGCAACTGCATAAGCGCCGCATCGATCTCGGTCTGAATAGGCGCTGGGGCGTGGAATGTCACGAGGCGCGGCGTGAAGAAGCTCGCCGGATAGTCCCATGCCATGGCCTGCACGTCCTGCGGCAGCGCGAGCGTGACGGGGCCGCAGAGCGCGGCGTCGGTGAGCACGCGCAGCGCGCGCGGCAGCGCCGTGAGCAGCTGCGCGGGATGCACGATGCGGTCGAAGTAGCGCGAGACGGGGCGCAGCGCGTCGTTAGCGGAGAGGCCGCCGTCGTGCAGGTCCTCGATCTGCTGCAACACCGGATCGGGTTCGCGCGACACGAAAATGTCACCGGGCAACAGCAGCACCGGCAAGCGGTTCACGTGCGCAAGCGCGGCCGCCGTGACGAGATTCGTCGCGCCGGGGCCAATCGAGGTCGTCACCGCCATCATGCGGCGGCGAAAATGCGCCTTGGCATAGGCGATCGCGCTGTGCGCCATGGCCTGCTCGTTTTGCGCGCGCAGCGTGGGCAGTTCGTGCCGATACTGATAAAGCGCTTCCCCGATGCCAGCCACGTTGCCGTGACCGAAGATCGCGAACACGCCGCCGAATAGCGGCTCCGTACGGCCTGAGCCGTCCTCGCTCGCCACGCGCTGCGCAGCGAGATAGCGCACGAGCGCCTGCGCCGCCGTAAGCCGCACGGTGCTCGTGTGTGCCGCGGGTACTGCGTTCTGCGCGCTTTCCTGCGCGGCGTAGTCGCCAGGAGCAATGCGTTGATTCATGCCGCCTTCTCCTCATGATTGTCGTGCGCACCTCGAGCGTCGGTGCGCGCAGCGCGCCACGCGCCGATCAGCGTTTCGAAGGCGCGGCGCGCGCGGGCGATCACCTCGTCGTCGCCGATTTCGCCTGCGAGCCAGGCGAGGCTCGGTTCATAGAAGATCGAGCGGCCCACTGTGAAGCCCCGGCACGTATTCGAGACGGCCGCCGCGCGAAAGCCCTCCACGAGCTGGTCGATCGGCGCGGAGAGTCCGAGCAGCACGACGCCGCGGCAATACGGGTCGCGTTCGGCGATCAGCGCGTCGATCTCGCGCCATTGCGCGGCGCCCGTCGGTTCGAGCTTCCACCACTCCGGATAGAGGCCGATGTTGTAGAGCCGCTTGAGCGCGCGATAGACCGTATCGGGTGCATTCGGCTTGCCGTTAAGCTTCGGCGGAATCACTTCGAGCAGCAGTTCGTGGCCGCTCGCCTGGGTGGCGTCGTAAAGTGCGCGCAGCTGCGCTTCCTGTTCGAGACGCTGTTCGATGGGCTCGTCGGGATGGAACTGCACGAGACACTTCACCGTGTGGTCGATGGGCCAGGACGCGAGCGTCGTGCCGATCGAGCGGCCATGGTCGAACACGAGCGGCACGGAGCCCGGCAACTCGACCGGGCGGCCGATCCACCAGCCGCGGCCGGTTGCGGCGTTGAGCGCATCCTGGCCGTAGCGGTCATCGATCAGGACACCGATGCGTCCCTGCAAGCCGAGCGTGCGTTCGGTCTGCGCGACCGCTTCGACGAAGAGATTCTTCAGATACGAAATGCGCGCTTCGCTAGCGCCGGTTTGCTGCGCGAGATCGAAGAACTGGTTGCGATGATCGAACGCGAAGCCGAGCACTTCGTCGTGCCGCTTGCGCGCGGGTGTCACGCGATGCAGGCGCGCGAGCGTCGCGTCACGGTCGGGGCGGCGCATGCGTACGGGGTCGGCGGCCGCTTCGCGCAGGAAGTAGTCGAGTTCCACGGGCGTCGGCATGGCGGGCGCGCAGCCGTGCCGCGAGACGACGAGGGCGCCGCACGCGTTGGCCGAGCGCGCGCAGTCTTCGAGCGAGGCGTCGCGCAGCCAGCCCGAAAGAAAGCCGGAGGCGAAAGCGTCACCCGCCCCGAGCACGTTGAGTACTTCGACTTCCACGCCGCGCTGCATGGGCAAATCGTCCATCGAGACGGGCACCGCGCCTTCCACGATCTGGCAGCCGAGCGGCCCCCGTTTGACGAGCAGCGTCGCTTCCGTGACTTCGCGCACGCGCTTGAGCGCATCGACGAGCGATTCCTTGCCGCCTGCAATGCGGAACTCTTCCTCGGTGCCGATCACGAGATCGAAATGCGGCAGGATGCGCTGCAAATGCGCGCTCACCCCTTCGCTCGCGACGAAGCGCGTCTCGCCGTCCGCCTTGCCGGTGAGGCCCCAGAGCACGGGACGGTAGTCGATGTCGAGCACGGTGCGCACGTTGTTGCGGCGCGCGTAGTCGAGTGCGGTGAGGCTCGTGCGATTCACCTGTTCGGTCGAGAAGTGCGTGCCGGTAATGAGCAGCGCTTTCGAGGAGGCGATGAAGGCTTCGTCGAAGTCGCCCGCATCGACGGCCATGTCGGCACAGTCCTCGCGGTAGAAAATCAGCGGGAACGTGTCGCGGTCTTTCAGGCCCAGCAGCACGAGCGCCGTGAGGCGTTCATGGTCCACGCGCACATGGCTCGTGTCGCAGCCTTCCTTCGTGAGCGTTTCGACGAGGAAGCGCCCCATATGGTCGTCGCCCACGCGCGTGAGCATGGCCGACTTCAGGCCAAGGCGCGCGCAGCCGAAGGCGATGTTCGCCGAGGAGCCGCCCAGATACTTCGCGAAGGTGGAGACGTCTTCGAGCCGCGCGCCCACCTGTTGAGCGTAGAGATCGACGCCCAGGCGTCCGAGGCAGACGATGTCGCGGCTGCGGCCGGCGGCGAAACGGCCTGGGGTGGAACGGGGCGGGGTTGAATGAGTCAGGGCCATGTGTATTCCTGTTGGGAGCTGTGCCGTGCGCTCGTGCTCAGATGGTCGCGCCGTCGAGTTCGGCGATCATCTTCTGCATCTCCGCACCGCCCGCCATCATGTCGAGCACTTCGTTCTTGCTGATCGTGTCTTTCGTGTAGGTTCCGAGCGAGCGACCGCGATTGAGCAGCGTGAACGAGTCGCCGATGGGGTAGGCGTGGTGCACGTTGTGGGTGATGAAGATCACCGAAATGCCCTTTGCGCGTGCGGCGTGAATCAGCTTGAGCACATTGAAGCTCTGTTTCACGCCGAGCGCGGCGGTCGGCTCGTCGAGAATCAGCACGCGTGCGCCGAAGTGAATGGCGCGTGCGATCGCGAGACACTGCTTCTCGCCGCCCGACATCGTGCCGATGGCCTGATGCGGGTCGCGCACGTTGATGCCCATTCCGGCGAGGCGGTCCTTCGCGATCGCGGCGCTCGAATCGAGATCCATCACGTTGATGAAGCCGAACAGCTTCTTTTGCGGCTCGCGGCCCATGAAGAAGTTGCGCGCGACCGAGAGCAGCGGCACGAGCGCGAGATCCTGGTAGACGGTGGCGATGCCGAGATCGAGCGCGTCTTTCGGCGAATCGAACATTACGGGTTTGCCGTCCACGAAGTACTGGCCGGAGGTCGGCTGGTGCACGCCGGCGAGTGTCTTGATGAGCGTGGACTTGCCCGCGCCGTTGTCGCCGAGCAGGCAGTGCACCTCGCCGCGTTTCAAGCGCAATGTGACGCCGTTCAGTGCGATGACCTTGCCGAAGTACTTGCTGACATTCTCGAGCGCGAGAATCGTGTCGCCGTCTGCGGTGTTTTGAGTGTCGGACATTTGAGCCTCCGGCTTACGATTGCGCGACGCGGCGGCGCACATAGTGATTGAAGAGCACGGCAATGAGCAGCATCACGC
This sequence comes from Paraburkholderia sp. BR10936, assembly GCF_040965735.1. NCBI lineage: Bacteria > Pseudomonadati > Pseudomonadota > Betaproteobacteria > Burkholderiales > Burkholderiaceae > Paraburkholderia > Paraburkholderia sp. BR10936. The sequence continues at coordinate 33,759 of NZ_JBFRCM010000004.1, forward strand.
CGAGGAACACGCGGAACCAGTCCGAATCGATGTTCGTGTAAGTGATGCCGATCTGCACGACGCCGAAGATGAGTGCGCCGAATGCTGCGCCGATCACCGAGCCGTAGCCGCCCGTGAGCAGCGTGCCGCCGATCACCGCGGCGATGATCGCTTCGAATTCTTTCTGCAGCCCGCGGTCGGCAGCGGCCGAACCGATGTCGCACACCTGCAGCACGGCGAACAGGCACGAGCAGAACGCGGTGAGCATGAAGAGCGAAATCTTCACGCGCTTCACGGGCACGCCCACGTTCTTCGCGGCGTTGGCGTCGCCGCCCACGGCGAGAATCCAGTTGCCGTAGCGCGTCTTGGCGAGCACGAATGCGCCGATCGCCACGAGCGCGAACCACCAGAGAATCACCTTGGGCACGCCGGGCACGAGCGGCTGACCGTTTTCGAGCATCCTGCCGATGCCGATATGCGCAAGCGCGACGAAGAGGCCCTTGAACGCCGTGCCATGAAAAAGCAGGTTGGTCACGAAGTCGGCTTTGGCCACGTCGCCCACGCCCGAGACGATCGTGCGGTCCGCGAACATGATCGAGAGCGCAAGCGTGAGGCCGCGCAGGATGAAGAGGAACGCGAGCGTGACGATGAACGAAGGCAGCCGCGTGCGCATCACGAGGTAGCCGTTGAGCGCGCCGAGCGCGGTGCAGCCCACGAACGCGAACAGAATGGAAAGCGCGATGGGCCAGTGGAAGTACATCGTGGGGATCGCCACCATCATGCCGGCGAAGCCGATCATCGAGCCGATGGAGAGGTCGAACTCGCCGGCGATCATCAGCAGGCACGCGCCGACGCTCAGGATGCCGAGGTAGGCGGCGACCTGGGACCAGTTCATCACGCCGTCGAGATCGAACATGCCCGAGCCGCCCGCGCCGATCGCGAAGACGGCGAAGACCAGCACGGTGCCGGAAATCGCGGCGAATTCGGGGCGGCCGAGCAGATGGCCGAACCACGATTCGCGGCGCACGCGTTCGTCGCTGGCGCCTGGCTGCGGCGCGGGCGCGTCTTGCGCGCCGTCTTCCTGAGCGTGCGAGGGGAAGTGTTTGCCGGCTACACCCATGATGTCTCCTGTATCGACCAGAGTTGGTGCTTTAGCGCCTTACGCTGGTCTCGTGCAAGGCGATCGGCCGTGGCGGGCGCATTCGCGTCTGCGTTGGCTCAAATACCCGAGCGCATTCCCCACAAGCGACTGCCTTGCAGTAGAAGCAACCCGGTGAATGGCGCGCGGCGAGGCTGGCGAGAGGCGATGGGCATCGGAAGATGCTAGCCACCGCCGCGCGTGGCTGACAAAAAATGCTTAGCGATACTGACCTGCGTACTTCACGACCTTGTCGAGATTCTCCTTGGTGATGAAGCCCGGACCCGAGCGGATGTTCTTCGGACCGTACGAGGGCTGCAGGCCATAGGTTTCAAGGCGCTGCTTGAACTTCGGATTCGCTTCGAGGATCTGGCGGATCTTCTGCGGGTCCGTGGTGTGCTCCTTCTTCACGATCGCGAGCACGGCCACGGGGATGTAGCCCTGCAGGTACGGCTGCTGGTCGATCGCGAACTGGATGGTGCCTGCGCGGATCGCCTTGGCAATGTCATCCGAGAAGTCGAACGTGCAGAAGTAGATCTTGCCCGCGAGGCCCATCTGGTCGATCGCCTTGAGCGTGGCGGCCGCCGGCACCGGGCCGAGCGTGAGGATCGCGCCCGTGTTCGGATGGTTGCGCAGATACGCGCTCACCTTCGACTGGATTTCCGTCGGGTCCTGGCCGGAGTCGATTGTCGAGCTCTTGTAGTCCACGCCGAGCGCATCGGCAAATCCGCGGCAGCGTTCGAACGACACGGCGTTGGTCGCGAAGTGATTCACGCACAGGAACGACTTCACGCCCGCGGCCTTGGCCTTTTCGCCGGCTGCGTGGCCCGCCACGTATTCGGGCTGACCCACGTGCATGATCGCGCCGAGCTTCTCGCTCTGTTCCTCGGTGCCCGAGTTGATCGTCACGAGCGGAATCTTCTTTTGCGTGACCTTGCCGATCGAGCTCTTGAGCACGTCGTAGTCGGCGATGGTCACGATCACGCCGTCGTAGTTACGCGCGGCGGCCTGTTCGATCAGGCGCGACATGTCGGCGATGTCGCCGTTGGGTGGATTGCGGTAGTCGGTCTCGACGTTCCAGTCTTCGTCGGCCTGCTTGATGGCGTTCTTGATCGTGTTCCACCACGAGTCGGAATCGGGCGCGTGGCTGATCAGCACGAAATGGCCGTCGGCGGCTTGCGCCGTTTGCGCGCTGAGCACGCTCGCACCTGTGACGCCCGCTGCCAGCGCGAGCACTGCGGCCAACCTCCGGAGCATGGTCTTGCCCTTGCGTTGAGTCATTGTCTCCACCTTTCTCGGTCTGTCGTTCGTTCTTGGGGTGAATGCCGCAGCCGCGCTTTTGACATGCCGCTTGTTACCTGCACCAGCTGCCGCGCTCATCGACAAGAGTAGGACATCGCCTCGCGACTTGCAACGAAAATTTCATTGCAAATAAAAATGGAAAATCTGTTCCATTCGTGTGACGCGCTGCCTATAATCGGCTCCGTCGGCATGCCGTGGAATCGAAGCCTGGTAAGGCTTTGCGGCAGTGCGGCAACCAGCCGAGGAAAACAATCATGGCGGATGACACAACCGACGCCGTAACAGGCGTAGACGAATTGATGCAGCGCATCGCCCACGATTACGAGGCGCTGCCGCGTCAGCTGAAAAGCATCGCGACCTACATCGAGCAGCACCGCGCGAGCGTGATGATGGACCGTACGAGCGACATTGCCGCGAGCTGCGGCGTGCATCCTTCGGCGGTGGTGCGCTTTGCGCAGCGCTTCGGCTTCTCGGGCTTCTCCGACCTCCAGGCCGTGTTCCGTCAGGCCTATGCGGGGCAAGGCGCCTCGGCCACGAGCTATCAGCAGCGCATTCGCCAACTGATCGACGCCAAGGAAGGCGAAGCGAGCCCGGACATGGGCGGCGCCGTGGCACGCGAGTTCATCGGCGCGTGCCGCAGCGGGCTCGACGAACTCGAAGCCGGCCTGGACGGCGCGCAGTTCGACGAAGCCGTGAAGATGCTCGAGCAGGCGGACAACATCTACGTGATCGGCGTGCGCCGCTCGTTTCCGGTGGCGAGCTACATCGTCTATGCCTTGCAGCACACGCGCAAGCGCGTGCACCTCGTCTCGGGGCTCGGCGGCATGTACCACGAACAGATTCGCGGCGTGAAGAAGGGCGACGTGGTGATCGCCATCAGCTTCGCACCCTACGGCAAAGAAACGCAGTACTGCCTGCGCGTGGCGCAGCAGCACCACGCCAGGACGCTCGTCATCACCGACAGCCAGCTTTCGCCGCTCGCGCGCCACGCGAACGCGCAGCTCTATGTGAAGGAAGGGAGCGCGTTCGCGTTCCGCTCGCTTACCAGCACCTTCTGCCTGTGCCAGGCGCTCTTCATTGCGCTTGCGTACCGGCTCGAACTCAACGTGGAAGAATCGACCGACACCGGAGGATACGATGACTAGTGCAGCAAGCGGCGCAGCGACAACGCTGGATGTGGCGGTATTCGGCGCGGGGCGCATTGGCCGCATTCATGCGGGCAATCTCGCGCGCCAGCCGGGCGTGCGTCTGAAGTACGTGATCGATGTCAATCGCGAAGCCGCCGCCGCGCTCGCCGCACAGCACGGCGCGCAGGTCGTGGATGTGGACGCCGCGTTCGGCGACGCTTCGATCGGCGCCACGGTAATTTGCTCGAGCACCGATACGCACTCCGAACTGATCCTCAAGTCGGCGGCAGCGGGCAAGCATATCTTCTGCGAAAAGCCCGTCGATCTGACCATCGAGCGCGCGCGCGCCTGCGCAGAAGCCGTTCAGCGCGCGGGCGTCGTGGCCATGATCGGCTTCCAGCGCCGCTACGATCCCACGTTCGCTGCGCTCAAGACGCGCCTCGATGCTGGCGAGATCGGCACGCCGGAAATGCTGATCGTCACGAGCCGCGACCCGGGCGCGCCGCCCGTCGAATACATCAAGCACTCGGGCGGCATCTTCAAGGACATGCTGATCCACGACTTCGACATCTTCCGCTGGATCCTCGACGACGAGGCGGTGAGCGTGCATGCCACAGGCAGCTGCCTGTCCGACCCGGCGATTGCCGACGCGGGCGACATCGATTCGACGGCGGTGACGATCCGCACGAAGCGCGGGCGTCTTTGCCAGATCAACACGGCGCGGCGCGCGGCCTATGGTTACGACCAGCGCTTCGAGGTGCTCGGCAGCGAGGGCATGCTGCAGGCGGGCAACATGAAGCCGACCGAGGTGGTCGCGTGGTCGAAGACCGCTGTCGCGCAGGACGTGCCCGAGGCGTTCTTCCTCGAACGCTATCGCGCGGCCTATGCGCGCGAAATGGCGCACTTTCACGAAGCCGTGACGCAGGGCGTGCCGGTGCGCACCTCGGTCGCCGACGGCCTGAAAGCGCTGGAGTTGGCCGAAGCTGCCTCGCTGTCGCGGCGCGAGGGCCGTGTCGTGACGCTGGGCGATTGAAGCGAGCGCAGATCAAGCGAGGAGAGCAAGGATGCAGGCAATCGATCGTGCCCAGCCGTTGCGCGTGGGCGTGGCGGGACTTGGGCGGTTGGGGCGGCGGCACGCGCAGAACCTGGCGTATCGCGTGCCGGGTGCAACGCTCGCGGCCGCGTGCAGTCCGCTGGAAGCGGATCTCGCGTGGGCGCGCGAGGCGCTGCCCGCCGCGCGGCTGTATGGCGAGTACGCCGATTTGCTGGCCGATCAAGCGGTCGATGCGGTGTGGCTCGTCACGCCTTCGGCATTGCACGCCGAGCAGATCGTGCAGGCGCTCGAAGCGGGCAAGCACGTGTTCTGCGAGAAGCCGCTCTCGCTCGACGTGGCCGAATGCGAGCGGGTGGTGAACGTCTCGCGTCGTCATGCCGACCGGCAGGTGACCATCGGCTTCATGCGCCGCTTCGATCCAAGTTATCAGGATGCCTACGCAAGCGTGCAGGCGGGGGCGATCGGCAAGCCTTTTCTGGTGCGCTCGCAGACCTGCGATCTGAACGATCCCGAAGGCTTTTTCGTGCGCTTCGCGCCGACTTCGGGCGGCATTTTCCTCGACTGCACGGTTCACGACATCGACGTTGCGCGCTGGCTGCTCGGCAAGCCGCGCGCCACACGCGTGTACGCCGCAGGCGCAATCGCGCTGCACGAAGGGCTGCGCGAATCGGGCGACGTGGACAACGGCGTGGCGATCTGCGAGTTCGAGGGCGGCCGTCTCGCGATGTTTTACGCCTCGCGCACGATGGCGCACGGCAACGACACGTCGAGCGAGGTGATCGGCACGGCGGGGGCGCTCGCGATCGGCCGCATCCCGCGCGCGAATCGCGTCGATGTCTACGATGCGACCGGCGTGCGCAGCGTTTGCACGCCCACGTTCTTCGACCGTTTCGAAGAGGCGTTCCTGAACGAAGCGCAGGCGTTCGTCGCCGAAGTGGCGGCACGCAAGGCGGGGCGGACGCAGGCGGGGAGCCTTGGCGCGACGCTCGAAGACGCGCTGGAAGCCACCCGCATCGGCCAGGCGCTGCGCGAATCGCTGCATACGGGGGCGGCGGTCACCCTGTGAGCCGTGCCGTGATCGGGACGCAAGCGGCGGCTGGCGTGGCTGCGGTAAAATCGACGCTATTGCCAGCGCCGTCTCACGCCGTGACGGTGCGCCACCGAAGGATCCAACCCCGATGCAGATTCAGGTTCACAAGGAAGTGGATGCACGCGGGCTGAACTGCCCGCTGCCGATCCTGCGCGCCAAGAAGGCGCTCGCCGACATGGAAAGCGGCCAGATCCTCAAGGTTCTCGCGACCGATCCCGGCTCGCAGCGCGATTTCGCCGCCTTCGCCAAGCAAACCGGCAACGAGATCGTGGAAAGCTCGCAGCAGGACAAGACGTTCGTGTTCCTGATGCGCCGGCGCTAGGCGCATCGGTAGATAAAAAAATGGCCCGCATGAGAATGCGGGCCATTTTCATTTGCCTGAGCGGGAGTCTCAGCGGGGGCCCCTAGCCTTCCAGCACCGGCTTGCGCGTACGCAGATACTCGTCGAAATCCGCGCCGACTTCCGGGTGGCGCAGCGCGAACTCCACCGTCGCCTTCAGGTAGCCGAGCTTGCTGCCGCAGTCGAAGCGCGTGCCGTGGTACTTGTAGGCGAGCACCTGCTCGTCGGCGAGCAGCGACTGGATCGCGTCGGTGAGCTGCAGCTCGCCGCCCGCGCCCGGCTTGATCGACTTCAGATGCTCGAAAATGCGCGGTTTGAGCACGTAGCGGCCGACCACGCCGAGGTTCGACGGTGCGACTTCCGGCGCCGGCTTCTCGACGATGCCCGAGAGCTTGACGATCGAGTCTTCCCACTCCTTGCCGTCGACGATGCCGTACGAGCGCGTTTCCGAGGCCGGAATCTCTTCCACGCCGAGCACCGAGCTATGGTAGTGGTCGAACACCTCGACCATCTGCTGCATGACGGGCGGCGTGCCGTAGAGCAAGTCGTCCGCGAGAATCACGGCGAACGGGTTGTCGCCCACGAGCTTTTCCGCGCACAGCACGGCGTGGCCAAGGCCGAGCGCCTCGGGCTGACGCACGTAGAAGCAGTCGACGTTGTTCGGCTTGATGTTGCGCACCAGTTCGAGCAGCTTGGCTTTGCCGCGCGCTTCGAGTTCGGCCTCGATCTCATACGACTTGTCGAAATGGTCCTCGATCGCGCGCTTGCTGCGCCCGGTCACGAAGATCATTTCAGTGATGCCCGCAGCCACGGCTTCTTCGACCGCGTACTGGATGAGCGGCTTGTCGACCACGGGCAGCATTTCCTTCGGGCTGGCTTTCGTGGCCGGAAGGAAGCGCGTGCCGAGGCCCGCTACCGGGAATACCGCTTTTGTCACTTTCAGCATGTCTTTGTCCCTGTCCTGGTGCTCGTGTGACGCCGCGGGTGCGGCGCGACGCGTTACAGCCTTTGGCCGATATGGCGCTCAGGCCGGCAACCGCGTGAGTTGCGCGGTCAGCTTGTCCAGCGTTGCCTGGTATTCTGCCAGTCTTTTCTGCTCCTGCTCAACGACTGCGGGCGGTGCTTTCGCTACAAAACTCTCGTTTCCGAGTTTGGCCGTGCACTTCGTTACCTCGTTGCCGAGGCGGGCGATTTCCTTCGACAGGCGTTCGCGTTCGGCGGCGACGTCGATCTCCACCTTCAGCACGAGTTTGTCCGTCCCTACGATAGCAACTGGCGCGCCTGCCGAGGCCGCGTCGAGCGTTGCTTCGTCGGCGATGATCTGGACCTCCGAAAGCTTTGCAAGCGCCTGCGCATAGGGCGCGAACGTCGCAAGCCGCTCGGCGTTGCCCGTGGCGAGCAGCGGCACCTTCGTGGCGGGCGAGAGGCCCATTTCGCCACGCAGATTGCGGCACGCGTCGATCACGGCCTTCAGATCGGCGGCCCACTGTTCCGCGGCTTCGTCGATCTTCTTTGCTTCTGCCACCGGGTAACGCTGCACCATGATCGATGCTGCGCCTTCGGCGGCACCCTCGGGGTACGCGTCGGTGAGCGGCGCCACCTTCTGCCACAGCGCTTCGGTGATGAACGGAATCACCGGGTGCGCGAGGCGCAGCACCGTTTCCAGCACGCGCAGCAGCGTGCGGCGCGTGGCGCGCTGCTGCTCGGGCGTACCCGTCTGGATCTGCACCTTGGCCAGTTCCAGGTACCAGTCACAGTATTCGTCCCAGACGAACTTGTATATGGCGTTGGCCACGTTGTCGAAGCGATAGTCCGCGAAGCCCTTCGCGACTTCGGCTTCCACGCGTTGCAGGAGCGAGACGATCCAGCGATCGGCCTGCGAGAAGTCCGTGTAGCCGCCGGGGCCGCAATCGCCCGGCTGGCATGCGCCCGGCTTGCTGAAACCGCAATCGTGGCCTTCGCAGTTCATCAGCACGAAGCGCGTGGCGTTCCAGAGCTTGTTGCAGAAGTTGCGATAACCTTCGCAGCGCGCGAGGTCGAAGTTCACGTTGCGGCCGAGCGTGGCCATCGAAGCCATCGTGAAGCGCAGCGCGTCGGTGCCGAACGCGGGAATGCCCTCCGGGAACTCCTTGCGCGTCTTCTTTTCGATGGTCGCGGCCTGCTTGGGATTCATGAGGCCGGTGGTGCGCTTGGCGACCAGCGCTTCGAGGTCGATGCCATCGACGATATCGATCGGGTCGAGCGTGTTGCCCTTGCTCTTCGACATCTTCTGGCCTTCGGCGTCGCGCACGAGGCCGTGCACGTACACCGTATCGAACGGCACCTTGCCGGTGAAGTGCGTGGTCATCATGACCATGCGCGCTACCCAGAAGAAGATGATGTCGAAGCCCGTGACCAGCACGGAAGAGGGCAGGAAGGCCTTCAGTTCGGGCGTATCCGCAGGCCAGCCGAGCGACGAGAACGGCACGAGCGCCGACGAGAACCACGTGTCGAGCACGTCTTCGTCGCGCTTCAGTGCGCCCGTGTAGCCCTTTGCTTCAGCCTGCGCGCGCGCCTCTTCCTCGCTCTTCGCGACGAAGATCTCGCCGTTCTCGCCGTACCACGCCGGGATCTGGTGGCCCCACCAGAGCTGGCGCGAAATGCACCAGTCCTGGATGTTCTCGAGCCACTGGTAGTAGGTCGTGGTCCAGTTTTCCGGCACGAACTTGATCTGGCCGCTGCGCACCACGTCGAGCGAAGTTTCGGTGATCGACTTGCCGGGATTGAAGGTGCCCTCGGGCGCGGGCTTCGTCATCGCGACGAACCATTGGTCCGTGAGCATCGGCTCGATCACCACGCCCGTGCGGTCGCCGCGCGGCACCATCAGCTTGTGCGGCTGGACCGAGTCGAGCAGGCCGAGTGCCTCGAAGTCGGCCACGACCTGCTTGCGCGCCTCGAAACGGTCGAGGCCGCGGTATTTGGCGGGCGCGTTGTCGTTGACCTTCGCGTCGAGCGTGAGAATCTCGATCATCGGCAGACCGTGGCGCAGGCCCACCTGGTAGTCGTTGAAGTCGTGCGCGGGCGTGACCTTCACGACGCCCGTGCCGAACTCGCGGTCCACGTATTCGTCGGCGATGATGGGGATCTCGCGATCGGCCAGCGGCAGCGTCACGGTCTTGCCGATCAGGTGCGCGTAGCGCTCGTCTTCCGGATGGACCATCACGGCCGTGTCGCCGAGCATGGTTTCCGGGCGCGTGGTCGCAACCGTGAGGTGGCCCGAACCGTCCGTGAGCGGATAGCGCAGGTGCCACAGGTTGCCGTTTTCCTCTTCGCTCACGACTTCGAGGTCCGAAACGGCGGTGCCCAGCACCGGGTCCCAGTTCACGAGGCGCTTGCCGCGGTAGATCAGGCCCTGTTCATAGAGGCGCACGAACACGTCGCGCACGGCGGTCGACATCTTGTCGTCCATCGTGAAGTACTCGCGCGACCAGTCGATCGACGCCCCCAGGCGCCGCACCTGGCCCGTGATGGTCGAACCCGACTGCTGCTTCCATTCCCACACGCGCTCGACGAACTTCTCGCGGCCCAGGTCGTGGCGCGAAATCTTCCGCGCGTCGAGCTGGCGCTCGACCACGATCTGCGTGGCGATGCCCGCGTGGTCCGTACCCGGCACCCACAGCGTGTTGTCGCCGAGCATGCGGTGGTAGCGCGTGAGGCCGTCCATGATCGTCTGGTTGAACGCGTGCCCCATGTGCAGCGTGCCGGTGACGTTGGGCGGCGGCAACTGGATCGAGAAATTGTTGCGGCCGGGCTCGAAGGTCGCGGCGGCGTAGCCTCGACGCTCCCATTCGGGGCCCCATTGGGCCTCGATCGTCTGGGGCTCGAAGCTTTTCGCTAGCGTGCTGTCGCTCATGGGTGGAATCTGCCGAAAAAAGGATGCGGAAACGTTCGATTATAAGGGGAAGTCCTGCCGGAGCCGACGCGCCGGCCGAGCTGGAGCACTGGGCGGACCGTGGTGCGGGCCGTCGTGCGGGCGTTCTGCGCGCGAGGCGTGCCGCTTGGGTCACCCAAGCCGCAGCGTGCGTGCGCACTTATAATGGCGGTCTGCCATTCAACGACGGCGCGCCTGTGCCGCGCGCCACGTCCCCGGGGTCCCGCCCTGGGGTCACGCTCCTTTTCAGCCCATGCCCGAACTGCTCGCGAACCTGAACCCCGAACAACTCGCCGCCGTCACGTTGCCCAACGAACCGGCGCTCATTCTGGCCGGGGCCGGCAGCGGCAAGACGCGCGTGCTGATCACGCGCATTGCGTGGCTGATCCAGCAGGGCATGGCCTCGCCCTCGACCATCCTGGCCGTGACCTTCACGAACAAGGCCGCGCGCGAAATGGTGGGGCGCCTCCAGGCGCTTTTGCCCATCGACACGCGCGGCATGTGGATCGGCACGTTCCACGGCCTGTGCAACCGCATGCTGCGCGCGCATTTCCGCGACGCCGGTCTGCCGCAGACCTTCCAGATCCTCGACACCGCAGACCAGCTTTCGGCCATCAAGCGTCTGATGAAGGGCCTGAACGTCGACGACGAGAAGTACCCGCCCAAGAACCTGCAGTATTTCATCAACAACGCGAAGGAGCAGGGCCTGCGTCCGAAAGACGTGGATGTGAGCGACGATTTCAACCGCAAATTCGTCGAACTCTACGAAGCGTACGACCAGCAGTGCCAGCGCGAAGGCGTGGTCGATTTCGCGGAGCTGCTGCTGCGCTGCTACGAACTGCTCGCGTACAACCCGCCGCTGCGCGCGCACTATCAGAGTCGCTTTCGCGACATTCTGGTGGACGAGTTCCAGGACACCAACAAGCTCCAGTACGCGTGGCTCAAGCTGCTCGCGGGGCCGGGCAATGCGATCTTCGCGGTGGGCGACGACGACCAGTCGATCTACGCGTTCCGCGGCGCGAACGTCGGCAACATGCGCGATTTCGAGAACGAGTTCCGCGTGAAGCACATGATCAAGCTGGAGCAGAACTACCGTTCGCACGGCCATATTCTCGATGCGGCCAACTACCTGATCGCGCATAACTCGCGGCGTCTGGGCAAGAATCTGCGCACCGATGCGGGCCACGGCGAGCCGGTGCGCGTGTACGAGGCGGCCACCGACTCGCAGGAAGCCGGCTGGATCGTCGAGGAGATTCGCGCGCTCATCAACCAGGGGCTCGCGCGCAACGAGATCGCCATCCTTTATCGCAGCAACGCGCAGTCGCGCACGATCGAGCACACGCTCGTGAACGCGGGCGTGCCGTACAAGGTGTATGGCGGCTTGCGCTTCTTCGAGCGCCAGGAAGTGAAGCATGCGCTCGCGTATCTGCGTCTCATCGACAATCCGAACGACGATACGGCGTTCGCGCGCGTCGTGAATTTCCCCACGCGCGGCATTGGCGCGCGCTCGATCGAGCAGCTGGCGGATGCCGCGCGCCTCTACAACTGCTCGATGGCCGCGGCCATTCCGTACGTCACGGGCAAGGCGGGCTCGAGCCTGGGTTCGTTCGCCAATCTGGTCGCGAAGATGCGCGCCGAGACCGCGCAGATGAGCCTGCCGGAAACGGTCGAATACACGGTACGCATGAGCGGTCTCGCCGAGTTTTATCAGAACGAGCGTGAAGGTCAGGATCGCCTCGAGAACTTGCAGGAACTCGTGACCGCGGCCACGGCGTTCGTGAGCGAAGAGGGCTATGGCCTCGACACGCCCGCGCGCTCGATTCCGCTGCGCCCGGGCGCGAGCGCGGTGCCCGAGATCGTCTCGCAGGACGGCGAGATCGAAGTGCTCGATGCGCCCACGATCACCGACCCCGCGCAGAACCCCGACGTCATGACGCCGCTCGCGGGCTTCCTCTCGCACGCGTCGCTCGAAGCCGGCGACAACCAGGCGCAGGCAGGCCAGGACGCCGTGCAGTTGATGACGGTGCACGCGGCGAAGGGCCTCGAATTCACGGCGGTCTTCATCACCGGTCTCGAAGAGGGCTTGTTCCCGCACGAGAACAGCGCGATGGAAGCCGACGGCCTCGAAGAAGAGCGCCGCCTGATGTACGTGGCGATCACGCGTGCGAAGGAGCGGCTCTATATCTCGTTCGCGCAGAGCCGCTTGTTGCACGGCCAGACGCGCTACAACGTGCGTTCGCGCTTTTTCGACGAGCTTCCGCAGGAATCGCTCAAGTGGCTCACGCCCAAGGTCGAGGCCGGTTCGCGCTGGGGCGGGCGTTCCGACAACGCCGGCTGGGGCCGCGACTGGTTCGCGCGTCCGGGCGGCGGCAGTGGCGGCAGCAGCGAAGGCGGCCGTCGCGAGCGCGACGCCTATATCGCCGACAAGAGCCCGGCGCCCGCGTTCGCCAACGAGCAGCGCGCCGCCGAGACGGGCTTCCGTGTGGGCCAGGGCGTGTTCCACACGAAGTTCGGCGAAGGCACGATCACGGCGCTCGAAGGCAGCGGCACCGACGCCAAGGCGCAGGTGCGCTTCAAGCGTCACGGCGAGAAATGGCTCGCGCTGGCGGTGGCCAAGCTGCAGCCGGTGGAGTGAGCGCGCGCAAGCCTCAAACGACTCAGACGGAAATCATTCGAAGATGAACCTCTCGACTCACGCGGGCGGCAGTGCCGCCCGTCCGCTCGGCGTGCTCGCCGCGCTGCCCCAGGAACTCGGCGATCTGATCGCGGCCATGCAGGCCGAATCGGGGGTCGTCACGCGCACGTTCGGCCGGCGTGACTATCACCTGGGCACCGTGCACGGCGCGCCGTGCGTGGTGACGCTCGCGCGCGTCGGCAAGGTGGCGGCGGCCGCCACGGCCAGCGCGCTGATCCATGCGTTCGATGTGGAAGCGATCGTCTTTACGGGCGTGGCCGGCGGCGTGGGTGCGGGCGTCCACGTGGGCGACGTGGTGGTGGGCGAAACGCTGCTCCAGCACGACATGAACGCCGAGCCGCTGTTTCCGCGTCACGAAATCCCGCTGCTCGCGCGCTCGCGTTTCGATGCCGACCACGCGTTGGCTCAGGCGCTCGCCGCCGCATGCGAGCGTTTCATCGCGGAGGAGGGGCCGGAGTTGACGGCGCGCTTCAAGGCCGCGCTGCCGCGCCTCGAAACCGCGTTGCCGCAGGTGCATCGCGGGCTCGTGATCAGTGGTGACCAGTTCGTGGCGAGCGCCGCGGCCGTGGGCGCGCTGCGCGCGCTGTTGCCCGATGCGCTCGCCGTCGAGATGGAAGGTGCCGCGATCGCCCAGGTCTGCCACGAGTACGACGTGCCGTGCGCGATCGTGCGTACGATCTCCGATACCGCCGACGAGCACGCGAGCACCTCGTTCTCGAGCTTCCTCGCCGATATCGCGGGCACGTACTCGACGGGCATCCTCAAGCGCTTCCTGGCCGCTTACCGCCCGCTCGCACGTTGAGCGTACGCACGCGCAGGCCTCAGCTTTCGCCTGCGCTCACCGCCTCGCGAATCGACTGCAGCGCCGAGGCATCCTCGATGGTCGGCAGATCGCCCGGGTCGCGCCCTTCGGCGAGCGCCGCGATCGCGCGGCGCAATAGCTTGCCGGAGCGCGTCTTGGGCAGCATCGGCACGAAGTGCACGCGCGCGGGCCGGCCGATCGCGCCGAGCTGGCGGTCCACCGTCGCGGCGAGCGAAGCCGCGAGCTTCTGTGCATCGGCGGGATTCGCTGCCGCATTCGCGTCGCGCAGCACGACGAACGCCAGCGCCGCCTGACCCTTCACCGCGTCGTTCACCCCCACCACGGCCACTTCCGCGACGGCCGCGTGCGACGAGATCGCCTCTTCGATCTCGCGCGTGCCGAGACGATGGCCCGCCACATTGATCACGTCGTCGGTGCGGCCGAGGATCGTCACGTAACCGTCGCTGTCCTGCACGCCCCAGTCGAAGGTCGAATACACCTGCTGGCCCGGCACGCTTTCCCAGTACGTGTTCACGAAGCGCGCGTCGTCGCCCCACACGGTCTGCATACAGCCTGGCGGCAACGGGTAGCCGAGCGTGATCACGCCTTTCTCGCCTTGTGCGCAGGGCTCGCCCGTATGTTCGTTGCGCAGCACGAGGTCGTAGCCGTAGCAGGGCACGCCCGGTGAGCCGAGCTTTTGCGGCAGCGGATCGACGCCGCGCTGGATCGCCAGCATCGGCCAGCCGGTCTCGGTCTGCCAGTAGTTGTCGACGACGGGTTTGGCGAGTGCATCCGAGATCCATTCGGCTGTGGGCTCGTCGAGCGGTTCGCCCGCGAGAAAGAGCGTGCGCAGGCTCGACAGATCGGCGCAGTGCAGCAGCGCCGGGTCCTGCTTCTTGAGCACGCGAATGGCCGTCGGCGCCGTGAACATCAGGTTGATGCGGTGCTGCTCGACGAGGCGCCACCAGATGCCACCGTCGGGGCGCACCGGCGTGCCTTCGTACATCACCGTGGTCATGCCCGCGAGCAGCGGCGCATAGATGATGTAGCTATGGCCCACCACCCAGCCGATGTCCGACGCCGTGAACATGGTGTCGCCGGCGTGTCCTTCGAAGATGTATTCCATCGATGCGGCGAGCGCCACCGCGTAGCCGCCCACGTCGCGCTGCACGCCCTTGGGCTTGCCCGTCGTGCCCGAGGTGTAGAGGATGTACGAAGGCTCGTTCGATTCGAGCCATTCGCAGGGAATCTGCACATCGTAGTGTTGCTCGCGCAGCGGCTCGTAGTCGACGAGATACGGCGCGTTCAGCCGCTCGGGCGCGAGCTGGCGGTCGATCAGCAGCACCTTGGGCGGCGCGTACTCGGCGCGCGCCATGGCTTCATCCACGAGCGGCGTGTAGTCGATCACCTTGCCGCCGCGCGCCCCGGCGTCGGCGCTCACGAGCAGCACGGGCTTCGCGTCGTCGATACGCGCGGCGAGGCTCGGCGCGGCGAATCCGCCGAACACCACCGAGTGGATCGCGCCCAGGCGCGCGCAGGCGAGCATGGCAAAGACGGCCTCGGGAATCATCGGCAGATAGATCAGCACGCGCTCGCCGCGCGCGACGCCGAACGAGCGCATCACGGCGGCCATGCGGTTCACTTCGGCGTGCAGGTCGGCGTAGGTGTAGCGCCGCTCGATGCCGGTCTCGGTCGAGACGTAGACGAGCGCGTTCTGGTGAGCGCGCGACGAGAGGTGACGGTCCACGGCGTTGAAGCACAGGTTCGTGCGGCCGCCGCAGAACCAGCGCGCAAACGGCGGATTCGAGCGGTCTAGCACCTGGTCGAACGGCGTCTCCCAATGGATGCGCTCGGCCTCGCGGCGCCAGAAGTCGTCGGGGTTCGCGACCGACTCGCGGTGAAAATCGCGGTAACGCATGACTACCTTCCTCCCGTACTGATGGTGCAGCCGTTGGCCGATCTGGCGCAGTTTTTCAGGATAGTGCAGTGCAATGCGCGCGGGCAACGCGGGTTCTCCCGCGGATTCTCTCGCGGATTTCCGCGTACGGGCGCATGCGGCGCGCCCGCCGGGCGCGTGCAACCGCTGTGCGGCGCTCAGCCGCGGATGTCGGGATGCTCGAGACGCGGCAGCGGTGCGACGCGCCAGCGGCGCAGCCAGAGCCGGGCGGCATCGACAGTCGCATCGAGTTGCGCGCGCACCGTGCTCGACAAGCCCGCGCCGTAACAGTCGCTGCCTTGCGGCTGCACGCCGATCAGCACGATCTCGCGCGGCGAGCGGCCGCTCAGCTGCGCGCAGGCCAGCGCGTCGGCGAAACCCATGCCAGGCCGGCTCGGGCGGCGCGTGTAGAGATGTTCGGCGGCCGCATCGCCGGTGAGGATGCGCAGCGTGCCCGGTTCGAGCCCGAAATCGATTGATGTGAGCACGATCAAACGCTGCGTGGATTCGACGACGGGCAGCAGCGCGCGGCCGCGCGTACCGCCTTCCACGAGTTCGACCTGCGCGGGGCATTGCCAGGCCGCCTTCAGCCGCTCGAGCGCGAGCACGCCCAAACCGGCGTCGCCCCACTGAACGTTGCCGAGGGCGAGCACGACCACCCGTTGCGGCGCGAGGGCCTGACGCTTCGCGAGCCCGGCCAGTGCGCGGCGCGCGAACGCGCGCACCGCGCCGTCGTCGCGCGCCGTCCGCGGCATGGCGCCGATTTCGCAAGGTCGATGTAGGCGAAGGATCACGTTGAGGGCTGATTGGAAGACTGGGGAATAGGAATAATCCGAGTAATCCGACCAACATCCGTTGACATGGATCAAGCGAGAGAGGCTTTAACGTGATAAAGACATTGTTTTGCAATACTCATCGATTCGCTGTCGGCGCACTGTGCGGGAAGCGCTAACACTCCGTGGGCGCACAGCAACAAAAAAGGGAACGCCAAACTGGCGTTCCCTTTTTGCTTGCGCTGTTTGCGTAGCCCGGCTGGCAGTACGCGCCGTCACGGCGCCATCACGTGCCTGGTTTGACGACCACCGTGCAGGTCGTGCCCGCGGCGAGGACCATGTCGTCCGGCACCTTGTCGATGTGGATGCGCACCGGCACGCGCTGCGCGAGGCGCACCCAGTTGAAGGTCGGGTTCACGTCGGCGAGCAGTTCGCGGCTTTGCGGATTGTCGCGGTCGTAAATGCCGCGCGAGATGCTCTCGACGTGGCCCTGGAGTGTGCCGCCGCTCATCAGCTTGATGTCGGCCTTGTTGCCCACCTTCACGTGCGGCAGCTTGGTTTCCTCGAAGTAGCCGTAGACCCAGAACGAATGGCTGTCCACCACGGCAAGCTTGGCCTGGCCCGAGATCGCATAGTCGCCCTGGAACACCTGCAGGTTCGTGATGTAGCCGTCCACCGGCGAGACCACGCGCGTGCGTTCGAGGTTGAGCTTGGCTGCGTCGAGCGCAGCGATTGCCTGCTGGTACTGCGCCTGTGCCGAATTTGCCGTATGCGAGGCGTTCTCGCGGTTTTCGGCCGAGACCACTTCGCTGTCCATGTCGGCGCGGCGGCGCGCGTCGTCCTGGCGCATCGTCAGCTCGGCCTTGCGCGCGGCCACGGCGGCCTCGGCCTGCTCCACGGCGATCTGATAGTGCGACGGGTCGATCTGCATGAGCAGGTCGCCCTTGTGCACGAACTGGTTGTCCTTCACGGGCAGCTCGACCACGGCGCCCGAGACGTCGGGGGCGATGTTCACCACTTCGGCGCGCACGCGGCCGTCGCGGGTCCACGGCTCGTCCATGTAGTGAACCCACAGGACGCGCCCGACCAGAATGGCGACGACGAAGATGATGGCCGTCGCGATAAAGCCAATGAGGTTGCGGATTGTCATGATTCGGTTGATTCGTTCAGCGATGCATGCAGTGACGCATTCAGTGATAGACCGCGAGACCGAGCAGGCAGCACACGACCACGAGCAGGCTCACGCGAAAGAGGGACGGGTGCCACACGACGCGGTAGAGGCCGGTTCGGGCCAGTACGGAATCGAGCACCCAGGTGATCGCCGCGCCCAGAATGAAGAGCAGCACGATCGCCGGGATATAGGCGTCGAGAAACGCGACGTCACGAGGCATGGTTGGCTCCTTGGCTCGCGCCGGGGTTCGCGCTTTCGTTGCCCGCATACGCCGCGAGCGGCGATTGCGGGTCGATGAGCGCGGTGCGGATGAAATGCAGATGGCTCTGGATGCGCTGCAGCTGGTGGCGCTCTTCGCGCGGCGCGTCGCCACGCTCGGCTGCGCTCGTCGCTTCGGGTTGCCACATGCCTTGCAGCACGGCCTGGCTTGCGTCGATCGCGCGAGCCGTCGCGGCGAGCGCGTCGCGGTAACGCGCCTCGCCCGGGCGGTCGAAGAGCGCGCTCGCGGCTTTGAGCGTCGCGTCGATCGCCACGCGCCACGCCGTTCCCCGTGCGTACTGCGGATGCGCGGGCAGCGTGGCCAGTTCGTGGCGCAGATCGAGCGCGGCGTTGCCCACTTCGAGCGTCGAGAAGAGCCAGCGCATCGTGTCGCGGCGTTGCGCGTCGTCGTTGCCGGCGATCGCGGAGAGCTGGAACATCAGGTCGCGCGCGCCGCTCTCGAAGCGGTTGCGCAGTCCCTTCAGGCGCGCGCGGCAAGCGTGCACGGCGCCGCCGCGCAGGTCGGCCAGCAGTCGCCGGCGCAGCCACGGCGTGGAAGGCGGCAGGAGCACGGCGAACGCCAGCGCCGAGACCGCCATCGACGCGATGAGCGCGAGCGCGTCGTTCATGTAGCTGCTCGGGTTGTACTGCACGACGTTGTCCGGCCCCGCGAGAAAGCACAGGAAGATGCAGTAGCCCACGCCGTAGCCCGCGTACTTCGGGCGCGTCGTGAGGAACACGCCGAACGCGAGCGCGGGGGCGAGCGCGACGCACAGCATGACGAAGCCGTCGATGTGCGGAAACACGCCGAACGTGAGAATCATGCCGACGACCGATGCGAGCACAGTGCCGAGCGCCATCTGCGTCGCCATGCGCGAGGGCTGCGGCGCGGACGAGGCGAGCGCGCAGGTCGCGGCGGCATTGAGCACGAGGTTGGTGCCGCTCGGCCACGCGGTGGCGATCCAGAACGCGCCGAGCAGCGTCATCACGACGGCGGCGCGCAGGCCTGCCACGCCCGCTGCGATCAGGTTGGTCTTCGGCACGTAGCGCGAAATCCATTTCTCGCGCGAGTGCGTATCCACGGCGAGCGAGGCGTAGGTGGCCGTGTACTCGGTCATCTCGTGCACGAAGCGGTAGAGCAGCTCCGTGGCGGTGTCGAAGTCGAGCAGGCGCGCATCGCCTTGTGCTTCGAGTTCGGCGCGCGTGGCGCGCACGCGCCGCGGCAGCGCCGAGCGGTAGTCGTCGAGTTGCTGCGAGACGTGCGTTGCGTCGGCGGCCGTGAGCACAGGCTCGCCTGCTTTGGCGAACAGCGGCGCGATCTCGCGGAAGTACGGTTCGAGCGCATCGACGGTGGCAGAGGAGCCGTCCGCGCGCAGACGGTTCATCAACTGATGCAGCGCGTGAAAGCGCGTGGAGACCGTCATGAACTCGGTGTTCAGGCGCGCGAGGCGCCCCGAGCGCATGCGCGCGTCGGGCGACTCGAACACGGCCATGCTGCGGTTCGCTTCGAGACCCACGACGTCGGCGACGAACCGCGCATTGCTCGCTTCGATATGCGAACGATCGACACGCCCGGCAAGCGCCGCCGAAACGTAATCGACGAACGACGAGAAACGGCGCCGCACGTTCGAGCGCAGCAGCTCGCCCGTAAACTGCGGAAACACCGCGGCGCTGACGAAGCCCGAGCAAAGGATGCCGATCGAGATTTCGCCCACGCGCGTCATCGCCGACATGAACGCGCCGTCGGGATGCTGCGAGGCCGGAATGCCGATCAGCGCCGCCGTGTAGCCCGCGAGCACGAAGCCGTACGAGCGGAAGTTGCGGTTGCGCGCGGCGCCCGCGGTGCACAGGCCGACCCACAGCGCCGTCGAGACGATGAAGAGTTCCGGCTGCTGCGCGAAGAGGCCGATCAGCGCGAGCATCACGACGAGGCCCACGAGCGTGCCGCAAAGCCGATAGAAGCTCTTGGCGAACACGGGGCCGCTTTGCGGCTGCATCACGATGAACACGGTGGTCATGGCCGTGCGCGGCTGCGGCAGATCGAGCTTCATGGCGATGCCGAGCGCGAGCAGCGCGGCGGCGATCGCCTTGAAGAGATAGATCCACACGAGGCCGTCGGTACGCGCCCAGTCGGCGAGCGCGGCGTAGAGGCTTTGGCCGCCCGGCTGCGAAGCGGAGGAGGTGGACGCTTGCATCGTCGTCTGCCTCAGTGCGCCGTGCCGGCTGCGCCGGCATTGCCCGATGCGTTCGCATCGGCGGCGTCGGGGCCGGACGAAGCATGCGAGCCATGCGGCGCGAGCAGCGCCGCAGGCATGAGCGGCACGTCGCGCGTCTTCTTGCCGTGCGCGGGCAGTTGCTCGGCTTCGGTTGGGCCCTTTGCTGCGGCATCGCTCGATGCGTCGATCATGCCGCCGCCCAGCGCCGCCACGAGCGTGGCATGGGCGGCCAGCCGCTCGGCCTGGATGTGCGCGACGCCTTCCTGGGCGCGCAGCAACTGCGTTTGCGCAATCAGCACGTTCACATAGTCGGTCAGGCCGCGGCGGAAGCCTTCCTGTGCGAGATCGTAATTGCGCTGCGCGGCCGCGACCGAGCGGTGTGCGTCGTATTCCTGCGTCGCGAGCGAGCGCATGCGCACCACCTGATCGGCGATTTCCTTGAGCGCGGTGACGATCGTCTGGTTGTACTGATCGACGGCGATGTCGTACGCGGCGGACTGCGCGCCGAGCTGCGCGCGCAGGCGTCCGCCGTCGAAGATCGGCAGCGAGAACGCGGGGCCGCCCGCATAGCTGCCGCTCATCGACTTGAGGAACTGGAACAGCGGGCCGGCCGCCGCGTAGCCGCCCATCGAAACGAGCAGGTTCACGTTCGGATAGAAGTCGGCCTTCGCGACGTCGATGCCGCGCGCCTGCGCGGCGACGAGCCAGCGCGCCGCGACCACGTCGGGGCGATAGCCGATCAACTGGGCGGGCAACGCCGAGGGCAGACCTGCAGGCGCCGCGAGCGAGAGCGCAGGCCGCTCGATCGCTTCACCGGCGCCCGGGCCCTTGCCCGCGAGCGCCGCGAGCTGGTTCTTGCCGAGCGCAATGGATTCTTCGAGCGCGTCGATCTGGCGTTCGTATTCGGGCAGCGGCGTTTGCGCCTGGCTCACTTCGAGCTGCGTGCCGATGCCGCCGGCCAGGCGCTTTTGCGCGAGCGCAAGAATGCGTTGCTGCTGGCCGAGCGTTTGCTTCGCGATGTCGAGCAGCGCGTAGTTCATCGACATCTCGATGTAGGTGCGCGTGACATTGACTTCGAGTTCGAGCTGCGCCGCGCGCGCGTCGGCGGCGGTGGCGTGGGCTACGTCGAGCGCGCGCTCGGCATTGTTCTTGTCCTGGCCCCAGAGGTCGAGGTGATACGACAGGCCGAGCGTGGCTGTGTTGTTCCACGTGTTCGCACCCGCGAGCGGGCCCGGCCCGTAGTAGACGTTGTCGGACCATTGCTGGCGCTGGATGGACATGCTGCCGTTGATTTGCGGCAGGAGCCCGGCCTGGGCCACGCCGACCATCGAGCGCGCTTCGCGCACACGCGCCTGGGCGGCGGCAAGCGAGGGGTTGCCGGCCACGGAGGCTTCGATCCAGGCATTCAGCTGAGGGTCGTTATAGCCGCGCCACCAGTCGCTGGCGGGCCAGCCGGCGTCGGTGTTGGCCGCGCGGATCGCCGATCCGGCGTCGAGTTGCGCGGCTTGCGCCTGTTGCGCTTGCGGTGCGATGCCCCCGGTACTGGCGCAGCCCGCGATTATCAACGAGAACGTAAGAACCGTGAGTGCGGCTAGTCCTTTCGGTACCGGAGACTGCACGATTTACTCCTTATCTTGGCTATGAATCACTGCGTGTCATTATATTTTTTGAGCGATTGATGAATAACCGGTAAGGATGCAAGGCATTTTTACGAAACGTGAGACAATCGATCTTACGGATTATGAAACAATTCGTGTGTCAGAAAGAGGATTGGTATGGATACGCTTCAAAACATGCGTGTATTCGTCCGGGTGGTGGAGGCGGGCAGCTTCACGGGCGCGGCGCAATACCTGAACACGACCACGGCTTACGCTTCGCGCGCGGTTTCCGATCTGGAGGCGCACCTGCGCACGCGCCTGCTGAACCGCACGACGCGCCGCATTGCGCTCACCGAGGCGGGTGAGCGCTACCTGCAGCGCTGCGAGCAGATCCTCGCCTACGTGGATCAGGCCGAAGCGGAAGCCGGCGACGCGCATGCGCGCCCCTCCGGAAAGCTCAAGGTCCACGCGATGACGAGCTTCGGCCAGCACTATGTGGTGCCGGCGGTGGGGCAGTATCAGCAGCGCTATCCGGACGTGCACGTGGAACTCACGCTCGCCCAGCGCATGCCGGACCTGCTCGACGAGGGCTACGACGTGGCCCTCGTCGTCGCGACCGATCTGCCGGATTCCGGTTTCGTGTCGCAGCGGCTGACGAGCGCGTTCAGCATCGTGGTTGCCTCGCCGGCGTATCTGGAAAAGCGCGGCGTGCCGCAAAAGCCCGCGGATCTCGCGAACCACACCTGCCTGCAGATGGTGACGCCCGTGTTCCCGACCTCGCAGTGGCAGTTCACGGGCCCCGAAGGCGAGGCCACGATCGACCTCGGCCCGGCGACCTTCCAGGTGAACGTGGCGGAGGCGATGGCGGTGGCCGTGCGCGAGGGCATGGGCGTGGGCCTGCTGCCGATCTATTCGGCGATCAGCGGTTTGCGCAGCGGCGAGCTGCAATGGATCCTGCCGGAGTACAAGTCGCAGGAGATGAACGTCTTTGCAGTTTATCCGTCGCGCCAGTATCTCGACGCGAAGATCCGCACGTGGGTCGAGCTGCTGCGCGAGAGCATGCCTTCGACACTCGCTCGGGATCACAACGAGCTGCGCCAGTTCGCGCGCACCTGAGCGCAATCAAATGGCGCGCGGGCCGTGACAGCCTGTTACAGCTTGCGCAGATGGCAACACTTCCTTACGCCCGGCGGCGCGGTGGCTTGGTAAGGTAGCGGGACTGTTTCACGCAACCTCTTTCTGCCAACACCGGAAACTCGAATGGATACGCATCTGATGATCGGCATCGCCGTGATGATGGGCCTGATCGGCATCGCGGCATCGCGCGATCTGCTGCGCATGCGCCGCGCGCAGCTCCAGCCCGCGACGCTGCGCGTGCGCCGCGACGACGCACGCATGCACTAAAGCCGCGGGTTTGCCTCGCTAGATCTCCACCACCTTGTCCCAAGCAAAGGCCGGATTCTCCGGCCGCCCCGTGCGGCGGTCGCGATAGCCGCGCGGATTGCACACCACGCGGGTGCCGTTGACCGTGTAGTCGAAGCACGTATGCGTGTGGCCATGTATCCATAGCGCGACCGGCGCGCGCACGAGCGCGCCGAGATCGCTCACGAATCCCGCCGACACCAGATCCTCCGCGTAGCGCGGCGCCAGACTCCCTTTATGCGGCGCGTGATGCGTGACGACGATCGTCTCGCCCGCGAAGGGCTTCGCCAGTTCCGCTTCGAGCCATGCGCGCGAACGCGCGTGGAGCGCGAGCGAGTCGGCCGGCGTGAAGTCGCGGGCACCTGCTTGCGGGCTGTCCGGCCAGGACACCTGGATCAATCCGCGAAAATCCAGCATCACGCGCATCGCTGCCGCTATGGCGGCTTCACGCGCGGCGTCGTCGGCGCCGAAGAGTGCGAAGTCGGCCCACAGCGTCGTGCCTAATACCCGAAAGCGGCCCGCCGGATCGACGTAGACGCCATCGTTGAGGAAATGCACGTTGTCGAGCGTGGAGGCGGCGTCGCGCATCGCCGTTTCCAGCGCGCCGAGATCGCCGTCGTAGTACTCGTGATTGCCGGGCACGTACACCACCGGCACCTGCGGATCGAACGTTTCCGCCGCCCAGCGCAAGCCCAGCCCGTGATTGTGGATGTCACCCGCGAGCACGACGAGATCGGCCTGCGCATGCGGGATCGTGTCGGGCTCGTCGTTTTCCAGATGCAGGTCGGATAGCACGCGGATCTTCAACACGATGTCGGCTCCTTGCGTCCCGCGCGTTCAGCGCAGCACTTTCCCCGGATTCATCAGATTCAGCGGATCGAGCGCGGTCTTGATCGCGCGCATCAGCGCGAGTTCGACCTCGCTCTTGTAGTGCATGTTCTCGTCGATCTTCAGCTGCCCGAGGCCGTGTTCCGCACTGATCGTGCCGCGATGGCGATCCACGCTGTCGTAGACGATGCGGTTCAGCGTCTTCTCGTTTTCGGCGAGGAAACGCTTCGGGTCGCCGCCTTCGGGCGCCTGCACGTTGTAGTGCAGATTGCCGTCGCCGAGATGCCCGAAGGTGACCATACGCGCGCCGGGCACCGCGCGGGCGATTTCGGCGTCGGTTTCCTCGATGAAATGGCCGATGCGCGAGATCGGCACCCCGATATCGTGCTTGATGTTCAACCCTTCCTGCGCCTGCGCGAGCGGAATGTGCTCGCGGATATTCCAGAACGCCTGCGACTGCGCGAGGCTTTCCGCGACCACGGCGTCTTCCACGAGACCTTGTTCGAGCGCTTCTTCCATGAGCCGCTCGAAGAGGGCGCGCGCGTGTTCTTCGCTTTCGTTGTCCGACAGTTCGAGCAGCACGACCTGCGCGTGATGCTCCGCGAACGGATAGCGCAGTTGCGGGAAATGACGGCCGACGAGCGCCATGCAGAAGTCCGACATCAGCTCGAAGCCCGTGAGCAGCGGCCCGGCGTAGCGCTGCGCGAGTGCGAGAAAGTCGAGCGCCGCATGTGCCGAGCCGAGCGCGGCGAGCGCGGTGACGCGCGCGGCCGGCAGCGGATGCAGCTTCATGACGGCGGCGGTGATGATGCCGAGCGTGCCTTCCGCGCCAATGAAGAGATCGCGCAGATCGTAGCCGGTGTTGTCCTTGCGCAGCCCGCGCAGACCGTCCCAGATCTCGCCTTGCGGCGTGACGACTTCGAGGCCGAGACACAGCTCGCGCGTATTGCCATAGCGCAGCACGCCGGTGCCGCCCGCGTTGGTCGAGAGATTGCCGCCGATCGTGCAGCTGCCTTCGGCCGCGAGCGAGAGCGGGAAGAGGCGGCCTGCATCTTTTGCGCGCGCCTGGACTTCGGCGAGGATCACGCCGGCTTCGACGGTGATGGTGTTGTTGTGCGGATCGATTTCGCGCACGCGGTTCAGGCGGCGCAGGCTCAGCACGGCCTGGTTGCCGCTCGTGTCCGGCGTGGCGCCGCCCGCTAGGCCCGTGTTGCCGCCTTGCGGCACGAGCGCCACGCGATGCTCGCGCGCGAGCTTCACGACCGCGGCGACTTCCTGCGTATTGGCCGGGCAGAGCACCGCGACGGCCGCGCCCTGGTAGCGGCGGCGCCAGTCGGCGAGGTAGGGCGCGGTGTCGTGCGCGTCGGTCAGCACGTATTGCGCGCCGATGGCGGCGGCGCAGGCGTCGAGAAAGCCTTGGCAGGCGGTCGGGGTGGAGTCGGTCATGGTGTCTCGGATATTCGCGCCTGGGCTGGCTCGCGGCGCGATTGTCATGAAGTCGCGAGGCTCAAACGGTTAGTTTGACACGGCGGTAACCTTCACGCAGCGCTCGTGGACGAGGCGGTCGCGGCGTGGAAGGCCGTCGCTTAGGCCGACTCGCTTTTAGCGGACTTTGCGGCGGACTTCGCGGCACGCTTTGCCGCGCGCTTGTACGGCGCGACATAGGCAAGCGCACACGCGAAAAAACCAAGAGCCAGCGCGACTTCCACCCAGCCGAGCCGGTTGCCGGGCGCGGGATCGGTCATGCCGCGCACGATGCCTTCCGCGAAGTAGAGCAGCACGAGCATCGCCGCCCATTGCAGCGTGTAGAGCCTGCGTCGCAGCACGCCAGGCAGCGCGATGGCGAGCGGCACGGCCTTGAGCACGAGCGCGCTGCCGCCGGGGCGCAGCGGCGCGAGCCGCCACTCCCACGCAATGCACAGCAGCGTGAGCGCGGCGAGCATCGCAAAAGCGCCGAGCGCAGCGCCGCGACGCTGGACGATGGGCTCGGCGATGCCGTCCACGCGGGTATTCACAGCCGCTGGCCTTGCTCGGTGACAGCGAGTGCGAGCGCCGCGCGCGCAAGCCGCACACCCAGCGCGCTCGCGAGCGTCTTTTCATCGGCGCTCAAACCGTGGCCGCGCGCGTCCTGGCGCGCGTGATGCGAGGCGCCGTAGGGCGAGCCGCCGCCCTGCGTGGTCGTGAGCGCGCTTTCCGTGTAGGGGATGCCCACGAGCAGCATGCCGTGATGGAGCAGCGGCAGCATCATCGAGAGCAGCGTGCTCTCCTGGCCGCCGTGCAGGCTGCCCGTCGATGTGAACACGCAAGCGGGCTTGCCAGCGAGCGCACCCGAAAGCCACTGCGGTGTGGTGCCGTCGAGAAAGTATTTGAGCGGCGCGGCCATGTTGCCGAAGCGCGTGGGCGAGCCGAGCGCGAGGCCCGCGCATTCTTCGAGGTCGCGCAGTTCGACGTAGGGCGGCCCGTCGGCGGGGATGTCGGGCGCGGTGGCCTCGCAGACCGTCGAGACGGGCGGCACCGTGCGCACGCGCGCTTCGGCGCCGGGAACACTGTCGATACCCTGGGCGATGGCGCGCGCGAGTTCGCGCGTTGCGCCATGCCGGCTGTAATAGAGCACAAGAATCGGTTTCATCGGGCCTCGTCGGTGGACGGGATATTATAGGGGTTGGGTCTGCCGCCGCAGCGGCGCACCGGCGAGCGACGCGCATCTTACGCGCAAATCATCGGCAAATAGGTACACTGCGTGCGCGCCGGATCAGAGGCAAAAAAACGGCGTCAAGAAAGCGCGGCAATCAACGTGTTCACGGTGGCGAGGAAAGCAGGCCAATGGATGTGCTGTCGAGGGTGAAGATCGATCTGGACATCGTGAAGCGCCTCGCGCGTTTCGCGGCGCGGCGCAGTCGCGAAGATCGCATTGCGCAGGTCGCGGGCAGCCTCACCTTCACCACGCTGCTCTCGCTCGTGCCGCTCGCCACGGTCGCGTTTGCGCTTTTCACCGCGTTCCCGATCTTCGCTTCGTTCCAGAACTCGCTGCAGGCCTTTCTCGCCGATCACCTCATGCCGGCGCAGATCAACAGCCAGATCTTCAAGTACCTGAACCAGTTCGCCTCGAAGGCCAAGGGCCTCACGACGATGGGCATGATCGTGCTCTTCGTCACCTCGGTCATGACGATGATGACCGTGGAGTCGGCCTTCAATCTGATCTGGCGTGTGCGCAAGGCGCGCCCGTTCGCGCAGCGCGTGCTCGTCTACTGGGCCATTCTCACGCTCGGGCCGATCCTGATCGGCGTGAGCCTGTCGATCTCCTCGTACGTGTTCACGCGTTCGGCCGTGATCGCGACCGAGCAGCACGTTTCGGGCATCCTCGACTGGATGCTGATCGGCGCCTCGCTGCCGCTGACGTCGCTCGCGTTCACGATGCTCTATGTGTATCTGCCGAACTGCCGCGTGCAGTGGCGCGACGCATTGGTTGGCGGCATCGCAGCGGCGATCGCATTCGAGGCGGCCAAGCGTGGCTTTGGTTACTACGTGCGGCGTATTCCGACTTATACGGCTGTTTATGGCGCCTTCGCGGCCGCGCCGATGTTCCTGCTATGGATGTACCTGAGCTGGTTCATCACGCTCGTGGGCGCGATGATCACCTCCGCTTTGCCCGAAATCCGCACCGGGCGCTTCGACCGGCCGCGCTTTCCGGGCAGCGATCTGCTCGACGCGCTCGAACTGCTCGCGGGTCTCGCCGATGCGCGGGAAGCGGGCGAGCCGGGCCGCACGACCGAGCAGCTCGCGCAGCTGCTGCGGCGCGACCTGGCCACGGTCAGGCGACTGATCGACGGCCTCGAAGAGGACGAACTCGTGGGGCGTCTCGAGCAGGAGGAGCGTGCGAAAACGCTGTTCCTGCTGATCGGCAATCCTGCGCGCATTTCGGTGACGCGCATCTTCGACCGCTTTGCGATCGATCGCGAGGAACTGGCGTATCAGCTCAAGTCGAGCAGTATCGACGCGCACCTGCTGCTGGGTGCGCTCGACAACGACAAGCTCGCGATTTCACTCGCGTCGCTGCTCGCGACGCGGCGTCTCCCGGCGCTCACGGAGGAGCATCCGCCAGTGCTCCCGCATCCGGCGGCATGACGAGGCGGCGCGCCCATGACAGGCGCGCCGTCGCATCAAATTCGAATCAAAGGGAAATCTTGCCGCGGCAGATATCCGCGAACATGACCCAGTCGCCCATCAAGCTGTAGATGGGGTGACGGAAGGTGGCCGGGCGGTTCTTCTCGAACTTGAAATGGCCGACCCACGCGAAGCCGTAGCCGCACACGACGGCAAGCGGCAACCAGAGCCAGTTGCCGGTGGCGATCGCCATGCAGACGAAGCCGATCACGCCAAGCGAGCCGATGAAATGCAGCCGCCGCGACATGAGATTGCTGTGCTCGCTCAGGTAAAACGGATAGAACTGCGCGAAGCTCGAAAAGTGCTCGGTATGCGTGGTGGGTTGCATCGTCTCCTCCTTTCTGCGCGGGTACGCAGGGGATGGTTGATTGAGCCATTCTGCGGCGTTCCGAACGACCGTGCAACCCGGGCAAGTCACAGCCGTCAGCCGTTGCCCACGCGCGGTGTTTGTTGCGTTGCAAAACCGTAGAGCGCATCGAGCGTCGCATCGGGCTGCTCCGTCATCAGCGCGTGGCCGGCGTCCAGCGTGACCGTGTCCACGGGCGTGCCCGCTTGGGCGAGGGCGTCGGCGAGGGCGCGCGCAGCGCGCGGGGGCGTCATCGCATCGCGTTTGCCGACGATCAGGCGCACCGGGCAGCGGACTTTCGCGGCGCTGGCGAGGCCGTCCGCATAGGCATTGCACGCCGCGAAATCGGTATGAAAAAGCTGCGGCTCGCCGCGCGCGGAGACGCGCTCCATGAGCCGCTGGTTCATGCCGCGCAGCCAGAAGCCGGGCCCCGGGCTCGACGGCTTGGCGGCGAGCGTCGAGTGCGACCACGCGTTGACGAGCGCGATCGCCTCCGGCTCACGCTCGCGCGCGGCTTCGAGCAGGGTAGGCGCGACCGTCATCGGGAACGCGGTGGCGAGCAGGGCGATGCGCTGCGCGCGTTCGGGATGGCGTGCCGCGAATTCGAGCGCGATGAGCGAGCCCATGCTATGGCCGGCGACGAAGGCCTGCGGGGCGTTCAGCGCGTCGAGCAGTGCGGCGAGCCAGTCGGCGAGCGCGCCGATGCTCGTGAGCGCCGGACCCGCGCTGCGCAGATGGCCGGGCAGATCGACGGCCAGCGCATTGAAACCGTGGTTGGCGAAATAGCGCGATTGCAGCGCCCAGACGCTGTGGTCGTGCTGCGCGCCGTGGACGAACACCGCGAACGGCAGCGCGTGGTCGATCGCGTGCGAGGCCGTGTAGACATAGACCGGTTTGCCGGCGACATCGACGATCATGACGCCTCCTTGCCGGCGGACTTGCCTTTCGATGCGTCCACTTTTTGCGACGCCTTCAGTGCGCGCTTGAGGTCATCGACCAGGTCGGCAGGGTCTTCGAGCCCGATCGAGAGCCGGATCGTGCCCTCCGCGATGCCGGCGGCGGCCAGTGCCGCGGCGTCCATGCGGAAATGCGTGGTCGAGGCGGGGTGGATCACGAGTGAGCGCGCGTCGCCGACGTTGGCCAGATGCGAGAACAGGGTGAGCGCTTCGATGAAGCGCTTGCCCGCCGCGCGGCCGCCGCGCAGATTGAAGCTGAACACCGCGCCCGCGCCA
The DNA here is from genome assembly GCF_040965735.1 of Paraburkholderia sp. BR10936. NCBI lineage: Bacteria > Pseudomonadati > Pseudomonadota > Betaproteobacteria > Burkholderiales > Burkholderiaceae > Paraburkholderia > Paraburkholderia sp. BR10936. The sequence goes on from NZ_JBFRCM010000004.1 coordinate 63,140, forward strand.
CGCGGCAGCAGGCGCTTCGCCAGCGCGTAATCGGGATGGCTCGGCAGTTCCGGCCACGCGACCGATTCGACCGCCTCGTGCGCGGCGAGATATTCGACGATGCGCCGCGCGTTCGCCACATGCCGCTCCATGCGCAGCGGCAGCGTTTCGATGCCTTGCAGCAATTGCCACGCGGCCTGCGGATGCAGGCACGCGCCGAAGTCGCGCAGGCCCTCGCGCCGCGCGCGCAGCAAGAAGGGCGCGACCGTGCTTTCCTCGCTGAACACCATGTCGTGAAAGCCCGCATAGGGTTCGGTGAGTTCGGGAAAGCGGCCCGACGCTTCGAAGTCGAACGTTCCGCCATCGACCAGCACGCCGCCGATCGTCGTGCCATGGCCGCCGAGGAACTTGGTGGCCGAGTGATAGACGAGATCGGCGCCGTGCTCGAAGGGGCGCAGCAGGTAAGGCGTGGTGAACGTCGAATCGACGAGGAGCGGCACGCCATGGGCGTGCGCGATCTGCGCGACGGCTTCGATGTCGAGCACGTCGAGGCCCGGGTTGCCGAGCGTTTCGCCGAACAGCAGGCGCGTATTGGGCCGCAGCGCCGCGCGCCAGGCGTCGAGGTCGCCGGGCTTCACGAAGGTCGTTTCGATGCCGAAGCGCTTGAGCGTGTAGTGCAGCAGGTTGTGCGAGCCGCCGTAAAGCGCCGCCGAGGCGACGATGTGCGAGCCCGCGCCCATCAACGTCGCGATCGCGAGATGCAGCGCCGCCTGGCCGCTCGCGGTGCCGATCGCGCCCGCGCCGCCTTCGAGCGCGGCGACGCGCTCTTCGAACACGGCGACGGTCGGGTTCGAGATGCGCGAATACACATGGCCCGCACGCTCCATGTTGAAGAGCGCGGCGGCGTGGTCGGTGTCGCGAAACGAGAACGAGGTGGTGAGGTAGATCGGCGTCGCGCGGGCGCCGGTGGCGGGGTCGGGCGCCGCGCCCGCATGCAGCGCGAGCGTGTCGAAGCGGCTATCGGGATTGGATGCGGGATTCGATGACATCGTGGCGGCGCGCCGGCGCGAACCGGCCTGGTATCGAGATGAAGGGCATCGTAACACCGGCGGCGGGGCGCGGGGACGCCCGGCCGGGCGTTTTTCGGGCCTGATGGGGCGCGCCCCGTGTGGCCGTTTTCGCGCCGGAAAACCCCTCGCTACGGCTTTCGACAGACGTTTCGGTACGCCGCGGAGGGCCCGCCGCGCGGCTTTCCTTTTAACAATCTTTCCGCTAGGATCGAATCAGGTAGGCATCTTTTCAGCATTTCCCCCATTACTAGCGGCATTCCTGGAGACACATCATGCGTGTCAGCGACATCCTCAAGGTGAAGGGCAATACGCTCTACACCGTCACGCCCGACACTGCGCTGAACGAGGCAGTCAACACCATGGCCGAGCACGATATCGGCTCGCTCGTCGTCATGGAGTACGGCGATCTGGTCGGCATGCTCACGTTCCGCGAGATCATCCTCACGCTGCGCGCAAACGGCGGCAGCGTCGGCACCACGACGATCCGCAAGGTCATGGACGATCATCCCATCACCTGCACGCCGGAGACCGAGGTCGACGAAGTGCGCCGCATGATGCTCGAGCACCACGTACGCTACCTGCCGGTCATGGAAAGCCGCTCGCTCATGGGCGTGATCTCGTTCTACGACGTGGCGAAGGCCGTGGTCGAAGCGCAGGGCTTCGAAAACAAGCTGCTCAAGGCGTATATTCGCGACTGGCCCGAAGAGGAGCGTCAGCCGGCGCGCTGAGCGCAGCCCTTTCGCCCGATTGATCAGTATGGAAAAGCGCGCGTCAGGCGCGCTTTTTCGCGTCTGGGCCCCATGAATTCCGTCAGTGCGATTCCTGTTCGATGAACGATAGACCGATGCCCGCAGCGCAGCGCGACAAACGCAAAGCGCACCATGAGGGTGACCACGCTTCGCAGTTCGCGCTGCTGCGCCAGCGTCGTTTCGCCCCGTTTTTCTGGACGCAGTTCCTCGGGGCGATGAACGACAACGTCTTCAAGATCGGCTTCACCTCGCTCGTCACCTATCAGGCCGCGCGCTTTTCCGGCGTCGATCCGAAGACGGTCGCGTTCCTCATCTCGGCCATTTTCATCCTGCCGTTCGTGCTATTTTCCGCGACCTCGGGCCAGGTCGCCGACAAGTACGACAAGGCGATGCTCACGCGCTGGGTCAAGACCTTCGAGATCGCGGTCATGCTGATCGGCGCGGCCGGCTTCTGGATGCACAGCGCGCCGCTGCTGTACGCGTGCACTTTCCTGATGGGCGTGCATTCCACCGTGTTCGGGCCGGTCAAGTACGCGTACCTCCCGCAGCGCCTTGCGCCCGATGAACTGGTTGGCGGCAACGGGCTCGTCGAGATGGGCACGTTCGTCGCGATTTTGCTCGGCACGATCGTCGGGGGCGTGGCGGCGGGTATCGGCGCGATGGATCCCGCGTCGGCGCATGCGGACCTGGGGCCGCCCCTTGGTGCATGGTGGCTCGGCGGCATGTGCATTGTCATCGCGCTCGTGGGGCGCGTGGCGTCGGCCTTCGTGCCGCCGTGCGAGCCGTCGCAGCCGGACCTGCGCATCAACTGGAATCCGGTTTCCGAAACCTGGCGCAACCTGCGCCTCGCGCACGGCAACCGCACCGTGTTCCTGAGCCTGCTCGGCATCTCGTGGCTCTGGTTCGTGGGTGCAACGTTTCTCGCCTCGTTCTTCAATTTCGCGAAGGACGTGATGTCGGCCGACCCCGACGTCGTGACCGTGCTGCTCGCCATGTTTTCACTCGGCATCGGCTCGGGGTCGCTGCTCTGCGACCGGCTCTCGCGGCGGCGCATCGAGGTGGGCCTCGTGCCGCTCGGCTCGATCGGCATGAGCGTGTTCGGCATCGATCTCTTCTTTGCGAGCCACGCGTTGCCTCCCGCGTCCCATCTGCTTTCGGTGGGCGAATTCCTGCGCATCGCCGCGCATTGGCGCGTGCTCGCCGACCTGTTCCTGCTCGCCATGTTCGGCGGCTTCTACAGCGTGCCGCTCTACGCGCTGATCCAGAGCCGCAGCGCGCCCAGCCACCGCGCGCGCATCATCGCCGCGAACAACATCCTCAATTCGCTCTTCATGATCGTCTCGGCGCTCATGGCGATGGCGCTCACATCCGCAGGCGTCGGCATTCCCGGCATCTTTCTGACCACGGCGCTGCTCAATATCGTCGTGGCGGCCTATATCTACACGCTCGTGCCCGAGTTCCTGCTGCGCTTCGTGGCGTGGGTGCTCGTACATACGGTCTACCGCGTGCGGCTCGTGCATACCGAACGCATACCGGCCGAGGGCGCGGCCGTGCTCGTCTGCAATCACGTGAGCTATGTCGATGCGATCGTCATCATGGCCGAGAGCCCGCGCCCGATCCGCTTCGTGATGGATCAGCAGATCTTCCGCTCGCCGTTCGTCGGCTGGGTGTTCCGCCACGCCAAGGCCATTCCGATTGCGCCCGCGCACGAGGACCCGAATGCGCTCGCCGCTGCCTACGACGCGTGCGCGGCCGCGCTGGCCGAGGGCGACCTCGTCTGCATTTTTCCCGAGGGCAAGCTCACCCGCACCGGGGAGATGAACCCGTTTCGCCACGGCGTGAGCGAAATCTTGCGGCGCTCGCCCGTGCCGGTCGTGCCGATGGCGCTGCGCGGGCTGTGGGGCAGTGCGTTTTCGCGCTTCGCGGGGTCCGGCCAGGAGCGGCCGCTGCGACGCGGTCTGACGAGCCGTTTGACGCTCGCGGTGGGCGAGCCGATCGCGGCGGCGGACGCTACGCTTGAGCGCTTGCAGGAGACGGTGACGGAACTGCGCGGCGCGCGGCGCTGACGCCGGGCCATGCGGCGCGGCGCGCACGCGTCGCCCAACCGGCGTCGCGCCGCCGCTTCTCACCCGGCGCTCGCCCGACAGGCCGACCGCCCGGTCGGGCGTCGCCGCGCGCGGGCTGGCATAATATTGGATTCCCCGATTCACTTTGGACGACCGCCATGTCCGGCAACACGCTCGGTACGCTTTTCACCGTCACCACCTTCGGCGAATCCCACGGCCCGGCCATTGGCTGCGTCATCGACGGCTGCCCGCCCGGCATGGCGCTCACCGAAGCCGACATCCAGATCGACCTGGACCGCCGCCGCCCCGGCACGTCGCGTCACGTGACGCAGCGCCAGGAAGAGGACAAGGTCGAGATTCTCTCGGGCGTGTTCGAAGGGCTCACCACGGGCACGCCCATCGCGCTCCTGATCCGTAATACCGACCAGCGCAGCAAGGACTACGGCAACATCGTCGAGACCTTCCGTCCCGGTCATGCCGACTACACCTACTGGCAGAAGTACGGCATTCGCGATTACCGCGGCGGCGGCCGCTCGTCGGCGCGCCTCACGGCGCCCACTGTCGCGGCGGGGGCGGTGGCGAAGAAGTGGCTGCGCGAGCGCTTCGGCGTGGAAATTCGCGGCTACATGCGCGCGCTTGGCGAGATCGACGTGCCGTTCGTGAGCTGGGAGCACGTGCACGAGAACCCGTTTTTCGTGCCGAACGCCGACGTCGTGCCGCAGCTCGAGGACTACATGGATGCGTTGCGCAAGGACGGCGACTCGATCGGTGCGCGCGTGAACGTGGTGGCGAGCGGGGTGCCGGTAGGCTGGGGCGAGCCGCTTTTCGACCGGCTCGATGCCGACATTGCGCACGCCATGATGGGCATCAACGCGGTGAAGGGCGTGGAGATCGGCGCGGGCTTCGCGAGCGTCGCACAGCGCGGCTCGGTGCACGGTGACGAACTCACGCCCAACGGGTTCCACGGTAATCACGCCGGCGGCGTGCTCGGCGGTATTTCGACGGGGCAGGACATTACCGTCTCGATCGCCATCAAGCCGACCTCGAGCATCCGCACGCCGCGGCGCTCGATCGACAAGGCGGGCGATCCCGCAACGGTCGAGACCTTCGGGCGCCACGACCCGTGTGTGGGCATTCGCGCGACGCCGATCGCCGAAGCCATGCTCGCGCTCGTGCTGATCGATCACGCAATGCGCCACCGCGCGCAGAATGCCGACGTCGTCGTGACGACGCCGAAGATCGCGGCCAGCGACGAGTGATGCCGATCGCTGCGACGTGAGCCGCACGCGTTGCGCAGGCAACAAAAAGCCGCTTCAGGCTCACACCTGAAGCGGCTTTTTTTCGCCTGTCGGACTTACATGTTCGGATAGTTCGGCCCGCCGCCGCCTTCGGGCGTGACCCACACGATGTTCTGCGTCGGGTCCTTGATGTCGCAGGTCTTGCAATGCACGCAGTTCTGCGCGTTGATCTGCAGGCGGTCGCTGCCGTCGTCGTTCTTCATGAACTCGTACACCGCGGCCGGGCAGAAGCGCGCTTCGGGGCCCGCGTAGGTGCGCAGGTTCACGTTCACGGGCACGCTCGCGTCCTTGAGCGTGAGGTGCGCGGGCTGGTTCTCTTCGTGGTTCGTGTTCGAGATGAACACCGAAGACAGACGATCGAACGTGAGCTTGCCATCGGGCTTCGGATACTCGATCGGCTTGCACTGCGATGCGGGCTTGAGCATCTCGTGGTCGCGATGCTGGTGATGCAGCGTCCACGGCACGTTGCCGCCCAGCAGCTTCTGCTCGATGCCCACCATCAGCGTGCCCAGGTACAGGCCCTTGCTCATCCACTGCTTGAAGTTGCGCGCCTTGTACAGTTCCGTGTGGAGCCACGACTGCTTGAACGCTGCCGGGTAAGCCGCGAGTTCATCGCTCTGGCGGCCTGCCTGCACGGCTTCGAACGCCGCATCGGCGGCCAGCATGCCGGTCTTGATCGCCGCGTGGCTGCCCTTGATGCGCGAGGCGTTCAGGAAGCCCGCGTCGTCGCCCACGAGCGCGCCGCCCGGGAACACGAGCTTGGGCAGCGACATCAGGCCGCCTGCCGTGATCGCGCGCGCGCCGTACGAGACGCGCTTGCCGCCTTCGAGGTACTTGCGGATTTCCGGGTGCGTCTTGTAGCGCTGGAATTCCTCGAACGGCGAGAGATACGGGTTCTGGTACGCAAGACCGACGACAAAGCCCACCATCACCTGGTTGTTGTCGATGTGGTACAGGAACGAGCCGCCGTACGTGTCCGACTCGAGCGGCCAGCCGGCGGTGTGGATCACGAGGCCGGGCTGGTGCTTCGAAGGATCGATCTCCCACAGTTCCTTGATGCCGATGCCGTAGACCTGCGGGTCCGAGTCCTTGCCCAGCTTGAACTTCTCGTTCAGTTGACGGCCCAGATGCCCGCGGCAGCCTTCGCAGAACAGCGTGTACTTCGCGTGCAGCTCCATGCCGAGCTGGAAGTTTTCGGTGGGCTCGCCGTCCTTGCCCACACCCATGTTGCCGGTGGCAACGCCCTTGACCGAGCCGTCGTCGTTGTAGAGCACTTCGGCAGCCGGAAAGCCGGGGAAGATTTCCACGCCCAGGGCTTCGGCCTGCTGGCCCAGCCAGCGCGTGACGTTCGCGAGGCTGATGACGTAGTTGCCGTGGTTCTTGAAGTTGTCGGGCAGCGCCCAGTTCGGCACAGCCTTAGCCCCCGTTTCGGAAAGAAAAAGGAACTTGTCCTCGGTCACGGGCACGTTCAGCGGTGCGCCTTGCTCTTTCCAGTCCGGCATCAGCTCGTTCAGGGCGCGCGGGTCCATGACCGCACCCGAGAGGATATGCGCCCCGATTTCCGAGCCTTTCTCCAGCACGCAGACGCCGATTTCAGCGCCTTTCTCCGCGGCCAGCTGCTTCAGGCGGATCGCAGCAGACAGCCCGGCGGGGCCGCCACCGACGATCACCACGTCGTATTCCATCGACTCGCGTGGGCCGTATTGCTCTAAAAGACTTGCGGGGGTCATCAATGCTCCTCTTGCCATTAGAATGCTTTTTTCGGGATCGTATTGTCGGGTAACGTTCCCCGTGCCGCAACCCAACAGGCTAACATTAGCACGACCGTTCTATTCTGTGGCGTCAGATTTGGCGGGCCGACCCCGCCGCGTTCTGGCGCCTATTTACCTCTGAACAGGAACCGGAAATGGGCCGTTCGATCAATCTGGAAGGCAAGGTCGCGATGATCACGGGGGCCTCCAGCGGGCTCGGCAAGCGCTTCGCCCAGGTGCTCTCGCAGGCGGGCGCAAAGGTCGTGCTGGCGAGTCGCCGCGTGGAGCGGCTCAAGGAGCTGCGCGCCGAAATCGAGGCGAGCGGGGGCGCCGCGCACGTCGTCTCGCTCGACGTGACCGACTACCAGAGCATTCGCTCGGCGGTCGCGCACGCGGAAACCGAGGCGGGGACCATCGACATCCTCGTCAACAACTCGGGCGTCTCCACGACGCAAAAGCTCGCCGACGTCACGCCCGCCGACTTCGAATACGTGTTCGATACCAACACGCGTGGCGCCTTTTTCGTGGCCCAGGAAGTGGCCAAACGGATGATCATGCGCGGCAACGGCGGCGGCCCGAAGCCGGCCTACCGCATCATCAATATCGCTTCGGTCGCGGGTCTGCGTGTGCTGCCGCAAATCGGCCTGTACGCGATCAGCAAGGCCGCCGTCGTCCACATGACGAAGGCGATGGCGCTCGAGTGGGGCCGCCACGGCATCAACGTGAACGCGATCTGCCCGGGCTACATCGACACGGAGATCAACCACCACCACTGGTCGACCGAGCAGGGGCAAAAGCTCGTTTCGATGCTGCCGCGCCACCGCGTCGGCAAACCCGAAGACCTGGACGGCCTGCTGCTGCTGCTCGCCGCCGACGAGTCGTCGTTCATCAACGGTTCGATCATCACCGCCGACGACGGCTTCGGGCTCACCTGAACTGAGGCGAGTCCGGCCGGCGCCCGGCATTCTGTTTTCCGCAACAACACGAAGTTGAAGTGCAATGAGTGACTACCACCCCGTATTTGAAATGACCATGCCGATCCGTTGGGGCGACATGGATGCGTTCGGCCATGTGAACAACACGGTCTATTTCCGCTACATGGAGCAGGTGCGCATTTCCTGGTTCGAGCATCTTGGCGTGGCCTCCGAGAGCGGCGACGGACAGGGCCCCGTGATCGTCAATGCTTCGATGGAATTTCTCAAGCAACTGCATTACCCCGGCGACATCGTCTGCACGATGACGGTCGGCCAGCCCGGCCGCAGCAGCTTCGACACCGGTTTCGAACTGCGCCGCGCCGACGAGCCGGACACGCTCTACGCACGCGGGAACGCGCGCTGTGTGTGGATCGACTACGCGGCAGGCAAATCGGTGCCGATTCCCGATATGTTGCGCGCCACCATCGAGCATGCCGGACTGGTGAAGTCCGACCGGATAGGCTGAGCGCCCCGATGTCGCGCGCTGCCCCGCAGTGCGCGGCCCTGGCGTCCTTACTGGCCGAGCAGCCGCTGCAGCAGCTCGGTGGCGTTGCCGGTGTCGTACTTGCGCATGAGGCGCGCGCGATAGACATCCACGGTGCGCGGGCTGATATCGAGCACGCGCCCGATCTGCTTGCTGGTCTTGCCCGTAACGAGCTGCGCGGCGATCTCGCGCTCGCGCGGCGTGAGCTCGATGGCCACGCGGCGCGTCGCGCTCAGGTCTTCAAACGTCCAGACGCCCGCCGCGTGCGGCTCGGCGCGATCGAGCGAGCGCCCCGTGACGTGGCACCAGAAGAGTTCGCCGTTGGCGCGCTTCATGATGCGGTCGTCGGCATAGCTGCCTTGCGCCGTCATGATCGGCGGGATGCGTGCGCCAATGCGCTCGAACTCGTCCGCGGAAGGGTAGAGCACCTGGAACGACTGGCCGATCAGCGCCTCGCGTACGCAGCAGAAGATTGCGGCGACCTGGTCGTTGCAGTCGACGATGGTGCGCTCGCGCGCCAGTACGAGGCCGATGGGCGCGAGATGGAACGCGGTCTGGTAGTCGAGCGCGGAGCGTTCGACGGATTGGGTGGGAGCAGCCATGGCGGACGGTGCGGGTATTGCTTTATGTAGTTTTGCGTATTGTGCCGCAACAGGGGGCCAGCGTACGCTTTGCACCCATCGGAGGGGCAGTTTTCCAGGCTCGCGCGGCTCGTTTGGGCCCGTGCGCACGGCCCGGCCGGGCTGCCGGCTTCACGGCAGCGCCGCCGGGGCATGACTAGAATTGAACATCCGGACGCGCCAGACGTCCGCGCGACAAACCGGATTGGCGGATTTCCATTCGAGGAAGGGACACACTGATGAACAAGGTCTATAAAAGCGCGGCTGCCGCGCTCGAGGGCATCGTCAAGGACGGCCAGACATTCGCGGTTGGCGGTTTTGGGCTGTGCGGCATTCCCGAAGCCCTGATCGCCGCACTGCGCGATACGGGCGTGAAGGGCATCACCTGCATCAGCAACAACGCAGGCGTGGACGGCTTCGGCCTCGGCCTGCTGCTGGAGACGCGCCAGATCAAGAAAATGATCTCCTCCTACGTGGGCGAGAACAAGGAATTCGAGCGCCAGTATCTGTCGGGCGAACTCGAACTCGAATTCACGCCGCAAGGCACGCTGGCTGAAAAGCTGCGCGCGGGCGGCGCCGGCATCCCGGCGTTCTTCACGAATACCGGCTTCGGCACGCTGATCGCCGAAGGCAAGGAAACGCGCCAGTTCGGCGACAAGCACTACGTGCTCGAGCATTCGCTCACGGCAGACGTCGCGCTCGTGAAGGCGTGGAAGGCCGACAAGTCGGGCAACCTGGTGTTCCGCCGCACGGCGCGCAACTTCAACCCGATGTGCGCGATGGCGGGCAAGATCACCGTGGCGGAAGTGGAAGAGATCGTCGAGAACGGCGCACTCGATCCGGACGCCGTTCATACGCCGGGCATCTTCGTGCAGCGCATCGTGCTCAACGCGCACCCGGAAAAGCGCATCGAACAACGCACCGTGCGCGCCGCAGCTGGCAAACCCGCGGGCAACTGAGGAAGGAGACCGACCATGGCTTGGAATCGTGACGAAATGGCCGCGCGCGCGGCGAAGGAACTGCAGGACGGCTTCTACGTGAACCTCGGCATCGGGCTGCCCACGCTCGTGGCCAACCATGTACCCGCGGGCATGGAAGTGTGGCTGCAGTCGGAAAACGGCCTGCTCGGCATCGGCCCGTTCCCGACCGAAGACGAAGTGGACGCCGACATGATCAACGCCGGCAAACAGACCGTGACAACGCTGGCGGGCTCGTCGATTTTCTCGTCCGCGGACTCGTTCGCGATGATTCGCGGCGGCCACATCAACCTGGCGATCCTCGGCGCGATGCAGGTGAGCGAGAAGGGCGACCTGGCCAACTGGATGATCCCCGGCAAGATGATCAAGGGTATGGGCGGCGCGATGGATCTCGTGGCGGGCGTTGGCCGCGTGGTCGTGCTGATGGAGCACGTTGCGAAGGGCGACCAGCACAAGATCCTCGAGGCCTGCACCTTGCCGCTGACGGGCGTGGGCGTGGTCGATCTCATCATCACCGACCTCGGCGTGATGGAAGTGAGCGATGCGGGTCTGAAGGTGACCGAACTCGCACCGGGTGTCACGATCGACGAGATCAAGGCGAAGACCGGCGCGCCGCTCGACGTGAGCGCCGTGGGCTGAACGTCGTCGCGTAAGCACGATTGGCGGCGGGCGAGACTTCGGTCTCGCCCGTTTCGTTTTTGCGCATGGCTTGCGCACGGTCCGCGTGCGGCTTGACCGACGATGCCGTGCGGCAAAGCCGTTTACAATCGGCCGAAAGCCTTGATGCGCCTTCGAGCGAGGATTCCGCGATGACCGAATCGACCGCAGTGCCGCGCCAGCAATACGTCCAGTGTCTCAGTCCCGCGGGCCTGCACCGCATCGCGTACACCGAGTGGGGCGACCCCGCCAACCCGCGCGTGCTCGTGTGCGTGCATGGACTCACGCGCTCGGGGCGCGACTTCGACCGCTTCGCGGCCGCGATGGCCGACCGGTATCGTGTCGTGTGCCCCGACGTGGCAGGGCGGGGGCTGTCATCGTGGCTGCTCGACCCGCGCGGCTACGGCGTCGCGCAGTATGTGGCCGACATGGTCACGTTGCTCGCACGTACCGGCGTGGAGAAGGTGGACTGGTTCGGCACGTCGATGGGCGGCCTGATCGGCATCGCGCTCGCGGGGCTGCCGGGCGCGCCCATCGGCCGCATGCTGCTCAACGACGTCGGGCCGCATATCGAACCCGCGTCGCTCACGCGCATCGGCGAGTACGTCGGGCAAGGCGGGTCTTTCGCTACGCTCCAGGAAGGCATCGACAACGCGGCGCTTCTCGCGGCCTCGTTCGGTCCGCTGAGTGCCGATGAATGGCGCGAGATCAATACGCCGTTGCTGCATGAAGTGGAAGGCACGTGGCGCTACCGGTACGACCCGCGCATTGCGGAGCCCTTCAAGTCGATCACGCCCGAGCAGAACGAGGAGGGCGAGAAGTTCCTGTGGCGCTCGCTCGCCGCGTTCGAAGGGCCTGTGCTCGTCGTGCGCGGCGCGCTTTCGGACCTGCTTTCGCGTGAAACCGTCGAAAAGATGGTCGCGACCGGGCGCCAGGTATCGAGCGTCGAAATCGAGGGCGTCGGGCACGCGCCGGCCTTCCTCGCGCCCGACCAGATCGCGATCGCGCGCCGTTTCTTCGACGGCGAGGCCCTTCGCGCGTCATAATATGAGATTGGCCGGCATATTCCGGCGCGCGCCGATGCGCAGCGGATCGTGCCGGTCCGGAAGTCGACCGTTTTTCACTTCTCAACAGGAATTTTCATGGCAGTCATTCGTCACCACGTTGGCCCGCGTCTCTCGGAAACCGCCATCCACAATGGCACCGTCTACCTGGCTGGCCAGATCGCCGAAGACACGACGCAAGACATCGGCGGCCAGATGCGCGAAGTGCTCGGCCACATCGATCGTCTGCTGGGTGAAGCGAACAGCGACAAGTCGCTGCTGCTCTCGGTGCAGATCTATATCGCCGACATGAAGGATTTCCCCGGCATGAACGCCGAGTGGGACAAGTGGGTTGCGCAAGGCGCGACGCCGCCGCGCGCGACGGTCGAAGCGAAGCTCGCGAATCCGGAATGCCTGGTCGAGATCGTCGTGGTGGCTGCGCAGCGCGATTGAGCGCAGCTGGTTTGATCCTTTTCGTTGTCGCCCGTCCGGCAAGCCGGTGGGCATCGCCTCATGAGTAGCGACACCGTTCCTCCTTCCCCCGCGGTTACCGCCGATCCCGGCGCGCTGCCGTCGCTCGACGACGCGCTTGCGTTCGTGCGCGAGCACGCCGGCGACGCACGTCTTTCTACGGGCGAGCCGCTCATCGAGCATGCGCAGGGCACGGCAGTCATCATGAGCCGGCTCAATGTCGACCCGCCTGCGGTGCTTGCCGCGGCGCTCTTCAATCTCGCGCCGCATCTCGACGATCCGGAAGGCGCGCTCGAAGCGCGCTTCGGCGCGGAAGTCGCGAAGCTCGTGTTCGACGTGCGCAAGCTCTTGCGGCTCGGCACCGTGAGCCTGCGCGCGGCGCAGCACGCCGTGCCCGAAGCGGGTCGCGAAAGTCGCGACGCCCAGGCGGCGCGGCGCGCGCAGGTCGAGTCGCTGCGCAAGATGCTGCTCGCGTTCGCGCAGGACATTCGCGTCGTGCTGATCCGGCTCGCGTCGCGTTTGCAGTCGCTGCGCTTTTATGCGGCGGCGAAGATCAAGCCGGCGCCCGAGATCGCGCACGAGACGCTCGAAATCTACGCACCGCTCGCCAACCGCCTCGGCATCTGGCAACTGAAGTGGGAACTCGAAGACCTCGCGTTCCGCTTCCAGGAGCCCGATACCTACAAGCGCATCGCAAAGCTGCTCGACGAAAAGCGCGTGGAGCGCGAGAGCTACGTGTCCGAGGCGATCGCGCGGCTGCAGAGCGAGCTTGCCGCGGCGCATATCCAGGCCGAGGTGAGCGGGCGGCCCAAGCACATCTACAGCATCTGGAAGAAGATGCGCGGCAAGGAGATCGACTTCTCCGAGCTTTACGACGTGCGCGCGTTCCGCGTGATCGTGCCCGACATCAAGGATTGCTACACGGTGCTCGGCATCGTGCACAACCTCTGGCAGCCGGTGCCGAGGGAATTCGACGACTACATCTCGCGGCCCAAGCCCAACGGTTATCGCTCGCTGCATACGGTCGTGATCGGCGACGACGGCCGCGCGTTCGAAGTGCAGATCCGCACGCACGAGATGCATCAGTTCGCCGAATACGGCGTGGCCGCGCACTGGCGCTACAAGGAAGCCGGTGCGAAGGGCTACGGCGGCCAGTTCAGCGCGAGCAGCAGCTACGACGAGAAGATCGCGTGGCTGCGCCAGCTGCTCGCCTGGAAGGACGATGTGTCGGATGGGCGCCAGCCGTGGGAGCAGTTGCGCCAGGCCACCCTCGACGACGACCACATCTACGTCCTCACGCCCCAGGCGCGCGTGATCGCGCTACCGCAGGGCGCAACGCCGCTCGACTTCGCCTATCACCTGCACAGCGAACTGGGCCATCGCTGCCGCGGCGCGCGCGTGGACGGCGCGATGGTGCCGCTCAACACCCAGCTGCGCAACGGCCAGACGGTCGAAATCGTCTCGGTGAAAGAGGGCGGCCCGTCGCGGGACTGGCTCAATCCGCAGCTCGGTTATCTCCAGAGCCCGCGTGCGCGCCAGAAGGTCCGCGCGTGGTTCAACGCGATCGAGGCGCAGGAAAACATCGCCAACGGCCGCGCGATGGTGGAAAAGACGCTGCAGCGCGAGGGCCGCACGTCGGTCAGTCTCGATCAGCTCGCGGCCAAGCTGGGCTTCAAGTCGCCCGACGATCTCTTCAGCGTGGTCGGCAAGGAAGAGTTCAGCCTGCGCAACGTCGAGCACGCGCTGCACGACGCGCCCGCGGCCGAGCCCGAAGAGGAGACGCCCGAGCAGCTCACCAAGCGCGCGAGCGGCGCGAACGTCGCGCATGGCGGATCGTCGGGCGTGCTGGTGGTGGGCGTGGACGCGCTCCTTACGCAGCTCGCGCGCTGCTGCCGGCCCGCGCCGCCCGACGCGATCAGCGGTTTCGTCACGCGCGGCAAGGGCATGTCGATCCATCGCAGCGACTGCCCGACCTTCCGGCGCATGGCCGCCCGCGCGCCCGAGCGCGTGCTGCACACCACGTGGTCCGCCGACGTGATGGGCGGGCGCGGTCAGTCGGTCTACCCGGTCGACATCTCGATCGAGGCGACCGACCGCCAGGGTTTGCTGCGCGACATCTCCGAAGTGTTCGCGCGCGAGAAGATGAACGTGATCGGCGTGAAGACGCAGTCTCGCCGCAATGCGGCGTACATGCAGTTCACGGTGGAAGTGTCGAGTTCGGCGCAGATCCAGCGCGCCTGCGTGCTGCTCGGTGAGGTGGGCGGAGTGCAGCGGGCGTCGCGCAGGGGCTGAGGCGGCCAGACGAGGCAGGCAAAGATTGCCGCGCTGCAAAAAATGCTTGCCAAGTCTGCGGCTACTTCATATAATCTTCCTTCTTCAGGCTCGTAGCTCAGCTGGTTAGAGCACCACCTTGACATGGTGGGGGTCGTTGGTTCGAGTCCAATCGAGCCTACCAACGAAATCGAATCCCTGGCTTTGCCGGGGGCTCAAGGCAGTAAATGCACACAGCGCGCTGCGCCTGCAAAGGAAGCAGCCATAAGGCGAATACGGTTATGACACCGCGAACGTTTACCGAAACTACTTCGGAGCGACGCTAGTCGAGGACCTCTTTCGCCTCTGCAGTCAGGTTTGAAAAGTGAATGCGGCCCCTCGAAAGCGGGGCCGCATTTTTTTTCGCTGCGAAGTTTTCCGCGGTCTGTTCCCCACGAACAATACGATGTGCCTGCGCGGCACTTCTGGAGAAAAACATGGTTGCGATACGTCTGCCCGACGGTTCGGTTCGACAGTACGATCATCCCGTCACGGTCGCCGAAGTGGCGGCTTCGATTGGCCCCGGCCTCGCCAAGGCGGCGCTCGGCGGCAAGCTCGACGGCGAACTGGTCGATACGTCGACGCTGATCGATCGCGACGCATCGCTCGCCATCGTCACGGACAAGGACGCCGACGGCCTCGACATCATCCGTCACTCGACGGCGCACTTGCTCGCCTACGCGGTGAAGGAGCTGTATCCGGAAGCGCAGGTCACGATCGGACCGGTCATCGACAACGGTTTCTATTACGACTTCGCCTATAACCGTCCCTTCACGCCGGAAGATCTCGAGAAGATCGAAAAGCGCATGCAGGAACTCTCGAAGAAGGACGAGCCGGTGTCGCGCCGCGTCGTCACGCGCGGCGAAGCCGTGGACTACTTCAAGAGCATCGGCGAGAAGTACAAGGCCGAGATCATCGAGTCGATTCCGGGCGACCAGGAAATCAAGCTGTACTCGCACGGCGGTTTTACGGACCTGTGCCGCGGCCCGCACGTGCCGTCCACGGGCAAACTGAAGGTCTTCAAGCTCATGAAGGTCGCGGGCGCCTACTGGCGCGGCGACTCGAAGAACGAGCAGCTGCAGCGCATCTACGGCACGGCCTGGACGAAGAAGGAAGACCAGGATCAGTACCTCCACATGCTCGAAGAGGCCGAAAAGCGCGACCACCGCAAGCTCGGCAAGCAGCTCGACCTGTTCCACATGCAGGACGAGTCGCCGGGCATGGTGTTCTGGCACCCGAAGGGCTGGACGCTCTGGCAGCAGGTCGAGCAGTACATGCGCGGCCGCCTGCGCCTGGCCGGCTACGACGAAATCAAGACGCCGATGATCATGGACCGTTCGCTCTGGGAAGCGTCGGGTCACTGGCAGAACTATCGTGAAAACATGTTCACGACGGAGTCGGAAAAGCGCGACTACGCGATCAAGCCGATGAACTGCCCGGGCCACGTCCAGGTGTTCAACCATGGCCTGCGCTCGTACCGCGATCTGCCCCTGCGCTACGCGGAGTTCGGCTCGTGCCACCGCAACGAGGCGTCGGGCGCGTTGCACGGTCTCATGCGCGTGCGCGGCTTCGTCCAGGACGATGCGCACATCTTCTGTACGGAAGATCAGATCATCAGCGAGTCGATCGCCTTCAACACGCTGGCGATGAGCATTTACAAGGATTTCGGGTTCGATCACATCGACATCAAGCTCTCGCTGCGCCCGGATTCGCGCGCGGGGACGGATGAGACGTGGGATCGCGCCGAGCAGGGCCTGCGCGAGGCGCTCACGGCCTGCGGTCTGCAGTGGGAAGAACTGCCGGGCGAGGGCGCGTTCTACGGTCCGAAGGTCGAGTACCACATCAAGGACGCGCTCGGCCGCTCGTGGCAGTGCGGTACGCTGCAGCTCGACATGGTCCTGCCGGAGCGCCTTGGCGCCGAGTTCGTGGCCGAGGACAACAGCCGCCGCCGCCCGATCATGCTGCACCGGGCCATCCTCGGTTCGATGGAGCGCTTCCTCGGGATTCTGATCGAGCACCATGCCGGCGCGATGCCGCCGTGGCTCGCTCCGGTGCAGGCCGTTGTGATGAATATCGCGGAAAGTCAGGCCGAATATGCCGCGAATCTGGTCCAATCGTTGCAAAAACAAGGGCTTAGAGTGGTGGCCGATTTGCGCAACGAGAAAATTAGCTATAAAATACGCGAGCACACGCTTGAGAAGGTCCCCTACCTGCTTGTCGTCGGCGACAAGGAGCGTGAAGCACAAACGGTAGCCGTGCGTGCCCGTGGCGGCGTCGATCTGGGTGTCATGCCCGTCGATGCCTTTACAGCGCGTCTTGCGGAAGACATCAAGACGTTCAGGTAAGCCACTGCGGCAGCGCGGCTCGTTTTTTTAATTTTTAGAGGAAACGTAACATCGCTACGGATAAGTCGCATCGCATCAACGGTGAAATCACTGCACCCGAGGTGCGTCTCGTCGGAATCGAGAACGAGCCGCTCGGCATCGTAAAACTGGCCGATGCGTTCCGCATGTCGGAACAGCAGGACGTCGATCTGGTTGAAATTGCCCCGCAGGCGGTGCCTCCCGTGTGCCGCCTCATGGACTACGGCAAGTTCAAGTACCAGGAATCGAAGAAGCAGCACGAGGCCAAGCTCAAGCAGAAGGTCATCCAGGTCAAGGAAGTCAAATTCCGCCCGGGTACAGACGATGGCGATTACAACGTCAAGTTGCGTAATCTCATCCGCTTCCTCGACGATGGCGACAAGACGAAGATCACGTTGCGTTTCCGGGGCCGCGAAATGGCCCACCAGGAAATCGGTATGCGTATGCTCGAGCGCCTGCGCACCGACCTCGAAGAAGTCGGTCAGGTCGAGCAAATGCCGAAGATGGAAGGGCGCCAGATGATCATGGTGCTCTCGCCCAAGAAGAAGAAGTAACTGGCGTGCCGCGCGGTTCGACCTGCGCGGCGGTCAACATGCAGTTTTCAATGACGTCTTCGGCGCCCAGGCGCAGGAGGCGGCAAGCAGGTTCCGGAACGGCGCCCGCGCGTTGCACGTGAAGTGCGGCAAACGGGCGTTTTTCCTGGAAGCGGCGGCGAGCTTGTTTTTCAAAAGCCAGCCAGTCGCCAAAACAAGTGGAGTGGGTTTCGAAGGGCGGAGTCCCGGCAAGGTGTGTGAACACTGCGCCAACCGCACACCCATGTCCATCAAATAATGGAGTTGTCTGTCATGCCGAAGATGAAGACCAAGAAGAGCGCTGCAAAGCGCTTCGTGGTTCGTCCGGGCGGTACCGTCAAGCGCGGTCAAGCCTTCAAGCGTCACATCCTGACCAAGAAGACCACCAAGAACAAGCGTCATCTGCGTGGTGCAACGGCCGTTCATGATTCCGATCTGAACTCCGTGCGCGCAATGCTGCCGTTCGCGTAATCCTCAACCGATAACTCATAGGAGCGAAACATGCCTCGAGTCAAACGTGGGGTTACCGCACGGGCCCGCCACAAGAAGATCATCAACCTGGCCAAGGGTTACCGCGGCCGTCGCAATAACGTCTATCGCATCGCCAAGCAGGCGGTCATGCGCGCAGGCCAGTACGCCTACCGCGATCGCCGCAACAAGAAGCGTGTGTTCCGCGCACTGTGGATCACGCGTATCAACGCGGCGGTGCGTCAGCACGACATGACCTACAGCGTGTTCATCAACGGCCTGAAGAAGGCTTCGATCGAACTCGACCGCAAGGTTCTGGCTGACATGGCTGTGTTCGACAAGGCTGCATTTGCTGCGATCGTCAAGCAGGTGAAGGCCGCCGTCGCTGCCTGATAGCAGGTATTGCGCAGGTTCGTTGCAGCAGACATTCCGGTAGTCTCGGTGATGCTGCAACAAAAACGGGGCTCCTCACCGAGCCCCGTTTTTGTTGGTAATCACGCTTCTTGCGCCGCTTCATGGAGTGTCTTCGCGTCGTCATTGCCAGGCGTCATCATGGCGTGCCGTGAGCGCGGAGAGGCTCCAAGTCTCAAACTCTGACGCTGAAAAGATGGGATCAATGGATCTGGACCAGATTGTCGCCGACGCGCAAAGCGCGTTCGCCTCCGCCCCCGACGTCAACACGCTTGAAAACGAAAAGGCCCGCTTTCTCGGCAAGTCCGGCGCGCTGACCGAACTGCTCAAGGGTCTCGGCAAGCTCGACGCGGAAACGCGCAAGACCGAAGGCGCGCGCATCAACGCCGTCAAGCAGCAAGTGGAAGCCGCGCTCACCGCGCGCCGCCAGGCGCTCGCGGACGCGCTCCTGAACCAGCGTCTCGCCGCCGAGGCGATCGACGTCACGCTGCCGGGCCGCGGCACGGGCACGGGCAGCCTGCACCCCGTGATGCAGACGTGGGAACGCGTCGAGCGCATTTTCGGCTCGATCGGCTTCGACGTGGCCGACGGTCCGGAGATCGAAACCGACTGGTACAACTTCACCTCGCTCAACAGCCCGGAGAACCATCCGGCGCGCTCCATGCAGGACACGTTCTACGTGGACGGCAAGGACGCCGATGGCCGTCAGCTTTTGTTGCGCACGCACACGAGTCCGATGCAGGTGCGCTACGCGCGCACGCACACGCCGCCCATCAAGGTGATCGTGCCGGGCCGCACGTATCGCGTGGACAGCGACGCCACGCACTCGCCGATGTTCAATCAGGTCGAAGGCCTGTGGATCGAAGAGAACATCAGCTTCGCAGACCTGAAGGGTGTCTACACGGACTTCCTCAAGAAGTTCTTCGAACGTGACGACATTCAGGTGCGCTTCCGTCCGTCGTACTTCCCGTTCACGGAGCCGTCGGCCGAAATCGACATGATGTTCGAGCAAGGCAAGAACGCCGGCAAGTGGCTCGAGATCTCGGGCTCGGGCCAGGTGCATCCGACCGTGATCCGCAACATGGGCCTCGACCCGGAGCGCTACATCGGCTTTGCGTTCGGCAGCGGCCTTGAACGCCTGACGATGCTGCGCTATGGCGTGCAGGACCTGCGCCTGTTCTTCGAAGGCGATCTGCGCTTTTTGCGTCAGTTCGCGTAGAGCGGCGACGCATTCGCTTGCAGTGCGCGAGGCGGACGCAGCATCTGAAGAAGGTGCGCGAGCATCCGCCTACGCGACGGTCACAATCTGTCTGGAACGTAAAACCAAATGCTATTCCCCGAATCCTGGCTGAGAAGCTTTGTCGATCCGAAGCTCACGACCGATGAACTGGCCCACGCGCTCACCATGGCCGGCCTCGAAGTCGAAGGCCTGAGCCCGGCGGCGCCCCCCACCACGAAAATCGTCGTGGGCCGGGTGCTCGAAGTCGTCAAGCACCCGGACGCGGACAAGCTCAACGTCACGCAGGTCGATGCCGGCACCGGCGCGACGCTGCAGATCGTATGCGGCGCGCCCAACGTCGCGCCCGGCATCAAGGTGCCCGTGGCGCTCGTGGGCGCCGAGCTGCCGCCCGCCGAAGAAGGCGGCAAGCCTTTCGCGATCAAGCTCTCCAAGCTGCGTGGCGTGGAAAGCCAGGGCATGCTGTGCTCCGCGCGTGAACTGAAGCTCTCGGAAGACCACAGCGGCCTGATGATCCTGCCGGAAAACACGCCGATCGGCCAGGACATCCGCGAAGCGCTGAATCTCGACGACACCATCTTCGAAATCAAGCTCACGCCGAACAAGGCCGATTGCCTTTCGGTGTATGGCATCGCGCGCGAAACGGCCGCGATCACCGGCGCGCCGCTGCAGGCGCCCGTGTATCCGAAGGTCGAAGTGAAGCTCGATGAAAAGCTGCCCGTGAAGATCTCGGCGCCGGACCTGTGCGGCCGCTTCTCGGGCCGCGTGATCCGCGGCGTGAACGCGCACGCGAAGACGCCGATGTGGATGGTCGAGCGCCTCGAGCGTTCGGGCCAGCGCAGCATCTCGGCGCTCGTCGATATTTCGAACTACGTGATGCTCGAACTCGGCCGTCCGTCGCACGTGTTCGATCTCGACAAGATCCACGGCTCGATGGACGTGCGCTGGGGCCGTAAAGGAGAGACGCTCAGGCTGCTCAACGGCAACACCGTCGAAGTCGATGAAACGGTTGGCGTGATCGCCGACGACCGCGAGATCGAAAGCCTCGCGGGCATCATGGGCGGCGACAGCACGGCCGTCACGCTCGACACCACGAACATCTATCTCGAAGCCGCCTTCTGGTGGCCGGACAGCATTCGTGGCCGCTCGCGCCGCTACAACTTCTCGACCGATGCAGGCCATCGCTTCGAGCGCGGCGTGGACTGGTCGACGACTGTCGAGCACATCGAGCGCATCACGCAGCTGATCCTCGATATCTGCGGCGGCGCAGCCGGCCCGATCGACGATCAAACCGTGAACGTGCCTACGCGCGAAGCGGTGAAAATGCGCGTGGCGCGCGCGAACCGCATCATCGGCGTGAAGATCAGTGCCGACGAGATCGCGCAGATTTTCACGCGCCTCGGCCTCGCGTTCACGCGCAGCGTTGACAACGCGGGCGACGAGAGCTTCATCGTCACGCCGCCGCCGTACCGCTTCGACATCGAGATCGAAGAAGACCTGATCGAGGAAGTCGCGCGTATCTACGGCTTCGAAAAGATTCCGGCATTGCCGCCGGTGGCGCGCAGCGAAATGCGCGCGACCCACGAAACGCGCCGTTCGATCCACGCCATTCGCCACGCGCTCGCCGCGCGCGACTACGCCGAGACGATCAACTTCAGCTTCGTCGATGCCGAATGGGAACAGGACTTCGCGGGCAACGCGAATCCCGTGAAGCTGCTGAACCCGATCGCGAACCAGCTCTCGGTCATGCGCACGACGCTGTTCGGCAGCCTCGTCAACGTGCTGCGCCACAACCTCAACCGCCGCGCCGACCGCGTGCGCGTGTTCGAGGCGGGCCGCGTGTTCCTGCACGATCCGTCGATCAAGGCGAGCGAGATGACGGTGGAAGGCTTCGCACAACCGAAGATGATCGGCGCGCTCGCGTACGGTCCCGCGCTCGAAGAGCAGTGGGGCGCGCAGACGCGCGGCGTGGACTTCTTCGACGTGAAGGGCGATCTCGAAGCGTTGTTCGCATCGCTCGGCGCCGCGAAGACGCCGCGTTTCGTGAAGGCAGAGCACCCCGCGCTGCACCCGGGACGTAGCGCACGCATCGAAGTCGATGGCCGTGCCGTGGGCTGGATCGGCGAGCTGCATCCGCGCTGGATGCAGAAGTACGACCTGCCGCATGCACCGATGCTCTTCGAGGTCGAGGCCGACGCACTGATGGCGCGCGAACTGCCGACGCCTGGCGAAGTCTCGAAATTCCCGCCGGTCCGCCGTGACATCGCGCTCGTTGTCGATCAAAAGATCGAGGTGCAAGCGCTGCTCGACGAGTTCCAGAAGGGCATGCAAGACGAGCCTTGCCGGATTGTGCAGAGGGTTGCGCTGTTCGATGAATTTCGTGCAAAATCAAATACTTCCGGACTTGGCGCGGACGAGAAAAGCCTTGCCTTCCGGGTGACCCTGCAAGATACTGGCGGAACCCTTCAGGACGAAACGGTCGATACGGCCATCAAGTCCCTGGTGGATCGCCTGGCTCGAGTGTATGGCGCCCGGTTGCGCGGATAAGCTTCTCGGCTCTTCACGTACCGACATCGGCTTCCGGTTTGCGAGGTGGCAAGTCAACCCCGCAACCGGCAGCGCGCCATTGCATAGATAGATGAACGAAATGAAC
This sequence comes from Paraburkholderia sp. BR10936, assembly GCF_040965735.1. NCBI lineage: Bacteria > Pseudomonadati > Pseudomonadota > Betaproteobacteria > Burkholderiales > Burkholderiaceae > Paraburkholderia > Paraburkholderia sp. BR10936. Next base: position 85,293 of record NZ_JBFRCM010000004.1, read on the forward strand.
TCGAGTGATTTCGAAGCCCTTCTTGCGGCACAGCGTAGCGCCATGATTCGCGACATTCCTGCCTCGTCGGCAAGCGCCACGAACGACACGCCCACGCTGACGAAAGCCGAACTCGCTGAGCTGCTGTTCGACAACGTCGGTCTCAACAAGCGCGAAGCGAAAGACATGGTCGAAGCCTTCTTCGAAGTGATTCGCGACGCGCTAGAAAGCGGCGACAGCGTGAAGCTGTCCGGCTTCGGTAATTTTCAGTTGCGCGACAAACCGCAACGACCCGGCCGCAACCCGAAGACGGGCGAGGCGATACCCATCGCGGCGCGTCGCGTGGTGACGTTCCATGCGAGCCAGAAGTTGAAGGCGCTCGTGGAGAGCGGTGCCGAGGCGAGCTTCCCGCGTTGATGCGTTGAGGTTGTTTGCCCGCGCTGGTGGCAATCTGGCGGGCGTGAACGTATAAGTAGAAATAGCGGACTTCAAGGACCCAGGCGGCGACGCCTCATTGCGCAACCCCCACGACGGCAACCCGGCGATGACATCGACAAGCGAAAAGGTCGTCTTGCCTCCCATACCCGCCAAGCGCTACTTCACCATTGGCGAGGTGAGCGAGCTGTGCGGCGTGAAGCCTCACGTACTGCGGTATTGGGAGCAGGAGTTCACGCAGTTGAAGCCGGTGAAGCGGCGCGGCAATCGTCGCTATTACCAGCATCACGAGGTATTGCTGATCCGTCGCATTCGCGAACTGCTCTATGAGCAGGGGTTCACGATCAACGGCGCGCGCAATCGGCTCGACTCGCATGGGGCGGCAGCCGACGAAGCCGGGCAGTCGGAAACCGTGGGGGCACCGGTCGCCGAAGGCAAGACCGCCCTCGTGGACGTCGATCAGTTGCGCAAGGAATTGCTGCATGTGCTCGATCTGCTCGGGCGCTGAAACACCCCGCTGAAGGCATGCATGTGAGTCGTTCACGAATTACGTGCGAAGCGGTTCTAATTAGGGAAACTCTCTGTTATACTTTCTAGCTCTCGGGGCGTAGCGCAGCCTGGTAGCGTACCTGCATGGGGTGCAGGTGGTCGGAGGTTCAAATCCTCTCGCCCCGACCAGAAATAGAGCCCGCGTAGTCGAAAGATTACGCGGGCTTTGTCTTTTGTGCACCGCGAAAAAACAAGAAGCACAGAAAGCACACGAACGAGACCGCAAGATCCGGCTGTTAATTTTTCTCACATATCGGTGAGAATCCTTCGTTATACGGCGCGTGCCGCTCGCCTTACGATACGCATACCTTCGCGCCGGTGATTCGTGCAATCGCGCGCCCGCGCGCAACCCTGTGCTCACTCAGCGCCACTTCACATGAACCCGATCGAACTCGCGCAACTGGTCCTCCTCGCCGCCCTGTGGGGCGGGTCGTTTCTGTTCATCCGCGTCGGCGTGACCGACTTCGGCGTCGCGCCGCTGATGGCGTTGCGCGTCGGCATCGGCGCGCTGTTCCTGCTGCTCGTGCTGTTTTCGCGCCGCCCCGCGCGCGAGGCGCTCGGCACGCTGCGCGAACGCGCGTGGCCGCTTTTCATTGTCGGCATCCTCAATTCGGCCGCGCCGTTCTGTCTCTTCGCGTGGGCCGAACTCACGCTCTCCGCGGGCGTCACGTCTGTGATCAACGCGACCACGCCGCTGTGGGGCGCGGTCGTCGCGTATGTGTGGCTCAAGGATCGTTTGAGTGGCCTGCGCGTGGTCGGGCTCGCGATCGGCTTCGCGGGCGTGCTCGCACTGGTGTGGGATCAGGTCGTGACGCACGCCGGCGACGGCGCATCATCCACCAGCGCCGCGCTTGCCGCCTTCGCGGCGCTCGTTGCTGCGGCGCTGTATGGCGTTGCCGCGAGCTACACGAAGCGCCATCTCACGGGCGTCGATCCGCTCACGGTCGCCGCCGGGACGATGACGGGCGCGACGCTCGTGCTCGCGCCGTTCGCCGTGGCAACCTGGCCGGCTACTCCCATCTCGCTGCATGCATGGGGCGCGGTGCTCGGCCTTGGCGTGGCGTGCACGGGCATCGCGTATCTGTTGTTCTTCCGCCTGATCGCAGCGGTGGGCCCGGCGCGCGCGATCACGGTGACGTTCGTGATCCCGATTTTCGGCATTCTGTGGGGCGCGCTCTTTCTCGGCGAGCGCGTGTCGATGGGCATGGTCGAGGCATGCGCGGCGATTCTTGTGGGCACCGCGCTTGCCACCGGCTTCGTGAAGCGCTTGCCGGGATTCACCGCGCGCCGCAGCGGCGCAGGCGCGGAACGCTAGCAGCGTAGGGCGCGTAACGCACTGCCTTGCGCGCCGGTTTAACGAAATCGCGTGACGCTCACCGTCGCGCGATTTGCATTCTGAAGTTCGCTCAAGCCGCCGCGCGAGGCACGGCTTTCACTTCCTTCTCCCGATCGCTGCGGCCAGCGCGCCCGATCGGCAACGTCGCGACGATCACCGCCCCCAGCACGAGCAGCACCGCGGAATAGATGAGCCCCGCGGCATAGCTGTGCGTCGCGTCCTTGAGCCAGCCGACCACGAGCGGATTCGCCGCCGAGCTGATATTGCCGATCGCATTGATCACGGCGATACCCACTGCGCGCGCCTGCGGCGTGAACGCCTGATCGGGCGTGGTCCAGAAGATCGACATCGCCGTGTACGACCCCGCCGATGCGAGGCACACGCCAAGCAACTGCACGAGCGGCGCGCCGCCTTGCGCCGTCAGCACGCAGCCGAGCCCGGAGAGCAGCATGGGCGCGGCGAGGTGCCATTTGCGTTCCTGACGACGGTCCGAGCGGCGCCCCCACACGATCATCGCGACGATGGTGACGATCTGCGGAATCGTCGCGACGAGGCCCACGGTGACGTTGCTCGCACCGGCGCTGAAGCCCTTCACGATCAGCGGTGCCCATACTGCGACCATCGCGAGCGTATTGACGAGGCAGAAGTACGCCGCCGCGAAGCGCAGGACCACGGGCGAGCGCAGTTGCTGCCAGAGGCTGCGCTCGCTCGCTGCTTGCGCCGTAGGCGCAGCGAGGGCCTCGGACGGCTCGGCGAGCGCGGCTTCGAGCGTGCGCTTTTCTTGCGCGCTGAGCCAGCGCGCGGCGCGCGGCGTGTCGTCGAGATAAAAGAACGCCACGCAGCCGAGCAGTGCGGCCGGCATGCCTTCGAGCACGAACAGCCATTGCCAGCCGGCGAGTCCCGCATGGCCGTCGAGTTTGAGGATGAAGCCCGAGACCGCGGAGCCGAGCGCGGCCGTCACGGGCATCGCGATCATGAAGAGCGCGTTGGCGCGGGCGCGCCACGCGCTCGGGAACCAGCAGGTGAGATAGAGCAGCATGCCGGGCAGAAAACCTGCCTCGGTCACGCCAACCAGCATGCGCAGCCAGTAGAGCGTGGTGGCGTTGGTGGCGAACATCGTCGCGGTGGAGGCGAGGCCCCACGCAATCATGATGAAGCTGATCCAGCGGCGCGCACCGACGCGCGCGAGCATCAGATTGCCCGGAATGCCGCACGCGATATAGGCGACGTAGAAGAGGGTGGTGGCAAAGCCGAACTGCGTGCTCGACAGGCCGAGGTCCTTCATCATCGTCAGGCCTGCGAACCCGATGTTGATGCGGTCGAGGAACGAGACGACGAACAGCAGGAACAGGAAGCCGAGCAAATGGCGCGAGACCTTGCGCGTGACTTGTTCGGTGGCGGCTGCGCAGTTTGACTGCGCTTGTGCGGACGTTTGCGGCACGCGCGAAGCATGCCCTTGCGGGATTGGGCTCATGTGTCTCCTCCTAAGCACCGGGACGTGAGCGTGGCAAGGGCTATGACGTTGTTGTTTGCCGCGGATCACAATTCACGCGGATTATGCGAGGCGCCTGCGCGCTGTCTGTCCTCAATTTGGGTACAGCTGCGCAGCGCATTCCGCGATGTTCGGGAATACCCGGGTCCAGGCGCCATGCCGGTTTTCCGCAGGGGGATATCGGGACGAGCAGCAAGTCTGAAAATCGTTATTCAGAGATCTGAATGCCCGGTAAATCTAAAACTCGTAATTGAGACGGATTCGTTAACGAGGTGAGTCCTATATCGCAAATCCTTCCGTCAATAATCGATGAGCACCATTTATTCGCCTCAATAATCGAAACTGAAAGCTGGCAGTCAGTCATTGTGAAGCTACAGGGCCTTGCAGTGGCGTGATTTGTTGGCTCGCCAGCGAGCGTGTTCGATTTTTCGACGCTAAACTTCGCTCTCATATGTGCGCCAGTCATTAGTGAACATTGGGGCGTGATGGTATTTGTTCTGTCCAGGTGACAAGCGCGTAGTGCATTTCGTAGGGGATTTGTGCGGATGCCGAACCTGCGCGAATCGTGGTTGTGCCCGATGCATGGCGTCATGCTGAATCGATCGAATCGGGGAAAGCTATGAAAGTAAGAAGATTCGTCTGGCACGCTCATGCAGTGCGTTGGGCGCTCACCGCGCTGTGCGCCCTCGGCGCCGCCGGCGCGCAGGCGGACAACACGTTTGGCGTGCAGCTTGGAGCGGGCGTAGCGGACCACGACGTGAAAAAGCTCGACCTCGGCCTGGTGTGGGATCCGGGCCTGCAGTGGTGGCACATCGGCGGGTATCACTTCACGCTGGTTGGTGAAGCGCATGTCGCCTACTGGAAGCTGAATGCGCCGGACGCCGTTTACTCGCATATCTGGGAATACGGCGTGACGCCCGTTTTTCGCTTCATCAAGGACAGCGGCTGGTTCAAGCCCTTCATCGAGGCGGGCGTGGGCTTTCACTTTCTCTCGCACGTCCGGCAGACGCCCGATCGCGCGACGTCGACGTCCTTCCAGTTCGTCGACATGGTCGGTGTTGGTGCGCAGTTCGGCGAGCACGGCAACTATCAGGCCGGGTTCCGTTTCCAGCATTTGTCGAACGCGGATATCAAGGCGCCGAATCCCGGTACGAACTTCAGTCAGATCTACTTCCAGTACAACTTCTAGGGTGCCAGCGGGCATCCCGGCGTCTGTCAGGACGCGTGCTAGAATTTTTTTGCATGCCGCCTGTCGCGCGGCGCTCAATGACTGGATTTCCGACTGCATGGAGGTCCCATGCCCGCAGGCAGTCAACTCACGCTCTATACGAGCCGCAAGCACAAGAAGGGCCACAAGTCGGCGGTCGCGTGGATCATCGACGCCGCGCGTGCGCAGGGCGTCTTCGGCATCACCGTGCTGGAAGGCTACGAAGGCCTCGACGCCCACGGAAAGATGCACGCCGCCCACTTCTTCGATCTGGCCGACGAGCCCGCCGTGGTGCTGATCGTCGCCGACGAGCCCTCTATCGACGCGCTCCTCGTCACGCTCGAAGCGGGCGGCGTCGAACTCTTCTATACGCGCACGCCAATCGAGTACGGCCGCCTCGGCGGCGCTTGACCGGCAGGGTCTTCACGCCGCCGCGCAGGCGCTTCGCCGCAGGTCCTCCCCGTCACGCGGGCGCCAGTCGATTCCCGCAACCCGTTACACTCTGGGTATTGGTGCGGTGCACCACGCATTGCGCCGCACGACCGGCATTTTCCATAGCGACACGCCGGAGTCGCAGACAAGGAGTGAGGACGAGGCATGGCAATCGAATCGGTAGGGATCGTGGGCGCAGGCACGATGGGCAACGGCATCGCCCAGGCCGTGGCGGTGGCGGGGCTCAAGGCGGTGATGATCGACGTCACCGATGCGGCGCTCGCCAAGGGCGTCGCCACGCTCACCCATAGCCTCGAGCGGCTCGTCTCGAAGGGCAAGCTCGAAGCCGGCGCGCGCGACGCCGCGCTCGCACGCATCGAAACGACCACCGACTATCAGCGCCTCGCGAGCGTCGATCTCGTGATCGAGGCGGCGACCGAGAACGCCGAGCTCAAGACGCGCATTCTCAAGCAGATCGAAGCCGCGGCCCGCCCCGACGCGATCGTCGCGTCGAACACCTCGTCGATCTCGATCACGGCCCTCGCGACCACGCTCGCCGACCCGTCGCGCTTCATCGGCATGCACTTCTTCAACCCGGTGCCGATGATGCCGCTCGTCGAGGTGATCCGCGGCCTGCAGACGCGCCCGGAGGTCGCCGAGTCGGTGCGCGAAATGGCGCTGCGCCTCGAGAAGACGCCGATCGCCGTGAAAAACGCGCCGGGCTTCGTGGTGAACCGCATTCTCGTGCCGATGATCAACGAAGCGTTCTTCGTGCTCGCGGAAGGCATTGCGAGCGCCGAGGAAATCGACGCCGGCATGAAGCTCGGCGCCAATCATCCGATCGGCCCGCTCGCGCTGGCGGACCTGATCGGCCTCGACGTGTGTCTTTCGGTGATGGACGTGTTTCTGAAGGACTTCGGCGACTCGAAGTATCGTGCGTGCCCGCTGCTGCGCGAGATGGTCGCGGCGGGCCAGCTCGGCCGCAAGACCGGCCGCGGCGTGTATCAGTACGACAAGGTGTCGTAAGGCCTCGCGCCCGGCTTCAGGCGAGCACGCTTACGCGGTATTGCGTGACCTGCCGATAGGTCTTGCCGGGCTGCAGCACCACTTCGTCACAGGCGGGCGCTTCCATGTTGATCTGGTTCGGGAAGCCGCCCGCTTCGAGGCACAGCCCCGCATAGCGCGCACACGTCGCGCCCCGGCGTCCCGGCTGTCCCTCCAGATAATTCCCCGTATAAAGCTGCAGGCCGCGCTGGTCGGTCGAGACGGCAAGCTCGCGTCCGCTGCCCGGCTCGTAGACGCGCGCGACCGGCCGCACCGGCCATCGCCCCGGCGCGGCGTGCAGCGTGCCTGCCGTGCTCTCGGGTGCGCGCAGCACGTAGCAGTGGTCGAAACCGCGTGCGCGCTCGAGCTGGGCGTTCGGCCAGTCGAGCCGCGCGCCGAGCGGCGCGCCATGGCGGAAGTCGAAGGCGCTGCCCGAGACGTCGGCGATGCGCGCGGGAATCAACTGCGGGTCGACTTCGAGGAACGCGTCCGCGTCGATCGTCAGCACGTGGCCGCGAATGTCCGGGCTCGCCTCGCCGGAGAGGTTGAAATAGCCGTGGCTCGTGAGATTGAGCGGCGTAGGCGCATCGGTCACGCCCTCGTATTCGAGCGTCAGCGTGCCGTCGTCGTCGAGCGTGTAGCGCACCTGCACGCTCACGTTGCCCGGAAAGCCGCCATCGCCTTCGGGTGAGTCGAGTCGCAGCACCAGCGAGCCCCGATCCTCTTCCACCTGCCACATCTGCCGATGAAAGCCGTTCGCGCCGCCGTGCAGCAGATTGCCGTTCTCGTTGCGATCGAGCGGATAGTCGATGCCGTCCAGCGTGAAATGCGCACCGGCGATGCGGTTGGCCCAGCGTCCCACCAAACCGCCCATGTACGTGGTGGCGGCGAGATAGTCCGCCGGCGTGTCGTGGCCGAGCAGGATATCCGCGAGGCGGCCGGCGCGATCGGGCGCGAGCCATGAAACGAGCGTGGCGCCGAGGTCGCTGACTGTCACCTTCATGCCCTGCGCGTTGCGCAGCGTGTAGAGCCGCACGGCGTCGCCGCCGGGCAGGGCGCCCCACGGTTCGGAAGTCAGATGGGCAGCAAGAGTGTTCATGAGGTGAAGGGAACGTATGAAGAAAGCGTGTTTGTCCGGGATGGCCGAAGCCGCTTCATCAAGTGGACAGGCGTGGGCCCGAAGCGTTCGCGACACTGTCCTGATATTCGCGCGGCGTGCATCCCAGTTCGCGCCGGAATACGGCATACATGTACTGCAGCGACGTGAATCCGCAGCGGATCGCCACCTCCGCGCTCGAGGCGTCGCGGCTCGCGAGCATCGCCTTGGCGGCGTCGAGCTTGTGGCGCAGGATTTCCTGGTGGACCGTGCATTGCAGTTCACGCCGGAAATAGTCTTCCAGCGACGAGCGCGATACGCCGACATAGTCGGCCACCTGCTCGGTCTTGATGCCCTGGCAGGCGTACTGGCGGATGAAGTGGCGCGCACGCATGACATGCGGGCTCGACAGCGGCTCGTGGCGGGTCGATTCGAGCACGTTGATGCCGACGGGCGGCACCAGAATGCGTTGGCCCGGAAAACGTGCACCGCGCAGCATCTGGTGCAGCAAGTGCGCGGCGGTCTTGCCCATTTCCTCCGTGCCCTGGATGACTGACGAGAGCGGAATGCGCGTGAGCGTGCGGGTGAGCGGATCGTTGTCGATGCCGATGATCGCCACCTGCTCGGGCACGGCAATGCCGTGAATCAGACACGCCTGGAGCAAATGCCGCGCCCGTGCGTCGGTCACGGCGATCACGCCCACGGGCTTGGGCAGGCTGTGCAGCCAGACGCTCAACTGCTCGATGGCCTGGTTCCAGGCGCTGGCGCTGGTGGCCTGGCCGCGGTAGATCGGCGCCTGTACGCCCTCTTCGCGGGCGAGCGCCTGGAACGCCAGTTCGCGCTCCTGCGCCCAGCGGTTTTCCTGCGCGACGGGCAGGCTGTACATCGCGAGGTTCGGCAGGCCCGCACCGATCAGATGCGTCCAGGCCAGCGAGACCAGTTTGCGGTTGTCGGTCGCGATATAGGGCACGTCGGCCGGGTACTGGGCGGCGTCTTCGAATGACGAGCCCACGGCGACCACCGGCAGCGGGCAGCCGCGCAGGGCGTCGGCCACGTCGGGGTCGTCGAAGTCGGCGATGATGCCGTCCCCGTCGAAGCGTTCGATGCCCGCGAGGCGACAGCGGAAGTCTTCCTCGAGAAAGAGATCCCATGCGACGCGCGTGGAGCGCAGATAGTGGCCAATCCCCGCAATGATCTCGCGGTCGTACACCTTATTCGCGTTGAACAGCAGCGCGATCCGGTGGGGTGTCTGGGAAGCGGGGGCACGGGTCATGTCGGGTCGGCGGTTGTTCGCCCGGCGCGGATCGCCGGCGGAAAACCGCCATGTCTCCAGTTCGGGCGCGGTGCGCGCCAAGGTGCACCGCGCTACGATGTCTCTGGCGCCTGCGGCGCGTCATTTTAAGCGTCCGGTTATTTTAGGCCCAGATTCGGGTTCGCGGGCAGGCCGGTCGCGCCCGTCGGCAGGAAACGTTAGAGGTCTCACGCAATTTCGCAATTGCCGCGCTTTGCGCGTCGCGGGCAGTATGGCGTCACACAGAGGGATGCACGCTGCGCCGCTGCGCTGCAACAACATTGGAGACATCATGTCGTATTTCGAACATATTCCCGCCATTCGATACGAAGGCCCGCAGTCGGACAATCCGCTTGCGTACCATCACTACGACCGTAGCAAAAAGGTGCTCGGCAAGACGCTCGAGGAGCATCTGCGCATTGCCGTGTGCTACTGGCATTCGTTCGTCTGGCCCGGCAACGATATCTTCGGGCAGGGCGCGTTTCACCGCCCGTGGCAGCAGCCCGGCGACCCCATGGAACGCGCGCACCAGAAGGCCGACGCGGCGTTCGAGTTTTTCTCGAAGCTAGGCACGCCTTATTACACGTTCCACGACACCGACGTCGCTCCGGAAGGCAAGGACCTGAAGGACTACACGGAAAACTTCAAGCGCATGGTCGACTACCTCGGCGAGCGCCAGCAGGCGAGCGGTGTGAAACTGCTCTGGGGCACCGCCAACCTGTTTTCGAATCCGCGCTACGCCGGCGGCGCCGCGACCAACCCCAACCCCGAAGTCTTCGCCTACGCGGCCACGCAGGTTTGTCATGCGCTCGACGCGACGCGCAAGCTGGGCGGCGAGAACTACGTCCTGTGGGGTGGCCGCGAAGGCTATGACACGCTGCTCAATACCGACCTCAAGCGCGAGCGCGAGCAGTTCGCACGCTTCCTTTCGATGGTGGTCGAGCACAAGCACCGCACCGGCTTCACCGGCACGCTGCTGATCGAGCCGAAGCCGCAGGAGCCGACCAAGCACCAGTACGACTACGACGTTGCGACGGTGCACGGCTTCCTCACGCAATACGGTCTGCAAAACGAAATCCGCGTGAATATCGAGGCCAATCACGCGACGCTCGCAGGCCACTCGTTCCACCACGAAATCGCCACCGCGTTCGCGCTGGGTGTGTTCGGCAGCGTCGACGCGAACCGCGGCGATCCGCAAAACGGCTGGGATACGGACCAGTTCCCGAACAGCGTCGAAGAACTGACGCTCGCGTTCTACGAGATCCTGGGCCACGGCGGCTTTACCACGGGCGGCATGAACTTCGACGCGAAGGTGCGCCGCGCGAGCAGCGATCCGGAAGACATGTTCTATGGTCACGTGGGTGCGATCGACGTGCTCGCGCTGGCGCTCGAGCGCGGTGCGGCGCTCGTGGAAAACGACCGGCTCGAGCAGTTCCGCAGCCAGCGCTACGCGGGCTGGGACAGCGAGTTCGGCCGCAAGATTCTCGCCGGCGGCTATTCGCTCTCGTCGCTCGCCGCCGACGCAATCTCGCACGGCATGAATCCGCAGCACGCGAGCGGCCAGCAGGAGCGGCTCGAGAATGTCGTGAACCAGGCCATCTACGGCCAGCGCTAGCCGTGCCACGGCGCGCGAAAAATCATTAGCGCGCGCCGTCAAATTCGCAATTGCGCCGTTTGCGATTGAAGGCAAACTGACGCAAAAAATCAGGACGGAGACATGTTCATCGGTATCGACCTCGGCACGTCGGGCGTGAAGGCCGTGCTGCTCGATCGCGCGGGCGATGTGCTCGGCAGCGCGAGCGCGCCGCTCACCGTGAGCCGGCCGCAGCCGCGCTGGTCCGAACAGGCGCCGCAAGACTGGTGGCTCGCCACGCAGAGCGCGTTGCGCGCACTCATCGACGAGGCGCGCGGGCGCGGCTTCGACCCCGCACGCATCGAGGCGCTCGGCCTGACCGGCCAGATGCATGGCGCGACGCTGCTCGACGCGCAGGGCGAGGTACTGCGTCCCGCCATACTGTGGAACGACGGTCGTTCGGATACCGAATGTCTCGAGCTGGAGCGCGCCGTACCGCAGTTGCACGCCATCGCGGGCAATCTCGCGATGCCGGGCTTCACGGCGCCGAAGCTGTTGTGGGTGCGCAAGCACGAGCCTGAGATCTTCGCGCGCATCGCGCACGTGCTGTTGCCGAAGGACTATTTGCGCTGGCTGCTCACGGGCGTGTTCGCCACCGATCCCTCCGATGCCGCCGGCACGCTGTGGCTCGATATTGCGAAACGCGACTATAGCGACACGCTGCTCTCGGCCTGCGACCTCACGCGCGCCCAAATGCCGGAGGTATTCGAAGGCGACCAGGTGACCGGCACGCTACGGCCCGAACTCGCGCGCCAATTCGGCCTGCGCGAAATCCCGGTCGTGGCGGGTGGCGGCGACAACGCGGCGGGCGCCGTGGGCGTGGGCATCGTGCGGCCCGGCGACGCGATGCTTTCGCTCGGCACTTCCGGTGTCTATTTCGCAGTTTCGGACGGCTTTCTTGCCAATCCCGATTCCGCGGTGCACAGCTTCTGCCATGCGTTGCCGCACACGTGGCACTTGATGTCCGTGATGCTCAACGCGGCCAGTTGCCTCGACTTCACGGCGCAGTTGACGGGTTACGAAAGCGTCGCCGCGTTGCTCGCCGATGCGCAAGCGAACTCGAACGCCGAGCGCGACGCGCGCCGGCCGTGGTTCCTGCCGTATCTGAGCGGCGAGCGCACGCCGCACAACAACGTCAACGCGAAGGGCGTGTTCTACGGTATGACCCCGCAGACCTCGCGCGCCGATCTGGCGAACGCAACGCTGGAAGGCGTGGGCTTCGCGCTGCTCGACGGCATGGATGCGTTGCATGCGGCGGGGCTCGTGCCGGACACGATCACGGTAATTGGCGGCGGCTCGCGCAGCGCCTGGTGGACGCAGATGCTCGCCGATATCAGCGGCCGCGCGCTCACGTTGCGCGCAGGCGGCGAGGTGGGGCCGGCCCTTGGCGCCGCGCGCCTCGCGCATCTCGCGCTCGAACCGGGCGCGCCGCTCGACGAAGTGTGCCCGCAGCCGCCCGTGCTGGCGATTCGCGAACCTGACGCCGCACGCCACGCCTGGTATCGCGAGGCGCGCCGTCCAACCTTTAGCGCGCTGTATCGCGCGCTCGAACCGGTTTTCGCCACCGGCGCCTGACTAGCGGCGCCGGCGAAGAAAAAACTGCACGGCCGGTGTAGTCGTGCAGCTGATTAGTCGTCCTACGGTTATACCGCACGCTGTGCTGTTTCGCGTGTGTTCCGCATTTACATCGGCAGCACCCTGATAACCATCGCCGCGGCGGCGACGCGTTCGCGCGCGCCTGCGCACCGGCATCAAGAGGAGTATGGAGACATGAATTTCGCCAAACGTCGTTCGGTTCTGAGTTCGCTCGTATGCGGGGCCGTGCTCGCGAGCCTGTCGCTTGCTGCACCGCTCGCGCACGCGAGCAAGGATCATCCCGAGATCGGCTTCTGCATCGACGACCTGCGTGTCGAGCGCTGGTCGCGTGACCGCGACTACTTCGTCGCCGCCGCGGAAAAGATGGGCGCGAAGGTGTCGGTGCAGTCGGCGGACGCGAGCGAAGAGCGTCAGGTCTCGCAGATCGAAAACCTCATCTCGCGCGGCGTGGATGTGATCGTGATCGTGCCGTTCAACTCGAAGGCGCTCACCAATGTCGTTGCCGAAGCGAAGAAGGCGGGCATCAAGGTCGTTTCGTATGACCGCCTGATCCTCGACGCCGACATCGACGCGTACATCTCGTTCGACAACGAGAAGGTGGGCGAGCTCCAGGCGAAGGGTGTCTACGATGCACAGCCGAAGGGCAACTACTTCCTGCTGGGCGGCGCGCCGACCGACAACAATGCGAAGATGCTGCGTGAAGGACAGCTGAAGGTCCTCAAGCCGGCCATCGACCGTGGCGACATCAAGCTGGTCGGCCAGCAGTGGGTGCCGGAGTGGAGCGCGTCGACGGCGCTGCGCATCATGGAAGACGCGCTCACCGCGAACAACAACAAGATCGACGCAGTCGTCGCCTCGAACGACGGCACGGCGGGCGGCGCGATCCAGGCGCTCGCCGCGCAGCATCTCGCGGGCAAGGTGCCCGTGTCGGGCCAGGACGCGGACCTCGCAGCGGTCAAGCGGGTGGTGGCGGGCACGCAGACCATGACGGTCTACAAGCCGCTCAAGCTCATCGCGGGCGAAGCCGCGAAGCTCGCCGTCGATCTGGCGAAGGGCCAGAAGCCGGCGTACAACGCGCAGTACGACAACGGCAAGAAGAAGGTCGATACGGTGCTGCTGCAGCCGACGCTGCTCACGAAGAGCAACGTGGACGTCGTCGTGAAGGACGGCTTCTATACGCAGGCGCAACTGGCAAGCCAGTAACGCTTATGGCCTGACGGCCCGTGCGCTCCACGAGTGTGGCCACGAATGTGGCTACTGCGGCGCGCGCGGGCCATCGCAGCGAGTAACCAGCGTATGACCGAACCCTTGCTGACGATGCGCGGCATCGTCAAGTCCTTTGCGGGCGTGAAAGCGCTCGACGGCATCGACCTCACCGTGCGGCCCGGCGAATGCGTGGGGCTGTGCGGCGAGAACGGCGCCGGCAAATCCACGCTCATGAAAGTGCTCTCGGGCGTGTACCCGCACGGCACCTGGAGCGGCGAGATCCGTTGGGAAGGCGCGCCGCTCGAAGCGCAAAGCGTGCGCGACACCGAACGCGCGGGCATCGTCATCATCCACCAGGAACTGATGCTCGTGCCCGAGCTGTCGGTGGCCGAGAACATCTTTCTCGGCAACGAAATCACGCTTCCGGGCGGGCGCATGAATTACGCGGCGATGTACCAGCGCGCCGACGAATTGCTGCGCGAGCTGAACATCGACGCCATCAACGTGGCGCAGCCGGTGATGAACTATGGCGGCGGCCATCAACAGCTCATCGAGATCGCGAAGGCGCTGAACAAGCGCGCGAAGCTGCTGATTCTCGACGAGCCGTCGTCCTCGCTCACGGCGGCGGAAACGAAGATCCTGCTCGACATCGTGCGCGACCTGAAGCGCCGCGGCGTGGCATGCGTCTACATCTCGCACAAGCTCGACGAGGTCGAAGCCGTGTGCGACACGGTGAGCGTGATTCGCGACGGCCGGCACGTGGCCACCGAGCCGATGGCGACGCTCACGACCGATCGGATCATCGCGCAGATGGTGGGGCGTGAGATCCGCAATCTCTTTCCGCGCGAGGCGCATGACATCGGCGAGGTCGTGTTCGAGGCCCGCAACGTGACCTGCTACGACGTGACGAACCCGCGCCGCAAGCGCGTGGACGACGTCTCGTTCTCGGTGCGTCGCGGCGAAATCGTCGGCGTGGCCGGACTCGTCGGCGCGGGCCGCACGGAAACCATGCAGGCGATCTTCGGTGCGTATGCGGGCGCATGCACCGCGACGGTCCTGCTCGATGGCAAGCCGCTGAAAATCCGTTCGCCGCTCGACGCGATCAACGCGGGCATCGCCATGGTGCCCGAGGACCGCAAGCGTCACGGCATCGTGCCGCAACTGGGCGTGGGCCACAACATCACGCTCTCGGTGCTGCAGCGCTTTTCGAGGCACGGCCGCATCGACACGGCCGCCGAACTCGATACGATCCGCACGGAGATGCAGCGCCTTTCGGTGCGCGCGGCGAACCCCATGCTGTCGATTGCGAGCCTCTCGGGCGGCAATCAGCAGAAGGCGGTGCTCACCAAGATGCTGCTCACCGACCCCAAGGTGCTGATCCTCGACGAGCCGACGCGCGGCGTGGATGTCGGCGCGAAGTACGAGATCTACAAACTGATCTTCCAGTTGGCCAAACGCGGTGTGGCGATCGTGATGGTGTCGTCCGAATTGCCCGAAGTGCTGGGCATCAGCGACCGCGTGCTCGTGATCGGCGAAGGCGAGTTGCGCGGCGACTTCGTCAATGACGACCTCACGCAGGAAGACATTCTCGGCGCAGCGATCCAGAGCGTGCGCGCCCAACCCGATACAGCGAGTGCAGTATGACCCCCGACGTCACGACCCAGGGCGCACGCGAAGACCTGCCGCAAGGCGGCAAAGGCTTCGCCATGCGTTTCCAGCAACTTTTTGCGCGCTACAAGATCCTCGCGCTGCTGCTCGCAGTAGCGGTGATCTGGCTGTTCTTTTCGCTGCTCACGCACGGCGCGTTCGTCACGCCGCGCAACGTGTCTAACCTGCTGCGGCAGATGTCGATTACCGGCATGCTCGCGTGCGGCATGGTGTTCGTCATCATCGCGGGCGAGATCGATCTATCGGTCGGCTCGCTGCTCGGCCTGCTCGGCGGCGTCGCGGCGATTCTCGATGTGAATCGCGGCTGGCCGATCGGCGTGACCGTGCCGGCGGTGCTCGTGCTTGGCGTGCTCGTCGGACTCTTCAACGGCTGGTGGTCGACGTACCGCCGCGTGCCGTCGTTCATCGTGGGTCTCGGCGGCATGCTCGCGTTTCGCGGCGTGCTGCTCGGCATCACGGGCGGCTCGACCATCGCGCCGGTGTCCGATCACTTCGTGTTTCTCGGCCAGGGCTACTTGCCGCGCGTGGCGGGCGACGTGCTGGCGCTCGCGCTCTTCGTGCTGCTCGCCGTGCTCACGGTGCGCCAGCGTGGGAACCGCAGGCGCTATCAGCTGAGCGTCGTGCCACTCTGGCAAGACGGCGTGAAGATCGTCGGGGCGGGTGCGATCCTGCTTGCCTTCATGCTGATGCTCGACAGCTATGGCGGCATTCCGGTGCCCGTGCTGTTGCTGCTCGCGCTGCTCGGTATCTTCACATGGATCGCCACGCAAACCGTGTTCGGCCGGCGTATCTACGCGGTGGGCTCGAACCTCGAAGCCACGCGCCTTTCGGGCGTGAACACGAACCGCGTGAAGCTTGTCATTTTCGCGCTCATGGGTCTCATGTGTGCGTTCGCGGGTATCGTCAATACGGCGCGTCTCGCGGCGGGTTCGCCCTCCGCGGGCACGATGGGCGAGCTCGACGCGATCGCGGCCTGCTTTATCGGCGGCACGTCGATGCGCGGCGGTTCCGGCACCGTGTATGGCGCGCTGATCGGCGCACTCGTGATGGCGAGCCTCGACAACGGCATGTCGATGCTCGACGTGGACGCGTATTGGCAGATGATTGTGAAGGGCGGCATTCTCGTGCTTGCCGTGTGGATCGACGTGGTGTCGGGCTCGAACCGCCGCTGAGAAAGCGTGGCGCGCACGATTGCAAACCTGCTGACGCCATGAAAATCATGACCGTGTTCTTGCATCGCGCGTGACACCGCGGCGTAATTTTTGCGGATGACTGCCACGCGCAGTTGCTCTCCTCGCGCGCGCCGAGCGCGCTCTCAGGGCGGGACTCATGTCCCGCCCTTTTTCTTTGCTGTGGCCGCTCGAGCATCTCGCACCGAGCGGCGCATGTTCGACGCGCCGGCGACCGTTTCCTGCCACAATCGTTCGCACCTGTGCAGGGCGGCATGCGCACGCGATACGTGCGATTCATGCCGTCCGCAAGGTCATCGTCAGCCACAGCACCGCGTCGTCGTGTTCCAGCGCGTGCTCGCCGATTTGTCGCTTTGCTGGTGCAACCGCTGAATGAGCGCTCGCGTTGCACCGAATCATGCCGCGAGGTTGTGCCAGCGTTTTGCCAACTTCGGCGGCGCGATTCCGAACCTCCGGAGACAAGCCGACCATGCCCACTCTTTGCGAAATTTGTAACTCCCGGCCTGCAGTCGCGCGCGTGACTGTCGTGCAAAACGGGCAGCGCAAGTCCATGTCGATCTGCGACTACGACTACCGCCAACTGATGCGTCACCAAAGCATGCTCAACCCGTTCGATTCGCTGCTGGGCGGCAGTGGCCTGTCACGCTTTTTCGGTGGACAAGGCGGCGAGGACGAGCACGACGACGAGGGACACGACCTCGCCGCCGAGGTGCCGCGTGAATCCGTGGACGCGACCGATGCCTTCAGCGAGCAGACGCTCGAGATCCTGCAACGCGCCGCGGAAAAAGCCCATGAACTGCAGCGCAATGAACTCGACACGGAACACCTGCTGTACGTCCTGGCGGACACCGATGTTTGCGCCGCACTCCTGAAGGAGTTGAAGCTCTCGCCGCAGGACATCAAAGGCTATATCGATCAGCACGCGCAAAAGGGCACGGCTTCGCCCGATGCGCCCATCGACAAGATGACGATTTCGCCGCGCCTGAAAAAAGCGTTTCAGTTCGCGTTTCAGGCCTCGCGCGATCTCGGTCACTCGTACGTTGGCCCCGAGCATCTGCTGATCGGACTCGCCGCGGTGCCCGACAGCATTGCGGGCGCGCTGCTCAAGAAGTACGGCGTGACGCCCGAGGCGCTGCGCCAGAAGGTCGTGAAGGTCGTGGGCAAGGGCGCGGAAGACGGCCGCGTCGATGCGCCTACGGGCACGCCCACGCTCGACAAGTTCGGCCGGGACCTGACAGCCATGGCACGGCAAGGCAAGCTCGATCCGGTGCTGGGCCGCGCGCAGGAAATCGAGAGCACGATCGAAGTGCTCGCGCGGCGCAAGAAGAACAACCCGGTGCTGATCGGCGAACCGGGCGTGGGCAAGACCGCCATCGTGGAAGGGCTCGCACAGCGCATCGTCAATGGCGACGTGCCGGAGGTGCTGCGCGGCAAGCGGCTCGTGGAGGTGAACATCAATTCGATGGTCGCGGGCGCGAAGTACCGCGGCGAGTTCGAGGAGCGCGCGAAGCAGCTGATCGACGAAGTGACCGCGAAACACGACGAGTTGATCCTCTTCATCGACGAACTGCACACGATCGTTGGCGCGGGGCAGGGCGGCGGCGAAGGCGGACTCGATATTGCCAACGTGCTGAAGCCAGCGCTGGCGCGCGGCGAGTTGAGCCTCATTGGTGCCACGACGCTGAACGAGTATCAAAAGTACATCGAGAAAGACGCGGCACTCGAACGGCGCTTTCAGCCCGTGCTCGTGCCGGAGCCCACGGTCGAGCAAACCATCGTGATCCTGCGCGGTTTGCGCGACAAGCTCGAAGCCCACCATCAGGTGACCTTCGCCGACGACGCCTTCGTGGCCGCGGCCGAATTGTCGGATCGCTACATCACGTCACGCTTCTTGCCGGACAAGGCGATCGATCTCATCGACCAGGCAGCCGCGCGCGTGCGCATCGGTTCGACGTCGCGTCCCGCCGAGATGCAGGAACTCGAAGCGGAGATCGCGCAACTCAAACGCGAGCAGGACTACGCGGCTTCGCGCAAGCGCTTCGACGAGGCTAAGGGTTTCGAGGAGCGCATCAACGAGAAGCAGGCAAAGCTCGAAGAGCTGACTGAGGCGTGGCAGCGCAAGACGGGTTCGGAAACGCTCGAAGTCACGGTGGCGTCGATTGCCGAGGTCGTGTCGCGGCTCACTGGCATTCCGGTCGCGGATCTCACCCAGGAAGAGCGCCAGAAGCTGCTCAAGATGGAAGAGACGCTGCGCGAACGCGTGGTAGGCCAGGAAGATGCCGTGGTCGCCGTAAGCGACGCCGTACGTCTTTCGCGCGCCGGACTCGGTCAGTCGAACCGGCCGATCGCGACCTTCCTGTTCCTCGGGCCGACCGGCGTAGGCAAGACCGAGCTTGCGAAGGCGCTGGCGGAAACCGTGTTCGGCGACGAGCAGGCGATCATCCGCATCGACATGAGCGAGTACATGGAGCGTCATGCAGTGGCGCGGCTCATCGGCGCGCCGCCGGGCTACGTGGGCTACGACGAGGGTGGCCAGCTTACCGAGCGCGTGCGGCGCCGCCCGTACAGCGTGATTCTGCTCGACGAGATCGAGAAGGCGCACGCGGACGTCTACAACGTGCTGCTGCAGGTGTTCGACGACGGGCGTTTAACGGACGGCAAAGGTCGCGTAGTCGACTTCAGCAACACGATCCTGATCGCCACGAGCAACCTGGGCGCGACGATCATCATGGACAACCTCGAGCGCCCGGAGAAGTCGCGGCTCGACGACAAGACGATCCGTGCCGAACTCATGAAGGTGCTCAAGGGACACTTCCGGCCCGAGTTCCTCAATCGCATCGATGAAATCATCGTGTTTCATGCGCTCTCGCGCGAGAACATCCGCGCGATCGTGCAGATCCAGCTCGAGCGCGTGACGCGCACGGCGTCCGCGCAGGGCATCACGCTCTTGATGGGTCAGACGCTCGTCGATCATCTCGTGGAGGCCGGCTATCAGCCGGAGTTCGGTGCGCGCGAACTCAAGCGGCAGATTCGCCAGGAAGTGGAAACGCGCCTTGCCAAAGAGATACTCGGCGACGCGCTGAAGTCGGGCGATACCGTCGAGATCGGCTACGACAAAACGAACGACCAAGTCACGATCAACAAGATCGCTGTGCCACCCGACGTGAAGGAGAGCAAGCCGGCGAAGAAGGCGAAGAAAACGGCGGCACCGCCTGTCGACGAAATCGCGAGCGAGATGGCCGCCGACGACATGGAAGGCGATCCACCACCCCCGCCTCCGAAGAAGAGCGGCAAGGGCGGGGGCAAGGCGAAGCCTGTTTGATTGAGTGGAGCAACGGCTGGCGCACCGAAACGTGCGCCAGTTTTTTACGTTACGATTGATCTGGAATCCAGATTAACTCGTGGCGATACGCCACCACGTGGGCAGCAGCGCGCGCACGCCGGGCTGTGCGAAGCGGTCGTCCAGCAGGTGTACGACGCCGCGATCCTGCTCGGTGCGGATCACGCGCCCGGCGGCCTGCACGACCTTGCGCAGGCCCGGAATCAGGTAGGTGTAGTCGAAGCCGTCGCCGTAGAGCGTATCCATGCGTGCGCGCATCGCCTCGTTCACGGCGTTCACCTGCGGCATGCCGAGCGTCGCGATGAACGTGCCGATGAGACGTGTGCCCGGCAGATCGATGCCCTCGCCGAACGCGCCGCCCAGCACCGCGAAACCGATGCCGCAGCCGCCTTCCACGAAGCGCGCGACGAAGGCCTGCTGATCCGCTTCGTCCATGGTGCGCGACTGGAGCCAGACTTGCACCTCCGGATGGCGTGCCGCAAACGCATCGGCGGCTTGCTGCAGATAGTCGTAGCTGCTGAAAAAACACAGATAGTTGCCGGGGCGTTCGACAAATTGCGCGGCCACGCGCCCGACCAGCGCTTCGAGCGAACGTTCGCGGTCCTTATAGCGCGTCGAGATATGGCGGGCGATGTGGACGTCGAGCTGCTCGGCGCGAAATGGCGTGTCGATGTCGATGCTCACCGTGTTGGCGGGCAGCCCGAGCATGTCGCTGTAGTAATGCGTGGGCGAGAGCGTCGCCGAGAAGAGCGTGATGCTGTGTGCCGTGGCGATGCGCGGGCGCAAGGCATCCGCCGGCACGATGTTGCGGATGGCGATCGTGGAACGCGGGCGGCGCGCGTTCTGATGCGCCAATGGCGTGACGTCGAAGAGTGAATGCGTATCGAAGCGTTCGGCAATGCGCGTGAAGTGCAGGGCGTCGAAATAGAAGCGCTCGAGTTCGGGATCGCGCACGAGCGCGGGTTCGGCGAGCTGGTCGCCGATCGCCCCGATCACGTCGCCAAGCGCGGCGACGAGGCCTTCGGGCAAGGTGTCGCTCGCGCGCCAGGCGCCGGGCAACACGGCGTTCTGCGCGTTCCAGTGCTTCTGCAGGCGCGCGAGCGCGCGCTTGAGCGGTGCGCTCGCGGCGCGGCGCACGGCGTCGATGCGCGTTTGCACGAGTTCCGCCGAATACATCGCGCGGGCGCGCTCGGGGAGGTTGTGGGCTTCGTCCACGAGCACGCTCGCGCGCCACTGGTTGTGCGCGGCGAGCATGAACAGCATGGCGCTCGCGTCGAACCAGTAGTTGTAGTCGCCGACGATCACGTCGCTCCAGCGCGCCAGCTCCTGGCCAAGGTAGTAGGGGCAGACGGCATGCTCGCTCGCCACCTCGCGCAGTGCCGCGCGGTCGAGCCGCACGCGCTCGAGCGCCGCCGCACGCGCGGCCGGCAGACGGTCGTAAAAGCCGCGCGCAAGCGGGCATGATTCGCCATGACATGCCGCTTCGGGATGCTCGCACGACTTTTCGCGCGCGACGAGTTCGAGCACGCGCAGGGGCACGGGCGTTCGATGCGCTTCGGCGCTTGCTTCGTCTTGCGCGCTTGTCAGCGTAGCGAGCGCGTCGAGTGCCAACTGACGCCCAGAGCTTTTCGCGCTCAGAAATACGACTTTGTCGATCGCCGCGCGCGGGCACGCCTTCAACTGCGGAAAGAGCGTGCCGATGGTCTTGCCGATGCCGGTGGGCGCCTGCGCGAGCAGACAGCGTCCCTGCGTCGCCGCGCGCCAGACGGCTTCGGCAAGATCGCGCTGGCCGTGTCGAAACTGCGGATGCGGCAGGCACAGTGTGGCAAGCGCGGTATCGCGTGCGGCGCGGTGGGCGCTTTCCTGCTCGGCCCATGCAACGAAGCGACGACATTGCGTTTCGAACGCGGTGCGCAATTCCCGCGCGCTCGCATGCTCGACGAGCGCCGTCTCGCGCCCCGAACCGATGTCGTAGTAGACCAAAGCGAGTTCGAGCCCATCGAGGCCGAGTTTTTCGCAGAGAAGTGCGCCGTAGACGCGCAACTGCGCCCAGTGCAGCGCGCGCTGATTCTCGCGCATCGCATCGAGGTCGCCTCGATAGGTCTTGAATTCTTCGAGCCTGCGGCGCGCGGGATCGTAGCCGTCGGCGCGGCCGCGCACGCTCAGCGATTCGAACGTGCCGGAAAGCGCGATCTCGGTCTCGTAGCCGGGCGGGCGCCGCGCGGCGATGGCGGCGTGGCCGGCGCGGCCGTCGCTTGCGTCGGGCGAGGGCGTGAAGCGCAAGTCGAGGTCGCCGCGCTTCGCGGTGAACTCGCACAGCGTGCGCACGGCCACCGTGTAGCTCATGGCGCGGGCAGCGCCTGGGCGGCGTTTTCGACGGCTTCTTCTGCTTCTTCGGCTTCGTCGTGCAGGTTGGGCCAACGCACCTGCAATACGGAAACCGGCATGCCGTGCTGCACGCAATAGGCCAGCCAACGGCGCTGGTTGTCCTGCAAGCGGTCGCCGGGGCCTTTCACCTCGATCAGTTCGTAGCGCCGCTCGTGCGGCCAGAAGCGCACGAGATCGGGCAGACCCGAGCGGTTCGCGACGGGTTCGCGCAGCAGTCGCTCGAACCACAGGCGCAGATGAGCGGCCGGGAAGCAGTCGAGGGCTAGCGTGAGCAGTTCGTCGCTCAATGCGGGCCACGCGACGAACGGTGACTGGATGCCGGATTTTTCCGCGTAGCGGCGCACAATCGACTCGCGGTAGGCGAGCGTTTCGAGTTCGGCGAGACATGTTTCGAACTGCGAAGCACGTCGTGCGACGAAGTCGGCGGCGTGCAGGTCGGCGGGGCCGCGCTGGAACGGGTGGAAGAACGCGCCTGGCATCGGCGCGAACAGCGCGGGCCAGCAGAGCAGGCCGAAGAGCGCGTTGATCAGCGTGTTCTCGACATAGAACACGGGCGCTTGCGGCGCGGCGAGCGCGATGCGCGCGGCTTCCTCGACGCGCAGTGGGCCAGGCGCCGCGGGCAGCGCGAGTTCGAGCTGCGCGAACCCCGGCCCGGCGCTCGTCTTCGACTTCGCCCGCGTGCGCGCGAGACGCCCGAGCGTGCGCGCCGCGCGCTGCGCTTCCTCTTCGTTTGCGGGCGCATCGGCAATGGTCTGCGCGAGCGCCAGCGCTTCCTCGCGTCGGTTCAGTTGTTCGAGCACACGCACGCGGCGGTAACGCGATTCAGGGTGAGCGCAGTCGAGATAAGCGCGCCACGCGAGTTCGGGTTCGCCCGCGCGCTCGGCGGCGAGCCCCGCGGCGTGACGCAGCTTGTCGTGGCGAGCGCGCAGCCAGGCGTTCGCTTGCGTGCGCGGGGCCAGCGCGTCGAGTGCTGCGAGTGTTGCGGTGATGGCGCCGGCAGCGTCGAAGTCCTGGGTCTCGGCGGCGCTCTGGAGTCCGTCGCGGCAATCGCGCAGCGCCAGATACGCGTCGATGTCCTCGCGTCGCTGGAACGCACGCGAGGCGTGATCGAAGGGCACGCTTTCGTAGCGAAAGACGCCGAGGTCGGCGAGCACGAACTCCGACCAGTCCTGATGCAGGTTGCCGAAGAACATCAGGCGCAGGCGCTCGCAGAGCGGGGCGCTCGCGAACAAAAGCACAGTGTCGGACGAAGCCGGGAACCACGCACGCCAGTCGCGCGGTTCGGGCGCGGCGGCATAGTGTGCATCGAGCGCCTCGAGCGTTGCCGCGCGCGTGGCGCGAGCTTCGAGCGCGATGCCAAGACGCTCGGCGAGCGCTTGCAGTTCGGCTTTCGTCACGAGCGCGGCGAGCGCGCCGAGATCGAGTGCGGGCGCGTCGTCGAGCCAACCCGCCGCGACGAGCGGTGCCGCAGCCGCGCGCGGGCAGCCGATTTCGTCGTACGCGAGCCGGCTGGCGCGAAAATAGGGGCCCTTACGCATCAGCATGCGCACGAAGAGCGCGCGAGATGCTTGCGGCACCTGCACGAATTCGTCGGCGAAGCGGCGCTCGGCGTCGTCGAACAGGTCGGCGCAGCGCGCGTCGAGCCACGCTAGCGCACGCTCGAAGTTCGCGAGGTAATAGAACGGATCGGGAGAGTCGGGAAGCACGCGTGGCACTGTACGGATATACAGCAGCGATGATAGCAGGGTCGCAGGTGGGCGCGAGCGCCGTCAGGGATTCCCCGCCCCGTACGCTACAATTGCCGCAGCCTGAAAATCGGATGAGCGATGAACACACGTAACGCATGCTTCGCCGGCCTCGCGGCCGCCGTCACCCTGCTCGCGGGATGCGCGGCGCAGTACCGCAACACCAGCGCCTGCGAAGAGGCGATGCGTAGCCGCCTTGCCGAGACGACGCTCGGCGACCTCAAGGTCACGCATAGCGCGACGACGTATCGTGGCGCCCGTGTGGTGGTCGAAGGGCAGCTCGAGAACGGCGCGGCTTCGGCCGCCGTGGTCGCGTCGGCGCCGTCGGCGTCGGCCGCATCGGCCGCATCGGCGGCGGCGTCCACCACGGCGCAGGGCGCCAACGAGGCGCCCACGGTCACGGCGCCGATGGTGCAGGCGGCGGCGCTGCCCGGCACGATTTCGGTTCCCACCGCTCCGGTCGCCCAAGGCGGCACGCCAGAGGGCAAGCCGACCACGCCGGTCGCCGCGCTGGTCGCAAAGCTTGGTATCAAGAAGGCCGTCGGCACACCGGCGGCCGCGGAGTGCACCTTCAACGAGTCGGGCCTCGCGACGTTCCGCTGGCTCGCGCCGCCTAAGCTCGCGAAGACCACGCCCGACCCGAACGCCTCGAACGATTAAAACGAACGCACGCTGCTCGCCGTGGCGTTGCTACGGCAGCCCCGTCGTTGGCGCATTCTGTGCTCATGAAGGCCTCGCATGAGGCCTTCGTCGTTTGTAGCTGATAAGACTCCGGTGATCGCCGGCGCGCTCAAAACGCGAAGAATGGTCCGCTGCCTGCAGGTGTGTCCTGCAAGGCGATCGCCGTGAACACGCGGCGCCCGAAGAAGAACGGCAGTCCCCAGCCGAACGCGCGACCGTTGTAGCCAGCGAGATTGCTGAAGGCCCAGTTGCCGGTGGCGAGCAGCGTCGTCGAGCTTGCGACCGCGAAGGTCACGGAAGCGCCCACACCGTCGATGCCGGCTATCGTCGCACCGAGGCTGACCGGCGAACTCGGGCAATACCAGAACCCGCAGCGCGTCATCGTCGGGCTGTTGAAGTACAGCGCGTTCGAGCCCGTGTCGAGGTAGCTCAGCGAGTAGACCGTGCCGTCCGATGTCGTCGTCTTCACATAGCCGGTGCCCGAGTTCGCGCGCAGCACCGTCGCGCTGCCGAGCGCGTTGTTCGCCTGCGTGCCGATGCCGAAGATCATCGACCCCCTCACCCCGGACGCGCCGCTGTCGGCCAGGGGCGGCAGGTCGATGATCA
Source organism: Paraburkholderia sp. BR10936 (assembly GCF_040965735.1). Taxonomy (NCBI): domain Bacteria; kingdom Pseudomonadati; phylum Pseudomonadota; class Betaproteobacteria; order Burkholderiales; family Burkholderiaceae; genus Paraburkholderia; species Paraburkholderia sp. BR10936. The sequence goes on from NZ_JBFRCM010000004.1 coordinate 110,207, forward strand.
CGCCGTTGTTGTCGGTGGCAAAGCCCGCCACCGGGTTGCTGACTTGTTGCGCAAGCGGTTGCGCGCTCGCCGTGCAGCCGCTCGCGCGGCAGGCGTAGTACCACGGCGTGGCTGCCGCCCTGACGCAGGACACGCCGCAATCGGCGCTGAACGGCCCGACTCCGAGAATGCCGTTCGAGCGCAGCGCGGCGGCGCTGTTCATCGCGAGGCCGCTGCCGGCGCAGCCGTCCGGCGCTGACGCGGGCACGGCCGGGTCGGCGATCAACTGGATCGGCAGCGAAGCGGCAGTCTCGCCCGCGAGCTTCACGTCGGCGCTGCGCACCGTGCCCCACGTGTAGCCCGTGCCGAACACGGCGCATTCGCCGGCGATGTCGGCCCCCGCACCGGCTGGCACGGGGGGCAGCGAGAAGCCTGCCGGCAGCGCCGAAGCGAGCAGGCGCAGGCCTTGGGAGCCGGTATCGAGCTGGACGTTGTCGACGCTCGTGCAGTCCGCGGTGCCCGGCACGCAGACCGTGACGCTCGTCATCAGCATGTTGCGCGTCGAGGTGGGCGTCGGGCCCACCGTGACGGCCACGACATTGGGCGTGGTCGATTGCGGAATCGTGCGGCTCGTGCCGGCGGTCGACGGCGCGCTCGAGGGAGTTGAGGCGCTGGCGGGTTCCGCGGCGCCTGTGCTCGCGGACGCGGTTCCGGCATCGCCGCCACCGCACGCGGTGAGCGCGGCGCAAAGCGAGAAGAGCGCGAGGGGGGCGACGAGGGCGAGGCGCCGGGAGCGGGCCTTCATTGGAGATCCCCGACGCTCACGCCAGCGGGAAGTGCGGCGGGCAGCCACGCGCGTCCCACGTAGGCGCGCATGTGGCCGGCCGTCTCGACCACGACCTGAGCGCCGTCCACGCGCGCAGCGTGCAGGCCGTTGCGGCCGGTGGCGTGAAGCGCCGCGGCGGCGCTGCGCCAGTCGGCTGCGTAACGGCCCAGTAGCGCCCCCACGTTGGGCTGAGCCGGCCCCTGCCACGTGTACGCGAAGACCGTCCCGGCCGCGCTGCCCACATAGGCGTTGATGGTCGTGCCGTTGTCGTCGACGTAGCTGACGACGCGGCCGGCTCCGCCACCGATGCTGCGTTGGGCGGCGCCGGCCGGTACGGTCGCGGTGTCGCCGAGCGCGGCCCGGGCCGGCGCGGCGGCGAAGCCGAGGCAATTGAGCGCGCAGGCGAAGGCTGCGGCGCGGCCCGCCTGGGTGAGGCTGCAAGTTTTCATGACGCTCTCCGGTCCTGCTTTTTTACGAATCTTTTTTGAGATTTCGAGATGAAATTAGCACCGGGGTCGTTCTTGCGAGCGTCCCAGGCCGGGAGGGCGGCACAGCGCAAAGCAGCGTTTGCGCGTGGGGAGGAGTTAATGCGTTGATCCAAAAGGAAATTGGCGGCTTTTCAGTAGGTTCGCCGCGCCGGATCGAATGTGGATGAATGTTAAGGCGCGGTCGGTCTGGAGTGCCGCGACCGCGGTTCGGCGCGCGTCGCCGCTGCGGATATCGGGCCTGGATTGCGTGCCACCCCGTGGTTTTTGCACAGCGGGCCGCCGGACCGGTAAAATGTTTGGTTGATCCACGGAAACTGGCCGTGGCGTAGCCGAAGGGATTACCCGAACATGAGTGATTTTCATCAACGTCTTGCCGCACGCGCGCTCGCGCTTCTGATGGCGGGCGGGCTGGTCGCCGGCTGCAGCTCGCCGACGCCAGGCAAGATCGATTACCGTAGTGACGCCAAGGCGAAGCAGTCCTCGCTCGCTGTGCCGCCGAACATGCTCGACGAAGCGTCCGACCAGCGCTCGCTCGCGCCGCAGGGCGGCGAAACCTCGCTGTCCTCGCTCAAGCAGACCCAGGCCGCCGCGCCGCAGTCCGACGAGGCCCAGGTGGTCCCGCAGGTGCCGGGCATGCATATCCAGCGTGACGGCACGGAAAGCTGGCTCGTCATCGACAGCCGCACGCCCGAGCAGGTCTGGGCGCAAGTGCGCCGCTTCTGGCAGGAACAGGGCTTCCTGCTCGTGGTCGACCAGCGCGACAAGGGCGTGATGGAAACGGACTGGAACGAAACCCATCCGAAGATCAGCGACGGCCTCATCCGCAACACGCTCTCGTGGGCCACGGGCAACTCGTACGTGACCGCCGAGCGCAACAAGTACCGCACGCGCCTCGAAACGTCGCCCAGCGGCGGCACCTATGTGTTCATCAGCCAGAAGGGTCTGAGCGAACAGCTCTCGGGCACCAACAACGACACCAGCAAGTGGGTGCCGAAGCCCAACGATCCCGCGCTCGAAGCCGAGTACCTCAAGCGCCTCATGATGACGCTCGCGAACGCGAAGCCGGGCGTGCCCGACGCGCAGGTCGCGGCCGAAGCCGACGCCAAGGCCAACAGCAAGGGCACCGACGCGAAGTCGAAGGCTCCGGACGCCGCTGCGGCCGCCATGGCCGCGCAGAACGTCGCGGCCGTGGGCCAGCAATCGGGCAGCGGCTCGTCGAACGCGCAGGGCACGTCGGGTCAGTACACCTCGTCGGAGATCACGCTCGGTGAGCCGTACGACCGCGCATGGGTGCGCGTGGGCATCGCGCTCGACCGCGCCAACTTCACGGTGGACGATCGCGACCGCACGAAGGGCATCTACTACGTGCGCTATGTCGATCCGAAGGACCACAGCTCGGACGAGCAGGGCTTCTGGAACCAGATCTTCCACGGCCGCAAGGAAAAGACCGCGAAGCAGTACAAGCTCAACGTGCGCGCCGTGACGGACAACCAGACGCGCGTCGCGATCGTGGACGACAGTGGCCAGATCGACTCGTCGCGTCCGGCGCAGGAGATCATGAGCCTCGTGGTCGACGAACTGCACTAAACATTGCGCGCACGCTCGAGCCAGCGTTGTCTGGCTCAAGGCCGCAAAAGAAAACCCGCCTGCGCATCGCCGCGCAGGCGGGTTTTTTCATGCCCGCGCGCGAGCCGTACTCAGTGCGGAATCATCCAGGTGAGCAAGTTCTGCTGCAGCCACACGAGGATGCCGAGCAACACGGTCAACAGGATCGAGTGCTTGAACGTCTTCGCGAACACAATGCCTTCCTGGCCCTTGAGGTCCGTGGTGGCGACGCCCGTCGCGATGTTTTGCGGCGAGATCATCTTGCCCATGACGCCACCCGACGAGTTGGTCGCCGCCATCAGGATGGGGTTGAGATTGAGCTGTTTCGCGGCTACCACCTGGAGGTTGCCGAACAGCGCATTGCCCGAGGTGTCGCTGCCCGAAAGGAACACCGCGACCCAGCCGAGGAAGGCCGAAACGAGCGGGAAGAACGCGCCGACCGAAGACACCGCGAGACCCAGCGTATAGGTGAGGCCCGAGTAGTTCATGAGGAACGCGAGCCCGACGATGGTCGCGACCGTGAGGATGGCGATGCGCGTCTGCACCCAGGTATCGACGATCGCGACGCCGAAATCGGCGGGTTTCAGGCGCACGACGAACGCGGTGATGATCGCCGCGACGAGAATCGCCGTGCCGGTGGCGAGCGGCTGGAAGTCCCAGATCGCGCCATAGGGCGTGTTGTAGAGCGTGATGTAGACGGCCTTGTCGAGGCCCGGCCACGGCACTTTCACCTCGCCGATCGTGAAGACCCTCGCGACGGTCCAGATGATCACGACGGCCGCGACGATGATCCACGGATACCAGCCCTGCGCGCCCGTCACGGCGCCGCGCGCTTCCTTCGCGCGATCGACCTTGATGGCGAAGCGCGGATCGGGCGCGGGCTTCCACACGCGCAGGAACAGGATGGTGAGGATCAGCGAGACGAGCGACGAGAGCACGTCGGTGAGGCTGTAGTTGATGAAGTTGGCGGTGATGAACTGCGTGAGGGCGAAGCTGCCGCCCGAGACGAGCAGCACCGGCCAGATGCGCAGCATGCCGCCCATGCCCGCGTAGATCGCAATGACATAGAACGGCAGCAGCAAGGCGAAGAACGGCAACTGGCGGCCGACCATTTGACCGAGCAGATCGGCGGGCAGGTGCGTGACCGCGCCGAGCACCGTGATCGGCACGCCGAGCGCACCGAACGCAACAGGCGCCGTGTTGAAGATGAGCGTGAAGGTCAGGGCCTCGAGCGTCGGGAAGCCGAGCATGATGAGCAGCGAACTCGTGATGGCGATTGGCGTGCCGAAGCCGGAAATCCCTTCGAACAGCGCGCCGAACGAGAAGCCGACCACGACGAGCACGATGCGCCGGTCGTTGGGCAGATTGTCGAGCAACCACATGCGAAACGCCGCGAAGCGGCCCGAGCGCAGCGCGATGTTGTAGAGCAGGATCGCCGTGACGACGATCCACATCACCGGCCAGAGTGCGAACACCACGCCCGCGAGCACCGAGCTGATCGCGAGATTGACCGGAAACTGCCAGCCGGCGATCGCGACGATCAGACCGACCACGAGCCCCGCGAGCGAGGCTTGCCATGCAGGCCGCCGCGCCCAGCCGAGCAGGGCGAGCACGGTGAGAATCGGCAGCACGGCGATCAGAAACGAAAACAGCAGCGAATTGCCGATGGGGGTCAACAGCTGGTGGAACATCACGTCTCCTTTATGCTGGTTCGTTGTCGGCGCAGCAGTGCGGCAGCATGCGCCGGGGCGCGTCGTCGGCTGTGGCGTTCAGGGCCCGGCCAGGCGGCCGAGTTAAGGCGCTGCTTCAATCCCCGCTAGCCCACTTGGAGGATAGATAACGACACGGGAGCGTCAAGGAGGGAAAGTACGGTCCGGCACCGTTTTGTGGCGCAGTTCGCGGCGTGGCTGGGTGCGTGAACATCAGTGATGCCAGTGCCTGCCGCCGCCCCAGTAGCCGAAGCCGAAAGAGACGGCGGGCGCGCCCCAGCCCCAGCCGTACGCAGGGTAAGGGTAGTAGGCGGGATAGGTCGGGGGGTAGACCGCTGGAGATGCTGGATAGGCCGGCCACGCAGGCACGGCGATCGCAACCGGCGGCGAGGGATAGAGCGGTCCCGGATACTGCGCGTCGGGCACGGCGGCAGGCGCGGGGTTCGGCGCCGTTTGCACGACCGCGGTTTCCTGCTGGGTGGCGGCGACGGGCACGGTGCCGTAGTAGTAGGGCGGGTAGCCGTAGGGGGCGTAGTAGTAGCAGCCGGAAAGCGCGGGGAGCGCGCTCGCGGCGGCGATCACCAGCACAGACGGACGTTTCATGGCGGGCTCCGCGAGTGGCGAACGGCCGCGCAGGATGATCGCCATCGGGCTCGGGCCGTCTGATTCGTTCGAGCTTACGCCGTGCGAACACGCTTTGCGCGATGCGTCGTTAACCGATTATTTCGCGCAGTCCTGCGGCCGCGACGCCAGCGACCCAAGCAAACGCGGCGCAGCCCGTGAGGGTCTGCGCCGCGCATCCTTCCCTGATGCACGCCGTGGATGGCGTGTTGCCTGTCGTGTCGTTTCTGTTCTGTGCCGTCGCTTCGATCGTGCAGCCCGTCGTGCAGCCGCATCGTCGATCCGTACTGGCGCTAACGCTTACTTGCCCACCTGATTGCCGATCACGCCACCCACCGCTGCGCCGCCCACGGTCGAGAGCGCATTGCCGCCGATCGCCGCGCCGGCCACGCCACCCACGCCCGCGCCGATCACCGTATCGCGGTCGCGTCTCGACATGTTGTCGCAAGCGCCAAGACTGCCCAGCACGGCGATGAGTGTCGTCACCGTGAGTAGCGTGCGTGCACGTTTGAGCGTATTCATTTTTCGACTCCCTACGCATGATGCGTTCGAGTGTGCGGTGCGGCGTGCGCTGGCACGCACGCTGCGCCTTCGACACCCTCATGCTAGCCACGCGACCCGTATCAGGGTGTGTGCGCTTGTCAGAGAGTTGTGGGAATCGTTAGTAAATGTTTCGGCGGGCGGCGAGCGCCCGCCGGGGCGTAGTGAGCCCTGAGTCAGCCCGAAGTCAGCGCTTACTGGCGCTGATAGATTTCGGCGCCTTGCTTGATGAACTCGACCGCCTTCACTTCCATGCCCTTCTTGAGGGCCTCGTCGTCGCTCACGCCTTGCCTGGCCGCGAAGTCGCGCACGTCCTGGGTGATCTTCATCGAGCAGAAGTGCGGGCCGCACATCGAGCAGAAGTGCGCGACCTTGGCCGAGTCCTTCGGCAGCGTTTCGTCGTGGAACTCGCGCGCCTTGTCCGGATCGAGGCCGAGGTTGAACTGGTCTTCCCAGCGGAACTCGAAGCGCGCCTTCGACAGTGCGTTGTCGCGCACCTGCGCGCCTGGGTGACCCTTCGCGAGATCGGCCGCATGCGCCGCGAGCTTGTACGTGATGATGCCTTCCTTCACGTCGTCCTTGTTGGGCAGGCCCAGGTGTTCCTTCGGCGTCACATAGCAGAGCATGGCCGTGCCGAACCAGCCAATCATCGCAGCGCCGATGCCCGAGGTGATATGGTCGTAGCCCGGCGCGATGTCGGTGGTGAGCGGCCCGAGCGTGTAGAAGGGCGCTTCCTTGCACCAGTCGAGCTGGAGATCCATGTTCTCCTTGATGAGCTGCATCGGCACGTGGCCCGGGCCTTCGATCATCACCTGCACGTCGTGCTTCCACGCGATCTGCGTGAGCTCGCCAAGCGTCTTCAGTTCGCCGAGTTGCGCTTCGTCATTGGCGTCGTAGATCGAGCCGGGACGCAGGCCGTCGCCGAGCGAGAAGCTCACGTCGTATGCCTTCATGATTTCGCAGATCTCTTCGAAATGCTCATAAATGAAGGACTCCTTGTGATGTGCGAGACACCACTTGGCCATGATCGACCCGCCGCGCGAGACGATGCCCGTCATGCGGTTCGCGGTGAGCGGCACGTATTGCAGACGCACGCCCGCGTGAATCGTGAAGTAGTCCACGCCCTGTTCGGCCTGCTCGATGAGCGTGTCGCGGAACATTTCCCACGTGAGGTCTTCGGCTTTGCCGTTGACCTTTTCGAGCGCCTGGTAGATCGGCACCGTGCCGATCGGCACCGGCGAGTTGCGGATGATCCACTCGCGCGTTTCGTGGATGTGCTTGCCGGTCGAGAGGTCCATGACCGTGTCGCCGCCCCAGCGGATCGCCCACGTCATCTTGTCGACTTCTTCGCCGATCGACGAAGTGACCGCCGAATTGCCGATGTTCGCGTTGATCTTCACGAGGAAGTTGCGGCCGATGATCATCGGCTCGCTTTCCGGGTGGTTGATGTTCGCCGGAATGATCGCGCGGCCGCGCGCGATTTCGTCGCGCACGAACTCGGGCGTGATTGCCTTGAGCGCGTTCTCGCCGAAAGCGGCTGCGCCGAACGCCTGGCCCGGATGCTGGCGGCCCATCATCGCCGCGAGCTTCGCGCCGTTCGGGCCACTCGCCTTGAGGCTTTCCAGATACTCGGCGCGGCGCTGGTTCTCGCGAATCGCGATGTATTCCATCTCCGGCGTGATGATGCCCTGACGCGCGTAGTGCATCTGCGTGACGTTCTTGCCGGCCTTCGCGCGGCGCGGCGTGCGGTGCAGGCCGGGGAAGCGCAGTTCGGCAGTCGCGGGGTCGGCGGCGCGCTCGCGGCCGTATTCGGAGGAGAGGCCCGGCAGCGCTTCGGTGTCGCCGCGCTTTTCGATCCAGCCCTGACGCAGCGCAGGCAGGCCCTCACGAATGTCGATCTTCGCTTCAGGGTCGGTGTACGGACCCGAGGTGTCGTAGACGTAGATCGGCGGATTCTTCTCGCCGCCGAAGCCCGTGGGCGTATCCGCCTGCGTGATCTCGCGCATCGGCACGCGGATATCGGGCTGCGAACCGGTCACGTAGATCTTGCGGGAATTGGGCAGCGGCGCGATCGCGGCTTCGTCGACGTGCGCGTTGGCGGAAATGAACTTCGGATTCGCGTTCATGCGTCTCTCTCTCCATGCAAAGCAAAGTGGGAACAGCGGCTTAGCAGGAGACGAGACGGAACGTGGACGGACTTCGCTGTGATGAGGTGAGGCGCTGAGCGATGTTGCGAAGTCCGGACGCTTCCCTGCGCTGGCATTATCCAGATCAGGTTCAAAGGGTATTTCTCACCCGCGAAATACGCTGCACGACTTTCGTTCGATGCGGCGCATGACGCAGGACCCCCGCGTAAGCAAGGCCAAACGATACACCGCGCTGCGACGATCTGGCAAGTGCCATCTCGCGCGCGATGTGCCAGGCGCGGGGTGTCGCGATGTGTAGTATGGGCCGAGCTTACAGCGTGAAATCCTTCGAAGCTTCCGGCTGAAACAGGATGCGCTCGATCTTCAGCGTTTCGACCGCGCCGCCCGGCGTCGTGAAGCGCACGGCGTTGCCGCGTTTCGCGCCGAGGAGCGCGAGACCCGCGGGTGAGAACACGTTCAGGCGCCCGGCGTCGACGTTCGCCTCATGCGGATAGACGACGGTGTACGTGAGGGATGCGCCGTTACGCTCGTCCACGAGCGTGACCTGCGAGTTCATCGTCACGACGTTGGCGGCCATGTCGCGCGATTCCACGATCACGGCGTGTTCGAGGAGTTCGTCGAGCATGGCCTGGCGCGCGGGCGCGGCGCCGGGTTCGGCGGCGCATTTTTCGAGGCGGGCGACATCGAGTTCGGTGAAGTAACGGATTTTCTTCGACATGGCAGTCTTCCTTGCGATCCAGAAAAGATTCGAGGTAACGGCGAGGGCTGGGAGCGAACTCGCGCAATCGGGCGCGGGCCGCAGCGGGGCGTAACGGCGGTGTAACGGATCGGCCCGGAGCCCGACCGACCGGCTCCGATGGGTTGGGGAGGCGGTTCAGTGCGGACGCCGGGCGGCGTAAAGCGGAGCGGAGAGAGTAGCTAGGGCGCGCGCTCGGGTGTCGAGAGGCCACAGCGCGGTTCGCTCGCGCTCGGCGCGTACGCGTGCCGACGCGCCGCGCAAATGACGCGGCGGCAAGGCGAATACGGGACGCGAAACGAGCGAAAGCATGGCGAGCGGCGTGTATGAAATCCGGTTGGTGAAAGTTAAGCGAAAGGTTTTGTCATGCTAGCACGGTCTTCCCAGCGCGGCGCAACGCGGCCGTTACACGGCAATATGGTGCGCGATCCACGGTCCTCGCTTGCGCCGCTCACACTGTGACGCGCACGCAACGAATCGCTGCGCATAAAGCATCCTGAAAGCATCCGCAACACCCGGCGTTGTTGCATAATGCGCTTCGCCCGTCCCCGGGTGTCCTTCGTACTCCGTTTTTTTTCGCGTTTTTGCGCATCTGCACCATGCCGTCGAGCTTCACACGTCCCGCCACCTTGCTGCCGGGGCGACCGCGGTCCTGCCTTTCACCTGCCGCGGTGAATTGACGATGCCTCCCCGTTTGCCTTTCCACGTGAACACTCAATCTTTTTTCGCCGGGGCCAAGCAGGTCGCAGCCGCGCTATGGCGTTTCGCGCGTGCCGTACGGCTGCCGCAATCGCGCACCGGGCGCGTTGCGCTCTCGCTCGCCGTCGTCTACTTCGTTTGGGGCTCGACGTATCTCGGCGTGAAAGTCGCGCTCGATTCTTTCCCGCCGCTCCTGCTTTCCGGCTTGCGCAATCTGCTCGCCGGGATCGGCCTGTTCGTCTTCGCCATGCGCCGGCGGCCCGTCATGCCAACGCTGCTCGAAGTGCGCAACGCGGGCGTGGTGGGCACGCTGCTCGTGGGCCTGTCGAGCGGCATGCTCGCCTACGGCATGCGTACCGTGGGCACTGGCAAGGCGGCCGTGATGGTCGCCACGGTGCCGCTCTTTGCGACCGTGATCTCGGCGGTCACCGGGCGGCGCGTGGCAAAGGCCGAATGGGCCGCGGTCGCGCTCGGCCTCGTCGGCATCGCCATCCTGAGCCACGGCGGCGCCGCGGCCGGCTCGGCGGGCGGCAGCCTCGCGATTCTCTGCGGCGCGCTCTTCTGGGCAATCGGCGCGCATCTGGCGGGCAAGCTCACGTTGCCGACCGATCTCTTCGTCGCGACGGCGCTGCAGATCGGCCTGGGCGGCGCCATTTCGACGACGGTCGCGTGGATCAGCGGCGAACGCATGGGCGAGCTGCATTTCCTGCCGCTCGTGGCGTTTCTCTACCTGCTTTTCATCGGCACGATGGCGGCCTACGTCGCTTATGGCTACCTGATCCGCCATACCAGCCCGCTCGTCGCGAGCAGTTGCATGTACGTGAATCCCGTTGTTGCCGTCGCACTCGGCGCGCTGCTGCTCGGCGAGCCGGTCACGAGCGCAACCGTTGTCGCGACCGTGCTGATTCTCGGCAGCGTGGGTCTGTCGTTCCTGTTCGACGACCGCCGCCGCACTGCCTGAGTGCATCCTACCTTCGCGACGCGCCTCGCGTCGTCGCGCCGCGTTGCGTGCGCGGCCGCTGCGCATGCGAGGCGCACAGCGGCCGCGACTTCGTCGTTCACCGGTGATCGATGCCGGTAGCGTACGTACGAGCTACGCGCACGCGTTAGCCGTCATTCCGGCGCCTTTACCGTTTGCCGGACACTATTTTGCCTTTTCCGCCGAATTCGTGAGGGCGTGGCCGCCTGCGGAAACGTCCTCGCCGGCACCCGCCATCGTGTTGCAGGCCGAGAGCGCTGCCAGCGATGCGGTAACGAGAAAGAGGGCAATCAGGCGTTTCATGAGGAAGTCCTCCACGGTGTCAAAGGAGATCACTCTCCAGCATGTCTCGTGCCCGGTCATTTGTGCCGCCATGCGTCTGCGTGTGCGCAGGCGTCGGGTCCGCGGCTTGCGCTAGCGCTGACGCAGGCGCGACATAGCGCAGCACATCCGCCCACAAGGAGGACTACGCCATGCTTCACTACGCCATCGTGTTTTTCATCATCGCGATCATCGCCGCCGTGTTCGGCTTCACGGGAATCGCTGCGGGCGCGGCCGAAATCGCCAAGATCCTGTTCTATATCTTCCTCGTGGTCTTCGTCGTCACGTTGCTGCTAGGCGTGATGCACCGATGACGCGCGCATGCGAAACCCAATCCCACTCATGCATGTCATGTTCGAAGGAGAATCAGATGTCGAAGACACACGCTTCGTTTGAGTTCGATCTCAAGCGCGTACGCGATGAGGCGCGCCGCAATCTCGACCAGGGGCCGGTCACGTCGGACTACCCCGCGAATCGCGAGACCGTGCTCAAGTTGCTCAACGATTCGCTCGCCACGGAGCTCGTGTGCGTGCTGCGCTACAAGCGGCACCATTTCATGGCGAAGGGCATCGAGTCCGAGTCGGTGGCGGCCGAGTTTCTCCAGCACGCGACCGAGGAGCAGCAGCACGCCGATATGCTCGCGGCCCGGATCGTGCAGCTAGGCGGCGAGCCAGACTTCTCGCCGGCAACGCTGCTCGAGCGCTCGCACTCGGAATACAAGGAAGGGGTCGACCTGAAGGACATGATCCGCGAGAATCTGATCGCGGAGCGCATCGCCATCGAGAGCTATCGCGCGATCATCAATTATCTCGGTCATGACGACACCACGACGCGACGCATCTTTGAGGAAATCCTCGCGACGGAGGAAGAGCACGCCGACGATATGACCGATTTGCTGTATGCGAGCAAATAACGCCTGACGCCAGCCCTCAGGAAGAAGTCCGCGCGCCCGCGCCCATGCGCGGGCGCGTTGCATGGTGAATCCAGCCGGCGAGCGCCGTGAATGCGATGCCCGCTGCGCACACGCCGATCCAGCCGAATGCGTGCCACGCGGTTACGCCCACGGCGGAACCGGTCGCGCCGCCAATGAAGTAGCAGACCATGAACACCGTATTCACGCGGCTGCGCGCCTCGGGGCGCAGCGCGTAGATGCGCGACTGATTCGAGATCTGCGCGGCCTGCACGCCCACGTCGAGCACGATCACGCCGATCACGAGGCCAATCAGGCTCGTGCCGGAGAATGCGAAGATCACGAACGCGAGCGCCATCAGCGCGATCGACATCGTGATGACAGCGCGCGGCCCGCGCTTGTCGGCGGAGCGGCCCGCCATCGGCGCGGCCAGCGCGCCCGCCGCACCGACGATGCCGAACAGGCCCGCCGCCTGCGGCCCGAGATGGAACGGCTCGCCCGCGAGCAGCAGCGTGAGCACGGGCCAGAAGAGGCTGAACGCGGCGAAGAGGCAGGCGCCGGTCGCCGATGCTTCACGCAGTCCGGGCAGCTCCAGCACGAGATGCCACATCGAGCCGAGCAGCTTGCCGTAGCCGAGCGTCGAGGTCGGCTGGCTCTTCGGCAACTTTTTCACGATGACGAGCGCGAGCACGAGCAGCGCGACGATCGACGCGCCGAATACCGCGCGCCAGCCGAAGTACTGACCGACGAAACCGGCCGCCGTACGCGCGAGCAGGATGCCGAGCAAGAGGCCGCTCATCACCGTGCCCACCGCGTGGCCGCGCGCCTCGGGCGGCGCGAGTTCCGCGGAAAACGGCACGGCCTGCTGCGCGATGGTGGAGAGGATGCCGATCGCGAGGCTCGCGCCGACCAGCACGGCAAGCGAGGGCGCCGTGGCCGCGACGAGCAGCGCGACGCACAGGCCGGCGGTTTGCAGCAGGATGATGCGGCGGCGGTCGTAGCGGTCGCCGAGCGGCGCGAGCAGCAGCATGCCCGCTGCGTAGCCGAGCTGGGTGCCGGCCGGCACGGCGCCGATCCACGCGGCGCCGGCCGGGAAGCTCTGGCGGAAATCGTCGAGCAGCGGCTGGTTGAAGTAGATGTTCGCGACCGTGACGCCCGCGATGGTCGCGAGCAGGAGCAGCAGGCCGCGCAGCGACTGGCTTGCGCCAGCGGTTGCGGAATCAGGTGTGGACATGTGCGATGCGGGCGGCGCCCGGTGATGCGAAAGGCAGGCTTCGAGCGTGCCGATCATACCGGAGCGCGCACAATCGCGCTGACGGCCCGGGAGCGGGCCGCCTGTCGCGCTTTCAGGCAATCAGCTCGCCCGTGGGCTCGTAGAACGGATACGGTCCGTCGAATGGATCGACGTAGCCATGATGCGTGACGATCCCGCCCCGCGGATCGTAGCGATGCAGCGCGAAGGCGGGCGGCTCCAGCGTGAAGGTGGAGGGCGCATCGGGTGCGAGGTCGAGTGTGACCTGGTGGGCCGGCGCCGGCACGGCCGCAGCGATCGTGCCGCCGAAGCGCACGAACATGGGCCGGTGCACGTGGCCGCACAGCACGCGCTCGACATTGGGATGGTGCGCCACGAGCGCTTCGAGCGCCTGCGCGGCACTGTCGTCGAGCCGAATCGCATCCATGTGGCCGATGCCGCAGTCGAACGGCGGGTGATGGAGTGCGACGATCACGGGCTTGCCGCGCGCCGCATCGAGCTGCTGCGCGAGCCACGCGAGGCGCGTCGCGCAGAGTGTGCCCGCGCTTTGCCCCGGCTGCATGGAGTCGAGCGCGATCACGCGTAGCGCGCCGAGGTCAACGGCGTACTGGATGAACTCGCCGCCTTCGCGCAGTTCGGGCCGATCGGCGAATACTTCGCGCAGCGGCTCGCGCGCGTCGTGGTTGCCGATCAGGAGCCAGTACGGAATCTCGAGCGTGTCGAGCAGCGATTTGAGGTGCCGGTATTCCTCGACCGAGCCCTGGTCGACGAGGTCGCCGGTCATGAGCACCGCGTCGGGGCGCGGCGTGAGCGCGTTCAACCGCGCGATGGTGCGTGCGAGGCTCGCGGCCGTATCGACGCGGCGATAGGCGAGCGCGCCCGGTGGCTTGATGTGCAGGTCGCTGATCTGGGCGAGCAGCATGGTAGTCCTCATTGAGTAAGAATTACGCGAGCGCGATGAGCGCTTCAGGGGCAATCGAAATGCCGACCGGCGTGCCGCGCGCCAGCTCGACGCGGCCCGCCACGTCGACGAGCAGGGCATCGGGCGCCGCGCCGCCGATCGTGAGCCGCGTGCGCTCGCCGAGAAAGGTCGCCTGTTCGATCACGCCGCGCAGCTGCGCGCCGACAGGGTCGGCGAGCGTGGCGTCTTCGGGGCGGAAATACAGCTCGGCGGCGCCGCTCGTCTGGTACGGGCCGGCCGGCACGGCGCCGCCGCTCGTGCGCAGCATGCCACCTTGCCATTCTCCGGCGATCCGGTTGAGCGTGCCGACGAACTGCGCGACCGCACGACTCGCAGGCCGGAAATAGATCTCGCGCGGCGTGCCGATCTGCTCGATGCGGCCTGCGCTCATCACGACGATGCGGTCGCCCAGCTCCATCGCCTCGGCCTGATCGTGCGTGACGTAGACCGTCGTCACGCCCAGCTCGCGCAACAGCGCGTTCATCTCGCTGCGCAAGGTGTCGCGCAGGCGCGCATCGAGCGCGGTGAGCGGCTCGTCCAGCAGCAGTACACGCGGGCGTGGTGCGAGCGCGCGTGCGAGCGCCACGCGCTGGCGCTGGCCGCCCGAAAGCTGGTTGATGGGCTTGGTCGCGTGCGCTTCGAGACGCATCATCGCGAGCAATTCGTCCACGCGTGCGCGCGCGTCGGCGGCGGGAACGCGCTGGATTTTCAGGCCATAGCCGATGTTGCCGCGCACGTCGAGGTTCGGAAAGAGGGCGTAGTTCTGGAACACCATGCCGACCTTGCGCTGCTCGATCGGCAGCGCGGTCACGTCCTCGTCGCCAAAGGCCACACGGCCGCCGGCGTCGGGCGTTTCCAGACCCGCGATCATGCGCAGCGTGGTGGTTTTGCCGCAGCCCGAAGGGCCGAGCAGCACGAGCGTTTCGCCGGCGCCGATCGCGAGGTCGAGCGGTTCGAGCACGCGCGTGCCGCGAAACGTCTTCGCGCAGCGCGTGAGCGTAATCGGGATCGGTTCGAGTTTCATTCGGAATCCTTGTTGCTATTTTGCTGGCCTGCGAGGCGCTGCTTGCCAGAGGGCTTTCCCGAGGCGCCGGGTACGTCCACGCCGAGCCATTGCATCGCCACGAGCAGCGGCATCGTCATGACGAAGAAGAGGATCGTGTAGGCGCTGCCCACTTCGATGCGCAGCGACGCATAGGTGTCCGCGAGGCCGACTGGCAGCGTTTTGGTGTCGGGCGTGTGCAACATCCAGGTGAGGTTGAATTCGCCGATCGAAAGCGTGAGCACCGCGAGCGCGCCCGCCACGATGCCGGGCCGTGCATTGGGCAGCACGATGGTCGTGAAGCGCTGCCAGAAGCTCGCACCGAGGCTCGCCGCGCCTTCTTCGAGCGTGCGCAGGTCCGCCGACGCGCACACGGCTGCCACGGGCCGCACCATGAACGGCAGCGTGAACACCACGTGGCCGACCACGATGAATGCCGCGCTCATGCGAAAGGTGCTGAAGCCGCCGTACACCACGAGCAGGGCGAGCGCCGAAGCGAGGCCGGGCAGCGCAACGGGCAGCACGAGCAATTCCTCGATCAGGCGCGAGAGGCGCGTGCGGCTGCGTGCGAGCGCATAGCCCGCGGGCACGCCGGTCACGAGCGTGATGACGAGCGTGGCGGCCGCCACTTCGAGCGAGAGAAAGACGCTCGCGTGATACTGCGCCCAGACCTGGTCGAGCCAGCGCAGCGTAAGGCCGCTCGCGACGCCGCGAAGATAGTTGACGGTAAGCCCCGCGACGATCGACATCACCACGGGCACGATGAGAAATGCGCAGGTGGCGAGCGTGACGAGCCATTGCGCGCACGCAATCCATGCGCGCACCGAGGGCCGGGCGAAGCGCCGCCGCGCGGCGGGCGGCTGGCCGGGCGCTTCATGCATGTCTTGCGCAGCCGTTGCGGCGGGATTGACGACCGAATTCATTCTGGAGTCCTCGAAAACCACAGCGTGCTCATGCCGTGGCCGCGACGGCCGCGCCCGTCACGCTGCGTGCGAGCGTGAGCACCGCCCACGTCACGAGACCGAGCACGATCGAGAGGCCGGCTGCGGTGACCATGTTCGCGTTGAGCGTGAACTCGGTATAGATCGTCATCGGCAGGACGTCGATGTCGGTGGCGAGCGTGAAGGCCGTGCCGAACGCGCCCATCGCGGTCGCGAAGCAGATCGCTCCTGAGGCGACGAGGCCGGGCGCGAGCGCGGGCAGGATCACATCGCACAGCACGCGCCACGACGACGCGCCAAGCGATCGCGCGGCCTCTTCGAGCGAGCCGTCGAGCTGGCTTGCGCAGGCGATCACGGTCACGATCACCCGCGGAATCGAAAAGTACAGATAGCCCGCGAAGAGTCCCGCCATCGAGTACGCGAACACCCAGCGCTCGCCGGTGAGCCGCAGCGAGAGCGCGCCGATGAGCCCCTGGCGGCCGGCGAGCATGATCACCATGAAGCCGACCACCACGCCAGGAAAGGCCAGCGGAAACGTGAGCAGCGCGACGAGTGCGCGGCGCCCGGCGAACGTGCGCCGTGCGAGCAGAAGGCCGCAGATCGTGGAGATCACGAGCGTTGCCGCGGTCACGGCGGCCGAGAGCGCAATGGTCGCGCCAAGGCTCCTCATGTAACGGCCATTCGTCAGGAGTGCGCGATAAGTCTCGAAGAAGTGTCCGTCGGCGCTCACCTGCACGAGTGCGATCATCGGCAGCAGCCAGAAGGCGAGGAACACCGCGAGCGCGGGCGCGATGAGCGCCACACGCCAGCGCAGCGGAAAAGTGAGGTCATGCATGGAAGTGATCGGCCGGGGTATCAGTGCATGATCTGCAGATAGCGCTCGCCGAACGCCTGCTGCTGCGCCGCCATCTTCGCGAAGTCCACGGGTTTTGCGCGTGCATAATCGCTCGCGGGCAGGAACTTCGAAGCCGCTTCCGGCGAGAGCGCGCTTGCGCGCACCGGGCGCAGGTAGGCATTGGCCCAGAGCTTCTGGCCTTCGTCGGACAGCACGAAGTCGAGCACCTTCTTGCCGTTCGCTTCGTGCGGGCCGTTCTTCACGAGGCTCATCACGTAGGGCACCGAAATCGTGCCTTCCTTGGGGATCACGAACTCGACGTTTGCGTGGTCCTTGTACCTGGCGCGGTAGGCGTCGAAGTCGTAGTCGAGCAGGATCGGAATCTCACCCGACAGCACGCGCGCGTAGGCGGTCTGCTTCGGCACGATCGGCTGGTTGGCCTTGAGCTTGCCGAACCATTCGAAAGCGGGCTGGAAGTTGTCGAGCGTGCCGCCCAACGCGAGATTCACGGCTACCGCGCCCGCATAACCCACGAAGGCGCTCGACGGATCGAGGTAGCCGACCATGCCCTTGTACTCGGGCTTGAGGAGATCGGCCCACGAACGCGGCACCGGCTTGCCTTCGAGCGCGTCCTTGTTGACGAAGAAGCCGAGCGTGCCCGAGTGGATGGCGAACCAGTAGCCTTGCGGGTCCTTCAGGTCGGCGGGAATGTCGTTCCAGTGCGCGGGCTTGTATGGCGTGATCACGCCCTTGTCCTTCGCCTGGAATGCCGATGACACGCCGAGATAAACGACATCGGCGACCGGGCTCTTCTGCTCGGCCATCAGTTGTGCGATGGATTGGCCGGAGTTCTTGTTGTCGAACGGCACGCGAATACCGGTCTCTTTCTGGATCGCCTGGATCTGGCTCGCCCAGTCGGCCCATTCGGGCGGACAGTTGTAGCAGATGGCGGTCTGATCGGCCTGCGCCGTCAGCGGCGCGGCAAATCCGGCTACGAGGGCGGCGGCGCTCGCGGCGAGCGGCAGCGCGCGGGAGAAGCGGGCGAAGCGGGTCAGGCGCCGCACGGGTGCGGCTAGCGTGCGCAGGACGGCGCGCACGGGCACAAGCGAAAGCGGGCCGGCAAAGGCGAGTCGGCTGGTCAAGGCAGGTCTCCAGGTCGGTTGCGAGAGCGTTCTGGTGGATGAGGGCCGCGTGCGTGCACGGCCCCGGATTGTTCGGCTGGTTCGGTTTGTTCCTCAGACGCGCCACAGACTCACGAGAGCGCGCCGCCGAGTTCGAGGCCGCGATCGATCGCGCTTCCACGCGCGCCGAGCGGCGCGTGCGCGATCGCCGCGATGGTGCCGCCGGTGCGCAAGGTGTGCGGCAGCGTATTGGCGAGTGGCCCCGCATACTGGCCGCCGATGCGCGCCATCAGGCATTGCCACGCTTCGCAGCCGATATCGCGGTTCGGCGTGCCGATGCTCGCAAGCGGCGGTGCGAGCAGTTTGCTCATCGCGAGGCCGTCGAAGCCGAGAATCGACATGTCCTGCGGCACGCGCAGGCGGGCGCGGCGCAGTCCGCGCATCACGACCATGGCCAGCAGGTCGTTGCTGCAGAAGAGGGCCGTGGGCCGCGCGGGCCCGCTCGTCAGATGTGCGAGCACCGAAGGCGCAAGCTCTTGCGCGTTGAAATCGACTTCGAGGGCCGGCGCGGGCGTGAGGCCGGCCTGCTGCATTGCGAGTGCATAGCCCGCATGGCGCTGGCGCGCGCGGTCGGAGGCGGCGAGCGTGCCGGCCAGCATGAGGATGCGGCGATGGCCGTGCGCGATGAGCATGCGCACGCCGTCGCAGGCGGCCTGGTGGTTGTCCACCGACACCGAAGGGCGCCGTTTCGTGTCGTTGTGCATCAGCACGTAGAGCGGGCCGTCCGCGTCGAGTTCGTCGAGCAGGGGATGGGTGTCGGCGTCGGCGACGGTCAGGATCAGCCCCTCGACACGTTGCGCGCGCAACGTCTCGATCGCATGACGCTCGCGTTCGGCGTCGTACTGCGTGGTCATCAGCATGAGGCGAAAGCCCTGCGCCGCGGCGAGTTCGTCGATGCCCTGCAGGCACTCGGCGAACACCGGATTGGCGAGCGTGGGCAGCACCACGCCGATCAGACGCGTGCGCTCGCCGCGCAACTGGCGGCCGAGCGGGTTCGGGCGGAACTTCAGCGCGTCGATTGCTTCGCGCACCCGCGCGAGCGTGACGGGGTTGACCGTATGAGGCGCATTGATCGCGCGCGACACGGTGGCGATCGAGAATCCGGCGTGTGCGGCGACATCCTTGATGGTTGGCGTCATGCGATCGGCCCCGGCGTCGTATGTAAACGTTTTCGATGGGGCCGATTATGAAAAATGCGTATGACCGGCAGATGACGGATGCGGTCCCCCGTCCCGCCTTTGGGAGGTGCGCCGGGCAATGGTAGAATCGCGTCCGCCCTGCCGGGGTGATGAAATTGGTAAACATAGCGGACTTAAGAAACGATTGAGTGCCCGACCGGAAACGGCCGGTGCAGAACCCCTCAAATTCGGCGAAACCCCTGGGCCTGGAAGCGCGTCGCGCGCGAGGCGCCGAGGCAACGCCGAGCCAAGCCGGCTGCCGCGCAAAGCGGTGGTCAGGAAGGTGTAGAGACTAGACGGGGGGCGCCTAAGGCGAGGCGCGGCGTGAGATTACGCGGCGCTCAGCGACGGTGAAGGCATAGTCCAGCGCACGAACGCGCGCCCATGCATGGCGTGTGGCGTCGAAAGACGTGGTGTGACGAAAATCCGCCGCCTTACGGCTTGCCGGTTCGAGTCCGGTCCCCGGCACCACGACGTTTTAAAACATTCCCCCTCGAATGTTGAACCCCGTAGCTACGGGGCTTCCAGCGCGTCGTACTGTACGAATGAACAGTATTACTCCCCGGTCAATGGGGATATTCTTTGGCGCGGCTCCCCACGGATTCCCCAAGGCATTCCCCACGGTCACAACATGGCATCAATCACCCCCTACAAAGACGGCTGGCGCGCGCAGATAGCGATTAAGGGCGTGCGCGACTCGCGGACGTTCCGCACGCAGCGCGAAGCCCGCGCATGGGCGGCGTCGCGCGAACACGAAATCCGGCTGCAATCCACGCAATCCCCCGGCGAACGCTACACAGTGCGGGACATGCTGGAACGATACGAACGCGAGGTATCGAGCACGAAGAAAGGCGCGCGCTCTGAATCGTTGCGTATCGCGTCATTGCTGAAAAACTTTCCCGACTTCGCCGCGCTCAAGCTGGCGGACGTGCGGACCCCCGACTTGGCGGCGTGGCGTGACGCGCGCTTGCGCGACGTGTCCCCTGCTTCGGTCAATCGCGATATCAACTGGCTTCGCAATGCGTTCTCTGTCGCCCGCAAGGAATGGCACTGGATGGAAGGCAACCCGTGGGAAGGGTTTCGGCTCCCCGTGGACGGCCCGCCGCGTGACCGGCGCGTTACGTCGCTGGAAGTGAAGTTGATTTGCCGCCAGTTAGGCTATCGCACGGGCGTTGCGCCCGTGACCCTATCGCAAGAAACGGCGCTTGCGTTCCTTGTCGCGTTGCGGACGGCGATGCGCGCCGGGGAAGTGCTTTCGCTTGGCGCGGGCAATCTCGACCTGACAAAGCGCGTTGCGCGTGTGAACCACAAAATGCAGCACTTGACCGGTCGGCCCCGCGAAGTGCCGTTGACGCGGCACGCCGCGCGGTTGCTGCGGCCCGTGGCGGCGCGTGACCGATGCTTTACGGTCACGTCCGCAAGCATGGAAGCCCTGTTCCGAAAAGCGCGCGGTCGGCTGGCGGCGCTGTATCCCGACATTGCCGGGTTGCACTTCCACGACACGCGGGCGGAAGCGTTGACCCGGCTCGCGCGACGTGTGGACGTTATGACGCTGGCGAAAATCAGCGGGCATATGGACTTGCGCACGCTGCAAAACACCTACTACCGGGAATCGGCGGCGGACATTGCCGCACGAATCTAGCGCTTGCCGGTCGTCGGGAGCGCGGCGCGCGCGGCATCGACCATTTCAATCGGGATGCGCCCGCACCTGTTGAGCGCGAGCGTTCCCATATCAACCAACTTCGCCACGGTCCAGCGGGACAAGCCAAGCATTTCGGCGGCTTGCCCGATGGTCACTTGCGTTGGGCGCGGGTGGCGCGCCGCGTAAATCTCGATTGCCGCCAGTGCGGCCTGTGTTGCCTCGGTCATGTCAATTTTCTGCGTGAGCGCTTGGTTGATCTTCGGGGAAATATCCCCGGTCTGCAAAATCAGGATCACCCGGATAGCGGTCTGACCCGTCCGCCCTGTACCAACAATAAAGCGATCCTCGGCGATGCGGGAACGGGTACTGGCGGCAATCACAGCGCGTTACCGTGGTATCGCGCCGGTTCATCCATTTGTCTAGCCTGTAGTCACGAGCGCCGCACACGCGGCACGCTGGCGCGCTCGCGTATTGATCGGGCGGGCGCGAAAAGCAACGTCGGGTTGCGCACTTGCGGCAACGGCAGTGATAACGAAATCTGACAGACATTCCGACTCCCTTACGGCGGAGTAAATCTCCCGGAATCCCCGGAAATTTACTCCGGGGGAAACATTGTCCCCCGTTAGTTACCCATTGGTCAATCCCCTTGGGTCAATCTTTGGGCGAGTTTTTCCCGCGCGATCCTGTTCACTTCGCTGGCGTGTTCCTGATTGCAACCAAGGAACGGACGGATGCGACGGACGCCAACCGACAGTTCCCCGGCGTCGATTGCCGCAATCACGCGGGTAACGTCCGCGTCCATATCGCGCGAGGCAGACCCGGCGCTTTCCCGGCACACGTCCGGTTCCGGCATCGTCGGTGCTGGCGGAACGCTTGGCGGCGGTGCGCTCGGCGCGACGCGCGGCTTTGGCGGCGGCGGCATCGGCGCGCGTCGCGCTTCCCTCTTCGGTTCAAGGTGAAGCGGCCCGGTGAATCGCGGACCCGTGAACAGTTCCGCCGCCGTGGGCGCTGTTCCCGAAGTCTTTACGGTAGCGGTCACGGTCACGGGAACCGGCGCGGTATCGGTAGCGGGCGCGGTAACGGTCGGCGCGCTGATATACCAAAACGCGATTGCGCCAAGCTCAAGCGCGCAAGCCGTGGCAACGCCAAGGGCGGTTCGAAGCGCGCGGGACGAAATCCCCAAGGCGTCCGCCACGCTCGCCAGCGTGTCCGCGCGAGCGCTCGCAACCGAACTGCTATAGGCGGTCATTTCCGCGTCATATCGGCGGCTTGCGCCGTTCTGCGCGGTCAAGCGGTCTAGCGTGTCCGTTGTGGCGGCGACGGCGGCGCGCACGGTCGGGCAGGGCTCGACGCATCGGCGCGACTTGGCGGCGGTCACAGCGCGCGCCGCGTCGCGCAGCGGGGTTGCCAACTGCTCGACGGTCGCATAGCTGGCGGGCATGACCGGAACCGGCAACACGGCGGCGCGGTGGTCCGTGTTTTCGCTCGCGGAGTTCACGAAGAACGAAACGTGATTTGCCATGACCACGGCGAGCGCGACGACGAACGCTAGCACTCCAAGCGCTACCGAACCACGGTCACGCCCACGGATACGCGATAAGGCGGCATGCGCCACGAACGTTGACGCCAGCGCGGCAATGATCCAACCGGCGCGCGCGGACGGATCGGCGGATTGGTAGGTTGCGCCAATGACGGCGAGATAGCCGGAAACGCTGGTGAGTGCCAGCGCGGCGACGCGGTCGAAAAGTTGAGGCTTTGTCATTGCAGTTCCTTCGTGACCGGCTTCGTTGCGTCGAAGTAACCCGCCGACTCGGCAAGGGTGGAGTCACGCGAGATTGCGCGGCCCATTTGCGCGGCGTTCCAACCGCGCGCATATTCCGCGATCTGGCGCGCGGCGGTCATCTGTTCCCGAATTGCTTTCATGCTCCCGGCTCCCGGTGGTTGTTACCTAAAGGTCAACAGAATAGCGTTACCTTTACCCAAAGGTCAATAGGCGGTCACAAAAAAGGCCGGTAGTAACCGGCCTGTTACGGGTAGCGGGTCATCAGTACCGCACGACCTTTGCCGCAATGCGACCAACAATGCGCGCCTTCGCCAGCGGGGTAATCCCTTCCGGCCATGATGGATTCAGGGCGCGGAGGTATTGGCCGGAACTGTCAACGACAAGCTGGCGCGGGCACATGCTGTGCGATCCGGGGCGAACGAAAATTACCAAATCCCCCGGCTTCGCGGTTGTTGCAGGGTGGATCAGTAGCAAATCCCCGTCTGCAAGGCTCGGTTCAACTGCCGGGTTGTGCATGCACGGCCCGATCATGCGGAGGTAGTACGCGTTTGGATCGGCGGTAACGGCGGCGGGTATCCAATCGAGCACTTCCCAAGCGCCTTTCCCTTTCGGCAACTGCCACGAATACAGGGGGATCATGGTTCCCGCTTCTGCGCTGCTGGCCGCTAGTGGCGCGGCGGTCGGCGTCGCGAGCAATTTTGCAGTTTGATCTTTCTCGACTTGTCCGCGATTCGCAAGGATCGTGTCTATCGGTAGCTTGCTGTCAAGCGTTCCAGTTGGCACGCCAAGCGCATGCTCAATCTCTGCAACCATATCTTCGCCAATGCGCTTGCGGCCTTCGCGATCATCGGTCCAAAGCATCCGGGTAATGTAGCTGTCAGACTTCCCGATACGTTTTGCAAGGCTCGAATTCCGACCGTCACAAAGGCGGTCACGAAGTTCCAGCAAGCGCACGCGGCGGCGTTCATAGCGGTTTTCCATTGCTTCAAATCTCCTAATTCATGCCTGAATTGTGCGGGCATGCGCGCATCCGGGGAATTCCCGTTGGGATAACACCAAAAGGTAAAGCATAACGCGATTCTTGACACTTTGCTTTACCCAACGGTAAAGTATGGTATCACCAACCACGAAAAAGGGGAACAATCGTGAAACAACTACTCGACTTCATCAATTCCATGACGCCAGAAAACCAAAAGGCGTTCGCGGCGCGCATTGGAACGTCCGTTGGCTATCTGCGGAAAGCGATCAGCGCCAAGCAAACGTTCGGCGCGGGCCTGTGCGTGAACATCGAACGCGAAAGCGGCGGCGCGATTCCGTGCGAAGTGCTGGACCCGTCCGTTGATTGGGCTTATCTGCGCTCGACGTTCAAGCAAGCGGCATAAGGTGCGCGCATGAGTCTCGACGCAATCACATGGGCGCGCGCGCAAACACTCGGCAAGGGAAGTCTTAAGGCGGTGTTTATGGCGCTGGCGGACTATGCGGGGGAAACGTGGTTGTCCTACGTTTCCACGGAAACAATCTGCAACTGGACGGAGCAGGACCGTAAAACCGTGCTGGCGAATCTCGGCAAGTTGAGGGATTCCGGCTGGATCATCGACACGGGAAAGCGGGTTGGCGTGACGGCGCAAATCGTGGTCTATCGCATCAATCTGGAACGCGGCGTGCCCGTGACTATCGGCCCGCGCCAAGAGCCGAACAGTCCCAAAAACGGAACAGTTCCGTTTTTCCCTGATAACAGTACCGTTTTTCCGCGAAACAGTACCGTTTTTCCGCCGAAACAGTCCCAAAAACGGGACACAGAACAGTATGGAACAGTAAGAACAGTAGGGAACGGTATATCTGGCGATGAATCGCCAGCATCCAACCCGCCGAAAGCGAAGCGAGTGACCAAGGCGGAACGGGCGCGAATCGACGGCATCGCGTTTCTGGTCGACAAGGGCGTTGACGAGCGACACGCGGCGGATTGGATGACGGCGCGGGGAGATTCGGCAATCACGGAAACGGCGTGGGCGCGGCACTGCTCGCAAGCCGCCGAAGTCGGCATGACCCCGGCGCAAGCCGTGGAGTACGCAGCGGGCGCGGGCTGGAAGGCGTTCACGGCGGCTTACTGGCGGAATCAGAACCGGACGGACGCACCACGCGGCGGCGCGGCGGACGCGGCGGGAAAGTCGGAGCGTGCATTTGGCGCGCTGTTCCCTTCGGCGGCGAATCAACTCAAACGGGGCAAGGATGACGGGCGAACAATTGACGGTCACGCAAATTGGCAATGACGGCGGCGGGCTTCCCCGGCCTGATTCCGTGGAAGGCGCGGTTGAATTCATCTTCGCGCAGTTCGCGGGCGCGTTCGGGTTTGATGCGCTGGTGAGCAAGTTTGCGGGGCGCGGCGCGGGTTCCGAACTGGCGGACGCCGTGCTTGCGAACATGCGGATTCAGTGGGGCGACGATATCCGCGAAGCCGGGTTCACATGGTCGGAGATTCAACGCGGCGTAAAGGCATGCAAGCGCGCCCGGTTCGTTCCGGTATGGGGCGAGTTCGCGGAAGCATGCCGACCGGCGATCAATCCTCAAGCGGCGCTGTATGAGGCAATCGAGCAAATGCGCAAGCGCCAGTTCGGAAAGGATGTTTGGACGAACCCGGCGATTTTTTGGGCGGCGCGAAAGATCGGTGAGCACGACATGATTCAAGGCTCGGTTACTTCGTTGCTCCCGCGCTTCGAAGCTGCATTGGCGCAAGTGCTCGCAAGCGGAAAGATTCAACCCGTGCCGGAACGCATCATGGAGCTACCGGCCCCCGGCGCGGCGGAATCGACGCGCGAGCATGGGCGCAAGCAACTGTCCAACCTTGGCGCATCGGGCTTGCTGCGTCCGATGAAGGGCGGGAATCGAGATTGGGCGCGGCGTCTGTTGCAGCGGGCGAAGGATTACCCGGAACAGGTTGACGCGAATCAAATCCGCATCGCAACGGAGGCGCTGGCGTCATGACGAGCAACGCGGCGGCGGACGTGACCGAACGCGTTTGCCGGAACTGCAAGCACACGCGCAGCGCGGAATTCGTTTCGCGCCCTATGCACAAGCTCAGATACCGGAACTGCGATCACAAGCCGGTTTGGGTATTCGTTCCGGGTGGGATGAAATGCAATATCGGGAAATTCGAGGCAAAAAGCGTTTAGCGGCCCTGTGACGGGCTGGCGGTGTATTGGTGCGTCCAAGATATTCCCCAAGGGGAAACAATCGGCTGGCGGGTGGTTTCCGTGCGTTTCTCGCGGTGTTGCGCCCGACATGCACGGTCGGGAATGTCCGCATCGCGTTTCGGTAGGGGCCGGGAGAATTAGAGGAAAAGCTCTATATTTGCTCCTGGCTAGCTTTACCCAAGGGTGTCAGAATTTGACTTCGCAGTTACCTAGCGGGAAACGTAATGAGTATCGACAACGCGACGTTCGAAGAGTGGAAGGACGCCGCAAAACAGGAGCGGGAACGTATGGCAATGCAGCGCGCAAGTTGGGGCATGGCGGTGGAGCCGGGTCAAACGCATATCGGAACGGCTCGAATCCGTGAAGTGGTCGCATATGCGCCGGGACAGTTCGAGGACGAAATCACGCGGGAACTGCTGGCGCAGCGCGCCGCAAGTCTCGCGCCGGAAAAAATGGAACCGGTTCCGGCGAAGAAGGCGAAAAAGTCGAAGTATCGGAACATCGAATGCGAAGCGGACGGGATCAAGTTCGATTCGATGAAAGAGCGTCGTCGCTACATTTACCTACGGGACAAGCAAGCGCGCGGTCTGATTCGCGACCTTCGCATGCAAGTTCGCTACCAAATCGCGGAGTCATGCACGGTCGAAGGCGAGAAGCTGCGCGCCCGGTTCTACGTTGCCGATTTTGTTTATCGGGACATGGAGCGGGAAGCGGTGGTTGTTGAGGACGTTAAGGGCATGCGAACGGATATGTACCGGTTCAAGCGCCAGATGATGAAGTTAGTTCACGGAATCGAAGTCACGGAGATTTGAGGGTGAAGAAGCGCAGCAAGGGAAGCCCGCAAAACCGCCGCACGCGCGGCGTGTCCCGAATGAACGCGGGCATGAATCTGATTTTCAGCAAACAGGGCATGGACGACACGCAGCGCAACACGCTTGGGATTGCGTATCACGTCGCGTTGTCGCAAATCGAGCGCGGTCACGGCGACGAAACGCACTTTTCCACGCTCGCATGCGCCATGAACATCGGGATTGTGCTGGCGGAATCGGGCGCTGGCGCGGAAAGCATCGATGCGTTCAAGGGCGCAATTCAGGCGCTTGTTCGCATGCGTGACCGCGCCGACAAAACGGGCCGTTGGGGGTTGGACGGCGACGGGATTGTTGACCTTCGCCTTGCTGTGTCGCTTCACGATTCGCAACTGGAAATCTGTTCGCGCCGGATGGTCATGGCGGCGCGTGACGAAGTGCATAGACGGATCGAGGCGGGAACTGTGTTTAAACGAAACGAAGAGGTTGAAGCATGAGCGCGAAAGTTAAGGTCAAGGCATTGATGCAGGATTGCAAGCCGCGCACGATTGACGAGATCGTTGACGCCATTCCCGGCGCGGTGCGCAAGACGATTCAAGCCGCCGCCCGCGATCTGTCGCGCCCCGGTATGGGTCAAATCCTTCGCGTCGTCGGCTCGCAGGGGCGGAACCATGCGATTGTGTATGTGCTGTTCGGTGCGCCGACAACGGCAGCGGAAGCGGTGAGGGTCGGCGCAACGCTGGCGGAAGTTAAAACGGCGCGCGTTTCCATAGCTCGACGCATTGCCGAACTGATGCAGGACGAAAAGGAACGCAGCACGGCGCAAATCGTGGCGGAATTGAACGCGCCGGAAAAGACCGTGCGTTCCGCGCTGTCGGAAATGTGCATTGAGGGATTCGGGCAAGAGGTCCACATATCGCGCCGCTTCGGTCGGGTCAACTTCTACAAGGCCGGGGAAGGCGATAACGCCCCGGAGGAATATCAATCCCCGGCGCACGCGGCGAAGGCGGCGGCGCGTAAGCAACGGCTGGCGGATCAAATCGCGGGCAAGTGGTGGCCTGTCGCGTGTCCGGTGACGGTATCGGCAATGCACAACATGGTCACGGCGGGGAGGGTCGCAGCATGACGGCGCGCCGGTTGAAGTTGGCGGACGTGTGGGGCCAGTGCGGCCCGCACGAATCGCGCTTGAAGGTTCTGCGCGTTATCGAGCGGGAAAACCGCCCGGTAACGAATGGCGAAATTGCGGCGCTGGCGGGTCTGACACAACGCGCCGTTCGTTCGCATGTTGACCGGCTAGTTGATTCGGGCGTGCTGGTTCATTCAACCATCAACGTGAAAGCTGGCTTGGGGACGAAGGACATTCGGATTGTTTGGCGGTCGGACGCGCATTTGCCGTGCGAAGTTGAGGACGTGCTAGACGCTGGATGGTGGCCCGCTGCGGACCCGGTTGTGTGCCATGCGATCCGGGGGATGGTGCTGGTTGGTCGGATGGGTGGCGGCGCGCGTGCTGCGGCGTAGCGGATTCAAGCCGAAGCCGGGGAAAGTGTACAAGGGTCTATCCCCCGGCAAGGGATTCCAGAACAAGGGCGGCGGGCTGAAACAATCCGGGTTCAAGCGGAAGCACGCTGGCGGCGCGGTATTCATTGACGAAGCGGGCGAGGCGCACGCGCTGGACCATCAAGACCCGCACGGGGTCTATCGCGACGTTGACGCGGACGCGGTGCGCGGCGGCGTGCGCGTGTTCAATCCCGGCGACGTGGACGAGCACGGCGAGCCGTTACCGGCCCCGACTCGCGCGAAGCGCATAACGTTTAAACGGTCACGCCCGAAGCAACCCAAGGGTAACGATGCGCGGTATCTGGCGGCGTGTCGCGGCGAACAGTGTTACCTACGGCTCCCCGGCTGTATGGCGCGCGGCTTCGAACATGAATCGGTAGTGCCAGCGCATCGGAACGAAGGGAAAGGAATGGGCCTAAAGGTTCCCGACGAATTCACGGTGCCCGCGTGCTACGCGTGCCACATGGAGTTCGATCAAGGCATGCGTTACCCGCGCGAGCGCAAGCGCGCACTGTGGAACGCCGCTTATGCCGTGTGGGAACAGGTTCGAATGCATAAGTTGGGGCTGGCGGACAAGCCGGAATTCGTCACGATTTGACCTTTACCTAGAGGGAACACCTGTGGAATAATCGGGGTTCCCTGTTTTACCTAAGAGAAAAGTCTAGACCATGTTCAAGCACGCGTTCCGCTCGGGTATGTCGTCAAAGATGGATATGCAAGCCGCCATTGATGCGGGCGTGCCGTTCGGCGCGGTGGCGGGCGAACTGCAAACCGTCCAAAAGCTGATGACGATTCCGAAATACCTTGCCAGCGGCGGCGCGGTATTCATCGATTCGGGCGCGTTCACGGCGTTCCGAACGGGCGAGGCGATGGACTTTGACAAGGTGCTTGCGACATACGAAACCATTGCGGAAATGGCGGAAAGCGATTCGGGGATACCTGGGCTTTACGTGGTCGCGCCCGATGCGGTCGGGGATCAAGTCGAAACCCTTCGATTGATCGGTCAGTATCGGGAACGCCTGTTGGCGTTGATCGGTACGGGGTGCAATCTCATTGTTCCGATCCAGCGCGGCGCAATCCCGGCGCAAGAAATGCTGGACCGCGCAAAGGCGGTTCTAGGCACGGATCAATTCGTTGCGGGCATTCCTTCGAACGAAGAGGCTATGACGGTCGAAGAGTGCGCGACGCTCAAGCACCACGCGTTTCACATTCTCGGGCGCGTGAAGGTCAACGCGGAACAGGCGGCGCGCATCGACGCATTGCGCAAGCTGCAACCCAACGCAGCAATCACGGCGGACGCGAACTGGATGCGCTCGCGCATCGCGACGATTTGCAAAAACGCGGACGCGATCCGCTCGCGCATTTACCGGGACGGCGGGCGCGAAGCTGGTCAAGCGTCGGCGCGGACCATCGCACTATCAACCATGCTGAAAAGCGATAACCAATGGGCGGCAATGCCGGAAATGGAAATGACGAACGAACACGAACATACGCGCGCGGAAGATCGAATTGCGGAAGCCAAGGCGATTGACGGCGCGACGAAGCGCGCGAACGCGGTCATTGCTCGCGCTGACCGGGCGATTGCGGACGCGGAAGCGCTCGACAAGGGGCGGACGCTGGAAGGCTTCACGCATCGCGGCTATCGAGTGGCGAAAGGTCTGTGCGGCGGCGTTGGAATCTTCGCGCTTGATGACGGCTTTCAATGCGCCACGGTCGAAACGGGCGAAGCCGCGAAGCGCCGGATTGACGCATGGATTGACGGATGGATTGTGGCGGCGCGTGAGTCGTTCGATAGGGACGAAGCGGAAATGGCGCTGGCGGCGTTGATCGAGATTGGCGAGCTACCGAAGGAAACCACGCGCGAGGCGGTGAAGGCGGCTTGCGGGAAGTTCCTAGATGGCTTGGCGGAATCCGGCCCGATTGACTTTTTTGGGGTGAAGTAATGGCCGGGTACACGTCGAACGGCGTTTTGATGCAGGAAACGCGGAAGCAAGTCAACCGCCGTGAATTGGTCGCGTGCGTCCGTGAATACCATCGTGCCGTGCGCTTCAATGAGGCGGATTACATGGCGCTTTGGGCGGCGTCGATCACGAAGCGGCTGGCGATGGTCGGCGGGATGGTTGGTAGATGGTAGTTGGCGATTCGATCCGGCTAACCGTGCGAATGCCAACCATCGGGTCATTCGGCTCGCGCGGTCGAACGTCATACGGGACCGTTGAGGAAAGCATTGAAACGATGGCGCTGGAAATGCGGCGTATCGAGCATCGCGGGGTTCTCACGGGCGATTCGTGCAAGGTGCTGGCATATGCGCCGGAACGGTATAGGCGATACCTAAAGGAAATCGGGCGGCTGGTTGACGGGGAATATGTGTGGTGCTTCGCGTACCTGTCGCAAAACCGGAAATCGCTTGCGCCGTTCTTCGCATCGGGCGATGCGGTTTGGCCGGTCCCGCCGCCCGCGCCGGAAAAGATTGTGACGCACACGTTGACCCGCGCGCAGTTCGACGCGCTGGCGGCGGCGTGCGAAGTGCTGGCGGAACGGCTTGCCGCGCCGCTGCGTGAAATTCTCGAATGTTCGGGGGTTGTGAGTGAGTGAATCAACGTTGTTGCTGGTGGACGGTCATTCGGTCGTGCGCCGGGTTTATGAGGCGGTCAACGGCGGCGCGCCAATGATCGAGGCGGAAAAGGTCAAGCAAGCATCGCGGTCCAGTCTGCAATCGTTGCGCCGCGCATTTGACGAACACCCGTCAACGCATGCGCTGGTGGCGTTCGATGCTGGCGGAAAGAACTGGCGTCACGCGCTTTACCCGGAATACAAGGCGAACCGCGAAGAAAGCACGCCCGAATTCAAGGCGATGATTGCGCCGTTGCGTGAGCGCGTCGAAGGCGTGTTGGGCGTGCATACCGTGGCGGTTCCCGGCGTCGAAGCGGATGACGTGATTGGGACAGTGGTTCGGCGCTGGATCGAATCGGGCCGTGATCCTGCTCGAATCACGATCCTTTCCGGGGATAAGGATTTGGTGTGGCTGACGGCGCACCGTGCGCGCGTGTATGACCATTTCGGCGCGGAGTGGCGCGGCGCGGAATGGATTGAAAAGAAGTTCGGCGCGGGGATCAGGGCGGCGCAAATCCTTGATTGGCTCGCGCTCAACGGGGACAAGGTGGACGGCGTGCCGGGTTTGAAGGGTTGCGGAAAGGTCACGGCGACACGCTGGCTTAACGAGTTCGGAACGCTGGATGCGTTGATCGAGCGGGCGGCGGAAGTCTCGGGAAAGATCGGGGAAACGCTTCGCGCCGGTATCGAGGACGTGCGCTTGTCGCGGCGGCTTGTGTCGCTCAAAACGCGGGTTGAATGCGGTGTGACGTGGGGATTGCTTCGCCGCCAATGATGCGATTTTCGCGGGAAAGTATCTTTACCCGAAGGGAATCGACGTGGTATAGTTTGACCTTCAGGTAACGCAACGAAGGCGGACGAAATGGCAAAGGCGAAGGCGATTCCGGTTCACCCGGAAGGGTTCAAGTTCAAGGGCGGCGCGGGTCAATTCAAGGTTTGGCATGCGGGCTACATGGATTACCGCGTGACGGACGAATCGACCGGCGCGGAAGTGTCGAAGAAACAGCAGTTCGGTAACGCGTGGACTGCGGCG
Organism: Paraburkholderia sp. BR10936; assembly: GCF_040965735.1. Classification (NCBI taxonomy): domain Bacteria; kingdom Pseudomonadati; phylum Pseudomonadota; class Betaproteobacteria; order Burkholderiales; family Burkholderiaceae; genus Paraburkholderia; species Paraburkholderia sp. BR10936. The sequence continues at coordinate 141,782 of NZ_JBFRCM010000004.1, forward strand.
TGCCAAATGTATGACGCGGCGCGGCTCGGGTTGCGGGTTTAGTGAGTGGCAACCGGCCCGCCGCGCTGGCGGGCCAATCGAACGGAGGTTTGCGAATGGGTTGGTTGGCTGATGACGTGGCGCGGATTCGGAAAGAAGAGGCGAAGGCGCTGGAAAGCACGAAGGCAATCGAAGCGGGCGGCGTGACCGTCCAGTTGTATGCGAAGCGCGAGGGGATCAGCGAATCGGCGGCGCGCTACCGGCTGGAAAAGCTGGTGAAGGCGGGCAAGGCGAGCAAGCAAGTATTCAAGGAACCGGAATTGAGGACGAAGCGCGGCGGGTCGGGCTTCGGGTATGAGTGGCGGCGGCTGGCGGTCTACACGATAAGCGGGGGTTCGGAATGACGTGGGCGGTTGTTGGTGGTTGTGTGCTGGCGTGGGCTGGCGTTGTTGAATTACTTCGGAGGTTGGTGAAATGACGGTTGGTGATATCGAGGTCGCGCGCAAGGCGCTGGTTGTGGCGGTTCGCACGTTCGCGGGCAACGATCAATATTCGGACTACATTCGCCGGGAACTGGCGGGCGACTTCGCGGTAACGGTCGCGTCGCTTCTGGCGGAACGAACGAGAATCGCGGACGCGTGCATATGCGCGGCAATCGAACCGCCGTACAACGCGGAACAGGCTAAGGCGTGGCTGGAAGTCGTCAAGGCGCTGCGTGAGTTCGTGCCGGAATGGTCGAGCGTGGGCGCTCCCGGTGCAACGCCAGCGCAAAACGCGGTCAACGCAATCCGCACGCTGGCGGAAGTCGCGCGCGAAGCGGTAAAGGGTGGTAGCAAAACTACCCGGATTGAAGCCATGCAAGGTGAATCGCTCGCGCTGGAAGCGCTGGCGGGCGTGTCGATCACGATAAACGGCAACGTCACGATCACGGGGAATCTGGAATGACGGCGGCGGACCCGGACGCGGAATACATGGTTTCGGTGGACGTGCGCGACTTATTCGCATTTCTGCGTGCTGCGTGGCGCGAAGGCCAGCACTATGACCGTGAGGGCGTGCCCGACCAAGCCGATAGTTGGAGCGCGGCGACGGATCACGCTAGCAAGGTGATTGACCGTTGGGTTGGCGCTTCGGCTAGCGCGACGCTTCGAAATGGCCCGTTCCCGTTGTTCTTCGATTCGCTCCCGGTTGCGCGAGTTGGAAACGGCGGCGCGTTCTTTCTTCGGCGGCGCGATGACGGTTCCCCGTGGCCCTACGGAACGGACCTATACGTTGCGGCGGACATTGGGGCGTATATCTCGGGGCTGGTGCCGCTCGCGCTATCCCCGGATGAAATCGAGCGCTTGGCGCAAGGTGCTGGCGCTGACATTCGGATTGATACGGCGGGCAATGTCGATATCGGTGCCGGCGCGGTCTGACGCGCAATGATGCGATTTTCCCGGCAAAACACTTTTCCCAAAAGGTAATTGGCCGGGTTCTTTTTTTTTCGATTCAGGTAAAGGGAGTTATTGACGTGACGGTGCAAATTGATTCGACCGCTTCAATCCTTCGCAAGCGCTTCGGCGCGATCCTGCAAGCGCGGCGCGAGGATATCGGAATGACGCAATTGGATATGTGCGTTGAGTTGGACTATTCGGCCCCGACGATGGTTAGTCAGGTGGAACGTGGAACGTCCGCATTGCCGGAAGTTGACTTGATGCTGTGGGCGGACCTGTTGCGAATCAACCGTGCGGAGTTCGCGCACAGATACACGCGCTATTGCCGCCCGTTCGTGCATGAGGCGATGACGGGCGAGGACGTGTTTAAGGCGGAAGGCTTGGCGCGCCCCGCAAAGACCATCAAGCCGCGCCCGAAGAAACGCGGAGCAGATGCGAAGCTGGATTCCCGTCAGGTAATTGATAGGATATAATTGACCTTTGGGTAAAGATCAAAGGGAGCATCGGCCAGGTGAGAGTAACGACACGGGGAAAGGGTCAATGATCGGAAACAAAAAGGCACGCGCGCTGTTCGCCGCCAAGGTGGCAATGCGGTTTGATTCGAAGTTGCGGCATTACGTGGCGGATCAATTGAGCGAGGCGGGCGAATGGGCGTATGGCGCGCAGCGCTGGCGGTCGGTGGTTGTGAGGCTGTGGAAGTCGAAGGCGGTCAAGCTGGCGGCGCTGCTGGCGGGCATGACGGTTCGGGAGTTGGTTTCGTGGTGGTTGATTGATGCGGGGTATGTTCCGCGAACGCTGGCGGGCCGCCGCGATCTGATTGGCGACGTTATGGGGGTGACGGAATGACGGACGCGCAGAAGCGCGAGGCGGACGCGGCGGCGGAAAGTGCGGCGCGTATCGAGCGGGCAAAGGCGGAATTCCTTCGCTATCTGACCGGCGATTGGACAACTTCAAAGGGTGGAAAGTAAATGCTGGACGTGTGTTTGTTCGCGGGCGTATTGATCGGCTCGCCGCGCTTGCTGGTGAAGCTGGCGGGCCATTGGTTCAAGTGCCGTGTACGCGGCGAGTTCGGAGGGTTGGCGCGATGAAGGCTGTTCGGTCGTGGATTGGCGGCGGCGCGATGGCGGTCGCGATGGTGGCGGCGGGATACGGCGCGGAAGCGATGCACAACGCGGCTATCCCCGCGCACGGCGGCGCGCCGACCGCTAGCGTTGCCGGTTGCAGCATGGGCAAGGTTGGCGAGTGGTTCGGCTGTACGGCGCGCAAGCTGACTGGCGGCGCGCGATGAAACAAAGGTGCGGAACGTGTAGCCAAGCAGTATTCGAGCGGACGCCAACGGGTCGGGTGAAGCGCAAAGAGCCGGGTCAATGCCGCGCGGACATTCCGAACGTGGCGGCGCTGCTCCCGGCGTGCGTCATGGTTCGATATACAAGCCGCATGGCGGTATGGCCTGACGATGGCGAAGCGTGCCCCGCATACAAGCCGCCACGGTCACTGGTTGCAAGCGCAGGATAGAGAAAACGCGGGAAAACACTTTTACCCGTAGGAAAAGCCCCGAATTGGATTTGTCCGTTCGGGGCTTTGCTTTTGTGCGGGCCGAAAGCGCGCGAAGCCGCGCCGGACAACGGTTTGCGCCGTCCGTGCCCCCGTAGAATACAGGTAATTACCTATGGGGCAACGCAATGCGCGCACTACCGACGAACGTGGAAGAGGTTGCAAGGATCATTGGCCGCGATAAGGCGCTGTTCCTTGTCGGTGCGTTGCCGCGCTACGAGCGGCGCAACCACGGCGACGGAACCGTTCGGTACGACATCATGGCCTATGTCCCAACGATAAGCCGTCTGAAGCCGGATCACGCGCTATCGAAGCTGTTGGGGTACGCAGTGGCGGGCCGGTTGTCGAAGGCGTTCGGTGGTTCATTGCTGCGCCTCGAATCATGCCGTGAAATCTATCGTTCTTACCGGGATCGCATGGTGCGTGAGTTCTACGCCGAAGGCATGCGGGCAAGTGAGATTGCCGAACTATTCTCGATCACGGATAGGACTGTGCGAACAATCTGCTGCGATATTGAGAAACCAAGCAACAAAATGTTGCGCGAACCCAAGGCATCGCAGTCGTTTGCCGACGCCAATGGTGAGAAATTGCGTTTGTCAAGCAAAACACGCAACAAAATATCAAAAAGGGTCCTTCCGGCGGCGGGATAGCTTGCGGGGCCAAGGCTTCGCGCCGTTTGATATCTGGGTGGTGTAAAAACTACCACTTTACTATTACCCAAGGGTGCAGTTTTCCATGTCTGACACGTATAACCGAAGTGGGCTTGCCGCCGCTATGGGCGTGGCTTTGCCGACAATCGACGCTTGGCGAAAGGATGGTATGCCGGTTGTAAAGGTCGGCGGGCGTGGCGTGGAGTGGGAATTCTCATTGAAGGCGGTCATTGCGTGGCGGATCAAAACGCAGGTTGACGCGCTTTCAACCGGCCAATCAACCGACATGGAAGAGATTGAGCGGCGCACGGCGTTGGCAAAAATGGAAAAGGCGGAACTGGAACTGTCCATTGCCAAAGGCGAGGTTGCGCCAATCAAGGATTTTGAGCGGGTGCAAACCGCCGTCATGGCGACGATTCAACAAAACATCATGAATGTCCCGCAACGCGTGGTTCTGCAACTGCTCGGGGAGACGAGCGAAGCGGAGTTCAAAAAGAAGCTTTCGGCGGAACTGCGGACGGCGTTGGAGCAAGCCGCCAGCGGGGATATCGACATTCCAGAAGAGGACGAAACCGGTGACGAGGAATCCGTTTAAACAATTCGGGAATCTGACCGGGGTTCTGGATTCGATGGTGCGGGCCATGACGAATCTGGTTCCGCCGCCTGAAATGCTCCCGTCCGAATGGGCGGAAGCCAACGTAAAAATCCCTATCGGTAATGCCATTCCCGGCCCGATCAACTTTGACAATGCGCCGTATCAGCGGGGCATGCTCGACGCGATCAAAGAACCGGGCGTGTATCGAGTCGATTACATGACCGGCGCGCAGTTGGGGAAAACCACGGTGCAGCAATGCGCGACCGGGTTTTTTATCGCGCACGAACCGCGCTCGCAAATCTTCGTGCAACCGACGCAAGGCGACGTTCAGACGTTTCTAGAAACGAAGCTGCGGCCAATGCTCGACGCCAATCCGAAAATCTCCCGGCGCATGGCGAAGAAGCGAAGCCGCGAAGGCGTGAACAACTCGCGGATCATTTCGTATATCGGCGGGTGGCTTATGTTCTCGTGGGCTGGCTCCCCGAAAACGCTTCGCGGTCGATCCGCGCCGATCACGCAGGCGGACGAAGTGGACGGCATGGACGCAACGCCAGAAGGCGATCCGGTCGAACTGCTCGCGCAGCGCGCCGCAACGTTCGGGGACCAAGCGCTTTCGACGCGATCCAGCACGCCAACAATCAAGGGTAGTTCGCGGATCGAAACCGGGTTTCTGGAAGGCGATCAGCGGCGCTATCACGTTCCCTGTCCCGGCTGCGGCGAGGGGCAATATTTGAAGTGGTCGAACGTCCATTGGTCGGGGCGCTGCTCGACCGGGATTCATGACGCGGAGAACGACAAGGGCAAGGAACATGACCCGCATTCCGCGCGCTATACGTGCGAGGTGTGCGGTTCGCTTTGGGATGACGGTCAACGCATTGCGGCCATTCGCTCGGCGGAATCCAAGGGGTTCGGCTGGAAGGCGGAAAAGCCGTTCAAGGGTCACGCGTCATTCCATGCGCCGGAACTGCTATCGACGTTCCGCAAGCTGCGCGACATTGTTCAATCGTATCTGGACAAGCTGGCGGTCAACGATCTGCAATCCTTCGTCAATGTGTCGCTGGCGGAAACGTGGGAAGAGAAGGGCGACAAGGCGGATTCGAACGCGCTGATGCAGCGCCGGGAGCAATACCGCGCACAAGTGCCAATGGGCGGCGTGTGGCTCGGCGCGGGTATCGACGCGCAGGTTGACCGGCTGGAAGTGCAAGTTGTGGCGTTCGGGCTTGGCGAAGAGGCTTGGCACGTGGATTACCGCGTGCTTTATGGCGATCCGCTCGGGCCTGACGTGTGGGCGGACCTTGAGGACGTTCTGGCGGAAACGTGGCAGCACGAAACCGGCGTTGAAATGCGGATCATGGGCGCGTGTATGGACACGGGCGGGACGAATTCATACACGCAAACCGCTTATGACTGGCTGGCGGGTAAGACCGGGCGGCGCATTTTCGGGGTCAAGGGCGTTGCCGGTTGGGGGCGCGGGATCGTTGAAAAGAGCCAGAAGAAGCAAAGCGGTAAGGGTTCCAGAAAAATTGACCTTTACCTTGTGGGCGTGGACGAAGCGAAGCTAATCACTATGCGCCGGTTGAATCAGCAATCACCCGGCCCCGGCTACATTCACTTTTCGGAGGACTGCGACAACGAATATTTCGACCAACTGACTGCGGAAAAGCTCGTTACACGATACGTGAAGGGGTTCCCTAATCGCGTATGGACGAAGCTCGACAAGGCGCGCAACGAAGCGCTAGACACGTTTGTCTATGCCTATGCTGCGCTAAAGATTCTTAGGCCGAATTTAAAACGATTGGATCAACGCATGCGCGAACAAGCCAAGCACGCCGTTAATGTTACCTACAGGGAAGTTTCGCGGACGCCCGAACCCGGCGCACCCGAAGCGCCCGCGCAACTGGACGCGGAAGCGACGGCGGAAGCAACGACCGCCCCCGCGCCGGTCGCGCCCCCGGCAAGCGATGAGGTGAAGGTGTTTAAACATACCGTGAAGCGCCCGGAAAAAGCGCGGGTGGAACGAAAGCCCGCCCAAACTGAAAATGGGGGAATCGAAAAATCGTCGCGCAAGTTTGCCGGTGGGAAGGCAAGGAAGCGCGGCACATGGGCGACTAAATTCTAATGGTGAGTTTTCCCGCAACGGGAACGGTCGGGCTTGATTTTCAAGCCCGGTTGACCCTTCCGCAATACCCTTCCGCTTCGTGGTCGGTTACTGCCGTGCTGCGCGGCCCGGTTGCGCTCGACTTGCCGTTTTCCCCGGACGTTGACGGGATCGCGCACGATCTGGCTGTGTCGGCGGCGGAAACAGCCAAATGGACCGCTGGCGACTACTGGTATTCGCTGCGCGCCGCGTCGAACGGATCGGTTTTCGAGGTCGGTTCCGGCTCGGTCGCGATCAAGCCGGATTTTGCGGCTATCGCTTCGCCTTATGACGGTCGTTCGGACAACGAAAAGGCGCTGGAAGCGATTGAGGCGGTGCTTGGCAAGCGCGCCACGCTCGACCAAGAGCGTTACCGGATCGGTGAGCGTGAATTGTGGCGCACGTCTATGTCCGATCTGCTCAAGCTGCGGACCTTTTACGCGGAGCGCGTGCGGCGTGAACGGCTGCGCGCGCAGGGAAAACGCACCACGTTTGGGCGCGCAATCCGCGTGAATTTCCAATGAAAAAACAGAAAACCCCCTTTTTTAAGCGGATTTTTACCCAAGGGGACAATTCCCCGGCCCCGCGCTCGAAATTTCGAAAGTTCGTGCGCCGCATGCATGGCATGTTCAAGGCTTCGTTCGTGGACCCCGCCGATAAGTGGTCGGCAATCCCGATTCCGATTGAGCAATTCATTTCGCTGCGGCTCCCGGCGCTTGTCGCGCGCTCGCGCGAACAGTGGTCGAACAATCCGTATGTTCGCGGCTACGTCCGCCGCTGCCGACAAAACATCGTTGGCGAACATGGCGTGTTGATGCAAAGCAAGCCGTTGCTTTCGTCGGGCAAGCTCGACAAGGCGGCGTCCGATGCAATCGAAGCGGCATGGTTGGATTGGTGCAAGCCGGAAAACTGCGACGTTGCCGGGAAGCTGTCATGGCGACGCATGCAAGCGCTGGCAATCGAGCATGCGGCGCGTGACGGGGAATTCATTTTCCGCAAGGTGCGCGGCGATAACGCTGGCCCGTTCGGCTTCGCGCTGCAACTGATTGATCCGGTTCGCTTGCCCGTTGGGTATGGCGATATGGGTTATGGAACCGAAGGGAATTTCATTCGGAACGGGATCGAGTTCACGCGCTTTGGCCGCGTGGTTGCGTATCACTTCGATTCGCTGGATGAATCGGACGCCGGTTTCTATTACAGCGTTGCGGGCAACGGTTATGTCCGCGTCGAAGCCGCCGACATTATCCACGGATTTGTTTGCGAAATGGCTAGCCAGCGGCGCGGCATTCCGTGGACTAGCACGGGCCTTGACCGCATGCACAACCTTGGCGGGTTCGAGGATGCGGCGGTGCAGAACGCCCGCGCTGGCGCGAACCAAATGGGCTTCATCGAATATGACGATGGATTTGGCCCTGACATTGACGATGACGATGACGTTGACGTTGCGGCAACCATCAACGCGGAACCGCTTTCGTTCCATGAATTGCCGCGCGGTGCGCACCTGAAAGAGTTCAAGCCGCTTTATCCGAATGGCGAATTCGCGACGTTCAACAAGTCGCAACTGCGCGCGGCGTCTACCGGTTGGGGTGTGGCCTATAACGGGCTTGCGAACGATCTGGAAGGCGTCAATTTCAGTTCGATCCGTGACGGCAAGGTTGACGAGCGGGACAACTGGAAGGAATTGCAGCAATGGCTTATTGAGGCGCTTTGCTGCCCCGTGTTCGATGACTGGATCAAGTATGCGCTGCTCGCGGGGTTGATCGTGAACACGAAGAACGGGAAGCCGCTTTCCCCGGCGAAGCTGCGCGAGTATCGAAAGGCTATTTGGCAACCGCGCCGTTGGGATTGGATTGACCCGAAAAACGACGCCACGGCAAAAATCACGGAAGTTCGCGGCGGGCTTACGTCCATTCTTCAAATCATGCGCGAGCGCGGGCGCGACCCGGAAACGGTATTCGGCGAAATCGCGGAAAGCTATGAAATGGCGGTTGCGGCTGGAATCCCGCAACGCTTTATTGATGTCATGTTCGGCATTCTCCCGGCTCCCGAAGCCGCGCCAAGCAAGGCGGACGAATCTGTTGCAAAGGAACCCAAATGATTCGCAGTGACGACAAAACGCAGTTGAGCAAGGTTGCGCGGGCGCTTTCGCAAATCACGGAACGCGGCCTTATCCAGCGGGATATGACCGTTTCCGCCGTGGACGTTGAGGCGCGCACGGTCGAACTGGCGTTCAGTTCGGAGATTGAATATCCGCGCTGGTTCGGTATCGAGATTCTTTCGCACGATCCGGCGCACGTCGATATGTCCCGCCTTCAAAACAAGGCGGCTGTCCTGTGGAACCACAATTGGGACGACATGCGCGGCGTTGTCGAAAGCGCCAGCATTGATTCCGACCGCGTTGGCCGTGCAAAGGTGCGAATCAGCACAAGCCCCGCTGGCGAACAGCTATTGCGCGACGTGGCGGACCAAATCATTACCAAAATCAGCGTTGGCTACGCCGTAACCGGCCTCAAGCTGGTTGAGGAACGCGAGGATACGGACGTGTTCCTTGTGAACGCGTGGATGCCGTATGAAATCAGTTTCGTGTCCGTGCCCGCCGACGATACCGTTGGCGTTGGTCGGTCTGCGGAAATTGCGCGGGTGGAACCTGTTGCCGCGCAAGTAGAAAATCAGGACCATCAACCAACCCCGAAGGAAGGGAATCGAAGCATGAATACCAAGGTACTGCGTGACGCGTCGGGCAATCTCGTCCGCGCGAAAGTGGACGAGAACGGCGCGATTATCGAAGTGCTGGAAGTTCTCGAAGTGGCTGGCGCGGCGCAACGTGACGCGCAAGCGGCACAAGCTCGCGGCGCTGACACGGAACGCCAGCGCGTGCGCGATCTGACGCAAATGGGCCGGGATTACGGCCAAGTGGACAAGGCGCTGCAATTCATCGCGGAAGGCAAGACCCCGGACGACTTCCGCCGCGAACTGCTGGCGGACTATGCGACGCAACGCGCCGCTGGCCGTCCGCTGTCGGAGCAAGCGAAGGGTCCGGGCGCCGAAATCGGCATGACGAACAAGGAAGCGCGCCAGTTCTCGATTCTGCGCGCCGTCCGCGCGCTGGCGAATCCGCACAACAAGGCGTATCAGCAAGACGCGGCTTTCGAATTCGAATGCTCGCGCGCTGCCGAAGAAGCCTACGGCAAGACTTCGAAGGGCGTTCTCGTTCCGGCTGACGTTCTCAACCGCGCGTTTTCGTCGACGACCCCGGCGAGCGGCCCCGGTTCGAACGCAATCGCAACGAACCTGCTGGCGAACGAGTTCATTTCGCTGCTGCGTCATCGCACTTGGGCGCTCAAGCGCGTCCGCACGATGGGCGGCTTGGTCGGGAACGTCGATCTTCCGCGCCAGAACAGCGCAACGCAAGCGTATTGGGTTGGCGAAGGTGCGGCCCCGTCCGAAAGCGAACCGGGTCTGGATCAAATCTCGTTCACGCCGAAAACGCTGGCCGCGTACACGGACATTACCCGCCGCCTGATGCTGCAATCGAGCATCGACGCGGAAAACTTCGTGCGCGACGATCTGATTGCGGTCATGGCCCGCGCGCTGGACAAGGCTGTGCTGTACGGCGCTGGCACGGACAACACGCCGACCGGCCTTATCAATCAGGACGGTATCAACGCGGTTGCGCTCGCCGCGTCGGATGCGGCATACAAGGAATATGTCGCGATGGAAACCGCGATTGCGGCGGCGGACGCGGACGTTGGAACTATGTCCTACGTCATCAACGCGAAGGCTCGCGGCTCGGCAAAAACCACGCTGCAATTCCCGGACGTGAACGGCTCGCAACGCATTTGGGAACCGGGCGGCACGATCAACGGTTACGCCGTGGACGTGACCAACCAAATCGACGGCTCGGACGTGTGGTTTGGCAACTGGAACGACTTCATCGTTGCGATGTGGTCGGGACTCGACCTGATGGTTGACCCGTATTCCCTCAGCACTTCGGGCGGAACGCGCCTTATCGCGTTCCAAGACGTTGACATGAACGTGCGCCACACGCAGTCGTTCAGCTACGCAACCAAGGCTTCCGCGTAAGCGGTCATGGCGGGCCGGTAGTCAAACCCCGGCCCGAAGAGGATAGAACATGAAATTGCTTGACGAAATCAGGTCGGATGTCAAGGTCATCGTCAAGGTGACTTCGGCAATCGTCCACGGCGGCGTAATTCGCGCGGTCGGTTCGAAGCTGGAATTGCTCGAATCGGAAGCGCTTCACCTGCTGCATACGGGTATGGCCGAACTGGCTGGCGAGGTTCCCGCCGAAGTGGCGGACGCCGCCGTTGACGCCGCCGCCGATGCCGCCGCGCAACCGGTCCCGGTTGCCGCGCCCGTCGCTCCCGCTGTCGCCGCCGATCCGGCTGGCGATTCCGAAAACCAACAACCGAACACGGAAAATGCTCAATCCGCAGAACCTGAACACCAACCGGACAACGCCAGCGCGGGACCCGCAACCGGCGACGCAAGCGCCGCAACCGGCGATTCCGCTTCGAAGCCCGATGAATCGGGGGATAGTTCCGCCGAAGGCGTGAGCGTAACGGCGGAATAAGCAATGCACCCCGCTTGGGATGACGTTTCGGAGTTCCTTAGCATGGACGAATTTGCAGTGCGCGGGGTCATCCAGTTCGCAGACGGAGTAACGCCCGACAAGGAAATTGTCGGGCTATACGATGGTCCGTATGTAAAGACCACGTTGAAAAGCTACGTGCAGGACACAACCGCGCCGATTTTCACGACCGGCGAAGGGGCATGCAAGCCCGCAAAGCGCGGTGACACGCTGGTTGTGTATGAACCGGACGGCGTTACCGTGTTCGGGACATTCGGGATTCTCACTTATCCGCAGGTTGATGGTCATGGCCTCGAAGTGCTTTCGCTAGACCCCGATTGATCGTTTAAACGCAGCAACAGGGTAACTCCCCGGCACGCATCAAAGCTCAGACACATGGAACTAAACTTTGACCTGAAAGACTTTGAGGACGTGACCGGGGAGTTACGCGCTACCGAAAGGCAAATCAGTTTGGCGCTTCGCCGCGCTATCCGCCGCACTTCCTCACGCCTGAAAACTCTAGCCACGCGCGGCCTACGCGATGAATTGGCATTGCGCCGCGTTAGATCGCTGCGTAAGCGGCTGCGAACGATTCGCCTAAAGGGAGGGTCGGGCAAGGGCTTCCAAGGCGTCATGCTTTGGTTTGGCTTGAATGACATGCCTATTTCATGGTTCAAGGGAACGCCGAAGCAAACCGCAACCGGCGCGACGTTCCGAAAGATCGAATACCCCGGCGCATTCGTCGCGCGGTCAAGCTATGCCAGCGGCAAAACCATTCTCAAGCGGAAGGGGTCGGCGCGGCTTGCTGTCGAAGAACAGTTATTCCCGGTCCAGCACGAAGGCGAACAGTTCATTGAACGCGTTGCGTTCGTGCGCGTGTCGGATATTTTTTGGCACGAATTCAGGCGCGATATCACGGCGCGCGTGAAATACAACTTGGGTGAAAAATGAGCATCAACGCGCCAATCGACCTTGACGCGCTGCAAGACAAAATCGTTGCAGATATCAAGGCGCAATTCCCCGACCTGCAAACCGTGGAGTTCTACCGCGAAGAGGAACGGGAGGGCTTGCCGCTGCCCGCCGTCATTCTCGACCTATGCGAGTTCGAAACTGTTTCGGACAACGACGTTGGGACCGGTCAATTGCCGGTCATGGCTCGGTTCGAAGCTGAAATCATTTTCGGGTTCCGGGTGGCGAACGTAAAGCGCGAGGTCCGCAAGTTCTCGGCGGCGCTGGCGGCGTGGCTGTATAAGCGCCGCTGGCCGGGTCACGTCTGCGACGCGGCGGAAGTGGTGGGGTGTTACCCCGACGACTTCGATCCGAAGATGGACAAATACGTTGTGTGGCGTGTGGAGTGGACGCAAGGGCTTTACCTTGGGAATTCCGTTTGGGATAACAACGGGAAAATCCCGCTTACGCGGTTGAGCGTGAGCATCAACGGCGGCCCGCCGGTTGATGACTGGATTCCGCAACCGTTGCCGGTCACGAACTGCGACGGATGGGGGAAGGCGAATGAGCCGTGAAGCCTATAACGCGCTGTCCGAAATGGCGCGCAAGCTCGCTCAAGTCGTTTCGTGGGGTGTGGTCACGGATATTGACCTTGAATCCGACCCGCCGCTAATCAAATGTGATTGCGGTGGATACGGAACGGATTGGGTTAAGTGGTTCGCGGTTCGCGGCGGCGAAACCCGAAAATGGAGCCCCCCGACAATCGGAGAAGAGGCGGTTGTGTTCGCTCCCGCTGGCAAGTCGGGAACGGGCTTCGCACTGGTTGGATTCTATGGTGAGGGTGACGCGCCAAGCAATTCGCCTGACGTGGAAATGACCTTGTACCCGGACGGTTCGACGGTCGCGTATGACCATGCGGCGCACGTTCTCACGGTTGACGTTGGTTCCGGCTCGGTGGTGGTGAACTGCAACGTGGCGACGGTCAAGGCGGCGGATAGCGTCACACTCGACACGCCGAAAACGCACATGACCGGTGACTTGGTGGTTGACGGCAACGCCACGGTCACGAAGAACCTTGGCGTTACTGGCGGCATGGCGGTTCAAGGCGAGGGCACTGACGGGGCTGTATCCACGTTCGCCGGGTCTATCCGACTGACGAACGGCGACATTAGCGCGGACGGTCACACGCTGAAGGGTCACAAGCACCCCGACCCGCAAGGCGGCGAAACGGACGTTGGTGTGGGTTGATCGTTGGAAATTGCGCGGGTAGATCGGTTCATCCGCCCGCGCGATCATCCACGCATGAACGGAACCAACGCAAACACTGGCAAATGGTTGTCCGATATTGACCATTTGCGCCAGTCGATCACGGACATTCTTACGACGCCGCTAGGCACACGCGTAATGCGGCGTGACTATGGCTCGCGCCTGTTCGAACTGATTGATGCGCCGATGAATAGCGAAACAGTCATGGAACTGTACGTTGCCACGGCGCAAGCGCTTAATCAGTGGGAACCGCGCTTCCAAGTCTCGCAAGTCAAGGCGTCATCTGCGACGCCTGGACAAATAACGCTTGATCTTGTTGGAATTTACGTTCCCACGGGTCAACCTGTTTCCCTTTCCGGTATCAAGGTATCCTAAATGGCCGGTACGTTTACTGTTGTCAATCTGTCGCAACTCGCCGCCCCTGATGCTGTCGAAACGCTGGACTTTGAAACCATCGTTTCTCAGATGCTGACGGACCTACAGGCGCGCTCTGTCGCGGCTGGCATAGCCTATACGGCCCCTGTCGAAAGCGATCCGGCATATAAGATTCTGGAGGTCGCGGCCTATCGCGAAATGCTTGTTCGCCAGCGCGCGAACGAAGCTGTGCGCGCGGTCATGCTCGCGTATGCGAAGGGTTCGGATTTGGATCAAATTGGCGCGAACTACAACGTGGCGCGGCTCACGATCAAACCCGCCGATTCAACTACCATTCCGCCAACTCCCGCCGTCATGGAAGAGGATGACGATTACCGGATGCGCATTCCGCTTTCGCTCGAATCGTACACAACGGCGGGGTCCGAAGGCTCGTATGTCTTTCAGGCGCTTTCGGCAATCGGGACCATTTCCGACATTCAGGCGGAAAGCCCCTCACCCGGTCAAGTCGTGGTCTATGTGCTGTCTCGCAACGGGAACGGCGCGGCGTCCAGCGAAGAGATTGACGCGGTTACGGCTGCGCTTTCTGCAAAGACCGTCCGCCCGATGACGGATCAAGTATCCGTCCTCTCTGCTGCCGTTGGTACGTATGAAATCGACGCTGATCTTACGTTGTTTGACGGCCCTGACGCGGACGTTGTAATTGCTGCCGCCGAATCGGCTGCGCAGGCTTACGCAGATTCCGTTCACAAAATCGGCTATGACGTGGCGCTGTCCGGTATCTACAAGGCATTGCATCAAACGGGCGTGGATTCTGTCGCGCTGAATAGCCCGCAAGCCGGAATTCCCGGCGTTACCGGGCAAGCGATGTATTGCACTGGCATAAACATTCGAAAGGCGGAGTAATGGCGGACGCTGTAAGTGACGAATCGCTGTTGCCGTACAACGCGACATTGTACGAACGCGCGCTTGAAGGGGCGGTGTCGCGTGTATCGAGCGTGGACATTCCAGCGCGTGAGGTGTGGAACGCTGACGCTTGCCCCGTTGAACTGCTCCCGTGGCTTGCATGGGCGCTCTCTGTGGATTTTTGGGATTCGAATTGGGAAGAGTCGCAGAAGCGCGCCGCAATCCGAACCGCGTTCGATGTGCAGCGCGTAAAGGGCACGGTTGGTGCGGTCGAAACTGCTTTGGCGTCTCTCGGTTGGGACGTGACGATTCAGGAGTGGTTCAACCAAAGCCCGCCCGGCAAGCCGTACACGTTCGACGTAATTATTGACGTTGCGCAATCGAGCATTGACGAGGCTGGACTGGCTAAGGTCATGTCCTATATCTCGGCAACCAAAAATCTGCGCTCGCATGTAGGGGTGGTGCGGCCAAGTCTCAGCACTAGCACGGAACTTTACTCGGCGGCCGTATGCACGCAGGGCGAACAGGTAACGATCAAATACCGTGACGACGAGGACTATTCGGACGGCGAGCCAGCGCTAGACCTTATGACGGACGCGGCGATATACGGCGAGGCAAGCACGATTGCCGGACTGGACGCGCTTGATTCAACGCTTAGTTCGACCATGCCTAAGCAAAATTGGGGTTCCCTGAAATGAAAGATTCTTTGAACGATTCACTCCATGACCGCGTTCAGCGGTTCGAGACAAACGAATCTAATTTTGACCGTTGGGTTAAGGCTGACGAAAATACTAGCGTGGACTTTGGCGGCGGTCCTGTCGAGAGTCCAGCGGCGGCAATTGCAGCAATCGCGAAGGCTGCGGAATCGCTTGTCGATGACTACGCGAAAAACGAGAGTCCAACATTTACCGGAATCCCGAAAGCCCCAACGGCAGACTCGGGCGACGTAAGCGAGCAAATCGCCAATACGGAATTCGTTGCGGATACCGTTGCGCCGGTTGCGCAAAATGTGGACGCGCTCACGGAAAAGGTTTCAGGTCTTGCGCCAATCGACTCCCCGGAATTCAGTGGCATTCCTAAGGTTCCGACTGCTGATGAGGGCACGGCAACGGAGCAAGCGGCTAGCACTGAATACACGGTGCGGGCCATTGCGAAGGCGATACAGGATTTGATTGGAGGCGCGCCGGATGCACTGGACACGCTTAAAGAATTGGCTGCGGCGCTTGGCGATGACGCGGATTTTGCGGCAAATCTCACGAACACGCTGGCTACGAAAGCCGATATCACCTATGTTGATTTGCAGGTTGGGAAAGCGGTCGATACGATCACGTCGAGCGATTACACGAAGCAACTTGGCACGGCATACGATGACGCGACGATTTACATTAACGCCACGAACGACACGCCCGCCTATCTGAAGTTTGAGGCGGACGGCGTTCCAATGTGGGATTGGGCGCAAGGGAAATCGGCGGACGATCACGCCATGATTCTCAACCGCTACAACAATGGCGTGGTGGTCGATCAGGTCATCAACGTCAACAACACGACCGGCCTGACGACATTCAATAAGGATTTGGCCTTTGCTGGCGTGACCGTCACGAACAACGCGAACGGCCTGTTTTACGGTGGCAACCTGAATTTTTCGACAACGGCCAGCGGCAACGGCGATCTGTCGGCGTACATTGTTCAGCGCTCAGGTCCGGGGTTCCTTGGCTTGTGCTGGACGGATGGCGCGGGCGATCACTACATGCGCATGTATGGATCGAACAGCGGCACGCCGGGGAAGGTTGAGGTTGTCGGGCAGGGCGGCGACGCGTTCTACGTATCGAACGGATATTCAACCTTTGCGGGCCGGGTTTACTTCAATGCCGGCCCCGCTGCGGGCGGCAGCGGCGGCGAACTGGGAATTACAAATCCTCAGGGAACGCGCATGTACATTCGTGGGCGTGACGGCAGCGCGGGGTCCGGACTAGAGTTTGTCAATAACGCGTATAACGCTGTCGTTGCATACATGAATGACGATGGCACGGTGGGATTTAATGGCCGGGTGACTAGCAATAACTCTCTCGCCGCTGGCAGCGCGGTTATGGGTACTGACGGCAATTTGTATATGCCGTTTGCTGGCGACTATCTCTCAAACAAGATAATGGACAGTTGGGCCGCATCGGGCAACGGCTGGATTCGCTGGCGGAATGGCTTCACGATTGCCTGGGGTAGTTTCAGTGGGAACTACTGGACGTTTCCACGGTACATGGGGGGCGTGTGGGCGCTTGCTGGCGCGTCGAATAGCTCAAGCGGATCGGGCGCAGCAAACAACATCTGGAACATTTCAAATACGGGATGCAACTGGCACACGTACAACGACGTTGGCGGTTGGGGAATTGTTATTGGGAACACCTAAATGATCGACATTGAAAACACGGACCCCGCTTCTCTTGACGCGTTGGCGGCCGGGATTCCTAAGGTTCTCTCGTATCACATTTTTTGTGACGACGCGGGCAAGGTAATTACGTTCCTACCCGCTGGCGAAACCATTCCGGATGCGCTTAAGCAATATACGGCAACGGAAGTGGGCGAGGACGTACACGCACAGGTAATGGACCTGTTGAACGGAAAGGGCGTTGATGTCCAGTTCAAGGAAGGCGTTGTTACGGATCTGATTCGACCGGACGAATACCACGCGGCTATCGTTCGCACGCAGCGTGATAACAAGCTGGCGGATACGGATTGGCTAGTCACTCGCCAGCATGAAGCATCGTTGACTGGCGATTCGTATCTTTCCACGGATGAATTGCGCGCGCTCGTAACGTATCGCCAAGCGCTTCGGGACGTGCCAAAACAGAAGCTTTTCCCCTTCAAGATCGAATGGCCGGCCTATCCTGATCTGTCGGTTTGAACGGTTCAAAATTTAACGCTACGGAAAACTAATCAGATGGCAACGTATCGCACCATTCACACGAATTACGGCCTGCGCCGCATGGCACAGGCGGAGGCAACGGGGATTCCGATTAACCTTGTCGCGGTCGCGGTTGGCGACGGCGGCGGCAACGCCACGACCCCGGACGAATCGCAAACGAAGCTCGTTCGCGAGGTCTACCGGGCGGCTCCCAATCGCGTGTATCAGGACCCGCTCGACCAACTGAAGTGGACCGTTGAGGTAATCATTCCCGCCAGTGAGGGCGGATTCGTCATGCGTGAGGCGGCGGTATTTGACGACACAGGCGCAATGTTCCTTGTCGCGAACACCCCGGATTCCTACAAGCCTATTGGCGATGGCTCGGAAGGCTCTTTCTCGGATACGGTGCTGCGCCTTCAATTCGCCGCGTTCAATGCGTCAATCATTACGCTACAAATCGATGCGAATACTGCGGTGGCAACGCAGGACTGGATTGCAAACACGATAACGCTTCCCTATCTGTTGAAAGGCGGTTCGCGCGGTCAGATTCTGGCCAAACTGTCGAATGCGGACGGCGATGTTGTTTGGCAGGACCCGACAACGGCGAACGTGACGGTGAACACGATTGACGAAGTGCAGACGCTTGCGGAAGGCCAATCGGAAATCACGCTGGAAAAATGCACGACGATTGGGCTTGCGGTGTATGTCGGCGGCTCCCGACTGCTGCCGTCCGAATGGACCCCGGATGATTCGGACCACGCGAAACTTAGCCTGGTCACGCCCGCCGATTCGGAAAAGCCAATCTACTTCGTGCAGAACGATCCTGCTGGCTACATTCCCGACCCTCTTATCCAGCACAACAACCTTTCTGACCTGCTGGACGTTGCGGCGGCTCGGTCGAATCTCGGCGTCGATTCGAAGTCGAACACGGACACGCACGCGCCGCCCGGTAATGTGGCGTACACGGCGGCGTCTGCCGCCCCTACCGGCTGGCTCAAGGCAAACGGCGCGCTTGTCTCGCGAACGACCTATGCGGCGCTATTCGCGGCGATTGGAACCACGTATGGCGTGGGCGATGGTGTTTCGACGTTTAGCCTGCCGGATTTGCGAGGCGAATTCCTTCGTGGGTTCGATGACTCGCGCGGCGTGGATACAAACCGCAAGCTAGGTTCGTCGCAGTCCGAATCGTTCCTTTCTCACAACCACGCCGGATCGACGGATAGCCAAGGCTCGCACAACCACGTTGCGACGATCGATCAGCAAGGCGCGCACGCGCACGGCGGTTCGACTTCCGCCGTGGGCGATCACCAACACGTTTCCCCGTTCGGTGAGAACAGCGGTTCATATGCGCCGCCTTGGGGGACGTATGGCGCTAACAATCAGGTGGGTTCGAAGGATCACGACAACGACAATATGTGGGGGATGACAAGCCCCGCTGGTGGTCATAGCCACACTATCGGGACGGACACTCAGGGCACGCACGCGCACAATGCAACGATCCAGAACAACGGCGCGCACGTCCACAACATCACGATCAACGCGGCTGGCGGCACGGAAACCCGCCCGCGCAATGTCGCGCTGCTGGCGATCATCAAGTATTGAGGCCACATGAAAACCGTATATCAAACCGACCGCGCGGGGCTTCTCATTGGCTCGACAACGGCGGACGAATCCCCGCTTGAACCGGGCGTCTTTCATATCCCGGCTGGCGCAACGGAAATTGCGCCGCCCGAAAGTTTCCCTGCGGGTCAATGGCCCCGATTCAATGGCGTGGCGTGGTCGCTAGTCAACGTGACGCCAGCCAAACCGGAGGCGGTGGACCCGGTCGCAAAACTGCGCGCGTTCCTGAATTCGAACCCGGACGTTGCCGCAATCCTGAATCAATAGGCGCTGGAAAAAGCGCGGATAGAACCCCCGGTATGCGCCGGGGGAGAATTGATAAACAACCATTAGGATAGGAAATGGCGGATACCTTTTTGCATGGCGTGGAAGTTGTCAATATTGACGATGGCCCGCGCCCCATTCAAGTCGTGGCAACGTCGATTATCGGCATTTGCGGCACGGCCCCCGATGCGGACGAAGCAACGTTCCCGCTGAATACCCCGGTGCTTATCTCGGGTTCGAAATCGACGGCGGCAAAACTCGACATGGCGGGCAACGGAAACGGCACGCTGCCGGATGCGCTGGATTCGATCCTTCAGCAGGCTGGCGCGGTCGTGGTCGTGGTGCGCGTCGAAGAGGGCGAAACCGATGACGCGACGCTTGCCAACGTTCTCGGCGGCGTGGACGCGAACACGGGCAATTACAACGGGATTCAAGGCTTTCTGGCTTCGGGTTCGGTTCTCGGTTTTGCGCCGCGCATCCTGATTGCCCCCGGCTTCACGCATCAACGCGTGACTGGCGGCGTGACCGTCATCAACTTCACAGCGGGCGACGGCTACACGGATGGCACTTACACGCTCGACGTGACCAACGGCGAAGGCGACACGACCGGCACGGGCGCGGCTGCAACGGCAACCATCAAGGGCGGCAAGGTGACGGCGGCTGCGGTGACAAACAACGGCATGAACTACAAGGTTGCGCCTGTTTTTGCGCTGCCCGAAGCCGCTGGCACGCCCACGACTGCCGCGACGTTCACGCCCGCCATTGGCGACGCTGGCAACGCGGTTGTGGCCAATCTGCTCGACATCGCCAACCGTCTGCGCGCGGTAATCGTTCAGGACGGCGCGAACACGACCGATGCGGCGGTTATCCTGCAAGCGGGCGACTTCGGTTCGCAACGGGTCTATCTGGTTGACCCGCAAGTGCTGAAAACGAGCAACGTTACCGGCGCGCTGGAACAGTCGTATTCGTCGGCAATCGTGGCGGGCCTGATCGCCTACAACGACAACACGAACGGCTATTGGGTGAGCCCGTCGAACAAGGTCGTGAACGGCGTTCAAGGCACATTCCGCGCTATCGACTTCGTGAACGGCGACCCTTCGTCGCGCGCAAACATTCTCAATAGCAAGAATGTTGCGACGATCATCCGCCAGAACGGTTATCGCCTGTGGGGCAATCGCACGCTGTCCAGCGATTCCAAGTGGCAATTCCTGTGCGTGGTTCGCACTGCCGATATCATCAACGATTCGCTGCAAGCGGCGTGTCTGCAATTCGCAGATATGGGGATCAACAAGGCGTTCGTTACGGAAGTGGTCGAATCCGTCAATGCGTTCCTTCGTTCGCAGCAAACGCAAGGCGCGATCCTTGGCGGAACCTGCTGGTGCGACCCGGACCAAAATTCGGACGAAGAGATTGCCAACGGTCACGTTACGTTTGACTTTGACTTTACCCCGGCTTTCCCGGCTGAACACATCACCATGCGTTCGCATCTGGTGAACGACTACATCACTTCGATTTTCTCGTAAGTGGCGCGACGCGGGTATGGATAATTCCCGCGTCAAACAACGCATAAGGAGCGCGCCGAAATGGCAACTCGCGACATTCTCAAAAACCTTACGTTGTGGGCGGACGCTAAGGGGTTGGCGGGCAAGATTCGAAACATCAATCTGCCGAAGCTCACGCAGAAAACCGAACAGTTCCAAGGCGGCGGAATGTTCGGTGAAGCAACGATCACATTGGGCCTTCAAGCGCTCACCACGGACTTTGAATTGATCGACTATGACCCGGACGTGCTGGCTATGTTCGGGTTCACGGAAGGGTCAACGAATAGCCTGACGGTGCGCGGCTATCTGGAGGACCAAGCCGCAAACGTCACGCCCGTTATCGTGAACATGCGCGGCAAGGTCACGGAGCAAGACCCCGGTACGTGGACCCCCGGCGAAACTTCGTCGCTGCGCTCAACGATGGCGCTCAACTATTACAAGCTGACGCACGGCGGCAAGGTCATCCACGAAATCGACGTGGAAAACATGATTGCCGTCATCAACGGCACGGACGTTCTGGCGGCGGCGCGCTCGGCGCTTGGCCTGTAAATCGGCGGGGGCTTCGGCTCCCGCTCACTTTGTTTAAACGGAAAGATCATGACGGCGAAGAAGCTGCCCGAATACCTGAAACTGAACGACGATGGTTCGATCAACATCACGCTTTCGCGCGCAATCACGGTCAACAGTGCAACGCTCGGTTACGTGACCATGCGCGAACCGTCCGTGAACGATCACTTGGTTGGTCGGCGCACGGCGGGCACGGAAGAGGACAAGGAAATTGCCTTGTTCGGCAACCTTTGCACGCTCACGCCCGCCGATATCGGCAACGTGAAGCTGCGCGATTACGTGCGCATGCAAGAGGCTTACGCCTGTTTTACCGATTGAGCGCCGAATTTGTCCGCGACGGCGTTCTAAGACTGTCCGCCGCTTTGCCGGGTTGGACGAAAGCGGAAATACATTCAATGCCCCAATCGGAATTCCTTTGGTGGCTTGAGGGCATCAAATAGGGAATGGGTCGATGGCATCGAATAAAAGGCTGGCTGCAACAATCGTAATTGGCGGCGCGGTTGCGGGTAGCTTCAAGGCATCGACCAAAAGCGTTGATGACGCGTTCAAGGGCATTGGCAAGTCACTTGACGCGCTCGCGAAGCGTCAAAAGCTGCTCAATACGCTGGTTGGCGACTTGGGGCGCGCCGGTCGCGACGTTGAAGGCGTGGCGCGTTCTTATCGGCAAGTCACGGCGCAAATCGACGCGGCACGGCGAGCGCAAGAGCGCTTGAACGCCGCGCAAAAGTTCCAAGCGACGGCGGCGAAGGTCGGCGGCGCTGTGTCGCGAGCAGGCACGCGCGCGGCGGCGGGTGGCGCGCTTATCATCGGCGGCGCTGTCACGCTCACCCGCGCGGGCGTCACGCGCGAGAACGCGGAAAACTTGGTGCGCAATTCCGGCGCGACGAAAGAAGAGCAAGACGAAATGCTTGCAAGCGCCAAGCGCCTTAAGCAATTTGGCGTGTCCACCACGGAAGCAATCAAGGCGGTTGTGGAACTGCGCGCCGCGACGGGTTCCGCGCAAAGTGCGCTTGAACTGCTCCCGGTCATGGGGCGGCTAATGTCCGCCTCGCAAGTCTATAACCGCGCGCACCCGGACAATCAAATTGACGCGGCTGGCGCGGCGGGCATGATTGCAAAGCTGGTTGACGAGCGCGGCGGCGCGAACGACCCGAAGCGCGCGGCGGCGATTGCGAACGAAGCATGGAAAACCGTCACAAGCACTGGCGGGAAAATCTCGCCTGAAATGCTCTTTACGGCGGCGCGGCGCGCGAGGCTCGCGGGCGTCGCGCAGTCTGACGAATCGCTTTTTGGCGACTCGTTCTTAATGCAAGCGTTGACGCCTGACGGATACGGCACTTCGCTTGCCAAGACAAATTCCGCGCTGCTCGGCGGAAATCAAACGCTCAAGTCTCTTACTCGCCTGATGAATGATGGTCTGATTGACCCAAGCAAGGTTTTGGTCAATCAGAAAACCGGGATCATCAAGCGCTATTCGCCGGATGCACTTCGCGGTCACGAACTGTTTTCGAGCGATCATCAATCATGGGTTGAGAAGTACCTTATCCCGGCGATGCAAAAGGCCGGGGTCAATCTTGACAGCGCGGCGGCGGTCAACGCCTACGTGTCGGAGAGATTCAGCGCTGACAGCGTGCGTAACGAAATCGGCCAACGCGTGATTAACCGTCACGCTATCGACCGGGACCGGCAAAACTGGCATACCGCGCCGGGGATTGTCGAAACGGATCGACTCAATCAGCAATCGACTGGCGGCAAAGAAGAGAACGCCCGCGCTCGACTTGAGGACGCGGAAGCGCGCGCCGGGAAGGCGTTGACGCCTATTGCGGCGGATGCAATGGATAAGTTCGCTGGCGCAATGGAGCGCTTCGGCGCATGGGCGGACGCGCACCCCGACACGCTGAATAGCTACGTTGAAAACACGGTTAAATTCGGTGCGGCGTTGCTGGTTGCTTCGCCGGTATTGAAGGCGGTCGGCGCTGGGCTTCAAGTTTGGGCGACGTTTCGCACGGCGGCGGCGGCGGCGGCGGTCACGGCGCTTGCCGCAAGCATCGACAAGCTGACGGCATCGGCGGCGGAAGGCGCGGTTGCTACCGCTGCGGAAGGCGCATTGGGCGGCGGCGCTGGCGGCGTTGGAAAGACGATTGGCCGGGTTGCTGCCGTTGTCGGCGTGGCTCGCGCTGCCGCGCCGATTGCCGCCGCTGCCGCGCTTCCGTTGGTGAATTCCGATGAAGAGACGGACGAGCTAAAGAACGGTGACGCGCGCTGGAAGGCGATTCGCGCGAAACACTCTCAGGCAGAGATTGACGCGGCGCGGAAGGAAAACCAACCGTGGTATCAAGTCGGATCGGGATACGCCGCCGAAAATGAGCAATGGCTTGCGGCATATGAGAAGAAGCACGGCGCACAACCCGCGCCACAACCGCTGCCGCAAGTCATCGACAATAGCCAGAACACGTTCCATATCAACCTAGACCTTGGGGCGCAACCGGTCGATCCGAAGGAACACGCAACGGCGATCATGCGAGAGATTCAGCAACAACAAGCTGCGCGCAGTCGCGCGCGGTTCTTTGACGGGGAACATAGGTGAGTGACGTTCTGGACACTGCGGGGGTCATGCTGTCGGGACTTGTTCCGATGCTTACCCTTCGCGCTTCCGCTTCCGACATTAGCGCCGCGCTGTCTAAAATAGGCTCTACAGCGTCCGCCGCCGCTTCGTCGGTATCTGCGGCTATCTCGGGCGGCGGGAGCGTCACAGGCGCGCTGTCCGCCGCTGCAACCGGCATCGGCGGCGCGCTATCCAGCGGGCTTTCGCAATCCGCTTCCGAATTGCTGTCCGGGTTTAACTTTTCGTTGAATACGGCGGTTTATCAATCCATGCGCCGTTCGACGCAATACGTTTGGGGCGAACAATCCCGATTCGGACAACGCGCCGCGCGCCAGTTCGTTCGCGTTGGCGATGACACGCTTACGCTTCCCGGCGTCATCTATCCCGAATGGAAGGGAAGTTCGAGCGCAATGGGCGTGCTGCGGAAAATGGGTTCGGCGGGGATTCCGTATCTGATGATGGACGCACAAGGTTACGTCTATGGGCGCTGGACTATCGAAAGTGTTGAGGAAACCAAAAGCGAATTTGCGGCGTTCAACCAACCGAAAAAGATTGAATTCGTGGTGACGCTGAAAATGTATGACGGTCAAGACGGATCGCTACTCGCGAACGCGCTTCAAGGCACGCTGATTGGGAACACGATCAACCAGATTCAAGGCATTCTGTAAATGGCGACGACGTACACAACGAAGGACGGGGACACGGCGGATTCAATCGCTTGGGCCTACTACGGAACGCTTGGCGGTCGCGTGGTGGAACAGTTGCTTGACGCCAACACGGGACTGGCGGACTACGGCCCGCTGCTGCCGCAAGGCGTAGTTATCACGCTGCCGGATATTGCGCAGGTTCCCGCGCAAACTTCCGTTCGACTGTGGGATTGATATGGCGGACTCGACTTATAAGCGGCCCGTCTATCGCGTGACGGCGAACGGATCGGACCTGACGGCAACCATTGCGGATCGCCTCGTTTCTTTGAGCATTACTGATGAAACGGACGAATCAGCGGACGTGCTGGAAATCGTTCTGGCGGATCATGACCCCAACGCGCCAATCGCGCTTCCGCCTACCGGCGCGCTTCTGACGGTCGCGCTTGGGTATGGATCGGCGGATACCGACATGGGCGGCTATATCGTTGATGATATTTCGTTGAGCGGGCCGCCCGAACAAATGACGATCCGCGCGAAGTCGGCGGCATTCGATGAAAACAACAATGGCCCGTATCACCTGCAAACGCAGGTAACGCGCCATTGGGCGGACAAAACCACGATTGGCGCGATGGTTCAGAAAATCGCCAGCGAACACGGCATGACCGCGCAAATCGCCGCGTCACTGGCAAGCATTCAGTTGCCGCACACGGAACAGGTTGACGAATCGGATTTGAACCTGTTGGCGCGGCTCGCGCCGGAATATGACGCGGTAGTGAAGCCCAAGGGTTCCGTCCTGCTCTTTATGCAGCGCGGCGCGGAACTGTCCGTGTCCGGTCAAGCGCTGCCCGCTACCGTGGCGGAGAAGGTGGATTGCACGACATGGCACTACAACGTCCAGCGGCGTGAAGGCGCGGGAACGGTCGTGACGAAGTTCCGCGCGTTCAAGGAAAAGCAAATCCATTACATCGCGGCGGGTTCGGGAAACCCGGTGAAGCGCATAAAGCAAATGTTCACGAATCGCGCGGAAGCGCTCGCGGCGGCGAAGGCGGAATTGCGCAAACGGCGGCGCGCGGCGCAACGGATGGATTTGACGTTCCCCGGCGTGGCGGGTATTCAGGCGCAATCCGCGTTCTACCTGTCCGGGTTCCGGTCGGACATTCCCGCGCGCTGGCTTGTGTCGCGTGTCGTGCATACCTACAGCGGCGACGTGTACCGCTGCAGTGTCGATCTGGAATTACCCAATGACGATTCTGACGTGACGATTGTCGAGACAACGAAAAAGCTGGTGAAGCGCACAAACGATAACGGCATGGTGTATGGCGAAATCGTTGACGAAGAGGTGCAATCTGATGGTTCGTGACTGTGTAGAATCGCGCGTGCGACTTTACCTATAGATAAACTTTTCAGACCATCATGGAAATCTCGGCATCGGAAGCAACTGCATACGCGGGTTCGGCGGCAAGCCTCGGTTCAAGCCTCACCCTTACCAATGTCGGGATTTGCGTTGGTATCGCAACCGCCATTCTGACGTTCGCCGCCAACGTCTATTTCATGCGCCAGCGCCGCGCCGAAGAACGAGAAGAACACTTGGCGCGCATGGCTGAAATCGAGGCGAACACGAAAGCCGGGGTCCCGATTGCGATGGGGGCGCCCGCACCCTCGCGGGACGGAATGGAGGTTATGGAAAATGGCTGAAACGCGCACGCGACTGGCGCAAAAGGTCACGGCGGGGCTGGCGGCTTTGATCGGCGCGAACGCCGCCGCCTTGTGCATTCACCTGACGGGCGGCGCGGAAGGCAAGCGAAATGACCCGTACCTTGACCGCGTGGGAAACACGGTCATTCCCACGGTGTGCTATGGGCAAACCGGCGTTCCGATGCGCCACTATTCGACGCCCGAATGTGACCGCATGCTTTCCGATCACTTGGGCGACTTCGCGGTTGGCCTGAAAAAACGGCTTCCCGAATTCGACGCCTACACGGACGGCGAGAAAGCCGCGTTGATCGACTATGCATACAACCGTGGCCTTGGGAATCTCGACAAGGCCAGCGGCCCGAATGACCCGCCGAACGTCCTGGTGCTTTACCGGACACATGACCCGGCTCGGTGCGATGCGTTCGAACGTTGGGCGGTCGTGAAGCGCGGCGGCAAGTGGGTTGATTGCAGCAAGCGCGCCAATCAGTGTTTCGGGATTTACGTTCGGCGCATGGAGGAATCCGTCATGTGTCGCGGCGAATCTGTGTGACTTCAAAAGGGGATGACGTGGGATCGATTAAGGCGGCGCTGATTGGCGCACTGGTCGGCGCTGCATTGGGTGGCGCGGCTGTCTTGTACGTGGAGCATGCGCAAGCCGCTAAAGCGGCGTTGGCGGCTTCGCAGCACGAAACGCGGGCGGTCGAAGCTGCGCGCGAAGAGGAACAGCGGCGAACCGCCGCGCAAACGGAGATTGCGAACGATGCACAAAACCAAAGGACTGCGGCGCTTGCTGACGCTTTCGCTGCCCGCGCTGATGCTGGCGGGTTGCGCCAGCAAGTCGCTAAACTACTCGACAACGCCAAGCATTCCGCCGCTACCGGCGACGGCGCGGCAACCGTTGGCCCCCTCGATCTGCTCGCCAACGTGTTCGGGGAATCTCTCGACCGCAACGAAGCGCTGGCGGAATACGCTGACCGCGCCCGAATCGCCGGGGAAGAGTGCCAGCGCGACTATGACGCTTTGACCGGCGCGAATCCCGCGCCAGCGGCTTCCGATCCGCCCGCCGATACCCAACCATAGGGAAGGCGCAAAAAAGCCCGCATGGAGCGATCCAGCGGGCTTTTTCTTTACTCTGCAACTTCCATCGCGCCATGTAGCGGGCAATGCGGCGGGCCTACTTCGTCAATCCACTTTTGCGAGGTCCGCGCAATGTAATGGCACATGGGGCATTCGCACTTAATCATTCGGGTTGATTGCTTCGGCGCTTTGTTGTTCGCCGGTTCCGCGTCATCGCCCGATTCCCCTTCGTCCGGGTCCGCGTCCGGGTCAACCGGCACGGCGTCAACGCCGCCGCCTTTCACGCGCTTGGTTGCCTTCCGCAAGCTGACGCCTGACCGTGGGCGAATCTCTGCGTGCGGGAACGGCCCCAACTTGTCGATCATCGGCTGTACCCATTCCATCAACTTCGCGGGTTGCTGCGCTTCCGTCAATGGGCGCTGGAAGCCAAGAGCCATTGCGATTTTGGCGAAGTCGCCTTTGTGACCGTGCGACAAGCCAGCGGCTGCGTGCGTGAGTTCGTGCGCGAGCGTGCAAGCAACTTGGGCGCTATTCGACCGGCGCGGGGAAAGGAAAATTTCATAGTGGTTATCCGCCGACACATGCGGGGACCAACATTCGCCTGTCACGGGCGCGTCCATGCCGCTGCTAGACCAACCCAACGACACGCGGAACGGCGGGAGCGCGTGACCCAACTCAGCGAAGCGCGGGGCCATCATCGCGGCCATGTTGTTAAGCCAGCTTTCCCGGTTCATGTTCTCGACTAGATCGCGCGTCCGGTTATCTTCCTGTTGCTTGCCGCTGGTGACAACGTGCGCTTCGTTTTTCTTCGTCATCGCTTTCCCCGTGGGTTCGTTTAAACAGGCTGGAACTGTATCACGGATCATTCCCCATGGGTAAATTTCGGACGAAAAAATAGTGGGCGCACTCTAATTCGGCTCCCGGCGCGGGACTCGCGGCGCGCTCCCCAAATTTCCCCCACGGCGGCGCGTGGGCCGTTGCTGGCGGGCTTGATGGTTTCCGGTCCCCGGCACCAGATGTTGTTGTTCCAGCGAATGCCGCTGGATTCCCGAAACCCGCGATAGCTTCAGGCTTCGCGGGTTTTTCATTTGCATGGCTAAATCCGTGCGGGCGCACGAAGGGATCTGGCTACACCGAAGAGAAAAAACAGGATAGGGCGGGAAAAGCCCGAGGCAGCCGCGCAGAATGGCGGCGCGAGGATTAGTCGGGCGCTGCGCCGCAACCGGGCGCTTGCGCAATCAACGACTACCGATCTTCCCGGTGAGAGGATTGATCAGCCTTGCGAACCCGAACAATGCCGCGATGCCGAAGGGGCAGGCGATAAAGAATGCGGTCAACATGACGCGGCCCTAAACGTAACAAAATGTATCGTCAGTTTAGCGCGGTCATGCGATTTGGGTATCAGGGTGAACGACAACAAACTATTGCGCCATCTCGAGCAATCTGGTCTGCAACAGCGCGCTAACGGGCTGCAACGCCCGTTTGACGCGGATGCGCGAGAAGACTGTGCGGTCCCCTCAGATGCAGTCGAAGATGACTTCTACTGTCTGGGACGTCATGCCGCGCACGCCTTCGCTGTGGATCTCGACCGTGTGCAACTGCTTCTTCCGTTTTTCGCAGTAGTCCTCGGCTTCGCTGAGCCCGACTGCGCGCACGTGGTTCCACGAAACAAGCTCCCAGCGCGCGCGGCTCGTGACGGTGAGATGCCCATCCTGTCTCGAATTGACGGCCGTTACCGATGTGCACGCCGCCAGCATGCTGACTCCAAACAACAGGATGCAACCTTTCATAGATTCTCCGTGGTCCGCGAGCATTCTCGCCGCCAACCCGGGGAATTGGCAACCCGCAGCGGTGCGTCCCGGCGCGCCGGGTTTGCTTGACGCTGTGGAACCGCCCGCGCCTGCGTCAACGAGCGGGAGCGACTGAGCGGTGCCTGCGGAGGTATCGACTTCGGGTGGCGCGGATGCGCGTGAACTTACGGGCGTCAGCGCGAGTCGACGACTTGTCGCACCTGAGGTCAAGGGCGAAGGTGTCGGGCAGCCGGGCGTTGGCTTCGGGGCGGCCGCGGACATCGAGGTCCGCAGTGGCGGGCGTGTGACCCTGTCCAGCCGAATGCTGAACGGCGTTCGGCGGGTCGGTCATGAGCGCGCTCCGGCGGTGGGGCCGCGAGCGAGCGTGGTACCACGTGTCGCGCCGTTAAACCGCGCCCACGCCGCGAAACGCGGCTGGGCGCTCGCGGCGTGGGCGCTCAGTCATTGGCGCTCAGTCGTGGGCGATCAGGTCGCCGACTTGACCCTGGCCTGAAACGAGACAGGAAGAGAGGAAGTTTTCGCTCTGGGCGCTCGCACCGTGTTCGCCGAATCCGCGCACGAGGGCTTCGGCCTTGACGAGTGCCGAGCCCTGGGCACAGGTAAGCGAGCCAGCCTCGTGAGCCTGCACACGTGTCATGGCACGATTCGCGAGGAGGAGTGCGAGGACGATGACAACACCAACGTTGAATGCTTGTCTCATGATTCCGTCTCCTTGTGCATTGAGACTATCTCAGCCGTTCGGCGTCCGAATCCAGGAGTTTCCCGGCGATGCACTGCAGCACATGCGGCGCGCAAAAACCCGGTTTCATGCGGTCTGCCTAATGCTTCGGCATCCTTTGCTTGCACCCCGCACGCCGCTGCGCCTTGAGCAGCGCGGCACGGTAAAAAGACGCCGGTACGCTGGGTGAAGCGCTGCGGCGCAACAATGCCGCGACGCGTCAGATTCGACGTCTGCTAACAAATGTAGCCCTGCAGTGCGGCGAGCCGGACGTGGCACATCGACACGGTGTGTTTTTGCACAACGACCGCGTTGCCGTGGCGCCGTTCCGGGATGCTCAACGTGGCTTGAAATGCGATGGGGCTTCCTGCAAGATCGACGTCCGATCCCTTTTTACTGTTCGAGGTGAACCCATGCAGTTGATCGGTATGATGGACTCCCCCTACGTGCGTCGCGTCGCGATTTCGCTCCATGTGCTGGGGCTCGAGTTCGAGCACCGCAGCATTTCGGTATTTCGGCAGTACGACGAATTTGCTCGGATCAATCCCGTCGTGAAGGCGCCGACCTTCGTCGACGACGACGGCACCCAGTTGATCGACTCGACGCTGATCCTCGACTATCTGGACCGCAAAGTGCCCGCCGCGCGGCGGCTCATGCCGGAGGAGGCGCAGGAGCGGACCTTCGCGCTGCGCGTGAACGGTTTCGCGCTCGCGGCCATGGAAAAGACGGTGCAGCAGGTCTATGAACGCCAGTTGCGCCCCGCCGAGCGCCAGCACGAGCCGTGGTTCGAGCGCGTGAACGCCCAGATGCACGCGGCCTGGACCGTACTCGACCAACTCGTTGCCGGTCGCGACGGCTGGCTGTGCGCGGGCCGCATCACGCAGGCCGACATCACCGCGGCCGTAGCGTGGCGTTTCAACCAGTACATGCTGCCCGGCTGCGCTGATCCCGCCCGATATCCGGCCATTGCCGCGCTTTCCGCACGTGCCGAGACACTGCCGGAATTCGTCGCTACGCCCCTCGACTGAAGCGCGTCCGCAGGGCCGGAATTCGCCCAAAGCCGTGTGGCGCGGCCGCGCGCGATGCCCGGCGAACACGGCGGACCCCGCCGCCGCACCCCTTGTTTCCGCATTCGGGTCGATTGTTTGCGATTCTCGACAAGTGACTTCGCTGGGGGCCCATTTATCCACGCACGCCGCATTCCTAGAATGACAACCATGGAATGACCTTGCGTCAGGAGGACGCGGGGCATGCAGCGGGAGCGGTCATGAAATCCTTTATCGAACGACAGTTATATCAGCCAGCATTGGTCCTGCCGATGGTGGACCTGATGCAGCTGATGGTGTCGCACGACTTCAACATGGGGCAAATCGGCCTGATGATGGCGACGCGCGGCGCGCGCGCCGCATTCCTGCGCTCGCGCGAACTCTGGAACGCGGGCCACGGAGAATGTGCGGCCACCGATTGTGTGCACTGATTGTGTGCTGATTGCACGCACGCGGAGCTTCCTCAACTTCAACGATTGAATATCCAGTCACGGATTCACCGAACGCCTGACGCAAGCGTGTCCGAAGTTCGCCGATCCCCCTGACGCGCAGCGGCTTCGCCCGTTTGCTGTTGCGACGTCACCCTGTGAGCCGCCTCGACGTGCGAGGCGGCTCTTTTTTTGCCCCTGCGCCCCCTTCGCAATACGTGCCAATGCGTACCCGATTCGCACAATCACGCTGCGGGCGGTGGCTATTCGTCGCGCGTAAGATGGCGCGATCGGCCGCCTTTCGCGACTCGCGGCTCAACTCGCGTCAACGGCAAAGGAGAGCGGCATGGCACAACGTTTCGATGCGATCGTGATCGGCACGGGGCAAAGCGGGCCGCCTCTCGCGGTGCGGCTCGGCAAGAGCGGCCGCAAGACCGCGGTGATCGAGCGCGCGTCATTCGGCGGGACCTGCGTGAACGTCGGCTGCACGCCGACCAAGGCCTACGTCGCCTGCGCACGTGCCGCTCATGTTGCGCGCCACGCGGCGGACTTCGGCGTGCAGATCGGCACGGGCGCGCCGCCCGGCGACGTGCGCGTCGATCTCGCGTTCGTGAAGGCGCGCAAGGAGCGCATCATCGGGGCGTCGCGCGATGGTGTCGAGCAGTGGCTGCGCCATGCGCCGAACGTCACCGTGTTCAAGGGGCACGCGCGCTTCACGGGAGCGCATGCGGTGCGCGTGGCTGCGCACGACGGTGCGCAGGTCGATCTCGAAGCGCCCGAGATCTTCATCAACACGGGCACACGCGCGCTGATTCCTGCCATTCCCGGCGTCGAGACGATCCGCTACGAGACTAACTCGACGCTGCTCGCGCTGGAGCAACTCCCCGAGCATCTGGCGATCTGCGGCGGCAGCTACGTGGCGCTCGAATTCGCGCAGATGTTCCGCCGCTTCGGCAGCCGCGTGACGGTGCTCGTGCGCGGGCAGCGTGTCCTCGCACGCGAGGACGAGGATTATTCGCGCGCGGTCCAGGACGTGCTCGCGCGTGAAGGCGTGGATTTTCGCTTCGGCGCAGAGCCGCGCAGCGTTGCGCCGCTAGATGGCCAGGCTGGCGTGCGCATCGCGCTCGACAGTGGTTCGCTCGACGTTTCGCATCTGCTCTTCGCGACTGGGCGCCTGCCTAACACTGACGATCTGGGGCTGTACGCGGCGGGCATCGAGCGCGACGCCCACGGGCTCATCGCCGTGGACGGCCAGTTGCGCACGCGCGTAGAGGGCATCTGGGCGCTCGGCGACGTGAATGGCCGCGGCGCGTTCACGCACACGTCATACGACGACTTTCAGATCGTCGCGGCGAATTTGCTGGACGGCAAAGCGCGCAGCGCCGACACACGCATTCCCGCCTACGCGGTGTTCGTCGATCCGCCGCTCGCGCGCGTCGGCATGAGCGAGCGCGAAGTGCGCGAGCGCGGCAAACCCGCGCTCATCGCCACCATGCCGATGTCGCGCGTGGGCCGCGCGCGCGAACGCGGCGAGACGGACGGTTTCATGAAGGCGCTGGTGGACCCGCCAACGCAACGTATTCTCGGCGCAGCGATCTTCGGCATCGAGGGCGACGAGGCGATCCACACGTTCATCGACACGATGACGGCCGACGCCCCCTATACGACGCTGCAATACGCGATGCACATCCACCCGACCGTGAGCGAGCTGGTGCCGACCTTGCTCGACGGCCTGAAACCTCTCGAATGAGCGCATTGGCATGAACGAACCGAACACGGTTGCATTCGGCAATCTCTTCGCAGGCATCGACGCAAATGCCGAGGATGAGCGCTTCGACACGCTCGTTTCGCGTGACGGGGTGCTGATCGAGCGCATCGTCTCCACGGGCCAGGCGAGCCCGCCCGGTTTTTGGTATGACGACGCGCGCGAGGAATGGGTGGCGCTTCTCGCCGGCGCGGCGACGCTGGAATTCGAGAACCCGGCAGTGCCGCCGCGACGCCTGCTGCCCGGCGACTATGTGCACATCCCGGCGCACTGCCGTCATCGCGTGTCATGGACCGATCCGACCGTGCCGAGCGTCTGGCTCGCGGTGTACGTCGGCGCAGCGCCTGAGGAAGGCGACGGCGAGGCGTGAGCGCGGCGATAATCGGCAGGATTCAACCGAAACGCAACGTCATGTCCGCGAAACATCCGCTACCTCCGCTACGTGTTGCACTGGTTTCCGACACGCACAATCTGCTGCGTCCGGAGCTACTCGCCTTCGTCGAGGGCGCGGACGCCATCGTGCATGCGGGCGACATCTGCGATCAACGCGTGCTCGACATGCTCGCGGCCATCGCGCCGCTCACCGCCGTGCGCGGCAACAACGATCATGGCGCGTGGGCCGAGGCGTTGCCGGTGCAAACGACCGTCGCGTTCGCTGGGGTCCGGCTTGCGGTGGTCCACGAATTACCTGACCTGCAGGGCGATCCTGCTGGCGAAGGCATTGCTGTGGTCGTGAGCGGCCATTCGCACAAGCCAGCGCTCGAAACGCGCGAGGGCGTGCTGTACGTGAACCCCGGCAGCGCGGGGCCGCGCCGTTTCAAATTGCCGATCTCGGCGGCGATGCTGACGATCGGCGACGACGGCGCATTGGACGTCGAGCACGTCAATCTCGTCGAATAGGCTCAAGCGAGCGCGCAAGAAAAAAGGCCAGCACGAAGCTGGCCTTTTTGCGTTTCAGTGGTGCCCTATCAGGCGCGCACGGCGTTGGCGACGGCGTATTCCTCGTCGAGTTCGCGCGCGAGACGCACCCCGCGTAGCACCGCGTGTGCTTCCGCCCTGGTGCTCACGCTCGGCGCCGAGCCCGGCAGCGGGCGGCGCGCCGTTTCATGCAGCGCCAGCACCGAAATGATGCCGATCACGGCTGCGCCCATCAGGTAGTACGCGGGCATCATGAGGTTCTGCGTGTGCTCGACGAGCCATGCCGCCACGAGCGGCGTGGTACCGCCGAACAGCGACACCGAGACGTTGAAGCCGATGGCGAGCGCGCCATAGCGGATCGCGGTCGGGAACAGCGCCGGCAGCGCCGAGGGCATCACGCCCGTGAAGCACGAGAGCAGCGCGCCGAGGATCAGGAGACCGAAAAACACCGGCACGAGGGCGCCCGTCTGGATCAGCGTGAGCGACGGGATCGACAGCAGGATCAGGCCCACGCAGCCCGCGAGCATCACGGGCTTGCGGCCCACGGCGTCGGACAGGCGGCCGAACGCGAGCGTCATCGGCATCATCAGCACCATCACGATCAGCACGAGGAAGAGGCCGTGCGTCTCGTTGAAGTGCAGCGTCGCCGAGAGGTAGCTCGGCAGGTACGACAGCGCCATGTAGTCGGTCACGTTGAAGATCAGCACGAGACCCACGCACAGCAGGAAGGGGCGCAGATGCTGTGTGAGGAGCGAATGCAGCGTGAGCTTGGGGCGCGTGTGCTCTTCGGCCTCGCGCAGTTCCGCTTCGCGCTTGAACGCCGGCGTTTCCTCGAGCTTCATGCGGATATAGAGACCGACGAGGCCGAGCGGGCCCGCGATCATGAACGGCACGCGCCAGCCCCAGTCGAGCAGTTGCTGGTGCGAGAGCACGGCGGTCAGCACGGCAACCGTGCCCGCGCCGAACACGTAGCCGATCAGCGTGCCGAACTCGAGGAAGCTGCCCATGAAGCCGCGGCGCTTGTCGGTGGCGAATTCGGCGATGAAGGTCGCCGCGCCGCCGTATTCGCCGCCGGTCGAGAAACCCTGAACGAGGCGTGCCACGAGCAGAAGCGCCGGCGCGGCAATGCCGATCGACTTGTACGAGGGAATCAAGCCGATGGCGAAGGTGCCGCAGGCCATCATGATCATCGTCATCGCGAGCACGCGCTGGCGGCCGATGCGGTCGCCGAGCGGCCCGAACACCATGCCGCCGATCGGGCGCACGACGAACGCGGCCGCGAACGTGCCGAACGTGGCGATGAGCTGCGCCGAGGGGCTGCTCGACGGGAAGAACACCTGGCCGAGCGTGACGGCGATGTAGCTGTACACGCCGAAGTCGAACCATTCCATGGCGTTGCCGAGCGCCATGGCGCCGACGGCGCGTTTGAGGAGGCTTTTGTCGACGATCGTGATGTCGTCGAGGGTAAGGTCGGTCTGGGCCGACGCGCCGGAAGTGGAAGCGGTCAAGGTCTGCATCTCCAATGACTGCGACGAACCCATGAGGGCCCGCCACGGTTGCCGGAGAGTACCGTTTCGCGATAGCGGCGACATTTCGCGCACGGCACGCCACGTTGCGTCAGCGACGAAGGCGGGCCGATGGTGCATCGCGCAAGGCGAGCGGCGCACGAAAGCAATGCTGAAGTGTCGCGAAACGACACTCGGACAAATTGTGTTTAACGTTGCGCCTGCGTGGCCGTGGATGGGGAGCAGGGCGCATGAGGACGCTGGACCGGCACGAGGTGCCTCGGATTGCCTGGTCAAAGCGCCACTGAAACGAAAAAGAAGCCCGCGTGGCGGAGCGTTCCTTTTGTCATATGCGCATTCGGAATGATGGCGTTTTTGGGCGCCGTGCCGAATGCAATTGATGGCTAATGCCTGTTGAACGAGGCCACATGTTAGCACGATAACGGAAGATCGCGCAAACCCAAGTATCTGCGGGGATTCGGGGCGCGGACTGGAAGCCCCACGCGGCGGGGGATTGCGCCGTTTCGATGGAACCGTTTCCGCGCCCTGGAATGCGCATGAAGCGCATAAAAAAACCGCGCCGGGGGCGCGGTTTTTGCAGGGTAACCGGTTGCGTGATGCGGCTCAGGGACGGATCCCGGTGCGCATCGCGAAGCCTTAGCCTTCGGTCGGCGGCACGTAGCCCGAAGCCTGGTCGGCGCCTTCGCCGAAGAAGAACTTCTCGGTCTGCTTCATCAGGTACTGGCGCGCGCGCGGATCGGCCATGTTCAGGCGGTTTTCATTGATGAGCATGGTCTGCTGCTTGAGCCACTGCTGCCATGCCTCTTTCGAGACGCTTTCATAGATACGCTTGCCGAGCTCGCCCGGCAGCGGCGGAAAGTCGAGACCTTCGGCTTCCTTGCCGAGCTTCGCGCATTGGATCATACGGGCCATGCTGTGCTTCTCCTGTAGTCGTATGTGTGGGTGGCGGCGCGCTCAGAGCTGTTTCATCAGCACGAGCGATTTGCGCTGCCAGTTATAGAGGCGGCGGCGGTCTTCGGGCAGGTCGTCGACCGTTGCCTTGACGAAGCCGCGCTTCAGGAACCAGTGTTCGGTGCGCGTGGTGAGCACGAAGATGCGTGTGAGACCGCGCGCCCGTGCACGCTGCTCGATGCGGCGCAAGAGACGTTCGCCGTCGCCGGAGCCTTGTGCTTCGGGAGAGACCGTGAGGCACGCCATTTCGCCGATACGCTCCTGCGAGTACGCGTAAAGCGCCGCGCAGCCGAACAGCACGCCATCGTGCTCGATCACCGAGAAGTGGTCGATGTCGCGCTCGATCTGGTGACGCCCGCGCCGCACGAGTGTGCCGTCGGTTTCGAGCGGCTCGATCAGCGTGAGAATGCCGCCGACGTCGTCAGGCGTGGCTTCGCGCAGGCTTTCCAGATTCTCGTACGAGATCATGGTGCCCACGCCGTCGTGCAGGAACAGTTCGAGCAGCAAGCCGCCGTCGAGCGCGTAGGGAATGATGTGCGCACGCCCCACGCCGCCGCGGCACGCGCGAATGGAGTGCTTCAGATAGAAGCCTTCGTCGCCGAGCACCGTGCCGCCTTCTTGCAGTTTGTAGGCGTCGTCGAGCGACATTTCGCGGATCAGCTCGCCTTCCTCGTCGATCAAGCCCTGCGTTTCCGTAAGGAAGACGATCTTGTCGGCGCGCAGCGCGATGGCTGCCGCCGAGGCGACGTCTTCCATCGACAGATTGAACGCCTCGCCCGTGGG
This sequence comes from Paraburkholderia sp. BR10936, assembly GCF_040965735.1. Lineage (NCBI taxonomy): Bacteria > Pseudomonadati > Pseudomonadota > Betaproteobacteria > Burkholderiales > Burkholderiaceae > Paraburkholderia > Paraburkholderia sp. BR10936. Next base: position 179,068 of record NZ_JBFRCM010000004.1, read on the forward strand.
CGAAAAACCGAGCGGCGAGAGCAGCACGAGCTTGCGGCTCGCGAGCGAGTGGCGGATCGAATCGGCGTCGATCTTGCGCACGACGCCCGTGTGCTGGAAGTCCACGCCGTCGAGAATGCCGACCGGCCGCGCCGTCACGAAGTTGCCCGACACCACGCTGATGTGCGCGTGTGCCATCGGCGTGTTCGGCAGACCCTGACTGATCGCGGCCTCGATGTCGAGACGCACTTCACCGGCCGCTTCCTTCGCCGATTCGAGCGCGCGGGCATTGGTGATGCGCATGCCGTGCGAGAACTCGGACTCGACGCCGTGCAGGCTCATCTGCTCCTCGACCTGCGGGCGCGAACCGTGCACGAGCACGATCTGGATGCCCATGGCCTGCAAGAGCGCGATGTCGGCGACGAGCGCGTTGAGCAGGTTCTGGTGCACGACCTCGCCGCCGAAACCGACGACGAACGTCTTGCCCTGGAACGCGTGGATGTAGGGCGCGACCGATCGCATCCAGTCGACGAACTGCGCGTGCTGCGCCATGATCTGCGAGTCGGAATCCGCAGCGGCGGCGGAGGCCGGCGCGCTGGCAGTAGCGGGGACGAGGTCGGTTTGGGAATTCATGCCCGGGATTATAATGCGCCCCCATGTCGAATGTACCCAAAAGACCTGCCTCGGCGCAGGGCAGCAACACCCCGGCCGGGAAGGAAACGGCGCAGGACGGCGCGAAAGCGAAAGGCGCGGCGCAGAAGTATGGCGACGGGCAAAAGCTCGCGTCGACGGACAAGCTTGCCGCGCTGATGGGCGGTGGCGCGTTGGGCGGCGCGCGCGTGCAGGACAAGCGTGCGGAGCAGAAGCAACCACAGGCGCAACAGCAGACGCCGCCGCGCGCGGAACAGCGCCCGGATCAGCGACCGGATCAGCAGCCGGATCAGCAACTGCATCAGCAGCCTGAGCAGGGAAACGAAACGAAACCCGCGCCGCAGTCGCCGTCACAATCGCCATCGCGAGGCGAACCGCGTGCGCAGCGCAGCGCCGCTCAGCCCGCCAGGCGACGCGAGGCGCGCGACGATCGACGCCCGGCGCAGCGAAACGAGCCACGAGATCGCCCGAACGAATCGCGCGAGGCACGCGCCGAGGCGCCGCGCAATCAACCGTCGCGCGCGCAGCAACCTCCGAAGCAGGCGAAGCCGCAGAACCCGCCGAATCCGCAGCGATCCGCAAAACCGAAATCCGAACACGCGCCGCGCCCCGGCAGTGAAGGCGAACGTGATCGCGCGCCGCGCGCCGAACGCCAGGAACGTCCGCCGCGTGCACCACGCGCGCACGTCGAGCCGAACAAGGTTCCGCCCATCACGTTCCCCGAAGCGCTGCCGGTCTCCGGCCGCCGCGAAGAAATCGCGCGTGCGATCGCACAGAATCAGGTCGTGATCGTGAGCGGCGAAACGGGCTCGGGCAAGACCACGCAGTTGCCGAAGATCGCGCTCGCGCTGGGCCGCGGCCTCGGCGCGGGCGGCACGGGTTTGATCGGCCATACGCAGCCGCGTCGGATCGCGGCTTCGGCCACGGCGCGGCGCATCGCCGACGAACTCAATACGCCGTTCGGCGAAGTGGTCGGCTACAAGGTGCGCTTCACCGACAATCTCTCGCCGGGCGCCTCGGTCAAGCTCATGACCGACGGCATTCTGCTCGCGGAGACGCAAACCGATCCGCTGCTCAAGGCCTACGACACGATCATCATCGACGAGGCGCACGAGCGCAGCCTGAACATCGACTTCCTGCTCGGCTATCTGAAAGAGATTCTGCCGCGCCGGCCCGACCTGAAGCTGATCGTGACGTCGGCGACCATCGACGCCGATCGCTTCGCGCGCCACTTCGGCAGCGAGGAAAAGCCCGCGCCCGTGATCGAGGTGAGCGGCCGGCTGTATCCCGTCGAAGTGCGCTATCGCCCGGTGCAGGAAGACAGCCCGGCGGTGAAGAACGCGCAGGGCACGACGGGCCGCGAAAAAGGTGCGAAGTCTCAGCGCGACACCGATCGCGACCTGATGGAAGCCATCGTCGATGCCGTCGACGAACTCTGCCGCGAGGGCTCGGGCGACGTGCTCGTGTTCCTGCCCGGCGAGCGCGAGATTCGCGACGCCGCGGAAGCACTACGCAAGCATCATCCGCCGCACACGGAAATCCTGCCGCTATTCGCGCGGCTGTCCGCGCAGGAGCAGGAGCGCGTCTTCAAGCCGTCGAACGCGCGCCGCATCGTGCTCGCGACCAATGTGGCGGAAACGTCGCTCACGGTGCCGGGCATCCGCTACGTGGTCGATACGGGCCTCGCGCGCGTGAAGCGCTATTCGTATCGCAACAAGGTCGAGCAGCTGCAGATCGAGTCGATTGCGCAGGCGGCGGCGAACCAGCGCGCGGGCCGTTGCGGGCGGGTCGCGGACGGCATCTGCATCCGGCTTTACGAGGAAGCGGATTTCATCGCACGGCCGCGCTTCTCTGATCCGGAAATCCTGCGCTCGTCGCTTGCCGCCGTGATTCTGCGCATGAAGTCGCTGCATCTCACGGCGATCGAGACGTTCCCGTTCATCGAGCCGCCGCCGGGCCGCGCGATCGCCGACGGCTATCAGCTGCTCAACGAACTCGGCGCCGTTGACGACGACAACGCGCTCACGCCGCTCGGCCGCGAACTCGCGCGCCTGCCGCTCGATCCGCGTGTGGGACGCATGATTCTCGGCGCACGCGACGAGCAGGCGCTGCGCGAAGTGCTCATCATCGCGAGCGCGCTGTCGGTGCAGGATCCGCGCGACCGACCGATCGAGGCGCAGGAGCAGGCGGACCAGGCGCATCGCCGTTTTGCGGACGAACGCTCCGAGTTTCTGCAGTGGCTCAAGATCTGGGCCTGGTTCGAAGAGGCCGTCGCGCACAAAAAGTCCAACCGGCAACTGCTCGATGCGTGCCGCGCGAATTTTCTGTCGCACTTGCGTCTGCGCGAATGGCGCGACGTGCATTCGCAATTGCTGACCGTGGTGCGCGAGCATGGCTGGCGCATCAACGAAGCCGACGCGACCTACGAGCAGATCCATCACGCGCTGCTCACGGGCCTGCTCGGCAATATCGGTCTGAAGGCCGACGACGACCCGCATTACCTCGGCGCGCGCGGCATCAAGTTCCACTTGTGGCCGGGCTCGGCGCTCGTGAAGAAGGCGGGGCGCTGGGTGGTGGCCGCCGAACTCGTCGAAACGAGCCGCCTCTACGCGCGCTGCATCGCGAAGATCGAACCCGAGTGGCTGGAGAAGGTCGGCGCGCACTTGTTAAAGAAGTCGCTCTCCGAGCCGCATTGGGAAAAACGCGCGGCGCAGGTGAGCGCGTTCGAGCGCGGGGTGCTGTATGGCCTGCCGGTGTATCAACGCAGGCGCGTGGCGTTCGGCAAGCAGGACCCGGCGCGCGCCCGCGAACTCTTCATTCGCGGCGCGCTCGTGGAGGGCGAGTTCGACACGAAGCTCGCGTTCTTCGCGCACAACCGCAAGCTGCTCGCCGATATCGAGCAACTGGAACACAAGTCGCGCCGCCAGGATGTGCTGGTCGACGATGAGCTGATCTACGGCTTCTACGATCAGGCGATTCCGGAAGGCATTTACTCGGGCGCGTCGTTCGAGCGCTGGTATCGCGACGAGGTGAGGAAGGGCGGCGAGCCCGAGGACAAGCTGCGTCTGTTGTACCTCTCTCGCGACGACCTGATGCGCCATGAGGCGGCGGGCGTGACGACCGAGCTGTTCCCGAAGCGCATGACGATGTCGGGCGTGGCGATGGCGCTCACGTATCACTTCGAGCCGGGCTCGCCGCGCGACGGCGTGACGCTCGCGGTGCCGCTCTACGCGCTCAACCAGGTCGATGCGCGCCGCTGCGAATGGCTCGTGCCGGGCATGCTCAAGGAGAAGGCGCAACTGCTGCTGAAGTCGCTGCCGCAGAAGCTGCGCCGCCACTGCGTGCCGCTGCCCGAGTACGCGGCCGGCTTCGCGGAGCGCGTGGGCGGCGAGCGTTTCGGCGCGGGCGGCCTGCTGGAAGCGCTGATCGCCGACGTGCGCGAGCAAAAGCAGATCGCCCTGAAGTCGGCCGACTTCAAGCTGGAGACGCTGCCTGCGCACCTCTTCATGAACTTCAAGGTGGTCGACGAGCACGGTCGCCAGCTCGCGATGGGCCGCAACCTCGCGCAACTGCGCGCCGAACTCGGCGCGCAGGCGCAGCAGCAATTCCAGAAGCTCGCGAGCGCGACGGCGCTCGCGGCGCTGGAAACGCATGCGCAGGGCGGTGAAGCACCACAGAACGCTCCGGGCGAGCGCATCGCAAGCAACAACGCGCCGCAAAAGAGCAATGCACCACATACGCCCACGCTGGGCGACGCCGCACCTGCCACGGCGCTCTACGAAAACCTCACGACGTGGAATTTCGGCAAGCTGCCCGAGCTGCTGGAAATCCGCCGCGGCGGACAAACGCTGTTCGGCTATCCCGCGCTCGTCGATCGCGGCACGCATTGCGACGTCGAAGTGTTCGATTCGCCGGAGGAGGCCGCACGCATCCATCGCGCGGGGCTGCGCCGGCTCTTCGGGCTGCAGTTGCGCGAGCCGATCCGCTACCTGGAGAAGAACCTGCCGGGCCTGCGCGAGATGGCGATGCAGTTCATGGCGCGCGCCACGCAGGAGGAACTGCGCGACCAGCTGGTCGAACTCGCGCTCGATCGCGCCTGCCTGCAAGACCCGCTGCCCGACGACGACGCGAGCTTCCACGCACGCAAGGATGAAGGCCGCGGACGCCTTTCGCTGCTCGCGCAGGAAATCGCGCGGCTGGTCGGGCAGATCCTCGCGGAATACGCATCGTTGGCGAAGAAGCTCGTGCAGGCCAAGGCCTTCGGCGCGCCGGCCGCGGACATGCAGGCGCAGGTCGACGCGCTCATCAGCAAGCGCTTCATTCTGGAGACGCCCTATGCACAGCTCGTGCATTTCCCGCGCTACCTGAAGGGCGTCGCGCTGCGCATCGACAAGCTGCGCGCCGACCCCGCTCGCGACGCACGCCAGGCCGCCGAATTCCAGCCACTCGCGCAGCAGTATCAGCGCGCGCTCTCGCAGCGCGGGGGCGTGTTCGATCCGCGTCTTTCGGAGTTCCGCTGGCTGCTCGAAGAGCTGCGCATATCGCTCTTCGCGCAGGAATTGCGCACACCGATGCCGGTCTCGGTCAAGCGCCTCCACAAGGTATGGGAATCGATGCAGCGATAAAGCGCATTGCGGGCCATAACAGTTCTTCAAAATTGTTCGAAAAAGGGGCGCTCAATTGCGCCTCTTGCATATTTCAAGGGCTTTACGTCAACCTTGCTTGCGGGTAGACGTTCTACAATCACGAATCTGCCCGGGAACGATTCTTCATGCCGAACAACAACACCTTTAGCCGCGTCGCCGCCAAGGCCGCAACGTTTGCGCTCGCTTGCGCAGCGACGGTCGCCACTTTCGCCTCCACGGCCGCTTACGCGAACAACATCATCGTCCTGAATTCGGGCGAAGCCACGTTGAGCCTCATCGACGACAAGACGCACGAAGTCGTCGGCACCGTGCCCACGGGCAAGGAACCGCACCACCTCTTTCCCACGCCGGACAACGCCTCGCTGATCGTCGCGAACTCGGTGTCGAACAACCTCCTGTTCGTCGATCCGAAGACCGGCAAGGCGCAGCGCTGGGTCGAAAACGTCGAAGACCCGTACCAGCTCGGCTTCTCGCCCGACCGCAAGTGGTTCGTGACCACGGGCCTGCGCCTCGACCGCCTCGACATCTACAATTACGCGGGCGGCAGCAACATCACGCTCGCCAAACGCCTGCCGCTCTCGGCCATGCCGAGCCACCTGGCGTTCACGAACGACAGCCGCACCGTGTTCGTTTCGCTGCAGGTTTCCGGCGAAATCGCCGCGGTCGATCTGCCGACGCAGAAGGTGCTCTGGAAGATGAAGGTCGGCGCCGCGCCGGCTGGCCTGTGGCTCACGCCCGGCGACAAGTATCTGCTCGTCGGCATGACGGGCGCCGACTACGTGGCGGTGGTGGACTGGCGCAACCAGAAGATCGTCAAGACGATCCAGGTGGGCAAGGCCGCGCACAACTTCCGCTCGCTCGTGGACGGCCGCCATGTGCTGGTGTCGAGCCGCGTGGCGAACGTCATCAGCATCATCGACGAGGACACGCTCGAAAAGACCGGCGAGATCAGCGGCCTGATGCCCGGCCCCGACGACATGGAGCTGACCGCCGACAAGCGCTATCTGTGGGTGACGTTCCGTTTCGCGAAGCACATCGGCCTCATCGACATGCAAACCAGGAAGCTCATCAAAACCATCGCCGTGGGCCGCTCGCCGCATGGCATCTACTTCTACGATCGCGCGCCCGTCACGGCGCCGAACGGAGCTTAAGGCAACGGGGCGCGCGCATGGATACGGTGGCGTCGTTGCTGGCCTTCGTCGCGCACGCGGGGCAGTCCGTGATCGCGTCGGCAGACGACCTCGTCTCCTGGCTGCAAACGCTCCTCTACATCGACGTCATTCAGCCGGTGCTCTTTCGCATCGGCATGATGGACGTGGACGAAGACACCTACGACGCGCTGTACTGGGTGATCGTGGGTGTGCTCGAAGTGGGCCTGATGTACGCGCTGCTGCGCCCGCTCGAAGCGCTCGTGCCCGCGGAGAAGTGGCGCGACCGCAAGGGCGTGGGCGTCGATGCGCTCTACACGTGGGTCACGCGCCTCGGCATCCTGAACCTGCTGTTTTTCTTCACGATGCAGCCGTTCTTCGATCGTGCGCAGAGCGCGCTGCGGCTCATGGGCGTGAAGACGGTGGACCTCGACAATCTCTGGCCGGGCGTGAGCACGCAGCCACTCGTGGCGTTCGCGATCTATCTCGTGGTGCTCGACTTCTTCAGCTACTGGTACCACCGGCTTTCGCATCGCTACGGCGTCTGGTGGGAGTTGCACGCCGTGCACCACAGCCAGCGCAAGATGTCGCTCTGGTGCGACGACCGCAACCACCTGCTCGACGTGATCGGGCAGTCGTGCATGTTCGCCGCCGTGGCACTCGTCATCGGCGTGCCGCCCGCGCAATTCGTGGTGCTCGTCGCGCTCACGAACTTCGTGCAGAGCGTGCAGCACGCCAACATTCGCGTGCATTTCGGCTGGCTCGGCGAGCGTCTGCTGGTGAGCCCGCGCTTTCACCGCCGCCATCACGCCGTCGGCTATGGCCACGAAGGCACCCACTATGGCTGCAACTTCGGCGTGCTGTTCCCCTGGTGGGACATGATGTTCGGCAGCGCGTCGTTCAATCGCGAGATCGAGCCCACGGGCATTCGCGATCAGCTCGAAGGCGTGAGCTATGGCGAGGGTTTCTGGGCGCAGCAGGGTTATGCGTTCACCCGCATCGCGCGGCGCCTGCGTTCGCGTTCGCACGCCGCCGCCGCCACGCCGGCCGAGGCGCGCGACGACGCCACCGTGACCTGAGCGCCGCCACGGCGTCCTTGCACTTGCTCGCACCCGTCTTACCCGCCATGCGCGCGGTGGTTTATGCTGTCGGCTTGGTCGCACCGATTTCGCCGACACCGTGTTCTCCACCCGTCCTTTTCGCCGTATTCCGCTCGCATGAATGACCTGTTGCGCTCGTTCGGACGCGCGCTCGCGAGCGTGTTCCATCCCGCCATGCTGCTGCTCACCTTCGTGCCATTTCTCGTGGCGGCGGCGGTGTGGGGCGCTGTGCTCTACGTGTTCTGGCAGCCGCTGCTCGACCTGATGCGCGGCGCGCTCGCGAACTGGTCCTCGACGGCCTACCTCTATCATCTGTTCGACGCGCTCGGTTTCGGCTGGCTGCGCGCGACGATCGCGCCGTTTCTCGTCATCATCCTGACGATTCCGCTCATCGTGATCACGGTGCTGCTGCTGATCGTCGCGATTTCGATGCCGCGCGTGATCCGACATCTGTCGAAGCGCCAGTACGGGACGCTCGAGATGCGGCACGGCGGCAGTTGGTACGGCAGCCTGTTCTATTCGCTCGTCACGACGCTCGTCTGCCTGATCGTGATGATCGTGACGCTGCCGCTGTGGCTCATTCCGCCGTTCTTCGCGCTGATTCCGCCGCTGTTGTGGGGCTGGCTCACGTATCGGGTGATGACCTACGATGCGCTTGCGCTACACGCAACCGTCGAAGAGCGCCGCACGCTGGTGCGCAGCCATCGGCTGCCGCTGCTCGTGATCGGCGTGGTGAGCGGACTGCTCGGCTCGCTGCCCACGGCCATCTGGGCCGTGTCCGCGTGGCTGCTGCTGTTCTTCCCGGTACTGGCGGCGGTGACCATCTGGATCTATGCGTTCATTCTGGTGTTCACGGCGCTCTGGTTCGGTCACTACTGCCTGCGGGCGCTGCAGCGCATGCGTGCCCACGATGTGCAGCAGGCGTCCGGCGACGTGACGATCGTGCACTAACGCTCAATCATCAAGACAATCCAACGAGGCGGCCCATGGCATTTGGCGTCATCATCATCGGCGACGAGATTCTCTCGGGGCGCCGCTCCGACAAGCATCTGCCGAAGGTCATCGAACTGCTCGGCGCGCGCGGCCTCTCGCTCGAGTGGGCCCAGTACGTGGGCGACGATCCCGAGCGCATCACCGAGACGCTGCGGCGCTCGTTCGCTTCGGGCGACATCGTGTTCTCGACGGGCGGCATCGGCGCGACGCCGGACGACCACACGCGCCAGTGCGCCGCTGCGGCGCTGGGCGTGCCGCTCGCGTTGCACCCTGACGCCGAGGTGGCGATCCGCGAGCGCATCCGCGACATGCACACGGGCGCCGATCCCGTGAATTACCAGTCGCCAGAGAATCTGCACCGCTTCCAGATGGGCACGTTCCCGCAGGGCTGCGAGATCATCCCGAACGGCTACAACAAGATTCCGGGTTTTTCGATTCGCGATCATTACTTCGTGCCCGGTTTTCCCGTGATGGCCTGGCCGATGATCGAATGGGTGCTCGACACGAAGTACGCGCACCTGCATCACCAGACGCCGCACGCCGAGAAGTCGCTGCTCGTGTTCGAGCTGCCGGAGTCGACGCTCACGCCGCTCATGGAGCGCATCGAGCGCGATTTTCCGGGCGTGCGGGTGTTTAGCCTGCCGAGCGTGGGCGATGCGGAGCGCGGCGGCATTTATGCGCGCCGGCACATCGATCTGGGCGTGAAGGGCGAGCCCGAGGCCGTGGCGGCCGCCTTCGTGAAGCTGCGCGAAGGCGTGCACGAGCTGGGCGGCGATGTGGTCGAGCCGGCGGCGCCGGGCGAGGGGACGCCCGATCGCGAACGCCGCAGCGCGCCGCGCGCCGGTTTTTGAATCAGCGTGTGAAGATGGGCCGCGTGCGGCGGGAGGGCAGGCGGCGCATCATCGGCATGTCACACGGGGCGCTCAGAGTGGCCCGTTGGGTTGGAGCGGGGCGGTTTCAGGGTGTCAGGCGCCGATCCACGGCAGGCCGCGGAAGCACCAGCCCGTAACGGTCTTGCGGTGCCCCTGGCCGTCCTTGTCGCCTTCGAAGCCTTCGAGCAGGTCATAGGCCTTCGTGAAGCCGGCCTTGGCGGCCTCGATGGCGGCGAGCTTGGAGCGCGCGGCGCTGCGGCACAGGAACAGCACTGGCGCGTCGGCTTCCACGGCGCTCTTGAGCTGGGTGAGGAACTCGGCGTTGGGCACGCCGCCCGGATAGCGGGTCCATTCGACATGCGAATACTGGCCGTCGCCCACGACGGGACGGCCGACCCAGTCGAGTTCGGCGCGTGTGCGCACGTCGACGAGGCGCGCACGCGGGTCGAGCTGCAGAAGCTCGAATGCCTCTGCGGGCGACACCGCGCCCGCGTAGGGCAGCTGGTTCTCGACGCGGCGTTTCTCGGCCTGGGCGTACAACTGTTCGAGCGTACTCATGACAACGGATCTCCTGTTTCGCGTTGGACCAAAAAAACATTCTAGCGCGTAGGGACGGAGCGGGCAGGACGGTCCGGACAAGGTGAAACCGGACGTACACGATGGATTGGGCGGCACAAAGGGCAAGATGCATTGAAATGGTGCACGCGAGGTGTTTTGCACCATAATGAAGAGAGATTCGCGCGCCAAATTCGGGATTGCACGAATTTGGTGCCGATGAGCCGCCACGGTGGCGGCTCCATAAAAGCGCGGCGCACGATTTTTGACTCCAAGTGCGTGTCGCGAAAGGGATTTGCGCCACGTTGGCGCATGCATGGCACGGAAGCTGCTTTATACGTCTCGATCGATTCGCAGCCGGCCAGCCAGGGCAGCAGGGCAGACCCGGGAAAGAGGCGGCCGGCGGGGATCAAACAAGATTGGGACGGCGGCAGCGTTCGCCGAAATCGTTAATCAGGAGAATAGGTTATGAGTAAATCCGTGGCCGACGTCATGCAACTCGTCAAGGACGAAGACGTCAAGTTTGTCGACTTCCGCTTCACGGACACGCGCGGCAAGGAGCAGCACGTTTCGGTTCCGCTGTCGGCATTCGACGAAGACAAGTTCGAGTCGGGTCATGCGTTTGACGGTTCGTCGATCGCCGGCTGGAAGGGCATCGAAGCCTCGGACATGTTGCTCGTGCCGGACCCGAACACGGCCTTCATCGACCCGTTCTACGAAGAATCGACGCTCGTGCTGACCTGCGACGTGGTCGAGCCGGCCGACGGCAAGGGCTACGAGCGCGACCCGCGTTCGCTCGCCAAGCGCGCTGAAGCCTACCTGAAGAGCACCGGCCTCGGCGACACCGCCTTCTTCGGTCCGGAGCCGGAATTCTTCATTTTCGATTCGGTCCAGTGGAACACGGATCAATCGGGCTGCTTCGTGAAGATCGGCTCGGATGAAGCACCGTGGTCGTCGGGCCGCGAAATCGAAGGCGGCAACACGGGTCACCGTCCGGGCACGAAGGGCGGCTACTTCCCGGTCGCACCGGTCGACACGTTCCAGGACATCCGCTCGGAAATGTGTCTGCTGCTCGAGCAGATCGGCATTCCGGTCGAAGTGCACCACCACGAAGTGGCGGGCCAGGGCCAGAACGAAATCGGCACGAAGTTCTCGACGCTGGTTCAGCGCGCGGACTGGACGCAGCAACTGAAGTACATCGTCCACAACGTCGCGCACACGTACGGCAAGACGGCGACGTTCATGCCGAAGCCGGTCGTCGGCGACAACGGTTCGGGCATGCACGTTCACCAGTCGATCTGGAAGGACGGCCAGAACCTGTTCGCGGGCAACGGCTACGCTGGTCTGTCGGAATTCGCGCTGTTCTACATCGGCGGCATCATCAAGCACGCTCGCGCGCTGAACGCCATCACGAACCCGGGTACGAACTCGTACAAGCGTCTCGTGCCGCACTTCGAAGCGCCGGTCAAGCTCGCTTACTCGGCACGCAATCGTTCGGCATCGATCCGTATTCCGCACGTGTCGAACCCGAAGGGCCGCCGTATCGAAACGCGCTTCCCGGATCCGCTCGCCAACCCGTACCTGTGCTTCTCGGCACTGATGATGGCAGGTCTGGACGGCGTGCAGAACAAGATCCATCCGGGCGAAGCCGCCGACAAGAACCTGTACGACCTGCCGCCGGAAGAGGATGCAAAGATCCCGACCGTCTGCGCCGGCCTCGACCAGGCTCTCGAAGCGCTCGACAAGGATCGCGAGTTCCTGACGCGCGGTGGTGTGTTCACCGACGGCATGATCGACGCGTACCTCGCGCTGAAGGAAAGCGAACTGCAACGCGTGCGTATGACCACGCACCCGGTCGAGTTCGAACTGTACTACTCGCTGTAATTGGCGATGGCGCTTCGCTGCATGCTACACAGCGAAGCGCCGGTTCAGTTTCTTCGACTCGCAGGACGCGTGCGCGTTGGGTCTCCAAGGGACGGCGGTGCCGTCCCTTTTTCGTTGGGGCACCTGTCGCTCGTCGACGAGACGTATCGACCCGCTAGTTGACCAGCGTATTGACCAGAACTAACGACCAGGACCGTTGCTGGCGCGCCGCATGGCGTCCGGCCTGAAACATGGTGCTCAAGAATCTGATCAAGGCAAGAAAGGGCCACGCCGAACCGCTCTCCGACGACGCGCCGCTCGTCGAGTCGGGCCTGTTGCCCGGCTTCGAGGCGCTGCCCACGGTCGTGCTCGTGCTCGACAAGCGCACATTGCGCGTTGCCTTCGCGAATCCGTCGGCGGAGGCGATGCTCGATCTCTCGCGCCGTCAGCTCGCGCAGATGGGGTGGTCCGATCTCTTCTCGAATGCGGACGAGCTGCTTTCGACGATCGCGTCGATCGCCGAGCATCGCTTTCACGCGACGCGGCTCGACGCTTCGCTGGAACGCCCCGGACGCGAGCCGCTGAACGTGCATGTGGTCGTGGGCTTTCTCGAAAGCACGCCCGATTACGTGCTGCTCGAACTCTTCGAGAACGAGCAGCATCTGCGCAGCGACCGCGAGGAGCGTATTCACGACCTCACGGCCGTGAACAAGCATCTGATCCGCAATCTCGCGCACGAGATCAAGAATCCGCTCGGCGGTATTCGCGGCGCGGCGCAGTTGCTCGAATTCGAACTCGGTGCGCTGGAGCGCGACGAGCTGCGCGAGTACACGCAGGTGATCATCAAGGAGTCGGACCGCCTGCAGACGCTCGTCGACCGGTTGCTGGAGCCGCACCGGCATCCGCATATCGTCGGCGACGTGAACATTCACGAAGTATGCGAGCGCGTGCGCGCCGTGATCCTCGCGGAGTTCCCGCGCGGCCTCACCATCGAGCGCGACTACGACGTGAGCGTGCCCGACCTGCGCGGCGACAAGGAGCAGTTGATCCAGGCACTGCTGAACATCGTGCGCAACGCGGCGCAGGCGCTGCGCGAACGCATTTCGCAGGGCGACGCGCGCATTGAATTGCGCACGCGCATTGCGCGCAAGGTCACGATTTCCAAACGCTTGTGCAAGCTGGCACTGGACTTGCATATCACTGACAACGGGCCCGGCATTCCCGAGGAGATTCGCGACCGCATCTTCTATCCGCTCGTCTCCGGACGCGAGGATGGCAGCGGTCTCGGCCTCACGCTCGCACAGACGTTCGTCCAGCAGCACGACGGATTGATCGAAGTGGATAGCCGGCCGGGACACACCGAGTTTCAGATACTGCTGCCGCTCGAAAGTTGAATCGATAGCTAGACCTGAATTGAGATTTACCGATACCGCACGCCACCAGGACTTCTGACCGAACTTATGAAGCCGATCTGGATAGTAGACGACGACCAATCGATACGCTGGGTGCTAGAAAAGGCCCTTGCCCGCGAGAACTTCGCTACCCGAAGCTTTTCGAACGTGCGCGAAGCCGCGAGCGCGCTCGATCACGACAGCCCGCAGGTGCTCGTCTCCGACATCCGCATGCCGGGCGGCTCGGGCCTCGAGCTGCTGCAAACCGTGCGTGAGCGCGTGCCGGGTTTGCCCGTCATCATCATGACGGCGTTCTCCGACCTCGACAGCGCCGTTGCCGCGTTTCAGGGCGGCGCGTTCGAGTATCTCGCCAAGCCGTTCGATGTCGACAAGGCCGTCGAGCTGATTCGCCGCGCCGTGGACGAAAGCATGCGGGGCGAGCAGCAGTGGGACGAGCGTCCCGCCGAAGCGCCCGAGATGCTCGGCCAGGCGCCGGCCATGCAGGACATGTTTCGCGCCATCGGGCGGCTTTCGCATTCGGCGGCCACCGTGCTCATCACCGGCGAGTCTGGCACCGGAAAGGAGCTTGTCGCGCGCGCCTTGCACCGACATAGCCCACGCGCGAACGGTCCGTTCATCGCGCTGAACACTGCGGCGATCCCGAAGGATCTTCTGGAATCCGAACTGTTCGGCCACGAACGCGGTGCGTTCACCGGCGCGCAGGCCATGCGCCAGGGCCGCTTCGAGCAGGCCGAGAACGGCACGCTGTTCCTCGACGAAATCGGCGACATGCCGTTCGACCTGCAAACGCGCCTCTTGCGTGTGCTCTCCGATGGGCAGTTCTACCGCGTGGGCGGGCACAACCCGCTGCGTGCGAACGTGCGCGTGATCGCCGCGACGCACCAGAACCTCGAAACGCGTGTGCGCCAGGGGCTGTTCCGTGAGGACTTGTATCACCGCCTCAACGTGATTCGGCTGCGTTTGCCTGCGCTGCGCGAACGCAGCGAGGACATTCCGCTGCTCACGCGCCACTTCCTTCAGAAGAGCGCGCGCGAGCTGGGCGTGGAGCCCAAGCGCGTGTCGGACGAGGCGCTCGCGTGGATGTCGTCGCTACCGTTTCCCGGCAATGTGCGTCAGCTCGAGAATCTCGCGAACTGGCTCACCGTGATGGCGCCCGCGCAGACCATCGAGATCAAGGATCTGCCGCCTGACCTCGTGCCTGCGCACGGCTCCGCGGGAGCGGTGGTGCATCTCGCCGATGCTTCGGCCGCCTCCGAAGTGGGCGCGGCGGCCAATGGCGCGGGCGGCGTCTCGCCGGTTGCGGGCGCCGTGGCCGGGGCGGGCTTGCCGGGCGTGATCGGCGGCGTGGTGTTCGGCACGCCGGCGTTCGGTGCGTCCAACGGCGCCGTTGCCGCAGTCTCGGCGCTGAGCGTGTGGGAGAGCGGTCTGCGCACGGAAGTCGCGCGTCTGTTGCGCGAAAACAGCGCCGACGTCATGGACGAACTCTCGCGCCGCTTCGAAGCCGCCGTGATCCGAGAGGCGCTCGACTTCACGCGCGGGCGCAAGGTCGAGGCGGCCGAGCGTCTTGGCATCGGCCGCAACACCATCACGCGCAAGATCCAGGAACTCAATCTGGAATGAGCGCGTACTAGCTTGTGGCACCGGTCCGGTCTCGCGTTACGCGAGCCGGCCCGGCGCGCAGTGCATCGGCGCGCACACAGGGCATAATCGACGCTGTTTTCCTGTCGACGACCGATCATGCCCGTGACTTCTCCCTGGCCCACCGAGGCCGATCCGTTCCTTTCGCTCGAATCACTCGACGACCCTGCCGTCATGGCCTGGGTCGAATCGCAGAACGCGCGCACGCGCGCCGCGTGGCAAGGTGGTGCGCGCTTCGAGGCGCTCGAGAAGCGCCTCGCGCAGGCCTACCTGCCGCGCGAGCGGCCCGTGATCCCGAGCCGCTGGCAGGAATGGGCCTACGATCTCTGGGAGGACGAAGACAATCCCAAGGGCCTGTGGCGCCGCGCGCTTTGGGCCGACTGGCGCGCCCACGAGCCGCAGTGGCAAACGCTCATCGACTTCGACGCGCTGGGCGCGAAAGAAGGCATGCCATGGGTGTGCGCCGGCATCGACATCCTCTACCCTGACGGCGACCGCGCGCTGATCCAGCTTTCCGATGGCGGCTCCGATGCGGTCATCGTGCGCGAGTTCGACATCGTGAAGCGCGAGTTCCTCGACGATGGTTTCGCCATCGCGAAGGAAGGCAAGCACATCATTTCGTGGATCGATCGCGATACCGTGTACCTGGGATGGGACGCGGGCGGCAAGAGCGGCAAGAAGATGCTCACGCGCTCGGGCTATCCGCGCGAGGTGCGCCGCTGGACGCGCGGCACCGCGCTCGCCGACGCACCCGTGGTGTTCAGCGGCGAGTTCGACGACATCAGCGTGGAGGGCGACTACGATCCGGTCGAGAAGCGCCACGACGTGGTGCGCAGTGTCGACTTCTTCGATTCATACACCTATCGTCTCGATGAGCGCGGCGACTGGCAGGTGTACGACGTGCCTACGCATGTCTCAGTCGGCGCGTGGCACGGCTGGCTGCTGCTCGAGCCGCGCCTCGACTGGAGCGTTGCGGGCGTGACGTACAAGGGCGGTGCGTTGCTCGTGATCCGCGAAGACGCTTTCCTCGCGGGCGATCGCGCGTTCACGACGCTCTTCACGCCCACGCCGGTTACGTCGGCGTGCGACTGGACCAATACGCTCAATGTCTTGATCGTCTCCTGGCTCGATGATGTGGAAAGCCGCACGATGCTATGGCAGCCGCAGCAGGACGATGGCGCATGGCGCTGGGAGTCGCGCGTGTTTCCTGCGCGTGCGAGTTCGCAGGTGGATGTCTCGCCCATCGAAGACACGCTCAATGACGAAGTATTCGTCGATGTCGACGACTACCTGCTGCCGCCCGAATACTGGCTCGCCGATCTCGCGCAAACCGATCTCCAGCAGTGGGAATTGCTCGACCGCTGGCCCACACAGTTCGATTCCGGCCCGCTCGCGGTGATCCGCTCGCACGCGCGCTCGGCGGACGGCACGAGCGTCCCGTTTACCGTGATCGGCCCGAAGGCCGTACTCGAAGGCGAGTCGCGCAAGGCGTCGCCGTGCCTGCTCACGGGCTACGGCGGCTTCGCCATCGCGCTCACGCCGCAATACCTCGTCGGCTCGGGCATTGGCTGGCTGGAGCAGGGTGGCGTGGTGGCGATCGCGCACATCCGCGGCGGCGGCGAGTACGGCACCGCCTGGCACGTCGAGGCGCAGCGCGAGCATCGCCAGCGCTCGTTCGACGACTTCATCGCGGTGGCTGAGCAGTTGATCGCCGATGGCTACACGAGCGCCGCGCAACTGGGCATTAAGGGCGGCAGCAATGGCGGGCTCCTCGTGGGTGCGTGCATGGTGCAGCGCCCCGAGCTGTTCGGCGCCGTGGTGTGCGAGGTGCCGCTGCTCGACATGCAGCGCTACCCGCTGCTGCATGCGGGTGCGTCATGGATCGACGAATATGGCGATCCTGAGGATGCCGAAGAGTCGCGTGCGCTGGCCGCCTATTCGCCTTACCACCATGTGAAGCCCGGTGTCGTGTATCCGCCGTCGCTGTTTACGACTTCGACGAGCGACGACCGCGTGCACCCCTCACACGCGCGCAAGATGGTCGCGCGCATGGAGCAGCAGGGGCACGCGAACGTCTGGTATCTGGAGAACACCGAAGGCGGCCACGGCCCCGGCAGCGATTCGCTCGAGCGCGCGGAGTATGACGCGCTCGTTTATCGCTTTCTGTGGACTACGCTCGCAGGGAACTGGTAAGGCGCGCGTTTAGCCCGCCATATCGAGCGTGGCGATCACCGGCGTGTGATCGGACGGCTGTTCCCACTTGCGCGGCACCTTGTCCACTTCGCACGCGGTGAGGTGCCCGGCAAGCGCGGGCGAGAGCAGGATATGGTCGATGCGCAAGCCCGCGTTGCGGCGAAACGCGAACATGCGATAGTCCCACCATGTGAAGAGCTTTTCGGGCTGCTCGAACTGGCGGAACGCATCGACGAAACCCAGTTCGATCAGGCGGCGAAACTGCGCGCGCTCCTCGGGCGAGACGAGGTTCTGGCCTTCCCAGGCCTTCGGATCGTGCACGTCGCGGTCTTCAGGCGCGATGTTGTAGTCGCCGAGCAGCGCGAGTTTCGGGTAGCGCTGCATTTCCTGCGCGAGCCAGTCGTGCATGGCGTCGAGCCATTGCAGCTTGTACGCGAACTTTTCGGTGCCGGGCGCCTGGCCGTTGGGGAAATACGCGCTCACCACGCGCACGTCGCCGATGGTCGTGGCGATCACGCGCTGCTGCGGATCTTCGAAGCCCGGAATGTTGCGCACGACCGTGGCCTCGTCGACGAACAGGCCTTCGCGCACGAGGATGCCCACGCCGTTATAGGTCTTCTGGCCCGCGAACCAGCTGCGATAGCCGTGCGCCTCGAGTTCGGCACGCGGGAACTTGTCGTCGGTGAGCTTGAGTTCCTGGAGGCAGAGCACGTCGGTCTTGCTCTCGTTGAGCCAGTCGATGACGTGCTGCAGACGGACCTTGAGGGAGTTGACGTTCCACGTTGCGATTTTCATGTGAGGCTCGGTAGGGTGACGGTGTGCATTCGGTGCACTTGGCCGCCATTATCGCCTGCTTCGCCAGGCGGGCAACAGTTGCCTCACCATTGCTCGAGCCACGGCCGCAGATCGAGTTCGTGTGTCCACGCATCGCGCGGCTGCTGGTGCAGCGTCCAGTAGGCGTCGGCGATGTGCTCCGGGTTCAGGATGCCGTCGCGTTCCTTGAGCTTGTAGCGCTCGGGAAAATTCTCGCGGATGAACTCGGTATCGATCGCGCCATCGACAATGATCTGGCCGACGTGAATGCCCTGCGGTCCGAGTTCGCGCGCCATCGACTGGGCGAGGGCGCGCAGCGCGTGTTTTGCGCTTGCGAACGCCGCAAAACCCTCGCGCCCGCGCAGGCTCGCGGTGGCGCCCGTGAAGAAGATCGAACCGCGCTCGCGCGGCAGCATCACTTTTGCGGCTTCGCGACCCATCAAAAACCCGGCGAAGCAGGCCATTTCCCAGACCTTGTGATAGACGCGCGCCGTGGTTTCGGTAATGCCGAAGCGCACGTTCGCGCCGATATTGAAGATCGCCACCTCGATGGGCGCGATGCGCGTTTCGATGTCCGCGAACAGCGCGATCATGTCCTCTTCCTTGCGCGCGTCCGAGCCGAAGGCGTGCGCTTCGCCGCCCTCGGCTTCGATCTGCGCGACGAGCGGCGCGAGCTTGTCGGCATTGCGGCGCGTCACGCACGCAATGTAGCCCTCGCGTGCGAAGCGGCGCGCGATGGCGCCTCCGGTGGCATCGCCTGCGCCGATTACCAGTACGGCTTTCTTTTGCGTCATGGTGCTTGTCTCACTGTCGATTGCAGCGGCCCGGTTTCAGGTATCTTAGGACGTCGGCGCGCTCGGGCAAAGGTGCGCGAATTCACATAAGGGAGACATGATGGCTGACATCAAGGTGCAGTTTCTGTTCGACTTCGGCAGTCCTAACGCTTACCTGTGCCACAAGGTGATCGGCGGCATCGAAGCGCGCCGGCAGGTGCGTTTCGAGTATGTGCCGATCCTGCTTGGCGGCCTCTTCAAGCTGAGCGGCAATCGCTCGCCGGCCGAGGCGTTCGCGGACATCGAAAACAAGCGCAAGTTCATGATCCTCGAGATGCGGCGCTTCATAGAGCGGCATGGGCTGAGCGCTTATCGGCCCAATCCGCACTTCCCGGTGAATACATTGCAGATCATGCGCGGCGCGATTGCGGCGCAGCGCTTCGGCACGTTCGAGCGCTACGTGGACCGCATGTTCGCGCACATGTGGGAAGAGCGCCTCAAGATGGACGACCCCGCCGTGATCCGCGCGGCGCTGGAGGCGGACGGCCTCGATGCCACGGCATTCGAGACGGCGATTCAGGACGCCGATGTGAAAGCCGCGCTGCTTGCGAACACGCAGTCGGCGTTCGAGCGCGGCGCGTTCGGTTCGCCGACGTTCTTCGTCGGCGAGGAAATGTACTTCGGCAAGGATCAATTGCGCGACGTCGAAGAGGAAATCGCGCGCCTGAAGTCGCACGCGTAAAAGGCGTTGCATCACGAGGCGAGGCGGATGCGGCATGATCGCTCCCGCCTCGCGCTGCGCATCAGAGCGCGGCTTGTTCTACGGATCGTTGCTCGGCTAGCGGCGCGCTCACCACGCCGAGACGCACGCGCGCCGCCTCGTATTCGCGCTTCAAACGCGCGATGAGTTCAGCCGCCGGGACGATGCTCTTTACCGCGCCGATGCCCTGGCCCGAGCCCCAGATGTCCTTCCACGGCTTCACGCGCGTCGAGCCGAAATTCATCGCCGACGGATCCGACTGCGGCAGCGCCTCCGGATCGAGACCACTCGCCACGATGCTCTGGCGCAGATAGTTGCCGTGCACGCCCGTGAAGAGATTCGAGTACACGATATCGCCCGCGCTGCCTTCGACGATCATCTGCTTGTAGGCGTCGACGGCATTCGCTTCACGCGTGGCGATGAACGCCGAGCCGATATAGGCGAGATCGGCGCCCGCCGCCTGCGCCGCGAGAATCGCGTTGCCGTTGCCGATCGCGCCCGACAGCAGCAGCGGGCCGTCGAACCATTCGCGAATTTCGTGGATGAGGGCGAACGGCGAGAGCGTGCCCGCATGGCCGCCCGCACCGGCGGCCACGGCGATCAGGCCGTCCGCGCCTTTCTCGATGGCCTTCTTGGCGAACGTGTTGTTGATCACGTCGTGCAGCACGATGCCGCCCCATGCGTGGATCGCGTGGTTGACCTCTTCGCGCGCGCCAAGCGACGTGATGACGATCGGCACCTTATATTGGGCGCACACGCCGAGGTCGTGCTCGAGGCGGTCGTTCGACTTGTGCACGATCTGGTTGACCGCGAAGGGCGCCGCCGGGGCGTCCGGATGCTTTGCGTTGTACTCGGCGAGTTCGGTGGTGATGCGGTCGAGCCATTCACCGAGCACGTGTTCAGGGCGCGCATTGAGCGCGGGGAACGAGCCGACGACACCCGCCTTGCACTGGGCGATCACGAGATCGGGATTCGAAATGATGAAGAGGGGCGAGCCGACGACCGGAATCGACAGGCCGCGGCGCAGCACGGCGGGAAGGGACATCCATATCTCCTGGACTGGCGGGGGCCGCCGGGTGCGGCTGCCCTCGCGTGATTCGATGCGCCGGCGTGCGCGCCGGCTGGCAGGTTCAAACATAGCAAAGCCGTCGAAACTATGCAACCAGTTGCATAGCTGGAAAATTCGATCCGCAACAGATCCGGTATCGGGCGAGGCGTGGTTTAGAATCGCCGCATGTCGACGCCGCATGCCATCCTCATCGCCTTGCTGGAAAAGCCTTCGTCGGGCTACGACCTCGCGCGCCGCTTCGATCGCGCAATCGGCTATTTCTGGCACGCCACCCATCAGCAGATCTATCGCGAGTTGGGCCGCATGGTCGACGCGGGATGGGTGTCGGTCATCGAGGACGAGACGGCCGCCGCGTCGCGCAAGAAGGTGTATTGCGTATTGCCGGTCGGGCGGGATGAAGTGGCGCGCTGGGTGCGCGAGACCGCGCTCGACCTCGACTCGCGCAACGTGTTTCTGCTCAAGCTGCGCGCCGATGCCGTGATCGGGCCGCTTGGCCTCGCCGAGGAACTCGCGCGGCTCATCGAAGAAAATCGTGCACGGCTCGCGACATATCGGGAGATCGAGCAGCGCGATTTCGGCGCGGCGTCGCTCACGCGCGGGCAGCAGTTGCAGTACGCGATCCTCAAGGCGGGCATTCATACGCAGGAGATGTGGCTTGCCTGGGCGGAAGAGGTGCGCACGCTGGTGGAACCCGCGCAGGCACAGTGATGTGCCAGGTTGTCCGAAGGAATTCTCGTGTCGCGTTTGCTTGCCGACGGTGTCCGAACGCGCCATGTTTCAGTCATGTGAAAAAGACCCTTGACGCAGAAGCGCGTGCACCCTATAATTCTTTTCTCTGACGGACGCGGGGTGGAGCAGTCTGGCAGCTCGTCGGGCTCATAACCCGAAGGTCGTAGGTTCAAATCCTACCCCCGCAACCAAACGTCTGAAGCAGCAAGGCCTCGTGCCAATCAACGAACCCGCTCCAAGCGGGTTTTTTGTTTTCTGCATCTCGAAGCAGCCACGAGCGTCATAGCGCTAAGCACCTGCCTCGCTTCCAATCGCCCAATCCACCGCAGCCTGCGCGTGCAACGCGGTCGTGTCGAACACCGGCAGGGCAGAATCGTTCTGCCCGATGAGCAGCGTGATTTCCGTGCAGCCGAGAATGACCGCCTGCGCGCCGCGTGCCGCGAGGTCATCGATCACGCGCTGATACACGCGCCGCGACTGCGCATCGACGTTGCCGTGACACAGCTCGTCGTAGATGATCCGATGCACGTCCGCGCGATCGTGTTCGTTCGGCACGATCGCTTCGATGCCGTGCGTCTCGCGCAATCGTCCCACGTAGAAGTCCTGTTCCATCGTGTAGCGCGTGCCGAGCAGGCCCGCGCGCGTGAAGCCGGCGGCGCGCAACGCCTGGCCGGTCGGGTCCGCGATATGCAGGAAGGGGATCGAAATCGTCGCCTCGATTGCCGCGCGCACGCGGTGCATCGTGTTCGTCGCGAGCAGCACGATATCGGCGCCGCCGCGTTCGAGCTGCTGCGCTGCTTCGGCCATCTGCACGCCTAGCGCGTCCCAGTTGCCCGCGCGCTGGAGCGCTTCGACCTGCGCGAAGTCTACGGTCACCATCAGGCTGCGCGCGTTGTGATGGCCGCCCAGACGCGCCTTGGCGTGGCGGTTCAGCAGCCGGTAATACTCGGCCGACGATTCCCAGCTCATCCCCCCAACCACCCCGATTGTCTTCATCGATTCGTTCCTCACGCTCGTGGCCCGTTCAGTCCGCACGAGTATAGGCCCGCGCAGCCAGCAGTCCAGAGACGGTCCGGCCGATCCGAAGCGGTACGGGAGCCGACAAAGGGCGCGGACACTTGTCTTGAAAATAATACTGTGTTTTTGTACAGTATCGGGACCGTGACCTCGCCTTCTTCCGACCTCGCGCCGCCGCCTGCACCCGACCCGGGGCGCACCGCCGCCGCACTTGCCGCCGCCGCTCGCAAGATCATCCATTGCGACTGCGACTGCTTCTATGCGTCGGTCGAAATGCGCGACGACCCCTCGTTGCGCGGCCGTCCGCTCGCGGTGGGCGGCCGGCCCGACCAGCGCGGCGTGATCGCCACCTGCAACTACGAGGCGCGGCGCTTCGGCATTCATTCGGCGATGTCCTCGGCGCTCGCCATGCGCAAGTGCCCCGAGCTCTTGATCCTGCCCACGGCGATGGAGAAGTACCGCACCGCCTCGCGCGCGATCATGGCGATCTACCGGGACTACACGCCCGACGTCGAACCGCTCTCGCTCGACGAAGCCTATCTCGACGTCACGCGCGCCTCGCGCTGCAAAGGCAGCGCCACGCTGATCGCCGAGGAAATACGCGCGCGCGTGCGCGAAACCGTGGGCGTGACGGTATCGGCCGGCGTCGCGCCGAACAAGTTCATCGCCAAGATCGCCTCGGACTGGAACAAGCCCGATGGCCTCTTCGTCGTGCGTCCGCCTGAAGTCGATGCCTTCATCGCTGCGCTGCCGGTGCGCAAGATTCATGGCGTCGGCAAGGTCACGGCAGCGAAGCTCGAAAACCTCGGGCTCACCACCTGCGCGCAACTGCGCACATGGTCGCTGTTCGACCTGCATCGGCATTTCGGCGTGTTCGGCAAGCGGCTCTACGAACTCGCGCGCGGCCTGGACGACCGGCCCGTGCGCGCCGATCAGGAGCGCAAGTCGGTGAGCGTCGAGACGACCTACGTGGACGATCTGCTCACGCTCGAAGCGTGCAGCGAGGAGCTCCAGCGTCTTGCAGTGCAGCTCGACGCGCGCATCGAACGCGCGGGTTGCGCGCACGCCGTGCGCAAGCTCTTCGTGAAGATCCGCTTCGCCGACTTCCAGCGCACGACGGTCGAGTGTGTGGCCAGTTCCACCGATGTGCGCACCCTGCTGCTGATGCTCGAAAAGGGGCTCGCGCGACGCAAGCTGGCGGTGCGGCTGCTCGGCGTGGGCGTGCGGCTCGAAGAGGAGAGCCCGGCGTTGCGCGGGCAGTTCGCGCTTTTCGACGACGACCCAGCGGAAGACGATGGCCCGAACGCGCTCGTGTGACGCCTTCGCGTGGAGGGGGGGCACGCCGCTGGCGGCGCCATTCTGGCGCCGATAGAATCGACGCGAGCCGAAACGAAAGCGCCACGCCACCACGCCAGAACAAGGAGCCGCAGATGGACCTGATCATTCGCCGCGCGGTGCTCGCGCATGCGCATCCCGCCGGGTATCCCACGGTGGATATCGGCATCGAGGCGGGGCGCATTACCGCGTTGGAGCCGCACCTCGCGACCGCGGCGCGCGAGGAGATCGACGCCGCGGGTGCGCTCGTGAGCGCGCCGTTCGTCGATGCGCATTTCCACATGGACGCCACGCTCTCGTACGGCCTGCCGCGCGTGAATGCGTCGGGCACGCTGCTGGAGGGCATCGCGCTGTGGGGCGAGCTCAAGCCGCATCTCACGCAGGAGGCGCTCGTCGAGCGCGCGCTGCAGTACTGCGACTGGGCTGTCGCGCGCGGGCTTCTCGCGATCCGCTCGCACGTCGACGTGTGCGATGCACGGCTACTCGCGGTCGAAGCGCTGCTCGAAGTGAAGCGCCGCGTCGCGTCGTATCTCGATCTCCAACTCGTGGCGTTTCCGCAGGATGGCGTATTGCGCAGCCCCGGTGCATTCGACAATCTCAAGCGCGCGATCGCGATGGGGGTGGACGTGGTGGGCGGCATTCCCCACTTCGAGCGCACGATGGCCGACGGCGCCGAATCGGTGCGCCTGCTCTGCGAGTTCGCCGCCGAAAAGGGCCTGCGCGTGGACATGCATTGCGACGAATCCGACGACCCGCTCTCGCGCCACATCGAAACGCTCGCGGCGCAAACGCACCGGTTGGGCCTGCATGGGCGCGTAGCCGGCTCGCATCTCACGTCGATGCATTCGATGGACAACTACTACGTGAGCAAGCTGATCCCGCTCATGCGCGAGTCGGGTGTCGCGGCGATCGCGAATCCGCTCATCAATATCACGCTGCAAGGGCGCGCCGATACCTATCCGAAGCGCCGCGGCATGACGCGCGTGCCCGAGTTGATGGCGGCAGGCGTGACCGTCGCGTTCGGCCATGACTGCGTGATGGACCCGTGGTACAGCTTCGGCTCGGGCGACATGCTCGAAGTCGCGCACATGGGCCTGCACGTCGCGCAAATGACGGGCACCGAGGCCTCGCGCGCCTCGTTCGACGCGGTGACCGTGAATGCCGCGACGATCCTCGGCCTCGAAGGCTACGGCGTGGCGCCCGGTTGCGCGGCGAATCTCGTGGTGCTCGACGCGCGTGATCCCATCGAGGCGATCCGGCTGCGCGCGGCGCGGCTCGCGGTCGTGAGCCGGGGCAGGGTGGTGAGCCGGCAACCCGCGCAGCGCGCAGCGCTTGCGCTCGAAGGTCGGCCGCCAAGCGTCGACTTCAGGCTGTATCGATAAAACGCGGGGCAATAAAAAACCGCGTATGGGTTCCACACCCATGCGCGGTTTAAGTTCGGATCGCTTACGAGCGAGTCACGCGTTCACTGCTGTGCCGGCGGCTGCTCCATGCCGTTGTGGCGCAGCAGCGCGTCGATGTTCGGCTCGCGGCCGCGGAAGGCCTTGAACGATTCCATCGCCGGGCGGCTGCCGCCCACTTCCAGAATTTCCTTGCGGTAGCGCGTGCCGGTCGCTTCGTCGAGCACGCTCGACTTCGCGGCCTGCGCGGCTTCCTCGAAGGCTGCATAGGCATCGGCGGAAAGCACTTCGGCCCACTTGTAGCTGTAATAGCCGGCCGCGTAGCCGCCCGCGAAGATGTGGCTGAACGTGTTCGGCCAGCGCGAGAACGATGCCTGCGGAATGACGTGGTAGCGCTCGTTGATCTCGCGTGCGAGGTCGTTCGCGCTCTTGCCCTTCGAAGCGTCGAAGTCCACGTGCAGCGCCATGTCGAACATCGAGAACACGATCTGGCGCAGCGTGCCGAGACCGCTCTGGAAGTTCTTCGCGGCGAGCATCTTGTCGAAGAGTTCGCGCGGCAGCGGCCTGGCGGTTTCGACGTGCGAGCTCATTTCGCGCACTACGTCCCATTCCCAGCAGAAGTTTTCCATGAACTGCGAGGGCAATTCGACGGCATCCCACTCCACGCCGTTGATGCCCGACACGCCCAGTTCGTCCACACGCGTGAGCATATGGTGCAGGCCGTGACCGAACTCGTGGAAGAGCGTAATGACTTCGTCGTGCGTGAAGCACGCGGGGCGGCCGCCGACCGGCGCCGAGAAGTTGCACGTGAGATACGCGACGGGCGTTTGCACGTCGTTGCCTTCGAGCTTGCGGCGCGAGCGGGCGTCGTCCATCCATGCGCCGCCGCGCTTGCCTTCGCGTGCATAGAGGTCGAGATAAAACTGCGCGACGAGCGTGCCGTCCGCGTTTTCCACGCGGAAGAAACGCACATCGGGATTCCACACCGGCGCGCTGTCCGGGCGGATGCGCACGCCAAAGAGCGTTTCCGTGACCTTGAAGAGGCCCTGCAGCACGAAGTCTTCCGGGAAGTACTGCTTCACTTCATTTTCCGAAAACGAGTAGCGCTTCTGGCGCAGACGCTCGGCGGCGAATGCCATGTCCCAC
The DNA here is from genome assembly GCF_040965735.1 of Paraburkholderia sp. BR10936. NCBI lineage: Bacteria > Pseudomonadati > Pseudomonadota > Betaproteobacteria > Burkholderiales > Burkholderiaceae > Paraburkholderia > Paraburkholderia sp. BR10936. The sequence goes on from NZ_JBFRCM010000004.1 coordinate 205,160, forward strand.
GGCTCGATCTGCGTGAGGCCCAGTTCACTCGCGGCGAACTCGCGCAGCTCTTCCCAGTCCTTTTCGGCGTGCGGGCGCGCGCGCGTGGCGAGGTCTTCGAGGAAGCTCATCACCTGAGCCGGCGTTTCCGCCATCTTCGGCGTGAGCGAGACTTCGGCGAAGTTGTCGTAGCCGAGCATCTTCGCTTCTTCGGCGCGCAGCTTCAGTTGCTCCTCGATGATCGCCGTGTTGTCCCATTCGGCCTTGCCGCCGCCGTAGACGGGGCCAAGCTCGGACGCGCGTGTGACGTAGGCGCGGTACATCGTCTCGCGCATCGCGCGGTTTTCCGAGTACTGCAGCACCGGGAAGTACGAGGGGAAGTGCAGCGTGAACTTCCAGCCTTCCTTGTTCTCGCGCTCGGCGGCTTCGCGCGCGGCGGCGATCACGTCCTCGGGCAGGCCCGCGAGGTCGGCTTCATTCGTGGCATAGAACGCGTAGCCATTGGTTGCGTCGAGCACGTGGTCGGAGAAGGCTTTGGCGAGCGCGGCCTGGCGCTCCTGCAGCTCGGCGAAGCGCGGTTTCTGGTCTTCGGGCAGTTCCGCCCCGGAGAGGCGGAAGTCGCGCAGCGAGTTGTCGAGGATCTTCTTGCGCTCGCCCGAGAGCAGCTCGAACGAGTTGTGATTCGTAATGGCCTTGTACTTCTTGAAGAGCTCGAGATTCTGGCCGACGCTCGACCAGAATTCGGTCACGCGCGGCAGGTTCTCGCCGTGGGCGGCGCGCAGCTCCGGCGTGTCGGCGACGGCGTTCAGGTGGCCGACCACGCCCCAGGCGCGCGAAAGCGGCTCGCTGGCGCGCTCGACCGGCTCGACCACGTCGCTCCATTGCGCGGGCGTCATGGGTTGCGCGGCGCGCTCGACCGCGGCCTTCGCGTTCGCGAGCAGGACGTCGAGCGCGGGCGTCACGTGTTCGGGGCGGATTTCGCCAAAGCGCGGCAGTCCGGTGAAGTCGAGGAGCGGATTGTCGGAGGGGGTAGTAGCCATGATGCTTCCTGTTCCTGTCTGTCGCGGGTTAGGGGACCGGGGCGCGGCATGCGTGCGCCCGATAGCCAGAGTATTGGGGCGCCAGGCGCGCTTTCCAACCGGGTTATCCGAGCAAATTAACAGATGTCGGGGGGCGGTGCCGCAATCGCGGCTGCACTCGTTCAGGCGGGCGGCGCCGCAAAAAGAAAGCGGCCCGTGAGGGGCCGCTTGGGGAACGTCATGCTGTGACGCGGCGTCGCGTGTTGCTTACGCGCCTGCCGCGCGCTCCGCGGCTTCGATCGTGTTCACGAGGAGCATCGTGATGGTCATCGGGCCGACGCCGCCCGGCACCGGCGTGATGAAGCCGGCCACGTCCTTCAGGCCCGCGAAATCGACGTCGCCGCAGAGCTTGCCGTTGTCGTCGCGGTTCATGCCCACGTCGATCACGGTCGCGCCGGGCTTGACCATGTCGGCGCTCAGCACGTTGCGCTTGCCCACCGCGGCGACCACGATGTCGGCGTCGCGCGTGTGCTTCGCGAGGTCGCGCGTCTTGCTGTGGCAGATCGTGACCGTCGCGCCCTTTTCGAGCAGCAGGAGCGCCATCGGCTTGCCGACGATGTTCGAGCGGCCGATCACCACGGCGTTCGCGCCTTCGAGCGGGATCTCGTATTCCTCGAACATCTTCATCACGCCATAGGGCGTGCAGGGGCGAAAGAGCGGCTGGCCCGTCATGAGCGCGCCCGCGTTGGCGACGTGAAAGCCGTCCACGTCCTTCTCGGGCGCGATGGCTTCGATCACCTTGTGGCTGTCGATGTGCTTCGGCAGCGGCAACTGCACGAGAATGCCGTTGATTTTCGGGTCGCGGTTCAACTCGTCGATGCGCTTGAGCAGGTCGGCTTCGGAAAGCGAGTCGGGATAGCGGTCGTACGACGAGTAAAGGCCGTTGTCCTCGCAGGCCTTGACCTTGTTGCGCACGTAGACTTCGCTCGCCGGATTGTCGCCGACCAGCACGACGGCGAGTCCCGGCTGATGGCCGCGGGCGGTGAGGGCGGCGGCGCGCGTGGCGACTTCGGCGCGCAGTTTCCTGGAGAGGGCGTTGCCGTCGATGATAGTGGCAGTCATGGTCGGTCGGGGTCGAGAGTGGGCAATGCGGGCTCGTGTGGGCGCGAGCGCTGGCGCGCGTGGGGCGGGCGCCATTCAAAGGGCGATATTATACCCGCGCAGCGGCCGTGCTCCTGCCTGAACGGACGATGGGGGGTGGAAAGAGGGTCGCGGCGAGACGCCGGCGGCAGCATGCGCGCGCCGTGGGTGCGCATGCATGCTGCCGGAGAAAGACGTGCTTACTGCTGCGCTTGTTGCGGCTTGTTGGAGAGCGCCAGTCGCAGCAGGTCGGCGACCGTGTTGACGTTGAGCTTCTCCATGATGTTGGCGCGGTGCGCCTCCACCGTCTTGATGCTGATCCCGAGGTCGTCGGCGATCTGCTTGTTCAGGCGGCCCGCGATGATGCGCTCGAGCACCTGGTGCTCGCGCGCCGTGAGCTTGCCGAGGCGTTCGGCGGCCGCGCGCTGTTGCTGCACGTTGGTGCTTTCGTTGCGCGCCTTGTCGAGCATGCGCTCCACCAGCTTGCGCAGCTCGGCTTCGTCGAAGGGCTTCTCGATGAAGTCCATCGCGCCCTTCTTCATGGTCGAAACGGCCATCGGCACGTCGCCGTGGCCCGTCACGAAGATGATCGGCAGCGAGGCGTTTTCGGCGATCAGACGTTCCTGCAGTTCGAGGCCGCTCATGCCTTGCATGCGCACGTCCAGAATCATGCAGGCGATCTGCCCGGCTTGTTGCGCCGGCTGGTACGCCTCGAGGAACTCCTCCGCGCTGTTGAAACACTGGACGCGGTAGCCGTTCGCTTCGAGGAGCCAACGCAGGGAATCTCGTACGGCCTCGTCGTCATCGACAACAAAGACGGTTTCCTGGGTGGTGACTGGGCTGTTCATGGCTCTCCCGTAACGGTTTGTGGAGTCGGTTCGTCGGTGTTCCGCGAGGGGGTGTCCGATTCGCCGATAGGCAGACTGCAATGGAACGTTGCGCCGCTGATGTGGCCGTCGGATTCGACGTTGTTGACCACCCAGAGACGCCCGCGGTGCGATTCGATGATGGAACGGCAGATGTTCAGGCCCATGCCCATGCCGTCCGACTTGGTGCTGTAGAAGGGTTCGAAGAGACGCTCGGCCGTGGCTTCGTCGACGCCGGGGCCCTGATCGACCACGCTGATGCAGACGTTGCCGCCTTCGCGCTTCACGATCACGCGGATCACCGGGTCGATCGCATTCGGGCGCGCTTCGGCCATGGCTTCCGCGGCGTTCTTCAAGAGGTTGACGAGCACCTGTTCGATCAGCACCGGATCGACGTAGATCACGGGCATGCGCGAGCGCATGTCGGTCACGATGCGGATGCGGCGCTTGCGCGCCTCGATCTCGGCGAGGCCCACCGCGTCGGCGACGATGTCGGCTACGCGCGTGGCCTGCCGCTTGGGCTCGGAGCGTTTCACAAACTCGCGGATGCGCTTGATGATCATGCCCGCGCGCACGGCTTGCTGCGCCGTTTTCTCGAGCACGGGCAGCAGGTTGTCGGGCGCGGCACGGCCCGACTTCACGAGCGCGACGGTGCCCGAGGCATAGTTGTTGATCGCGGCGAGCGGCTGGTTCAGCTCGTGCGCCAGCGACGAGGCCATTTCGCCCATCGTCATCAGGCGGCTCGTGAACTGGAGCTTTTCGTCCTGCTGGCGAGCCAGTTCCTGCGCCTGCTTGCGCGTGGTGATGTCGGTCGCGATCTGCATCTGCGCGAGGTGGCCGTCCACCCACTGGATGTACTGACGGCGCACTTCGAACCACTTCTGGATGCTCTCGACATAGACCTCCTGCGCGTCCGCCGTGCTCTCGGTGAGCGCGGTGGCGGGCAGGCCGGCGAAGGCGTCGACCATGTCGATCGAATCGGAAGAGGCGCTCGCCGAATCGAAGCCGCCGCCGCCCGCGAGTTCCAGATGGCCGTCCGGGCGGATGCCGAAGAGGTGGCGGTAGTAGCGGTTCGCAAACAACAGTTCGGCTTCGTCGGCGGCGAGCACCGAGACGGCGGCGTCGAGGCTTTCCAGCACGGTGGTGAAGCGCTCGTGCGCGGCGGCGAGTTCTTCGCGGGCGCGCTTGGGCTCCGTGATGTCGGTCATCGACGACATCCAGCCAGTCTGGCGGCCCGAGCTGTCGATGAGCGGCGAGACATAGAGGCGCGCATGGAACTGCGAGCCGTCCTTGCGGCGCACGCGCAGTTCGAACCCCGAGGAGGGCGCCTTGCCACGCAGCGTCATGTCGAGCTGGCGCTGCATTTCGGGGTAGGCGTCGCGCGGCCAGTAGGGGAACGGTGCGTTCTTGCCCACGAGGTCGCTTTCGTCCCAGCCGGTCATGCGGCAGAACGCCGGGTTCACGTGCGTGATGCGGCCGTGCATGTCGAGCACGCGCATGCCGATCAGCACCGAGTTTTCCATCGCGCGGCGGAAGAACGCCTCCGCATAGAGCGCCTGCTGTGCCTCGAAGCGCTGGCGCGTGTGCTTCCAGAGGCTCCAGAGGCTCCACAGCACGAAGCACGACAGCCCCGCGACCAGCCACACGAGCGTGTTATTCGTGAAGTTGGTCATCTGCGGATACGAGTACACGCGTACCGACACGCCCTGGCCGGGCGGATCGAGCGGCAGGTCGTAATAGACGTCGCGCGGCAGGCGCGGCCGGGTCGAGGTGGTGGCGAGCTCGCGGTTGTTCGCGTCGAGGATCGAAATCTTGTACTTGGCCGACAGCTCAGATGGAATGTCGTGCTTCAGGATGCCTTCGACCGAAAACACGGCCGCGATCGACCCAAGAAATTCACGATCGCGGTATACCGGCGTTTGCAGCGTGATGTAGCCGTTACCGACGTCGTCGTAAATAAGCGGCGAATACACCTGGCGGCGCGTGGCGCGCGCCTCGGCGAAAGCGGCCTTCACGGCCTCGTCCATTTGCGCGTCGTTGGGCTTCGCGAGGCGCTGGCCGAAGACCGGCATCGCCGTGTTGGGCCAGCGCGGCGCCTCCTGGCTCGTGTACCAGTTGAGATAGAGGATCTCCGGATGGCCCTGCATGATGTCCGTGGTGGACGTCTGGAAATACTGCGGATCGCTGTGGCCCGCGGCGAGGTCGCGAGCGAGCGCCTGCAGCTGCTCCTGCGCGCCTGTCATGGATAGCCGGATCTGCTGCTGGGCCCATGCGACGTTGCGGTAGAGCGTGTCTTCCTGCTGCTGTTGCTCGCGGCGGTTCAGGCTCCACAAGATCAGGCTCATGACGATCAGGAACACGAGGATCGACAGGAGCGGCGTCAGCAAATAGGAATTCGACCACCAGGGTCCGTGGTGCCAGCGAGACGGCGACGACTCGCCGGGCGTTCCGGGCGGCCGCGCCGAGCGTGCGAAAAGCCGTTCGGTCAACATGGCAAGGATTGTAGCTCAGCGTAAGACACGGAAATGCCGCGAAAAAAGGCGTAAATCGCCGATAAACAGGTGCAAACTGGCCGTTATCGGCTCAAGGGCGCGAACGATTAAGCGTGCGCTGCAGCAATTTTTCGCATTATAAAATCGCATCTCGCAATTCGAAAATTTTGTTGCGCGATGGTCAGGGGGGTCATTACAATCGCCCCGAAGCTGCTGCGGTTGGCCCGGTCACGTCTTAAGCGTTGCCGCCCGCATGGTCCGATCAACAGCGTTCCCCTATATTCAGGAGACGAGCATGTCCGCTGTACCCGACGAAGTCCTCAAGTACGTTGCCGCCGACAAGGACGAGGATCCCCAGGAAACCGCCGAATGGCTTGAAGCGCTGGACGGCGTCATTTCGACTGTCGGCCCTGATCGCGCCCACTACCTGATCGAAAAGCAGATCGAATTCGCCCGTGTGCACGGCGAGCATCTGCCGTTCTCGGCGAACACGCCGTACATCAACACGATCCCCGTCGCCAACCAGGCCAGGAACCCGGGCGACCAGGACATCGAACACCGCATCCGCTCGTACACGCGCTGGAACGCCATGGCCATGGTGCTGCGCGCGGGCAAGCACACGAACGTGGGCGGCCACATCGCTTCGTTCGCATCGGCGGCCACGCTCTATGACGTCGGCTACAACCACTTCTGGCGCGCGCCTTCCGCCGAGCATGGCGGCGACCTCGTGTTCGTGCAGGGCCACTCGTCGCCGGGCGTCTACTCGCGCGCGTTCCTGCTCGGCCGCCTGACCGAAAAGCAGCTCGACAACTTCCGCCAGGAAGTGGGCGGCGAGGGCATCTCGTCGTACCCGCACCCGTGGCTCATGCCGGACTTCTGGCAGTTCCCGACCGTCTCGATGGGTCTCGGCCCGATCATGGCGATCTACCAGGCGCGCTTCATGAAGTACCTGCAGGCGCGCGGCATTGCCAAGACCGACGGCCGCAAGGTCTGGGCCTTCCTCGGCGACGGCGAAACGGACGAGCCGGAATCGCTCGGCGCGATCGGCATGGCCGGCCGCGAGCGTCTGGACAACCTCGTGTTCGTCATCAACTGCAACCTGCAGCGCCTCGACGGCCCGGTGCGCGGTAACGGCAAGATCATCCAGGAACTCGAAAGCGAGTTCCGCGGCGCCGGCTGGAACGTCGTCAAGGTCATCTGGGGCAGCCGCTGGGACGCGCTCTTCGCACGCGACAAGTCGGGCGCGCTGATGCGCCGCATGATGGAAGTGGTCGACGGCGAGTACCAGACGTACAAGTCGGAGTCGGGCGCGTTCGTGCGCGAGCACTTCTTCAACACGCCGGAACTGAAGGCGCTGGTCGCCGACTGGTCCGACGACGACATCTGGAATCTGAACCGCGGCGGCCACGACCCGCACAAGATCTACGCGGCGTTCCACGAAGCTTCGAACTCGAAGGGCCAGCCGACCGTCATCCTCGCGAAGACGATCAAGGGCTATGGCATGGGCGAAGCCGGCCAGGCCATGAACATCACCCACCAGCAGAAGAAGATGCAGGTGGATCAGCTCAAGAAGTTCCGCGACCAGTTCCGCCTGCCGATCACGGACGAGCAGATCGTCGACGTGCCGTACCTCACGTTCGAGGAAGGCTCGAAGGAACTCGAGTACATGCGCCAGAAGCGCATGGACCTCGGCGGTTATCTCCCGGCTCGCCGCCAGAAGGCCGAGTCGCTGCCGGTGCCGGCGCTCGACGCATTCGAGCCGCTGCTCAAGGGCACGGGCGAAGGCCGCGAGATCTCCACGACGATGGCGTTCGTGCGGATCCTGAACATCCTGCTGAAGGACAAGGCGCTCGGCAAGCGCGTCGTGCCGATCGTGCCGGACGAGTCGCGTACGTTCGGTATGGAAGGCCTGTTCCGCCAGATCGGCATCTGGAATCAGCAAGGCCAGAAGTACGTGCCGGAAGATTCCGACCAGCTGATGTTCTACAAGGAATCGGAAACCGGTCAGATCCTGCAGGAAGGCATCAACGAAGCCGGCGGCATGTCGGACTGGATCGCAGCTGCGACGTCGTACTCGACGCACGGCGAGATCATGATCCCGTTCTACATCTTCTACTCGATGTTCGGCTTCCAGCGTATCGGCGACCTGGCCTGGGCCGCAGGCGACATGCGTTCGCGCGGCTTCCTGCTGGGCGGCACGGCGGGCCGTACGACGCTCAATGGCGAAGGTCTGCAGCACGAAGACGGCCACTCGCTCCTGTGGGCGGCTTCGGTGCCGAACTGCGTGAGCTACGACCCGACGTTCGGCTATGAACTCGCGGTCATCATGCAGGACGGTCTGCGCCGCATGGTGCAGGACCAGGAAGACGTGTTCTATTACGTCACGGTGATGAACGAGAACTACGAGCACCCGGCGATTCCGCAGGGCGAGAGCGTGGCGGCCGACATCATCAAGGGCATGTACTCGTTCCGCAAGGCCGACGCGAACGCCAAGGCGCCGCGCGTTCAGCTGATGGGCGCGGGCACGATCTTCAACGAAGTGATCGCGGCCGCTGACCTGCTGAAGAACGACTGGGGCGTCGAAGCCGATCTCTGGAGCGTGCCGAGCTTCACCGAACTCGCTCGCGAAGGTCATGAAGTCGAGCGCTGGAACCTGCTGCACCCGAGCGAGCCGCGCCGCGAATCGCACGTCGAGAAGCTGCTCAAGGACACGCAAGGTCCGATCATCGCTTCGACCGACTACGTGCGTGCGCTGGTCGACCAAATCCGCGGTCTGGTGCCGCGCAAGTTCGTGGTGCTCGGCACCGACGGCTTCGGCCGTTCGGACACGCGTGAGAAGCTGCGTCACTTCTTCGAAGTCGATCGTTACTGGACCACGGTTGCAGCGCTCAATGCGCTCGCAGACGAAGGCAAGATCGAGCGCAAGGTGGTTGGCGAGGCGATCGCCAAGTACAACCTCGATCCGTCCAAACCCAACCCGATGACCGTCTAACCCATCACCCCTGTGCATGGCATGTGCGCCTCCCCGAAACGGGGAGGCGTGTCGTATGCGGCCCCGGAGACACTAACAATGAGTCAAGCGATCGAAGTCAAGGTGCCGGACATCGGCGATTACAAGGACATTCCTGTGATCGAGGTGCTGGTGAAGGCGGGCGATACCGTCGAAAAAGAGCAGTCCCTCATCACGCTCGAGTCGGACAAGGCGACCATGGACGTGCCGAGCCCGGCGTCGGGCACGGTCAAGGAAGTGAAGGTCAAGGTCGGCGATAACGTGTCGGAAGGCTCGCTCGTGCTGGTGCTGGACGGCGCCGGTGCAGGCGCTGCGCCCGCCGCTCCCGCGCCCGCCGCGAAGGCAGAAAAGGCCGCTCCTGCCGCCGCGCCCGCGCAGGCGGCTGCGCCGGCCCCCGCTGCAGCGCCCGCCGCAAGCGGCGGCGTGCAGTCGGTCAAGGTCCCCGACATCGGCGACTACAAGGACGTACCGGTCATCGAGATCGGCGTGAAGGTCGGCGACCGCGTCGAGAAGGAGCAGTCGCTCGTCACGCTCGAATCGGACAAGGCGACGATGGACGTGCCGAGCCCCGTGGCCGGCGTCGTCAAGGAAATCAAGGTCAAGGTCGGTGACAACGTGTCGGAAGGCACCGAGATCGTCGTCGTCGAAGCAGAAGGCGCCGCGGCGCCCGCCGCCGCACCGGCTGCGAAGCACGTCGAAGAGCCGTCGGACGCGCCCCAGCAAGCGCCGGCCAAGGCTGCTGCCGCAGCGCCTTCGGCACTCGCGCAGGCGCCGATCATTCCGGCAGGCGAAGGCGGCTCGCGCCGTCCGAGCCATGCCTCGCCGTCCGTGCGCAAGTTCGCGCGCGAACTCGGCGTGGACGTTGCCCGTGTCACGGGTACGGGTCCGAAGGGGCGCATCACCCAGGACGACGTCACCGCGTTCGTGAAGGGCGTGATGACGGGCGCGCTCGCAGCGCCGGCCGGCGCCGCAGCCGCACCGGCTGCGGGCGGCGCGGGCCTGAACCTGCTGCCGTGGCCGAAGGTCGACTTCACGAAGTTCGGCCCGATCGACACGCAGCCGCTGTCGCGCATCAAGAAGATCTCCGGCGCGAACCTGCACCGCAACTGGGTCATGATCCCGCACGTCACGAACAACGACGAAGCGGACATCACCGACCTCGAAGCGCTGCGCGTGCAGTTGAACAAGGAAAACGAGAAGGCGGGCGTGAAGTTCACGATGCTCGCGTTCGTCATCAAGGCCTGCGTCGCGGCGCTCAAGAAGTTCCCGGCGTTCAATGCGAGCCTCGACGGCGACAACCTCGTCTTCAAGCAGTACTACCACATCGGTTTTGCCGCCGACACGCCGAACGGCCTCGTCGTTCCGGTGATCCGCGACGCGGACAAGAAGGGCCTCGTCGACATCGCGAAGGAAATGGCCGAGCTCTCGAAGCTCGCGCGCGAAGGCAAGCTCAAGCCGGACCAGATGCAAGGCGGCTGCTTCTCGATTTCGTCGCTCGGCGGCATCGGCGGCACGCATTTCACGCCGATCATCAACGCACCGGAAGTGGCGATCCTCGGCCTGTCGAAGAGCGCGATGAAGCCGGTGTGGGACGGCAAGCAGTTCGTGCCGCGCCTCACGCTGCCGCTGTCGCTCTCGTACGATCACCGCGTGATCGACGGTGCAGCGGCCGCGCGCTTCAACGCGTACCTCGCTTCGATCCTCGGCGATTTCCGCCGCGTGATTCTGTAAAACCGATTTGACCGGCACGCGCTAACGCGCCGCACGTCCACGACGTGCGCGCTGCGGCAGGCGCGGCCGGTCATCCTTTAGGGGTAGGGGACACCATGAGTCTCGTCGAAGTGAAAGTGCCGGATATCGGCGACTTCAAGGACATCGACGTCATCGAAGTCAATATCAAGGCGGGCGATGTCATCGAGAAGGAGCAGACGCTGCTCTCGCTCGAGTCGGACAAGGCCACGATGGAAGTGCCCAGCGACGTCGCGGGCACCGTTAAGGAAGTGAAGATCAAAGCGGGCGACAAGGCTTCGCAGGGCACGGTGATCGCGCTGGTCGAGGCGTCGGAAGGCGCAGCGGCGCCGGCTCCGAAGGCTGAAGCGCCCAAGGCTGCTGAAGCACCGAGGACCGCAGAAGTTTCGAAAACCGCGGCCCCGCAAGCCGGCAGCTTCAGCGGCAGCGCCGATGTCGAATGCGACGTGCTCGTGCTCGGCGCAGGCCCCGGCGGCTACTCGGCGGCGTTCCGCTCCGCCGACCTCGGCATGAAGACCGTGCTGGTCGAGCGTTATTCGACGCTCGGCGGCGTGTGCCTGAACGTGGGCTGCATTCCGTCGAAGGCGCTGCTGCACACGGCGCTCGTGATCGACGAAGCTGAAGCGCTCGGCTCGCACGGCATCACGTTCGGCAAGCCGCAAATCGACCTGGACAAGTTGCGCGACTTCAAGTCGGGCGTCGTCAAGAAGCTGACGGGCGGCCTCGCCGGCATGGCGAAGGCGCGCAAGGTCGAAGTCGTGACGGGCGTGGGCGCGTTCCTCGATCCGAACCACATGGAAGTGGTGGGCGAGAACGGCAAGAAGATCGTCAAGTTCAAGCAGGCGATCATCGCTGCGGGTTCGCAGGCCGTGAAACTGCCGTTCATGCCGGAAGATCCGCGCGTGGTCGATTCGACCGGCGCGCTGGAACTGCGTCAGATTCCGCAGAAGATGCTTGTGATCGGCGGCGGCATCATCGGTCTGGAAATGGCCACCGTCTACGCGACGCTCGGCGCGCAGATCGACGTCGTGGAAATGCTCGACGGCCTGATGGCCGGCGCGGACCGCGATCTCGTGAAGGTCTGGGAGAAGTACAACGCGAAGCGCTTCGCGAACGTCATGCTCAAGACCAAAACCACGAACGCCGAGGCGAAGGACGACGGCATCTATGTGTCGTTCGAGGGCGAAAAGGCGCCGGCCGAGCCGCAACGCTACGACCTCGTGCTGGTCGCCGTGGGCCGCTCGCCCAACGGCAAGAAGATCGGCGCGGACAAGGCGGGCGTAGCGGTGACGGACCGCGGCTTCATCGAAGTCGACAAGCAGATGCGCACCAACGTGCCGCACATCTTCGCGATCGGCGACGTGGTCGGCCAACCGATGCTCGCGCACAAGGCCGTGCATGAAGGCCACGTGGCGGCGGAAGCGGCGCACGGCGAGAAGGCGTACTTCGACGCGCTGCAGATTCCTTCGGTGGCTTACACCGATCCGGAAGTGGCGTGGGCCGGCAAGACCGAAGACCAGTGCAAGGCCGAAGGCATCAAGTACGGCAAGGCGGTGTTCCCGTGGGCCGCTTCGGGCCGCGCGATCGCCAACGGCCGCGACGAGGGCTTCACGAAGCTGATCTTCGACGAAGAGACGCATCGCGTGATCGGCGGCGGCATCGTCGGCCTGAACGCGGGCGACCTCATCAGCGAAGTCTGCCTCGCGGTGGAAATGGGCGCGGATGCGACCGACATCGGCAAGACGATTCACCCGCACCCGACGCTGGGCGAGTCGATCGGCATGGCCGCCGAGCTGTACGAAGGCGTTTGTACCGACCTGCCGCCGCAGAAGAAGAAGTAAGTTCGTGCCGCGCGGCTCGTTGCGGCGCGCATGAAGAAACGGCGCACTCCGTGAGGGGTGCGCCGTTTGCTTTTGGGTCCTGCGGTATGTGCTACGAGAGGCGCCGGAGCGTAAAAAAGATTCCCGGTCGGCGACCGGGTAAGTGACATGCCGGGCGGCATGCCGGAGCGTTCAGGCCCGGCGCCCGGTGCGCCGCTGCTTCAGCGCACGCACCGGATCAAGCTACAACCTTCAGACCGTCTTCTTGGCCGAGGCCGAAGCGGCAGCCGAGCGCGACGCTTGGGCCGCAGCCTTGCTCGCAGCAGCGGTGGCGGCGTTGAAGTTGCTTTCCGCCATTTCCACGGCTTGCTTCGTCGCCTTGTGGACCGTTTCGTAGGTCGTGTTGGCGGCGTTGATGGCCGACTTGATCACAGCGACTGCGGTTTCCGAGCCGGCCGGCGCATTCTTCGCGACGTTGTCGACGAGCGATTGAACCTTGCGGTTCTGCTCTTCGTAGTGGGCTTCGGCGACCTTCGCGAACTCAGCCTGGGTGGCCGAGGCGATTTCATACACATGACGGCCGTACGACAGCAGCTTTTCGGTCAGCGGCTGGGCATAGCTCGTTTGCAGGGCCAGGAATTCCTGCGCGTCCTTCACCGACAGTGCGCGCTGGGCCTGTTCCTGCGATTCCGCCAGATTCGAGCGGACGGCCTGAAGATTCAATTCGACGAGCTTTTCCACGCCTTCGAATGCCTTGCCGGTGAGGCCGAACAGCGTTTCGAGGTTGGCTTTCTGGGCAGCGGCGAATTGCTCAGGGGTCAGCAGACTCATGTTTACGCTCCTGTATGTCGGCGGCCTTCGTGGGTCGCCTGAAGTAAGTGGCACGGCGCTGGTGCTCTGTCACTCGCTTTGTGCGTCGCAACATTGATTCGATTTTAGGATGCCCCAGAAGAAAGTCAAGGCTTTTTGGTGCGTCGCACAATGTCGATAATTTATTATTAAACAATCACTTATGCCCGACGCATGGCGCAACCGCGACAACGCGCCAATGCCCCGTTGCGCGGGGTTCGCTGCGAGTTGGGGGAGGCTGCGCGAAGGGTGGGGCAAGCGCGCAAAGGCGGGTTCTGGCAAGATGCGGCATGGATCGCGTGAGAGCGCCTATAGGATTTCACCTGGGTGCGTCCACCGAATTCCTGGATGGAACGTTAATGATCCATTGCGGTCGAACGCGCGTCGCGCGGCACGGCGGCACTGGTAGTCAGACAAATCTCACCTGTTTTTTCCTCAGTTCAAGTTCCTACGACGAACGCCGTTAACGCAGCAAGCGCATTTTGCGTGTGCCGCAAACGTTTTCAGCAAGCGGCGTCGCGGCGAGAGGAGTGCCTTGGCAATTGTCTGACTCCATCGAATGCGGGAAGTGCATTGGCCTGCTCAATCGAAGGTCATACTTCGGTTTAATGAGCGCCTATAAGTGCTTCAATTTGCGAATTTTTCGTGGTTTTACTACACTTGGCGAACGATCCCGCCGCTCCATCAAGAACACCAATGAAATCCGACAAGCTCCTGTCGTTCTCACTGATGCCGTCGTCGGTTATCAGCACCGCATTGTCGGTTGCTGTATCCGTCGCGATCGGTGCGACGCTCGTGGCGCCTGAGGGCGCCTTTGCTGCGTCGCAAGACGCTGCACCGGCCAAAACGGCCAAGGTGAATAAAGCCAGCAAGAAGGTTGCGAAGGCCGAGCCGGAAACGGCCAGGGCCAGCAAGAAGGCGGGCGCAACCCGTACCGTCGCCGCCAAGGAAGACGATGCGCGTCCGGTGGCCAGGAAACGCCGCGTCACTTATACGATGAACGGTCGCCACCACTCGGCGGTGCGCCGTGTCGCGTTCGAACCGCGCCAGCCGAGCGTCGGTCAGGCGTTCGGTTTGCACGATTCGCCCGACTCGCTGATGCTGCGCTCGGGCGTGGGGTACGTGGTCGACCAGAACACCCTCGAGCCGCTGTTCGACAAGAACTCGCACGCCGTCGTGCCGATCGCCTCGATCTCGAAGCTCATGACCGCGATGGTCGTGCTCGACTCGAAGGCGTCGCTCTCGGAACCGATCGAAGTCACGGACGAAGACCGCGACTACGAGAAGAACACGGGCTCGCGTCTTTCGGTGGGCTCGGTGCTCTCGCGCGAGGACATGCTGCATATCGCGCTGATGGCGTCGGAAAACCGCGCGGCAGCGGCTCTCTCGCGCTATTACCCGGGCGGTCGTCCGGCATTCATCGCGGCAATGAACGCGAAGGCGAAGCAACTCGGCATGACCGATACGCACTTCGAGAATTCGACGGGGCTTACGAGCCGCAACGTCTCGACCGCGCGTGACCTCGTGAAGATGGTGAACGCGGCGTACCAGTACCCGATGATTCGCCAGTTCTCGACCGATCGCAGCTACGACGTGTTCACGGGCAAGCGCAATCTTGCCTACAACAGCACGAATGCGCTGGTGCGCAATGCATCGTGGGACATCGGCCTGCAGAAGACGGGCTTCATCAACGAAGCGGGTGAGTGCCTAGTCATGCAGACGACGATTCACAACCGTCCGGTGATCATGGTCCTGCTCGATTCGAGCGGCAAGTACTCGCGCTTCGCGGATGCAACGCGCGTGCGCACGTGGCTCGACAATGGCGGCGCCGACCAGCAGCCGCGCATTACGAGCGCCGACGCAGGCGGCGCTGGGACCTAGATCTCAGCTTTTTCGGAATTACTCGACAAACGCCCCGCAACTGCGGGGCGTTTTGCTTTCTGGTGCGTGCCGTTCGTCCGATGTCGATACGTGAGGCACGCGGCAAGCCAAAAAAAAGCGGAGGGCACGCCTCCGCTCTTCTCGATTCTGCTGCGCCCTGCCTTCAGGCGGGCTGCGCGTTGCCTTCAGCAGGCTCCGGGTGATAGCCGAGCGACTCTGAAATCGTCAGCGCCGTCTTGCTCAACTGGCCGAGCCACGAATCCTGCAGGCGATCCGCGGGCGCCGAGAGCGAAAGACCTGCCACCAGCTTGCCGGTGTCGTCGTAGATGCCGGCAGCGATGCAGCGCACGCCCAGTTCGAGCTCTTCGTTATCACGTGCGCAGAATTGCTGGCGTACGTGAGCGAGTTCGCGCTCGAGGCGTCCGAGGTCGGTAATGCTGTTGCGCGTGTGGCCCGACAGGCCGGTGCGTGTGGCGTACGCGCGCACGCGGTTCGCTTCGTCGGCGGCAAGAAAGAGCTTGCCGACCGAAGTGAGGTGCAGCGGAGCCCGGCCGCCAATGGCGCGTACCACCTGCATGCCCGAACGCTCCGAATAGGCGCGTTCGATATAGACGATCTCGTCGCCCTGACGCACGGAGAGGTTGACGGTCTGGCCCGTGAGACGGTGCAGTTCGCGCATCGGCGTAAGCGCCGCGTCACGTACCGAAAGCCGCGCTTTCACGAGGTTGCCGAGTTCGAGCAACCGCATGCCGAGCCGGTAAGTGCCGGGATCGGAGCGGTCGACGAGACGGCAACTCACCATATCGTTCAGGATGCGGTGCGCAGTCGAAGGATGCAGTTCGGTGCGCTGCGCAAGCTCCTTCAGGCTGACAGGGTCGCTGTGCGCGGCCAGCGCGTCCAGCAGGCGCATCATGCGCTCGATCACCTGAATCGAGGTCTTCGGATCTGGATGGGTGTCGCTCATGAGTTCAGATTCGTTTGACGCGTGAGGCGGAAAATGCATTGTATCTCGTATCGTGAAAAAAGTAAGCGCCAGGACCAAGGCTCGCGCTGCACTGCGGCATCGCGGGCGGCCGGCGTGGGCGATGCCGACCGGCGTTGGTCACGGCGACGAAACAGCGGATAATCGGGGACGGTTTTCACGAGGAGTCCCCATGCGAGTCGGCTTGTTCGTCACCTGCCTCATCGACACGATGCGTCCGGAAATTGGTTTTTCGACGCTCAAATTGCTCGAAGAGGCGGGCTATGAAGTGGTCGTGCCGTCCGCACAAACCTGCTGCGGCCAGCCGGCCTACAACTCCGGCGAGCGCGCCATTGCGCGCGATCTCGCGGAAAAGACGCTGCGCGAATTCGAGCAGTTCGACTATCTCGTCGTCCCTTCGGGTTCGTGCGGCGGCATGATCCGCGTGCACTACGGCGATCTGTTTCGCGACGACCCGGAATTGATGGCGCGCTATGGCAAGTTGCGCGAGCGCGTCTACGAACTCACGGATTTCCTCGTGAACGTCGCAAAGGTCACGCTGCCGCAAGGGGAGTTCAGCGGACCGGTGACCTATCACGACTCGTGTTCCGGGCTGCGCGAACTTGGGGTCAAGGCGCAGCCGCGCGCGTTGCTCGCCCAGCGCGGCATCGAAGTGCGCGAGATGAAGGACTGCGAGCACTGCTGCGGCTTCGGCGGCACCTTTGCGGTGAAGTACGGGGACATCTCTACAGCCATTGCAGACGAGAAATGCGCGAACGTTCAGGCGAGCGGCACGCGCGCGGTGGTGCTCGGCGACCTTGGCTGCATGTTGAATATCGAAGGGCGTTTGCGCCGCACCGGCGACACCGCCACGCGCGTGCTGCACATTGCGCAAGTACTGGCCGGCGACGTGTGACGCGCCGCCGGCTGCCGCCGCTCGTTTCGCACGGCATGTGCATCTAGACGCAAAACTCAGCCCCAGACCTCGCCGAACATCGCTCAACCTCGCCCTCACGCCATGCAAGTCCAATCGATGCAGTTCAAGGCGCGCGCCGGTCAGAAGCTGGCCGATCAGCGTCTGCAGCACAACCTCAAGAAGCTCTCGACCAAGTTCGTCTCGGCGCGCGCCGAGGCGATCACCGCGATCGATTTCCCCGCCACGCGCGCGGCACTCAAGGCGCGGCGCAACCGTGCGCTCGAAAATCTCGACGTCTGGCTCGAGCAGTTCGAGACCGAGGCGACGCGGCGCGGCGTGACCGTCCTGTACGCGGAAACGGCGCAAGATGCGGCGAAGTTGGTCGCGGACATCGCGCGGCGCCACGACGTGCGCAAGGTCATCAAGACCAAGTCGATGGTCTCGGAGGAGATGCGGCTCAATACGGTGCTCGCGGAGATGGGTGTGCAGTCCATCGAGACCGATCTGGGCGAGTACATCTTGCAGATCAACGACAACGAGCCGCCGAGCCACATCATTGCGCCGGTCGTCCACAAGGACAAGGACGAGATCGCCGATCTCTTCGCGAAGACGCACGACAAGCCGCGCCTGACCGAAATCCCCGACATGACCCGCGAGGCGCGCGAAGTCCTGCGCCCGCATTTTCTTTCGGCGGACATGGGCGTGACGGGCGGCAACTTCCTCGTCGCGGAAACCGGCTCGGTCGTGCTGGTCACCAACGAGGGCAACGAGGGCATGTGCACCGTGATGCCGCGCGTGCATGTGGCGGTGACGGGCATCGAGAAGGTGCTGCCTACGCTCGAAGACCTCGCCACCGCGATGCGTCTGTTGCCGCGTTCGGCAACGGGGCAGGCCACGTCGAACTACTTCTCGGTTCTCACGGGCCCGCGTGGACCCGAGGACCAGGACGGCCCCGAGCACATGTACGTCGTGCTCGTGGACGGCGGCCGCACCGGCCTGATCGGCGGCGAATTTCAGGAGATGCTGCGCTGCATCCGTTGCGGGGCGTGTATGAACCACTGCCCGGTCTATCAGAAGGTGGGCGGCCACGCGTATGGCTGGGTCTACCCCGGTCCGATGGGCTCTGTGCTCACGCCAGGCTACGTCGGCATCGAAAAGACACTCGATCTGCCGCAGGCCGCTACGCTGTGTGGCGAATGCAATAGCGTCTGCCCGGTGGGCATCCCGCTTTCGGACCTGCTGCGCAAACTGCGCGAGAAGCAGACGGAGCGGCATCTGCGTCCGTGGCGCGAGCGCGCGGCGCTGGCAGCCTGGGGCTGGCTCGCGCTACACCCAACCGCGTACGCGCTGCTCACCAAACTCGGGGTGCGGATACTCGAGCGCATGGGCGGGCAGACAAGGCTCATTCGCAAGCTGCCATTCGCGCGCGGCTGGACCAACGGACGCGACATGCCCGCACCGGTCGGGCGCACGTTTCGCGAGTTGTACGCGGCACGGCACACGCATCTGGACACGACAAGGCGCCCCGAACAGGCCTGACACTCCCAGATCGGTCAAGTCCAGGTTGCCGACTATTTAAGCTGGCGCAACAGTGTGTTCGTCCGGACCGGGTTTTTCCTGATTGCGACTCTCTATATCATCTCGACTGGCGATAGTGCGTCCGCACCTGTCGCTTCACAGTCGATAGAGAGTCGCATCATGAGAAAGAAAATAACGGTGTACTGGCCGCTGGCGCTGATCGTGCCGCTCGCGGTGATCGCATGGATCCATGCATGGAAGACCGCCGAGCAGCAAATGCCGCTCGCCGCCGATCAGGTTACGGCAGAACTCGCGCGCGCCGTGTCTTATGGTCTCGTGGGCAGCGAAGGCAAGACGCCGGTGAAGGCGATGAACGGCATCGCGACGCTGCCGCGCTCGAACGCGATCTGAGGATCGCGCTGGCGCCAACGCGCCGCGCAGCGTGTACCTCGTGCGCTTTGTATAATTTGAGATTCGCCGTCGCGCGCTGAACGCCTCTCGCTGCCCAGCCCCCACGAATGAAAAAGGTTTCCGTCTGCTTCGTTTGTCTTGGCAATATCTGCCGCTCGCCCACGGCCGAGGCCGTGATGCTGCGTCTCGTCGACGAGGCGGGGCTGGCCGGGCGCGTCGAGATCGATTCGGCAGGCACGGGTGACTGGCATATCGGCGAGGCGCCGGACGAGCGCGCCCAGCGCGCGGGCGGTCTGCGCGGCTACGCGCTCGCGGCGTTGCGCGCCAGGCAGATCGCCGCCGACGATTTTCGCCGTTTCGACCTGATCGTGGCGATGGACGACGCCAACGTCACCGCGCTTCAGGGCGTCTGCCCGGCGAGCGAGCGCGACAAGATCCGCCTGCTGATGGAATTCGCGCCGCAGGCGGAAACGCGCGTGGTGGTCGATCCCTATTTCGGCGGCGACGCGGGCTTCGAAATGGTGCTCGATCAATGCGAGGCCGCCTACGCGGGCCTGCTCGCCGCCTTGCGTCCGCAACTGGCGGATTGAGATGAGCGGCGCGAATCCGCCGAACGTGGAAATCGCGCCATTTTTTGCGATTCGCTGCGCACCTAATAACCCAGATCGCGACGTTGATACTTGACTAAACTAGTCATGTATTTATACTTGACGAAAATTGTCGAGAATTGCGGTTCCCATACATCATGAGACTCACCACCAAAGGCCGTTTCGCCGTCACGGCGATGATTGACCTGGCACTGCGCCAGGAGCAGGGCCCGGTGACGCTTGCGGGTATCAGCCAGCGGCAGCACATCTCGCTGTCGTACCTCGAACAGCTGTTCGGCAAGCTGCGCCGTCATGAAATCGTCGAATCGGTCCGTGGGCCGGGCGGCGGGTACAACCTCGCGCGCCGCGCGGAGGACGTCACGGTCGCGGACATCATCATCGCCGTGGACGAGCCGCTCGACGCCACCCAGTGCGGCGGCAAGGGCGCCTGCGAGGGCACCAAGCAGCACGACGGCCACTGCATGACGCACGAACTCTGGTCGACGCTGAACCAGAAAATGGTCGAGTACCTCGATTCGGTGTCGCTCAAGGATTTGGTGGACAAGCAGCGCGCCCGCGAAGGCGCCGCGCCCGCCGTCCTGCGCGATCGCCGCACCGAGGCGCCGGCGGTGGAGCCGGTCAGGGCGATGCCGCTGGGTCCGAACTCGATCTTCAACATGGCGGGTTCGTAAGTCCTTCGAGCGCCGCCAGAAAGCCGCAGTTGGCAATACACAGTACAGCGCAGCACACAAGATTCCCCGGAGCGATAGATGAATAACGACATTCCCCACCTGCCCATTTACATGGACTACAGCGCGACGACCCCCGTCGACCCGCGCGTGGTGGACAAGATGATTCCGTATCTGCGCGAGCAGTTCGGCAATCCGGCGTCGCGCAGCCACGCCTATGGCTGGGATGCGGAGCGCGCCGTCGAGGAAGCGCGCGAGCAGGTCGCCGCGCTCGTCAACGCCGACCCGCGCGAAATCATCTGGACCTCCGGCGCGACCGAATCGGACAACCTCGCGATCAAGGGTGCCGCGCACTTCTACAAGAGCAAGGGTAAGCACATCATCACGGTGAAGACCGAGCACAAGGCCGTGCTCGACACCTGCCGCGAACTCGAGCGCGAAGGCTACGAAGTCACGTATCTGGACGTCAAGGACGACGGCCTGATCGACCTCGAAGCGTTCAAGGCCGCACTGCGCCCCGACACGATCCTCGTTTCCGTCATGCACGTGAACAACGAGATCGGCGTGATCCAGGACATCGCGACGATCGGCGAAATCTGCCGCGAAAAGGGCATCATTTTCCACGTCGACGCTGCGCAATCGACGGGCAAGGCGCCCATCGACCTGCAAAAGCTCAAGGTCGACCTGATGTCGTTCTCGGCGCACAAGACCTACGGCCCGAAGGGCATCGGCGCGCTGTACGTGCGCCGCAAGCCGCGCGTGCGCATCGAAGCGCAGATGCACGGCGGCGGCCATGAGCGCGGCATGCGCTCGGGCACGCTGGCCACGCACCAGATCGTCGGCATGGGCGAAGCGTTCCGCATCGCGCGTGAAGAGATGGCCACGGAAAACGAGCGCGTGCGCATGCTGCGCGACAAGCTCCTGCGCGGCCTGAAGGAAATCGAAGAAACCTACGTGAACGGCGACATGGAACAGCGTGTCCCGCACAACCTGAACATCAGCTTCAACTTCGTCGAAGGCGAGTCGCTGATCATGGCGGTGAAGGACGTGGCGGTGTCGTCGGGTTCGGCGTGCACGTCCGCATCGCTCGAGCCGTCGTACGTGCTGCGCGCGCTCGGCCGCAACGACGAACTGGCGCACAGCTCGATCCGCTTCACGGTGGGCCGCTTCACGACGGAGCAGGACGTGGATTACGTGATCAACCTGCTGAAGACGAAGATCGCCAAGCTGCGCGAGCTTTCGCCGCTGTGGGAAATGCATCAGGACGGCATCGATCTGTCGACCATCCAGTGGGCAGCGCACTGAGCCAGGCGGCGAAGTCAGCAGCGAACAACGACCCGGCCGCAGCGCAAGAGCAGTCAACTATCAGTCAACTGCGTGCAGCGCGGCAAACACGAATTGAAGGAGTGTGATCATGGCATATAGCGACAAGGTTCTGGACCACTACGAAAACCCGCGTAACGTCGGCTCGTTCGCCAAGGACGACGACGCAGTGGGCACCGGTATGGTCGGCGCGCCGGCGTGCGGCGACGTGATGAAGCTGCAGATCCGCGTGGGCGCGGACGGCGTGATCGAAGACGCGAAGTTCAAGACCTACGGCTGCGGCTCGGCGATCGCGTCGAGTTCGCTCGTGACCGAGTGGGTGAAGGGCAAGACGCTCGACCAGGCGCTCGACATCAAGAACACGCAGATCGCCGAAGAACTGGCGCTGCCGCCGGTGAAGATCCACTGCTCGATTCTCGCGGAAGACGCGATCAAGGCAGCGGTTGCCGACTATCGCCAGCGTCACACGACCGAAGCGAAGGCCGACGCGGCGTAAAGCGCAGCGCTGCGGCGTAGTAGAGGCAGGACGGCGCCGGACCGGAAAGTTCGGTGCTCTGGACTAACGATTCTGGATGCAGCAGGGTTGCGTCGCGACGCGAGGGAAGGCGAGAGCCCAACTGGCGGCGCGAGGCGCGGCGAAGATGCTATGGCAATTACGTTGACTGAAAAAGCGGCACAGCACGTGCAAAAGTACCTGACCCGTCGCGGCAAGGGCGTGGGCCTGCGTCTTGGCGTGCGCACCACGGGCTGCTCGGGCCTCGCGTACAAGCTCGAGTACGTCGACGAACTCGCGCCCGAGGACAACGTCTTCGAGAGCCACGGCGTGAAGGTCATCGTCGACCCGAAGAGTCTCGCCTATATCGACGGCACGCAGCTCGACTTCGTGCGTGAAGGCCTGAACGAGGGCTTCCGGTTCAACAACCCGAACGTGAAGGACGAGTGCGGCTGCGGCGAGTCCTTCCGCGTTTGAGCCCGCGTCGAGCGGTGAAAAGGCGGCCTGTGCCGCCTTTTTGATTTTGACGGCCCGCTGGTTGGCCCTCTCAGCCCTTCACAGCTCCACAAGAACGTTCCAGCCGATGAACACGCCTTCCACGCCTTCCCGGTCGCTCTCCGACAGCCACTTCGTGCTGTTCGGCCTGCCCGAGCAGTTCGCGATCGATGCGAACGCGCTCGACCATGCCTACCGCACGGTGCAGGCGCAGGTGCATCCCGACCGCTTCGCCGCGGCCGGCGAAGCGCAAAAGCGCATCGCCATGCAATGGGCCACGCGTACGAACGAGGCGTATCAGACGCTGCGCGATCCGCTCAAGCGCGCGAAGTATCTGCTGCATCTGCGCGGCATCGACGTTGGCGCGGAGAACAATACCGCGATGGAGCCCGCGTTCCTCATGCAGCAGATGGAGTGGCGCGAGGCGATCGAAGACGCGGTCGGCGCGAAGAACGTCGATGCGCTCGATGCACTCGCGGGCGAGCTGCGCGACGACGAACGCGTGCGCTTCACGAAGCTCGCTGCGCTGCTCGACAGCGGCTCGAATCAGCCCGCAGCCGAGGCCGTGCGCCAGCTCATGTTCATCGAGCGCGTGGCGGGCGAAATCGACTCGCAGATCGAGCGGCTCGAAGGCTGAAACCGGGCGCGCAAACGCATATCGGGCGCCTGGCGCCCATCAGGTTAAAAAGCAGATCACACAGATGGCCTTACTGCAAATCTCCGAACCCGGCATGGCGCCGGCGCCGCATCAGCGGCGACTCGCCGTCGGCATCGACCTCGGCACGACGAACTCGCTGGTCGCCGCGGTGCGCAGCGGCGTGCCCGACGTGCTGCCCGACGAAGACGGGCACGTGCTGTTGCCCTCCGTCGTGCGCTATCTCGCGAACGGCGGCCGCCGCATCGGCCGCACGGCGAAGGCGCAAGCCGCGACCGACCCGCGTAACACGATCGTGTCGGTCAAGCGCTTCATGGGCCGCGGCAAGTCCGAGGTCGAAGGCGCGGCCAACGCGCCGTACGACTTCGTCGACGCGCCGGGCATGGTGCAAATCCAGACGATCGACGGCGTGAAGAGCCCCGTCGAAGTTTCGGCGGAAATTCTCGCGACGCTGCGCCAGCGCGCCGAAGACACGCTCGGCGACGAACTCGTCGGCGCCGTCATCACGGTGCCGGCGTATTTCGACGAAGCGCAGCGCCAGGCGACCAAGGACGCCGCGCGTCTCGCCGGCCTGAACGTGCTGCGTCTGCTCAACGAGCCGACCGCGGCGGCGATCGCGTACGGGCTCGACAACGGCGCCGAAGGCCTCTACGCGGTCTACGACCTCGGCGGCGGCACGTTCGACCTGTCGATCCTCAAGCTCACGAAGGGCGTGTTCGAAGTGCTGGCGGCCGGCGGCGATTCGGCGCTCGGCGGCGACGATTTCGACCATGCGCTCTTTGCCTGGGCGCTGGAGCAGTCCGGTATCGAGCGTGCGACGCTCGCGCCCGAAGACGTGCGCCTGTTGCTCGACCGCGTGCGCGATGCGAAGGAAGCGCTCTCGTCCGCGCCCGACGCGCGCATCGAGGCGACCCTGTCGAGCGGCCAGCAGATCGCGCTGACGATCGACGAGCCGCGCTTCGAAGCGCTCACGCAAGCGCTCGTGCAGCGCACGCTCACGCCGACGAAGAAGGCGCTGCGCGACGCGAAGGTGGCGGCGAAGGACGTGAAGGGCGTGGTGCTGGTCGGCGGCGCGACGCGCATGCCCGTGATTCGCCGCGCCGTGGAGCAGCACTTCGGCCAGGCGCCGCTCACGAATCTGGACCCCGATCAGGTCGTCGCGCTGGGCGCTGCGATCCAGGCCGACCTGCTGGCGGGCAACCGCGGCGGCGAAGACGACTGGCTGCTGCTCGACGTCATTCCGCTGTCGCTCGGCGTGGAGACGATGGGTGGCCTCGTCGAGAAGATCATCCCGCGCAATTCGACCATTCCGGTCGCGCGTGCGCAGGACTTCACGACCTTCAAGGACGGCCAGACGGCCATGGCGATTCACGTCGTGCAGGGCGAGCGCGAGCTCGTCGCCGACTGCCGCTCGCTCGCCCGTTTCGAGCTGCGCGGCATTCCGCCGATGGCGGCGGGCGCGGCGCGCATTCGCGTGACTTACCAGGTGGATGCGGACGGCCTCTTGTCGGTGTTCGCGCGCGAGCAGCTCTCGGGCGTGGAAGCATCGGTGGTGGTGAAGCCGTCGTACGGCCTTGCCGACGACGACGTGGCCCGCATGCTCGAAGACAGCTTCAAGACCGCCGAAGTCGACATGCGCGCCCGCGCGCTGCGCGAGGCGCAGGTCGAGGCGCAACGCATCATCGAAGCGACGAACGCCGCTTTGGGCGCCGATGGCGAATTGCTCGACGACGCCGAGCGCGCGCAAGTCGATGCGCTGATCGCCGCGCTCGCACAAGTCGCGCAGGGCGAGGACGCGGGCGCGATCGAAGCCGCCACCAAGGCGCTGTCCGAAGGCACCGACGAGTTTGCCGCGCGCCGGATGGACAAGGGCATCAAGCGCGCGCTGGCGGGCAAGAAGCTCGACGAGATCGGCTAAAGGCGCGGCCAGGAGCGCGCCTGCAGCCTCAACAGCGTAAAGGCGAACGCGTCGTTAGCAAACGGCGTACGCGTGCGTGCTTTCCCGATGTGGCTGAGCGCGCACCGACAGTAGAATGGGCACATGCCGCCGTCGGAGGCGGGGCATGCGCCCGATATGAAAGTTATTGGATACGGAAATCACAATGCCTCAAATCGTGGTGCTGCCCCATGTCGAACTGTGCCCTGAAGGCGCGGTCATCGACGCCAAGCCGGGCGAGAGCGTGTGCGACGCGCTGCTCGAACACGGTATCGAAATCGAGCACGCATGCGAAAAGTCGTGCGCCTGCACGACCTGCCACGTGATCGTGCGCGAAGGTTTCGATGCGCTCGTGCCTTCAGAGGAAGACGAAGACGATCTCCTCGACAAGGCGTGGGGCCTCGAGCCGACGTCGCGGCTGTCGTGTCAGGCCATCGTGCCGGAGAACGACGACCTGGTGGTCGAGATTCCGCGTTACTCGATCAACCACGCGAAAGAAAACCACTGAGCCACTAAACACCAGGAGGAGCGCGCAGCCATGAAATGGACCGATACGCAGGACATCGCGATGGCCTTGACGGACACCCATCCCGAAGTGGATCCGCAGTACGTGCGCTTCACCGATCTGCACCGCTGGATCACCCAGCTCGACGGTTTCGACGACGACCCCGAGCGCTCGAACGAGAAGATTCTCGAAGCGATCCAGGCCGCGTGGATCGAAGACGCGGACTACTGATTCCCTGCACGCCCGGCAGGCAGACGAGAAAAAGGCGATTTGCCAGTACGGCAAATCGCCTTTTTTATTGCTCGTTCAGCGTCAGGGCAATCAGCCCGCGACCAACGTGCCGTTCTCCACACGCACGCGCTCGCCTTGCTGGAACGGCGGCGCTTCGTGATACGTGAAGTAGCGCATCTTGCCGTTCTCCATGCGCACGCGCACCGAATAACTGGTCGTGCTGCGCAGGTGTTTTTCGACCGAGTTGCCGGCGAAGCCGCCACCCAGTGCGCCGAGCAGCGTCATGGCCGTACGGCCGTTACCCGAGCCGAACTGGTTGCCGACCACGCCACCGGCTACCGCGCCGCCGACTGCGCCGATACCGGTGCCGTGGCCCTCATGCTTGACCTCGGAAATCGCGACGACCGTGCCACACGTCGAACAAGCGGGGTGGGCCGGCGGCGCTTCCTGTGCGTATTGCTGCTGCACAGGTTGCGCCGGCTGGGCAGGCTGCTGACCATACTGCTGCTGCGCCGGGGCGACGGGCACGGCCGCCTGCTGTTCAGGCTGTGCCGGCGCCTCTTGCGGCTCGGCGGGCGCATTCTGCCCGTTCTGCGCATACTGCGAGGCCTGCACCGGCTTCGTCGAGTCGACCACCTGCGGCTGTGAAGCCGTCATGGCCGTCTGACCCTGGGCGCTCTGTTCGGCGGTGCTGGAAGCTTTCGGGAAAACGCCGGTGATGGCCGCTGTGGCCGCAAGGCTCGCGACGATGACGGCTGCCGCCGCGGTTGCGATCAGCGGATGGAGGCGGCGTTTCGGTGTGGTCGGATCGGTTGTGTTCATGACAGGCTCCGTCTTTGGCAGAGTTGGCTCTCTTGTAAGAACCAGTTTGAGCCAATCCAGGTCTGTGAGCGTTTCATTTTGTAACCCCGCGCGATGGGTGCGGGCAGACGCCGAGGGCGTGATCGTCGGGCAGCGTTGCACAGCGCGGTTTTCCACGAGGGCGCAATCGACGTACCCGTCCCGGCCGCTGCGCTCGCCGGCAGATTTTACCGATGGTTACAAACGCATGCGCTGAAAGGCCCCAAAGAAACGGGGCGCATACGGTGTCAACCGCATGCGCCCCGTCATGTCAGGCAGGGGTCTGCTTAGTCTTCGCGGCGCAGATGCGGGAACAGGATCACGTCGCGGATGCTTGCGCTGTCCGTGAGCAGCATGATCAGACGGTCGATGCCGATGCCGCAGCCGCCCGTCGGAGGCATGCCGTATTCGAGCGCGCGGATGTAATCGGCGTCATAGAACATCGCTTCTTCGTCGCCGGCGTCCTTTTGCTCGACCTGCTTCTTGAAGCGCGCGGCCTGGTCTTCCGGATCGTTCAGCTCCGAGAAGCCGTTGGCGATCTCGCGGCCCGTGATGAACAGCTCGAAGCGCTCGGTGATGCCCGGCAGCGTGTCCGAGGCGCGCGCGAGCGGCGACACTTCGACGGGGTAGTCGATGATGTAGGTCGGTTCCCACAGCTGCGACTCGGCCGTCTCTTCGAAGAGCGCCAGTTGCAGCGAGCCCACGCCTGCGTTCAGGAAGGCCGGCTGGTTCGCGTCCACGCCGAACTTCTTGAGTTCCGTGCGCAGGAAAACGGCGTCGGCAAGCTGCTCGTTCGTGTATTGCGGCGCGTACTTCTGGATCGCCTGCACGATCGTCAAGCGATGGAACGGCTTCGAGAGGTCGAGTTCACGGCCCTGATACGTCAGCACGGCGGTGCCGCTCGCGTCGATGGCGGCCTGGCGGATCAGCTGCTCGGTGAAGTCCATGAGCCATGCGTAGTCGGTGTACGCAGCGTAGAACTCCATCATCGTGAATTCCGGATTGTGACGCGGCGAAACGCCTTCGTTACGGAAGTTCCGGTTGATCTCGAACACGCGTTCGAAGCCGCCCACGATCAGGCGCTTCAGATACAGCTCGGGCGCGATGCGCATGAACATCTGCATGTCGAGCGCGTTGTGGTGCGTGACGAACGGCTTGGCGGCCGCGCCGCCCGGGATCGGGTGCAGCATCGGCGTTTCGACTTCCATGAAGCCCGAGTCGGCCATGAAGCGGCGCACCGAGGAAATCGCCTTGGTGCGCGCCTGGAAGGTCTGACGCGCTTCCGGCGTGACGATCAGGTCGACATAGCGCTGGCGATAGCGCATTTCCTGGTCGGCGAGGCCGTGGAACTTGTCGGGCAGCGGGCGCAGCGCCTTCGAGAGCAGACGCAATTCCGTGCAGCGCACCGAAAGCTCGCCCTTGTTGGTGCGGAACAGCACGCCCTTGGCCGCGACGATGTCCCCGAGGTCCCACTTCTTGAACGCGTCGTAGGTGGCCTCGCCCACGTCGGCGGGCGTGATGAAGAACTGGATCTGGCCCGAGCCGTCGCGCACCGTGGCAAAGCTTGCCTTGCCCATCACGCGCTTGAGCATCATGCGGCCGGCGATTGCCACTTCGAGCGGATTGGCCTCGAGCGCGTCCTTGTCGGTGTCGGCGTAATCGCGCGCCAGGTCGGCGGCGTGATGGGTCGGGCGGAAGTCGTTCGGATAGGCGACGCCTGCCTCGCGCAGCGCGCGCAGTTTCTCGCGGCGCTCGGCGATGATCTGGTTGTCGTCGAGTTCGGGCGCGGCGCTGGGCGCGTTCTGCTGGGTCGGTTCAGTCATGATGGCTCGGAGTTCTTTGATTCGCAGGTGTTTCGGCGAGTTTTCGGGGCTGCGGCCCCGGCATGGTCCTTCGCGGGACACGGCGCGCATCGCACGCAGATAAGCGGACTTCGGTTCCTGCTGCGCGTCGCACGCCTCGCGCTCGAAGCGGGCGGCGCAGCAGGAGAGGGCGGCATGCGGTGAACTGCTGCGCCCGCGGCGTGCGGCAAGCTTACACGCCCTGTTTCAGGCTCGCGCTGATGAAGGCGTCGAGATCGCCGTCGAGCACGGCCTTGGTGTTGCTGATTTCGACGTTGGTGCGCAGATCCTTGATGCGGCTGTTGTCGAGCACGTAGGAGCGGATCTGGTGACCCCAGCCCACGTCCGACTTGCCCGCTTCGAGCTTGTCCTGTTCCGACTGGCGCTTGCGCATCTCGGCTTCGTACAGGCGCGACTTCAGCATGGCCATGGCTTCGGCGCGGTTGCGGTGCTGCGAGCGGTCGTTCTGGCACTGCACGACGATGCCCGACGGGACGTGCGTGATACGCACGGCGGAGTCGGTCTTGTTGATGTGTTGACCGCCCGCGCCGGAAGCGCGGTACGTGTCGATGCGCAGATCGGCCGGATTGACTTCGATTTCGAACGAGTCGTCGATCTCCGGATACACGAACACCGACGAGAACGACGTATGACGCCCGCCCGACGAGTCGAACGGCGACTTGCGCACGAGGCGGTGAATGCCGGTTTCGGTGCGCAGGAAGCCGTAGGCGTATTCGCCTTCGACCTTGATCGTCGCGCTCTTGATGCCGGCCACGTCGCCTTCGGACTCTTCGAGCACTTCGGTCTTGAAGCCCTTGCGTTCGCAGTAGCGCACGTACTGGCGCAGCAGCATGGACGCCCAGTCGCAGGCCTCGGTGCCGCCGGCGCCGGCCTGGATGTCGATGAACGCGTTGTTCGGATCGGCCGGATTCGCGAACATGCGGCGGAACTCGACGTCGGCTACGCGCGCTTCGATCGCGTGAGCGTCGGTTTCGATGGCGACGAGCGTGTCCTCATCGCCTTCTTCGCGCGCCATTTCGAAGAGATCCTGGGTGTCGCGCGTGTCGTTCTCGATGCCGTC
Source organism: Paraburkholderia sp. BR10936 (assembly GCF_040965735.1). Classification (NCBI taxonomy): domain Bacteria; kingdom Pseudomonadati; phylum Pseudomonadota; class Betaproteobacteria; order Burkholderiales; family Burkholderiaceae; genus Paraburkholderia; species Paraburkholderia sp. BR10936. The sequence continues at coordinate 234,447 of NZ_JBFRCM010000004.1, forward strand.
GAGCACGTGCACCACGCCCTCGAGCAGTTTCTTTTCCTTGCCGAGACCCTGGGCGTGCTTGGAGTCGTTCCAGACGTTGGGGTCTTCGAGTTCGCTGTTGACTTCGACGAGCCGTCGGGCTTTTACGTCGTAGTCAAAGATACCCCCGTAGCTCGCCCGCGCGCGTGCGCAGGTCCGCCAAAAGGGCTTCGATCGCGTTGAGACGTTCCGCTTCCATTTGTATCGTGATCCGGCGTGTAAAACATTGAATTATAGCCGATTGGACCCGGATCAAGGGCGGCGCGGGCGCTTCCGGCGGCCCGCGCTTTTCAGTGCAACGTGCAGTTCAAGGCGCGCTTAGAGCGCAGCGTGCTCCACCACGAGCTGCACGCGCGACACGCCATTCCAGGTGTCGCGCACGAGCCGATAGGCGACCGTGGTGTGCTGCGGCAGCGATTCGGTGTGATTGAACCAGATCGCGTTGAAGCGCTGGCGCCCGCGCAGCAGTTGCAGTTTGAGGTGCTTGTCCTTCACGAGCGCCTGCGAGGCCACCTCGAATTCCCCCGAAAACACGGGCGCCGGGAAGCCCTGGCCCCACACGGCGGCATCGAGCATCTCCACGAAATCGGGCGTGAAGTAGGCGTCTTCGAGATCGCCGTCGGTTTCGACGGTGCGCGCGAGCGCCTCTTCGGTGAGCCACTCGCGGCCCACGCGCTCGAAGGCGGCGGCAAAGCGCGGCACGTCGGCAGCGGCGATCGTCATGCCCGCGGCCATCGCGTGGCCGCCGAACTTCTGGATCAGACCGGGCTCGCGCTTGCTGATCAGATCGACCGCGTCGCGCAGATGGAAACCGGGGATCGAACGGCCCGAGCCCTTCACGAGCTCGCCGTCGTCGTCGGCAGGCGCGAAGGTGAACGAGGGGCGGTGAAAGCGCTCCTTGAGCCGTCCCGCGACGATGCCGATCACACCCTGGTGCCAGCTTTCGTTGAACAGCGTGAGCGTGGCCTTGCCTTGCGGATCGACGTCGGCGAGATCGGCGAGCGCCTGCTGCTGCATGCCGGCTTCGATCTCGCGGCGTTCGCGGTTCATGCCGTCGAGCTGCTGCGCAAGCTCCCAGGCGCGGCCCACGTCGTCGGTGGTCAGGCACTCGATGCCGAGCGACATGTCCGAGAGCCGGCCGGCCGCATTTAGGCGGGGGCCGAGCGCGAAGCCGAAGTCGAAGCCCGACGCGGTTTTCGCGTCGCGGCCCGCCGCGCGAAAGAGCGCGGCGATGCCCGGCTGCATGCGGCCGTTGCGCACGCGCTGCAAGCCTTGCGCGACGAGCACGCGGTTGTTGCAGTCGAGCTTCACGACGTCGGCGACGGTGCCGAGCGCGACGAGATCGAGCAGGCCGTCGAGACGTGGCTCGGGCTTGCCGTCGCTGAACGCGCCGCGCCTGCGCAGCTCCGCACGCAGCGCGAGCAGCGTGTAGAACATCACGCCCACGCCCGCGATGCACTTGCTCGGAAACTCGCAGCCCGGCTGGTTCGGGTTGACGATGGCGCGCGCGTCGGGGAGCGTGTCGCCGGGCAAGTGGTGGTCAGTCACGAGCACCTCGATGCCGAGCGCGTTGGCGGCTTCGACGCCTTCCACGCTGGCGATGCCGTTGTCCACCGTGATCAGGACGTCGGGTGGACCACCCTTGCGTTGCGCGGCGAGTGCGACGATCTCGGGCGTGAGGCCGTAGCCATACTCGAAGCGGTTCGGCACCAGATAGTCGATCTGCGCGCCGAACATGCGCAGGCCGCGCACGGCCACGGCGCACGCCGTCGCGCCGTCGCAATCGTAGTCGGCGACCACGAGCATGCGGCACTCGGCTTCGAGCGCGTCGGCGAGCAGTTCGGCGGCCTCGTCGAGGCCCTTCATGCCGGTGGGCGGAATGAGGCGCGCGAGGCCGGTTTCGATCTCGTCGGGCTGGCAAACGCCGCGCGAGGCGTAGAGGCGCGCGAGCACCGGATGCAGGCCGTGGCGCACGAGCGCTTCGGTGTCGGCGGGCGAGCAGGCGCGGGTGACGATTCGGGTCATGCGTGAGCGCGGAAAAAAGAAGTCATTCGGGAATCATTCGATAAAAAGCGACGCGAACAGGCGGCGTCGCCAGAACTTGCGCAAATCGCCGCGCGTGATGGACAGCGTGACCGAGCCCGTGTCGCCGCATAGCGTGAGATCGAGCGCGGCGAGCGCGCCCGTTTGCAGCGCCGTGAGCGCCGGCGCGAACCAGTCGCGCTCAAGTTGAGCGAACGCGGCGTTCCAGCGGCCCCAGTCCTGCTGGATGAAGGCCGCCGAGAACGGATCGAGCTCGACGAGCGTCGCTCCCGTGCCCGAACCGTTGTTGAGCGCGGCTGCGAGCGCGGCAAAGGTCGCGGGCGCGGCATCGACTTGCGCCTTCGCGGCGAGCGCCAGGCCGCGCGTGGCGGCCGCATCGGAGCGCACGCGCGCATAGGGGCTCGTGACGGTGCGCAGCGCGCCCTGGGCGTGGAACCAGATCGAATTGACGGCGGGCAGACCGCGCGCTTCGCGGGCCTCGTTCACGGGATGCTCGAACCACGCCATCTGCACTTCGTTCTGCACCTTCATCCAGGCGCGCGAACGCTGGCCCGAATGGGCCTCGTGCGGCAGCCAGATCTCGATGTTGCGGCCGCTCGCGCGCAAGGGCGACGCGCCCGCGAGCGTGCCGAACGCTTCCGACGAGAGATACCAGCGCTGCGGCGTCGGCGCCTCGATGCGCACGCCCAGTTCTTCGATCAGCGGGCGGGCGACAGTGTAGAGCGTGGCGGCGTCGGCGTCGGCGAGTTCGAGCGAGGCGGGGTCGATCAGCACCAGATGATCGTGCGCGATGCGCACGTGCACGGGCTGCACGCACGCCCAGGTGGCGTCGCCGGGCGTGCCGCCATCGGCGAGCAGCATGTAAGGCGCAAGCGGCGCTTCGTCGTCGGCGGCCGGCGCGGAGTTTGCGCGGTTCGCGCTCGCCGGACCGAGCGCGCCGAACTGGCGCGCGACCCAGCGCTCGTGCGGCAACGTACGCTGGAAGTCCTCGCCGATCACCTGCTCGCCGAGTGTCGCGCGCGCAACCAGTTTCGCGAGCGCCGGGTATTCGAGGCCCGCGAGCGCGGTGGAGGCGGCCGCGGCGGACGGCAAGGCAAAGGGGACGAGGAAATGGAGTCGGTCGGCGGGCATGATGGTGCGCATTGTACTTCGGCGCTACGTGCGCCGGGCGGCCCTCGGGCGTGCCGCAACGGCATCGCCTCGACCCGTTATGCCGGTGCTGCGGCACTTGTGGGCGAATTGCGGCTCGAAGCAGAGGGCGGGCAAACGCCTCACGGGGGCTGCGGTTCTCACGCGGGAAAGTTCACGGGGAACTCCGTCGAATATCCGTGACCCGCCGCCAGTGTGGCAAACTTCGCGGTTGATCGCCGCCCGACCCGGCACGATATTCTCCGGCCGTCCGGCGCACTGGCCCCAGGGTCAATACGGCGCCGGAGCGCAACGAAGACGCAAAAGGATTCGCTTGAAACTTCCCTACGAATGGCAGATAGGCTGGCGCTACACCCGCGCCGGCAAACGCACGACCGGCAACGGGTTCATCTCGTTCATCGCGCTCATATCGATGTCGGGCATCGCGCTCGGCGTCGCGGCGCTGATCGTCGTGCTTTCGGTGATGAACGGCTTCCAGCGCGACGTGCGCGACCGCATGCTTTCCGTGCTTGCGCACATCGAGATTTTTTCGCCGACGGGCACGATGCCCGACTGGCAGCTCACCGCGAAAGAAGCGAAGACCAATCCTGAAGTCATTGGCGCGGCGCCTTACGTGGACGCCCAGGCGCTGCTCACGCGCGGCGACAGCGTGAACGGCGTTGCGCTGCGCGGCATCGAACCTTCCGAGGAGCCGCAGGTTTCGGACATCGGCCGGGAAATGAAGGCGGGCAGCCTGAACGACCTCACGCCCGGCAGCTTCGGCATCGTGCTCGGCGCCGATCTCGCTGTGAACCTGGGCGTGACGGTGGGCGACAAGGTCACGCTGGTCGCGCCCGAGGGTTCGATCACGCCGGCCGGCATGCTGCCGCGCTTGAAGCAGTTCACGGTGATGGGCGTATTCGAGTCGGGCCATTACGAGTACGACAGCACGCTCGCACTCACCAACATCCGCGACGCCGAAGTGCTTTATCGCTTAGGCGCGCCAAGCGGCGTGCGTCTGCGCTTGAAGGACATGCAGCGCGCGCCGGCGGTGGCGCGCCAGCTCGTGCATACGCTCTCGGGCGACCTCTATATCCGCGACTGGACGCAGCAGAACAAGACCTGGTTCTCGGCCGTGCAGATCGAAAAACGCATGATGTTCATCATTCTCACGCTCATCATCGCGGTCGCGGCGTTCAACCTCGTTTCGTCTCTCGTCATGACCGTCACCAACAAGCAGGCCGATATCGCGATCCTGCGCACGCTCGGCGCGCAGCCGGGCTCGATCATGAAGATCTTCGTCGTGCAGGGCGTGACGATCGGCTTCGTGGGCACGGCCATCGGCATTGCGCTCGGCTGCCTGATCGCGTGGAGCATTCCATGGAGCGTGCCGGCGATCGAGCATCTGCTCGGCATTCAGTTCCTGCCGCCTTCGGTTTATTTCATCAGCGAGCTGCCTTCCGAACTCGTGGCTTCCGACGTGATCCGCATCGGCGTGATCGCCTTCGTGCTGTCCGCGCTCGCCACGCTCTATCCGAGCTGGCGCGCGGCCAAGGTTCGTCCCGCGGAGGCGCTGCGCTATGAATGACCGTCAATCGCTGATCGCCGCGGCTGGCGATTATCCGTACGTGCTCGAAGCGCACGGTGTCTCGAAGGTGTTTGGCCAGGGCCAGCTTGCAGTGCAGGTGCTGCACGACACCGATCTGAAAGTGAAGCGCGGCGAGAAGCTCGCTGTGGTGGGCGCATCGGGCTCGGGCAAGAGCACGCTGCTGCACGTGCTCGGCGGACTCGACGAGCCGGGCGCGGGCAAGGTCTCGGTGCTCGGCAAGCCGTTCACCGAGCTGTCAGAGCGCGAGCGCAACGAACTGCGCAATCGGGCGCTGGGCTTCGTCTATCAGTTCCACCATCTGCTGCCGGAGTTTTCGGCGCTCGACAACGTGGCGATGCCGTTGCGTATTCGCCGCATGACGCAGGAAGACGCGCGTGCCGAGGCGATGCAGATCCTCGATCGCGTGGGCCTCTCGCATCGCGCGCGCAACCGGCCGGGCGAGCTGTCGGGCGGCGAGCGCCAGCGCGTGGCCATTGCGCGTGCGCTCGTGACGAAGCCCGCATGCGTGCTCGCCGACGAGCCCACGGGCAACCTCGACGGCGCGACAGCGGATAACGTCTTCAACCTGATGCTCGAACTCTCCGACCAGTTCGATACGAGTTTCGTGATCGTCACGCATGATCCCGACCTCGCGGCGCGCTGCGACCGCATCGTGCGCCTGCGCGACGGCATGCTGCACGAGGAACCGGTCGTACCGGTCTGAGCCTTCCCGCGAGCGAGCGCCATGTGGATCGACACGCACTGCCATCTCGATGCCGCCGAGTTCGACGCGGACCGCGACGCGGTCGCGTCGGCGGCGCGCGCGGCGGGTGTGTCGCGCATCGTGATCCCGGCGGTGGCGCGCGAGAACTTCGACGTGGTGCGCGCGCTCGCGCACCGCACCGAGGGCGCCGTCTACGCGCTCGGCATTCATCCGCTCTATACGCCGCAGGCGCATGACGAAGACCTTGAAGTGCTGCGCCGCGAGATCGAGGCGAGTCTCGATGATCCGCGCTTCGTCGGCATCGGCGAGATCGGGCTCGATTACTTCGTGCCGGGCCTCGACGACGCCCGGCAACAGCACTTCTACGATGCCCAGTTGCGCCTTGCACGCGAGTTCGGCTTGCCGGCGATCTGCCATGTGCGCAAGTCGCAGGATCAGGTGCTCAAGGGGCTGCGCCGCAACGGCGTGAAAAGCGGTATCGCGCATGCGTTCAACGGTAGCTTCCAGCAGGCGCGTGCGTTCATCGATCAAGGGATGCATTTGGGCTTCGGCGGCAATGTGACGTTCGAGCGCGCGCTGCAGATCCGCAGACTCGCGCAGCAACTGCCGCTCGAGGCCATCGTCATGGAAACCGATGCGCCGGACATCTCGCCCGCCTGGCTTTATCGCGCGCGCAACACGCCTGACCAGGTGCCGCGCATCGGCGCCGTGCTCGCAGGCTTGCGGGGCTTGAGTCCCGACGAACTCGCACTTGGCACGACGGCTAACGCGGCGGCTGCGCTGCCGCGGCTCGCGCTTTCGTCTGCATAATCGTTTCCAGGGTGGCGTGCACAGGGTGCATTTTGCGCGGCGCGACTGACACGGTTTGTGCATTCAGCCCCCTCGTTGCGAGGAGGCGGGATGCGGGCGATGTGGTGCGGGTTTGCGCTGGGCGTGATTGTCTTGCAGCGACAGGCGGCGTTGCCGGGGTGGGGGGCGTGGGTCGCGCTGGTTCTGGCAACCGTGCTCGGGGCCACGTGGGCGGCATGGGCGTTGGGCGGCGTGGCACCGGCGGACGAATCTCATGTCGGCCTGTCTTGCGGGCGACGCTGGCGCATGGCCAGCGGCTGGGCGGCGGTGTGGTTTGCGGCCGCATGCGCGGGCTTTGGCTATGCGGCGTGGCGTGCAGAAACACGGCTTGCCGAGGCGCTTCCCGCTGCCTGGCAGGCGCGCAACATCGCTATCAGCGGCTATATCTCCAGCTTGCCTTCCTACGGAGCGAACGGCGCAAGCTTCCTCTTTCGTGTCGAATCCTGGGAAACGCACAAGGCTGCCACGGCGCTGCCGCATTTGATTCAACTATCGTGGGTGGCGCGCGAGGCGCCGCTGCCGCCGCTCGTGCCCGGCGCACGCTGGCGCCTTGCCGTGCGGCTCAAACGCCCGCACGGCAACGGCAACTTCCGCCTGCGCGACACGCAGGCCGCGCTGCTCGCGCGCGGCGTGCGCGCCACCGGGTACGTGAGCGATCCCGGGCATGCCGTGCGTCTGCCCGTTGACGCCACCGGCGTAGGCGTGCGCATCGAGCGGGCGCGCGCCGCGCTGCGTGCGCGCATCGACGCAGTGCTCGGCGACGCACCGCATCGCGGCATCGTCATCGCGCTCGCCACCGGCGCACAGGACGCGATCAGCGACGCGGACAGGCGGCTCATGCGCAATACGGGCACGAGCCACCTGGTGGCGATCTCCGGGCTGCATCTCGCGTTCGTCGCGGGGCTCGCCGGGTGGGTCGCGGGCGCACTGTGGCGGCGCGCGCGCTGGCGCGGCGTCGATGCGCCACTCATCGTGCCGGCGCAAAAGGTTGCGGTGGCGGGAGCGCTGCTCGCGGCAGGAGTCTACGCCGCGCTCGCCGGCTTCAATGTGCCGGTGCAGCGCGCGCTCTGGATGCTGGCGGTCGTTGCGCTCGCGCTGTTCGCCGGGCGCGAGGTCGCGCGCTCGCACGTGCTGGCGTGGGCGCTCGGGCTCGTGCTGCTGCGCGATCCGTGGGCGGTGACGGCCGCAGGCTTCTGGCTTTCGTTTTGCGCGGTCGCGGCGATCCTCTTTGCGGCGAGCGGCGTGCCACGCTTGCACAGGGACGCGCCGCAGGATGCTAGCGCGGACGCCGCCGATCCGCTGCATGACCGAACCGATCCATTCGCAGGGCCTGCTGCGCGCGAAGGCGCGGTTCGACGTCTTGCCGCCATGGCGCTTCCGCCTGATGACTGGCGTGGGGCGATGCGACGTCTTGCGTCACGCCTTGGCGATAGCGCCCGCGTGCAGTGGGCCGTGACCCTGGCGCTCGCGCCCCTCACTGCCTACTGGTTCGCGCAAATACCGCTCATCGGCCCACTGGCCAATGCCTTTGCGATTCCCTGGGTGAGCATGCTCGTCGCGCCGCTCGTGATCGCGAGCGCCGCGATGCCCGCGCCGGTCGACGCACTCGCGCTGCGCGCGGCGCATACCTGCCTCGACTGGCTGGTTGTGGCGCTGAGCGCGCTGGAGGGCCTGCCGTGGGCGGTTTTGCGGCTGCCGCAACCCGGAGCGTGGCCGCTCGCGTGCGCTGCAGTGGGCGTCGTCTGGTGGCTTGCGCCACGCGGTTGGCCAATGCGCTGGATCGCGCCGTTCACATGGCTGCCGTTACTGGTGCCTGCGCCCACGGGGCCGCCGCCGGGCGCTTTCCGGCTCACGGCGCTCGACATCGGCCAAGGCACCTCGGTGCTGGTCGAGACGGCCCGGCATCGCCTGCTCTTCGACGCGGGCCCGGGCCCCGAGTCGACGCAGGCGGGCGAGCGCATCGTCGTGCCGTATCTGCAGGCGCATGGCATAGGGCGCCTCGATGCGCTGATGATCAGCCACGACGACTCCGATCATTCGGGCGGCGCGCAAGCCGTGTTCGACGGTGTCGACGTCGAGGCATTCGTGGCAGGCATCCTGCCCGCGCATCCGCTGTGGGCGAGCGCACGCACAAGGGGCGCGCAGACCGTGCGGTGCGCCGCCGGCCAGCGCTGGCGGTGGGACGGCGTCGACTTCGAGGTGCTCTGGCCCGACCCCGGGCCGCTCGCGGGCAAACCCAATGCGCATTGCTGCGTCCTGCGGGTGACGACGGCGGCAAGCGTTGCGCCCGAGGCACAAGACGGTCGGGTCTCCGCGCTGATCGCCGCCGACATCGAAGCGGGCGTCGAGCGCACGCTGGTCGCGCGCGACCCCGAGCGGTTGCGCGCGCAGGTGCTGGTCGTGCCGCATCACGGCAGCCGCTCCTCGTCGACTGAACCGTTCCTCGATTCTGTCTGGCCGCTCGTCGCGATATTTCAGGTAGGCTACATTAAGTAACGGTCCTCAAACCCTTACCTGGCGGGGGTTTCAGGCTGCTAAATCCGCCACCGTGTCCAAATCGTGTCCTAAGCGTTCCGGTTCTGCCCACATACTTACCGCGTTCGCGTGCTCTGCGAGTGCCCTGGTATCCAGGTGCGCATACCGTAGAACGTGCTCATACTTCGTCCAACCACCCAGCGACATAAGAACCGTCAGGGGCGTTCCTGCCTGAACGTGCCAACTTGCCCAGGTGTGGCGCACGTCGTGGAAGCGGAAATTTTCCAGACCTGCGCGCCGTACCTGCGTATTCCACTGCTTACTAGCGATGGTCGGAACCGGACGCCCGCGCAAACAAAAGACGTGCGTAGGGTGCTTTCCGATCCAGCGCCGAATGATCGTAACGGCATCATTCGACAGCGGCACGCCGATAGCTTTACGCGCCTTTGCCTGGTCAGGGTGTATCCAGGCTTGCCGCTTCACCAAATCGACTTGCGACCATTCCAGGCCCAGCAGGTTAGCGCGACGCAACCCGGTAGCGAAACCCAGCGCCGCAACGTCGCGGAGCCATTCCGTGCTGATCGCTGCTAGCAACCGCTGCGCTTCCTCGCGCGTGATCCACCTAACGCGCTTGTTCGCCAGCCTCGTTTCTTTCAGAATGGGCGCGGATTTGATCCATTCCCATTCCAGCGCCAGGTTAAACAAGTGGCGCATAGTGCCCAGATATGCGTTCTTTGTCTTGATGCCTAGCGGCGTAGTGCTCTTGGTTCGTTGGCTGAATTTGGGCAAACCGTCTAAGACTTCATCGCGAGTAATCGAATCAAGCAATCGCCCGCTAAAAATCTTTGTCCAGTGCCGAATATGTATTTCGATGTTCGCGCACGAACTAAGGTGCGTTGATTCGTCAAGCATTCGCAGCGCTGCTTCATCAAATGTGCGCTTTACTTTTTCGCCCATTTTTTTAACGCGCCACGATTCGGCCTTTACTGTGTCGTGATATTCCTGGGCTTTCTCCTTGTCGGTTGTGCCAGTCGTTTGCCTAACTCGTTTGCCGCCTGGCGCGCGGAAATCAATCCACCAGACGTCACTATCGTCGCGCTTGTAGAGGGCCATTTTTCCATCCTTTCAGCCCGCGCCGGTCGGTCTGAATTATAGGTGATATTTTTGAGTTTGTCGGGCCAGATACGCCATTGTTTGCCGACCTGGAAGAATCCCAGATCGACCTTGTGGGCATAGATGGTTGCGTATGAAACGCCAAGCAGGGCGGCGGCTTCCCTCAAGCTAAGCGCTTTTCTGGGCGTGGCGTCGTGCTCACCGGCGTCGGTTTTGTTTATTTGCATCATTCTTAATCGTGATGAATGGAATGGTGCGAAGATTATTGATGGTCGAAAATTATTTCAAATAATATTTAGTCTAATATTATGTACTTGCTTTAATATCAATGATTTAACGTTTTCAGACCTTCGAGTAATTAAGACTATTCGTTGTATTTCGCCAACAAACAAAAAGCCCCGCCGATCCGATTCGAATGGCGGGGCTGTTGTGTGCGCACTAACTGCGTGCGCCTGACGTGCGAGCGGACGGCCGATTTCTGCGGGTTCCCATATCGCGCCGCGAGCCAGGGATGTTAAGAAAAACACCCTGGGTGGGGGTATCGCGTTTCACACCCCCGTTGAAATAACAGGTCAGGCGACTTGTCTGGCGGCGCGAACGGCGCGGGCGACAGCGGACTTGCTCACGCCGTATTCGGCCATTACTTGCGTCCAGGTCGAACCGTTTTCCACGGCTCGGGCAAGCTCGGCATCGTTGATCGACTTTGTTCGGCCCCTGTACTTGCCTTCGGTCTTGGCGTGCTCGATGCCCTTGGCCTGCATTTCGCGCCGGTTGAGGTAGTCGGCTTCGCCTTGTGCAGCCATGAAGGCCAACACGGCGTCTCTGGTGGCCTTGGCGATTGCGTCCGTTGCGCGACCATCGAACGTCATGCCGTTGAGCGTGCAACGAACTAGTACGCCTTTGTCCATGAGGCGGCGCATGGTCGCGTGAAGTTCGTCGTAGCGGCGGCTGATACGGTCGAGCCAGCGCACCACCAGCACGTCACCGGATCGAAGGCAGCGTTCAAGGGCGGACCATTGCGCACGGTCGAGCGGCGCGACGTGATACCCGCTCACACCTTCGTCAACGAACACGTTGGCCGGGTCGATGTTCAGGGCAGCGGCTTCGTTGGTCTGCGTAACGATCGTTTGGCCGTCCGTCGTGCTAATTCGTCCGTAAAAGAAACTTTGGCTCATGGGTGGAGGGGTGTCAATTGAGTGGCGGTGTCGAATTATTGAGCGGTGTCGAAATACTGTCAACCCTAAAGACACCAAAACGTGACGCCTCCCACTGGTGTCAACGCGGTATACCCAAATCGAACCTGCTTGGATGGCCTGACCGCGCTGACGCCAGTGGTCTGCACGTCACTTTATGCGTTGCGGTTAGCGACTGCGAAGCCGGTAGCTGTATGATTTGTGCAAATAGGAGATCGGGGGAATCGCACGTGCTACGCAGCGTAACTATTGAACACTACAAAGGCATAAAGAAACTCAATGTTGAGCGGCTATCCCCGTTTACATTGGTTGGTGGCCGCAATGACGTCGGCAAATCGACTTTTCTAGAAGCCATCTATCTGTTCTTCGACCGGCAGAACGCTTCTGCGCTCATCTCGCATCTTGGATGGCGCAACGTGGGTTCGTTGGATGCCACGCCAGAATCGATATGGGCTCCGGCGTTCTACAACATGGACACAGAAGCGCCGATCATTATCACTACGGTTGACCAGAGCAACGTTGCGCGCGACGTGCGGTATCGTTTGGTGAAGAACCATCGGTTTCAGCAAAATTTCCAACCGTTCTCCATTGACCACCCCGAAAAGCCTACGTTGCAAACTCAGCCTACCGGACAAGCTGCGATAGGCGTTATTGCAAAACAGGGGAGTCAAACACTCCAAGATACGTATTCGTCACTTGGCATTGGTGGTATTACCCTATCAGGGCAGGTTCAACAATCCGAATCTCGTCAGGCTATTTATTTAAGTTCGTCCCGCGTGATTGACATTGGGGCAGCCGCCAGACTAAGCCGACTTGTATCAGAAAACAATGTGCAGCAAATTGTTGACGCTGCAAGACTAATTAATCCGCGCATCAAAAATTTCGCTGTTGGTGCAGCCATGAACGGCGTACCATACATTATGGTTCAGGTAGAGAATCTGGATAAATGGGTACCGCTGGCGTTTCTTGGAGCCGGTGTCGGCATCGTTATTAACATCGCATTGGCCGTTGCCACGGTCCCGAACGGAACCGTATTGATTGATGAGCTGGAAATCGGAATTCACCATTCCGCGCTGACGTCGGTGGTCTCGGCAATTAGTGATATCGCGTATAAGAATAAAGCGCAAATAATTGCGACTACGCATAGCTACGAATTCATTAAATCAGCTTTTCTCGCGTTCAAAGAAAAGAAGGCGGACTTATTCACGTATCTTAGACTTGAGCGAAACAAGCAAGACGATGTAATGGCCAAGGTATACCCAAGCGACGCACTTGAGTTTGCGCTTGAGAGTGAATGGGAAATCCGCTGATGATGATGGAAATAAAAAAGCCCAAGCTGTTATTGGTCGAGGGGCAAGACGAGATAGCGTTCATGGGCGCATTATTCCAAGTCATGAACATAACGGACGTTCAATTGTGGGACGCAAAAGGCAAAACTAAGATGCATGGCGCGCTAGGAGCGGTGCGCCTCGCGCCCGGCTTCGAAGCAGTGACGTCAATTGGTGTCATCCGAGACGCAGACGAAAACGCGCAAGGGGCATTCGATAGCGTCAAGTCAAGCCTGGCAACCCACGGTTACCCCGTACCTCGACAAGTCGGTGAAAGGGCAGCAAAGGACGGGCTCACGGCCAGTGTTTTCATCGTGCCAGGAAATGACGTTCCTGGAATGCTGGAAACGCTCGTTTGGCAATCGTTCGAGCACGAAGAGGTCGCACAGGAAGCCGCACGGTTTGTCGAGCGATGTAGTGAAATCTTGCCCGCAGAACAAGAAGGCGAACAACGCGCCGCAGGGCCTAGCGGGTGGCGAAGGCCCCGCAGCCCCGAGAAGGCGCGGATGCAGGCATTTTTAGCAACAATGATTGAAGCGCTTCCCCGAATGGGCATGGGGGCAGAAAAGGGATACTTTGACCTCACTCATGAGAGCTTCGCGGCACTGCGTGGATATATAGCCGACTTATGAGGCCCGGCTATACCCAAAAGAAATCAAAGGATTTGAAATATTTTGGAAAGATTTGCGGATATGGCCGAAAACCCGAAAGCCCCGCCAGTAGGAAAGGGGCGGGGGTTTTGAGGGGTTTTTGGTAATGCTCGTGCCTTTGCGCGTGTCGAACGTCAGACAAAGCGATTTTTCGCCACTTCGGGGGGGATCGAATGCATATTTCTGGCGGCGGAAAGTATCGAATCGGGCGTTGAGGCGCTTCCGCTAACCGAGGAAGCACCATCCGGCATGAATGCAGGCCTCCGGCGGACTCGCTGACGGCCTGGGATTGCCGGGTTGGGCGATGGGCTCTGCAGGCCGTTACAGGGGCATTGATCGAACCCAACGGAGTAGCCGGGTCGATGCAGGCTCTTCGTCGGGATCGGGGGGCATCGGCAACGGGTCATGTTCGTCGTCGTGATCGTCAAGCGTCCAGCGACTGCGGCGCGTGGGGCGCTCGCCCGAACGGGTGCGCGTCGCACGGTGGCGCGGTACGAACTCGTCTAGGTCTGGCTTCGGTGATCGCGGGTTCACCGCGTCTGTGATGACTTGGCGGGCCAGTACCTGCGGCGATACACAGCGCGACCGCGCCAGCGCTTCGAATGCCTCAAGGGTGTCTTGGTCGAGCAAGATATTGTCCAGCGTGGCGTAACTCATGCTGTGATCTCCCGCTTTGCGTGCTTCAGAACGGCTTGAATAAACGCGCGCGTCATTTTTGACGCGTCCGAACCGTTGGCTTTTGCGTATGCCTTGAACGCCGATAGCTCGCCTTTCGAAATAAGAACGTTGAGTTGAGAATCGTTCTTGTTCGCTTTTGTTTTGATCGCTTCGTTCACAGATTGGGTGATATTCATTTGGTGACTCCCAGATTGGGTTTTTCGAATGCTTCGGCAGGGAAGAAGGGCAGCGCCTTCAATGCGTCGATGGTTTGATTGAATGCCTGATCGGGGTCGTATAGCTTGATTCCGGATGCGTCCCATAGCCGCTTTGCGCGCCGGTAGAGCGTCACCGATTCGTCATTCATATCGGCAAGCGCTTTTTCAATGCCGTCGTCACGAGCGATCTTGATGAATGCCTTTGCCTCGAAGGGCGACAGCGGCTTTGCCTTTTGGGCGTCGATGTAGCGAAAATCCAGATATGCGAAGCGGTTGGGGATTTCGTGCGCTAGATGCAGCGGTGTCGCAGGAAGCTTGTGCCAGCGGCATTCAATGCGCGTCACCGGCTTGCCGTTCAGAGCGTCCTGCATCATGCAGATAATGCGGCTCTCCTCCCGCTCGGTCTTCGCGCCCTTCATCGCCTCAACCAGCCGATAACGCTGCTCAAGGTCTTTCGAATAAATGCATGTTCGGGCATCCGATCCGAGCGCATTGAAGTACATGCCCGTGACGCGTCCAGGAATATCCATACCGCCCGCGACCGAAAATGTCTCGAACTTCCGGGCGTACTTGCTCTCCACCACGAGCTTTTCGAGTTCAAGGCCAGGGATATCTATCGCGGAGTGCACCGATTGAAGCATCGCGCGACGGAGCAGGGCGGCGCATTGTTGGCCATCGCCAATGACACGCTCCAAAATGCTGTGGAACCGCTCAAGCTCGGTAAGCGAGTACTTGGACGGGGTCAGGCTGAATGAGAGCGCGCCGTGACACTCGGCGGGGCGCGGCGAACCAATCCGAATGATCGGGCGGTGGTCGGGGTTGCCTACGTCCAGAAGGTACGCGTGCATGTAGCCACGCCTTCCGCCTACTGTCTTTTCCAGTGCGCCCGTTCTCAGCGTTTCTGCATTGGCGAGCAACGGCGCTATCAGGTGGTCATGGTCGCGCGGGTTCGTGCGCGCAGCGACTGGCAACAACACAGTCAAGTGGTCGAGCACGGGTTTAAAACATACTTCCATCTCTTCTTACCTCATCTTGTATCCGAGGGAATTTCCTCGACGGCTATTTACGGAGCCGCCTCAGATTTCTATGGATGGGAGTGAGGATTTTTTTGGGGTATGGAAATGCAGACCTGTCTCGAATTCTTTGAGGTCCTGAGGTCTAGATTTCGTGGTCTAATTTGAAACGTGTTTTACGCCCTTATGGCGGCTTGCGGTCGTTGCTGTGGCAACGGTATAGGCGAGGTATCGCGAGCGGCGTGTGGGGCGGATATCAGGCCGCACGCGCCCAAATCGTTTCTTGATGACGGTTGCTAAAATGCACCGGTCCTACAAATCGGAGTTGGCAAATGGCTTGCGGCAGTTTCTCCAAAGCGTTCGAAGCCAATATGGCGGCGCTGGGCTTACCCGCGCCCACGAGCCTGTTCAGCAGCGTTCAGGCAGCGACGGGCAATCTCGCAACGATGCTGAGCGCATTAAAAACACTCGGGCCGAATGCGACGGTCGCAGAGTTGATCGGCGCAACAACGGGGTTGGAAGCGCTCGGGGCCGTGGGTGCGATACTCGCCGCCGCTTATTGCGGCGCGGTGATCGGTAGCCTGATCGTTGCCGCAGATGCGGCGATGGTGTGCACGAGCACGACTTCCGCCATTCCGTCCGTGCAGCAATGGGCGATGCGCAACGGGGTGCATGTTCCGCCGTCCATGTACAGCTTCATTTCTCGTCACCCCGAAGTGCTCATCCAGAACTCGGCGTTTCGCCCCAGCTATGCGTACCGCATGCGCAAGGCCGCAGCGGCAAAGGCGGTCGCATGAGTTGGGTCGCGGACAAACTGGCGTTGCTCATTTGCGCTGCGGCCATGCTCATCGCGGCATGGGCGGCCTTCCATTACGCCGGACAGTGGGCTTTTCCTGTGCTGACGATAATCGCCGTCGCGGTACTTCTCGCGGATAACTCGCGACTTCGGAAACGGCTTCGTGCACTCGGGGAAGAGCCGAACGCGCGCACGAGGCGCGGGCAGTGATGCGTTGCGTTGCGGGATATGGGGGGACGGCTGACAAACAGGTCTGCGGATGGTTGCCAGATTGTCGGCAACAGATGGGGGTGTCGGACGGTTGGTGGGCGAATTTTCGGGTTGCCTTTCCCGTTGTGGATCAACGTGTTAGCGCACAGGGGTAGTGGCCGGACAGAGCTAATGTAACCCGCGCGTGAGCGCCTTGGAGTGCCGCTGATCCATGCGCGCGGGCTTCGGGTTATTGGAGTGTTGCCAAGGCGTTCGTGCAGTTGTGAACGTCGCCACGGGCAAACAATATTGGAGTGAGTGAGCCGCCCAAGTTGCCGACGATGTTGTGCCTTACATCCTGAGATGCGCAACGTTGGGCGGTTACCATTTCCCCGTTACTCTTTACGCCTCGTTGCATGTCTGCTTTCAGTTTCTCAACAGCCGCCGTGCCACTCTTACGGGCTTTGGCTGCCTGCTCGGGATCATGTGTATCGAGCCAGTTTGAGACATCGGCAGTGCATACCTCCATCGCGCGAATGATCTGCGCGCATGCGGGCGGCATCGCCTGCGCACCGTCTGGCCGCGTTTGAGTGTCATCCGACTCGCTCAGCTTCGAGGCGGGCTTATTCGACGAAAGCTCGTCCTCATACTCCGCAAGCTGATTGTCGTACCAATCCGAAACGCACTTGGCATCGTGGCACTTCTGGCGATCTTTCAACGCATTACGCGCCCATTCCTTGAAGGCTGCCTGGTCTGCTGCAACAGTCCTTGCCTTCTTGATCAAGCCAGCAAGCCGGACGTCCTTTGCCGCGAGGTCTGAGTTTTCGCAGATAAGGTGCTCTGAATCCGACTTTGCCTTGGAACAATCGAAGCTCGTCGGGAACGTCGGGGTGGCAGGCTGCGCGTGCGCATTGGTTGCGGTAAACGGAAATGCAGCGGCAATGCAAAGAAACGCAATAGTATTTTTCATCGGAATCATTGGTCGGCCGTGTTGAACGAGCCTTTCTCAACGTACGTTTTTTCGAGCGCGCGCACGTCGTCTTGCCACGAACCCTCGATGAGCGGGTGGTACGTGTCGGACCCAGGCCCGAAGCTGTACACGTCGAGGTCATAGCCGTGATTGCCCGGATTCATAATCTGGTAGGGTCGGCCCCACGGATCATTGGGGAGGTGCGTCAGGTAACCGCCGTCCTTCCAGTTATTGGGAATTGGCTCGGTGGTCGGCTTCTCGATGAGTGCTTGTAAGCCCTGCGCCTGGGTCGGATACGCGCCGTTGTCGAGCTTGTAAAGCTTCACGGCGGTCGCGATGACGGCAATGTCTTGCGCAGCGGCGAGCCGCTTGATTGCGTACGACTGATCTTCTTGGGCGGCGGCACCGACGTGCGATGCGATCGCGTTCACGCAATTCGGATCGGTGCGCAGTTCGCCGGGGTTGGCGCTACAGGCCGCCAGCGCCTTTTGTCGCAGCCCGATATCCTGGCTGAACTCGTCCACCGTGTAGACGTGATCCAGGTCGGCAACTTTGGTTGCGGGTTTGCAGGCCGTAAGCGCCACGGCAAGCGGCAGTAACGCGAGTGCGCCGACGATGCGGTTGGTATTCATTTTGGCTCCATTTGTGTTCAGGCGTGCGCCTATGGATTCCCTGAAGGCGCGGATACGCACTCTTTGACGGCTTTTTGGAGTCAAACTTTATAGGTGAGTATCAATTTATATGGTCGATATTAGCCAATAATTTGGTTGACTATCAACTGTTGTGTGTGTTACGTGAAAACAGTTGTTGCCCGACTATTTGCGTTGTTCAATTAGACGCGTAGAGGGCCAGTGGCTACACGGCAGGAAGAGTCGATTAACCGAATGATCGGACGCACAATCGCGAAGAAGCGTCGTGCCGCCGATTACACCCAGGAACAGGTGGCGGAACGTTTGGGTATCGGGAACGAGGCGTTTTCGCGTATCGAACGGGGTTTGGTGAGTCCCGGTATCTCCAAGTTATATGAGATGGCAGAGATGTTCGGGTGTGGTGTTGAGTCCTTCCTGATCGAAGGTTCGCGGCGACCCACCGACCAGGCCGAGTATCTGCAACAGTTGCTGACAAGGTTGTCGGTTTCCGACCGGCAACTAATTGTTGGGGTTGTCGAAAAGTTGGCGCAGAGGTTAGGGAAAGAGATCAAGAAAACGAGGGGCGATCCAGAGTCTTTCACCTAATGGTGAGCCGGTAGCCCAACGCAAGGTTGGGCGGACTCCGGCAACGCGGGGGCTGCGGCATGCGGCATCTATCGCTCAATTGATACACGACGCAAGCTGCACTGTTGCGTGCTCGGACACGATCTTAGAGTGCGTCCTCCTGTGACCAGGGTGTGACCTTACGTATAGTACGAGGGTCGAAATGCCTCTAAAAACCTAGCAACTGTCACAGTTTCGAGTTTGACCGGCGCGAAACTATTTGTTAAAAATCAATGACTTATGATAGATCCCTAAAGCAACCGTAGGGTAGGCTATCTGAACCGCTTTCATCACCCGCATCCGGGCGTCTACGCGCGCTACGCGGCCCGCGACATCGTGCTCGCGCGCAGCGACGCGGACGGCGCCGCGCGCGTCGAGGCGCGGCCCGGCGCACTTGCCGTCGAGCGCTTTCGCGACACGCAGCGGCGCTACTGGATGGACCCGCCGACGCAGGACTGACGCGCCGATAGCAGGGTGAACGAAAGCGCGAATGACGAAAGAGATCAACAAAATAGAGAGACACGCCGCCTTTGAAAAACGTCATCCATTTCTCGCACGCGAACGGCTTTCCGGCCTCGACGTACCGCACGTTCTTCGCCGAACTGGGCGACAACTATGAGTTGCGCTACATCGAGCGCATCGGGCACGACGCGCGCTTTCCCGTCACCCGCGACTGGCCGCATCTCGTCGAGCAACTGCTCGACGACATCGGCCGCACCTACGAGGAGCCCGTGTGGCTCGTCGGCCATTCGCTCGGCGGCTATCTCTCGCTGATGGCCGCGCTGAAAAAGCCGCAATGGGTCAAGGGGGTCGTGATGCTCGATTCGCCGGTGATCGCGGGCTGGCGCAGCAGCATGTTGCGGGTCTCGCAGTGGACCGGGCTCGACGAGCGCCTGTCGCCTGCCGTCGCCACGCGCACGCGCCGCACGAACTGGGCGAGCCGCGACGAGGCCTGGCGGCATTTCCATTCGAAGGCGGCATTCGCGCGCTGGGACGAGCGCGTGCTTTCCGACTATGTCGACTTCGGCATTCCTCAGACCTCGGTCGACGGCGGTCGCACGCTCGCCTTTGACCGCCAGACCGAGTACATGATTTACCGCACGCTGCCGCACACCTTAGGCCCGAGGCTCGTGCACGGCTCGCCCGTGCCGGTGAGCTTCGTCGCGGGCACGCAGTCGCGTGAAGTGCGCCAGGTCGGGCTTGCGGCAACACGGCGCATCGCCGGCGAGCGCTTCGAGTGGATCGAGGGCAGTCATCTGTATCCGATGGAGCGTCCGATCGAGACCGCGCGCGCGGTACAGCGCATGCTTTACGCCATGGAAAACGGAGCCTGAGCGGCCGGTTTTCGGCGCGGTTGCTTGCGGGGCACGGTAGGGCGTGGGGCTACGTGTCGCGCATCGTTTCCGCTCGCTCAAAATTCAGGGTTAGCCCTTGCTTTCAGGTATAATCCGTTTTTCCCGCGAGCATCCAGCGATGACCAAATATGTTTTCGTCACCGGCGGCGTAGTTTCCTCCCTTGGCAAGGGTATTGCCGCCGCCTCCCTCGCCGCGATCCTCGAATCGCGCGGTCTGAAAGTCACCCTCCTCAAGCTCGATCCCTACATCAACGTCGACCCCGGCACGATGAGCCCGTTTCAGCACGGCGAAGTGTTCGTGACGGAAGACGGAGCGGAAACCGACCTCGACCTTGGCCACTATGAGCGCTTCATCACCACGAAGATGCGCAAGGCCAACAACTTCACCACGGGCCAGATCTACGAATCGGTGATCCGCAAGGAACGCCGCGGCGACTATCTGGGCAAGACCGTGCAGGTCATTCCGCACATCACGAACGAAATCCAGGCATTCATCGAACGCGGCGCCGCATCGGCGACGTGCGGCGAGCCGGATGTCGCGATCGTCGAAGTGGGCGGCACGGTGGGCGACATCGAATCGCTGCCGTTTCTCGAGGCCGCACGTCAGATGAGCCTGCGCCTTGGCCGCAACAGCGCGTGCTTCGTGCACCTCACGCTGGTGCCGTTCATCGCCACGGCGGGTGAGCTCAAGACCAAGCCCACGCAGCACAGCGTGCAGAAGCTGCGCGAAATCGGTATCTATCCGAACGTGCTGCTGTGCCGCGCCGACCGCCGCATTCCGGACGACGAGCGCTCGAAGATCTCGATGTTCTCGAACGTACCCGAAGACGCCGTGATCTCGGTGTGGGACGCCGACAGCATCTACAAGATCCCGCAGATGCTGCACGACCAGGGCCTCGACTCGATCGTCTGCGACGAACTGAAGCTCTCCGCCAAGCCCGCCGATCTGTCGATCTGGGCGGAAATGGTCGAAAAGCTCGAGCATCCGAAGCACGAAGTCACGATCGGCATGGTCGGCAAGTACGTCGACCTGACCGAGTCGTACAAGTCGCTCATCGAAGCGCTGCGCCACGCGTCGATCAAGACCTCGGCGAAGGTGAACATCGAGTACATCGACTCCGAGCAGATCGACGAAGAAGGTGTCGAGAGCCTCAAGCATCTCGACGCGATCCTCGTGCCGGGCGGCTTCGGCCGTCGCGGCACCGAAGGCAAGATCAAGGCCATCCAGTACGCCCGCGAAGCGAAGGTGCCGTACCTCGGCATCTGCCTCGGCATGCAGCTCGCCGTCATCGAATTCGCGCGCGACGTGGTGGGCCTGAAGCACGCGAACAGCACGGAATTCGATCCGGACACGCCCGACCGCGTCGTCGCGCTCATCACCGAATGGGCCGACCGCGAAGGCAAGGTCGAGAAGCGCACCGAAGACTCGGACCTCGGCGGCACGATGCGCCTCGGTTCGCAGCGTTGCCCGATCAAGCCCGGCACGCTCGCGGCAGAAATCTACGGCAAGGACGTGAACGAGCGTCACCGTCACCGTTATGAAGTCAATAACGGCTACGTGCCCAAGCTCGAAGCCGGCGGCCTTATCATCAGCGCCCGTACGCCGACTGAAGACCTGCCGGAAATGATGGAACTGCCGCGCGACATGCACCCGTGGTTCGTCGGCGTCCAGTTCCACCCGGAATTCACGTCCACGCCGCGTGACGGCCATCCGCTCTTCAAGGCGTATGTCGAAGCGGCAGTCGCGCACCACGAGGCGCGCGCCGAGGAGAAAGCATGAATCTGTGCGGTTTCGAGGTAGGCCTCGACAAGCCGTTCTTCCTGATCGCAGGCACCTGTGTCGTCGAGTCCGAACAGATGACGATCGACACGGCAGGGCGCCTGAAGGAAATCACGTCGAAGCTCGGCATTCCGTTCATCTACAAGTCGTCTTACGACAAGGCCAATCGTTCGAGCGGCAAGTCGTTTCGCGGCCTCGGGATGGACGAGGGCCTGCGCATCCTTTCCGGAGTGAAGCGTCAGCTCGGCTTGCCGGTGCTGACCGATGTGCACACCGAAGAAGAGATCGGACCCGTGGCTTCGGTCGTGGACGTGCTGCAAACGCCCGCGTTCCTGTGCCGCCAGACCGACTTCATCCACGCGTGTGCGCGCTCGGGCAAGCCTGTGAACATCAAGAAAGGCCAGTTCCTCGCGCCGCACGACATGAAGAACGTGATCGACAAGGCTCGCGAAGCCGCGCGTGAGGCGGGTCTTTCCGAAGACCGCTTCTTCGCCTGCGAACGCGGTGTTTCGTTCGGTTACAACAACCTCGTCTCGGACATGCGCTCGCTCGCTATCATGCGCGAGACGGGTGCGCCGGTCGTGATGGACGTGACCCACTCGGTGCAGCTGCCGGGCGGGCAGGGCACGAGCTCGGGTGGGCAGCGCGAATTCGTGCCGGTGCTCGCTCGCGCGGCCGTGGCCACGGGCGTGGCGGGTCTCTTCATGGAGACGCACCCGAACCCCGCGCAGGCGAAGTCCGACGGCCCGAACGCCGTGCCGCTGAACCGCATGGCCGACCTGCTCGAAACCCTCGTGACGCTCGACCAGGCGGTCAAGCGCACGCCGTTCCTCGAGAACGACTTCAGCTGAGCTGGAAATTACGTAGTACGGCGCGCCGCTTCGATTGCATGAGCGGCGCGATGGAGGAGCAGCGCGGCGCACCGCACCGCGCTCGATGTACAAGGCAGCGTGGCAGCGCATCGGTCACGGGAACGTGAGCGTTGCGCTGCGGCAAGTTGAACCTGGCGAGCGCGCAGCCTGTCCCATGTGACGGTGTGCCCCCGAACGAGCATAGAAACTGTGCCTCGCGGGGCGATGCGGCAGGCGGCGCAGCTCGCGCAAGAATTACTGTCATTTCCTGAGGAAACCATGAGTGCAATCGTAGATATCATCGGTCGCGAGATTCTGGATTCGCGCGGCAATCCCACCGTCGAATGCGACGTGCTGCTCGAATCGGGCACGATGGGCCGCGCGGCAGTGCCGTCGGGCGCATCCACGGGCTCGCGCGAAGCGATCGAACTGCGCGACGGCGAAGCCGGCCGCTACAACGGCAAGGGCGTGCTGAAGGCCGTCGAGCACATCAACACCGAAATCTCCGAGGCGATCATGGGCCTCGACGCGTCGGAACAAGCCTTCCTCGACAAGACCCTGCTCGAGCTCGACGGCACCGACAACAAGTCGCGCCTCGGCGCGAACGCCATGCTGGCCGTGTCGATGGCCGTCGCGAAGGCCGCCGCTGAGGAAGCCGGCCTGCCGCTGTACCGCTACTTCGGCGGCTCGGGCGCAATGCAACTGCCGGTCCCGATGATGAACATCGTCAACGGCGGCGCGCACGCGAACAACAGCCTCGACATCCAGGAATTCATGATCGTGCCGGTGAGCCAGCCGACCTTCCGCGAAGCGCTGCGTTGCGGCGCGGAAGTGTTCCACGCGCTCAAGAAGATCCTCTCGGATCGCGGCATGAGCACGGCAGTGGGCGACGAAGGCGGCTTCGCACCGAACTTCGGCAGCAACGACGAGTGCCTTTCGACCATCCTGCAAGCCATCGAGAAGGCCGGCTACCGCGCCGGTGAAGACGTCCTGCTCGCGCTCGACTGCGCAGCGAGCGAGTTCTACCACGACGGCAAGTACCAGCTCGCGGGCGAAGGCCTGCAACTGTCGTCGGCCGAATTCGCCGACTACCTCGCGACGCTCGCCGACAAGTTCCCGATCGTCTCGATCGAAGACGGCATGCACGAGTCCGACTGGGCCGGCTGGAAGCTCCTGACCGACAAGCTCGGCAAGAAGGTCCAACTCGTGGGCGACGACCTGTTCGTGACCAACACGCGCATCCTGAAGGAAGGCATCGAGAAGGGCATCGCCAACTCGATCCTCATCAAGATCAACCAGATCGGCACGCTGACGGAAACCTTCGCGGCAATCGAAATGGCCAAGCGCGCGGGTTACACGGCCGTGATCTCGCACCGCTCGGGCGAAACCGAAGACTCGACGATCGCCGACATCGCCGTGGGCCTGAACGCGGGTCAGATCAAGACCGGTTCGCTCTCGCGCAGCGACCGCATCTCGAAGTACAACCAGCTGCTGCGCATCGAGGAAGATCTCGGTGATATCGCCAGCTACCCGGGCAAGTCGGCGTTCTATAACCTCCGCTGAGCGGACCCAGCGCCGGCAGCAGCCTTGCTGTCACCCTTCGTCATCTCTCTCCGCCGCCCTGCGTATAGCGCAGGGCGGCGTGTATTTATCCGGCACCTTTCATGCGGCTTGTCACTGTCGTTCTGATCATCCTGCTCGTGCTGATCCAGTATCCGCTCTGGTGGGGCCATGGTGGTTGGCTGCGTGTCCACGAACTGCAGCAGCAACTCGCGCAGCAGCAAAAGCAGAACGACGACGAGAAACTGCGCAACGAACGCATTGCGGGCGAAGTGCAGGATCTGCAGAACGGCACGGCTGCCGTCGAGGAGCGTGCTCGCTATGAGATGGGCATGGTGAAGGACAGCGAGGTGTTCGTGCAGTTCGTCTCGCCGAACCAGTCGCCGCCGGTTACGCCGAGCGGTTCGTCGAACACCTCGACGCGCGGCGAGATGTCGGCGGCGCCGGTGAGGGTGGTGCCGAACCCCGTTTCGCGTGTGCCCGAGAAGAAGCACGGGCATGGGAAGGAAGCGAAGAAGGCGGGTTGAGCGGTTCGCTTGCGATGAGCAGATAAGACAAGCAAAAGGCGCGGCATTGAGCCGCGCCTTTTTTCGTTCTGAGCGTTGACGTCGCGAAGCCCGCGATTACCAGCCCCAGCCCGGATAGCCGTAGCCAATCCCCGTACCCCAGCCGTGCCCCCAACCGCCGCCGTAATAGCTGCCGTAGACGGTGACCGGCGGCGCATACGCGCGCGACCAGGCTTGTGCGGCAGCTTCCGCGGCCATGGCGTTGTCCTGTTCGGCGAGCGCCTGACGGTCGATCGCGTCGTAGCGCGCTTTCTCGTCGGGCGTGAGCACGGGCGCGGCGGCCGGGAGGCCCGACTGCGCCGGGGGCAGCCGGCTGTAGATCGGCGACGGGCCCGGCGGGTCCATCATGCAGCCGCTCGTCGACGCAACGGCCGCGCCGAGCGTCGTGAGTAAGAACAACGCGCTCACGCGCGGCATGCGCTCGCGTAACGGAGATACGATGGGACGTACGAAGCGTTTGTTCTTGATCATGCTTCTCTCCATCTGTCGGACGCCTAAGTAACTTGAGATGAGGGCAGGTCCGCATTTCGATCCGGTCCCCGCGCCTGTCATGTGCCGCTACGCAGGGCGGCGACGCAACACGCGTTGCGCCGCGGTTTGCTCACGCTTGCCTCAGTGACGACGCTCCGCAGCGGGGCTCACGCTTTCTGAGAGGCCGGTCACGGCAAAAAGTTGCGCGACATCCACAGGGTCGAACTCATAGCGCTGATTGCAGTAGTCGCAATGAATCTCGACATGACCGCGTTCCTCGATCACGCCGTCGACTTCCTCGCGGCCCAGCATCTTGAGCATCGCGCCCACTTTCTCGCGCGAGCACGAACACTGGAAGCGCGGCGCCAGCGGCTCGAAGTGACGCACGTTCTCCTGCCAGAAGAGGCGGCGGAACAATGTCTCGCCGTCTTCCTTGAGCATTTCGTCGCGCGTGAGCGTGCCGCCGAGCGTGCAGACGCGCTCCCACGTATCGAGGTCGTGCTCGCCCTGGTGCGGCACGATCCCGCCGTCGCCCGGCAGCTTCTGGAGCAGCATGCCGACTGCACGGTCGTCGTTGGCGGCGAGCCAAAGGCGCGAGTCGAGCTGTTCCGAGTGATGCATGTAATGCTCGAGCACGGCGGCAATCGACTTGAGCGGGCCGTCTTCGCCATTCAGCGGCACGATGCCCTGGTAGGGCTGCTGGCCCGGCTGCTTTTTCGCGGGGTCGAGCGTGATCACGCAGCGGCCCTGGCCGTCCGGATTCACGAGGTCGGCGAACGTGAGTTCTTCGCCGAGCGGCAGGGCATTTTCGCCCGTGAAGTCTTCGCCGAGGCGCGCGGTCGCGCGCATCGTCAGATCCGAGCCGCACTGTACGACCAGCATCTTCACGGGGCCGTCGCCGAAGATCTGCATGATCAGCGTGCCGTCGAACTTGAGATTCGCCGAGAGCAGCGCGCACGCTGCCATCATCTCGCCGAGCACGGTGCGCACGGGCGTCGGATACTGGCGGCGCTTGAGCACTTCCTGCCACGTGTTGTTCAGCGAGACGATCTCGCCGCGTACCGGCGCGGCGCTGAACATGAATTTTTGCAACTGGTCGTTCACAATCTTTTCCTTCGTTTCAATCGGGGCGGCGCGGCCCGCGCCGCACACGGCAAGAGCGTGTCGCTCTCAGCCGATGCGCACGAGCTGCGCCTTGAAATATTCGCGGCGCTGCGCGTAGACATCCGCGTTGCGCTTGAGGCCGGCAATGTCGGCCTCGGTCAGCTCACGCACGACTTTGGCCGGCGCGCCGAGAATCAGCGAGTTGTCGGGGAACACCTTGCCTTCGGTGACCACCGCACCCGCGCCAACCAGACAGTTGCGGCCGATCACCGCGCCATTCAAGACCACGGCCTGAATGCCGATCAGTGCGCCTTCCTTCACGGTACAGCCGTGCAGCATGGCCTGATGGCCCACGGTCACGTTCGCTTCGAGCGTGAGCGGGTAGCCGGGGTCCGTGTGGAGCACCGCGCCTTCCTGAACGTTGCTGCGCGCGCCGACGGTGATCGGCTCGTTGTCGCCGCGCAGCGTCGCGCCGAACCAGACGCTCGCGTCTTCGGCCAGTTCGACCTTGCCGATGACGGTCGCGTTGTCCGCGACGAACACGCTTTCGTGAATGGTCGGTGCAGCTTCGCCAAGCTTGTAGATGGCCACGGTGTTGAGTCTCCTATGTCTTTCGGGGCTGCTGCCGGTCTGCGGGCGACGCGCAACGGGTGCGGACGACGCCAGGCAGGTGAATCGCGTATTGTAAACGGTTGCGTGCGCGGTCCGCTCGGGGCGCTTTTCGGGCGCCCGCGCCCGAGCCTTGTATTTCCGCTTTTCGGTCCCTGTTTCTTCTGCCGATGAATTCCGCTTTTTCCGCCGTCAGCGCAAGTGCTGATCTCTCAAGACCAACCGATGCCGAGCCCGATTGCTGGCGCCTCGCCGCGCTCGCCGCGCTGCGCGAATGCGTCCCGGTCGCCAAGGCCGATGCGGTGCGCGCACTGCACGCGCAGAGTCAGGCGCAGGCCGCTGCGCCTCGCTGGGAGCCGCAGCGCGTCATCCCGACGCCGGACGGCTTGCCTGGCCGCCCGGCCGAGCCGCCGCTCGTCGAACCGCGCGAACTGCAGCGCCGCAGCATGAGCACGCCACAGGGCCGCGTCGTGCTGCTGCACGCGCTGGCCCACATCGAATTCAACGCGATCAATCTCGCGCTCGACGCGGTCTGGCGCTTCCCCGCCATGCCCGACGCGTTCTACGCCGACTGGCTCAGGGTCGCGGCGGAAGAGGCGTATCACTTCTCGCTGCTGCGTGCGCGGCTCGCCGACTATGGCCACGCATACGGCGACTTCCCCGCGCACAACGGCCTGTGGGAGATGTGCGAGCGCACCAGCGCCGACGTGCTCGCGCGCATGGCGCTCGTGCCGCGTGTGCTGGAGGCGCGCGGGCTCGACGCCTCGCCGCCCATCCGCGCGCGCCTGAAGCAGGCTGGCGACGACGAATCGGCCGCGATCCTCGACATCATCCTGCGCGACGAAGTGGGACACGTGCGCATCGGCAACCATTGGTTCCGCCACCTTTGCGAGGCACGCGCGCTCGACCCGCACGCGGCATGGCTCGCGCTCGCGGAGCACTACCACGCGCCGCGCATGCGCGGTCCGTTCAACTTCGAGGCGCGCCGCTCGGCGGGTTTCGACGACGCCGAACTGGACACGCTGGCGGCCCAGGACGCCGCGGCACAGTCCGCCTCGAAGCAGTCAGCGGGGCGTCACTCGAGCGAATGACGTACCGCGAACACCCGGCGGCTATATAATCGAACGACCATTCTTTTTTGCGGCAACGCAGATGAATCAATCCCGGTCCGAATTCGTCAACGTCAATGGCATCCGGCTGCACGTGCGCCGCTGGGGCGCCGAGAGCGCGCCCGTGCTGTTCATGCTGCACGGCTGGATGGACGTGGCGGCGTCGTTCCAGTTCGTCGTCGATGCGCTCGATGAACGCGGCGGTGACTGGCAGGTCATCGCTCCCGACCTGCGCGGCTTCGGCCTCTCCGACTGGCCCGTTGCGCAAGGACAGGGCAGTCACTACTGGTTCCCCGACTACCTCGCCGATCTCGACGCGCTGCTTGCCCACTACGCGCCCGAAGGCAAGGTGGATCTCGTCGGACACAGTCTCGGCGCGAACATCGTGTGCCTCTATGCGGGCGTGCGGCCCGAGCGTGTGCGCCGCGTGGTCGACCTGGAGGGCTTCGGCATGCCGGCGCCGTCACCGAGACAGGCGCCGGGCCGCATGCGCGAGTGGCTCGACGAAGTGCGCACGCCGCCGCAACTGCGCACGTACGCGTCGCTCGACGAGGTGGCCGCGCGGCTCGTGAAGACCAATCCGCGTCTGATCGCACCGCGAGCGCGCTTTCTCGCGGAACACTGGTCGAAGCCGGACGGCGAGGGCGATTATGTGCTGCTCGGCGATCCGGCGCACAAGATGCGCGGTCCGCTGCTGTACCAGCTCGACGAGGTGATGGCGATCTGGTCGCAGGTGAGCGCAAGGGTGCTGCACATCGAAGCGGCCAGTTCCGAAACGCTTGTGCGGCTCGCGGGGGCGGTGCCCATCGGCGAATTCAAGAAGCGCTTCGAGGCATTTCCCGACTGGCGCGAGCGTATCGTCGACGGGGCGGGGCACATGGTGCATCACGACCAGCCGGAAGAGGTCGCGCGCCTGATCGAGGCGTTCTGCGCGGGAGCGTAAAGCACATCGCGCGCTTATTCGGGCGGCCCGCCAGGCGCGAGGCGCCGCCCGACGACTTCACCGCGTTGCAGTAAAATGGACGTTCATCCTTTTCCCGCATCCAATGAACGCCGATCTCCACTGTCACTCCACTGTCTCCGACGGGCAACTGGCCCCAGCCGCCGTCGCGCAGCTGGCGAAAGCGGGTGGCGTGGGCTTGTGGGCGCTCACCGATCACGACGTGCTCGGCGGCCAGCGCGAAGCGCGCGAAGCGGCCGAGGCGCTCGGTATGCGCTATTTGAGCGGCGTCGAGATTTCGGTCACCTGGGCGTCGCGCACGGTGCACGTCGTCGGCTTGCATGTGGATCCGGAGTGCGCTGCGCTCGTCGACGGCCTCGCGCGCACGCGTGACGGCCGCGCGGCACGCGCCGAAGCCATTGGCGAGCGGCTCGGCGAACTCGGCATTCCCGACGCGTACGAAGGCGCGTTCCAGTACGTCTCGAATCCAGACCTGGTCTCGCGGACTCACTTCGCGCGATTTCTCGTCGAAAGCGGCCGTGCGCAGAACACCCAGGACGCGTTTTCGCGCTGGCTTGGCGAAGGCAAGCCCGGTTACATCGCGCACCGCTGGGCCAGGCTCGCCGACGCCGTAGCGTGGATCAAGGCGGCGGGCGGCGAGGCGATCATCGCGCATCCGGGCCGCTACGCTTACACGCAACTCGAATTCGACACGCTCTTCGGCGAATTCATCGATCTGGGCGGCAAGGCCATCGAAGTCGTTACCGGCAGCCATACGCCCGACCAGTACGCCGAGTACGCGGCCGTTGCGAGGCGCTTTGGCTTCGAGGCGTCGCGCGGCTCGGACTTCCATGCGCCCGGGCCCGACGCGATCAAGCCGGGCACGCTGCCGCCTTTGCCTTCCGGTCTCAAGCCTGTCTGGGAGCGATGGCTGTAGGCCGCGCACGGCGCGCGGCCCACTGACTCCGCCCATTTGCTGCAAGGCGTTTCGCGCCGGTCAATCCCGCCTTGTCGTCGCTTTGTGGTACTACGTGCAGTCGTCCGCCGTTTTCGCGCACCGTCCCGCTGTTTTCATCGCCTGCTGTTTTCATTGCATTCGTCAGCTGATTACTGCCATGTCCCAGTTCTTTCGGCTTCACCCGGAAAACCCGCAGCCGCGTCTCGTCAAGCAGGCGGTGGAGATCATCCGTGACGGCGGTGTGATCGCATTGCCGACCGATTCGAGCTACGCGCTCGCCGCCCGCATCGACGACAAGCACGCCGCCGAGCGCCTGCGCCGCATCCGCGGGCTCGACGAAAAGGCGCTGCTCTCGCTGATGGTGCGGGACCTGTCCGAACTCGCGAATTTCGCCATGGTCGACAACCGCCAATACCGGCTCATCAAGTCGGTGACGCCGGGGCCGTATGTGTTCGTGCTGGTGGCGACGAAGGAAGTGCCCCGGCGCCTTTCGCATCCGTCGCGCAAGACGATCGGCCTGCGCGTGCCCGGTCATCCGATTCCGCTCGCGATCCTCGAAGAACTGGGCGAGCCGCTGCTTGCCACCACGCTGATCCTGCCGCCCGACACCGAACCGCTCAACGACCCCGAGGAGATTCGGGAGCGTCTCGAGAAACAGCTCGATCTCGTGATCGACGGCGGGGCGTGCCCGTGCGAGCCGTCCACCGTGATCGATCTCACTGGCGAGGAGCCTGTGCTCGTGCGGCCGGGGCGGGGTTCGCTGGCGCCGTTCGGCATCGAAGAAGAAGAGGCGTGATGAGACAGGCGCGGATGAACGCGGCATGACCGTGGCCTGAGCGCATTGACGCATTGATACAATAGCCCGCCATGGAAGCCAATCTGATTCAGACGATCGTCGTCTACGCCTTGCCCGTGATCTTCGCGATCACGCTGCACGAGGCCGCGCACGGTTACGTCGCGCGCATGCTCGGCGACAACACCGCGTATGTGCTCGGCCGCGTTTCGTTCAACCCGATGCGCCACATCGATCCGATCGGTACGATCGCGATGCCGCTCGTGCTCTATTTCCTGACCAACGGCGCGTTCGTATTCGGTTACGCGAAGCCGGTCCCGATCGCGTTCAGCAATCTGCGCAATCCGCGCTGGGGCACGCTGTGGGTCGCGGCGGCCGGGCCGCTGTGCAACTTCGTGCAGGCCATCGTATGGGGCGTGTTCGGCGTGGGACTCGCGGTGCTCGGCGTGAACGAGCCGTTCTTCACGCGCATGGCCGCCGCCGGCGTGGGCGTGAATCTCGTGCTCGGCGTGCTGAACCTCTTTCCGCTGCCGCCGCTCGACGGCGGCCGCGTGCTCGGGGCACTCCTGCCCACTCGCGCGAGCATTGCGCTCGCCCGTATCGAGCCCTATGGTTTCATCATCGTGATGGGGTTGCTCGTGAGTGGCATCTTCACGCGATTCTGGCTGCGCCCGCTCGTAAGTCTAGGTTACGACGCGGTCACAGCCATCCTTACCCCTCTTGTGTCGCTCTTTTCATAACATCATGTTCCCAGACCGTATCTTCTCCGGCATGCGGCCCACCGGGTCGCTGCACCTCGGCCACTATCACGGCGTGCTGAAAAACTGGGTGCGCCTGCAGTCCGAGTATCCGTGCTTCTTCTGCGTGGTCGACTGGCATGCGCTCACCACGCACTACGAAACGCCGGATGTCATCGAGAAGAACGTCTGGGACGTGCTGATCGACTGGCTCGCTTCGGGCATCGACCCGAACCAGGCCACGCTTTTCATCCAGAGCCGTGTGCCCGAGCACGCCGAGCTCTCGCTGCTGCTCGGCATGAGCACGCCGCTGTCGTGGCTCGAACGCGTGCCGACCTACAAGGAACAGATCGAGAAGCTGCGCGACAAAGACCTCGGTACTTATGGCTTCCTCGGCTACCCGGTGCTGATGGCGGCCGACATCCTGCTGTACCGCGCGTCGCTCGTGCCGGTGGGCGAGGACCAGGTGCCGCACGTCGAGATGGCGCGCGAAATGGCGCGCCGCTTCAACTACATGTACGGCCGCGAACCGGGCTTCGAAGAGAAGGCCAACGATGCGGCGAAGAAGCTGGGCGGCAAGCGCTCGAAGCTCTACCACGAACTGCGCAACGCCTATCAGCAGGAAGGCAATGAAGAGGCGCTCGAACAGGCCCGCGCGATGCTCTCGGAGTCGCAAAGCCTCTCGATGAGCGATCGCGAGCGTCTTTTTGGCTACCTCGAAGGCTCGCGCAAGATCATCCTGCCGGAGCCGCAGGTGCTGCTCACGGAAGCCTCGCGCATGCCGGGTCTCGACGGCCAGAAGATGTCGAAGTCGTACGGCAACACCATTGGCCTGCGCGAAGACGCCGAGTCGATCACGAAGAAGGTCCGCACCATGCCGACCGACCCCGCGCGCGTGCGCCGCACCGATCCGGGCGATCCGGACAAGTGCCCGGTGTGGCAGCTCCACCAGGTCTACACGGACGAGCAGACGCACGACTGGGTGCAGAAGGGCTGCCGTTCGGCCGGCATCGGTTGTCTGGAGTGCAAGCAGCCCGTGATCGAGGGCATCCTGCGCGAGCAGCAGCCCATGCTCGAGCGCGCGCAGAAGTACATGGACGATCCGTCGCTGCTGCGTGCAATCGTCGCGGACGGCTGCGACAAGGCGCGCAAGTTTGCCAACGAGACGATGCGCGACGTGCGTGAGGCCATGGGCCTCTCGTACAGCTGATCGAGCCGATGACGTCGATGCCTGCCGCCGATGCGCCGGCCCACGGGCTCTCCGAGCCCTCGCGCTGGGTGCGCCGCTGGGCGCATCTCATCGCGCCCGGTGGCACGGTGCTCGACGTCGCCTCCGGCGCCGGGCGGCACACGCGCTGGCTGGCTGGTCAGGGCCACCCGGTGACGGCGCTCGATCGCGACGCCGCCGCGCTTGCCACGTTGCAGGACGTAGCCGGCGTCGCGACGCTAGAGTGCGACCTCGAAGGCGCGCCATGGCCGCTCGCGCCGGACGCCCGCTTTGCCGCCGTGGTCGTCACGAACTACCTGCATCGCCCGCTCATGCCCCGTCTCATCGAGGCACTGGCGCCGGGCGGCATCCTGATCTACGAAACCTTCGCTCAGGGCAACGAGACGGTGGGAAAGCCATCGAACCCCGCTTTCCTGCTCGCTCCCGGCGAGTTATTGGCCGTCTGTACGCCTGCGCTGCGGGTAGTCGCCTATCAGGACGGATTTCTTTCGCAGCCGCGTGAAGCGTATGTTCAGCGCATCTGCGCGGTACGGGAAAAAACGACCTCAGTGTCCCCCGAAAGCGCTGGTAATTTACCTGAGAACCAGGGCCTACCCGTAACGCGTTACGATCTGACCGGCTAATCCGCTACAATCGCGGTTTAACCGACTCATTTTTCTGGCGTTTCATGGCTAACGGCACTCAGGACGGCATTACGCTGCAAGGCAGCATTCCCGCGATCGTCACCCCCATGCACGAGGATGGCAGTCTCGACCTGCCGGCATTCCGCAAATTGATCGACTGGCACGTGGAAGAGGGGACGGATGCCCTCGTCGTCGTCGGTACGAGCGGGGAGTCCGCCACGCTGGACGTCGAAGAACACATCCTGATGATCAAGACGGCGGTCGAGCACGCTGCCGGCCGTATGCCGATCATCGCGGGCGCCGGCGGCAATTCCACCGCCGAGGCCGTCGAACTCACGAAGCACGCGAAGGAAGTGGGCGCACAGGCGTCGCTCCAGGTCGTGCCCTATTACAACAAGCCGACCCAGGAAGGCATGTACCGCCACTTCGCGAAAATCGCGGAGGACGTGGACCTGCCGGTCATTCTCTACAACGTGCCGGGCCGTACGGTCGCGGACATGGCGAGCGAAACCATCCTGCGTCTGGCCGAAGTGCCGGGCATCATCGCGGTGAAGGAAGCGACGGGTAACATCGACCGCGCCGCGCACCTCATCAAGCATGCGCCGAAAGGCTTCAAGATCTTCAGCGGCGACGATCCCACGGCGATCGCGCTGATGCTGCTTGGCGGCCACGGCAATATTTCGGTGACCGCGAACGTTGCGCCGCGCCAGATGAGCGACCTGTGCAAGGCTGCGCTCGCCGGCGACGCGAAAACGGCGCGTGAGATCCATATGAAGTTGTTGTCGCTTCACAAGAACCTGTTCATCGAATCGAATCCGATTCCGGTGAAGTGGGCGCTGCAGGAACTCGGCCGCATCGAAGGCGGCATCCGACTGCCGCTCACGCCGCTCGACGCGCGCTACCACGACGTGGTGCGTGCCGCGCTGCGCGAAGCCGGTCTGGCTGGCTGATCCGGTCAGCCAGCCGCCGATTTATCAACCGACGCCGCCACGGCCCAGCCGCCCAATCACTGAAAGACCTCGGACCGACCTCGGACCCACCGTCTCGCAGAGCAAGGCTTAGCGTTCCCGTATCACGAAGGCCCACATGAAACGTTCCGCTTTTTCCCTCCACGCAACCCGCATGGCGGTGCTGGCGCTTGCCCTCGGCTCGCTCGCAGGCTGCGAGTCGCTGAACGACATGTTCGCGTCCGATCGCGTCAACTACAAGGACACGCCGACCGCGCCGCCGCTGAATGTGCCGCAGGATCTGTCGTCGGCGCCAAACGACCAGAAGTACGTCGCGCCGCCGCCCACGATCACGCTGGGCGGCTCAGCTCAGCGCACGGTCATGCCGGCCGGCAACGCCACGCTCGGCGTGCCGGATGCGCAGGACCCGTTCGGTATGCACGTGGAGCGCGACGGCGACCGCCGCTGGCTCGTGGTGGACGGCCGCTCGCCTGACGACGTCTGGCCGCAGCTGCAGGAATTCTGGACGGAAAATGGTTTCACGCTGACGACCGATTCGCCGTCCACGGGCATCATGACGACCGACTGGGCCGAGAACCGCGCCAACATTCCGGACGACTGGTTCCGCCGTACGATCGGCCGCGTGATCGACTTCGCGTACTCGTCGGGCACGCGCGACCGCTTCCGCGTGCTGGTTTCGCGTGGCCCGGACGGTCAAACCGATATTTCCGTCACGCATAACGCCATGGAAGAAGTGCTGACTGGGCAGGACAAGACGGGGTCGAAGTGGGTCGAGCGTCCGCGCGACCCGGCGCTCGAAGCCGCTTTCCTCGCCAAGATCATGCAGAAGTTCGGCCTGACCGACGCGCAGTCCAAGCAACTGCTGACCGACGCGCGCCCGTCGACGGCTGGCGTCAAGATCGCCGCCGGTCCTGACGGCACGACGCTCGATCTGCCCGAAGCGTTCGACACCGCATGGCTGCGCGTGGGCCTCGCGCTCGACCGCACGAACTTTACAGTCGACAATCGCGACCGCGAGAAGGGCCTCTACTACGTGCGCTACGCCGATTCGATGCAGGAGCTCAAGGGCGACGGCCTGCTCGGCAAGCTTTTCTACAACCCGAAGAAGGCCACGAAGGATCAGGGGCCGGAATACCGCGTGGCCGTACGCTCGTCGGGTAATTCGACCCAGGTCGCCGTGGTCGATCAGACCGGCCGTATCGACACCTCGTCGGACGCCCAGCGTATCGTCTCCGCGCTCCACGCGCAGCTGAACTGACGTGCGCTGAGATGCGATTTGCGAGCCTCGGCAGCGGCAGCGAGGGCAACGCACTGGTCGTAGAAGCAGGCAGCGGCACGACGCCCACGCGCGTGCTGCTCGACTGCGGATTCTCAGCGAAAGAAGTCGAGCGGCGCCTCGCCCGCGCGGGCCTCGCCGCCGACTCGCTTACCGCGATTCTCATCACCCACGAACACAGCGATCACATCGGCAGCGCGCTCACGCTGGCGCGCCGCTGGTCGATTCCGCTCTACATGAGTTGGGGCACGGCGCAGGCCGTGGGCGCCGACGACGCCGCAGGCATCGAACTCAACGTGTTGTGGGGCGACGAGACGGTCGAGATCGGCGAACTCGGCGTGTTGCCCTACACGGTGCCGCACGACGCGCGCGAGCCGCTCCAGTTCGTGTTCAGCGACGGCGCGAGCCGGCTTGGCGTGCTGACCGACGTCGGCGAGTCGACCTCGCATATCGGCAATGTGCTGAGCGGTTGTGACGCACTGGTGCTCGAATGCAACCACGACCTCGAAATGCTCGCGACGAGCCGCTATCCGGCTTCGCTCAAGGCGCGTATCGGTGGGTCGCATGGTCACCTGAACAACGAGGCGGCTGGCGGCATCCTCGCGGGGCTCGACCGCGCGAAGCTGCGCCATTTGATCGCTGCGCACCTGAGCCAGCAGAACAACACACCGGAGCTTGCGCGTGCGGCGATGGCCGCGGTTCTGGGAAATGCCGCGACTCAAATCGGGGTCGCTTCGCAAGCCGAGGGTTTCGACTGGATCGCGCTCTGAATCCCGCACCCGAGAGGCAGCCAAAACGCATAGACGAAAAAAAGCCCATGACGAAACTCATGGGCTTTTGCTTTCTGCGGCCGGAATCTTTCGATCCGGCCGCGTCGGAGCTAGTTGCGCTTTAGTTACGGTTGCCGCCGAAGATACCGAGAATGGCGAGCAGGTTCGTGAACACGTTGTAGAGGTCCAGATAGATCGCGAGCGTGGCCGAGATGTAGTTCGTCTCGCCGCCGTTCACGACGCGCTGTACGTCGAACAACATATACGCGGAGAAGATCGCGATGGCGAGCACCGAAACCGTGAGCATCAGCGCGGGCAGTTGCAGGAACATGTTCGCGACGCCGGCCAGCAGGATCACGATCACGCCCATGAAGAGCCACTTGCCGAGGCCCGAGAAGTCGCGCTTGCTCACCGTGGCGATGGTGGCCATGGCGGTGAAAATGATGCCGGTGCCGCCGAACGCGAGCATGATGAGCTGCGGGCCGTTCGAAAAGCCGAGGACGAACGACAGCAGGCGCGAGAGCATCAGGCCCATGAAGAACGTGAAGCCGAGCAGCACGAACACGCCCACCGAGCTGTTCTTGGTGCGCTCGATGGCGAACATGAAGCCGAAGGCGATCGCGAAGAACGCGAGCAGGCTCATGGCCGGGCTGGTAGCCGCAAAAAGCGAGAAGCCGGTCGCGACGCCCACCCACGCCCCGAGCACCGTCGGCACCATCGACAGCGCGAGCAGCCAGTAGGTGTTGCGCAGTACGCGGTTGCGGGTCTCCGCCGAGGTGACGCTGCCGCCGCGGCCGAAGTTATAGGGATACTCGTTCATGCTTTCTCCTTGCGTGAGACGCGTGGGTGAGGGCGCGCAGATGCGCGGTCCGCTCCCCCATAAGATAAGTGCGCCGACCCAGAGTTTCAACGGGTTGCCACACAGTTTCCGTTATCTTTGCACAGCGTATGCCGCCAATCTTAAGCCTTTCTGAATGGTACGGCAGCGCAGTGAATGTGACCGGCTTGCGCTCATTTGCCTCGGTTTGCCGGGGTATGAGGGTTCAATCGCAATCATACATGGGAACATGCTACAATTGCGGATTCATTTGAATCTGTAACCTCTTAATTTTCTGGAGTTTTTATGGCGATCGAACGCACCCTGTCGATTATCAAGCCGGACGCAGTGGCGAAGAACGTGATCGGCCAGATCTACAGCCGCTTCGAAAACGCTGGCCTGAAGATCATTGCCTCCCGCATGGTTCACCTCTCGCGCGCCGACGCTGAGAAGTTCTATGCTGTTCACGCAGCGCGCCCGTTCTTCAAGGACCTCGTCGATTTCATGATCTCGGGTCCGGTCGTGATCCAGGTTCTGGAAGGCGAGAACGCTATCCTGAAGCACCGCGATCTGATGGGCGCAACCGATCCGAAGAAGGCTGAGAAGGGCACGATCCGCGCCGACTTCGCCGACAGCATCGACGCGAACGCCGTGCACGGCTCGGACGCCGCTGAAACGGCAGCCGTGGAAATCGCGTTCTTCTTCCCGCAAGTCAACGTCTACTCGCGCTAAGCACGGCGCGAGCTGACTGCAGTAGTAGCATAGGGTCGCGAACGGCGATGACGCTCACCGTCCAGTTCCCGATGCCGCGCAAATGCGCAGGCACCCGGGCAGCGCGGGCGGTGAGCGCGCTCTCGCACTGAAATGGCAGGATTCGACATGACGAGCAGTTCCACCGTCAACCTTCTCGATCTCGACGCCCAAGGGCTCGTCGCCTATTGCGAGAGCCTGGGCGAGAAGCCGTTTCGCGCCAAACAGCTTCAGCGCTGGATCCATCAGTACAACGCCGCCGACTTCGACGGCATGACGGATCTGGCCAAATCGCTGCGCGAGAAGCTCAAAGGGCGCGCCATCATCGGCATGCCCGGCATCATCAGCGACAACGTTTCCTCCGACGGCACGCGCAAGTGGCTCGTGGACGTCGGCAACGGCAACGCGGTCGAAACCGTGTTCATCCCCGAAGACAACCGCGGCACGCTGTGCGTGTCCTCGCAGGCGGGATGCGCGGTCAATTGCCGGTTTTGCTCCACCGGCAAGCAAGGTTTTTCACGCAATCTCACCACCGCCGAGATCATCGGCCAGCTGCGCATGGCGGAATTCGCCCTGCGCGCCTCGCTTCTGGGCGAGGCTGGAGGCCGGGCGACCGGCGGTGACGGCAAGGGCGAGCGCGTCATCACGAACGTCGTGATGATGGGTATGGGCGAGCCGCTCCTGAACTACGACGCGGTCGTGCCCGCCATGCGCCTGATGCTCGACGACAACGCCTACGGCCTGTCGCGCCGGCGCGTCACGCTTTCCACGTCGGGCGTCGTGCCGATGATGGATCGTCTCGGGGCCGAACTGCCCGTGGCGCTCGCCGTTTCCTTGCATGCACCGAACGACGCGCTGCGTGACGAACTCGTGCCGCTCAACCGCAAGTACCCGCTTCGTGAGTTGATGGCGGCCTGCCGGCGTTATCTGGAGGTCGCGCCGCGCGATTTCATCACGTTCGAGTACTGCATGCTCGACGGCGTCAACGACACGGAAGAGCACGCACGCCAGTTGCTCGCCGTGACGCGTGACGTGCCGTGCAAGTTCAATCTGATCCCGTTCAATCCGTTCCCCGAGTCGGGCTTGCTGCGCTCGAAATCGGACCAGATCAAGCGCTTCGCGCAGATTCTGATGGATGCGGGCGTCGTCACGACCGTGCGCAAGACGCGCGGCGACGACATCGACGCGGCCTGCGGGCAACTCGCCGGCGAGGTGAAGGACCGCACGCGCCTTGCTGAGCGCACGGGCCGGGCCGCGGGCAAGGTCATCGAAGTACGGCCGGTTCAGCACTGAACCGGCATCAGGAGGGCCGACGGCGGCGTGCGGGGGAAACGCGCGGCCGTCGGCAGTAGTAAAAGAAACGTTGCAGAAGCGATCGGAAGCGGCACACTGGCCGCGCATTTTGTTATAAACGGTCTGCGAATCGGGTAGAGGCGGGGCGGGACGCGCCAACCGGTTGCAGTATTGAAAAGAATCGACGCAAGGACTTTGGGATGAGCGAGCCGCAGCACCCTTTCGGGACAGACGGAACTGACAGCAACGCAGGTCGTTCGGCGCCGGGCGCCACACCTTCGCCGGTGCAGGCAGTGCCCGACACGCTGGCCGCAGCCGGCGCGCGTCTTGCGCAACTGCGCGAGGCCAAGGGTTGGGCGATCGAAGACGTCTCGGCGCGCCTGAAGGTGTCGGTGTCGAAGCTGCGCGAACTCGAAGCGGGCGATATCAGCCATCTGCCGGACACGACGTTCGCGCTCGGCGTGGTGCGCGCCTACGCGAAGCTGCTCGGTACGGATTCCGCGCCGTTCACGCAGGCGCTGCGCCGCGAGCGCGGCATCGCGCAGCCGGATCTGTCGATGCCGGCTTCGGCGGGCTCCGATCTGCCGCGCGGCCGCGTTTCGCTTTCGCTCGGCGGCAGCGGCGCACGGGCTCCGCGCCGCCGCGCCTCGTGGTTGTGGGGCGTGGCGATCATCGTGATCGCGGTGCTTGCCATCTCCATGTGGCACACGAACAGCGGCGAATCGTCGGCGTGGTTTGCGCGCCTGAAGGCGATGGCCAACGGCGCGAGCGTGCAGACGGGCGCATCGTCGCCGACGGTCCAGCAGGGCGTTGCAACCGGCAGCGCAGATGCATCGGACGCGCAGGGCGCGGATCAGTCCGCAGCGCCGCAGACGGCTGACGCAAACGATGCAGGCGACAACGCCAACGCGGCGCCCGATCAAGGCGCTGCGGCGAGCGCACCGCAAGCTGCGCAACCGGCGCCTCAAGCTGCGCAACCCGCGCCGCAAGCGACGCCACCGGCACCGCAGGCCGCGAAGCCCGCGGCTGCAAGCGCTGCGCCGGCGGCGGCCGTCGCCAACGCGGCCAGCGCTGCGCGCGCTCAGGCGGCGAGCGCGCCGGCCGCAGCGGCAGCGCAGAGCGCGGCAGTCGACAACGGCGCTGACACCTCGACGTTCGCGATCCGCGTGACGCAGGACACCTGGGTCAGCGTGCGCCAGAAGGATGGTAAGGAAGTGTTCTCGGGCATGATCCACGGCAGCGACGCGCGTGAGATCAGCGGCA
The DNA here is from genome assembly GCF_040965735.1 of Paraburkholderia sp. BR10936. Lineage (NCBI taxonomy): Bacteria > Pseudomonadati > Pseudomonadota > Betaproteobacteria > Burkholderiales > Burkholderiaceae > Paraburkholderia > Paraburkholderia sp. BR10936. The sequence continues at coordinate 274,473 of NZ_JBFRCM010000004.1, forward strand.
CCGAGCCGCTCAAGGTCACCGTGGGCAACAAGGCCGGCATCGAGTCGATGACCATCGACGGCCAGCCGGTCGACACGTCGAAATACGCGTCGGCGCGTGGCAATGTCGCGCGCTTCGTGCTGCCCTGATCAGGACATGGCATGCGTCGCGGCCTGGCAAGTCTCATTGCCGGCCGCGACGCTTTTTCAATTCACGCAGTGCCGCCGCCGGCTAGCCGGCGCTAGTGCGCGTGAGGCGTAAATGGGTTTTTCGATGCTAAGCGAAACGCAATCCCCGACCAGCAACAGTCAGATCTGCTCGAACGAGCCGGTTCTCGGCGGCCACGCGCCGCGCCGCAAGTCGCATGCCGTGCATGTGCGCTGGGGCGGACAGCTGGTGACGATCGGCGGCGACGCGCCGGTGCGCGTGCAGTCGATGACCAACACCGACACCGCGGATCCCATCGGCACCGCGATCCAGATCAAGGAACTCGCGCAGGCGGGTTCGGAGCTCGTGCGTATCACGGTCAACACGCCGGAAGCGGCGGCGGCCGTCCCGCATATCCGCGAACAGCTCGACCGCATGGGCGTGATGGTGCCGCTCGTCGGCGACTTCCATTACAACGGCCATCTGCTGCTGCGCGACTATCCCGCCTGCGCAGAGTCGCTGTCGAAGTACCGCATCAACCCGGGCAACGTGGGCCAGGGCGCGAAGCGCGACACGCAGTACGCGCAGATGATCGAAGCGGCCATCAAGTACGACAAGCCGGTGCGTATCGGCGTGAACTGGGGCAGCCTCGACCAGGACCTGCTCGCGCGCATGATGGACGAGAACGGCGCGCGCAAGGAGCCGTGGGAAGCGCAAAGCGTGATGTACGAAGCGCTCATCCAGTCGGCCATCGGCTCGGCGGAACGCGCGGTCGAACTCGGCCTCGGTCGCGACAAGATCATCCTGTCGTGCAAGGTGAGCGGCGTGCAGGACCTGATCGCCGTCTACCAGGAACTCGCGAAGCGTTGCGATTTCGCGCTGCACCTGGGCCTCACGGAAGCAGGCATGGGCTCGAAGGGCATCGTCGCTTCGACGGCGGCGCTTTCCGTACTGCTCCAGCAGGGCATCGGCGACACCATCCGCATCTCGCTCACGCCGGAACCGGGCGGTGCGCGTACGGGCGAAGTCGTGGTCGGCCAGGAAATCCTGCAGACCATGGGCCTGCGCTCGTTCACACCGATGGTCATCGCATGCCCCGGTTGCGGCCGCACGACCAGCACGCTGTTCCAGGAGCTGGCTTCGCAGATCCAGGGCTATCTGCGTGCGCAGATGCCGCTGTGGCGCGACGAGTATCCTGGCGTCGAGACGATGAACGTCGCCGTGATGGGCTGCATCGTGAACGGCCCGGGCGAGTCGAAGCACGCGAACATCGGCATCAGCCTGCCGGGCTCGGGCGAGAACCCCGCGGCGCCGGTTTTCATCGACGGCGAGAAGGTGAAGACGCTGCGCGGCGAGCACATCGCCGAAGAATTCCAGCAGATCGTGAGCGACTACGTCGCGCGCAAGTACGGCAAGGCCGAGGCGACGAACTGAGCAAGCCGGTCGATCCGCTTGTAGTTCGCTTGTAGCTCGCATGTAGCCCGCTCGTCGCTCGATACGCACAACCGCATAAAGCCAATTCGCAACGCAATGACTGAACAAAAACGCAAGCCCGAAAAGCTCACGGGCGTGAAGGGCATGAACGACATCCTGCCGCAGGAGGCAGGCCTGTGGGAATTCTTCGAAACCACGGTGAAGTCGCTGCTTCGTTCGTACGGCTATCAAAATATCCGCACGCCGATCGTCGAGCATACGCAACTCTTCACGCGCGGCATCGGCGAAGTGACCGACATCGTCGAGAAGGAGATGTACAGCTTCACCGACGCGCTCAACGGCGAGAACCTCACGCTGCGTCCGGAAGGCACGGCGGCTGCCGTGCGCGCGTCGATCGAGCACAACATGCTCTACGACGGTCCGAAGCGTCTGTGGTACATCGGCCCGATGTTCCGTCACGAGCGTCCGCAGCGCGGCCGCTATCGCCAGTTCCATCAGGTGGGGGTCGAGGCGCTCGGTTTCGCGGGACCCGATGCGGACGCTGAAATCATCCTGATGTGCCAACGCCTCTGGGACGATCTCGGCCTCACCGGCATCAAGCTCGAGATCAACTCGCTCGGCGTGGCCGAAGAGCGTGCGGCGCATCGCGTCGAGCTCATCAAGTATCTCGAACAGCACGTCGATCTGCTCGACGAAGACGGCAAGCGCCGCCTTTACACGAACCCGCTGCGCGTGCTCGACACGAAGAATCCCGCGCTGCAGGAGATCGCGGACAAGGCGCCGAAGTTGATCGACTTCCTCGGCGAAGACTCGCTCGCGCACTTCGAAGGGCTGCAGCGCATTCTCAAGTCGAACAACATTCCGTTCAAGATCAACCCGCGTCTCGTTCGTGGTCTCGATTACTACAATCTGACCGTGTTCGAGTGGGTGACCGACAAGCTCGGCGCGCAGGGCACCGTCGCGGCGGGCGGCCGTTACGATCCGCTGATCGAGCAGCTGGGCGGCAAGCCGACGGCGGCTTGCGGCTGGGCGATGGGCATCGAGCGCATTCTCGAACTGCTCAAGGAAGAAGACCTCGTGCCGGAAGAAGATGGTTGCGATGTCTACGTTGTCCACCAGGGCGAAGCCGCGCGTGAGAAGGCGTTCATCGTGGCGGAGCGTCTGCGCGATACGGGCCTCGACGTTATCTTGCATTGCAGCGCCGACGGTCAGAGCGCGAGCTTCAAGTCGCAGATGAAGCGCGCGGATGCCAGCGGCGCGGCCTTTGCCGTGGTACTCGGCGAGGACGAAGTGGCGAGAGGCGAGGCCGGTGTGAAGGCGCTGCGCGGCACGGCCGCGGAGGCCCGCAGCGAGCAACAAACGGTAGCGCTTGAGGACTTGACCGAATATCTGATCAATGCGATGGTTGCATCCGCCGAAGACGGCGACGATTAACAGGGCCGCCCCGGTGGGGCTGCCCAGGTCGCTGCGCATTCGAAAACAGGCTTCAGAATAAACGAGGAATCGCTACGCGATGAGTTACCACGACGAACAGGAATCGATCGAGAGCTTCAAGGCATGGTGGGGGCAGTGGGGTAACGCCGCTACGTGGGTCGTGCTGATCGTTCTGCTCGCGCTCGCAGCGTGGAACGGCTGGAACTTCTGGCTGCGCCGCCAGGCGGCCGAGGCCGCCGTGCTGTACGACCAGGTGCAGCAGGCCGCGAACAGCAGCGACAAGGCCATGCTCACGCGCGTGGCGTCGGACATGGAAGATCGCTTCGGCGGCACGGCGTACGCGCAGATGACGGCGCTCGGCGTGGCCAAGGCGCTCTATATGGCGGGCGACACGGCTGGCGCGAAGGCGCAGCTGCAATGGGCCGCCGACCACGCGAAGGACGACGAATTCCGCCAGATCGCGAAGCTGCGTCTCGCATCGCTCCTGCTCGACGAAAAGGCCTACGATCAGGGCCTCGCGCTGATTCCGCAACCCGATTCGGGTCCGTTCAAGGGCATCGTGGCAGACGGCCGCGGCGATCTGCTGGCTGCGGCCGGCAAGCGTGACGACGCGCGCGCGGCCTACAAGCTGGCCCTCGACAGCCTGCCGAAGAGCGACGCTTCCGAGCGTCAGCTGATCCAGTTCAAGCTGGATGCGCTCGGCGGCTGAGTCGCTGGCTAAATTGCGAAGCGTGCCGGGCTTGCGCGCAGCGTTGCGAAACCATTCAAACCAACTTCATTCATGCGTCGTTCACCGATGAATCTGCTGAAACGAACCGTTGTGCCCGTCGCTCTGGCGATGACCGTCCTGGCTCTCGCAGCCTGCTCATCGACGAAAGACGTGCGCCGCGTGCCGGTGCCGCTGACCGAATTCAAGCCGGCGCTGGACGTCCAGCAGGTGTGGAAGTCGAGTGTCGGCAAGGCGGGGCGCTATCTGTTCGCGCCGGTCGCCGTGGGCGACGCCGTCTATGCGGCGGGCGAAAACGGCTCGGTCGCGAAAATCGACGCCGCATCGGGCAAGGACGTCTGGCGCACCAAGCTCAAGGACGACCTCTCGGCGGGCGTGGGCAGCGACGGCAATCTCACGGCCGTCGGCGGCCTGAAGGGCGACGTCTACGTGCTCGACGCGAACGGCAAGCTCTCGTGGCAAGCCAAGGCGCCGGGCGAAATCATCTCGCCGCCGCTCGTCGGCAACGGCCTCGTGGTCGTGCGCACGATCGACGGCCAGATCGTCGCCTTCAACGGCCAGACGGGCGAGCAGAAGTGGATCTACCGCAACCGCGCCGTGCCGCTGAACCTGCGCGTTTCGGCGGGCATGACGTTCGCGGGCGAACAGGCCGTGCTGGCCGGTTTCCCGGGCGGCTCGTTCGCGGCGATCAACCTGCAAAGCGGCGACGCTTTCTGGGAAACGCCGGTTTCGTATCCGAAGGGCGTGACGGAAGTCGAGCGCATCAATGACGTGAGCGGTCCGCCCACGCTGGTCGGCGCGACGACCTGCGCAGTCACGTTCCAGGGTCAGCTGGGTTGCTTCGACGCCAATTCGGGTCGTCCGATGTGGCAAAAGCCGTTCTCGAGCACGACCGGCATCGCTCAGGATGAAAGCACGGTGGTGGGCGGCGACGACTGGTCGGTCGTGAGGGCCTTCAGCGTGTCGACGGGCGAGCCGACCTGGACGAACGAAAAGCTCAAGAGCCGCGATGTGAGCGTGCCCGCATTGCTGGGCCATGCGGTCGTGCTCGGCGACTATCAGGGCTACGTGCATTTCCTCTCGCTCGACGACGGCAGCTTCGTCTCGCGCGTGAAGACCGACGGCAGCCCGATCATGGCCGCGCCGGTGCTCGCTGGCAATACGCTGGTTGTCCAGACGAAGGACGGCGACCTGTACGGTCTGCGTCCGCATTAAGCGTCGTCTGCGGCGGTGCGCCTCACGAGCGGCGCACCGAGCAGACGCAAGAGGCGCTGGAGCCGCCGGGTTCCGATGCCTCGCCCGCTGGCCGGCTCAAGCCGGCCATGCGCATTTTGGGACAGCGGCGTCCACGACCCCGCCGTTCACCGTTGCGCCACCCGGCGTTCGCGCGGCGTCCCGCCCCGGCCGCACCGCGCTTTCGGCGCTGGGCCGCGGCCCGGCTCGTGAATTTCGTGATAATTTGCAACTGATGCAGCCCCGCAGGCGCGGGACTTGCCGCGCAGCGCGCCGGACTCTCCGGCGCTGCGCCTTACTGTAGAAAAGATCAGATGAAACCCGTAATCGCCCTCGTTGGGCGCCCCAATGTGGGGAAATCCACGCTGTTCAACCGGCTCACGCGCTCGCGCGATGCGCTGGTGGCCGACCTGCCCGGCCTCACGCGCGACCGTCACTACGGTGAAGGGCGCACGGGCGATCGCCCGTATCTCGTGGTCGATACCGGCGGCTTCGAGCCTGTCGCGAAGGACGGCATCCTGCACGAGATGGCGCGCCAGACGCGCCAGGCCGTGGAAGAGGCCGATATCGTCGTGTTCATCTGCGACGGCCGCAATGGCCTCGCGCCGCAGGACAAGCACATCGCCGACTACCTGCGCAAGACCGGCCGGCCGATCTTCCTCGTCGTCAACAAGGCCGAAGGCATGAAGTACAGCGCTGTGGCCGCCGACTTCTACGAACTCGGTCTCGGCGACCCGCGCGCGATTTCCGCGGCGCACGGCGACGGCGTGACGGAAATGATCAACGAGGCGCTCGAAAAAGCGTACGCCGACCAGCCCGAGGAGAGCGAAGAGGACGCCGCGAAGCACGGCGTCAAGATCGCGATTGTCGGCCGCCCGAACGTGGGCAAGTCGACGCTCGTCAACACGCTGATCGGCGAAGACCGCGTAATCGCGTTCGACATGCCGGGCACGACGCGCGATTCGATCTATGTGGACTTCGAGCGCAACGGCAAGAAGTACACGCTGATCGACACGGCGGGTCTACGCCGCCGCGGCAAGGTGTTCGAAGCGATCGAAAAGTTCTCGGTGGTGAAGACGCTGCAGTCGATCGCCGATGCCAACGTGGTGATTCTGCTGCTCGATGCGCAGCAGGAAATCTCCGACCAGGACGCGCATATCGCGGGCTTCGTGGTGGAACAGGGCCGCGCGCTCGTGGTGGGCGTGAACAAGTGGGACGGCATGGACGACCACGCGCGCGAGCGCACCAAGCACCACCTTCAGCGCAAGCTGAAGTTCCTCGACTTCGCGGAAATGCGCTTCATCTCGGCGACTGAAAAGTTCGGCATCGGCCCGCTGATGCGCTCGGTAGACGACGCGTACGCCGCCGCCATGGCGAAACTGCCGACGCCGAAGCTCACGCGCGCACTCATCGAAGCTGTGGAGTTCCAGCAGCCGCGCCGCCGCGGCCCGGTGCGTCCGAAGCTGCGCTACGCGCACCAAGGGGGACAGAACCCGCCCATCATCGTCATTCACGGCAACGCACTCGACGCCGTGACGGAGACCTACAAGCGCTATCTGGAGAACCGCTTCCGGGAAACTTTCTCGCTCACCGGCACTCCATTGCGCATAGAGTTTCGCTCCTCGACGAATCCCTATACAGAGAAAAACTAGGCTGTTGCTGAATAGCGTTCGCTACCCCGCAAAGGCCTCCTGGCCGAACCGCCAGGAACCGCGCGGGGGAACGAGAATCGGCTATAGTGTAGCGATTGGTGGTGGATTTCTTTTTCTTCATCCCAATATAAGTTAAACCTGCAAAAAAATACGGAGTTTGCTATGAGCAACAAAGGGCAATTGTTACAAGACCCGTTTCTGAACGCGCTGCGCAAGGAGCACGTGCCTGTTTCGATCTATCTGGTCAACGGCATCAAGCTTCAAGGGAACATCGAATCGTTCGACCAGTACGTCGTGTTGCTCCGTAATACGGTTACGCAAATGGTTTACAAGCACGCCATCTCCACGGTGGTTCCGGCCCGTCCGGTGAACTTCCACCCGGATACGGAAGCGTCCTGACCCATGACGCGGCCGGCCCGGGGCGCCTCGCAGGCTGCTCTGGTCCGGCCGCTTTCATTTTGACATCCTCTAATTTGATCAACGCCGCACTCGTCGGCATCGACTTCGGCAAGACCGAGTTCGAAGCCAGTCTCGAAGAACTCAGCCTGCTCGCCAAAAGCGCGGGCGCCACTCCCGCTGTCACGCTCACCGGGCGACGCTCCAGCCCCGACGCCGCCATGTTCATCGGCAGCGGCAAGGCCGAGGAACTGCGTCTCGCCTGTGAGGCGAACGACATCGAAATCGTCATCTTCAATCACGCGCTGTCGCCCGCCCAGCAACGTAATCTGGAGCGCGCGCTCAATCGCCGCGTGGTCGATCGCACGAGCCTCATTCTAGATATCTTCGCCCAGCGCGCCCGCAGCCACGAAGGCAAGCTGCAGGTCGAACTCGCGCAGCTGCAATACCTCGCCACGCGCCTCGTGCGCGCCTGGACTCACCTCGAGCGCCAGAAGGGCGGTATCGGCCTGCGCGGTCCGGGCGAAACGCAGCTCGAAACCGACCGCCGGCTCATCGGCGAACGCATCAAGATGCTGCAAGGCAAGCTTGCGAAGCTGCGTCGCCAGCACGGCACGCAGCGGCGTCAGCGCGAGCGCAACCGCACGATGTCGGTGTCGCTCGTAGGCTATACGAACGCGGGCAAGTCCACGCTCTTCAATGCGCTCACGAAGGCGCAGGCCTACGCCGCCGACCAGCTGTTTGCGACGCTCGACACGACTTCGCGGCGCGTCTGGCTCGGCGACGCAGTGGGGCAGATCGTGCTGTCCGATACGGTCGGGTTCATCCGCGAACTGCCTCACCAGCTCGTCGCCGCGTTTCGCGCGACGCTGCAGGAAACGGTGCAGGCCGATCTGCTTCTGCACGTGGTGGACGCGTCGAGCGCCGTGCGCCTCGATCAGATCGATCAGGTGAACGGCGTGCTGCACGATATCGGCGCGGACACGATCCGTCAGGTGCTGGTCTTCAACAAGATCGACGCCGTGCCGGAACTGGCGGCCCGCGGCGGAACGGTCGAGCGTGATGAATATGGTAATATTTCGCGCGTCTTTTTGAGCGCCCGCACAGGTGTCGGACTGGATGCGCTGCGCTCCGTCATCGCCGAAATCGCGACTGCCGAGCCGCTTGCCGATGCGCCGCAGTCCCTGGCCGCAGACTGGAGCGCGGTACAGGAAGAACCTCACTGGGAACCTGAACACGAGCGCTGAGGCGCGCCCGGCACTGTCTTGCACGCAAGGCCGGCCCAGCGGCTCCGACGGAATTCGCACGCAATTGACCCGCTGTCTACTCTGGTGAACGAACACAGGTGAACGATTACAACAAGCGGACTGGCTGGCAGCGCGCGCGCGCCATTTTCTCGTTGAACGACCCGCGTTGGGGTCGAGGCGACGGCAATGGCCAGCGTTCTGACGACGGGCGCCGCCCGCCGGGCAATAACGGCAACAAGGGTGGCAACGGCGACAAGGGCGACGGTCCGCCGGATCTCGACGAAATGTGGCGCGACTTCAACCGCCGCGTGTCCGCTTTCTTCGGCCGCAAGGGCAAGGGCTCGGGCGGCTTCGGACCGCGCCCGGACAATGGTCATGGCGCGCGCATCGGCGTGGGTATCGTTCTCGGCGTGCTCATTGCGATCTACGTGGGCAGCGGCGTCTTCGTCGTGCAGGAAGGCCAGGCCGGCGTCGTGCTGCAGTTCGGCCAGTATCGCCACACGGTTGGCCAGGGCGTCCACTGGCGTATGCCGTATCCGTTCCAGACTCACGAAATCGTCAATGTCGGGCAGATCCGCACCGTCGAGATCGGCCGCAGCAACCTCGTGCGTCCGGCAAACGTGAAGGACGCTGCAGTCATCACGCATGACGGCGACATTCTCAACGTGCGCCTGACCGTGCAGTACCAGGTCAAGCAGCCGACCGACTATCTGTTCCGCAGCGTCGATCCCGACCTCACCGTGACGCAGGCCGCCCAGGCGGCGGTGCGCACCGTGGTTGGCGCGCGCAGCACGAACGACATGCTGTACGCGGACCGCGAGCCGATTCGCGCCCAGCTTGCCGATACGATCCAGCACTCGCTCGACGAGTACAAGACGGGCCTCGGCGTGACCGGCGTCGCGATCCAGAGCGTCTCGGCGCCCGATCAGGTGCAGGCCGCGCTCGACGACGAAGCCAAGGCGCGCCAGGACCGCGACCGCGCGAAGCGCGACGCGCAGGCCTATGCCGACCAGCTCCTGCCGCGCGCGCAGACCGAGGCGGCGCGTCTCGTCGACGACGCGAAGGCTTATAGCGAGCGCGTGGTTTCGCAGGCGCAGGGCGACGCGCAACGCTTCACGCAGGTCTACGAACAGTATGCGAAGGCGCCGGCTGTGATTCGCGAGCGCATGTATCTCGAGACGATGCAACACATCTATTCGAATGCGACGAAGGTGTTCGTCGACAGCAAGTCGGGCAACAACGTGATTTATCTGCCGCTCGACAAGCTCGTCGATACGACGCGTCAGCGCGCCGCCGTGGCGGCGGGCGCAACGGGTGCGGCTGCGGCCTCGGGCGCCGGTGCGGCAACGGCAGGCGCGGCTTCGGACGCCAATGCGGCTTCCGCGCCGGCAGCCGGCAGCGAGCCACAGCAGGGTGCACAGGCAGGGCCTCAACCGGGTGCCCAGCAGCAAGACGCGCAGCAGCAGGGCGCGGCTCCCGCAACTACGGCCAGCGACGCGGCAGCCGCCGCGAGCGACGCCTTCCGTTCGCGCGATGCGTTCCGCTCGCGCGGCCGCGAAAGCGACGTGCAATAAGGGGCGCGCCAATATGAACAAGATCATTGCGCTCGTCGTTGCCGTCGTGGTTGTCGTGCTGGTTGCGTCGTCGGCCGTCTTCATGGTCGATCCGCGCCACGTCGCCATCATTTCTTCGTCGGGCGGGGCCAATGCCACGCTCGCCGGTCCGGGGCTGCATGTGAAGCTGCCGCCGCCGTTCCAGACCGTCACGTTCATCGACACGCGCATTCAGGCGTTCGATGCGCCCGACGCCGACCGCTACACGACCTCGGACAAGACCGAGCTGCTCGTGAACCCGGTCGTGCGTTATCGCATTTCCGATCCAATCAAGCTCTTCGCGGCGACCAGGGGCGATGCGCAGACGCTTTCCGATCGTCTCGCCTCGCTGTCGCGCGACGCGCTCGGCGACGCGATTTCGAAAGTCACGCTCACCGAGGCGCTCGCGCAGCAGGAAGCCATCGCCAGCGGCGCGCGCGACGCGCTGAGGCAAACCGCGGCGCCGCTCGGCATCGACGTGATCGCCATCGAACTCACGCGCGTCGATTACCCGCCGGAGTTGGCGCAGACGGTCTTCAAGCGCATGAGCGCCGCACGCGAGCAGGCTGCTGCCGAGATTCGCGAGAAGGGCGCGGCCGAAGCGCAGCAGATCAAGGACGACGCGCAGCGCAAGCAGCAGGGCGTGCTGGCCGATGCCTACGCTCAGGCGCAAGCGATCAAGGGCGAAGGTGACGGCCGGGCCGCCGCGATTGCCGCGGAGGCGTTCGGGCGCGACCCGGACTTCTACCGGTTCTATCAGAGCATGCTCGCGTACCGCGAGAGCTTCCGGCCCGGCGACGTCATCGTGGTCGATTCGTCGAGCGACTTCTTCCGCTTCATGCGTGGTCCGAACGGCGGCGCGAATAGCGGGGATAACGCTCCCGCTTCCGCCACCCCGCGCAAACACTAGACAAAACGAGACACACGCGCCGCGCACTGCGCGGCGTATTTCTTCGCATGGACATAGCTGGCTCCCTCTTGCTCGCGATCGCGCTGATGCTGATTATCGAGGGCATGTTCCCGTTCGTCTTTCCGACGGCGTGGCGTGACACATTCCGTAAAATCGCGGAGCGGCCGCCACATCACATCAGGATCGGCGGGCTCATCGTGATGGGGCTCGGCCTCGTCCTGCTGATGCTGGCGACCTGACGGCCTCGTGCCGCAGTCGCCCTCAGAGGCGGTGTGCGATTGGCGTTTTTGACGGATTCCGAAATATCGGGCCGCGTGGCGTTTGGCCGCGCGCGGCCCTCATTGTGGTAGGACTCAACCGATGTCGACCTGGTTACTCCCCGAGAATATTGCGGACGTGCTGCCGTCCGAAGCGCGCAAGATCGAAGAGCTGCGCCGTCGCCTGCTGGACCGTTTCCGCGCCTATGGCTACGAGATGGTCATGCCGCCGTTGCTCGAGTATCTCGAGTCGCTGCTCGTGGGCAGCGGGCGCGACCTGAACCTGCGCACGTTCAAGCTCGTCGATCAGCTCTCGGGCCGCACGCTCGGCCTGCGCGCCGACATGACGCCGCAGGTCGCGCGCATCGACGCGCACCTCCTGAACCGCCAGGGCGTGACGCGCCTGTGCTACGCCGGCAACGTGCTGCATACGCTGCCGCGCGGTCTGCACGCCACGCGCGAACAGATCCAGACCGGCGCGGAAATCTACGGCCACGCGGGCCTCGAAGCGGACCTCGAAATCCAGCAGCTGATGCTCGATGCGCTGCGCCTCGCGGGCCTCGCGAAGGTGCGCCTCGACCTTTCGCACGCAGGTGTGCTCGCGGCGATCTTCGAAGCGGATCCCGCTGCGGCCGCGCTTGGCGATGCTTTGTATGAAGCGCTCGCTGGCAAGGACGTGCCGCGTCTCGCGGAACTCACGCAAAACCTCGGCGCTGCCACGCGCGACGCCTTGCGAGCGCTGCCGTCGCTTTACGGCGACGAGAGCGTGATCGACGAGGCGCGCACGCGTCTGCCGGCGCTGCCGGGCATTGCTCGTGCGCTCGACGACCTCGCGTTCCTCGTGCGCGAGATCGAGGGTGCGGAGCTGATGATCGACCTTGCGGATCTCGGCGGCTACGCGTACCACAGCGGCGTGATGTTCTCGGCCTATGTGGACGGCGTGCCGAACGCCGTCGCCCGCGGCGGCCGTTACGACAAGGTGGGCGAAGTGTACGGGCGTGCCCGCGCGGCAACGGGCTTCTCACTTGATTTGCGCGAAGTGGCGCGTATTTCACCGGTCGAGGCGCGCAGCAGCGCGATCCTCGCGCCGTGGCGCCATGACGAGGCGCTGCGCAGCGCGGTCGCCGCGCTGCGCGATGCAGGCGAGGTCGTGATCCAGGCGCTGCCGGGTCACGAGCACGACATGGACGAGTTCGCCTGCGACCGCGTGCTCGTCGAGCGCGACGGCGTCTGGGTCGTCGAAAAGCACGCCTGATACCGCACTCGGGGCGGCCGTTCGCGCCGCCCGGCAAGCCTGCGCGCGAGCGCGCCAAAGCACGCTTCGCATCGCGCATGCCGTTGAGTGCAAAAGGAAATTCCGCGAATTTCGGGAAAAAAAGGCGGCCTTGCCGCTGAACCCAGGTAGAATACGTTTTTAACCAGCTAACGAAACACCATGTCTGCCAGCGCAGTGAATGTAACCCCGGGGCGCAATGTCGTCGTCGTGGGCACCCAATGGGGCGATGAGGGCAAGGGCAAGATCGTCGACTGGCTGACGGACCACGCGCAAGGCGTGGTGCGTTTCCAGGGCGGTCACAACGCCGGCCATACGCTCATCATCGGCGGCAAGAAGACCATTCTCCGGCTGATCCCGTCGGGCATCATGCGCGCCGGCGTCGCCTGCTACATCGGCAACGGCGTGGTGCTTTCGCCCGAAGCGCTCTTCAAGGAAATCGGCGAGCTCGAAGATGCGGGCATCGACGTCCAGAAGCGTCTGTTCATCTCCGAAGCCACCACGCTCATCCTGCCGTACCACATCGCCATCGACCAGGCGCGCGAAGCCAGGCGCGGCGCCGCGAAGATCGGTACGACGGGTCGCGGCATCGGTCCGGCCTACGAAGACAAGGTGGCACGCCGCGGTCTGCGCGTGCAGGACCTGTTCGAGCCGGAAACCTTCGCCGAGCGCCTGCGCGAGAACCTCGACTACCACAACTTCGTGCTTACGCAGTACCTGGGCGCGCCGGCCGTCGACTATCAGCAAACCCTCGACACGATGCTCTCGTACGCCGATCGTCTGAAGCCGATGGTCACGGACGTCTCGCGTCGTCTGTATGACGTGAACCACGAAGGCGGCAACCTGCTGTTCGAAGGCGCGCAAGGCACGCTGCTCGACATCGACCACGGCACCTATCCGTTCGTCACGTCGAGCAACTGCGTCGCGGGTGCGGCGTCCGCTGGCGCGGGCGTGGGTCCGCAAAAGCTCAACTACGTGCTCGGCATCACCAAGGCGTACTGCACGCGCGTCGGTTCGGGCCCGTTCCCGAGCGAACTGTACGACGCCGACAACGCCGATCGCCAGGAAGAAGTGGGCCTCACGCTCGCGAAGGTCGGCAAGGAATTCGGTTCGGTCACCGGCCGTCCGCGCCGCACCGGCTGGCTCGACGCCGCCGCGCTGCGCCGCTCGATCCAGATCAACGGCGTGACGGGTCTGTGCATCACGAAGCTCGACGTGCTCGACGGTCTCGACGAAGTGAAGCTCTGCGTCGGCTACAAGGTGGCTGGCCAGGACGTGGACATTCTCCCGCGCGGCGCCTCGCAAGTGGCCGCGTGCGAGCCGGTCTATGAAACGTTTGAAGGCTGGAACGAAAGCACCATCGGCATCACGCAGTTCGACGCGCTGCCGAAGAGCGCGCAGGCGTATCTCACGCGCGTGCAGGAAGTCGCCGGTGTGCCGATCGACATGGTTTCGACCGGCCCGGATCGCGACGAAACGATCCTGCTGCGTCATCCGTTCAAGGTCTAAGTGGTAAGAAGGCAGAAGCAAAAATGATTCAAATGATGGACCCGCGCAACGACGAAAAGAACCTGTGGGTCGGCTGGGACGAGTATCACCGGCTGATCGAACTGCTCGCGCTCAAGGTGCACGAGTCGCGCTGGAAGTTCGACCAGATCCTGTGTCTCGCGCGCGGCGGTCTGCGCGTGGGCGACCAGCTCTCGCGCATCTATGACCTGCCGCTGGCAATCCTCGCGACCAGCTCGTACCGCGAAGCCGCCGGCACGGAGCAGGGCGAGCTCGACATCGCGCAGTACATCACGATGACGCGCGGCCACCTGGAAGGCAACGTGCTGCTCGTCGACGATCTCGTCGACTCGGGCGTCACGCTCGCACGCGTGCAGGAGCACCTCAAGGAGCGCTACCCGGCTGTGACCGGCGTGCGCTCGGCGGTGCTCTGGTACAAGGGCTGCTCGAAGGTGACGCCGGACTATTTCGTCCAGCATCTGCCGACCAATCCGTGGATCCACCAGCCGTTCGAGGAATGGGATACGGTGCGCCCGCACAATCTCAGTGCGTGGATCAAGCGTGGTCTGCAGCGAGCGCAAGACGCGCAGAAGTAAAGCAGGGGTTGTGCCGCAGCCAGGGTTCCCATACCCGCGGCGGCCAGATCCAACGACGGAGCCTTCATGGCTCCGTTTTTTTTTGTGCGTCGCCCACCGATTCGCCTGCGGCGGCGCAGGCGGGCAGACGGCATCTGGGGCCGGTGCTAAACTGCGCGGGGATCGGGGGATGTCGCAGTGCCGCGACGACCGCTCGGTTTCCGCCGCAGCCCGGTTTAGAATAGCGCTCGTTTTTTCCGCCTCGCAACGGATTACCGCGTATATGACAACTAGCACACACGTGGCCAAGCAGCCGCTACCTACTCTCGCCGTAGCGGCCATCGGCGTGGTGTTCGGCGACATCGGCACGAGCCCGCTGTATTCGCTGAAAGAGGCGTTCAGCCCATCGCACGGCATTCCGCTCAACGACACTTCCATTCTCGGCGTCATTTCCCTGCTGTTCTGGGCGATCGTGATCGTCGTGAGCGTCAAATATGTCCTTTTTGTGATGCGCGCCGACAACAACGGCGAGGGCGGCGTGCTCGCGCTCATGGCGCTCGCCATGCGCTCGTTCAGCCGCAAGAGCAGGTCCGCTGCGCTGCTCACGGCCTTGGGGATCTTCGGCGCGTGCATGTTCTACGGCGATGCCGTCATCACGCCGGCTATCTCGGTCATGTCGGCGGTGGAAGGCCTCGAAATCGCCGCGCCCAAGCTCTCGCATCTGGTGCTGCCGTTCACGATGGTGATCCTGATCCTGCTGTTCTGGATCCAGCGGCACGGCACTGCGCTGGTGGGCCGCCTGTTCGGCCCGATCATGGTGCTCTGGTTCATCACCATCGGTGTGCTCGGCGTCTCGCGCATCGTCCAGGCGCCTGGCGTCATCGCGGCGCTTAGTCCGTATTACGCGGTCAGTTTCATGGGGGCGCACATGCTGCAGGCCTACGTGGTGCTCGGCTCGGTCGTGCTGGTGCTGACCGGCGCGGAAGCGCTCTACGCCGACATGGGCCACTTCGGCGCGAAGCCGATTCGCTTTGCCTGGTACGCGCTCGTGATGCCCTCGCTCGTGCTCAACTACTTTGGGCAGGGCGCGCTGCTGATGCAGGACCATCGCGCGATCGCGAATCCGTTCTTCCTGCTCGCGCCGCAATGGGCCTTGCTGCCGCTCGTCGTGCTTTCCACGGTGGCGACCGTGATCGCTTCGCAGGCCGTGATCTCCGGCGCGTATTCCCTGACGAGCCAGGCCATTCTGCTTGGCTACGTGCCGCGCATGAAAGTGCTGCACACGTCGGACCTCGCCATCGGCCAGATCTACGTGCCGGTCGTGAACTGGATGCTGCTCTTCATCATTCTGTGCATCGTGGTCGCCTTCAAGAGTTCGGACAATCTGGCGGCCGCATACGGTATCGCCGTGACCGCGACGATGGTGATCACCACGGTGCTCGTTGCCGTCGTGATGACGAAAGTGTGGAAGTGGAACAAGGCGCTCGTCACCTGCATCATCACGGTGCTGCTGGCCGTCGATCTGGGCTTCTTCGGCGCGAACCTGCTGAAGGTCGAGGAGGGCGGCTGGCTGCCGCTCGGCATCGGCGCGCTGCTGTTCTTCCTGCTGATGACCTGGTTCAAGGGCCGCATGATCGTGAAGGATCGCACGGCCGCCGACGGCATTCCGCTCATGCCTTTCCTGCAGGGGCTGCTCGCGCATCCGCCGCATCGCGTTTCGGGCACGGCGATCTATCTCACGGGCAGCGAATCGCTCGTGCCGGTGAGCCTGCTGCACAACCTCAAGCACAACAAGGTGCTGCACGAACGCACGATCTTCCTCACGTTCGTGATTCGCGACATTCCGTACGTCGCGGATGCAGAGCGCGTGACGGTCAAGGATATCGGCGGCGGCCTGTATCTCGTGAAGGCCGATTACGGCTTCAACGAAACGCCTGACGTGCAGGCCGTGCTCGACGAAATTTCGCGCACGCACAACATGATGTTCGAGATGATGGACACGTCGTTCTTCCTCGCACGCGAGACGGTCGTGCCGACGCAGCTTCCGGGCATGTCGATCTTCCGCGAGCGTGTGTTCGCGTGGATGCATCAGAACGCCGCGAAGCCCACCGACTTCTTCAGTATTCCTGCGAACCGCGTGGTCGAACTCGGGACGAAGATCGAAATCTGACCGCGTCGATTCGACCAGTAAAAAAGGCACCCGGGGTGCCTTTTTTGTTGCGCACGCAACGTGAGCCGTTGCGGCCCACGTTGCGTCATGCGGACATCAGCGTTGCTTGAGCTTCGCGAATGCCGCCGCCATCGCGCCTGCCGGTTCGGCATCGCGCGAACGCTGGCCGCCGCGGTTATCGCGATTGCCGCCGCCGCGATTGTCGCGGTTGCCCGACTGGCCCGCGCTGCCGCCGCTGCGCGACGCGCCGGCGCTCGCGGGGTCGTCGTCCAGGCGCATCGTGAGCGCGATACGCTGACGCTTCACGTCGACGTCGAGCACCTTCACCTTCACGACCTGGCCGGCCTTGACGACTTCGTGCGGGTCCTTGATGAACTTCGTCGACATGGCCGAGACGTGCACGAGCCCGTCCTGATGCACGCCCACGTCGATGAATGCGCCGAACGCGGCCACATTCGTCACGACGCCTTCGAGCAGCATGCCCGGCACGAGGTCGGACACCTTTTCGACGCCGTCGCGGAACGTCGCCGTCTTGAACTCGGGGCGCGGATCGCGGCCCGGCTTTTCCAGTTCGCTCAGGATGTCGCGCACCGTCGGCAGACCGAAACGTTCATCCACGAACTCGGTGGGCGCGAGGCCCGAAAGCGCTTCGCGGCTGCCGAGCACGTCGCCGATCGTACGCTTGATCTTCGCGAGCATGCGTTCGACGACGGGGTACGCTTCCGGGTGCACCGACGAGCGATCGAGCGGATTGTCGCCGCCGTTGATGCGCAGGAAACCGGCGGCCTGCTCGAAGGTCTTGTCGCCCAGACGCGGCACCTTCTTCAGATGCTCGCGCGAGGGGAACGGGCCGTTCGCATCGCGGTAATCGACGATATTGCGCGCGAGCGTCGAGTTCAGGCCCGACACGCGCGCGAGCAGGGCGACGGAGGCCGTGTTCGCGTCGACGCCCACAGCGTTCACGCAGTCCTCGACCACGGCGTCGAGCGAGCGTGCGAGTTCGCGCTGGTTCACGTCGTGCTGGTACTGCCCCACGCCAATCGCTTTCGGCTCGATCTTCACGAGTTCGGCGAGCGGGTCCTGCAGACGGCGCGCGATGGAAACCGCCCCGCGCAGCGACACGTCGAGCTCGGGGAATTCCTTTGCAGCCAGTTCGGATGCCGAATAAACCGAAGCACCGGCTTCGGAAACCACGATCTTCTGTAGCTTGAGTTCAGGATGCTTCGAAATCAGCTCGCTCGCGAGCTTGTCGGTTTCACGCGAGGCCGTGCCGTTGCCGATGCTGATGAGTTCCGCTTGCGTCTGCGCGGCGATGCGCGCGAGCTTAGCGAGCGAGCCGTCCCAGTCGCGGCGCGGCTCGTGCGGGTAGATCGTGTCGGTGGCGAGCAGCTTGCCCGTGCGGTCGACCACTGCGACCTTCACGCCCGTGCGCAAGCCCGGATCGAGGCCGATCACGGCCTTGGGGCCGGCCGGCGCGGCAAGCAGCAGATCCTTGAGATTGCGCGCGAACACGCGAATCGCTTCGTTTTCCGCCTGCTCGCGCAGTTGGGTGAGCAGCTCGTTTTCGATATGCGGCTGCACCTTCACGCGCCAGCACCAGCGGCAGACATCGGATAGCCATTTGTCGGCCGGGCGATTCTGGTTCGCGATGCCGAAGTGGCGCGCGATCATCGCTTCGCCCGGATGCGGCACCTGCGCATCCAGTTCGCCGCCAAGGCCGAGCTTGACCATCAGCACACCGGCGTTACGGCCGCGGAACAGCGCGAGCGCGCGGTGCGACGGCACGGTCTTGATGGTCTCGGAATAGTCGTAGTAGTCGCGGAACTTCTCGCCTTCCTCGTTTTCCTTGCCCTCGACCACGCTCGACATCACCACGCCCTGGTTGTGCAGCCAGTCACGCAGCTTGCCCAGCAGCTCGGCCGTTTCGCCGAACTGCTCGGAGAGGATGTCGCGCGCGCCGTCGAGCGCAGCCTTGACGTCGGCGACACCCTTTTCGGCGTCGACGTACTGTGCGGCTTCCGTTTGCGGGTCGAGCAGCGGGTTCGCGAGCAGCGCGTCGGCGAGCGGCTGCAGGCCGGCTTCGCGCGCGATCTGCGCGCGCGTGCGGCGCTTGGGCTTGTAGGGCAGATAGAGGTCTTCGAGCACCTGCTTGCTGTCGGCCGCTTCGATGGCGCTGCGCAATTCGTCGGTGAGCTTGCCTTGTTCCTCGATGCTCGCGAGGATCGCCGCGCGGCGGTCTTCGAGTTCGCGCAGATAAAGCAGGCGCTCTTCGAGCGTACGCAGTTGCGTATCGTCGAGATTGCCCGTGACTTCCTTGCGGTAACGGGCGATGAACGGAACGGTCGAGCCTTCGTCGAGAAGCTGCACGGCGGCTGCGACCTGGCGCGGCTGCACGCTCAGTTCAGTGGCGATACGCTGGACGATCTTGAGTGCTACGGTTTCCGTCATAGGGTCTGGATATTCCTGCGAGGATCGGATTGCGGTCCGGGTTTGCGGTCCGGCGGCCGGTGCGGGCTCGAGCGCCCGAGGCGCCCGGTGTGCGAAAAGGCACGTCGCCGGGTGCCTGCGCCGGCCGGTGGAGCGGGGCATTTTGCCATAAATGGCCGAGCGCTCAACCCGGGGGGTGTTAGAATTTCCCCCATGTTCCGCTGCCCACAGAAGACGTTGACGACCTCCCGCTTCTCCCCTGATTTGCCCCTTGCCCGGTTTCGCACGCCTCATGGCGTCATGCGGCGGTTCCCCGCTCTTGGGGCAATTTGTGCCGTCGCGTTGAGCCTCGGTGCGAGCGTTCCGGCCCTCGCGCAGGCGGTCGGGGTGACAGGGCCGCTGCAGCAGCAAGGTGCGGCAACGGCGCCGGTGCAGCCGGCGCCTTCGGGCGACGCGCCGCTCGCAGCGTCCGACGCGGCTGCGGCCGCCGGCGTGCAACAGTCGCAGCAGAGCGACTTCGACGCGCGGCAGCAGGTGCTGGACCGTCGTGCCGCGGAGAACGACTATCAGTTCGCAGTCGCGCAGCACAACTGCTACAGCACGTTCTTTGTGAATCATTGCATCGGCAAGGCGCGCGACAAGATGCGTGTCGTGCAGGCCGATATCCGCCGCGAGCAACTGGCGCTCGACGACGAAAAGCGTGCCGCGCATGCGCAGCAGCGCGACCAGCAGGCCGCCTTGCAGCGCGCGCAGGACGCAGCCAATGCGCCGCAGCGCGCCGCCAACGAAGCGGCCAGCGCGCAGGCGTACGAACAGAAGCAGCAGCAACACGCGCTCGATCAGGCGCAGCGCCAGGCCGAAGCGCCGCAGCGTGCGGCGAACGAGCAGGCGTATCAGGAAAAGCAGCGGCAGCATGCGCTGGCCCAGGCACAGCGTCAGGGCGAGCAATCGCAGCGCAACGCGAACCAGGCGGCGTACGACCAGAAGCAGGCGAACTACCAGAACCAGCTCGACGAAGCGCGCCGCCAGGGCGAACAAAAGGCTCAGGAGCGCGCCGACAAGGCCCAGCGCTACCAGCAGAAGCAGGAAGACGCGGCGAAGCACAAGGCCGATGTCGCCGAGCGTCAGAAACAGGCGGCCGAGAAGGCGCAGCAAAAGCAGCAACAAGAACAACAGCAGAAGCAGCAGGAAAAACAGCAGCAGGAAGAACAGCAGGACCAGTAGCACGAGTAGCACGCTTTTTCAGCCGGACTGCAACCTCAGGCGCGTCGTCCTTCGCAAGCGCGCGCCGCATATGTCGAGGAGGCGAGCATGCGCGAGCATCGTGAAGTCAAGACCGAGGTCCTTCGTGACCGCATTCTGCAACTGGAATCGGAACATGGCGATCTGGACCGCCTGATAGACAGGATGTCCGACACCCCGGACTATGACGATCTCGAACTGCAGAGGCTGAAGAAGCGCAAGCTCAAGGTCAAGGACAACATCCTCCTGCTGCAACTGCAGCTGGACCCCGATTCAACGAAGACTTCGGACGGGCACGCCTGATTCCGGGTCCTGGCAGGCGCCGGGGCGCGGCAGTCGGCGCGTTGCGCCGTTCCGGACCGAGCAGGAACCGCTTGCCTTGAATTCAACGACCGTTTCCCGTTCCCGGCCCGCGCGCGAAGGCGGCGCGCCGGAGGCCGACGCGCGCGCGGCGCAAACAGCCGCTGCACCCATGTTGAGCGCACGCCGCGCCGCCGAGCTCGAGGAGCTCTTCGCGGCCGACGGCTTGCTCGCCCGCGAGATCGACGGCTATCGCCCACGCGCTGCGCAGATCGAAATGGCGCGCGCGGTCGCGGCCGCAATGGAAGCCGCCGCGCAATCCCTGCCCGATCCTGCGGCGTTCGAACTTCAGTCGCGCCCGGCGCGCCGGGTCGAACGTGGTGCGCCGGCGCAGCCCGCCGCCGGGGAAGCGGCGCGCGCCACAGCCGAAAACGGCGACAACACGCTGATCGTCGAGGCGGGCACGGGCACGGGCAAGACCTATGCGTACCTCGTGCCGGCCATGCTGTGGGGCGGCAAGGTGGTCGTCTCGACGGGCACGAAGCATTTGCAGGACCAGCTCTTCGCGCGCGACATCCCCACGGTGCGCGACGCCCTCGCGGTGCCCGTGAGCGTGGCGATGCTCAAGGGCCGCGCCAACTATCTGTGCCACTACTATCTGCAGCGCACGGCCGACAACGGCCGGCTGCCGTCGCGCCAGGAAACCGCGTATCTGCAGGAAATCGTGCGCTTCGCGAAGATCACGCGCTCGGGCGACAAGGCCGAGCTCGCGAGCGTGCCCGAGACGGCGGCCGTCTGGTCGATGGTCACATCGACGCGCGATAACTGTCTTGGTCAGGAGTGCCCGCATTACAAGGACTGCTTCGTGATGCAGGCGCGCCGCGAGGCGCAGCAGGCCGATATCGTGGTGGTGAATCACCATCTGTTCTTCGCCGACATCATGCTGCGCGACACCGGCATGGCCGAACTGCTGCCGAGCGCGAATACGATCATCTTCGACGAAGCGCACCAGCTGCCCGAAACGGCGACGCTCTTTTTCGGCGAAACGCTCTCGACGGCGCAGTTCCTCGAGCTCGCGCGCGATTGCGTAGCCGAAGGCCTGAGCCACGCGCGCGACGCGGTGGAGTGGGTCAAGCTCGGCGCGGCGCTGGAGCGTGCTGCGCGCGACGTGCGGCTCGCGTTCAAGGAAGACTCGCTGCGCCTGTCGATTACGCAGTTGCCCGAGGATCACCCGCTCTTCGATGCGCTCGACGCGCTGCAGACCGAACTGGGCACGCTTGCCACGGCACTCGCCGGGCAGGCCGAGCGCGCCGAATCGATTGGTGCCTGCCTGCGCCGCGCGCGGGAGCTGCAGGGCATCCTCGCGGGCTGGACCGCGCCGCAGGGCGTCCCGCCAGCGCGCGAAACACACGAGGCCGACGCGGACGGACAAGGCGATAACGCTCACGCGACCGACGACGCGGACGAGAAGGTCCGCTGGGTCGAGGTGTTCTCGCACACGGTGCAGTTGCACGAAACCCCGCTCTCCGTGGCGCCGATCTTCGCGAAGCAGCGCGCCGGTGTGCCGCGCACGTGGGTCTTCACGTCGGCCACGCTTTCGGTGCGTGGCGACTTTACGCACTACGCGGCGCAAATGGGCCTGAGTTCGCGCCGTTCGATGACGCTGCCGAGCCCGTTCGACTATCCCACACAAGGGCTGCTTTACGTGCCGCGCAACATGCCGCAGCCGTCGTCGCCGCAGTTCACCGACGCCGTGTTCGAGGCGGCGTTGCCGGCGATCGAGGCGTCGGGCGGCGGTGTCTTCATGCTATGCACGACGTTGCGTGCCGTCGACCGTATTGCCCAGAAGCTGCGCGACACGATCGAGGCGCGTGGATGGAATACGCCGCTGCTCGTGCAGGGCGACGCGAGCCGCACGGAGCTGCTCGAGCGCTTCCGCGCCTATGGCAATGCGATCCTCGTGGGCAGCCAGAGCTTCTGGGAAGGGGTGGACGTGCGCGGCGACGCGCTCTCACTCGTGGTCATCGACAAGCTGCCGTTCGCGCCGCCCGACGATCCGGTGCTAGCGGCGCGCCTTGACGCGCTGGCGAAGAAAGGTCTGAGCCCGTTCGCGGTCCACCAGCTCCCGCAGGCGGTGATCACGCTCAAGCAGGGTGCGGGGCGACTGATTCGCGCGGAAACTGACCGCGGTGTGTTGATGATTTGCGACACCCGTCTCGTCGACAAGCCGTATGGGCGACGTATCTGGCAAAGTCTGCCGCCGTTCAAGCGGACCCGGGAGATCGAAGTCGTGCAGGCGTTCTTCGAAGAGAAGAACGAGCAGGCCGGGGAGCCTGGCGAAGCGCATTGAGCTTCATGCGCGCCGCATAACAAAAAGCCACGAACGTGAGTTCGTGGCTTTTTTGCTTGCCCGCCGTATGTCTGAAGCGCGTTTGACGCAAGCAGCAGACCGTACGGCGATTCGCTGCGGTGCCCACTGGGACCGAGGTCCCGGGTGAGCGTCGCGCGAACGCAACTTACTGGCTTGCGCCCGAAGCAGCAGCCGGAGCCGAAGCGCCTGCATCCGAAGCAGCAGCGCCAGCGTCCGAAGCAGCGGCGGTAGCCGAAGCAGCAGCGTCGCTCGCAGCAGCAGCAGCGCCCGAAGCAGCAGCTGCCGAATCCGAAGCAGCAGCAGCCGGTGCCGAAGCAGCAGCAGCATCGCTAGCCGGCGCAGCAGCTTGGTCGCTGCTCTTGTTGCACGCAGCGAGTGCAACAGCTGCCAGCAGGGATGCTACGAGGAGGGATTTCTTCATGATCACGTCCTTTTATGGTTAAAGGTAAGCAACAGCGCAAAATAATACCGGTAAATGTGCCCCAACACCGACCTGAGCCGCTGGTGGAGACGCACTGCAAGAGCGTGAATCTTCCCTACGGCCTGGCCGGAAATTATAGGCACTTTCGTATCGACCGTCGACAAATCCGGGGACAATACGTTGTCTTTCTCATACAAGCACTATTTTAGTACGGTATAACAGTCCGAAGCGCTTAGGCAAGCACCCCGGTCCGAATCCAGCCCGCACGATACCACTCGTGTAGCAACGCTGTCACACACGAATCGTGTGAGAGTGTTACAAAGCGTTTCCCGTCCATAGAGCGCCTGTCGGCCAGTGCCGGCAGCCACTTTCTCGCCTCTTTGAGCAAGTACTGTTCCCCATTCAGGTAATACGACCGCGAATCGTAAAGCAGGATTGTCCTGCGGTCGAGTGTTATCCCGTTTTTTGCCGCTTGCGCAACGAAACGGGCTTCGTCGAGCGGTTTTTCGGGGGTGTCGAATACCACATTGGCTTTCGGTTCCGACAGCCACGAGCCCACGAACGAGGAGACGTCGGCGTCGCTCCAGCGCACTTTAGCAAGCACGCCGCCAACCCGCTCTACGAGTGCCGCAGGAAGCTGCGCCGGGTGCGCCACGGCCGGCTGGTCGGGGTCGCGGTACAGCGTGTCCTTGCCGTTGCCGTTATCGGCGCCGCGCTCGGCAAGCCAGTAAAGAAACTGGCTCGTCAATTCGTTCGTGGAAGGAGAACGAAAGCCGATCGAGCAAGTCATGCATTCGCCTTCAGCGATGCCGTCGTGCGCGATGTGCGGCGGCAGGTAGAGCATGTCGCCCGGCTCCAGCACCCACTCCTCTTCAGGCTGGAAGTTCGCGAGAATCTTCAGCGGCAGGCCTTCCTGCAGCGAGAGGTCGCGCTGTGCGCCGATGCGCCAGCGGCGCTTGCCATGCACCTGCAGCAGGAAGACGTCATACGAATCGAAGTGCGGGCCGACACCGCCGCCGTCCGATGCGTACGAGATCATGAGGTCGTCGAGCCGCGCGTCGGGCGCGAAGCGAAAGCGCTCGAGGAGGGCACGCGCGCGGTCGTCGTGCAGGTCGGCGCCCTGCACGAGGAGCGTCCACTGGCGGGTCTTCGGCGTAGGCAGTTCGTCCGGCGAGAACGGGCCGTGTTCGAGCGCCCAGCGGCGACGAAAATGTGTGATGAGACGCGATTCGACATCGTCGTTGTCTGCCAGCGCGAAGAGGGCTTCGCGCGAGAGCGGCGCTTCGATGTCGGGAATCGCCTGGCGGATCAACAGTGGCTTTTTCTGCCAGTATTTGCGCATGAACTGCGCCGGTGTCAGGCCGCCCAGAAGCGGCGTGGCAACATCGGGCGCGGGGCATGCCGGGGGGAGGGAGGCGCGCCGCTTGCGCGCGTCCACCGGGTGGTCTGGGGACCGCTTCGGCATCGTATAATGTGGTCTGTAATCTGGAGGATCGAATGAAAATTGCAAAGGACACCGTCGTGTCGGTCGCTTACAAGCTATCGGATGCGCAGGGCAATCTGATCGAGGAAAGCGACGAGCCGATGGTCTATCTGCACGGCGGCTATGATGGCACGTTCCCCAAGATCGAGGAAGTGCTGGACGGGCAGGAGCCGGGCTTCGAGACCCAGATCCAGCTTGATCCGCAGGACGCTTTCGGGGAATACGATCCCGAGCTCGTGAAGATCGAGCCGCGCAACCGCTTCCCCGAGCCACTCGAAGTCGGCATGCAGTTCGAAGGTACGCCCGAAGAAGGCGACGAAGATCTCGACACGCTCATCTATACGGTCACGGATGTTGCCGAAGACAAGGTCGTGCTCGACGGCAACCATCCGCTAGCGGGCATGGCGCTGCGTTTCGCGCTGACGGTCAAGGAAGTGCGCACCGCCACCGAAGACGAAATCGAGCATGAGCACGCGCATGGCGCGGACGGCCTCGAAATCATCGACGAAGACGAAGAAGACGACGGCGACGAAGGCGCCTCGAAACCCACCCTGCACTAATCGCCGCTCAATGCGCGAAGCCGCCTGACGCCGGTGCGCCGGGCGGCTGCAGCTGGACTGGCGGCAGGCCATTGCCGCTGCTGTTTTCACCGCTGTTTGCACCACCCAGGCCGTTCTGGCCATTCGCATCATTCCGACCGTTTAAGCCATTCTGGCCACCCTGCGTGGGCCACG
This sequence comes from Paraburkholderia sp. BR10936, assembly GCF_040965735.1. Taxonomy (NCBI): domain Bacteria; kingdom Pseudomonadati; phylum Pseudomonadota; class Betaproteobacteria; order Burkholderiales; family Burkholderiaceae; genus Paraburkholderia; species Paraburkholderia sp. BR10936. Next base: position 299,983 of record NZ_JBFRCM010000004.1, read on the forward strand.
CCGGCACCAGCACGCCGTTGCCGGACGGCGGCAAGGCGGGAGGCACGGCAGTTCCCGACGCGCCAGGCGTCGCGGGCGCGACGTCAGGCGACTGCGGCATGCCGGGAATCTCGGTCACATCCGGCATTGACGACACTTCAGGCATTTCCGGCATCGCTGGCGACGAACCCGCGCCTGGCGTGAACGGCGACGGCTGCACGGGCAACAGCGGTAGATGCTTCGGCACATCGTGCACGCTCACGCGCAGCGGCGTGCGGCGCGCCATGTCGGCGTCCACCTGCAGCCATTGCGTAAGCGGATCGCGCAGTGAGAACGCGATGCGCGTGACGTTTTCTATCTTTGCGCCCTTGTCGTTGCGCAGCGGCTGATCGATCGTGAAGCCATGTGCGAGCTTCGAGTCGTCGGTATTCACGACGATGATCTGGCCGCGGAAAATCTCGGCGAGCTTCACGAGGCTGCGGCGCAGCTCGAGATAGCCGTCGCGCGGTGCGCGGTGAAAGCGCAGCCACGCGAAGCGGTCGGGACGCTCGTAATGCTCGGGCATCGCGTTGCCTTGCATGAAGATGACGATTGCGCGCGCGTTGCGGCGCTTCGCATACTCGGCTGCATGTTCGAGCCAGAAGCCGTTGGCGATCACGCGATCTTCGAACTCGCCGTTGCGTCCACCCGCATTGAGATAGTGATTGTTGCCGTCCGGCACGTTCAACCCGATGAACACGGTGTCGCCGAGCTGCCAGCGCACGTTTTCCCGGTACGGCCGGAAGCGCGAGACTTCGCTCTCGCGCGTGAGCGTCAAGGGAGTTTGGCCGAGCGCGTTGGGATCGGAGAAGAAGTTCTGGCGCAGGAAGTCGAGCCGCTCAGCGGGATCGTAGGCGCCCGAGCCGTTCATGCCGCAGGTGACCCAGTCGCGTTCGCCGGGTACGAACACGAGCGGCGCACGTGACGCATCGAGCAGGTCGTGACGCTGCTCGTAAAGATGGTCAGCACAGGTTTCGCGTGCGCCTTTGAGATTGCCGTCGTAGACCGTGAACGCGATTTGCGGATCGCGTCCGATGGCGTCGATGAGCCGCTGCGCCGACGCTTCCTCGGACTGCGAGGTGAGCGCGTTCGCCACGACCGCGAAGGCATAGCGCGGTGCTTGCGCGAACGCCGCGAGCGGCGAACCCAGTGACGCAGCCAGCATCAACGTGCACGACGCACGGCGCATGATTTTCAGATAGCGCGAGCGGCGACTGCCGCGGCCCGCCGGTTGCGGCGGCCGCGGCAGCGTCGCGAGGCGACGCTTAGCGCTTGGCGTCCGGCGCTGTGGCCAGCTCATGCAGTTCGTACAACAGGTCGAGCGCGTCGCGCGGGCGCAGTTCGTTCGGATCGAGTTCGCGCAGCCGCTGAGCGACGAGCGACGCGCCACGATCCTCTTCGACCGGCACGGCGCGATCCTCCACGAAGGGCGCCTCGTCGTCGTATTCGGCGGCGGGGGCGGCGAACAGGTCGAGTTGCGGCGTGGGCTGCCCCGCCGATTGCTGCTCGAGATGCACGAGATGTTTGCGCGCAGCGCGGATCACAGCGGCAGGCACCCCCGCGAGCTGTGCGACCTGCAGGCCGTAGCTCTGGTTCGCCGGGCCTTCCTGCACCGCGTGCAGGAACACGATGCCGTGGCCATGCTCGACTGCCGAAAGATGCACGTTCGCCGCCTGCGCAAATTCGGCCGGCAGTTGCGTGAGCTCGAAGTAGTGCGTGGCGAAGAGCGTGTGGCAACCGTTGTGCGCGAGCAGATGCCGCGCGATGGCCCACGCGAGCGCGAGGCCGTCGAACGTCGATGTGCCGCGCCCGATCTCGTCCATGAGCACGAGGCTTTGCGGCGTGGCGTCGTTGAGAATGGCCGCGGCTTCGGTCATCTCGACCATGAAGGTCGAGCGGCCGCCCGCGAGGTCGTCGGCGGCGCCGATGCGCGTGAAGATGCGGTCGATCGGCCCGCAGCTCGCGCGCTTTGCCGGCACGTAGCTGCCCACGTAAGCGAGCAAGGCGATGAGCGCGGTCTGCCGCATGAAAGTCGATTTACCGCCCATGTTCGGGCCGGTGATGAGCAGCAGCTTGCGCTCGGCCGAAAGCAGGCAGTCGTTGGCGATGAACTGCTCGACCTGCGCTTCGACCACGGGATGGCGGCCTTGCTCGATCTCGATGCCGGGCGCCTGCGCAAACGTGGGCGCATTCCAGTCCAGCGCGCGGGCGCGTTCCGCGAATGCAGCAAGCAGGTCGAGTTCCGCGAGTGCGGCAGCCACGCGCTGGCAATCGGGAATGAATGGCAGCAGCGACTGCAGCAGCGCGTCGTAGAGCGCCTTTTCGCGCGAAAGCGCGCGTTCCTGCGCCGACAGCGCCTTGTCTTCGAACGTCTTCAGTTCCGGCGTGATATAGCGCTCGGCGTTCTTGAGCGTCTGGCGACGGCGATAGTCGTCGGGAACCTTGTCGGTCTGGCCGCGTGTGACTTCGATATAGAAGCCGTGCACCTTGTTGTACTCGACGCGCAGATTGCCGATGCCGGTGCGCGTACGCTCGCGCGTTTCGAGGTCGAGCAGGAACTGACCGCAGTTCTCGGAGATGTCGCGCAGTTCGTCGAGATCCGCATCGTAGCCGCGTGCGATCACGCCGCCGTCGCGCACCATCGCCGCCGGTTCCGGCGCGACCGCGCGCTGCAGGAGTGCCGCGCACTCGGCGGGCGGTTCGAGCGCTTCGGCAATGTGCGCGAGCGACGTGGCCGCGCCGCTTGCGGCTGCGACCTGTTCGCGCAGCGCGGGCAGTGCGGCAAAGGTGTCGCGTAGGCTCGACAGATCGCGCGGGCGCGCGGAAAGCAGCGCAAGGCGCCCGGTAATGCGCTCGACGTCGGCGATCTGGCGCAAGACGCTGCGCAAGGTATCGACGCTCGCGTGCGGCGGCGCCTCGAGCAAGGCGCCGATGGCCTGCTGGCGCATTTGCGCGATCGCGGCTTCGCGCGGCGGGTGATGCAGCCAGTGACGCAGCAAGCGGCTGCCCATGGCCGTGCTGCACGTGTCGAGCAGCGAGCAGAGCGTGGGCGATTCGGTGCCGCGCAGCGTTTCCGTGAGTTCGAGGTTGCGGCGCGTGGCCGGATCGAGTCCGATGTATTCCGATTCGGCTTCGACCTTCAGGCTGCGCACGTGGCGCAGTTGCTGGCCTTGTGTGGCCGCCGCGTAGAGCAGCAGCGCGCCCGCCGCGCCGCATGCGCTCGTGAGCGTCTGCGCGCCGAAGCCGTCGAGGCTTGCCACGTCGAGCTGGTCGCACAGGCGTTGCTTGCCCGAGCCGACGTCGAAGTGCCAGGCCGGCACGCGTGTGAGCGCGCCCGAACCGGCGGGCGGCGCCCAGGCAGCGGTTTCCGCCGGCATTTCCGCGACGAGGATTTCGGCAGGCCGAATGCGCTCGAACGCCGTGGCGACCTGTTCCGGCGCGACTTCCGCGAGACGCAAGGCGCCGCTGGCGAGATTGAGCCACGCGAGGCCCACGTTGACGGTCACGCCGCGCCGGTTGTGGCCGGGGCACACGGCCATCAGGTAGACGTCGTTCTTGTCGGAAAGGAGGGCGGCGTCGGTCAGCGTGCCGGGCGTCACCACGCGCACGACCTTGCGCTCGACCGGACCCTTGGAGGTGGCGGGGTCGCCGATCTGTTCGCAGATCGCCACCGACTCGCCCAGCTTCACGAGCTTCGCGAGATATTGCTCGACCGCGTGATGCGGCACGCCCGCCATCTTGATCGGATTGCCCGCAGATGCCCCGCGCTGCGTGAGCGTGAGGTCGAGCAGGCGCGCGGCCTTCTCGGCGTCTTCGAAGAAGAGCTCGTAGAAGTCGCCCATGCGGTAGAACACGAGCGTGCCCGGATGGTCGGCCTTGATGCGCAGATACTGCTGCATCATGGGGGTGTGTTGCGCGATGTCGGCTGCGCCTGCGGTGTGTGTAGCCATCCTCGGTGTCTTGCTAGGGGTTCAGGGCGTGAGTTTAACGCGCGCCGATTGCATGTAAAGCCAGCCTTTCGGCTAACGCCGTCACAGCGGCTCCCGTCATTCGTCGACCAGCGCCTGCATGTCCACGGTGCGCGCGTTTGCCGCACTGTGCCGCATGGCGAGCCAGATCATCGTGGAAACGAACAGGCCGAACACGACGATGATCCACTGCACGGGGACCTTCGCGGTGAGCAGCAGCGCATACGCGCCGAGCATGAGCAGCACCGCGAGATTCTGGTTGAAATTCTGCACCGCGATCGAGTGGCCCGCCGAAAGCAGCGTCGCGCCGCGATGCTGGAGCAGGGCGTTCATCGGCACGATGAAGAAACCGGCGAGCACGCCGAGCAGCACCATCAGCGGGTAGGCGAAAAGCAGGTAGAAGGGCACGATGAACGTGCCGAAGCGCACGCCAACGCCTTGCGGAAAGAGGCCTTTGCTGTAGAACGCCATGCCGATCGCCACCGCGCCGCACAGTACGCCTACGGGCAGCACGCGCAACGAGGCGCGCAGAGACACCCATGCGGCTGCCGCGCCCGCGCCGAGCGCGATGCCGAGTCCCGTCACGCCCTGCATCACGGCGGCTTTCGAGAGCGAGAGTCCGAGATTCACGTCGGCCCACTTGAGCACGAGCAGTTGCAGCGTGACCGCCGCGCCCCACATCAGGGTCGTGACCCATAGTGCGATCTGCGCGAGCTTGTCGGTCCAGAGCACGTTGAAGCTATGCGTGAAATCGCCCATGAGACGAGCCGGTTCCCTGAGCCGGTTCTCGTATCGCGCGCCCGTGTCGGGAATGCCGATGTTGATGATCGCGGCGATCACATACGTGACCATGACGGCGAGCATCGCGAGGTCGGCGGCCGAATGGATCGCCGGCCACGGATGGCGCGTGACGAAACGGTCGGCGTAAGTGGAAACGAGTGCGCCGCCCATCATCGTGCCGACGATGGTGGAAAGCACCGTGGCGGATTCGAGCCACGCATTGGCGGCGATGAGCTTTTCGGCCGGCAGCAATTCCGTCAGGATTCCGTACTTTGCAGGCGAGTAAGCCGCCGCGCCGAAGCCGACCACGCCATACGCGATCATCGGATGCACGCCCGCGATCATCAGCAGACAGCCGCACGCCTTGAGCGCGTTCGAGACGAACATGACGTGGCGCTTTTGCAGGGCGTCGGCAAACGCGCCCACGAAAGGCGCGAGCAGTACGTACGAGATCGTGAAAAAGATCTGCAGCAGTGGCGTCACCCAGGCGGGCGAAGCAATCACCGTGAGCAGCGCAATCGCCGCGATGAGGAGCGCGTTGTCGGCGAGCGACGACACGAACTGCGCGGCGATGATCGTGTAGAAGCCTTTTTTCATCGGATGCGTGCGTGGTCCTCTTGCAGCAGGGCGGCGGACGAAACAAAAAAGCGGCCGAAGCCGCTCGATGCGCATGCGTGGGTCAGGCGTGACCTGGCGTGCGCTTTGCACGCATCGCGGGGGAGCCAGGCGTGCAGCGCGACGCGCACGGGCGCTTACGCCGCCTTGGGCACGCGCGTGTACTTCGAGAGGATCGGCACCATCTGCGCGTAGATCTTCGGGTTGCCCGCGACGACTTCGCCCATGTGCAGGAAGTCCGAGTCGCCCGTGTAGTTGCCGATCAGGCCGCCGGCTTCCGTCACGAGCAGGCCGCCTGCGGCGACATCCCACGGGTTGAGGCCCTGCTCGAAGAAGCCGTCCATGCGGCCGGCGGCGACGTTGGCCAGATCGAGCGCGGCCGCGCCCGGGCGGCGCAGGCCCGCGCAGGCGTTGGTCATTTCGGCGAACAGTTCGCAGTAGCTGTCGAGGCCGTCCTTTTCGCGGAACGGGAAGCCGGTGCCGATCAGGCCGTCGGCGAGACGGTCGCGGCGGCCCACGCGGATGCGGCGGTCGTTCAGGAACGCGCCGCGGCCGCGCGATGCGGTGAAGAGATCGTTGCGCGTCGGGTCATAGACCACGGCCTGCGTGACGAGGCCCTTGTGTGCGAGCGCGATCGAGACGCAGTAGTACTGGAAGCCGTGGATGAAGTTGGTGGTGCCGTCGAGCGGATCGATGATCCACTGGTATTCGGACTCGTTCTCCGACTGGCCTGATTCCTCGGCAAGGATGGCGTGGTCGGGGTAGGCGGTCTTGAGCGTTTCGATGATGGCGGCTTCAGCCGCCTTGTCGACTTCCGTGACGAAATCGTTGTGCTGCTTCTTCGCGACCTGCACGAGGTCGAGGTCGAGCGACGCGCGGTTGATGATCTGTCCGGCGCGGCGCGCGGCCTTGACAGCGATGTTGAGCATGGGATGCATGAGCCAGGATCCTTGTTGTCCGGCGCTCGCGAAGGCGGGACGCGCGCCGGTGGTGCAAAAGATAAAAGCGTCTAACGATTGGACAGGGCGCGGGCCTCGAATGGACCTGCGGAACCTGTCCCGTCAACGGAGACGAATTGGATAAGAGCGGGGCGCGGCGGCGCTGTTGGCCAGCGACTTGCCGGGCGCCTGGCGGTCAGCAACACGGCTGCACGATTCGCCCGACGCGCGCGAAACCGCCATTTTACCCGAGTATCGGCGATTCCATGGCTTCTCTCGGGCGGGATATCGGGATTTCTATGGATATGACGTTCGCGGCAGGAAGCGCATGAGCCCACATCGCCGCGGCGCCGGGCGCGCTAACATAGAGATTTCAATCTCCTTTTCGCGGTTAGAGAACCATCTTGGCGCACCCCGATTCACCCGATTCCCACGCAACTCCCCACGCTGCGGCGCCGGCTTGCGGCGACGCCCACGAGCCACTGCGCGGCGGCTTCACGTCTACCCGCTTCGTGCTCGTCGAGCCGAGCCACCCCGGCAACGTCGGCGCGGCCGCGCGCGCGCTGAAGACCATGGGATTCTCGCGCCTCGTGCTGGTGGCGCCGCGCGTGCCGCAGGTCCACTGCGACCCGGAAGCCATTGCCATGGCGAGCGGCGCCGACGACGTGCTCGCGGCCGCCCACATCGTGCCGACGCTTGCCGATGCGCTGGCGGGCGTGCAATGGTCGCTCGCGCTCACAGCGCGCACGCGCGAGTACGGGCCGCCGCCCGCAGCGCCGCGCGAGGCGGTGCAGGACGCCTGCCGCCAGGCGGTGCACGGCGGCGACATCGCGCTCGTGTTCGGCAACGAACGCACGGGCCTGTCGAACGACGACGTCGAGCGCTGCAGCGCGCTTGCGCATATTCCGGCCAATCCCGCCTATAGCTCGCTCAATCTTGCCCAGGCGGTTCAGGTGCTCGCCTATGAGCTGCGCCTCGCGTACCTCGGGGAGAGCGCACCCGCCGCCGCGCTGCCGGCGGCTGGCGGTGCGGGCGGCGCCGCCCCGCTTCCGGCCGGGTCGCCGCTCGCGACGAGCGACGACATCGAGCGCATGTACGTGCACCTCGAGAACGCGCTCATCGCGCTCGAGTTTCTCGACCCCGCCAATCCGAAGAAGCTGATGTCGCGGCTGCGGCGGCTCTTCGCCCGCTCGGGGCTCGAGCGCGAGGAGGTCAATATCGTGCGTGGCATCGCCAAGCACATCCTCCTGCTCAAGGGCAAAGGCGACGGCAAGGGCGAGATCCGCTGATCCTCTGTGTCGGCGCGGCTGCGCGCGCCGGCGCAAACCTTGCCGCCGACGGGGGCTTCCGACCTCGAATCGGCTTTGCGCCTACAATCGGCTGAAAACCGGCGAAAAATTCATAAGCAAATGCGCGCGGCTGCAATAGCCGTTGCGTCGCTTGCACGCACGCAGCGGCGTTGCGCGGCCGCCATTCCCATGTTTCATCCGTTTTTAGCGTGACAGCCATGTTCAAGAGACTTCGCGAAGACATTGCCACGATCCGCGAGCGCGATCCCGCCGCCCGCAGCGCGTGGGAGGTCCTGACCTGTTATCCGGGTCTGCACGCGCTCGTGCTGCATCGCTTCGCGCATGCGTGCTGGCTCGCCAGGCGCCGCTGGCTCGCGCGCTACATTTCGCAGATCGCGCGTTTTCTGACGGGCATCGAGATCCATCCGGGCGCGACCGTCGGCAGGCGCGTGTTCATCGATCACGGCATGGGCGTGGTGATCGGCGAGACGGCCGAGGTCGGCGACGACTGCACGATCTACCAGGGCGTGACGCTCGGCGGCACGTCGCTCACGCGCGGCGCGAAGCGCCACCCGACGCTGGGGCCGGGCGTGATCGTCGGTGCGGGCGCAAAGGTGCTCGGCGGCTTCACGGTGGGCGCCGCGGCGAAAATCGGCTCGAACGCCGTGGTCGTGAAGCCGGTGCCGGAAGGGGCTACGGCGGTAGGCAACCCCGCACGCGTCGTCGCGCCCGCGAAGACCGCGCCGGTGCAGGCCAAACCGGCCTCGGCGCGAGAGGGCTTTTGCGCCTATGGCATCACGCCCAATGCCGACGACCCGGTTTCGCTCGCGATCCACGGCCTGATCGACCACGCGGCTACGCAGACGCAGCGTGTCGATGCGATCGTCGTCGCGCTCGAGCGTCTCGGCGCGCGACTCGAGGCGCTCCATGGCGCCGATGCGGCGCTCGCCGAATTGCGGCGTCTATCCGAGGGGCTCGAATGTGTCGGCCCGCAAGCCGAAGCGTCGAGCCGCGAAGAGGAGAAGGCGCCTGCGCGCGTTTGAGGCGTGGCGCCAGGAGGGCGCTAAGAGCGAGGCGCTAAAAGTAAAGGCGGCGCACCTCAGTCCAGCGGCAAGACCCTGAAGCCTTCGGCATCCACGCGCAGATAGCCGCCACGCGGCTTGCCGTGATCGAGATCCCAGTCGGGCAAGACCCAACGTGTGCCGCCGGGCTCCTGGTGGCGCGCCGGCCGGTGCGTGTGGCCGTGCACGATGGTGTTCGCGCGCGCACGCTTGAAGAGCGCCGCAACGCCTTTGACCGTGACGTCGTACTTCGGCAGGCGCGGGCCGCTGCGTTTGCTTTCGCTCGCGCGACGCGCGCGCTCGGCGATCGCTCGCCGCCAGCGAAACGGCCAGGCAAGAAACAGCAGCTGCACGAGCCGGTTGCGCGCGAGCTTGCGGAAGACCTGATAGCCGTGATCGTCGGTGCACATCGCGTCGCCGTGCGCGAGTGCGAGGCGCGTGCCGAACGCGGTGATCGCGATGGGGTCGGGCAGCCAGATCGCGCCCGCGGCTTTCATGAAGCGCTTGCCCATCAGAAAGTCGCGGTTGCCGTGCATGATGTAGAGCGCGATGCCGCGCTCGGAGAGCGTATGCATCAGCGCAGCCATGCGCGCGGGGAACGGATCGGTGAGCATGTCGTCACCGATCCAGTATTCGAAGAGGTCGCCGAGTATGAATACCGAGTCGGCCTGATCGGCCGTGACCCGGATGAAGCGCTCGAACGCGGCGACCGTACGCGGAATCCCTTCATTCAGATGCACATCGGAAATGAACAGAAACGGACGAGCCGCGTGGGGGCGCTTGCCCTCGCCGGGCACGCCCGCGGCAGCGTGTCGTAAAGCCTTTTCCTGCAGCATCGATGAAGGGTGTGCGTGAGAGTTGTACGAAGCTTATTCGACGACGACAGCCTTCTCGATCACGACGTCGTCGACCGGCACGTCCTGATGGAAGCCCTTCGAGCCCGTCTTGACCTTCTTGATCTTGTCGACCACTTCGAGGCCTTCCACGACCTTGCCGAACACGGCGTAGCCCCAGCCTTGCGGCGTCGGCGACGAGTGGTTCAGGAAGTCGTTGTCGGCGACGTTGATGAAGAACTGCGCCGACGCCGAGTGCGGGTCGTTGGTGCGCGCCATGGCGATGGAGCCGCGCTCGTTCTTCAGGCCGTTGTTCGCTTCGTTTTCGATCGGCGCTTCGGTCGGCTTTTGCTTCATGCCGGCGTCGAAGCCGCCGCCCTGGATCATGAACCCGTCGATGACGCGGTGAAACACCGTGCCGTCATAGTGGCCGCTCTTCACATAGTTGAGGAAGTTGGCGACCGTCTTCGGGGCCTTCTCGGCGTTCAGTTCGAGCTTGATGACGCCGTGGTTCGTGTGCAGTTCGACCATGATGGAATCCTTTGCCTGTGGCGGGGGGAATGAACGTCGCTGCATCGGCAAGAGGCGGGACGTGTTGCCCAACGCGTGTGCCGGCGCCGCGACGTGCGACGGGTGAGGGCGGCGCTGCCGCCCGGTTAGTCGATGATTAACTGGCGTGTTGCCGGCGTGCTTACTTGCCGACGACGGTCGCCGACTCGATCACGATTTCCTTTTGCGGCACATCGGACATCGGGCCGCGCGAGGTGGTGGGCGCCGCTTCGATCTTCTTCACGACGTCCATGCCTTGCGTGACCTTGCCGAACACGGCATAGCCGTTGCCGTCCGGGTTCGGATAGTCGAGGCCGGCGTTATCCACCGTGTTGATGAAGAACTGGGCGGTGGCCGAATTCGGGTCGCTCGTGCGCGCCATTGCGATCGTGCCCGTGAGGTTCTTCAGGCCATTCCTGCTTTCGAGCGCGATCGGCGCGCGCGTGGGTTTCTCGACGAAGCTTTGCGTGTAGCCGCCGCCCTGGATCATGAAACCGCGAATGACGCGATGAAAGATCGTGCCGTTGTACTGGCCAGCCTTCACGTACTGCAGGAAATTGTCGACGGTCTTCGGCGCTTTCTCCGGATAGAGCTCGACGCGAATGTCGCCTTCACTGGTCTTGAAGAGCACTTGCGGATGCGCGGCGGCCGGCTGGCCGTTTTGTGCAAAGGCGGGTGCGTTCGCGATCAGGGCGGCGCTGCCGAGCGCCAACATCAACCATTTCATGAGTATCCTCGGAAGTGCGGGAAAAACGTGTCGCGGCGCGCACGCTGCGCGCCAGATGTTAGTTCGACGGCGCCACGAAAGGCGGCATCGCGAGCGATCCCGTCGAGCCGCCGAACTGGTACGCCGGGTTGCTGAGCGCGGGCACGATGGCCGACGGGCTCGCTGCCGATGCGCTTTCTGCCGCTGCCGCGGCCGACTTCTTTTGCGCGGGCGGCGGCGAGATGATCTTCGCGATGTCGGCCTGGCGCTGCTGCGTGGTGCCGCTTGCATGGCCAAGCGTTTGCGCGCGGCGGTATGACGCGTCGGCCAGACGCAGGTAAAGGTCGCCGAGATTTTCCCAAGCGAGTCCGTACGACGGGTTTGCCTTCACCGCGGTTTCGAGCGCGACGCGCGCCTCGTCGTAGCGGCCATGCTTCGCGTAAAGCGCCGCGAGATTGTTGTAAGGCTCGGGCAATTCGGGGTAGAGCTGCGTGAGTTCGGTGAACGCCTCGATCGCGTCGTCGTCGCGGTTCAGGCGCGCGAGAATGGTCGCGCGCTTGAACTTCGCCTGCACGTCGCGCGGGTTCGTCTTGATGCGCGCGTCGAGCTGGCTGAGCGCGCCAGCCCAGTCGTGCTGGCTGATCGCGGCGTCGGCGCCGGGCGTGGCGTCGGAGGTCGCCGGAGGCGCGGCATGCGCGATGCTGACACTGCACAGCACGATCGCGACGCTCGAGAGAGCCGACGCGGCAAGGGTCGCAGCACGGGGCGCGCGGCCGCTGGAAGGTTTCATAGGGTGAGGTCGCGGTGTTATACTCCGAGCCATTCTAACAAAAGGTCTGTGCGTTTCGTCGCGCGCTTTGTCCCTCGCCCGTTTCATTCGTATTCCGGGCGCGCTGCGCGAGTCGCCGGGCTTTCCAACGCCACTCGTGGTCGTCTCCGCCCCGATAGCAACCTGGTTGCAGTCCGGTCGCCGACAGACAGCAGCCTGAGCAATGCGGGCATCACCCGCTGGCTGCGGTCGGCGCCGCCGCGGATTTCTTTCGACCCACGTATCCATCGCCTTTATGGAATCACTGCGCATCTACAACACGCTCGCGCGTGACAAGCAAAATTTCGTGCCACTCGAGCCCGGCGTCGTGCGTATGTACGTCTGCGGGATGACGGTGTACGACTATTGTCATGTCGGGCATGCGCGTGTGATGGTGGTGTTCGATATCGTGCAACGCTGGCTGCGCGCGCTCGGCTACAACGTGACCTATGTGCGCAACATTACCGATATCGACGACAAGATCATTCGTCGTGCGGTAGAAAACGGCGAGACGATCAAGCAGCTCACCGACCGTTTCATCGCAGCGCTGCACGAAGACGCGGACGCGCTCGGCATCGAGCGTCCCGATCACGAGCCGCGCGCGACGCAGTACATTGCGCAGATGCTCGACATGATCGGCAAGCTCGAGCGCAACGGCTACGCGTACCAGGGCGCGGACGGCGACGTGAACTACGCGGTGCGCAAGTTCGCGAACTATGGCGCGCTCTCCGGCAAGTCGATCGAAGACCTGCGCGCGGGCGAACGTGTGGCGACGAACGATGCCAAGCAGGATCCGCTTGACTTCGTGCTCTGGAAACAGGCAAAACCGCAAGAGCCGGCCGACACGAGCTGGGATTCGAAATATGGACGCGGGCGTCCGGGCTGGCATATCGAATGCTCGGCCATGGGCTGCACGTTGCTCGGCGAGCACTTCGACATTCACGGCGGCGGTCAGGACCTGCAGTTTCCGCACCATGAGAACGAGATTGCGCAGAGCGAAGGCGCGACCGGCAAGACGTTCGTCAATACGTGGATGCATAACGGCTTCGTGAATATCGACAACGAGAAGATGTCGAAGTCGCTCGGCAACTTCTTCACGATCCGCGAAGTGCTGGCGAAGTACGATGCCGAAGTGGTGCGCTTCTTCATGGCGCGCGCGCATTACCGCTCGCCGCTGAATCACAGCGACGCGCATCTCGACGACGCGCGCAACGCGCTCACCCGTCTTTACACGGCGTTGAAAGACGTGACGCCGGACGCGGGCGAGCTTGACTGGAACGAGCCGTACGCGCAACGTTTTCGTGCGGCAATGAACGACGATTTCAACACGCCGGTGGCGATCGCCGTGCTGTTCGAACTCGCGAGCGAGGTGAACCGTACGCGCGACGCCATGCTCGCGCGTCAGTTGCAGCGTCTCGCACGTGTGATCGGGCTGCTCGTGCGCGAGCCGCGCGTGTTCCTGCAACAGGCCGCGGGCGCACAAGATGCAGGCGCGCTCGACGTGGCAGCGATCGAAGCGAAGATCGCGGCGCGCACGGCGGCCAAGCAGGCGAAGCAATATGCGGAGGCGGACCGGATTCGGGCCGAACTGCTCGAAGCCGGTGTCGCGCTCGAAGACAAACCGGGCGGGTTGACCGAGTGGCGCCGCGTGTAAGCGGGCTGTCCAGTTTCCACTGATCGATTCGCGAGGCAGGAGGCAGGATGGCAACGGCCACGAAGACGCAGACCAGGCGGTCTGCGTCGCTAACGGGCGGAACTGCGGGCGCACCCGCAGGTGCAAAGCGTGCGCTCAATGGAGCGGGCGGCAAGGCAGCGACAAGGCCGGCTGCGAAGACGGCGCGCGGGAAAACCAACGGCGCGTCCGGCTCGCACGAAGTGCTCGACGGCGCGGCAATCGAGGCTGCGCTCTCCAATGGTCCGGCGGCACTCGAAGCCGTGGAGCCTGCGGCGAACGCGCTGGGCGATCTCGAATTCGAAGTGCAGCGTCCCGACTATTGGGACAAGGCGTGCGCGGACCTCGTCAAGCGTGACCGCATTCTCAAGAAGCTGATTCCGAAGTTCGGTCCCGTGCATTTGTTGAGCCGCGACGATCCGTTCGTCACGCTCGCACGTTCGGTGGTCGGCCAGCAGATTTCGACGGCGGCGGCGCAGGCGCTGTGGCAGCGTGTGGAAGCCGCATGCCCGAAGCTCATGCCGCAGCAGTTCCTGAAACTCGGTCACGAGAAGCTCGCCGCGTGTGGCCTCTCGAAACGCAAGACGGAATACATCCTCGATCTCGCGCAGCATTTCGTCTCGGGTGCGCTGCACGTCGGCAAGTGGACGTCGATGGACGACGAAGACGTGATCGCGGAGCTCACGGCGATTCGCGGCATTGGCCGCTGGACCGCCGAGATGTTCCTGATCTTCAATCTCGCACGCCCGAATGTGCTGCCGCTCGACGATCTGGGCCTGATCCGCGCGATCAGCGTCAACTATTTCAGTGGCGAGCCGGTCACGCGCAGCGAAGCGCGCGAAGTCGCGGCCAACTGGGAGCCGTGGCGTACCGTCGCGACCTGGTATATGTGGCGCAGCCTCGAGCCGTCGTGAGGCCCGGGGCTGTCGTCAGCGTCTGAGAAAAATGCTATCGATCGAAGAAATCGATAGTTCTGAGCCGATTTCGGCGCGGGCTGGCGCGGTTAGAATACGCGCTGCCGCAAAGTGAAGGATTCCCACACATGAAGACCACGTTTCTGGATTTCGAACAGCCGATCGCTGAACTGGAAGCGAAGATCGAAGAACTGCGCTTCGTTCAGGACGATTCGGCCGTCGATATTTCGGAAGAAATCGAGCGGCTGTCGAAGAAGAGCCAGCAACTCACGAAGGACCTCTATGCGAACCTGAGCCCGTGGCAGGTTTCGCAGATCGCGCGTCATCCGCAGCGTCCGTACACGCTCGATTACGTGCACGAGCTTTTTACCGATTTTCACGAACTCCATGGCGACCGCTCGTTCGCGGACGACCTTTCCGTCGTCGGCGGCCTCGCGCGCTTCAATGGCCAGGCCTGCATGGTGATCGGCCACCAGAAGGGCCGTGACACGAAGGAGCGCGCCGCGCGCAACTTCGGCATGCCGCGCCCGGAAGGCTATCGCAAGGCCGAACGCCTGATGCGTCTCGCCGAAAAATTCGGCCTGCCCATCTTCACGTTCGTCGACACGCCGGGCGCGTACCCGGGCATCGGCGCGGAAGAGCGCGGCCAGTCGGAAGCCATTGGCCGCAATCTCTATGTGATGGCCGAACTCAAGACGCCGATCATCACGACGATCATCGGCGAAGGCGGTTCGGGCGGCGCGCTCGCTGTGGCCGTGGCCGATACCGTCATGATGCTGCAGTTCTCGACCTACTCGGTGATTTCGCCGGAAGGCTGCGCGTCGATTCTCTGGAAGAGCGCTGCGAAGGCGCCGGAAGCTGCGGAAGCGCTGGGCCTCACGGCGCACCGTCTCAAGGCGCTGGGCCTCATCGACAAGATCGTGAACGAGCCGCTCGGCGGCGCGCATCGGGACCCGAAGGGCATGGCCGCGCTGCTGCGCCGCGCGCTCGCCGACTCGCTGCGCCAGTTCCAGGGCATGAGCATCGCCGATCTGAAGCAGCGCCGTTTCGAGCGCCTGATGGCCTACGGCAAGTTCAAGGAAACGACGCCGGGCGCATAAGGCGCGCGACGTCAACGTTCCTCGACGTCTGCGGTCGTGCTGTGACCGACCATCCCGAATCCGACGCCGGGCGCATCGTTCTCGATGCGCTCGGCGTTGTGCTTTCCACGCTTGCCGACGACGCACGCATCGCGATCGCGTATAGCGGCGGGCTCGACTCGTCCGTGCTGCTGGACGCCGCGGTGCGGGCGGCGGGCGCACAGCGTCTCGTCGCACTGCATGTGCATCACGGCCTGAGCCCGAACGCCGACGCATGGCTTGCCCATTGCGAGGTAACCGCGCGCGCGTACGGCGTGACGTTCGACGCGAGGTGCGTAGAGTTGGCGCGCGACGACGCGGCCGGCGTCGAGGCGGCTGCCCGCGACGCGCGCTACCGCGCGCTCGACGCGATGTGCGCGGCGCACGGCGTGCAGGCGCTCTGGCTCGCGCAGCATGCGGACGATCAGGCGGAGACGGTGCTGCTGCAGTTGCTGCGCGGCGCCGGGCTCGCGGGGCTCGCGGCGATGGCGCCGGCACGTGCGAGCGCGAATGGCGTGGCGCGCATGCGGCCACTGCTCGCGCTGTTGCGCATGCAACTGGAGCGCTATGCGCGCGCGCACGGCCTGCACTGGATCGACGACGAATCGAACGACGACACGCGCTACGCGCGCAACGCCTTGCGTCACGACGTGATGCCGGCGCTCTCGGCTCATTTTCCTGGCTATCGCGATGCGTTCGCGCGCACGGCGGCGCATGCAGCTGCTTCGCAGCGTCTGCTCGACGATCTCGCGCGCATTGATTTGCGCGACGTCGGGCGCGAGGGCGACCGCGCGCTTTCACATGCCGCGCTGCTCGCGCTCGACGATACACGCGCCCTCAATGTGCTGCGTTACTGGATGCGCTCGCTTGGCCTGCCGGCGGCGTCGACCGCGCGGCTTGCGGATCTGTTGCGGCAGTTGCGCGAGGTTGCGCGCGATGACCCGAATGGCCATGCGTTGCGCGTCGATCACGCCGGACATCGCTTGCGCGCATATCGCGGCATCGTTTCGTGGGGAGCCATGCGGGCGCGCGACGAACGCGCAGGCGAGGGCGCCGCTCATGCACGCGCGCCCGTGTCGTTGAACTGGCGCGGCGAGGAAGTCTGGCGGCTGCCGTCATGGCGCGGGACCTACGTTTTCGCGCCCGCCGCTCCTGACGATGCCGACGCCGTTCCCGAGCACGTGCTCGCGAGCGCGCCGCTCGTCGCGCGCGAGCGCAGCGGCGGCGAGCGCTTGCGCGACGAAGCCGCGCACGTGAGCCGCACGCTCAAGAACCTGTTCCAGACGCGCGGCGTGCCGGCATGGGAGCGCGACGTGCCGTTGCTCTATGTGGGCGAGACGCTGCTGTTCGTGCCCCGTATCGGCGTGAACCGGTCGGCGTTCGGCGCGACGCCCGGCGAGCCTGACGCGGCCTGGCGACGCATCGAATGGCGCAAGGATGTGCTGATCGCCTGAAGTCGCGTCGCCGTCATCGATCAATTCGCCGACTGGTATCGCGATCGTTCCCCCGCAAATCCTTGCCACACAAGCCTTTTTCGGCCTCTGCGAGCGTGTTCTGTCTTGTAATTCTGGCGTCAATCGGGTAGTGTAAGTCGTTTGTCCAGCCCGCTTTTTCGCGTTCACGGACGCCGTCAAAAGCGGCGTGTCTCGTGAAGGCGCGATTTTTCCTTCGAGCGGTATCCGACGGTTGCAGGGACGTCGTAGCGGCATGCGGGCAGGGCGCGAGTGCAAGGCACCAGCGCGCGTCGACACGATGCGCCGGCCTTCGCGCCCCTGAGGCAAAACCCCGCGCGTGCTGCACGCGCTGAAGCCGCCGCCGTGGCCCCAAGGCGTCCGGGCGGCCCGGTTCTTCAGTGCGCCAGCGCGGTAACATCTCCAGTTCAGAACGACAATGGCACTCATCGTACACAAATACGGCGGCACCTCGATGGGCTCGGTCGAGCGCATCAAGAACGTCGCCAAGCGCGTCGCCAAATGGCACAAGGCCGGCCACAAGATGGTCGTCGTGCCTTCGGCGATGTCCGGCGAAACCAATCGTCTGCTCGGTCTCGCGAAAGAAATTTCGCCGCAGCCCAGCCCGCGCGAGCTCGACATGATTGCGTCGACCGGTGAGCAGGTGAGCGTCGGTCTTTTGTCGATCGCCCTGCAGGAAGCAGGCGTCGACGCCATCAGCTACACCGGCTGGCAAGTGCCGGTCAAAACCGACAGCTCGTTCACCAAGGCCCGCATCAACGACATCGACGGCGAGCGCGTGCTGGCCGATCTCGACGAAGGCAAGGTGGTCGTGATCACGGGCTTCCAGGGCATCGACCCGGAAGGCCACATCACCACGCTCGGGCGCGGCGGCTCGGACACGTCGGCAGTTGCAGTCGCAGCGGCGCTGAAGGCCGACGAATGCCTGATCTATACGGACGTCGACGGCGTCTACACGACCGACCCGCGTGTGGTCGACGACGCACGCCGTCTCGACCGCATTACGTTCGAAGAGATGCTGGAAATGGCCAGCCTCGGCTCGAAAGTGCTGCAGATCCGCTCGGTGGAATTCGCGGGCAAGTATCAGGTGAAGACGCGTGTGCTCTCCAGCCTGACCGACCCGATGATGAACCTCGACGAGGAGATGTCCTCGGGCACCCTGATTACTTTTGAAGAAGACGAGACCATGGAAAAAGCAGTCATCTCGGGTATCGCGTTCCAGCGCGACGAGGCCCGCATCATCGTGATGGGCGTGCCCGACAAGCCCGGTATCGCGTATCAGATCCTCGGCCCGGTGGCGGACGCTAACATCGACGTCGACATGATCATCCAGAACCAGAGCGTGGCCGGCAAGACCGACTTCACGTTCACGGTGCCGCGCGGCGACTATCAGCGCGCCATCGATGTGCTGAACAACCAGGTGAAGGGCCACGTGAGCGCGGAGCAGGTGCTCGGCGACGCGAAGGTGTCGAAGGTTTCGGTGGTCGGCGTGGGCATGCGTTCGCACGTGGGCGTGGCGAGCAAGATGTTCCGCACGCTTTCGGAAGAGGGCATCAACATCCAGATGATCTCGACCTCGGAAATCAAGATTTCGGTACTGATCGACGAGAAGTACATGGAGCTGGCAGTGCGCGCGCTGCACAAGGCGTTCGACCTCGAGCACGCGTAAACCGTGCCGTGTTTGCGCGGCCATTGCGCCGCGTTTGTGTTGTGTGACGAGGATGTGACGCGGTTTTTCCGCTCGATTCCGATGCACGATGCCGCGCCCGAGGTTCGTTGTGCGCTTGCAGAAAAAACTTTGCAAAAAAGCGTCGTATGAATTGACCGGAAGGCGCTAACCCGCTATTATCTTGGCTTCGTTGCGCTGCCTCCCTGGCGCGAACGAAGTTTTTGGGAGACGTGGCCGAGAGGTCGAAGGCACTCCCCTGCTAAGGGAGCATCTGGGCCAAAACCTGGATCGAGGGTTCGAATCCCTCCGTCTCCGCCAGTAATGGCGGTGGAAACCCCGCAAGTCTCGGCTTGCGGGGTTTTTGTTTTTTGGGTCGCAAATTGCTCGATGTGAGGAGGCAATAAGTCGTCGCTCGAAGGCAGGGAAGAAGCACTGCAAGAATCTTCAGGAATGCCAGGCAAATTGCGGTGGCGCTCTGGAGTGCAAAGGTTTTGCATTGAGGCGCCGATAAATGGACTGGGGTTCGCGAGTCGTGCGAAGTCTCCTGCACACCGGCGCAAGCGATGCTATTCTGCCCGGCGCTGTTGGCCATCCGCCGCCCAGTGTAACGAGACGTAACGACATCGAACGCAGGCCAGGCTCGTGCATCAGTTATTACAAGTTTGAAATACGCGGGCGAAAGCCGTGCGTTATATTGGCTTGAACAAAACATCAAACCCGAAAGGTGAGTCCATGAAGTTCCCACGTGTTGTTGCAATGCTGCTCGGGGGCGTGGCTATCGGCGCATCGAGCGTTGCTATGGCTGGCGTGAGCGTTGGTGTCAACATCGGTATTCCGGCCCCGGTTTATGTCGCTCCGCAACCGGTCTACGCGCCGCCTCCGCCGCCGGTCGTCTATCAGCCGGCTCCTGTTTATGCCGCGCCGCCGGCCATCGTCATCGGCTGGCACGGTGACCGTTACTGGGACGGCCGCCGCTACTGGGGGCGCGACGACTGGTATCGCCACCACGGCGGCTATGACGGCCCGGGCCGCGGCCACTACGACCGCGACCACTACGACCGCGACCACGGCGGTCCTCCGGGACACTGGCACTAAGCCGCGAGGCTCGTTGCCGGCGTGGTGCGCGTGACACGGCGCGCATGGCACATCGAACGCCACGCCAAAGGAAAAGCCGCCCAGTGGGCGGCTTTTGCATTCTTGCCGTTGCGCGCGCAACGATGCGCGCGCAACGCGAAGAGAGGCTTACTCGAGGCCGGCCATGCCGCCAACCACCGCGTTGAAGCCGGAGTCGACGTGCATGATCTCGGCGGTCACGCCGGCTGCCAGATCGGAGAGCAGGAACGCGGCGGAATTGCCGACCTGCTCGATGGTCACGTTACGCTGCAGCGGGGCGTTCTGTGCGACGAAGTCGAGAATCTTGCCAAAGCCCTTGATACCGCTTGCCGCGAGCGTCTTGATCGGGCCAGCGGAGATGCCGTTCACGCGCACGCCTTGCGCACCGAGCGCCACCGCGAGATAACGCACGCTCGCTTCGAGTGCGGCTTTCGCGACGCCCATGGTGTTGTAGTTCGGGATCGCGCGCTCTGCGCCGAGATAGGTCAGCGTCAGCAGCGAAGCGTTCTGGGCGAGCATCGGCTTGGCGGCCTTGGCAAGCGCGGGGAAGCTGTATGCCGAAATGTCGTGCGCAATGCGGAAATTCT
This sequence comes from Paraburkholderia sp. BR10936, assembly GCF_040965735.1. NCBI lineage: Bacteria > Pseudomonadati > Pseudomonadota > Betaproteobacteria > Burkholderiales > Burkholderiaceae > Paraburkholderia > Paraburkholderia sp. BR10936. The sequence continues at coordinate 320,093 of NZ_JBFRCM010000004.1, forward strand.
CGCGCGTCATGCCGTCGAGGAAGTCACCCGCGATCGCCTCGCGCGGCGCGAAGCCGATCGAGTGGACGAGGCCGTCGAGCGTATCCCAGTGTTGCTTGAGGTCCGTGAAGAGCGCTTCGATTTGCGCGTCGTCGGCCACATCGCAAGGGAACACCAGGTTGCTGCCAAATTCCTGTGCGAACTCGGTGATACGGTCCTTGAAGCGGTCGCCGACGTACGTGAACGCCAGTTCCGCGCCTTCGCGCTTGCATGCCTGCGCGATGCCGTACGCGATCGAACGGTTCGACAGCAGGCCGGTCAACAGGATACGTTTGCCAGCGAGGAAGCCCATGAATTCTCCTAAATCAGGTCAATGCGCCAGCGCCTGTGGGGGCGGCGCCGCGTGGTTTGGGTAGAATTCTCTCACAACTGACAAGGCAGCCTGGACAATTACCGATCTATGACGACAGGAACGCGAGGCAGGACGGCGCTCGGCGCGCTTGGGGCAACCGTTCCTGCGGTTCGGTTCGCACTTGCCAAAAGGCTGGCGGCGATGTGTCTTGCGCTCGGATGCGGGCTGCTGGCCATGCCGAGCGCGCACGCGGTCTACGCCATTGCGCAGTACGGCGAGCCCAAATATCCGCAAGGATTCCCGCACTTCGACTACGTGAATCCGGATGCGCCCAAGGGCGGCACGCTCGTCCTCGCCAATCCCGACCGCCTCACGAGTTTCGACAAGTTCAACCCGTTCACGCTACGCGGCAACGCGGCCCCGGGGCTCGGCATGCTGTTGGAGAGCCTCACGACGGGGAGCCTCGACGAAGTGGCCTCGGCCTATGGTTTGCTCGCCGACGACATCCGCATCGCGCCCGACGGGCTTTCGGTGACCTTCCACATCAACCCGAAGGCGCGCTTCTCGAACGGCGACCCGGTGACTGCCGAAGACGTGAAGTTCTCGCTCGACACGCTCAAGAGCCGCCAGGCCGCGCCCTCCATGCAGGCGTATTTCAGCGAGATCACGCGCGCGGTGGTGGTCGATCCCGCGACGATCCGCTTCGAGTTCCGCAGTAACAACCGCGAGCTGCCGCTCATCGCGGGTGGCATGCCGGTGTTCTCGCACAAGTGGGGCTTGCGCCCGGACGGCAGCCGCGTCGCCTTCGATCAGCTCGCGTTCGAGCAGCCGATCGGCAGCGGCCCGTATGTGATCGACCGCTACTCGAACGGTCGCACGATCACCTACAAGCTCGACCCCAACTACTGGGGCAAGGACCTGCCGGTGCGCGTGGGCACCAACAACTTCGAGCGTGTTACCTACAAGCTCTATTCGGATGACGTGGCCCGCCTCGAGGCCTTCAAGGCGGGCGAGTACGACGCGCTCGTCGAATACGTCGCGCGCAACTGGGTGCGGCGCGATGTCGGCAAGCGCTTCGACAGCGGCGAGCTCATCAAGCGCGAGTTCCCGCAGCACAACGGCACCGGCATGCAGGGCTTCGTCATGAATCTGCGCAGGCCCGTGTTCCAGGACGTGCGCGTGCGCCGCGCCCTCGATCTCGCGCTCGACTTCCCGTGGCTCAACCGCATGCTGTTCTATAGCCAGTACCGTCGCATCGACAGCTGGTTCGCGAACACGCAGCTGCAGGCAAAGGGGCTGCCATCGCCTGGCGAACTTGCCTTGCTCGAGCCGTGGCGCAAGTCGCTCGATCCCGCCGTGTTCGGGCCGCCGCCCTCGCAGCCCGATACGACCCCGCCGGGCTCGCTGCGAGCAAATCTGCTCAAGGCGCGTGCGCTGCTCGCCGAAGCCGGCTGGACCTATCGCGACGGCGCGCTGCGCAACGCGAAGGGCGAGCCGTTCACGTTCGAGGTGCTCGACGACACGAGCGCTTCGGCGCAGTGGGCGCCGATCATGGCGCAGTACACGCAGGCGCTCAGGCGCCTTGGCATCCAGGTGAACTATCGCTCGGTCGATTTCGCGCTCTACCAGAAGCGGCTCGACGCCTTCGACTTCGACATGACGACCATCAAGTTCCCCGACGTCCAGGTGCCGGGCGCGGAGCAGGTCGATCGCTTCGGCAGCAAGGCCGCCGACGAGCCGGGCTCGGGCAATCTGCTGGGCCTGAAGTCGCCGGCCGTCGACGCGATCCTCAAGGCGCTCACGCGGGCGCAGACGCTCCAGCAACTGCTCGACGCCACGCATGCGCTCGACCGGGTGCTGATGCACGGCTACTATGTGGTGCCGCAGTGGTACAGCGCGACGCACCGGGTGGCGTTCAAGAACACGCTGGCCTATCCGGCGAAGTTGCCGCTGTACTATGGCGCGAACGACTGGATCATCTCGACGTGGTGGTTCAAGCCGCAGTCCGCGCCACAGGCGACGGGTCATTAACGACGGACACGACGGAAAGCATCGAAATCATGTGGAGCTACATCGTCAAACGCCTGCTGCTGATGATCCCGACGCTGCTCGGCGTGCTTACGCTGACCTTCGGCGTGATCCAGTTCGTGCCGGGCGGTCCCGTCGAACAGGCGGTGCGCGAATTGCGGCGGGGCGCGGAGCAGGGCATGCCGTTCGGCATGCGCGCGCATTCGGGCGTGGACGCGCAGCAGATCGCGCAGCTCAAGCAGCTTTACGGCTTCGACAAGCCGCCGCTGCAACGCTATTTCCTGATGCTCGGGCGCTTTGCGCGCTTCGATCTCGGACAGAGCTATTTCCATCACCAGAGCGTGTGGTCGCTGATCATTTCCAAGCTGCCGGTGTCGATCAGCATCGGCCTCTGGACCTTCTTTCTCACTTATCTGATATCGGTGCCGTTGGGCATCGCGAAGGCGGTGCGCAACGGCTCGCGGTTCGACCTCGTGACGAGTCTCGTCGTGCTCGTCGGTTATGCGATTCCGGGCTTCGTGCTGGGCGTGCTGTTGCTCGTGCTGTTCGGCGGCGGCTCGTTCCTGCAGCTCTTCCCGCTGCGCAATCTCACGTCTGACAACTGGGACACGCTCTCGCTCGGCGGCAAGATTCTCGACTATCTCTGGCACATCACGCTGCCCGTGACGGCGTCGGTCGTGGGCAGTTTCGCCGTCACGACCATGCTGACCAAGAACGCCTTTCTCGAAGAGATTCGCCGCCAATACGTGCTGACCGCGCGCGCGAAAGGGCTCTCGGAGCGCACCGTGCTCTGGAAGCACGTCTTTCGCAACGCGCTGCTGCCGCTCGTGGTGGGGTTCCCGGCGGCGTTCATCGGCGCGTTCTTCACCGGCAGCCTGCTGATCGAAACGTTGTTTTCGCTCGACGGGCTCGGCCTGCTTTCGTACGAATCCGTCGTGCGGCGCGACTATCCGGTCGTGCTGGGCACGCTGTACCTCTTCACGTTGATCGGACTGCTAACCAAACTGATTTCCGATCTGTGCTACGTGTGGGTCGATCCCCGCATCCAATTCGAACAACTGGAGCGCTGAGTTGAACCGAGTCCGCGCTGGCGCTGAACCCGAACTGCGTACCGAGAGCGTGCGCGCCCTCAAGTCGCCCACGCCCGCCCGTCGCGTGTGGCTGCGCTTCAAGCAACAGCGCCTGGGCTACTGGAGCCTGATCGTGTTTCTTGTCGCGTTTGCGGCGAGTCTCGCGGGTCCGCTCTGGTGCAACGACAAGCCGCTTGTCGTGCGCTACGACGGGCACCTGTATTTCCCGCTGTTCAAGGACTATCCGGAAACCGCGTTCGGCGGCGATTTCCCGACGCCTGCCGACTACCTCGATCCGTACATTCGCCACCGCTTCGACGCGCCGGGCAACTTCGCGATCTATCCGCCGAATCCGTACTACTACGACACACTCAACTACTTCGCGAAAGTGCCGAACCCCGCGCCGCCGTCGCGCCAGAACTGGCTCGGCACCGACGAGAGCGGCCGCGACCTGTTCGCCCGCTTGCTGTACGGCTTTCGCGTGTCGGTTGAGTTCGCGCTCGTGCTGACTGCCATCGGCACGCTGCTCGGCGTGCTGGCGGGCGCGGTGCAAGGGTACTTCGGCGGCAAGGTCGATATCTTCGGACAGCGTCTCATCGAGATCTGGAGTTCGCTACCCGAGCTTTATCTGCTGATCATTTTCGCGGCGATCTTCGAGCCGGGCTTCGTGCTGCTGATCGTGCTGCTTTCGCTGTTCGGCTGGATCGGTTTGTCCGACTATGTGCGCGCGGAATTCCTGCGCAACCGCAACCAGGACTATGTGCTCGCCGCGCGCGCAATGGGCCTGTCGAACTGGCAGATCATCTGGCATCACGTGCTGCCCAACAGCCTCACGCCGGTCATCACGTTCCTGCCGTTTCGCATGAGCGGCGCGATTCTCGCGCTCACGAGTCTCGACTTCCTGGGCCTTGGCGTGCCCGCGCCCACGCCGAGCCTCGGCGAGTTGCTCGCACAGGGCAAGCGCAATCTCGACGCATGGTGGATCGCGCTCTCGACTTTCGGTGTGCTCGTGGCGACGCTGCTGCTGCTCACGTTCATCGGCGACGCGCTACGCAACGCGCTCGATACGCGTATTTCCGACGCCATGAAGGCCGGAGGCAACCAGTGAGCGCCGTGCCTCAGGACGCCGCCGCGCCGCTCCTCTCGATCGAGCACCTGAGCGTGCGCTTCGACGAGACGCTCGCCGTCGATGATGTCACGCTCGCGATCGGGCGCGGCGAGCGCGTGGCGCTCGTCGGCGAGTCGGGCTCGGGCAAGACCGTCACCGCGCTCGCGGTACTGCGCCTGCTGCAGGACGCGCAGATCAGTGGAAGCATCCGCCTCGACGGCGACGATCTGCTCGCGAAGAGCGAACGCGCGATGCGCGGTCTGCGCGGCAACGACGTCGCGATGATCTTCCAGGAACCGATGACGGCGCTCAATCCGCTCTACACGATCGGCGAACAGATCGCGGAGACCATCGTGCTGCACGACGGCGTCTCGAAGAAAGCGGCCTACGAGCAGGCGGTGGGGCTGCTCGAGCGCACGGGCATTACCGAGGCGCGGCGGCGCGTGTCGAGTTATCCGCATCAGCTCTCGGGCGGCCAGCGCCAGCGCGTGATGATCGCGATGGCGCTCGCGTGCCGTCCGCGTCTGTTGCTCGCCGACGAGCCGACCACGGCGCTCGACGTGACGATCCGCGGCCAGATCGTCGATCTGCTGCTCGAGCTGCAGCGCGAGGAGGCGGCACGGCGCGGCATGTCGGTCTTGCTCATCACGCACGACCTGAACCTCGTGCGCCGCTTCGCGCAGCGCGTGGCCGTGATGGAGAAGGGCAGGCTCGTGGAGTCGGGCAACGTCGAGCAGATTTTCGAGGCGCCGCAACATCCGTACACGCAACGGCTCATCGCGAGCCGTCCCGAGCGCCACGTGCTGCCCGTCCTGCCGATCGCGCCGGTTCTCCTGCAGGCGAAGGACGTGATCGTCGACTTCGCAACGAAGTTGCCGGGTTTTCGCGGCTGGTGGCAAAAGGGGCGTTATCGCGCCGTGAACGACGCGAACCTTGCGGTGCGCCAGGGTGAGACGCTTGGCATCGTCGGCGAGTCCGGATCGGGAAAAACGACGCTTGCGATGGCGATGTTGGGGCTGCAGCGAACGGCGGGCGGTATCGTCGAGTTCCAGGGGCGGCCTATCGCGAGCTACACGGGCCGCGACAGGCTGTCGTTGCGCTCGCATCTGCAGGTTGTCTTTCAGGACCCGTTCAGTTCGCTTTCTCCGCGTCAAACCATCGAGCGCATCGTGGGGGAGGGGCTCGCGCTGCATCGGCCCGATCTTTCTATCGAGGAGCGGCGCAAGCGCGTTGTCGGCGTGCTGCGCGAAGTGGGCCTCGATCGCACCGCTTTGCACCGATACCCGCACGAGTTTTCGGGTGGCCAGCGCCAGCGTATCGCCATTGCGCGCACGCTGGTGCTGGAGCCTCGCGTGATCGTGCTCGACGAACCGACCAGCGCGCTCGACGTGTCAATCCAGCAACAGGTGTTGAGATTGTTGACGGATTTGCAACGCAAGTACAACCTGGGCTACGTGTTCATCAGCCACGACCTGGCGGTGATCGGCGCAATGGCGCACCGGGTGGTGGTGATGCAGGACGGGGCGATCGTCGAGTCGGGAGAGGTCGCGAATATCTTCGACAGACCCGCCCATCCTTACACCCGAAAATTGTTGAAAGCTGCATTCGATCGCTAGGCTTTGGCGGAACTTTAGTGCGAATTTCGGTGAAATTCACCAATGAGGTGAATGTCGCGATTGAATTTTTCTATTTGTTTTGACACACAAATACTTACTGGCTAGTATCGTCCAAACTTTTCCACTAACTCCCTGATTTACGGGCAATTTCTACCGACCAATGCAGCACCGATACTTGACCCAGGCTTGCACGCGCGTCGTCGCCGGGATGTTCATCGGCGTACTGATGGCCGCAGCTCCCGGCGCGTTCGCCGACGAAGTAAGCAGCTTTAGCCAGAATGCCTCATTTTCGCCGAGCAATTCGGCGAATCCGCAGTCCATCCCAGCAGTTCAGAACGCCCTCCAGAATGCCAACCAGGCGACCCCGGCGGCGGCTCCGGCCCCGACCGAAGGCGGCGCCAAGGCGTTCCTGTCCGGCATGGCCGGCAAAGCCGGCGACGTCGTTGTCGGCGCACTTAACATGATTGGTGTGCGTTACCGCTGGGGCGGCAACACGCCCGACTCCGGCCTCGACTGCAGCGGCTTCGTGCGCTACGTGTTCCAGGACACGCTCGGCATGTCGCTGCCGCGCCGCGCCGAGGAAATGAGCCGCGTGGGCGAGAAGATCAGCATGAGCAACCTGAAGCCGGGCGACCTCGTGTTCTTCAACACGATGCGCCGCACGTTCTCCCACGTCGGCATCTACATCGGCGACAACAAGTTCGTGCATTCGCCGTCTACCGGCAGCACGATCCGCGTCGACGACCTCGACGACGGATACTGGGAAAAGCGCTTCACCGGTGCACGCCGCATCGAAACGTCGTTCACGGCGGATCAGCAGCAAAACCTCAAGCGCGTGAGCGCGCAGTTCGAGGGCAACGGCGGCAACTGATCGGGGTTTTGTAGCGAACAAAAAGCCTGCTTCTTGCGAAGCAGGCTTTTGCGTTTTTTGCGCCCGTGCGCCCGCTGAAGGGGCGCTCAGGTCAAGCGATCAGGCCGTCAGGCGCGCTGCAGCGAGCTTGCGCTCGAGTTCCGGCATGATGCGCGCCGCCGCTTCCTCGCCCGCGAGAATCGCCGCGTTGCGCTGAGTGAAGTCGCTGGACGACATCGCGTTGAGATTCGGGCGGATCACGATGTCGGCGTACTTGTCGAGTTCGTAGGACTTGATCGTCTGGCCCATGATCGTGAAGGTCTGCATCAGCACGTCGAACTGGCTCAGCGTCGAGGCCGTTTCAGGGCGCGCCGAGATGTCCACGGCGATCACGAAGTCGGCGCCCATCTTGCGTGCGAACGAGGCCGGCACCGGGCTCACGAGGCCGCCGTCCACGTATTCGTGGCCCGCAATCTTCACCGGCTCGAAAATCGACGGAATGCTGCACGATGCGCGCACGGCAATGCCCGTGTTGCCGCGCTGGAACAGGATAGGCTGGCCCGTGCGCAGGTCGGTCGAGACGACGCCGAGCGGCTTCGCCATCTTCTCGATGGGCCGGTCGTGCAGCGTGGTGTTCAGATAGTTCTGGAGCGCCACGCCCTGCAGGAGACCGCGCGTGCGAAACGGCATCGCCCAGTCGCTGATCGAGGCTTCGTCCATCGTCAGGGCGAGCTTGTTGAGCGCGAAACCGTTCATGCCCGAGGCGTAGAGCGCCGCGACGACTGAGCCCGCGCTCGTGCCGACCACGAAGTCGACTTGCACGTTGCGCGCCTCGAGCGCCTTGATCACGCCGATATGCGCAAAGCCACGCGCCGCGCCGCCGCCGAGCGCGAGGCCCACGCGAACCGGGCGCTGCGGCCTGGCGACGGGCGGCAGGGGGGCGGTGGTGACGGGCGGCGGGCCACTGGCGGTTTGCGTGCCCGCGGTCGTGCAGGCGGCCAGGACGGAGGAGGCGGCCGCAAGCGAAAAGTGCCGGCGGCTCAATGAGGGCGATGACTGCTTCAAGAAGGTTCTCCATGCGGTCCGCGTGCGTGTCCGGCAAGGAGCGACGCGGTACCCCGGTCTGCTCGCGCGGGCGGCCGAGTATCTGTGTTTGCGCGCGCGACGCCGCATCGTGGTGGCGGCGCGCCGACATCATAAGGCAAAGCGCGGCCGGTTTAGCAGGCGTGCATGTAACGCGATGTGACGCCAGATGACAACGCGCTCGACGGTTTGCGAGCGTATGCACGTTTGCATGAGAGAAACGGGCGTCCGGACGCACACCCCGGGCCTCGCCCCCCAGGCCGAAGCGGTGCATGGCGGGTATAATCCCGTCTCTAATTTTCCGGATTCCCGTTCGTGTGCGCGAGGCTGCGCGCGCCCCCGGCGCTCCCGCGCTAGCCGCGCGGGCCGAACGCGCCGCGAACCCCGGCCGTCCGCCGCCGTCGCTGCTTTTGTTGCCAGCGCCGCGCTCCGGATGGCATCGTCTTCGAGTAATCGCCCATGACTACCTCTGTCGTCCGTACCCGCTTCGCGCCGAGCCCGACCGGCTTCATCCATCTCGGCAATATCCGTTCCGCGCTCTACCCGTGGGCGTTCGCGCGCCACAACAAGGGCGTCTTCGTGCTGCGGATCGAAGATACCGATCTCGAGCGTTCGACGTCGGAATCGGTCGATGCGATCCTCGAAGGCATGGAATGGCTCGGCCTGAATTTCGACGAAGGTCCGTTCTACCAGATGCAGCGCATGGACCGTTATCGCGAAGTGCTCAGGCAGATGCAGGAGCAGGGCCTCGTGTATCCGTGCTACATGTCGACCGAAGAGCTCGACGCGCTGCGCGAGCGTCAGCGCGCGGCCGGCGAGAAGCCGCGCTACGACGGCACGTGGCGCCCGGAGCCGGGCAAGGTGCTGCCCACGCCGCCGGCGGGGGTGCAGCCGGTGCTGCGCTTTCGCAACCCGCTCACGGGCGTGGTGGCATGGGACGACGCCGTCAAGGGCCGCGTGGAGATCTCGAACGAAGAGCTCGACGACCTCGTGATCGCGCGCCCGGACGGCACGCCGACCTACAACTTCTGCGTGGTCGTGGACGATCTCGACATGAAGATCACGCACGTGATTCGCGGCGACGATCACGTGAACAACACGCCGCGCCAGATCAACATCCTGCGCGCGCTCGGCGGCGAGCCGCCGGTCTACGCGCACCTGCCTACCGTGCTCAACGAGCAGGGCGAAAAGATGAGCAAGCGCCACGGCGCGATGAGCGTGATGGGTTATCGCGATGCGGGCTATCTGCCGGAAGCGGTCCTCAACTATCTCGCACGTCTGGGTTGGTCGCACGGCGACGCCGAAGTGTTCACGTGCGAGCAGTTCGTGGAGTGGTTCGATCTCGAGCATCTCGGCAAGTCGCCCGCGCAATACGACCACAACAAGCTCAACTGGCTCAACAACCACTACCTGAAGGAAGTGGACAACGTGCGCCTCGCCGAGCTCTCGAAGCCGTTCTTCGCTGCCCTCGGCGTGGACGAGGCGGCGCTCGCCAAGGGGCCGTCGCTCGAAGGCGTGGTCGCGCTTTTCAAGGACCGTGCGAACACGATCAAGGAGATCGCCGAGAGCGCGATGATGTTCTACCGCGAGCCGCAGCCGGAAGCCGAAGCGCTCGCACAGCACATCACGGAAGCCGTACGCCCCGCGCTCGCCGATCTCGTCGTCGCGCTCAAGGGCGCGGAGTGGACGAAGGAGGGCGTCTCGGCAGCGCTGAAGGCGACGCTCGCCACACACAAGCTCAAGATGCCCCAGCTCGCGATGCCGGCCCGCCTGCTCGTGGCAGGGACGACGCATACGCCTTCGGTCGATGCGGTGCTCGTGCTGTTCGGCCGCGATGCGGTGGTGAGCCGCCTCGAGAAGGGCATTTCGGCTGCAAACTAAAAATTTTGAAGAATATTCGCCCGGACCCTAGCGCCCGGGCGGCAGTTCTTGTAGTATTCGGGCTCCGTTGAATACGGAGCGCGAGAGAGTCGCAAACAAGCGGCAAATAAGCAGCAAATCTCACGCAAAGAGCCGCAGAATCGGGCAACGATGTTTCAAGGAAACCTCGAAGCGCTTCAAAAAACGATTCAAAAGCTCTTGACGAAAGCGAAATTGATGTTTAAAATCTCGCTTCTGTTCTGCAAGGGGGTATAGCTCAGCTGGGAGAGCGCTTGCATGGCATGCAAGAGGTCAGCGGTTCGATCCCGCTTACCTCCACCAACAGAACATGCAGTAAGCAGTAGAGTGCGGTAAAGGCATTATCTGAAAAGATCATGTCCCCTTCGTCTAGAGGCCTAGGACATCACCCTTTCACGGTGAGTACAGGGGTTCGAATCCCCTAGGGGACGCCAGACATGAGCGTCGTCAATGAGATTGGCGTAGCATCAGGTGGAAATCAACCGACATCCATCTGACTGTGTCGAACTGGAGCGGTAGTTCAGTCGGTTAGAATACCGGCCTGTCACGCCGGGGGTCGCGGGTTCGAGTCCCGTCCGCTCCGCCAGATCGAGCCCGTTCAGAAACTGTGAGCGGGCTTTTTAGTTAAAGTGACGATTACAGGCGAAAGCCCGTGTTGTCCCCTTCGTCTAGAGGCCTAGGACATCACCCTTTCACGGTGAGTACAGGGGTTCGAATCCCCTAGGGGACGCCAAATCAAAATGCGGCGCCAGAGAAGTAGCACTGCGAGCGAGCAGTGTGGCGACGCCGCCAGCGGGAATCGACCGACGCCCGCCGGTGTGAGCAGTAAGCTGGAGCGGTAGTTCAGTCGGTTAGAATACCGGCCTGTCACGCCGGGGGTCGCGGGTTCGAGTCCCGTCCGCTCCGCCAGTTTCAAAGCTGTTCCGTCGTTGCTTCGGCAATGGCGAACCGCTGCAGTTCAAAGGTGTAAGCCTGCGCTTATACCCGTGTTGTCCCCTTCGTCTAGAGGCCTAGGACATCACCCTTTCACGGTGAGTACAGGGGTTCGAATCCCCTAGGGGACGCCAAATCAAAATGCGGCGCCAAAGAGTCATGCGGCGACGCCGCCAGCGGGAATCGACCGACGCCCGCCGGTGAGCAGCAAGCTGGAGCGGTAGTTCAGTCGGTTAGAATACCGGCCTGTCACGCCGGGGGTCGCGGGTTCGAGTCCCGTCCGCTCCGCCAGAACGAAGCCCGTTGGATACGTCCAACGGGCTTTTTCTTTTTCCACAGACGTTTCTCGCGCTTCCATCCCCATCCTTCATTTCGTTTGCCGTACGGACAATCTGCGATTGCCGGCGGCCGCGCGTTATCGTAGCGTTGTCGAAACCTGGTTTCCTCGCTTGCCGACATGTTCGCACCGAACGACATCCCGTCGCCGTTTCAGCTGCGCCGCGCCACCATGGACGATTTCGAGTTCGCGGAGACGCTCACGCGCAATAACATGGGTGGCTACTATCTGCGGCATCACCTCGTCTGGCGCGGCGATCTCTTTCTGGCGAGCTATCGCGAGTCGGAGAACTTCATTCTCGAACTCGATGGCGAGGCGATTGGCGTGCTGCGCGTGACGCAGGAGGGCGACTCGCTGCACATTCGCGATGTGCAGATCGCCCAGGGGTATCGCGGCAATGGCGCCGGCACGTTCCTGCTCGATATCTCGCACCAGTGGGCCCGCGAGCGCGGCCTGCGCGAGCTGCAACTGCGCGTGTTCGTCGACAATCCGGCCGCGCGACTTTACTTGCGCATGGGTTATCGCGTGGCGGGTCCGAGGCTTGCGCGCCTGGGCTCGATTCGCCATATGACGCGGCTCGTCTGAGCCTGGCCGCTTTCCCACTTAACGCGTGTCGTCGTCGCGCCCGGCGGCCACGGAATCTTCCGGTTCGTCCGCATCGCGGTCACCCGTGCCGCGCGCGATGAAGGCGCGCGGGCTCTCGCCGAAGGCACGGCGAAACATCGCCGAAAACGCACTCTGGCTCCGGTAGCCGAGTTCCTGCGCCACGACGGCCATCGGGCGTCCCTGATTGAGCAGCGGGATCGCGCGCGCGAGAATCGCCTGCTGGCGCCACTGCGAAAAGCTCACCCCCAGTTCCTGCCGGAAGAGCCGCGCGATCGTGCGCGTGCTCGCGCCCACGTGTGCGGCCCAGTATTCGAGCGAGCCGGGTCCCGCCGGATCGGCGATCAGCGCTTCGCATAACGCGCGCAGGCGCTTTTCCTCGGGCATCGGCACGGCGAGCGGCAGCGGCGCCGAGCGCGTGATCTCGTCGAGCGCCAGCGCGCCGAGCAGGCGCTCACGCGCGGTGGGAATGCCGCGCTCGTCGAGTGCTGCGATCGTCTCGCGCAGCAGGCCTGAGACTTCGACCACGCGACACGCGTCGAGGCCGGGCGGAATCACCGATTCGTCTACGTAGAGCGTGCGCAGGAACGCGTCCTCGACGATCGCCACTTCGTGTGTGATGTGAGGCGGCACCCAGATCGCGCGCGAGGGCGGCACCATCCACGTCGTGCCGGGCGTCGCCATACGCAGCACGCCGCGCGAGGAGTAGGCAAGCTGCGCCCACGCATGCGTGTGCTGCGCGATGCACACACCCGACGGCATGGGACGCGAGCGTACGCGGATCGGATGCGTGGGCGTCGGCGCGAACTCGGGCGGGATATCGACGAGTTCGGCGCGCGGCAGCGCATCGTTGCGTGCATCGCTGGATGCGAAGCGGGGCAGATCCTCTGGCATGACGGGCAGGGCGACGGGTTTGGCGACTAGTGCGCCCATTGTAGACGTCTCGCGCTCGAGGGCCTTGACCGCACGCCATTCGTGGCCGTGCATAATGTGGACGAATCGACGGCGTGCTCGTGTGGCGCGCGCCGTCCTGAAGGAGAGAAAAGCCATGAAATACGTGTTCGTCTACGGCACGCTGCGCGCCGGCGAGATCAACGACATCAACCTCGCGGCCGATCGCAACGCGATCGCGCGCCCGCGTCACCTCGGTCTCGCCACGCTCGCCGGCCGGCTCTTCGACTTCGGCAGTTATCCCGGGATGGTGGCCGGATCGGCGAATGCGCAATCGACGGTCGTCGGCGACGTCTACGAAATCGACGACGCGCTCCTCGCCGTGCTCGACGAAATCGAGCAGGTGTATCCGGGCGTCGACAACCTGTTCGTTTCGCAGGAAGTGGATATCGAGGTGCAGGGCGAACGCATCGCTTGCCTCTACTATCCGGTCGCGTCGGCCGCCATTGCCGGACGCCCCGAGATCGCAGGCGGCGACTGGGTCGCGCATCGGCGCGGGCGCTGACAACTCAAGACGCGGCGCGTGAAAACACCAAGGCCCGGCGGGCTCACACCCGCCGGGCCTTATTCGTCGGCGATTCGTTAGACGTACCGAACGACTAGATCTCTTCGTACAGCGGCAGCGTCAGGAACTCGACGAAGCTTTCCGACGTCGACATCTGTTCGAAGATCTGCGCTGCGCGCTCGTACGGCTTCGTGTCGCCGCCGACCGACGCCTTCACCTTGTCCAGCTCCTGCGGGATCAGTTCGCGCACGAGTTCGGCCGTGACCTTGCGGCCGTCTTCGAGCTTGCCCTTGGGCGAGCGGATCCACTGCCACACCTGCGAGCGCGAGATTTCGGCGGTCGCGGCGTCTTCCATCAGGTTGTGGATCGGCACGCAGCCGTTGCCCGCGAGCCACGAGCCGAGGTAGTGGATGCCCACGTTGATGTTGTTGCGCAGGCCCGTCTCGGTGATCGGCGCTTCCGGACGGAAGTCGAGCAGATCCTTGCCCGTGACGTTCACGTCCCCGCGCTGCTTGCCGATCTGGTTCGGCTTGTCGCCGAGCACCTTCACGAACTCTTCCATCGCGATGGGCACGAGGCCCGGGTGCGCAACCCAGCCGCCGTCGTAGCCATCGGTCGCGTCACGCGCCTTGTCCGAACGCACGCCGCCCATGGCCTTGTCGTTGGCGGCCACGTCGTTCTTGATCGGGATGAGCGCGCTCATGCCGCCGATCGCCGGTGCGTTGCGCTTATGGCAGGTCTTGAGCAGTTCGAGCGCGTAGGCGCGCATGAACGGCACGGTCATCGTGATCTGCGCGCGGTCGGCAAGACAGAAGTCCTTGTCGTTCTTGAACTTCTTGATCGCCGAGAAGATGTAGTCCCAGCGGCCGGCGTTCAGCCCCGAGCTGTGCTCGCGCAGTTCATAGAGGATTTCGTCCATCTCGAACGCGGCGAGGATCGTCTCGACCAGCACCGTCGCGCGGATCGTGCCGCGCGGGATGCCCACACCTTCTTGCGCCGCGACGAAGATGTCGTTCCACAGACGCGCTTCGAGGTGGCTTTCCATCTTCGGCAGATAGAAGTACGGGCCGCTGCCGCGCGAAATCAGTTCCTTCGCGTTGTGGAAGAGATAGAGCGCGAAGTCGAAGATGCCGCCCGACACACGCTGACCGTCCACCGTCACGTGCTTCTCGTCGAGGTGCCAGCCGCGCGGACGCACGATCAGCGTGGCGGTCTTGTCGTTGAGCTGGTAGGTCTTGCCGTTCTGTTCGAGCGAAATCGTGCGGCGCACTGCGTCCTTCAGGTTGAGCTGGCCGACGATCTGGTTTTCCCAGTTCGGCGCGTTCGAGTCCTCGAAGTCAGTCATGTACGAGTCGGCGCCCGAGTTCAGCGCGTTGATGATCATCTTGCGCTCGACCGGGCCCGTGATTTCCACGCGGCGGCATTCGAGATCTTTCGGCAGCGCCGCGATCTTCCAGTCGCCTTCGCGGATCGATTTCGTGTCGGCAAGAAAGTCGGGGCGCTCGCCGGCGTCGAGGCGCTTGGTGCGCTCGACGCGTGCCTTCAGCAGTTCCTGGCGGCGCGGCTCGAATGCGCGGTGCAGCTTCGCGACGAGTTCGAGCGCTTCGGGCGTGAGGATCGTTTCGAAGCCGGGCCGGATGTCAGCCGTGATCTGCATGCCTTGCGGCAGTTGCAACGTGTTCGCCATTTGCTTGCTCCTTGGTCGGTCAGATTGTGAATGTGTGGTTGTTGTGGCTGCGGCGAGCGGCGTGTCTGTCACGCGCCCGGGCTGGGGCGAGGGCGGCTTTGCCGCTCGGGCGCAGCGGTTTCGAGAAAGGCGGCGAGTTCTGTCATGCCGCTGCCGGTGCCATGCGGCGCCACGCCGAGCTCTTCGGCGGGCAAGCGCTGGCGATTGATCCAGAACGTGGTGTAGCCAAACCAGCCGGCGCCCGCGGCGTCCCAGCCGTTCGACGACACGAACACGAGGTCGCGTGGCGCGGCGTCGAAGGCGGCCGAGCCGAGCGAATACGCGGCGGCGGCCGGCTTGTAGGCGCGCACGGCATCGACCGACAGCACGTGGTCGAAGAGGCCGCTCATGCCGGCGCTCTTCACCGCGATGTCGAGCATCTGCGGGTTGCCATTCGAGAGGATCGCCAGGCCCATGCGCGTGCCGTCTTCGCGTGGCTCACGCAGGCAGCGCAGCACGGGCAGCACGTCGGGGAAAGCCGACAGGCAGGCGTATTCGTCCATGAGGCGCTTTTCGCCCGCGCCCGTGAGCGACAGGTTCAGGCGGCGCGCGGCGTAGCGCAGGGCGTCGAGCGTGATGTCCCAGAACGGGCGATAGCGCGCGCCGGCCGGGTCGGAGAGCGTGCGCAACTGCGTGTACTCGATCTGCTTGAGGCGCCACAGCTGCGAGAGCGCCTCGCCCTGGCCGGGGAACATCTGCTCGGCGGCAGCGACGACCGAATGCACGTCGAAAAGCGTGCCGTACGCGTCGAAAACAACTGCCTTGGGAAATCGTGTCGTTGAGGGTGTCGTTGTGGCCGACATAGCCTTGCACTCCATCTTCAGAGGTCGAGATCGATTGTATTCATGAGTCGTATCACTGAAAAAGGCGGGATTGATCACTTGATCTTTTACTTTTACCCACCTAATCTGTCGACCTGCCTTCTCTTTTCCACTGTTTCTGTCGCCCAGTGCGCGCAGCATCCACCGATGGACCGCTTCAAACAGATCGAGACTTTCGTCACCGTGGCCGCCAAGGGTAGCCTGTCCGCCGCCGCCCAGGCCGAGGGCGTGGCGCCCGCCATCATCGGCCGGCGCATCGATGCGCTGGAAGAGCGCCTCGGCGTGAAACTGCTCGTGCGCACCACGCGGCGCATTACGCTCACGTTCGAAGGATCGGCGTTTCTCGAGGACTGCCAGCGCATCATTCACGACATGCAGAACGCCGAGGCGAGTGTGTCCGAGGGCGGCGTGAAGGCGAGCGGGCACCTGCGCGTGTCCGCGCCGGCTGGTTTTGGGCGTCGCCATGTCGCGCCGCTCGTGCCCGATTTCACGGTTGCGCATCCGGACGTGAGCATCGCGCTCGATCTTTCGGACCGGCTCGTCGATCTCGTCAACGAAGGCTTCGACTGCGCCGTGCGCCTCGGTGAATTGCCCGATTCGTCTCTCGTGTCGCTCAAGCTCGGCGAGAACCGCCGCGTGTGCGTGGCGGCGCCCGCGTATCTGTCGCGCCGCGGCGAGCCCGAAACGCCCGCCGACCTCGCGCGCCATAACTGTCTCGCTTTCGGCGCGAGCCTGAACCAGCAGCGCGGCTGGGCGTTCCAGCAGGACGGCAAAGTGGTGTCGATCCGCGTGGCGGGCACGATGGAATGCTCGGACGGCGCGGTGCTGCATGAGTGGTGTCTCGCGGGCCACGGTCTGGCATGGCGCTCGTGGTGGGAAGTCGGCGAGGACATCGCGGCGGGCCGGCTCGTGAGCGTGCTCGACGCATTCGCCGCGCCGCCCATCGGCATTCACGCCGTGTTTCCGCAGCGCCGCCATCTGCCGCTGCGCGTGCGCCTCTTTCTCGACTATCTCAAGCATACCTACGGTCAACCCGGTTACTGGGGATAGGGCGCAGTGCGCGTTTCCGATATCCGGGATGACCCGCACGCATGGCTTGCAGCGATTTATCGCGCACTACAATCGACCCTGAGGGCCCAGGCGCTCGCCCGCGCGAGACGCCTGCTGAGTCTTTGCCCCCCGTTTCGAACCGTGACTTTGATTCTAGCCTTGCCCGTAATCCGATAGACCACGGAGGGCGCCATGTTCAAGCACATCCTCGTTCCGACGGACGGCTCGGAACTGTCGAAGAAAGCGATCAACGGCGCGATCGATCTCGCGCGCACAGTGGGCGCGCGCGTCACGGCCTACGCATGCCTGCCGCAATATCCGTACTCGCCTTACGCCGACGTGGTGATCGAACCGCCCGGGGACTTCCAGACGCGCAGTGAGCGAGAGGCGCGCGTGCATCTGGACGAAATCGAGGCGGCGGCGCGTAGCGCGGGCGTGGTCTGCGACAGCCGCACGAGCGTGCATCCCTCGCCGTATCTCGGCATCATCGAAGCCGCCGAAGCGGGCGGCTGCGATGTCATCTTCATGGCCTCGCACGGGCGTCGCGGGCTGGGCAGCCTGCTGATCGGCAGCGAGACGCAGCGCGTGCTTACGCATACGAAGATTCCGGTGATCGTGTATCGCTAGCTGGCGCTTTTCCAGGTCTCGCGATGAAGCACGAGGCCATGCTCGCCCGCTGCGTTGGCTGAGCGAGCCACGGGCCGGATTCTGTCCAGCACGCGCGGCTTGTGTCCTCTACCGCTTCCTCCCTGAACGCCCTGCGGCATGCGCTCGTCGCCAGGCGGCCGGCGCGCCCCGCCAAGGTACGCGTGCCGGCCGCCTGTTCGTGCGCGGCGGCTGGCGCCGCCGTTGCTGCCGGTGGTCTTACGCCACCTTCTTGTCGAAGAACTGTTCGTCTTCCGTCGAGCCGTGCAGCGCCGTGGTCGACGCTTCGCGCTCGACCGTCTGCGTCACGGCGTCGAAGTAGCCGGTGCCCACTTCGCGCTGATGCTTCACGGCGGTGAAGCCCTTCTCGGCGGCGGCGAACTCCGCCTGCTGGAGTTCCACGAACGCGCTCATGTTCTGGCGTGCGTAGCCGTGCGCGAGGTTGAACATCGAGTAGTTGAGCGAGTGAAAGCCCGCGAGCGTGATGAACTGGAATTTGTAGCCCATCGCGCCCAGCTCGCGCTGGAAGCGGGCGATCGTCGCGTCGTCGAGGTTCTTCTTCCAGTTGAACGACGGCGAGCAGTTGTACGAGAGCAGCTTGCCCGGGAACTGCTTGTGGATCGCTTCCGCGAACTTCTTCGCGAACTCCAGATCCGGCTTGCCCGTTTCGCACCAGATCATGTCGGCGTACGGCGCGTAGGCGAGACCGCGCGAGATGGCCTGCTCGAGGCCGTTCTTCGTGCGGAAGAAGCCTTCGACGGTGCGCTCGCCGGTGAGGAACGGGCGGTCGTTATCATCGATGTCCGAGGTCACGAGGTCGGCGGCTTCCGCGTCGGTGCGGGCGAGCAGCACGGTCGGCACGCCGCAGACGTCGGCGGCCAGACGCGCGGCCGTGAGCTTGGCGACGTTCTCGCGCGTCGGCACGAGCACCTTGCCGCCCATGTGGCCGCACTTCTTCACCGAGGCGAGCTGGTCTTCGAAGTGCACGCCCGCGGCGCCCGCTTCGATCATCGCCTTCATCAGTTCGAACGCGTTGAGCACGCCACCGAAGCCGGCTTCCGCGTCGGCCACGATCGGCTGGAAGTAATCCACGTAGCCTTCGTCGCCGGGGTTCTTGCCTTCGGACCACTGGATCTGGTCGGCGCGCGTGAGCGTGTTGTTGATGCGCTTGACCACCTGCGGCACCGAGTTGGCCGGGTAGAGCGACTGGTCCGGGTACATTTCGCCGGCGAGGTTGGCGTCGCCCGCGACCTGCCAGCCCGAGAGATAGATCGCCTTGAGACCGGCCTTCACTTGCTGCATGGCCTGGTTGCCCGTGAGCGCGCCCAGTGCGTTGATGAACGGCTCGGTGTTCACGCCTTTCCAGAGCTTTTCGGCGCCGTGCTTCGCGAGCGTGTGCTCCGGCTGGAGCGAGCCGCGCAGGCGCACCACGTCTTCCGCCGTGTAGTTGCGCTTGATGCCCTTCCAGCGCGGATCGGTTTCCCATTGCTGTTGGAGTTGCTGAGCTTGCTGTTGACGAGTCGACATGGTGGGCTCCTTCGTTTGCCTGATAAGGGGATCGCTGAAACGAAACTGCTGAACCGCTGAATCGCGGAACGCAAGCGCCGGTGTTCTGGTGTTTCGTTTCGCGAACTCTTATATAAGAGTCTAGGCAAATCGTTCGACGGGCAACAGGCGGGCAATGGGCTTTTTGAAGGTTTTTTATTTAAACAAAATCAATGTGTTATTCAATTTGTTTTGTGATGTGAAACGCAATTTTCCATCTTGCAATGGGTCTCTTTGTGCCACGCAGCACGATTTTTTACGAAGCAAAAAAATTTTTTACATCGTGAAATCTACGCGGAGATAAAAAAAGACCGGTGCCTAAGCACCGGTCCTGGGTATTTCGCTGTGGCGGCGGGGCGGCTCGAAGGCCGCGCCACGCCGTTTCAGGCGATTTAGCTGTCGCGACGCGCGCCACGCGGGCCGTCGTTACGGCGCGCGCCGTAACCGCCACCGCCTTCGCGCGAGCGGCCGTAGCCTTCGCGTTGCTGGCCGTAGCCGCCTCGGTTACCTTCGCCGCGCGAGCCGCCGCCGAAGCCGCCTTCACGCGAACCCGAGTTGTAGCCGCCTTCGCGGGCACCGTAGCCGCCGCGCGAGCCTTCCGGCTTGTTGCCCCAGCTGTTGCCGTTGCGATCGCCGCCGTTGCCGCCATTGCCGCCATTGCCGCCATTGCCGGCACGGGCGCCGTAGCCACCCGGCTTGCCGTTACCGTTGCCGAAGCGACGGCCACCGCCATTGCCGCCACCCGGGCGACCGCGGCCGCCAAAGCCACGGTTGGCCGGCGGCGCCTTGCGCGGCTCGAAGCCTTCCACGACGTTCACCGGCAGCGGCGAACGCACGAAGCGCTCGATACGCTTGAGGGCGCCTTGCTCGGCGTGATGCACGAGGCTCACCGCGGTGCCCGAGCGGCCGGCACGGCCGGTACGGCCGATACGGTGCACGTAGTCTTCGGCGAACTTCGGCAGGTCGTAGTTGAACACGTGCGTGATGCCGGGGATGTCGATACCGCGCGCCGCGACGTCGGTCGCGACGAGCACGCGCACGCGACGCTCGCGCAGCGCACGGATCGTGCGGTTACGCGCGCCTTGCGGCAGGTCGCCGTGCAGCGCGGCGCTTTCGAAGCCAGCGTCGGCGAGCTTGCCGGCGAGCTGGTCAGCGTCCATCTTGGTCGCCGTGAACACGACAGCCTGGTCGAGGCTCTCGTCGCGCAGCAGATGGTCGAGCAGACGATCCTTGTGATCGCGGTCGTCCACGTAGTGCACGGTTTGCGCGATGTTCGAGGCCGCCTCGACCTTGCGCACGATCTCGATGCGCTCCGGGTCCTTCAGCAGGCGGCCGGTGATCGAAGCGATCTTGCCGTCGAGCGTGGCCGAGAACAGCATCGTCTGACGCGTTTCGGGCGTTGCGGCGACGATCGTGTCGATGTCGTCGATGAAGCCCATGTCGAGCATGCGGTCGGCTTCGTCGAGCACGAGCATCTTGAGTTCGGACAAGTCGATGCGGCCGCGCTCGAGGTGATCGAGCAGACGGCCCGGGGTCGCCACGAGAATCTCGGGGTTCTTTGCGAGCAGCATCAGCTGCTGGCCGTAAGCCACGCCGCCGAGAATGCTGACCGTGCGCAGGCGGCGCAGGTGCTTGCCGTACGTCGAAGCAGCCGTGGTCACCTGCATCGCGAGTTCACGCGTGGGCGTGAGGACGAGGAGACCGGGGCGTGCCACCGGTTGCGGACGGCGCTGGCGGCGATCGCCTTGCGGGCCGTTCGCGCCTTGCGGGCGCGGCTCGCGCGGCTGGGCGGCCAGGGCCTTCTGGATCTGCGCGAAGCGCTCGATGGCGGGCAGCATGAAGGCTGCGGTCTTGCCCGAACCGGTCGGGCTCGAGACCAGCAGGTCGCGTCCGGCGATGGCGACAGGAATGGCGCGTTCCTGCACCGGCGTCGGAGCCTTGTAGCCCGCTGCGATCAGCGCGGAGACGATCTCCGGCGACAGACCGAGTGCCGCGAACGCCGCACCGTCGGTCACATCGGCGGCCTGCGCGGGGGCTTCAACGGAAGCGTCGGCGGCGGCGGAAAGACCGAGGGCCTGATCGGCGATTGCGTCCAGGGGGCTTTGGGTATTGCTCGAAGTCATGAAAATCCTTGTTACACAGGAAATAGAACGTCGGCGCCAATCGGCATACCCAAGTCGTCGGATTTTGCGAACAAATCGAAAAACGGGGGCAATCCGCACACAATGGCGGATTTTTCGTTAGAAGCTGTTTTGGGTGCGGCTCAGGCCGGGATTGGCCAGCCGCCAGCCTGATATTGACGGCCCCAAAAACAGGGCCATGGCAGGGGGGGACAGGTTCTAAACTGGATTGGAGCTTAACGCTACGAGGCGTTGTGCTGATCGAACGAGCGACCGGAGCACAACGCAGCGCGCAGTATATCTCGTTTTGTTGCGACGCGCCAGAGCGACGCACCGCGAGGGCACGGGTGCGGCGGTGTGACGCAGGGGGCGGGGCGCCTCAACTCGTCACGCGCGCCTTGTCAGTTGCGCGCGTTCAGCTCGTGGCGCCGCTCTTGAGCGATTCAACCAATTCTACGTATTGCTGCCTGGCCGTTTCCTGCGCGGTGCCTTTCAGCGCGGCCCACGCTTCGTACTTGTACTTGCCGACGATATCCGTGAAGCCGGGCTTGTCGCCGTGCACGTCGCCTTCGGTGGCCTGCTTGAAGAGTGCATAGAGGCGCAGCAGCGTCAGATTGCCGGGGCGCTCCGGCAGTTGCTGCACGTCTTGCTGGGCTTGGGCGAACTGAGTGTTCACGTCGCTCATGATTGTTTCCTCCGCATAGGGGTCCAGGTCAGCGCGCCGATGGTAGCAGCGCAAACCCCGGAAAAGCTGGAGCGATTCCTCCACTCGTGCCGGGCACGGGTGGGCCAGAGGAGGTCATGACGCCTGACGCTTGTGCATCCGGCGGTTGGCGAGAGCCCTGGGCCCGCGCGGAGGGCGGGGCATTACAATAGCGCTCATGACCGAAACCGTGCTGCTTGCCCTCGATACTTCGACCGAATATTGCTCGGTCGCGCTGCTTCGCGTCGCCCCTGGCGGCGCAGATCTTTCTCCCTCTACCGGCGGCGAGGCTGCTACCGCGTCGCGCTCGGAAGTCAGCGTCTGGGTGCGCCACGAAGCCACCGGTGCCGTCTCCAGCACGCGGCTCCTGCCGGCCATTGGCGAATTGTTCGACGAAGCCGGCCTCACGCTCGCCGACTGCGACGCGATCGCGTTCGGCGCGGGCCCGGGCTCCTTCACGGGGCTGCGCACGGCGACGGGCGTGGCACAAGGGCTTGCGTTCGGCCTCGATATCCCGGTGGTGCCCGTGGGCACGCTGCTCGTGTGTGCGGAGAGCGCGAGGCTGCGCGATCCCGCCGCGACCCGCGTGCTGGCCGCGCTCGACGCGCGCATGGACGAAGCCTACTGGGCCGATTACGCGTGGGACGCCGCAGCCGGCGACTGGCGCACGCTGCAGGCCGCATCGCTCGACTCGCCGGAGCACATCGCCGCGCCCGACGCGCCGTTCACGCTGGCGGGCAACGCCGCCGCAGCGTTCGGCGCGCGCCTGACGGCCGCCGCCGCCGCGCGCACGATCGACGCCGAGGCGCTCCCGCACGCGCTGCCGCTGGCGCACGCGGCGTTGCGCGCGTATCGCGCGGGCCGCACGCAACCCGCCGACCAGGCTGCGCCCGAATACGTGCGCAACAAGGTCGCGCAGACCACGGCCGAGCGCCTGGCCGCGAAGGCTGCCGCTCACGGTGGCGCAGGCGGAGAGGGCGCGCAATGAGCGGCGTGCTCATGACCGACCGCTACCTGTCGCCGATGACCGAAAGCGACCTGGACGAAGTCGCGATCGTCGAGCGTTCCGCCTATGAGTTTCCGTGGTCGCGCGGCAACTTCGAAGATTCGCTGCGCAATGGCTACTACGGGCTGTGCATGCGCCATGTCACCGGCACGCTGATCGGTTATTGCGTGCTGATGCCCGTGGTCGACGAGATGCATCTGCTGAATCTGTGTGTTGCGCCTCAGGCGCAGGGCGCGGGCGCGGGGCTCGCCATGCTGCGCGAGGCGGTGCGCATTGCGCGCACGCAGGGGCTCGAAGGCCTGCTGCTCGAAGTCCGGCCTTCGAATCACCGGGCAATCCGGTTGTACGAACAGTTCGGCTTCGTCACGATCGGCCGCCGCAAGAACTACTATCCGGCCCGGCACCACAGCCGCGAGGACGCACTCGTGATGCGTTTTTCTTTTGCAGGGGAGGGCGCGGATGTCGCTCGATGAGATCGCGCTGGAGGAGCTTGGGCTCGCGCCGCGCTGGGTGCGCAAAGGGGCGCGGGGTGCTGCGCCGCTCGAAGCAGCGCGCGACGATGAGGCCGCTGCGCCGTCGTCCGCGGTGACACGCGCGCAAGCCGAGGCGCCGGCGGCGCCGGTGGTGCCGGTCGTGCATCGTCCGGTCGCTGCGGCGGAGCGGTCCGAGATACACCCGGCCGCCGCGGAGCGCTCGCAAGCACCGCAGCCCGTTGCGCGCGCCGCTTCGCCATCGACGCCCGCACCGCATTCATCCGACGAACCGCCGCCCCTCACCGACGAAGATTTCGCCTGGTTCGACACAGTGGCCCAGCCGGTTCTGCCTCACGACGCCGAGCCGGCGCAGGCTGACGGCGCACCGCGCAACGATGTCGCGACGCTCGACTGGGACGCGCTCGCCGAACGCGTGGCCTCGTGCACGCGTTGCCGCCTGTGCGAGAAACGCACCAACACCGTGTTCGGCGTAGGCGATCGCGCGGCCGACTGGATGCTGATCGGCGAGGCGCCCGGCGAGAACGAAGACCGCCAGGGCGAGCCCTTCGTCGGGCAGGCCGGCAAGCTGCTCGACAACATGCTGCGCGCGCTCTCGCTCGCCCGTGGCGAGGACGTCTATATCGCGAACGTCATCAAGTGCCGCCCGCCTGGCAACCGCAATCCGGAACCCGACGAGGTCGCGCGCTGCGAGCCGTATCTGCAGCGGCAGGTGGCGCTCGTGAAGCCGAAGATCATCGTCGCGCTCGGGCGTTTCGCGGCGCAAAGCCTGCTCAAGACCGATGGCAGCATCGCGTCGCTGCGCGGACGCGTCCACGAATACGAGGGCGTGCCCGTCATCGTCACCTATCACCCCGCTTATTTGCTGCGCAGCCTGCACGACAAGGCGAAGGCCTGGACCGACCTCTGTCTCGCCCGCGACACGTGGCGTGCGGCGTCCGGCGGCGAGCAATGAACGCCGCGCGGCCCGCGAACGTATCCGGCGCCCAATGTGCCGGGGGCGACGGCGGGCCGCAAGACGATGCTGGGTCTCAGCGTGTGCCTGGTAGCGGCGCGAACCGCGACATACTCGATCGCCTCGCCGATCCGGCCGTGCGCGATCTCGCGTGGCTGCTTTTCAGCGCGGATCTGTTGCGTGCGCAACCACCGCTAGCTCCATTGGCGCAATGGTGCGCCGATGCCGATGAAGCGCGCGCCACACGCGACTGGCTCGCGCAACTCGATCGCGATCCGGCGCGGCTGCATGAAGCGCTCATGGCCGCGCCGACGCACCGCCTCGGCCGCTATGCCGAAAATCTGCTGGGATGGTTTCTCGCGCATGGACCGGCGGCGCAGCTCGTCGCGCAGAACGTGCCGCTGCGCCGTGCGGGGCTCACGCTCGGCGAGTGCGATTTTCTCGTGCGCACGCGGGCCGGCGAACGTCTGCATTGGGAGCTGGCGGTGAAGTGCTACTTGCACGCAGGCCCCGGCGATGACGCACGTGCGTCGCTCGCCGAATTCGTCGGGCCAAATCTGCGCGATCGCTTTGATCTGAAACTGACGCATCTGCGCGACCGTCAACTGCGTTTAAGCGCACACGAAGAATTCGCTTCGCTGGGCTACGAAGGCCATTGGCTCGCGCAGATGTTCGTGAAAGGCTGGCTCTTCTACCGGGCGGGAGAGGGGGCGCCGTCACGGGTGGAGGACGCCTCCGAGCTGACCGCGGATCATGGGCGTGGCTGGTGGGTGACGTGCTCGGACTGGCCGGCGTTCGCCGGGCAACAGGCCGCCGATGGCTGGAGCGTCCTGCCGAGGCTCGCATGGCTCGCGCCGCGCAGGCTGGCGGACGCGCCCTGCGTCGACCCCAACGCGTTACTCGACGCGTTAGCCCGGCCAGACGAGCCCGCGCTGATTGCGGCATTCACGCCCGACAGCGCAGGCGGCTACCGCGAACAGTCGCGCGGCTTCATCGTTCCCGACGACTGGCCTGCGCGCGCCGCGGCATTTGCACGTCAATAAGCGCGCGCAAGCACGCTCACCACCAGCGCCAGAAGTGATGCACGGGTCCGACGCCATGACCGACGTCGAGCCGCTCACTGGCCTCGAGCGCCGCCGTCAGATACTGCTTGGCTTCGCCAATGGCCGTTGCGAGCGTCCCGCGCTGCGGCCACAGTGCGGCAATCGCAGACGAGAGCGTGCAGCCCGTGCCGTGCGTATTCGTGACCGGCACGCGCGGGCCGCCCAGGCGCAGCGTGCCGCCGGCTTCGATGAGCCAATCGGGGCTGTCCGCGCTGCCCAGATGCCCGCCTTTCATGAGCACCGCCTGCGCCCCGAGCGCGCGCAGCGCTTCGCCTTGCTCGACCATTGCGGCTTCGTCTGCGGCGGGCGGCACGCCGAGCAGCGCAGCGGCTTCCGGCAGATTCGGCGTGACGACGCCCGCTAGCGGCAGCAGCTCCTCGCGCAGCGCAGCGACGGCTTCGGGCGCGAGCAGGGCGTGATTGCTCTTCGAGATCATCACGGTGTCGAGCACGACGCGCGGCGGCTGATGGCGGCGCAGCGCGTCGGCGACGGCGCGCACGATCTGCGCGTTGGCGAGCATGCCGATCTTCACGGCGTCGATGCGGATGTCGTCGAACACAGCGTCGAGCTGCGCGGTGACGAAGCCCGCGTCGGGCGCGTGGATCGCGGTGACGCCGCGCGTGTTCTGCGCGGTGAGCGCCGTGATGACGCTCGCGCCGTACGCGCCGAGCGCGGAGAACGCCTTGAGGTCGGCCTGAATGCCCGCACCGCCGCCCGAGTCGGAGCCGGCGATCGTGAGAACGTTGGAAATCGGTGAAGTCATGGCAGCGTCAGGTGCGCGTCGCGCGCGGCCGGGTCGACAAGACGTGCCGCGCGTGCGCAGGGAAGGATCGATTCAGCAGAGGTGGTGGCCGGCCGGTGTGCGGTCAGGCGCGCCCATCAATGCCTGTGATTTTCGCCGATCAGCGCGACCGAGTCGAACGAGCGTTGATTCGCCTGGTGGCGGCGCATCACGAGCCACATCATCAGACAGACGAACGTGCCGAACAGCACGATCACGATCGTCACCGGCACGTCGAGCCAGACGAGCACGGCGTAGAGGCATAGCATCACGAGCACCGAGAGGTTCTCGTTGAAGTTCTGCACGGCGATGGAGTGGCCCGCGGAGAGCAGCACGTGGCCGCGGTGCTGGAGCAGCGCGTTCATCGGCACGACGAAGAAGCCCGAAAGGCCGCCTACGACCATGAGGAAGATGTACGCAAAAATCAGGTAGCCGGGAATGCGCATGTGGCCGATATGCAGGCCCCAATGCGGCGGAAAGAGATGGCGCGTGTAGAACGCCATGAGCATGACCGCAAGACCCATGATGATGCCGACCGGCAGCACCGAGAGCGACTTCTTGAGCGGCACGCGCGCGGCCGCGATCATGGCGCCGGCCGCCACGCCCACGGCCACCACGGCCTGCAGCACAGCGCCTTCGGAGAGCGACATGCCGAGTGAGACTTCGGCCCACTTGAGCACGATGAACTGCAACGTCGCGCCCGCGCCCCAGAAGAGCGTCGTGACCGCGAGCGAGATCTGCCCGAGCTTGTCGCGCCAGAGCGTGTTGAAGCAGTCGGCGAAGTCGCTGATGAGGCGGATGACACCGTGCTGCTGGCGCGGGTAGCGTGCGCCGGTGTCGGGAATGCGCAGATTGAAGAGGGCGGCGATTACGTAAATCACCATGATGACGACCATCGCGGCTTCGGCGGGCGTGCTGATCGCGGCGGGCGTATGGCGCAGCACATGCGACGCGATGTGGGGGCTGATCAACGCGCCGCCGAGCACGGTGCCGAGAATGATCGAGCCGACTGTCGTGCCCTCGATCCAGCCGTTGGCGGCGACGAGGCGCTCAGGCGGCAGCAGCTCGGTCAGGATGCCGTACTTGGCGGGAGAATAAGCCGCAGCCCCGAAACCCACAACGCCATAGGCGAACAAGGGATGGGTGCCTGCCAGCATCATGGCGCAGCCCACGACCTTGATCGTGTTCGTGATGAACATCACGCGGCCCTTAGGGCGGGAATCTGCGAAGGCGCCGACGAAGGCGGCAAGAACGACGTAGGAGAGGACGAAGAACAGCTTGAGCAGCGGCGTCATCCAGTTCGGGGCGTGGAGGTCTTTCAGCAGTGCAATTGCAGCGATGAGGAGCGCATTGTCGGCCAACGACGAAAAAAACTGCGCGGCCATGATGGTGTAAAAGCCTTTTTTCATCTGATGCGATGCTTTCCTCGCTGCGGTCCGTCCGCCCCGGACGGGTGGGAGGCATCCGGGCTTATTACGTTCGAAATGGGTTGTGCGCAGGGCTTTATATCACGAAAATAGGTGTATTCGGACTAGCACAATCCTTGAGCGCCCGTCAGGCGGGCCTGCGGGGCGCTGAAAACACCCTGTAAGCTCCTGATTCGAAAGCGTCTTTGCGAAAAAATCTCCCATGCCGCGCCCCCTCTCAGCAACGATTCACACCGCCGCTCTTGCCAATAACCTCGCCGTCGTCCGCCAGTACGCGCCAAAGTCGAAAATCTGGGCCGTGGTGAAGGCCAACGCCTACGGGCACGGGCTTGCGCGCGCGTTCCCCGGCCTGCGCGCAACCGACGGTTTCGGCCTGCTCGACCTCGAGGAGGCCGTGAAGCTGCGCGAACTCGGCTGGGCGGGGCCGATCCTGCTGCTCGAAGGTTTCTTCCGGCCGACCGACATCGACGTGATCGACCGCTACAGCCTCACGACCGTCGTGCACAGCGACGAGCAGATGCGCATGCTCGAAATGGCGCGTCTGTCGAAGCCGGTCAACGTCCAGCTCAAAATGAACAGCGGTATGAACCGGCTCGGCTACACGCCGGAGAAGTACCGCGCCGCATGGGAGCGTGCGCGTGCCTGTGCAGGCATCGGCCAGATCACGCTGATGACGCACTTCGCCGACGCCGACACGCCGCGCGGCGTCGGCGAGCAAATGGAAACGTTCGAGCGCGGCGCGCAAGGCATTGCCGGCGCGCGCAGCCTCGCCAATTCGGCCGCCACGCTGTGGCATCCTTCGACGCACTTCGACTGGGTGCGCCCCGGCATCATTCTGTATGGCGCTTCGCCATCGGGTTTCGCCTCGGCGCTCGAAGGCACAGGCCTGCAACCGGCCATGACGCTCGCGTCGGAACTCATCGCCACGCAGCATGTGGCTGAAGGACAGACCGTCGGCTACGGCTCGATTTTCACGGCGCGCAAGCCCATGCGCATCGGCGTGGTGGCGTGCGGTTACGCCGACGGCTATCCGCGCGTCGCGCCCGAAGGCACGCCCGTGATCGTCGACGGCGTGCTCACGCATGTGGTGGGCCGCGTCTCGATGGACATGCTTACCGTCGACCTTACGCCAGTGCACACCGCGGGCGTGGGCGCACGCGTGGAGCTGTGGGGCAACAATCTGCCCATCGACGACGTCGCGAAAGCCTGCGGCACGATCGGCTACGAGCTGATGTGCGCCGTTGCGCCGCGTGTTCCCGTGCGGGCCGAATAACGCCATGGCAAAGAGCATGGCGAAGGTCAAGACACTGTATACATGTACCGAATGCGGCGGGCAGGCTCCCAAGTGGCAAGGCCAGTGCCCCGCGTGCGGCGCCTGGAACACGCTCGTGGAGGGCGTTGCGGAAACGGCGAGCAGCCACCGTTTCCAGTCGCTCGCGAAGAGCGCCCCGGTGCGGCGTCTCGCCGATATCGAGGCGTCCGACGTGCCGCGCTTCACGACCGGCGTGGGCGAGTTCGACCG
This sequence comes from Paraburkholderia sp. BR10936, assembly GCF_040965735.1. Taxonomy (NCBI): domain Bacteria; kingdom Pseudomonadati; phylum Pseudomonadota; class Betaproteobacteria; order Burkholderiales; family Burkholderiaceae; genus Paraburkholderia; species Paraburkholderia sp. BR10936. The sequence continues at coordinate 349,302 of NZ_JBFRCM010000004.1, forward strand.
CGTGCTGGGCGGCGGCCTCGTCGCAGGCGGCGTGGTGCTGATCGGCGGCGACCCCGGGATCGGCAAATCGACGCTGCTCTTGCAGTCGCTCGCGCAAATCGCGGCTGAGCGTCGTGCGCTCTATGTGAGCGGCGAAGAATCGGCGGCGCAGATCGCGTTGCGCGCGCAACGACTGGCGCTGCTCGACCCCGGCTCCATGGCGAGCGAGCTGCAACTGCTCGCCGAGATCCAGCTCGAAAAGATCCAGGCGACGATCGAGGCCGAGAAGCCCGACGTCGCGGTCATCGACTCGATCCAGACGATCTACTCCGAAGCGCTGACTTCCGCGCCCGGTTCGGTCGCCCAGGTGCGCGAGTGCGCGGCGCAGCTCACGCGCATCGCGAAGCAGTCGGGCACGGCGATCATCATGGTCGGCCACGTGACGAAGGAGGGCAACCTGGCGGGTCCGCGGGTGCTCGAGCACATCGTCGACACCGTGCTGTATTTCGAAGGCGACACGCATTCGTCGTTCCGGCTCGTGCGCGCGTTCAAGAACCGCTTCGGCGCGGTCAACGAGCTGGGTGTGTTCGCGATGACGGAGAAGGGCCTGCGCGGCGTGGCGAATCCCTCGGCGCTCTTTCTCTCACAGCACGAGCAGAGCGTGCCGGGCTCCTGCGTGCTCGTGACCCAGGAAGGCTCGCGTCCGTTGCTCGTCGAAGTGCAGGCGCTCGTCGATACGGCGCACGTGCCGAATCCACGACGCCTCGCCGTCGGCCTCGAACAAAACCGGCTTGCCATGCTGCTGGCGGTGCTGCATCGCCATGCCGGCATCGCGTGCTTCGATCAGGACGTGTTTCTCAACGCCGTGGGCGGCGTGAAGATCACGGAGCCGGCCGCCGATCTCGCCGTGCTGCTCGCCATTCATTCTTCGATGCGTAACAAGGCGTTGCCCAAGGGTCTGATCGTTTTTGGCGAAGTCGGCCTCGCGGGCGAGATCCGACCCTCGCCGCGCGGGCAGGATCGTTTAAAGGAAGCCGCGAAGCTCGGGTTTTCATGCGCCCTGATTCCCCGCGCCAATGCGCCGAAACAGCCGATCGAAGGTTTACAGGTGATTGCGGTGGAGCGCCTCGAGGAAGCGATCGACCGGATACGCGAACTGGATTGAGCGCGCCACGCACGTGCAGATGGCCTGTACTGGCGCGTAATGATTAGTAACAACCCTGGTTCCGGCTGTAACCATTTCAGACTGCGATTTCCCTATCCTTGGCGCGGTGTTCAACCCGTGTCGAGCGGAAAGGATAGCGACTTGAAACAGACTGATACGTCCTTCGGCGGTCGTTCGATCGTCGTGCGCGGCTGCCGGGTGTCCGAGCCGCTCATGCAACCTTGGGGCAGCACGTGCCGCATCGTCGAGTGGATCGATGGCGACGGGCGCATTTCGCGCCGCGTGGTAGCAGAAGACGTGACGGCGGCCGAAGTGCGCAGCACCATTGCGCACCACGTGGAAGGCCGCAAGTACGTCATGTACGACGACGAGCGGTCGCCGCGGCAAACGCTGCCGCGACGCTAAACAAATATGGGCGCTGCGATGCGCCCATTTTTCATTATGCCAAGGGTGATGCGGGATACGGCGAGGCCTAGCCCCAAGGGCCGTAAGTGAAGGGCTTCTTGCCGCCAGGCGCGCCCGGCGTGTCGGTGCCTTGGCCTGGCTGGGCGGGTTGGACCGGTCGGGCAGGTTGGGCGGCATGCGTAGGAACACCTGGCTGAAAAGGCGCTGCCTGCATACCGGGCGTGGCCTGCTGGGTTTGCCTCGCGGCCATTTCGTCCATCATGGCTTGCAGCACGTCGGCGTTGAAGAGGGGATGGCGCGACGCCTCGCCTGGCGTGAGGACGGGCGATACACAGGTGTCGATCGCCTCCAGACGGTCGATCCAGGTCTGCAGCGACTCCGACTCGATGATGGCCGCCAACTCGCGCGTGAGCGCCGCGGCATCCGCGCCGCCGATCGCCTGACCGAGACTCCAGTGCCGCTCGGCCCAGTCGTCGCGGCCAAGGGCCTGGCACAGCGTCTGCCAGAACTTCAGTTCGAGCGCGCCGACGGCGAGCCACCGCCCGTCTTGCGTGCGATAGAGGTTGTAGCAGGGCACGCCGCCGTTGAGCAGACCGCCGCCCGGCTGCAGCGCCGCGGCGTCGTCGTTGGCGAGCGCGACCTGGGCGACCACGTTGTGCGCGTAGCTCGCGTGCGCCATCGAAACATCGACGAAACGACCTTCGCCACCGCGCGCCACCTGCCAGAGCGCCGCGAGAATCTGGGTGACCGCACTGAGTGCGCCGCCAAGCAGGTCGGCAATCTGGAAGTTGGGCAGCACCGGCACGCCGTCGCGCGCGGCCAACTGGTCGAGCACGCCCGAATAGGCGACATAGTTGATGTCGTGGCCAGGATGGCCGGCGAACGGGCCGGTTGTGCCGTAGCCCGTGATCGCGCAGTAGACGAGTTTCGGATTGACCTTGCGCAATGCCTCGTAGCCTACGCCGAGGCGGTCCATCACACCGGGCCGGAAGCTTTCGACGAGCACGTCGGCGTCGCGGGCAAGCGCAAACAACACCGAACGGCCGCTCTCGGTCTTCAGATCGACTCGCGTTTCGCGCTTGCCGCGATTGACGAGGCGATAGAACGCGCCGGGGCGCGCGGCCACTTCGTCCACTGCGCTTTGCATCATCACGCGCGCCGCGTCGCCTGCACCGGGCGGCTCGATTTTCAGGACATCGGCGCCCATTTCCGCGAGCCGCAACGTGGCCACGGGCCCAGGCAAGAGGCGGGTCAGATCCAGTACGCGAAGGCCCTGCAATGCGGCGGGTGACGACACTCGTGGCTCCCTGGCGAAAATACCTGGCGAAAGCGCCTGGTGGCGCGATGGTGAAGCAGCGTTGCGCTAGCCGATCTGCTCGAGTTCCTCGTGCGCATCGAGCCATTCGGCTTCGAGCGTTTCGAGGCGCGAGGCGACTTCGGCCTGGCGGCGAATCGCGTCGGTCAGGCGGCTCTTCTGCTGAGGCTCGTAGCTCGCCGGGTCGGCGACGAAGGTGTCGAGCGTGCTCTTTTCGCTGTTGAGCGCATCCATTTCCTTTTCGATCTTGCCGATTTTCGCCTGTAACGGCTTCTTCAGGTGCGCAACCTTCTGGCGCTGCCCGGCTTCCTGGCGGCGCTGTTCCTTGCGATTGACGCCATCGGCGGCACCTGCGCCATTTGCCGCATCCGCCGTGCCGGAAGCGGCCTCCTTGAGCGCCGCGCGTTGCTCGGCCGCGTGTTGCAGCAGCCAGTCGCGGTAGTCGTCGAGGTCGCCGTCGAACGGCTGCAGACGGTGCTTCGCCACCAGCATGAACTGATCGGTCGTGGCGCGCAGCAAATGCCGGTCGTGCGACACGAGGATCAGCGTGCCTTCGAACTGCGCGAGCGCCATGGTGAGCGCATGCCGCGTTTCGAGGTCGAGGTGGTTGGTCGGCTCGTCGAGCAGCAGCAGGTTGGGCTTTTGCCAGATGATGAGCGCGAGCGCGAGGCGCGCCTTCTCGCCGCCCGAGAACGGCGCGATGGGCGCCGTGGCCATTTCGCCGGGGAAGTTGAAGCCGCCGAGGAAGTCGCGCAGCTCCTGCTCACGCGTGTCGGGTGCGAGACGGGCGAGATGCTGGAGCGGCGAGTCGTCCGGGCGCAGCGTTTCGAGCTGGTGCTGCGCGAAATAGCCGATTTGCAGGCCCTTGCCCGTGCTCAGCTCGCCGGAGAGCGCCGCGAGCGTGCCCGCGAGCGTCTTGATGAGCGTGGACTTGCCCTGGCCGTTCGCACCGAGCAGGCCGATACGCTGGCCGTTCTGGATCGAGAGCGTGACGCGCTCGACGATGGGCGTTTCGCTGCCATCTTCAGCCCGATAGCCGCAGCGCACGTCTTCCATCACGAGCATGGGGTTGGGCGCGGAGTCGGGCGTGCGGAATTCGAACGTGAACGGCGAACTGGCGTGCGCCGGTGCGATCAACTCCATCTTTTCCAGCGCCTTCACGCGGCTTTGCGCCTGGCGCGCCTTGGTGGCCTTGGCCTTGAAGCGGTCGATGAAGCTTTGCAGATGGGCGACGGTGCGCTGCTGCTTTTCATAGGCGCTTTGCTGGAGCGCCAGTTGTTGCGCGCGCAGGATCTCGAACTGCGAGTAATTGCCGCCGTAACGCTTGATCTGCTGGTTCTCCAGATGCAGTGTGACGTTGCAGATCGAGTCGAGGAATTCGCGGTCGTGCGAGATTACGACGAGCGTGCCGGGATAGCGGTGCAGCCAGTCTTCGAGCCAGACGATCGCGTCCAGATCCAGGTGGTTCGTGGGCTCGTCGAGCAGCAGCAGGTCGGAGCGGCACATGAGCGCCTGCGCGAGGTTCAGGCGCATGCGCCAGCCGCCCGAGAAGCTCGAGACGCTCTGGCGCGTTTGCTCGAGCGTGAAGCCGAGGCCGAGGAGCAGCGCTTCGGCTCGCGCGGGAGCCGTGTAGCCATCGGCGTCGGCGAAGGCACCGTGCGCTTCGGCTTCCGCCGCGCCGTCGTGCGCCGCCGAGGCCGCGGCGATGCGGGCCTCGATTTCGCGCAGCGCGGCGTCGCCGTCCAGCGCGTAGTCGAGCGCGGTGCGCTCGACCGCCGGCGTTTCCTGCGCGACGTGCGCGATGCGCCAGGACGGCGGCAGCGAGAAGTCGCCGGCGTCGGCGTGCAGTTCGCCGCGCAGCACGGCGAACAGGGTCGATTTGCCCGCGCCGTTCGCGCCGATGAGACCGACCTTTTCGCCGGGGTTCAGCGTGAACGAGGTCTGTTCGAAAAGCGGCTTGGTGCCGCGGGCAAGACTGAATTGGTTGAAGCGGATCACGACGGCGCCGACGGGAAGAAAACGAAAGAAAGCGCTATTTTAAACCGGGGCGCGCAGCCTGGGCGCGCTCAGGCCGGCATTGGCCGAACGGCTAGCCGTCTGGTCGAGTGCTAATTGCGCGTTTTCTCACGTAGACTGGCGCTTTTCCACGGGAGAGCCAGATGACATCGATCTATTCGTTTTCGGCGCAACCGCTCGGCGGCGGCGAGCCGGTGAGCCTCGAGCGCTATACGGGCAAGGTGCTCCTGATCGTCAATACCGCGAGCGAATGCGGATTCACGCCGCAGTACGCGGGCCTGCAAACGCTGTATGACCAGTACGCCGCGCGCGGGCTCGCGGTGCTCGGCTTTCCGTGCAACCAGTTCGGCAAGCAGGAACCCGGCGACGCCGCGCAGATCGGCAGCTTCTGCGAGAAGAACTACGGCGTCACGTTCCCCATGTTCGAAAAGATCGACGTGAAAGGGGCGAACGCGCATCCGCTGTATCGCTGGCTCACGGGCGAGGCGCCGGGGCTGCTCGGGCTCGGCGGCATCAAGTGGAATTTCACGAAGTTTCTGGTCGACCGCAACGGCGATGTGGTGAAGCGCTATGCGCCGATGACGAAACCCGAGGCGATTGCAGCGGACATCGAGAAGCAGCTCTGAGCGCAGCCTGGCGGCGCAGGCGCGCTAGAGAATCGGCGCGAAGAGCCGCGCGAGATGCATCGTGATCTTGCGCCACGCGGGCGCGTCGCGGTATTCGCTGCGATCGATCTCGAACGCTTCGTCGAAATCGCGCAGCAGCATCGCTTCGACTTCGGCCGCGAAGCCGCGATGCACGGTCAGCACCATGATCTCGAAGTTCAGGCGAAACGACCGGTTATCCAGATTCGCGCTGCCGATCGCCGCAGCCACGTCGTCGATCAGCACGACCTTCTGGTGCAGAAAGCCCGGCTTGTAGCGAAAGATGCGGATGCCCGCGCGTACCGCATCGAAGGCATACAGCATCGACGCCTCGAAGACCACGTAATGGTCGCGCCGGCTCGGGATCATGATGCGCACGTCCACGCCGCGCAGTGCGGCGAGGCGTAGAGCCGAAAACACGGCTTCGTCGGGCACGAGGTAGGGCGTCGTGATCCACAGGCGTTTTTTTGCGGCGTTGATCGCCTCGACGAAGAAGAGCGAGCAGGTCTCCTGGCGGTCGGCCGGCCCCGTGGGCAGAACGAGGCAGTACATGTCGTCGCCGTCCCGCGGCACGACCGTGGGCGGCTCGCAGCCGGGCAACTGCTGGGTGGCCCAGTACCAGTCCTCGGTGAAGGCGAACTGCACGTTGGCGACCGCCGGTCCGCGCAGTTCGATATGCGTGTCGCGCCACGGAGAAAGGCGCGTGTTCGCGCCCAGGTATTCGATGCCCACGTTGTGGCCGCCCACGAATGCGTGCTGGCCGTCCACCACGACGATCTTGCGGTGGTTGCGGAAATTGAGCTGGAAGCGATTCACGAAGTGGCGCTTCGTCGAGAACGGGTGCACTTCCACGCCGCCGTCCTGCAACTCGTGCACGTAACTGGCGGGCAGGTCGAACGAGCCGATGCTGTCGTAGAGGAAGTACACGCGTACGCCGCGTTTCGTGCAGTCGAGCAGCACGTCCTTGAGCATGTCGCCGAGCGCGTCGGCGCGCACGATGAAGAACTGCACGATCACGTAGTGCCGGGCTTGCTCGATCGCATCGAAGATGGCGGAGAAGGTCGCTTCGCCATTCACGAGCGTGCGCACGGCGTTGCCCGGCACGAGCGGCATCCCGCCCAGGCGCGCGAATGTGCGGATCACGCGTACGCCCAGCTCGTCGGCAGGCCATTCGCCCGCGCGGACGAGCTTGTCCCAGTCGGGCGCGTGAGCGCGTGAGCGCAAGGTTTCGTTGCGCAGCCGCCGCGCGTCCGCATAGCCCGCGAACTTGCTGCGGCCAAGAAAGAGATACGGGACGAGCGTGAGGTAGGGCATCGTCGCGAGAGAGACGGCCCAGGCAATCGCGCCTTGCGAGGTGCGCGTGTTGAGGATGGCGTGGCACGCTGCGATCAGTCCGAGCAAATGGATGATCGCGAGCAGCGTGCCGAGATGTGACCAGTCGAATCGCATAGATGCGTGGGACGCTCCTTCAGCCGGACGCAGGACCGGCCCGCGCCGGGAAGCGCACGGCCGGAGGGCTCAATCTTACCGAACCCGCTGCGATGACGGCGAGCGCCCCGGTCCTGCGCGCGGCGAGACACGGCGCACAGGCGCCGCGGCTCTTTCGCACAGGACGATCAGACCGGCAGGTCGCAGGCCTGGATCAGGAAGACCTGGTCGTCGCCGGCGCTCGTCGAGAGCCAGACGAGATCGAGGCCGCCGAACGCCGCTTCCACGTTCTCGCGTTCGTTGCCAATTTCGATCACCAGCACACCGTCGTCGGTGAGCCAGTTGCGTGCGTCCTTGACGATGCGGCGCACGATGTCCATGCCGTCCGCGCCGCCCGCGAGCGCCAGTTCCGGCTCGTGGCGGTATTCGGGCGGCAGCGCCTGCATCGAGTCGGCGTTCACGTACGGCGGGTTGGTGATGACCACGTCGTAGCGGCGCTCGGGCAGCGGCGCGTACAGGTCGCCTTCGAAGAGGGCGATGCGCTCGTCGAGATCGTGTTCGTGCACGTTGCGCCGCGCCACTTCGAGGGCGGGTGCGGACAGATCGACCGCATCGATGTCGGCGTTCGGAAACGCGTGCGCCGCGAGAATCGCAAGGCTCGCCGAGCCGGTGCATAGCTCCAGCACCGCCGTGACTTGTTCAGGATCTTCCACGTAGGGCTGCAGGCCGTCTGCGAGCAGCTCGCCAATGAACGAGCGCGGCACGATGACGCGCTCATCCACGTAGAAGCGCAGGCCGTGCATCCACGCTTCCTGCGTGATGTAGGCCGCGGGGACGCGGTCGGTCGCGCGGCGCTCGATCACGCCGAGCACCTTGTCGATTTCCTCGCTCGTGAGGCGCGCGTCGAGAAACGGGTCGAGCAGGTCGAGCGGCAAATGCAGCGTGTGCAGGATCAGGTACGCGGCTTCGTCGTAGGCGTTGTTCGAGCCGTGGCCGAACGCGAGTTGCGCGGCCGAAAAGCGCGAGACACCGTAGCGCAGCAGGTCGCGAACGGTGGCAAAGGTAGCGGCGAGCGGATGGGTCATGTTCTGGACTCCAGAGCGTGTTCGGTGGGCCGGTCAGGCGATCAGCTGTTCGAGCACGCGGCGATAGACGTTCTTGAGCGGATCGATGAATTTCACTTCGATATGCTCATCGATCTTGTGGATGCTGGCGTTCGGCGGCCCGAACTCCACGACTTGCTCGCACATGCGGGCGATGAAGCGGCCATCGGATGTGCCACCTGTGGTCGAAAGCTCGGTCGTGACACCGGTTTCGTCGTGGATCGCTTTTTCGAGCGCATTCGAGAGCGCGCCGCGCGGCGTGAGAAAGGGCAGGCCGCTCACGCTCCAGTGCAGGTCGTATTCGAGGCCGTGCTTGTCGAGGATCGCGTGGACGCGCTTTTGCAGGCCTTCCACCGTGCTCGCGGTCGAGAAGCGGAAGTTGAACATCACATCGGCGTGGCCCGGAATCACGTTGCTCGCGCCGGTGCCGCTGTGCATGTTCGACACCTGCCACGTGGTGGGCGGGAAGTACTCGTTGCCGTCGTCCCACTTTTCGGCGACGAGTTCGGCGAGCGCGGGCGCCAGCAGATGCACCGGGTTCTTCGCGAGATGCGGATAGGCGATATGCCCCTGCACACCCTTCACGACGAGCTTGCCCGACATCGAGCCGCGGCGGCCGTTCTTCACGCAGTCGCCGAGCGTATGCGTCGAAGTCGGCTCGCCCACGATGCAGTAATCCATTTTCTCGCCGCGCGCCTGCAGCGCCTCGACGACCTTCACGGTGCCGTCGGTGGCCGGGCCTTCTTCATCGCTCGTGATGAGGAACGCGATGGCGCCGCGATGCTGCGGATGCGCCGCCACGAACTCTTCGCTCGCCACCACGAAGGCCGCGAGCGAGGTTTTCATGTCGGCGGCGCCGCGGCCATAGAGGATGCCGTCGCGATGCGAGGGCTGGAACGGCGGCGAACTCCATTGCTCGATGGGGCCGGTGGGCACGACGTCGGTGTGGCCCGCGAAGGCGAGTAGCGGGCCTTGCGCGCCCGCAGTGCCGCGCTTGACGGCCCACAGGTTGGTCACGCCGTTGGATTCGATCGTTTCGCACGCGAAGCCGAGCGCACCAAGGCGTTCGGTCATGATGCGCTGGCAGTGCTGGTCGTCGGGCGTGACGGACGCGCGCGCGATCAGGGCTTCGGTAAGGGCGAGGGTGGCGGACATAAAAAGACCACTTTCAATAAAAATGCCGGCGCCGCTGATGGAGCAGGGGCCGGCAACAACGTGTCATGACCATGTGCGCCCAAGCTGCCATCAAGCAGTTCAGACGCACCGGTCTCATGCGGCGCTCAAGCGAACAGCTCCGCATACTGGTCGGCGGAAAAGCCGAGCGTCTTTACGCGGCCGTTCACCACGACGACGGGCCGCTTGATGATCGACGGCTTGTGGATCATCAGCGCGATCGCGCCGGCGATCGTGTCGGCTTCGGCCTTGTGCACGTCCGACAGGCCGCGCCAGGTCGTGCCGCGCTTGTTGATCAGCTGATCGAGCGACACGTCCTTGAGCCAGTCCTGGACGAGCGCATTCGAGACGCCCGCTTTCTTGAAGTCGTGAAACTCGAACTCGACGCCGTGCTCTTCGAGCCACACACGGGCCTTCTTCACGGTGTCGCAGTTCGGAATGCCGTAGACGACGGTCTTGGCGGACTTCGCCATCAGTCGCCTCGCAGCAGCTCGTTCAGGCCGACCTTGGCGCGCGTCTTGGCGTCGACCTTCTTGACGATCACGGCGCAGTACAGGCTGTGCGAGCCGTCCTTCGAGGGCAGGTTGCCCGCGACCACGACCGAGCCTGCCGGGATGCGGCCGTACGAGACTTCGCCGGTTTCGCGGTCGTAAATCTTGGTCGACTGGCCAAGGTAGACGCCCATCGAGATGACCGAGTTCTCTTCGACTATCACGCCTTCCACGACTTCCGAGCGCGCGCCGATGAAGCAGTTGTCTTCGATGATGACCGGGTTGGCCTGCAGCGGCTCCAGCACGCCGCCGATGCCGACGCCGCCCGAAAGGTGCACGTTCTTGCCGATCTGCGCGCACGAACCGACCGTGGCCCACGTATCGACCATCGTGCCTTCGTCGACGTACGCGCCGATGTTGGTGTACGACGGCATCAGCACGACGTTCTTCGCGATGAACGAGCCGCGGCGCGCGATGGCCGGCGGCACGACGCGGAAGCCGCCCGCGGCGAAGTCTTCGGCCGTGTAGTTGGCGAACTTCGAGGGCACCTTGTCGTAGAACTGGCTGTAGCCGCCCGCGGGCATCGGTGCGTTGTCTTCCAGGCGGAACGACAGCAGCACGGCCTTCTTCACCCATTGGTTGACGACCCAGTCGCCGTCCTTCTTCTCGGCGCAGCGCAGCGCGCCTTTGTCCAGCTCGGCGATGACATGGGCGACGGCTTCGCGCACGTCGTTCGGAGCCGACCTGGGCGAGAAGTCGGCGCGGTTTTCCCAGGCGGTGTCGATGATCTGCTGAAGTTGTTGCGACATGGCGGTGATTTCGTGAGATTGATGGTTGAAAGCGGTGTTGCGCGTCGCGAGGTGCAGGACCGCGGCGCGCACGAAAAAGGCTTTACGGTTTGAGCGAGCGGCAGAACTCGACGATGCGCTGCGCGCCTTCGATGCACTCCTCGACGTCGGCGACGAGCGCCATGCGCACGAAGTCTTTACCCGGATTCGTGCCATGCGCCTCGCGCGCGAGGAACGAGCCGGGCAGAACCGTCACATTATAGTCGGCGTAGAGACGCTGGGCGAACGCGGTGTCCGCGAGGCCGGTGCGCGCGACGTTGGCCCAGAGGTAGAACGCGGCGTCGGGCAATTTCACGTCGAGCACGTCGGCGAGCATGGGTGTGACGGTCGAGAACTTCTTCACGTATTTCGCGCGGTTTTCGCGCACGTGCGCCTCGTCGCCCCATGCCGCGATGCTGGCGGATTGCCAGACCGGCGACAGTGCCGCGCCGTGATAGGTGCGGTACAGCAGGAACTGCTTGAGGATGGCGGCGTCCCCGGCGACGAACCCCGAGCGCATGCCCGGCGCGTTCGAGCGCTTCGAAAGGCTCGACAGCATGACGAGGCGCTCGAAGCCGCGGCCCAGCTTGTGCGCCGCTTCGAGACCGCCGAGCGGCGGCGTGGCCTCGTCGAAGTAGATCTCCGAGTAGCACTCGTCCGAGGCGATCACGAAGCCGTAGCGGTCGGAGAGCGCGAACAGCTCGCGCCAGTCGTCGAGCGTGATCACGGCACCCGTGGGATTGCCGGGCGAGCACACGTACAGCAGCTGCGTGCGCGCCCAGACTTCTTCGGGAACCTGCGAATAGTCGCAGGCGAAGTTGCGGGCCGGATCGCTATTTACGAAGTACGGCTCGCCGCCGCCGAGCAGCGCGGCGCCTTCGTAGATCTGGTAGAAAGGGTTCGGGCAGAGTACGATCGCCCGCTTTGCCGGGTCTTTCACGCCCGCTGTCGGGTCGACCACGGCCTGCGCGAGCGCGAACAGCGCCTCGCGCGAGCCGGACACAGGCAGGATTTCCGTGTTCGCATCGATGGCCGGCAGCCCGTAGCGCGCCTTCACCCAGTTCGCAATCGACTCGCGCAGCGCAGGGGTGCCCGCCGTGGCCGGGTACGACGAGAGGCCGTCGAGCGAAGCGACGATGGCGTCGCGGATCAGCGCCGGCGTGGGGTGTTTCGGCTCGCCGATCCCGAAGCTGATGTGGCGCAGGCCGGCGTTCGGCGTGATGTCCTTGAAGAGCACGCGCAGCTTTTCGAAGGGATAGGACTGAAGGGTGTCGAGTAGCGGATTCACTTGGGGCTGGACAGGCGTGGGCGAAAGACGGATGGCGTGGCGCGCAGGATTCGGGTGGCCACTGCGGGCCGGCGGGCCGGTTGCACCGCGCTCGGCGTACAAACACCGATGAACGGCGCGGCCTTGCGGCTGCAAGCCGTCGATTATAGCGTGGCGCCGCTGCTGCTGCGGGCGCCGGCCGGATCCCGCCCTGGCGCGGCCGGTGCCTGCCTGGCGACGAAATAAAGGAAAAGCATGAAATCTTCGAACGACGTTTCGAACCAAGGCGCAGGCGCTGCGAACGCGCGGCCGGGCCAAGGGCAGCGCAAGCCATGAGCCAGAGCACGGGCTTGCGCGCCGCCTGGCCGACGCTCGCCATCATGATTGGCGCGTCCGTCTGGGGTTTTGTCTGGTATCCGCTGCGCATGCTGGCGGCCGCCGGGCTCACCGGTACGGCCTCGAGCGCGGCAACGAGCGCGGCCGGCTGTCTCTTCGTGCTGGTGCTGCGCTGGCGCTCGCTCGCGAGCGTGCGCTGGCACTGGGTGCTGCCGATGCTCGGACTCGCCGCGGGCGTGACCAACGTCGGGTTCGTGTGGGGCGCAATCCACGGCGAAGTGATGCGCGTGCTGCTGCTCTTTTATCTGACCCCGGCGTGGACGGCGATCTTCGCGCACTTCATCCTGCACGAGCGCCTGAACTGGGCGGGCGGCGCGCTGGCGGCGCTCTCGCTGCTGGGTGCGGTGCTGATGCTCTGGTCGCCGCGGCTCGGCGTGCCGCTGCCCGCCAACGCTGCCGAATGGGCCGGTCTCATCGGCGGCATGGGTTTCGCGATGAGCAACGTGCTCGTCGTAAAGACGAGCCGCGTGCTGCCGCACATGAAGCCCGAGATGCGCACGGCCGTGATCTTCGCGGGCGCGGCGCTGTTCGGCTTGCTGACCTCCTGTTTCGAGCCGATGTCGGCCGCACCGGCGGGCGAGCATCTCGCACGCGTCGTGCTGCTCGTGCTCGCGCTCGGCATCGTGCTCGGCAGCAACAACATGCTCGTCCAGTACGGGCTCGCCCGCGTGCCGGCGAACCGCGCCTCGATCATCATGCTGTTCGAGATCGTCGTGACGGCGCTCACGTCGTGGCTCTTCGCCGGCGAGACGCCGGGCCCGCGCGAATGGGCGGGCGGCGCCTGCATCGTGCTGGCTTCCCTGTTGTCGAGCTGGGTGCACCGGGCGCAGGATGCGCGCAAGGGCGGCGCGCATGCGAGCGCCGATGCGAGCGTCATGACCCACGCCGACGCCAGCCGCACCCATGACGCGGACGACGCCGACGGCAGCGGCCCCGGCGGCGATGATGGCAACGGCGGCGGCAACGGCGATGGCAGCGCAGGCGGCGGAACGGGCCCAGGGCCTTCCCGCGCGCGGAATGGCGCGCGTGCGATGGTATGATTGCCGCTGATTCCCGCCGGCCGCACGCGTGCATGCGCGTTCGTACGGCGAGCCGTGGCGGCTGCCCAGTACGCACTCCGCCGTCGCGCGATCGATACCGGATGCGCGGCGGCAAGCGACGTACGGCACGGGCGGTCCCGTTCACCACTATTCAAACAGCGATATCGCCGTGCGTCTGACCTCGATTAAACTCGCTGGCTTCAAATCATTCGTCGATCCCACGCATTTCCAGGTTCCGGGCCAACTCGTCGGGGTGGTCGGGCCAAACGGCTGTGGGAAATCCAACATCATCGACGCGGTGCGCTGGGTGCTGGGTGAATCCCGGGCGTCCGAGCTGCGCGGCGAGTCGATGCAGGACGTCATCTTCAACGGTTCCACCGCGCGCAAGCCGGGCAGCCGCGCGAGCGTCGAACTGGTGTTCGACAATGCGGACGGCCGCGCCGCGGGGCAGTGGGGCCAGTATGCCGAGATTGCCGTGAAGCGCGTGCTCACGCGCGACGGCACGTCGAGCTACTACATCAACAACCTGCCGGCGCGCCGGCGCGACATTCAGGATATTTTCCTGGGTACTGGCCTCGGCCCGCGCGCCTACGCGATCATCGGGCAGGGCATGATCGCGCGGATCATCGAGGCAAAGCCCGAAGAGCTTCGCGTGTTCCTCGAAGAAGCCGCGGGCGTGTCGAAATACAAGGAACGACGCCGCGAGACCGAGAACCGCCTGCACGACACGCGCGAGAACCTGACGCGTGTCGAGGACATCGTGCGCGAGCTGTCCAGCAACCTGGAAAAGCTCGAGGGCCAGGCGGTCGTTGCCACGAAATATCGCGAGCTGCAGGCCGAGGGCGAGGAAAAGCAGCGCCTTCTGTGGCTCTTGCGCAAGAACGAGGCAGCGGGCGAGCAGCAACGCCAGCAGCGCGCGATCGAGCAGGCGCAGATCGACCTGGAGCGCCATACCGCGCAGCTGCGCGAAGTGGAAGCGCAGCTCGAAACGCTGCGCGTGGCTCACTACTCGGCAAGCGACGCCATGCAGGGCGCGCAGGGCGCGCTTTACGAAGCGAACGCCGAGGTGAGCCGTCTCGAGGCCGAGATCAAGTTCATCGTCGAGTCGCGCAACCGCGTGCAGGCGCAGATCGCCGCGCTCACCGCGCAGCGCGAGCAATGGCAGGTCCAGGCGCAGAAGGCGCAGGACGATATCGAGGACGCCGAAGAACAACTGGCGATCGCCGAGGAAAAGGCTGCGCTGGCCGAGGAAGATGCGGCGGCGAAGCAGGAAGCGCTGCCCGCGCTCGAAAACCGCTGGCGCGACGCGCAGGCGCAACTGAACGACGAGCGCGCGGGCATCGCGCGCACCGAGCAGGCCATCAAGCTCGAAGCCGCGCATCAACGCAACGCCGACCAGATGCTTCAGCAGCTTCAGCAGCGCCACGAGCGTCTGAAGTCGGAGGAAGGCGGCCTCGACGCGCCGGACGAAGCCCAGCTCGAAGAGCTGCGTATGCAGCTGGCCGAGCAGGAGGAAGTCCTGCACGAAGCGCAGGCGCGCCTCGCCGACGCGCAGGAAACGGTGCCGCGCCTCGACGCGGAACGCCGCGCCGCACACGAGCGCGTGCAGGCGGAAAACGCACAGATCCACCAGTTCGAAGCCCGTCTCGCTGCACTCAAGCAACTGCAGGAAAACGTGCAGACGGAAGGCAAGATCCAGCCGTGGCTCGAACGTCACGAACTGGGCGCGTTGCCGCGGCTGTGGAAAAAGCTGCACGTCGAAGCCGGTTGGGAAACGGCGCTCGAATCGGTGTTGCGCGAGCGGCTCGCCGCGCTCGAGGTGTCGAACCTCGACTGGGTGAAGGCATTCGCGAGCGACGCTCCGCCTGCGAAGCTCGCGTTCTATTCGCCGCCGGCCGCGGGTCAGGCAAGCGCTGCGGCCGCGGGACTCACGCCGCTGCTCTCGCTCGTCCGTATCGACGATGCAGGCTTGCGCGCGGTGCTCACCGAATGGCTCGGCTCGACCTACGTTGCGAACGATCTCGCCGAAGCGCTCGCCCAGCGTGCGCAGCTGCCAGGCAGCGGCGCGTTCGTCGTGAAGGCTGGCCATACGGTGACGCGCGTAGGCGTGCAGCTGTACGCCGCCGACACCGAGCAGGCCGGCATGCTCGCGCGTCAGCAGGAAATCGAGAATCTCGAGCGCCAGGTGCGCGCCCAGACGCTGCTCGCCGACGATGCACGCACGGCTGTCGTGCGCGCGGAAGCGGCGCACACGCATGCCGCCCAGGTGCTCACGGATGTGCGCCAGCAGGCCGAGCGCGCGACCCAGCGCGTGCACGCGCTGCAGATGGATGTGCTCAAGCTGACGCAGGCGCATGAACGCTACACGGCGCGCAGCACGCAGATCCGCGAAGAGCTCGACGAGATCCGCACGCAGATCGAAGAGCAGCGCGCATTGCGGGCAGAATCGGAAGCGAACTTCGAGCGCCACGATGTGGAACTCGCCGAACTGCAGGCCCGCTTCGAGGACAACCAGCTCGCCTTCGAGTCGCTCGACGAGGAACTCGGCGCGGCGCGCAATGAGGCGCGCGACCTCGAACGTGCGGCGGCCGACGCGCGCTTTGCCGCGCGCAACATGGCGAACCGCATCGAAGAGTTGAAGCGCAACATTCAGGTCGCGCACGATCAGAGCGAACGCGTGGCCGCGTCGCTCGAAGACGCGCGCGCCGAGCTGGAAACGATCAACGAGCAGACCGCGCACACGGGCCTGCAGGACGCGCTGGAAATTCGCGCCCAGAAGGAAGATACGCTGCGTGCCGCGCGCGCCGAACTCGACGATCTGAGCGCGAAGCTGCGGGCCGCCGACGAAACCCGCCTCGCCGCGGAGCGCGCGTTGCAGCCGTTGCGCGACCGCATCACCGAGCTTCAGCTCAAGGAGCAGGCCGCGCGCCTGAACGGCGAGCAGTTCGTCGAGCAACTGCAGGCCGCGGGCGTCGACGAGGCCGCGCTGCAGGAAAAGCTCACGGCCGATATGAAGCCGTCGTATCTGCAAGGCGAGGTTACGCGCATCAACAATGCGATCACGGCGCTTGGGCCTGTGAACATGGCCGCGCTCGACGAACTGGCCGCGGCGAAGGAGCGCAAGACCTTCCTCGACGCGCAGTCGGCCGACCTCACGAGCGCAATTGAGACGCTCGAAGACGCGATCCGCAAGATCGACCAGGAAACGCGCACGCTGCTGCAGGGCACCTTCGACGAGGTGAACCGTCATTTCGGCGAGCTATTCCCGCGCCTGTTCGGCGGCGGTCAGGCGAAGCTCATCATGACCGGCGACGAGATTCTCGACGCCGGCGTGCAGGTGATGGCGCAACCGCCCGGCAAGAAGAATTCGACGATTCACCTGCTCTCCGGCGGCGAGAAAGCGCTCACGGCCACGGCCCTCGTGTTCGCGATGTTCCAGCTCAACCCGGCGCCGTTCTGCTTGCTAGACGAAGTGGACGCACCGCTCGACGACGCGAACACCGAGCGCTTCGCGAACCTTGTTCGCGCGATGTCGGACAAAACACAGTTCCTGTTCATTTCGCACAACAAGATCGCCATGGAGATGGCGCAGCAGCTCATTGGCGTGACGATGCAGGAGCAGGGCGTTTCGCGCATCGTCGCGGTCGACATGGAAACGGCAGCGGGTTTCGCCCAAAATACGGTCTAATCGATTTATACGGTCTAACGGACGGCGCGCGATGCGCGGCCGGCGGCGCCATCAGTGAGGCAGCCGCCGCGCGCAATGCGCGCGCCAGAGCAACGGCGCATGCAATGAGCACGCCGTCGAAAAAGAATTGCTGATGGAGCATGCATGGATGAATTGACTCTCGGGTTGATCGGCGCGGGCGCCGTGGTCGTCGGGGGCGTGGTGGTGTACAACGCGTGGCAGGGCGCGAGAGTGCGCCGGCGCATGCCGCGCCCGATGCCCGAAGAGGCAGTCGAAGCGCCGCAGCGCGACGAGTTCCAGGAGCCGAGCCCGTTCATCGAACCGGCCCATGCTCCGTCGCGCCGCGAGCCGTCGCTCGCGGGCAGCACGCAAGCCGGGCGCGTGGAGCCCGGTTTCGGCACTGCTGCGCCGCTCGACACGCCAGCCGACATCCAGGCGGAAACGACGACACCCAACGGCTTTCCGGAAGCTGAATCCGACGCGCACGAAGTTGCCGAGAAGGCTGCCGACAAGGCGCCGGCTGCAACTGCGGCTGCCCCGCAATCCGCAAAGGACGATGGCGACGAAGCGGAGCGCATCGAGCCGGTCATGCCGGCGGCCACGACGATCTCTTCGGCGCCGCCCGCCGTGGTCGACCGTCGCATCGACTGCATCGTGCCGATCCGGCTTGGTGCGCCGGTGGCAGGCGAGCGGGTGATTCCGTTTGCGCAGCGATTGCGCCGCGCGGGCAGCAAGCCGGTTCATATCGAAGGCAAACCCGAAGGGGGCGACGGCTGGGAGTTGCTCCAGAGCGGCGTGCGCTACGAAGAACTGCGCGCGGCTGCGCAACTCGCGAATCGCAACGGCCCGCTCAACGAACTCGAGTTCTCGGAATTCGTGACCGGCGTGCAGCAATTCGCCGACGCGCTCGACGCCGCGCCCGAGTTTCCGGACATGATGGAGACGGTCGCCATGGCGCGCGAACTGGACGGCTTCGCGGCGCAATGCGACGCCCAGCTTTCCGTGAACGTGATGTCGGACGGCGCGCCGTGGTCGGCAAACTACGTGCAGGCGGTGGCGGCGCAGGACGGCTTGCTGCTTTCGCGCGACGGCACGCGCTTCGTCAAGCTCGATGCGAAGCAGAGCCCCGTTTTCATGCTGCAGTTCGGCGACACCAACTTCCTGCGCGACGACCTCACGTACAAGGGCGGTGAACTGATCACGCTGATCCTCGACGTGCCCGTGGCCGACGAAGACATCCTGCCGTTCCGCCTGATGTGCGACTACGCGAAATCGCTTGCCGAGCGCATTGGCGGGCGCGTGGTCGACGACCAGCGCCGGCCGCTGCCGGAATCGGTGCTGCAGTCGATCGACAAGCAGCTGATGACGCTCTACGCGAAGCTGGAGCAGGCCGGTATTCCGGCGGGCTCGCCGGCCACGCGGCGACTGTTCAGCCAGTAACGCCGAAGGCGTGCAGCGGGCCTGCAGACAAGGCGCGACGCCGTAAAGGCGCCGCGCCTTTTTTGCGCGCAGGCGGTACAGCGCAGAGGGCATCGGCACGCGTGTTGCAGTGCATTCGAGCTCAGCCCACCGGGCCCTGGATGCCAGAGCGACGCACGCAGCGTTGGCCATTCGGCCAGGACGCTGGCGAGACCCGTTCGGCGGCGCACGCAGATAGCCGCTCGTCCGATGCGACACGCGCGGCTTCCTGAGATAATCTGACGTCCGAAATCATTTTCAACAGCGAGTTGCCCAAGGCATGGTCCGTACTTCCGCCCGTCCCCCCGAAGAAGCCACCGCTGCACAGCGCGCGGTGTGGTTGCGCGCCGAACTCGAGCGTGCGAATCACGCCTACTACGTGCTCGACCAGCCGGAGCTGCCCGACGCGGAATACGACAAGCTGTTCGGCGAACTTCAGCAAATCGAAGCCGATCATCCCGACCTCATCACGCCCGATTCGCCCACGCAGCGTGTGGGTGGCGAAGTCGCCGGGGGCTTCGAGCCCGTGGTCCACGACGTGCCGATGCTGTCGCTCAACAACGGCTTTGCCGACGAAGACATCGTCGCGTTCGACAAGCGCGTGGCCGATGCGCTCGGCAAGATCGAAGGCGCCGGAGTCGTCGAGGTCGAATACGCCGCCGAACTCAAGTTCGACGGCCTCGCCATTTCGCTGCGCTACGTCGACGGCGTGTTCGTCCAGGCCTCCACGCGCGGCGATGGCGCGACCGGCGAGAACGTCACGGAGAACGTGCGCACGATCCGCTCGCTGCCCTTGCGCCTGAAGGGCAAGCGCGTGCCGAAGGTGCTCGACGTGCGCGGCGAGGTGCTGATGTTCCGCCGCGACTTCGAGCGCATGAACCAGCGTCAGCGCGATGCCGGCCACAAGGAATTCGCGAACCCGCGCAACGCGGCGGCGGGCAGCCTGCGCCAGCTCGATCCGAAAATCACGGCGCAGCGGCCGCTCTCGTTTTTCGCTTACGGCATTGGCGTGCTCGAGGGCGAGCCGATGCCGGCCACCCATAGCGAACTGCTCGACTGGTATGCGGAAATGGGCCTGCCGGTCAATGCCGAGCGTGCGGCCGTGAAGGGCGCGCACGGTCTGCTGGAATTTTTCCGCACGGTGGGCGAGAAGCGCGACGGCCTGCCGTACGACATCGACGGCGTGGTCTACAAGGTGAACCGCCGCGACGAGCAGGATGCGCTCGGCTTCGTCTCGCGCGCGCCGCGCTTCGCGCTCGCGCACAAGTTCCCGGCCCAGGAAGCGCTCACGAAGCTGCTGGCCATCGACGTGCAGGTGGGCCGCACGGGCGCGATTACGCCGGTGGCGCGGCTCGAGCCGGTGTTCGTCGGCGGCGCGACGGTGACCAACGCCACGCTGCACAACGAAGACGAAGTGCGGCGCAAGGACATCCGCATCGGCGACACGGTGATCGTGCGGCGCGCCGGCGACGTGATTCCCGAGGTGGTCAGTGCGCTCATGGACCGCCGTCCGGCCGACGCCCACGAGTTCGTCATGCCGACCGAATGCCCGGTCTGTGGGTCGCGCATCGAGCGGCTGCCCGACGAGGCGATCGCGCGTTGCACGGGCGGCCTGTTCTGTCCGGCCCAGCGCAAGCAGGCGCTCTGGCACTTCGCCCAGCGCCGCGCGCTCGATATCGACGGCCTGGGCGAGAAGATCATCGACCAGTTGGTCGACCAGAACCTCGTGCGCACGCCCGCCGATCTGTTCAATCTGGGCTTCGGCACGCTCGCGCAACTCGAGCGCATGGCGGACAAGTCGGCGCAGAACCTGCTCGACTCGCTCGAGAAGGCCAAATCGACGTCACTTGCGCGCTTCGTTTACGCGCTCGGCATCCGGCACGTGGGCGAATCGACGGCGAAGGATCTTGCGAAGCACTTCGGCTCGCTCGATCCGATCATGAACGCGACGGTCGAGGAATTGCTCGAAGTCAACGATGTGGGCCCTATCGTCGCGCTTGCGATCCACGAGTTTTTTGCGGAAGAGCATAACCGCACAGTGATCGAGCAACTGCGCGCGCCGGGCAAAGTGACATGGGCGGAAGGGCCGCCCGCGCCCAAGGCGCCGGTGGGCGTGCTGGCCGGCAAGACGGTGGTGCTCACGGGTACGCTGCCCACGCTCTCGCGCGACGAGGCAAAGGAGATGCTCGAAGCAGCCGGTGCGAAGGTCGCCGGCTCGGTATCGAAGAAGACCGATTACGTGGTGGCGGGCGCCGACGCGGGCAGCAAGCTCGCAAAAGCCGAGGAACTCGGCGTGCCGGTGCTCGACGAAGAAGGAATGCGCAAGCTCCTGGAGGGGCAAACGACATGATTCGCGAAATTCTCAGAATGGGCGATCCGCGCCTGCTCGGCATTGCGAGGCCGGTCGATCACTTCGATACGCCCGAGTTGCACGAACTCATTGCCGATATGTTCGACACCATGCACGCGGCGAACGGCGCCGGACTCGCCGCCCCGCAGATCGGCGTCGATTTGCAGGTGGTGATCTTCGGTTTCGAGCAGAACGAGCGCTATCCCGAGGCGCCGGCCGTGCCGCAGACGGTGCTCATCAACCCGGTCATCCATCCGCTGTCGCACGACATGGAAGAGGGCTGGGAGGGGTGTCTCTCGGTGCCGGGCCTGCGCGGCGCCGTGAGCCGCTATTCGATGATCCGCTACGGCGGCTTCGATCAGTACGGCATGCCCATCGAACGTGTGGCCGAGGGCTTTCACGCACGGGTCGTCCAGCACGAATGCGATCACCTGATCGGCAAGCTGTACCCCATGCGCATTACCGACTTCTCGAAGTTCGGCTTTACGGAGGTCCTGTTTCCGGAACTCGACCCGAACCGCGACGACTGAAAGTCGAAGCATCAAGAAAAACGGGAGCCATCTGGCTCCCGTTTTTCATACAGTGCGGCGTTCGACGCCGATGTGGCGCTAGAACGCTTCGTTGGCGGCCAGATAGCGCCATTGGCCCTGCGGCAGTGCGCCGAGCAGCACGCGGCCCATGCGCACACGCTTGAGGCCCACGACCTTGAGGCCGACCAGTTCGCACATGCGACGGATCTGGCGCTTCTTGCCTTCGCGCAGCACGAAACGCAACTGCTCGCCGTTTTGCCAGCTCACCTGCGCGGGCTTGAGCGGCACGTCGTCGAGCGACAGGCCGTGGCGCAGCTGAGCGAGCAACTCGGGCGGGAAGTGCTGGTCGATTTCGGTCTCGATGTCGTTGTAGGTGACGCGCACGAGGTACTCCTTGTCGATGTCCGAGCTCTCGCCGATCAACTGCTTGGCCACGCGACCGTCCTGGGTCAGCACGAGCAGGCCGGTCGAGTCGATGTCGAGGCGGCCGGCCGGCGCGAGCGTGCGCAGATGCTTCGCCGAGAAGCGGATGCCCGAGTGGTCGCCGTCCCAATGATTCTCGCCCGTGATGAGCGTGGCGGCGGGTTCATAGCCGTCCTCGGCCTGGCCCGACACGTAGCCCACCGGTTTGTGCAGCAGGATCGTCACCTGGCGCGCCTGCGCGGCGAGCGCGGCCGGATCGACTTCGATGCGCTGATTCGGCGTGACCTTGGCGCCGAGCGTGTCGACGACTTCGCCGTCCACATAAACCCAGCCTTTTTCGATCCATTCGTCGGCTTCACGGCGCGAGCACAGGCCCAGTTCGGACATGCGCTTGGAAAGGCGCAGGGTGTTGTCGCCATCGACTTCTTCGCGCGGTGTGCGGCGCGGTGCGGTTTCGGCGTCGTCGGTGCGGCGCGGGGGCTTCCCAACCGGGTTGACAGGGCTGGCGGTCTTGCGGCTGCCACCGCCTTCTTCGGTACTGCGGCGAGCGCGCGGCGCAGCGCCGCCGCGGTCATCGCTCCAGGCGGATTTCACCGGGCGCGCGAAACGGCGGTCCGTGCCCTCGTCGCGGGTGCGTGCGGGGCGGCGGTCGTCGCTGTCACTGCGGCGGGCGAAGCGTCCCTCGCTGCCTTCGCCGCGGCTACGCGGCGGGCGGCGATCATCGCCTTCGCTGCGCCGTTCGAAGCGACGCTCGCTGCCTTCCTCGCGGCTGCGTGGCGGGCGGCGGTCATCGCCCTCGGGGCGGCGTGCACCGCCTTCTTCACGGCTACGCGGCGGGCGGTGGTCATCGCCATCGGTACGACGCGTGAAGCGCCGGTCGCCTCCGTCTTCGCGGCCGCGTGCGGGGCGACGGTCATCGCCTTCGGTGCGTCGTTCGAAACGACGTTCGCCACCGTCTTCGCGGCTGCGCGGCGGGCGGCGGTCATCACCCTCGGGGCGGCGTGCGAAGGGGCGCGCACCGCCGTCTTCACGGCTGTGCGGCGGGCGGCGGTCATCGCCTTCGGTACGACGCGTGAAGCGCCGGTCGCCACCATCTTCGCGGCTGCGCGGCGGGCGTCGGTCGTCGCCCTCGGCACGCCGCGCGAAGGGGCGTGCGCCGCCTTCATCGCGGCCACGTGCGGTGCGGCGATCATCGCCCTCGGTGCGTCGTTCGAAGCGACGCTCGCCACCTTCTTCGCGGCTACGCGGCGGACGACGATCATCACCCTCGGCACGGCGCGCGAAGGGGCGTGCGCCACCTTCTTCACGGCTGCGCGGCGGACGTCGGTCATCGCCCTCGGGGCGTCGTGCAAAGGGGCGTGCGCCACCTTCGTCGCGGCTGCGTGGCGGGCGGCGGTCGTCGCCCTCGGCGCGGCGCGCGAAGGGGCGTGCGCCACCTTCTTCACGGCTACGCGGCGGACGTCGGTCATCACCCTCGGGGCGGCGTGCAAAGGGGCGTGCGCCACCTTCGTCGCGGCTGCGTGGCGGGCGGCGGTCGTCGCCCTCGGGGCGGCGCGCGAAGGGGCGTGCACCACCTTCGTCACGGCCGCGTGCAAATCCACGCGCCTCATCGCCGGAGCGACGGGCTGGGCGGCGCTCGTCGCCGAATCCGCCTTCGCGAGCCGGCCGCGCCGGGCGCTCGCCCGGGCGCGTATCGCCAGTGCGAGGCGCGGTGCGTCCGGTTGAGGCGCGCACGGGCTTCCCGGCGGAAGTCTTCGCGGCCGATGTCGGCCGAGCGTCCGTCGCCCGCACCTCCGCCGGCCGCACCGGCTTACGCGCGGTCGTACTGCCGCGGCGGACGGGGGCGCGTTCCGGAGTGGTCGGGCGCGGATGTTTGGCTGTCAGTTTGGCTCGCATGGATCTGGTATTTCGCTTGGGTCATTCACACTGCGATCGCGCGCAGCAATTCGGTTTCGACATGAATCTGCTGGCGGTTGTCGGAGAGCCCCGAGCCGTCGAGCAGAAACACGTCTTCCACGCGTTCGCCGAGCGTATTGATCCGCGCCGCATGGACGCCGACCTGATGCTCCGCGAGCACGCGCGCGATGGAATAGAGAAGGCCCGGCCGGTCGTTCGCCGACACGGACAGGATGTAGTATTGGCCGCGCTCGTCGGCCCGCAGGTCGACGCGCGGCGTCACCGGGAAGGTGCGTGACAGGCGCGAGAGACGGCCCTTCGACGGCTCGGGCAGGGCATTGCCCGTCGCCTTCAGACGCGCCGCGAGTTCCTGCTCGACGAGGTTCGCGATATCGCGGTAGTGCACGTCGCCCTCGGTGTGGGCGACGATGAAGTTATCGAGCGCGTAGCCGTGGCGCGTGGTGCTCACGCGCGCGTCGAGCACGGAAAGACCGCTGCGGTCGAAGTACGCGCACATCGTCGCGAACAGGTCGGGGCGGTCCTGCGCGTAGACGAGCACCTGCAGCGCCTCGCCGATCGGCGACGGGCGCGCACGCACGACCGGCTCCGGCGCCTCGACGTGGCGGTAGAGCACGCGCGTTTGCCAGGCGATATCGGCGGCGTCGTGGCGCAGGAAGTAGCCGACGTCGAGCTTGTCCCAGAGCGCGCGGTGCGCGTGCTCTGGCACGGTCTCGAGACGCAGCAGCGCAAGCGCCAGCTCCTGACGCGTCTTGAGCTCCGAGTGCGCGTCGGGCTTGGCGCCGCCGAGCACGGCGAGCGTCGAGCGGTAGAGGTCTTCGAGCAGCTTGCCTTTCCAGTTGTTCCAGACCTTCGGGCTCGTGCCGCGAATGTCGGCGACCGTCAGCAGGTAGAGCGCCGAAAGACGCCGCTCCGTACCGACGAGCTCCGCGAAGCGCTTCACGACCTCAGGGTCGGTGATGTCCTGCTTCTGGGCGACCTGGCTCATCGTCAGGTGCTGCTGGACGAGCCAGACGACCAGGTCCGCGTCGTCGCCCGTGATGTCGTGCTCGCGGCAAAAGCGCCGCGCGTCGGCCATGCCGAGCTGCGAGTGGTCGCCGCCGCGGCCCTTGGCGATGTCGTGGAACAGCGCCGCGACGTAGAGCACCCACGGACGCTCGAAGTTGGCGATGAGCTGGCTGCAGAACGGATACTCGTGCGCATGCTCGGCCACGGCGAAGCGGCGCATATTGCGCAGCACCATCAGGATGTGCTGATCGACCGTATAGACGTGATAGAGGTCGTGCTGCATCTGCCCGACGATGCGGCGGAAATTCAGCAGATAGCGCCCGAGGACGCTCGTCTGGTTCATGAGGCGCATGGCGTGCGTAATCCCGGCCGGCTGCTTGAGGATCTCCATGAAGAGCCGGCGGTTTTCCGGGTCGCGGCGCCAGTTCTGGTCCATGGTCTCGCGCGCGTTGTAGAGCGCGCGCAGCGTGCGCGCCGACAGGCCCTTCACGCCGGGCACCTGCTCGTAGAGCAGGAACGCCTCGAGGATCGCGTGCGGCTCGCGCTCGAACACGTCGTCGCTGACGATCTCCAGCATCCCCTGCTTCTCGACGAAGTGCTCCGAGAGCGTGCGCGTGATGCCGCTCGTGCTCGGGAAGAGCTGCGCCTCGATGTTCTGGATCAGGATGGTAGAAAGCTGAGTGACCGCCTTCGCGGCCCAGTAGTAGCGGCGCATGAGCTGTTCGCTCGCGCGCCGTGCGCTGCTCGCCTTGTAGCCGAAGCTTTCGGCCACGGCCGTCTGCAGGTCGAACACGAGGATGTCCTGGCGGCGGCCCGCGATCACATGCAGGCGCGCGCGCAGCGCCTTGAGAAATGCCTCGTTGCGGCGCAGTTCGCGCGCCTCGCGCCCGGTGATGAGGCCGCGCTGGTCCAGCTCCTTCCAGCTGCTGCCGAAGGCGGCGGCCTCGGTGATCCAGAGGATCAGCTGCAGGTCGCGCAGGCCGCCGGGGCTTTCCTTGACGTTGGGTTCGAGCGAATAGGGCGTGTCCTGGAAGCGCGCATGGCGCTGGCGCATTTCGAGCACCTTCGCCTGGAAGAATGCGCGCGGGTCCATGGCGTCGCGATAGCGCTGCGCGAAGTCGCCGAACAGCGTCGCGCTACCCGTGATGCGGCGCGCCTCGAGGAGCGACGTGCGCACGGTGACGTCATTGGCGGCTTCTTCGAGGCATTGCGAGACGCTGCGCACGCTGCTGCCGATATCGAGTCCGAGATCCCATGCAAGGCCGATAAAACGCTCGATGCGTTCTTCGAGCGGCGCGAGCGGCTCGTCGTCCGGCAGCAGCACGAGGATGTCGACGTCGGACCAGGGCGCAAGCTCGCCGCGCCCGAAGCCGCCCACCGCCACGAGCGCCAGCGTGGCCGGCAGCTCGCACCGGTCCCAGGCGCTGCGCAAGGTGTCGTCGGTGGTGCGGGCGAGGGCGCGCATCAGCGAGTCGACATTGGTCGCGGTCTTGAAACGCTCGAGCAACTGGGCCTTGGCGGCCTTGTAGTCGGACTTCAGCGACGACGTATCGGGAACGGCGACAGCGGGAACACTCATGGGCTCGGGTCGTGTCTGGCGTGGTTGGGCGGGCGGCTGGTCGTGCGCGCGGCGCGCCTCGCGATGGCGGCTGGCCGCGTTGGTTCGTCGGTTAATGCGTCGGCTGCTTTACGGGCTGCCTCATCGGCTGCGGGCGCCGGGCGGCGTCCGCATTGGGTGCATCGCTCGCGCTGGACGTACTGCCTCGAGGCCGCAGGCCGATGTTCTACGAGCCTATCCATTTTGCGCTGGATCGCGCCACGAAGCGCTTTCCGACACTTTTTCGGACGCTCAGGCCGCGGTGCCCGCCATCTGCGCGACGATGGCAGGCTTGGCGGGCGTACCCGCCGAGACCGTCAGCACTTCGTAGCCGGTTTCCGTCACGAGTACCGTGTGTTCCCACTGTGCCGAGAGGCTGCGGTCCTTCGTCTTGACGGTCCACTGGTCCGGCATGGTGCGAATGTCGCGGCGGCCGGCATTGATCATCGGCTCGACGGTGAAGATCATGCCGGGCACGAGCTCGATGCCGGTGCCGGGGCGGCCGTAGTGCAGGACCTGCGGGTCTTCGTGGAACACCGTGCCGATGCCGTGGCCGCAGTATTCGCGCACCACGCTGTAGCCCTGGCTTTCGGCGTAGCGCTGAATGGCGTGGCCGATGTCGCCCAGATGGCCGCCGGGACGCACCTGGTCGATGCCGAGCCACATGCATTCATAGGTGGTCTGCACGAGGCGCTTCGCGAGGATCGAGCCTTCGCCGACGATGAACATGCGGCTCGTGTCGCCGAAATAGCCTTCCTTGATGACGGTGATGTCGATATTGAGCGCGTCGCCGTTCTTCAGCGCCTTGTCGCCGGGAATACCGTGACAGATCACGTCGTTCACAGAGGTGCAGATTGCCTTCGGGTAGGGCGGATAGCCCGGCGGCTGATAGTTCAGCGGCGCGGGCACCGTGCCCTGCACGTTGGTCATGTACTCGTGGCAAAGGCGGTCGAGCTCACCCGTCGTCACACCCGCGGTGACAAACGGCGTGATGTAGTCGAGCACCTCGCTCGCCAGCCGGCAGGCGACGCGCATTTGCGCGATGTCTTGTTCGTTCTTGATCGAAATGGCCATGGTATGCGCCCGGAAATGCAGTCGAATATCGAATTATCGCACCTAATGCCAGGGGTCGCTGACTTTTGAGAAGGCGGGGCGCCATCAATGGCAATGCGGCGCGCGCCGCATTGCCATTGATGGCGCCGTATTCCGCGGGTAATAGCTGTCTTGAGTAAGGGGCAGTTTGCGTGCTATACTCTTCGGCTAAGTCGCTTCCCATATCTTTCGGATTCGCGTTCGGAGTTCGTGGAAGTGGCTGAATCCGCCGTTGCCGCGGAGCGCTTTGCCAAAAACGCATTTTGGCGGGTGCGCGAAGAACATTCGGAAGCATCTTCTTCAGGCAGCACACTCGCAAGCCGGCGCACCCAGGGTGTCGGGCGCGTCGATCTCCGGAAATGGGAGGGCGCACCGATACGGCAGCCGGCTTCAGACCCAAACCCTAGCGGAGAATTTCTCATGGCAGTTACCATGCGCCAAATGCTGGAAGCCGGTGTCCACTTCGGTCACCAAACGCGCTTCTGGAACCCGAAGATGGCCCCCTTCATCTTCGGTCATCGCAACAAGATTCACATCATCAACCTCGAAAAGACGCTGCCGATGTACAACGACGCGCTGAAGTACGTGCGTCAACTGGCAGCGAACCGCGGCACGATCCTGTTCGTCGGCACGAAGCGTCAATCGCGCGACACGATCGCCGAAGAGGCACAACGCGCTGGTATGCCGTTCGTGAACGCACGCTGGCTCGGCGGCATGCTGACCAACTTCAAGACGCTGAAGGTTTCGATCAAGCGCCTGAAGGACATGGAAGCAGCCGTGGAAGCGGGCGAGCTCGAGAAGATGAGCAAGAAGGAAGCGCTCCTGTTCGAACGCGAAATCGCCAAGCTGCAGAAGTCGATCGGCGGCGTGAAGGACATGGGCGGCATTCCGGACGCGATCTTCGTGGTCGACGTCGGCTACCACAAGATTGCCGTGACGGAAGCGAACAAGCTGGGCATCCCCGTGATCGCCGTGGTCGATACGAACCACTCGCCGGAAGGCATCGATTACGTGATCCCGGGCAACGACGACGCGAGCAAGGCCGTTGCGCTCTACACGCAAGGCGTGGCTGACGCGATCCTCGAAGGCCGTGCGAACGCGGTCAACGACGTGGTTGTCGCTGCGCGCGGCAACGACGGCGACGACGAGTTCGTCGAGGTCAACCCGGAGGCGTAAGCTGCCCCGTGTCCGGCAAGAAAAGGGGGCTTTCCATAGGCCCCTTTTTTTTAAGCCGCGACTTTCGTCGCCGCGTCATATGAGCGGCACCGTAGCCCTGTAGAAGCAGCTGTAAAAAAGCGTTTCACCGCAGGCGGAAACGGAAACGAATTTCTGCCGGCCGCGTCGAAAGGCGGGCGGCGTGTACCAGACAGACTCAAGGAGCGAATGATGGCGGCAATTACCGCAAGCATGGTGGCAGAACTGCGCGCGAAGACCGACGCGCCGATGATGGAATGCAAGAAGGCGCTGACGGAAGCCGACGGCGACCTCGCGCGTGCCGAAGAACTGCTGCGCGTGAAGCTCGGCAACAAGGCCAGCAAGGCCGCTTCGCGCGTCACGGCTGAAGGCGTGATCTCGTCGTTCATCGGCGGCGGCGCTGGCGCGATCGTCGAACTGAACTGCGAAACCGACTTCGTTTCGAAGAACGATGACTTCATCGGCTTCTCGAAGAAGATCGCCGAACTCGTCGCCACGCAAAACCCGGCTGACGTCGCCGCTCTGTCGGCGCTGGCGCTGGACGGCTCGACGGTCGACGCAGTGCGCCTCGCACTGGTCGGCAAGATCGGCGAAAACCTCTCGATCCGCCGTTTCGCGCGTTTCGAAACCGCCAACCAGCTGGCTGCGTACCTGCACGGCACGCGCATCGGCGTGCTGGTCGAGTACACGGGTGCCGACGAGCAAGTGGGCAAGGACGTCGCGATGCACATCGCCGCGATGAAGCCGGTCTCGCTGTCGTCGGACGATGTGCCTGCCGACCTGATCGCCAAGGAGCGCAGCATCGCCGAGCAGAAGGCTGCGGAATCGGGCAAGCCGGCTGAGATCGTCGCGAAGATGGTCGAAGGTTCGGTCCAGAAGTACCTGAAGGAAGTCTCGCTGCTGAACCAGCCGTTCGTTAAGAACGACAAGCAGACGATCGAGCAGATGCTCAAGGCTGCTGGCACGACGGTGCAGAAGTTCGCCCTCTTCGTGGTCGGCGAAGGCATCGAGAAGCGCCAGGACGACTTCGCTGCCGAAGTGGCCGCCCAAGTCGCTGCTGCAAAGCAGCAATAAAGATCGGTCAGCCCGTCTCGCCGCGCCCAGCGCGGCAGGCGGCGACTGCAGTTGTTGCAGCACCGCAGTTTGTTCAGTGGTAAGCCGTGGCGGAGCAATCCGCCGTGGCGGGCAGCGTAGCGGCGACGCGCATGGTAGTCCCCCGCCGTGCGCGGCGTCGGAAATCTTCGCTATTTCTGGCGGCGCTTGCCCGAAGCCGTATTTCACCCCTACAGTTTCAAGTTATTGCCCTTTGCGCGCGATCCTGGATACCTCCATGCCCACACCCGCCTATAAACGCGTCCTGCTCAAACTTTCCGGCGAAGCCCTGATGGGCGATGATGCCTTCGGCATCAATCGCGCCACGATCGAACGTATGGTGGCAGACGTGGCCGAGGTGGTGCGTCTGGGCACCCAGCTCGCAGTCGTGATCGGCGGCGGCAACATTTTCCGCGGTGTCGCGGGCGGCGCAGCCGGTATGGACCGCGCCACGGCCGACTATATGGGCATGCTGGCCACGATGATGAACGCGCTCGCGCTGCAGGACGCCATGCGTCACGCGGGCATCGAGGCGCGCGTGCAGTCGGCGCTGCGCATGGACCAGGTCGTCGAGCCGTACATCCGCCCCCGCGCGATTCGCCAGCTCGAAGAAGGCAAGGTCGTGATCTTCGCCGCCGGCACGGGTAACCCGTTCTTCACCACCGACACGGCTGCTGCGCTGCGTGGCTCGGAAGTCGGCGCCGAAGTCGTGCTGAAGGCCACCAAGGTCGACGGCGTCTATTCGGCCGACCCGAAGAAGGACCCGACCGCCACGCGCTACTCGACGATCAGCTTCGATGAGGCAATTGGCCGCAATCTGCAGGTGATGGACGCCACCGCGTTCGCGCTGTGCCGCGACCAGAAGCTGCCGATCCGGGTTTTTTCCATCGTCAAGCCGGGTGCGCTCAAGCGCATCGTTCTGGGCGAAGACGAAGGTACGCTCGTCCACGTGTAAACTCTCGTTTCACGAGAGGTTCGAACACGGGCCGCGCCGCCCATCAGCGCGCCGGCGGGCCCGTTCCGTTATGAAGGTTCGGAGGTATCAAAATGGCTGTGGCTGACATCAAGAAGGGCGCCGAGCAGAAAATGCAGCGCTCGATCGAAGCGTTCAAGAGCGATCTGGCGAAAATCCGCACGGGCCGCGCCCATACCGGTTTGCTCGACCACATCCAGGTCGACTACTACGGCTCGCCCGTGCCCATCTCGCAGGTCGCGAACCTCACGCTCGTCGACGCGCGCACGATCGGCGTGCAGGCGTGGGAAAAGAAGATGGTGCCGGTCATCGAAAAGGCGATCCGCGAGTCGGATCTCGGCCTGAACCCGGCCACGCACGGCGACCTGATCCGCGTGCCGATGCCCGCGCTGACCGAAGAACGCCGCAAGGAGCTCACGAAGGTCGTCAAGAACGAAGGTGAAACGGCGAAGGTCGCCGTGCGCAACCTGCGTCGCGATGCCAACGAGCAGCTCAAGAAGCTCGTGAAGGACAAGGAAATTTCCGAAGACGACGAGCGCCGCGGCGGCGACGAAGTCCAGAAGCTGACCGACCGCTTCGTGACCGAGATCGAAAAGCTCGTCCAGACGAAGGAAGCCGAGATCATGACGGTCTGAGGCCTCAGGCCTCCAGATTCGCCAGATTCCAGGCGGTTTCCCTTTCTTATCGCAGTTACAGTCCGACGGCCATGACCTATACCAGCTCAACCGTTCGCGTGCCCGACGTGGCGGCCGTGCCGCGCCACATCGCGATCATCATGGACGGCAATGGCCGTTGGGCAACCCAGCGGCGCCTGCCGCGCGTCGCGGGCCACACGCGCGGCGTCGACGCCGTGCGCTCGGTCGTCGAATCGTGCGTGCAGCGCGGCGTCGAATACGTGACGCTCTTCGCGTTCAGCTCCGAGAACTGGCGCCGCCCGACCGACGAAGTGTCGTTCCTCATGCGCCTCTTCGTCACTGCGCTCGAGCGCGAGGTGGCGCGCCTGCACGCGAACGGCATCCGCCTGCGCGTGGTCGGCGACCTGTCGATGTTCAATGAGCGCATCCAGGACCTGATTCGCCGCGCGGAAACCAAAACCGCGCGCAACACCCGTCTCACCCTCACGATCGCCGCGAACTACGGCGGCCGCTGGGATATCCTGCAGGCCACGCGCAAGCTGGTCGAGGAAGCCGCGGCCACGGGCCAGCCGGTTCCCGTCACCGAAGACACGCTGTCCCAGCATCTGGCCATGGCCTACGCGCCCGAACCGGATCTCTTCATTCGCACGGGCGGCGAGCAGCGGGTGAGCAACTTCCTGCTCTGGCAACTCGCCTACGCGGAGTTCTATTTCACCGATACGTTCTGGCCGGATTTCGACGCCGAAGCGCTCAGCCGCGCCATTGCCTCGTATGCGGAGCGCGAACGCCGCTTCGGCCGCACGAGCGCGCAGGTCGTCGCCCAGAACGCCGATTCGCTTTCATGCTGAAGACCCGCGTCATTACGGCGCTCGTCCTGCTGGCAGTCTTCCTGCCGATCACGCTGTTCGCGCCTGTGGCGGCGTTCGGCGCGCTGATCGGCGTCGTGGTCGTCTTCGCCGCATGGGAGTGGGCGCGTCTGCTGAAGGCGGGCGCGACCGGCTCGATCGTCTACGCCGTGATCGCGGCGGCCGCCGTGGCGCTCAGTACGCGCCTGCCGGCGCCCCGGCCGCTCTTTCAGGCGGCGGGCGTGTTCTGGATCATTGCCGGCCCTTACGTGCTGCTGCGCAAGCCGGTGCTCGCCGCCGGCGCCTGGCGCGCCTTCCTGCTGGCCGCCGGGCTCGTCGTTTTCGCGGCCTGCTGGCACGCCCTGGTGGCCGCGCGCACGGCCGGCGTGGCGTTTGTTCTGTCCCTGTTGCTCGTGGTCTGGCTGGCCGATATCGGCGCATACTTTGCAGGTAAGGCATTCGGAAGGCATAAGCTTGCGCCTGCGATCAGCCCCGGCAAGACCTGGGAGGGCGCCGTGGGCGGCTGGGCGGCCGTGATGGTGGTGTCCGGAGCGGCAATCGCGCTGCACGCGTTCGAACCCACGCTGTATTCCGCGCTCGCCGCCCAGATCGGGCTCGGCCGTGCGCTTTTCGTACTTACCGTGCTGGTCGCGTTCAGCGTGATCGGCGATCTGTTCGAGTCGATGATGAAGCGCCAGGCCGGCGTGAAGGATTCGAGCGGGCTTCTGCCGGGCCACGGCGGAGTCCTCGACCGCATCGACGCACTGCTGCCCGTGCTGCCGCTCGCCATGCTGCTGCTCGGCTAAAGGCGTCTGGCCGGGACGCCAGGTTAGAGATTTGAATATGCAAAAACGACTCACACTGCTCGGTTCCACGGGCTCGATTGGAGACAGCACGCTCGACGTCGTCGCGCGTCATCCGCAACGCTTCTCCGTCTATGCGCTCACTGCGCATCGCAACGGCGAGAAGCTCGTCGAACAATGCCTGCGCTTCGCCCCCGAAGTGGCCGTGGTCGGCGACGCCGACACCGCCGCACAGGTCGAGCGCAAGCTGCGCGCGGCCGGCTCGAAGACCGTCGTGACCTACGGGCCGCAGGCGCTCGTCGAAGTCTCGAAGAGCGACGGCTGCGACACCGTGGTCGCGGCCATCGTCGGTGCGGCGGGTCTCGCGCCCACGCTCGCAGCGGCGAAGGCCGGCAAGCAGATCCTGCTCGCCAACAAGGAAGCGCTCGTGATGTCGGGCGACATCTTCATCGATGCCGTGTGCGACAGCGGCGCCGTTCTGCTGCCGCTCGACAGCGAGCACAACGCCGTGTTCCAGTGCTTCCCGCGCGAAAACGCCGAGCGCGACGGCGTCACGAAGATCATCCTGACCGCCTCCGGCGGCCCGTTCCGCACCCGCGAGCCCTCGACGCTCGTGAACGTGACGCCCGACGAGGCCTGCAAGCACCCGAACTGGTCGATGGGCCGCAAGATCTCCGTCGATTCGGCCACGATGATGAACAAGGGCCTCGAAGTGATCGAGGCGCACTACCTGTTCGACTTGCCGGGCGAGCGCATCGACGTGCTGATTCACCCGCAGAGCGTGATCCACTCGATGGTTTCGTACGCCGATGGTTCGGTGCTCGCGCAACTAGGCAACCCCGACATGCGCACGCCGATCGCGCACGCGCTGGCGTATCCGGACCGTGTCGATTCCGGCGTCGCGCAGCTGGATCTCGCGCAAATCGCGACGCTCACGTTCGAAAAACCCGACTACGCGCGCTTCCCGTGTCTCGCACTCGCGATGCAGGCATTGGCCGCCGGCGGCGTGGCGAGCGCGGCACTGAACGCCGCGAACGAAGTGGCAGTGGAGGCATTTTTGAACCGGCGCATCGGCTTCATGGCCATCGCCCAGACGGTGGATGCCGTACTGAACGCGCTCGAGAACCGCAATGCGTCGAGTCTCGAAGTCGTGCTCGAAGCCGACGCGGCGGCTCGCCGCGCGGCTCACACCATCATCGACAGCCTGCCGGTGCCGGCCTGACAGGTCAGCGAGGGGCTTGCGGAAGGGCCCTGGCGGCCCCTCTGGCACGCGAGCCTGACCTCGGGGCCGCTCCCGCACCGGTGCGCTGCTTCCAGCCCAGGAGGCGCTCATGAACCTGCTTACCGAACTGGTCGCATTCGTCGTGGCGATCGGCGTTCTGGTCGTCGTGCACGAATACGGGCACTACAGCGTCGCGCGTCTGTGCGGCGTGAAGGTCCTGCGTTTCTCGATCGGCTTTGGCCGGCCGCTCGTCCAGTGGGTCAGCAAAAAGAGCGGCACCGAGTGGACCATCGCAGCGCTGCCGCTCGGCGGCTACGTGAAGATGCTCGACGAGCGCGAATCGGCCGATCAGATTCCCGCAAGCGATTTGCCACATGCATTCAACCGCCAGTCGGTTGGCAAGCGCATTGCGATCGTCGCGGCGGGGCCGATCGCCAATTTCGTGCTGGCCATTGCGCTCTTTTCCGTGGTCTACGCGAGCGGGGTGACCGAGCAGAAGGCGATTGTCGCGGCGCCGCCCGCGCAAACGGCAGCGGCGCGTGCCGGCTTCCAGGGCGGCGAAACGATTCTTTCGGTGAGCGATGCAAACGGCAGCCGCACCGAGCCCGTGCGATCGTGGTCGGACCTGCGCTGGAAACTGCTCGCCACGGCGTTCGACCAGGGCCATGTCGTCCTTGCCGCGCGCGATGGCGAGGGCACCTACGATTTTCCGCTCGATCTCTCGCAACTGACCGGCAAGGATCTCGACGACGACTTCATGGCGAAGCTCGGCCTCGAGGCGGGCAGTAACACGCTCAAGGTGGCGGCGGTGGAGGCGGGTAGTGCGGCGCAACATGCCGGGCTGCAGGCGGGCGATCAGCTGCGCGCCGTCGATGGCCGGCCCGTGGACAGCGCAAGCACTTTCATCGCCTGGGTGAAGGCGCGTGCGGGCAAGCCCGTGCGGCTCACGGTCGCGCGCGGCGACGCTTCCCAGCACGCGCAGCAGACGCTCATGCTCACGGTCACTCCCGCCCTGCAGCGCGACGCGCAGACCGGTGAGGAAGTGGGCCGAATCGGCGCGGCGCTCTCGGCGCAGGCGCCTTCCGTGGACGTGCGTTACGGGCCGCTCGAGAGCGTGCGGCTCGGTGCGTATCGCACGTGGGACATTGCCGTGTATTCGCTGAGGATGTTCGGCCGCATGATCACGGGCGAAGCCTCGCTGAAGAATCTGTCGGGCCCGGTGACGATTGCCGACTATGCCGGCAAGAGCGCGAGACTCGGTCCCTCGGCGTTCCTGTCGTTCCTCGCACTCGTGAGCATCAGCCTCGGCGTATTGAATCTGCTCCCAATTCCGGTATTGGACGGGGGGCATCTGTTATATTATGCGGTTGAAGCCGTAACGGGCAAAGCCGTCTCGGACCGCTGGCAGCTCGTACTGCAGCGCGCGGGACTTGCCTGCATCGTCGCACTGTCGGCGATCGCGTTGTTCAACGATCTGGCTCGGTTAATCCATTTTTAAAGATGTCTGGCGGCGTCCGTGGGCGGGCCGCCTGACCTGATGCAGCTATACATAATTGGGGAAGCACGTTGTTTAGACCTCATCGCTTGGTTCCAAAAACGGTTGCGGCCGCGGCGATCGCCGCACATGGACTCGTTGCCCACGCAGCAACGACGCCTTTCGTGGTTCAGGACATCCGCATCGAAGGGCTGCAACGCGTCGAGCCGGGCACGGTGTTCGCCTACCTGCCGATCAAGCAGGGCGACACGTTCACCGACGACAAGGCGTCCGAGGCCATCCGCGCACTGTATGCGACGGGCTTCTTCAACGACGTGAAGATCGCCACCGAAGGCGGCGTAGTGGTGGTGCAGGTGCAGGAGCGCCCGGCCATCGGCACGATCGACTTCGCGGGCATCAAGGAATTCGACAAGGACAACCTCACGAAGGCGCTGCGCGCCGTGGGTCTCTCGCAAGGCCGCTACTACGACAAGGCACTCGTCGACAAGGCCGAGCAGGAGCTCAAGCGCCAGTACCTCACGCGCGGCTTCTACGCCGCCGAGGTCACGACCACGGTCACACCGATCGACCGCAATCGCGTCGGTCTGCTGTTTTCGGTGGTCGAAGGTCCGAGCGCGAAGATCCGCCAGATCAACTTCATCGGCAACAAGACGTACAGCAGCGGCACGCTTCTCTCGGAGATGCAGCTGTCCACGCCGAACTGGTTCTCGTGGTACACGAAGAACGACCTGTACTCGAAGGAAAAGCTTACGGGCGACCTCGAGAACGTGCGCTCGTACTACCTGAACCACGGCTACCTCGAGTTCAACATCGACTCGACGCAGGTCTCGATCTCGCCCGACAAGAAGGACATGTACCTCACCATCGGCATTCACGAAGGTGAGCCGTACAAGGTGTCGGGCATCCAGCTGTCGGGCAATCTGCTCGACCGTGAGGCCGAGCTCAAGAAGCTCATCAAGATCAAGCCGGGCGACACCTTCTCGGCTGAGAAGCTGCAGGCCACGACCAAGGCCATCGTCGACAAGCTCGGCGAATACGGTTACGCGTTCGCGACCGTCAATGCGCTGCCGCAGATCGATCAGGCGAACCACACGGTCAACCTCACGCTGCAGGTCGATCCGAGCCGCCGCGTGTACGTGCGCCGCATCAACGTGGTGGGCAACACGCGCACACGCGACGAAGTCGTGCGCCGCGAAATGCGCCAGCTCGAAAGCTCGTGGTTCGATTCGAACCGCCTCGCGCTCTCGAAGGACCGTATCAACCGTCTAGGCTACTTCACCGACGTCGACGTGACCACGGTGCCCGTGGAAGGCACGGCCGACCAGGTGGACGTGAACGTGAAGGTCGCTGAAAAGCCGACCGGCGCGATCACGCTGGGTGCGGGCTTCTCGTCCACGGACAAGGTGGTGCTCTCGGCGGGCGTGTCGCAGGACAACGTATTCGGTTCGGGCACCTCGCTCTCGCTGAACGTGAACACCGCGAAGACGTACCGCACGCTGGCCCTCACGCAGGTGGACCCGTACTTCACGGTGGACGGCATCAAGCGCATTACCGACGTCTACTACCGCACGTACCAGCCGCTGTACTACTCGACCGATTCGAGCTTCCGCATCATCACGATGGGTGGCGACCTCAAGTTCGGCATCCCGTTCTCGGAAGTCGACACGGTCTACTTCGGCGCCGGCTTCGAGCAGGACACGCTCGACATCGACTCGAACACGCCGCAGAGCTATATCGACTACGTGAACCAGTTTGGCCGCGTGTCGAACAACGTGCCGCTCACGGTGGGCTGGTCGCGCGACGCGCGTGACAGCGCGCTCGTGCCGAGCAAGGGCTACTTCACGCAGGCGAACGCCGAATACGGCACGCCGGTCGGCGGTACGCAGTACTACAAGGCCGATATTCAGGCGCAGTACTACTACTCGTTCGCGCGAGGCTTCGTGCTGGGCCTGAACTTCCAGGGCGGCTACGGTAACGGCCTCAGCGGCAAGCCGTACCCGATCTTCAAGAACTACTACGCCGGTGGTATCGGTTCGGTGCGTGGCTACGAGCCGAGCTCGCTGGGTCCGCGCGACAAGACGACGAACG
This sequence comes from Paraburkholderia sp. BR10936, assembly GCF_040965735.1. Classification (NCBI taxonomy): domain Bacteria; kingdom Pseudomonadati; phylum Pseudomonadota; class Betaproteobacteria; order Burkholderiales; family Burkholderiaceae; genus Paraburkholderia; species Paraburkholderia sp. BR10936. The sequence continues at coordinate 386,958 of NZ_JBFRCM010000004.1, forward strand.
ACCCGATCGGCGGCTCGAAGATGCTGGTCGGCAACATCGAGCTGACCTTCCCGCTGCCGGGTACGGGCTATGACCGCACGCTGCGCGTCTTCACGTTCGTCGATGGTGGTAACGTCTGGGGCACGGAAGGCAACAGCATTGGCGCCAACGGCCTGCGTTACAGCTACGGTTTCGGTCTCGCGTGGATTTCGCCGATCGGCCCGCTGAAGTTGAGCCTGGGCTTCCCGGTGACCAAGCACACGGGCGACCAGTACCAGAAGTTCCAGTTCCAGATCGGGACGGCGTTCTGACGTATGTTTTGCCCGGCGATGGTTGCGCGCGCAGCGCACAGCGCCGGAATCCAGGAAACGAGAGGATGACTTTGCTAACGGGTATGTTTTCCAGACGGACGATCGGGGCGATGACCGTGTCGCTGGCGCTCCTCGGTTTTGGCATGGGCGTGGCGCAGGCGCAGGAAGCCAGGATCGCGGCGGTGAACTCCGATCGCATCCTGCGTGAATCCGCTCCCGCGAAGGCCGCGCAGACCAAGCTCGAAGCCGAGTTCGCCAAGCGCGACAAGGATCTGCAGGACATGGCGCAGCGCCTGAAATCGATGTCGGATTCGCTCGACAAGAACGGCCCGTCGATGGCGCCGACCGATCGCGCGTCGAAGCAGCGCGACCTGTCCGCGCTCGACAGCGACTTCCAGCGCAAGCAGCGCGAATTCCGCGAAGACCTGAACCAGCGCCGCAATGAGGAACTGGCTGCGGTGCTCGATCGCGCGAACAAGGTGATCAAGCAGATCGCCGAGCAGCAGCATTACGACCTGATCGTGCAGGAAGCGGTGTACGTGAGCCCGCGCATCGACATCACCGACCAGGTGCTGAAGGCGCTCGCAGCGAATAGCGCGGGCGGTAGCAGCAGCAACTAAGGCAACGAAAAGCAACTAAGGCAGGAGCAGCACGCGCATGGCATTTACGCTTGAGGACATCGTCGGGCGGTTCGGCGGCGAGGTGGTGGGCGATGCGACGCAACGCGTCAGTTCGCTGGCGCCGCTCGACCAGGCTGGTCCGCAACAGCTCGCGTTCCTCGCCAATCCGAAGTATCTCGCGCAGGTCGAGACGACCCGGGCGGGCGCGGTGCTCATCAGCCCCGGCGACCTCGAGAAGCTCGCATCGCGCGAAGGACGCAACTTCATCGTCACACCGAATCCGTATGCTTACTTCGCGCGTGTCGCGCAGGCGTATATCGACCTCGCCGCGCCGAAGGCGCAGCCGGGCATCCACGCCAGCGCCCACGTCGACGCGAAGGCCCAGGTTGCCGCGAGCGCGGTGATTGGCCCGAACGTCACGGTCGAAGCGGGCGCCGTGATCGGGGAAAACGTACGGCTCGACGCGAACGTCTTCATCGGCCGCGGCACCCAGGTCGACGAGGGCTCGCACCTGTATCCGGGCGTGACCGTCTACCACAGCTGCAAGCTTGGCCCGCGCGCCATCGTGCATGCCGGCGCCGTGATCGGTTCGGACGGCTTTGGTTTCGCCCCCGATTTCACGGGCGAGGGCGCCGCGCGCACGGGTAGCTGGGTCAAGATTCCGCAGGTGGGCGGCGTGGCCATCGGGCCGGACGTCGAGATCGGCGCGAACACCACGATCGACCGTGGCGCGATGGCCGATACGATCATCGAAGAATGCGTGAAGATCGATAACCTCGTGCAGATCGGCCACAACTGCCGGATCGGCGCGTACACGGTCATCGCGGGCTGCGCCGGCATTGCGGGCAGCACGACGATCGGGCGTCATTGCATGATTGGCGGCGCGGTGGGCATCGCGGGGCACGTCACGTTGGGCGACTACGTGATCGTCACGGCGAAGTCGGGTGTCTCGAAGTCGTTGCCGAAGGCTGGCATCTACACGAGCGCTTTCCCGGCGGTCGATCATGCCGACTGGAACAAGAGCGCCGCGCTGTTGCGTAACATCGACAAGCTGCGCGACCGTATCAAGGCGCTCGAGGCGGCGGTAGCCCAGAAGCCGCAGGGCGAATAAGAAAGCAGTATCGAGGTAGCGGGCGGCGTGTCGCGGGAGCGGCGCGCCGCTTTGCGTCGCGGACGGCCAAAGCTGCTCGCCTGGGGGTTCCCCGCAGGGGGCCCTCCGCCCGGGGCAATACGCATGCACGGGAGCCCGGGCGTGGCGCATACTTCGCGTCAGCGCGGGCGTGTTTGGTCCGGCGCCTCGAATATCGAAATCGAAAGTCACACGCGCAATTCCTGCGTGAGCAGAACCACCATGAACATCGAAAAACTCAACTTCGACATCCACAAGATTCTCACGCTGCTGCCGCACCGCTATCCGTTCCTGATGGTGGACCGGGTCATCGAGCTCGAGCCGCACAAGAGCATCAAGGCGTTGAAGAACGTGACGGTCAACGAGCCCTTTTTCACGGGACACTTCCCGCAGCGTCCGGTCATGCCCGGCGTGATGATTCTCGAGGCGCTGGCGCAAACCGCCGCGCTGCTCACGTTCTCGGAGGAAGAGCAGGACTTCGAGAATACGCTGTACTACTTCGTGGGCATCGACGGCGCGCGCTTCAAGCGCGTGGTCGAGCCGGGCGACCAGCTCATCCTCAACGTGACGTTCGAGCGCTACATGCGCGGCATCTGGAAGTTCAAGGCGGTGGCCGAAGTGGAAGGCTCCGTGGCCTGCGAGGCGGAACTCATGTGCACCGTCAAGAAAATGGACGCGGCGCAATAAGCAGCGCCGCCGCATGCCGCAGCGCGCCTTGACCTCGAGGCGCCGGCGCACGGAAACAGAATCGGAGAGCGAGGACGAATGAGCAGGATCCATCCCACTGCGGTCGTCGAGTCGGGCGCGCAGATCGACGAATCGGTCGAAATCGGACCGTTCGCGGTCATCGGTGCGAACGTCACCATCGGTGCACGCACGAAGGTCGGTTCGCATAGCGTGCTGGAAGGCCACACGACGATTGGCGAAGACAACACGATCGGCCACTACGCGTCGATCGGCGGCCGTCCGCAGGACATGAAGTACAAGGGCGAGCCCACCAAGCTCGTAATCGGCAGCCGCAACACCATCCGCGAGTTCACGACGCTGCATACGGGCACGGTGCAGGACACCGGCGTCACGATCATCGGCGACGACAACTGGATCATGGCCTACGTTCACGTCGGCCACGACTGCCGTCTGGGCAACAACGTCATCATGTCGAGCAACGCGCAGCTCGCGGGCCACGTGTTCGTCGAAGACCACGCGATCGTCGGCGGCATGACCGGCGTGCACCAGTTCGTGCGCATCGGCGCGCATTCGATGGTCGGCGGCGCCTCGGCGCTCGTGCAGGACGTGCCGCCGTTCGTGATCGCCGCCGGCAACAAGGCGGTGCCGCACGGCATCAACGTCGAAGGTCTGCGCCGTCGCGGCTTTTCGGCTGACGCGATTTCCGCGCTGCGCTCGGCGTATCGCACGCTCTACAAGAACGGGCTCTCGCTCGAAGAGGCGAAGGTGCAGCTCGCCGACCTCGCGCAGGCGGGCGGCGACGGCGACGTGCACGTGAAGGCGCTGCTCGACTTCGTCGAGCAGTCGCAACGCGGCATCATTCGCTGATCGATGGCGCTGCAAACGCGTCCGCTGCGCCTGGCAATGGTCGCCGGCGAGCCGTCCGGCGACCTGCTTGCGTCGTCGCTGCTTGCAGGTCTCAAAGCCCGCTTGCCCGACACTACGCAGTACTACGGAATCGGCGGTCCGCGCATGATGGCCGCCGGCTTCGATGCGCACTGGCCGATGGAAAAACTTTCGGTGCGCGGCTACGTCGAGGCGCTGCGGCACATTCCCGAAATTCTGCGCATCCGCAACGAGCTCAAGCATCAGCTGCTGGCCGAGCCGCCTGACGCCTTCATCGGCGTGGACGCGCCTGACTTCAACTTCGGCCTCGAGCACGCGCTGCGCGACGCGGGTATTCCGACCATCCACTTCGTCTGCCCGTCGATCTGGGCGTGGCGCGGCGGTCGCATCAAGAAGATCCAGAAGGCTGTGGATCACATGCTCTGCGTGTTTCCGTTCGAAACGGCGCTCCTCGAGAAGGCCGGGGTGGCGGCATCGTACGTGGGCCATCCGCTCGCCGACGAGATTCCGCTCGAACCGGACATGCCCGGTGCGCGCCGCACGCTGGGCCTGCCGGAAAGCGGCCCGGTGATCGCGGTGCTGCCGGGCAGCCGCCGCTCGGAAATCAACCTGATCGGGCCGACCTTCTTCGACGCGATGCAGATCATGCAGCGGCGCGAGCCGACGCTGCGTTTCGTGATGCCGGCGGCAACGCCGGCCATCCACGCGCAGCTGCAGGAACTCGCGAACGCGCATCAGGGTCTCGCGCTCACGATCATCGACGGCCAGTCGCAACTCGCCATGACGGCCGCCGACGCAATCCTCGTGAAGAGCGGCACGGTCACGCTCGAAGCGGCGCTGCTCAAGAAGCCGATGGTCATCTCCTATAAGGTGCCCTGGCTCACGGGGCAGATCATGCGCCGTCAGGCTTACCTGCCGTACGTGGGTCTGCCGAACATTCTCGCGGGGCGCTTCGTCGTGCCGGAAATCCTGCAGCACTTCGCGACGCCGGAGGCGCTTGCCGACGCGACGCTCACGCAGTTGCAGGACGAGGCAAACCGGCGCACGCTGACCGAGGTGTTCACGCAGATGCATCTGACCCTGCGCCAGAACACAGCGGAGCGCGCGGCCGAGGTGGTCGCGAGCATCGTCGAAGGCCGAAAGGGGCGGGCATGAGCGAGGGCACGATCAAGCGCACGGCCAGGCGCACGACAGCGCCGGCGGAGAAAAAACCGCCGTCGCAGGCGGCGCTCAAGCTCGCCGCGCGTCGCAAGGCGGCGCGCCAGGCCGGACTGCTGTTCGAATCGCCGGACGACGTGATCTGCGGCGTGGACGAGGCCGGCCGCGGGCCGCTCGCCGGGCCCGTGGTTGCCGCGGCCGTGATTCTCGATCCGGCCCGGCCGATTCGCGGGCTCAACGATTCGAAGGTGCTGACGGCACAGGCGCGGGAAACGCTCTACGAGCGCATCGTCGAACGCTCGCTCGCGTGGTGCGTCGCATCGGCGAGCGTCGAGGAAATCGACACGCTCAACATCCTGCACGCGACGATGCTGGCGATGCGGCGCGCGGTCGAGGGCTTGAGCCTCGTGCCGACGCTCGCGAAGATCGACGGCAATCGCTGCCCGGTGATGCCGGTGCGCAGCGAGGCAGTGATCGGCGGCGACGCGCTCGTGCCGAGCATTTCGGCGGCGTCGATCGTAGCCAAGGTTACGCGCGACCGCATGCTGATCGATCTGCACCAACGCCATCCGTATTACGGTTTCGACGCCCATGTGGGCTACGGCACGCCGCAGCACCTCGAAGCGTTGCGCGTACATGGTCCGTGCGAGCATCACCGGCGCTCGTTCGCGCCCGTGCGCGACGCCTACGTGCTGCACGGCATCGTCCTGCCCGACGCTTCGACCGTGGTCAGCGACGCCGCCGGCCTCGAAGAAGACGACGCCTTCGCGCCGCTGCCTTGAGCCGCCGCTGACGGCGTCTCGCGCGAGCCGGCGCCGTCTCGCACGGTGCCGGCGCAGCCGTTTTTCTATCTCCCGATTCTCATTTGACACGCCTGAGCCGCCCGTGAAAGCCATTACCTCGCGCGACAATCCGCTCTACAAGCGTCTGAAGGCGCTCGCCGGCTCGACGCATCAACAGCGGCGCAGCCATCAGGCCTTGCTCGAAGGCTTCCATCTCGCGAGCGCGTGGCTCGACGGCGGCACACAGCCCGAGTACTGCGTCGTGACCGAAGGCGCGCTCGCGCACGAAGAAGCGCAGGCGATCGTTGCCCGCGTCGACGAGCGCCGCGTCATCACACTGCCCGATGCGCTCTTCGGGCAGCTCTCGAACGTCGTGCACGGCGTAGGGCTGCTACTGCTCGTCGATATGCCTGAAGCGCCGTTGCCCGAACGCGTTGCATCGACCTGCCTCGTGCTCGACGGATTGCAGGACGCCGGCAACGTCGGCTCGATCCTGCGCAGCGCGGCGGCCGCCGGCATCGACACGGTGTTCTGCACGCCGGGTACGGCCTATGTGTGGTCGTCGAAGGTGCTGCGCTCGGCAATGGGCGCGCATTTCCTCTTACAGGTGTTCGAGAACGTGGAGGCCGAAGCGCTCGTCGAGATGCTCGGCGTGCCGGTCGTCATCACCGATTCGCATGGCGCGCAGGCGATCGACGAAGCCGATCTCACGGGCCAGCTCGCGTGGGTGTTCGGCAACGAAGGAGCGGGCGTCTCGCAGGTTTGGCGCGACGCGGCCGCGCTGCGCGTGACGATTCCGCAGCCGGGCGGCATGGAGTCGCTCAACGTCGCGGCGGCGGCGGCGGTGTGCGTGTTCGAGCAATGCCGGCAGCAGCGTCACGCACGTTGACACTCGCGCCGGAGAGCAATAAAAAAGCCCGCTCAGATGCGGGCCTTTTCGTTTCTGGCCGGGCGTTTCAATACGACGGCTTGTCGATGCGGATTTCCTGCAGGATCGTGGTGGCGATTTCCTCGATCGACTTGTGCGTCGACGAGAGCCACTTGATGCCTTCGCGCCGCATCATCGCCTCGGCTTCGTTGACCTCGTAGCGGCAATTTTCCAGCGCGGCGTACTTGCTGCCCGGGCGCCGCTCGTTGCGGATCTCGGTCAGGCGCTGCGGATCGATCGAGAGGCCGAAAATCTTCGTTCGATGCGAAAGCAGCGCATTCGGCAGCTTGCCGCGCTCGAAATCGTCGGGGATGAGCGGGTAGTTCGCGGCCTTCACACCGTACTGCATCGCGAGATACAGGCTCGTCGGCGTCTTGCCGCTGCGCGACACGCCCACGAGGATGACGTCGGCGTCGGCGAGATTGCGGTCGGACTGCCCGTCGTCGTGCGCGAGGGAGAAGTTGATCGCCTCGATACGGTTCTTGTATTCGTCGGTGTCGGCGTTCTGGTGGCCGCGGCCCATGGCGTGGCTCGACTTGAGCTCCAGCTCCTGCTCGAGCGGTTCCACGAAGGTCTGGAACATGTCCATCACGAGCGCATTCGCGCGCTTGACGATCTCGTTCGAGTTGCTGTCCACGAGCGTCGTGAACACGATCGGACGGCGGCCTTCCTGCACGGCGGCTTCGTTGATCTTCTCGGCGGTCGAGTAGGCCTTTTCGGACGAATCGACGAAGGGCACGCGCACGAGGCGGAATTTCTGGTCGAACTGCGACAGGATCGAATGCGCGAAAGTTTCGGCAGTGATCCCGGTACCGTCGGAGACGATGAATACGGTAGGCGGCATCGGTTGAGGCTGGGTACGTGAGCTGCAGGGCCGCTCGGGACAGGCTTGGGCGCCCGGAAAGCCCCGTCCGGCGGGACCGAGGGGCAATTCTCGCCGACTGGCACAAATTCGAGAGTCGGCACGGTAGAATAGCGGCAACCTGTTGGATAAGCAATTGCAGTGCAACCGCGCCAAACCGCCGCCTATCGCGGTGCATTCTGGTGTCAATTTGCAGCGATTCCGTCTAACTTTATGTAATCGCCCGCATCTTCGTGCTTTTCCATTGAATGGAAATTCGCTCGGCTCTTGAGCGATTGCTTCTCCAACAGGTTGCGCAAGACGTGAATCCGCCCCCAATGGGCGGACCGCGTTCGAGCCCACTTGCGCAATCGTGAATTTTTTTCACACTTAGGGGCTTGTATGACTAACACCGTTGCCAAGGATCAGGCGTATGTAGTGCCTTTCGAGCAGTTGCGGATGACCGATGTCGAGATCGTGGGCGGCAAGAACGCCTCGCTCGGCGAAATGATCAGCCAGTTGGCTGAGGCAGGCGTGCGAGTGCCCACGGGTTTCGCGACGACGGCGCTCGCCTTCCGCGACTTCCTGAAACATAACAACCTGACCGAACGGATCGCGGCTCGTCTGGAGACGTTCGACGTCGACGACGTGAAGGCGCTGGCCGAAGCTGGCAAGGAGATCCGTCAGTGGATCATCGACGCGCCGCTGCAGCCGAAACTCGAAGCGGACATCCGCGCCGGTTTCGAGACGCTGCAAAACGGTTCGCCGTCCGAGCTCTCGTTCGCCGTACGTTCGTCGGCAACGGCGGAAGACCTGCCCGACGCATCGTTTGCCGGTCAGCAGGAAAGCTACCTCAACGTGGTCGGCATCGAAGACGTGCTCGATCGCCTCAAGCACGTGTTCGCGTCGCTCTACAACGACCGCGCCATTTCCTATCGCGTCCACAAGGGCTTCACCCACGCCGAAGTCGCGCTGTCGGCTGGCGTGCAGCGCATGGTCCGCTCGGACCGCGGCGCCGCAGGCGTGATGTTCACGCTGGACACGGAATCGGGCTTCAAGGACGCGGTCTTCATCACGTCGAGCTACGGCCTCGGTGAAACGGTCGTGCAGGGCGCCGTGAATCCGGACGAGTTCTACGTCTTCAAGACCACGCTCGCGCAGGGCAAGGCTCCGATCATCCGCCGCTCGATCGGCTCGAAGCTCATCAAGATGGAATTCACGCAGCCGGGCGAGCCGGGTCGCGTGAAGACGGTCGACGTCTCGCACGAACAGCGCAACCGCTTCTCGATCACCGACGAAGACGTGATCGAGCTGGCGAAGTACGCCGTCATCATCGAGAAGCACTACCAGCGTCCGATGGACATCGAGTGGGGCAAGGACGGCCTCGACGGCAAGATCTTCATTCTCCAGGCGCGTCCGGAGACCGTGAAGAGCCAGGCCGCCGGCAAGGTCGAGCAGCGCTTCAAGCTCAAGGGCCAGTCGCAGGTGCTCGCAACGGGCCGCGCGATCGGCCAGAAGATCGGCGCGGGCCGCGTGAAGGTGATTCACGACCCGTCCGAAATGGAACGCGTGCAGCCGGGCGACGTGCTCGTCGCCGACATGACCGACCCGAACTGGGAGCCAGTGATGAAGCGCGCTTCGGCGATCGTCACGAACCGTGGCGGCCGTACCTGCCACGCGGCGATCATCGCGCGCGAGCTGGGCGTGCCGGCCGTGGTGGGCTGCGGCGACGCGACCGACGTGCTGAAGGACGGCGCGCTCGTGACGGTTTCGTGCGCGGAAGGCGACGAAGGCCGCATCTACGACGGTTTGCTGGAAACCGAAGTCAGCGAAGTCCAGCGTGGCGATCTGCCGGCCATTCCGGTCAAGATCATGATGAACGTCGGCAACCCGCAGCTCGCGTTCGACTTCTCGCAGCTGCCGAACGCGGGTGTTGGCCTCGCGCGTCTCGAGTTCATCATCAACAACAACATCGGCGTGCACCCGAAGGCGATTCTCGAGTACCCGAATGTCGACGCGGACCTGAAGAAGGCCGTGGAAAGCGTGGCACGCGGCCACGCCTCGCCGCGCGCGTTCTACGTCGACAAGCTCACGGAAGGCATCGCCACGATCGCGGCGGCGTTCTATCCGAAGCCCGTGATCGTGCGTCTGTCGGACTTCAAGTCGAACGAGTACAAGAAGCTGATCGGCGGTTCGCGCTACGAGCCGGACGAAGAAAACCCGATGCTGGGTTTCCGCGGCGCGTCGCGTTACATCGCCGAGGACTTCGCGCAGGCGTTCGAAATGGAGTGCCTGGCGCTCAAGCGCGTGCGTGAAGAAATGGGTCTCGCGAACGTCGAGATCATGGTGCCGTTCGTGCGCACGCTCAAGCAGGCGGAGCGCGTGGTCGGTCTGCTCGAGAAGTTCGGCCTCAAGCGCGGCGTGAACGACCTCAAGCTGATCATGATGTGCGAAGTGCCGTCGAACGCGATTCTCGCCGAAGAGTTCCTGCAGTACTTCGACGGCTTCTCGATCGGCTCGAACGACCTTACGCAGCTCACGCTCGGCCTCGACCGGGACTCGGGCATGGAACTGCTGGCCGTCGACTTCGACGAGCGCGATCCGGCCGTGAAGTTCATGCTCAAGCGTGCGATCGAAACCTGCCGCCGTCTGAACAAGTACGTCGGCATCTGCGGTCAGGGCCCGTCCGACCATCCGGACTTCGCCCAGTGGCTCGCGGAAGAGGGCATCGCTTCGATCTCGCTGAACCCGGACTCGGTTGTCGAGACGTGGCAGCAGCTGGCGAAGTCGCAGTCGAAGTAAGTAAGCGCGGTGCCGAGGGCGTCACTCCTCGGCACATACGGAGCTTGATGCAGCTTCCCCTGCGTCACTGCACGCTGCGGAAAAAAGTGTCAGCTTCGTGCTATAACACCCCGGTCTATCCGGGGTGTTTTACTTTGGGAGGTCGTCGTGGGTCCGCATGGTTTGTTCTGGTGGATTGCCGCTGGCGTGCTCATCGTCGCCGAACTGATGACCGGCACCTTCTACTTGTTGATGATCGCGCTCGGCTTTCTCGCCGGCGCGCTCAGCTATGAGCTTGGCTGGCCGCTCGACGGGCAGCTGCTCGTCGCGGCAGCGGTCGGGCTCGCGGCCGTGGTCACGCTGCGGCGCTCGCGTTTTGGCCGCCGCCGGCGCATGACCGACGCCTCGACGGATCCGGGCGTGAACCTCGATATTGGCGCGACGCTTGCTGTCGCCGCATGGCGCGACGGCCGCGCGCGCACGATGTATCGCGGCGCCGAATGGGACGTCGAACTCGCGCCCGGCGAGCCCGAAGACGCGCCGCTCTATGAAATCAAGGCAGTGCGCGGCAGTTGCCTCGTCGTGGCGGCGAAGCGCGAACGGCGCGATGCCAATGCGCCCGGCGCCGCTCGCGACGACGCGCGCCACGCGTGACCGGCCGAATTCACCTCACACCAACACACCACACAGAAGCGAACGGAGGTCCCGTATGCAAGTCCCAGTCGTCGGCCTGATTCTGCTCGTGATCGTCGTCGTGCTGATCGCGCAGACTATCAAGATCGTGCCGCAACAGCATGCCTGGGTGCTCGAACGGCTTGGGCGCTACCACGCCACGCTTACGCCGGGGCTGACGATCGTGCTGCCGTTCGTGGATCGCGTGGCGTACAAGCACGTGCTCAAGGAGATTCCGCTCGACGTGCCGAGCCAGGTCTGCATCACGCGAGACAACACGCAGCTTCAGGTGGATGGCGTGCTGTACTTCCAGGTGACCGATCCGATGAAGGCGTCGTACGGCTCGAGCAATTTCGTGTTCGCGATTACGCAGCTTTCGCAGACCACGCTGCGCTCGGTGATCGGCAAGCTTGAACTCGACAAGACCTTCGAGGAACGCGACTTCATCAACCATAGCGTCGTGTCGGCGCTCGATGAAGCCGCATCGAACTGGGGCGTGAAGGTGCTGCGTTACGAAATCAAGGATCTCACGCCGCCGAAGGAAATCCTGCACGCCATGCAGGCGCAGATCACCGCCGAGCGCGAAAAGCGCGCGCTCATCGCGGCCTCGGAAGGCCGCAAGCAGGAGCAGATCAACCTGGCAGCCGGCGCGCGCGAGGCAGCGATCCAGAAGTCGGAAGGCGAGCGTCAGGCGGCGATCAACCAGGCGCAGGGTCAGGCGGCCGCCATTCTCGCAGTGGCCGAGGCCAACGCGCAGGCCATCCAGAAGATCGGCAACTCGATCCAGGCGCAGGGCGGGATGGACGCCGTCAACCTCAAGGTGGCCGAACAGTACGTGAATGCTTTCGCCAATCTGGCGAAGCAGGGCAATACGCTGATCGTGCCGGGCAACATGGGCGACTTGAGCTCGATGATCGCTTCAGCGCTGACGATCGTGAACCGGGCAGGCCTGCGCGAGGGGCAGATCAGCGGGGCCGGGGCGGCGAAGGGCGCATAAGCGCTCAGGCCGCTGCAAATGACAACGGGCCGCATGAGCGGCCCGTTGTCCATCAGAACTTCCGGAAGAATCAGGTGGCCGAGCGCATCAGGCGCGCCTTTTCGCGCTCCCAATCGCGTTTCTTCTCGGTTTCGCGCTTGTCGTGCAGCTTCTTGCCCTTGGCGAGGCCGATCTCGCACTTCACGCGGCCGCCCTTGTAGTGAAAGTTCAGCGGCACGAGCGTGAAGCCGCGCTGCTCGACTTTGCCGATCAGCTTGTCGATTTCCTCGCGATGGAGCAGCAGCTTGCGGGTGCGCGTGGGGTCCGGCTGGATGTGCGTCGAGGCCTCGGGCAGCGGGCTGATGTGCGTGCCGATCAGGTAGAGCTCGCCGTCCTTGATCACGACGTAGCTTTCCTTGATGTTGGCTCGCCCGGCGCGCATGGCCTTGACTTCCCATCCTTCCAGCACGAGCCCGGCCTCGTGGCGCTCTTCGATGAAGTAATCGAAGAACGCTTTTCTGTTGTCGATGATGCTCATAGGAAAATGGGATTGGCCCAACTCGTTTAAAATTACGATTTTAGCAAAGCGGGCTCCCGAAAGCCCGTGGCGCTTTCACCCTAGCCACGCATTGCGCAATTTATGGCGGATGTCCAGAAAACCGTGTTGATTCGCCATTCGGCGGAACAAATGTTCGACCTCGTCACCGACGTCGCCGACTACCCCAACTTCCTGCCGTGGTGCGGCGGCGTCGAGATTCGCCGTCAGGACGAGAGCGGCATGGAGGCGAAGATCGACATCAACTTCAAGGGCATCAAGCAACACTTCGCCACGCGCAACTCGCAAAAGCGGCCCGAGCGCATCGACATGGAATTCGCCGATGGCCCGTTCCGCAAGTTCACGGGCTACTGGCGTTTCACGCCGCTGCGCGCCGACGCCTGCAAGATCGAGTTTGCGCTGCATTACGAGTTTTCAAACATCATTCTCGAGAAGCTCATCGGGCCAGTGTTCCATCACATCGCGAACACCTTCGTCGACTCCTTCGTGAAGCGCGCCGACCAGCGCTACGGCAAGCCATGAGCGCGAATCTTTCCATCGACGTCTGCTACGCGCTGCCGGACACGCAGACGCTCATCAGCATCGAGTTGCCGACGGGCGCGACCGTCCAGCAGGCCATCGAAGCAAGCGGCATTCTCGCGCGCCATCCCGAGATCGATCTGGCGAAGCTCAAGGTGGGCGTGTACGGCAAGCTCAAGCCGCTCGACACCGTGCTCGCGGACCACGACCGTGTGGAGATCTATCGGCCGCTGATCGTCGACCCCAAGATGGCGCGCCAGCGTCGCGTCGACAAGACCCGCAAGGAAGGCTCGATCGAAGGGCGCAAGTGGCTGCCCAAGGACTCGCGCTAGAGGTTCGAGCCGGGTTGCCACGGATTTGACGCACAAACGTAATGGGCGGGACAGCTTGCGGGACAGCTTGCGCTGTCTCGCCCATTCGGCATTTTGCGGCCCGGCGCGCTCAGGCGATGGTCGTGCGGCCGTTTTGCTTCGCGTCGACGTTGGGTTGCGCAAGGCGGCTTTCGTTGCCGATGCCCGGCAGATCGCCGTCCGGCACGATGCCGTCGCCGTGCGCGGTGTCTTCCGGACCGCCCGAATGCTGGCGCACCGACCAGCTTACGCCCGCCACGAGCAGCATGATCGCCGCGATTTCCAGCCCGCGCGGCAGCCGGTGATCGTAAATAAAGCCATAGAGCAGGGCGAACAGCGTCTCGAACACGATCATCTGACCCGAGAGCGTGAGCGGCAAGCGCTTGGCGGCGGCGTTCCAGAGTCCGTTGCCGAACCACGAGGCGCCGATCGCGAGCACCAGATTCAGCTGCCAGAACGTGGTCCAGCGGCCGGCGGCCACGGTTTCCTGCACCCAGTGCGACGGCACGACGAGAATGCCGAGCCAGAGCAGGCCGCCGAGCGCGCCCGTGACCACGCCCCAGAGCACCGACCATTCGTTGCCGCTGAAGTGCGCATTGCGCCGCAGATAACGCGCGTTCTCGACCGCGAACCAGGTCCAGCACACGAGCGAGCCGACTGCGCAGCCAATGCCTGCGATGCGCGTGAGGATACTCGCGCCGCCCGCGTCGCCGGCTGCGCTGAACACGTCCACGTTGATGCAGACGATGCCGGCCGCGATCATCGCAAGCGGCCAGACCAGACGCGAAAGCGGCACGGCGCCATGGTCACGGCGGCCGAGCAGCGTGACCGTGACGGGCAGCACGCCGACGATCAGCGAGGCCGGCGCGATGCCCACCAGATGGATGGCGCTCGCGAGAAAGAGGTAATAGAGCACGTTGCCCACCAGCGCGAGTTTCACGAGCGCGACGAGATCGGCGCGCGTCATGCGCGGCCAGACACGGCGCAGCATGGGCAAAAGCGCGGCGAGCGAGACGAGCCCATACATCGCGTAGCGGCCCGCGCTCAGGAGCAGTGGCGAGAACTCCGCCAGTTGCCGGGGCACGATGAACACCGTTCCCCATAATGCGCCGGCGAGCACGCCGTACAACACACCACGCTGCATTTGTATTGCCTCCAGATACTTCGGTGGCCCAAGGCAGGCCGTTTTGACAGAACGGCCCGAAGCATAACTGGAGGTGCGCGCACCCGTCTTGTTCAATCCTGCAGCGTGCGCCCGATATTCGGGTCGGAGGCGGGCCATGCCCGCACGGCTCGCACCGGCAGGGCCGGAGCATGGAAATAATCCCGAAAACGGCGCTAAGCTACTGTTAGCGCTGATGATTTCCAGGGCGCTATCGCGTATAATCTGCTTTTGCGCCTATAGGATTTGCCATGCGTCTGATCCAGAAAGCACTCACGTTCGATGACGTGCTCCTCGTCCCCGCCTTTTCCGACGTTCTCCCGCGCGACACCAGCCTGAAGACCCGGCTGACCCGCAATATCTCCCTGAACATTCCGCTCGTGTCGGCCGCTATGGATACCGTCACGGAAGGCCGTCTGGCAATCGCCATGGCGCAGCAGGGGGGTGTCGGCATCGTTCACAAGAACCTCACGCCGGCCGAGCAGGCGCGCGAGGTCGCGAAGGTGAAGCGCTTCGAGTCGGGCGTCGTGCGCGATCCGATCACGGTTCCGCCGCAAATGAAGGTCGCCGACGTCATCGCGCTCTCGCAGCAGCATGGCATTTCGGGCTTCCCGGTCGTGGAAGGCGCGCAACTCGTCGGCATCGTCACGAACCGCGACCTGCGTTTCGAAACGCGCCTGGATGAGCCGGTGCGCTCGATCATGACGCCGCGCGAGCGCCTCGTCACCGTCAAGGAAGGCACGCCGCTCGTCGAAGCCAAGGCGCTCATGCACAGCCACCGCCTCGAGCGCGTGCTGGTCATCAACGACGCATTCGAGCTGCGCGGTCTCATGACCGTCAAGGACATCACCAAGCAGACCGAGCACCCGGCCGCCTGTAAGGACGAGCACGGCAAGCTGCGCGCGGGCGCGGCAGTCGGCGTCGGTCCGGACAACGAAGAGCGTGTCGAGTTGCTGGTGCAAGCCGGCGTGGACGTGATCGTCGTGGATACGGCGCATGGTCACAGCAAGGGCGTGCTCGAGCGCGTTCGCTGGGTCAAGAAGAACTTTCCGCACGTCGAAGTGATCGGCGGCAACATCGCGACGGCCGACGCGGCGCGCGCGCTCGTCGAGTACGGCGCGGACGGCGTGAAGGTCGGCATCGGCCCGGGCTCCATCTGCACGACGCGTATCGTGGCCGGCGTGGGCGTGCCGCAGATCAGCGCGATCTCCAATGTCTCGGAAGCACTCAAGGGCACGGGCGTGCCGTGCATCGCCGACGGCGGCGTGCGCTACTCGGGCGACGTCTCGAAGGCGCTGGCCGCCGGCGCGAACGCCGTGATGATGGGCAGCATTTTCGCGGGCACCGAAGAGTCGCCGGGCGACGTGTTCCTGTACCAGGGCCGCCAGTACAAGTCGTATCGCGGCATGGGCTCGGTCGGCGCGATGAAGGACGGCGCCGCGGACCGCTACTTCCAGGACAACTCGGCGAACATCGACAAGCTCGTGCCGGAAGGCATCGAAGGCCGTGTCGCCTACAAGGGTCCCATCAACGCCATCCTGTTCCAGCTGATCGGCGGCGTGCGCGCCTCGATGGGTTACTGCGGCTGCCGTACGATCGAAGACCTGCACGCGAAGGCGGAGTTCGTGCAGATTACCGGCGCCGGCCTGCACGAGTCGCACGTGCACGACGTGCAGATCACGAAGGAAGCGCCCAACTATCACGTGGACTAAACCCCGATGAAGCCGCTGCTGCGCGTGCTACTGATTGTCGATGCGTTGACGTTGCTGGGGTTCGGCGTGCTGTTCGTTCTCACGCCCTGGACTCTCGTCTACGACGCGTTGCAACTGGTGCAAACGCAGCCGGCGCTCGTTGGGCAGGCGTTTGGCGTGGTGCTGCTGGGTTTCGCGTGGCTCGCGCTGCGCGCGGCCTTCCACGGGGAGATGACACTGCCTGTGGGCCGCACCGTGGGGCACGTCAACTGGATTGCCGGCGTGCTGATGCTGGTCTGGCTGATCGGACTGCGTGCGCCGCGGCTCACGGGTTTTGGCCAGTTGGTGGCAGGTGCGGTTGGGGTGTGGCTGATCGTCCTCGGCCTCGGCGGCGTCCGGCTCGCGGGCGCGGTGCGCAAGCGCCAGAAGGGGCAGGCGAGCGGCAGTTCCGCGCAGCAGCGCAAGGTGGAGAAGGCCCAGCCCGAACGGCGCGAAGAGCCGGTGTCGTACGCGAAGCCGGGCTTTATGCGAACGATGGCGTGGGGCGGTGCACAAGGGGCAAAACGGCCGGCAGCGCCGGTCGAACCCGTTGTGGAAGTCCCGACCGTGACGCCGGCGGCCGTTCCGCCGGTTGCGCCCCGTCCATCGCCGGTTACGCCGCCGCCCGCCAGTCCCGCGCAAGCTCGAGAGGCTCGCCAGGCGGCTCGCGACGAGGCGGCCGACGCACCGAGGCCGCCGCTGCGTGGCTGAAGCCACGCGCAAACCCGACCTCCCAAACAGCAGACGCAGTGCGCCCGAAGCACACCCGAACTTGCGCCACCCGGTGCCGCCGTAGCGCGGCGCTTGGGTCCTGATGAATTCACGCTGCGCGCATTTGAAGTGTCGCGCGGCTTTCCGTATCCGTTCTTTTTTAGGTCTCGTCCGCAGCCATGCACGACAAAATCCTGATCCTCGACTTCGGCTCGCAAGTCACCCAGCTCATCGCGCGCCGCGTGCGCGAAGCCCACGTTTATTCGGAAATCCATCCGTACGATGTGGATGACGCATTCGTGCGCGAATTCGCGCCAAAGGGCATCATCCTCTCCGGCGGCCCGAACTCGGTCACCGACACCGACACGCCGCGCGCGCCGCAAGCTGTGTTCGAACTGGGCGTGCCGGTTCTCGGCATTTGCTACGGCATGCAGACAATGGCCGAACAGCTCGGCGGCAAGGTCGACGGCGGCCACCTGCGCGAATTCGGCTACGCCGAAGTGCGCGCGCGCAACCACACGAGCTTCCTCGAGGGCATCGAAGACTTCCGCACGAGCGAAGGCCACGGCATGCTCAAGGTGTGGATGAGCCACGGCGACAAGGTCACGGAAATGCCGGCAGGCTTTCAGCTGATGGCGTCGACGGAATCGTGCCCGATCGCGGCCATGGCCGATGAAGCGCGCCACTTCTACGGCCTGCAATGGCACCCGGAAGTCACGCACACGGTGCAGGGCCGCGCGATGCTCGAGCGCTTCGTGCTCGGTATCTGCGGCGCGAAGGCCGACTGGGAGATGGGCCACTACATCGACGAAGCCGTCGAGACGATCCGCAGGCAGGTGGGCAACGAGCACGTGATTCTCGGCCTCTCGGGCGGCGTGGATTCGTCGGTCGCGGCGGCGCTGCTGCATCGTGCGATTGGCGACCAGCTGACCTGCGTGTTCGTCGATCACGGCCTGCTGCGTCTGAACGAAGCCGAGCAGGTGATGTCGATGTTCGCCGACAACCTCGGCGTGAAGGTGATCCATGTCGACGCGAGCGAAGCGTTCATGTCGAAGCTCGCCGGCGTGACCGATCCGGAAGCGAAGCGCAAGATCATCGGCGCGGAGTTCGTCGAAGTGTTCCAGACGGAAGCCGGCAAGCTCACCGACGCCAAATGGCTCGCGCAAGGCACGATCTATCCGGACGTCATCGAGTCGGCCGGCAAGGGCAAGAAGGCCGCGCACACGATCAAGAGCCACCACAACGTGGGCGGCCTGCCGGAAACGCTCAACCTCAAGCTGCTCGAACCGCTGCGTGAACTCTTCAAGGACGAAGTGCGCGAACTGGGTGTGAAGCTCGGCCTGCCGCACGAAATGGTCTATCGCCATCCGTTCCCGGGCCCTGGCCTCGGCGTGCGTATTCTCGGCGAAGTGAAGCGCGATTTTGCGGATCTGCTGCGCCGCGCGGATGCGATCTTCATCGAGACGCTGCGTAACACGATCGACAAGGAAACCGGCAAGTCGTGGTACGAGCTCACGAGCCAGGCGTTCGCCGTGTTTCTGCCGGTGAAGAGCGTGGGCGTGATGGGCGATGGCCGCACGTACGAGTATGTCGTTGCGCTGCGCGCGGTGCAGACGCTCGACTTCATGACGGCGCACTGGGCGCACCTGCCGCACGAGTTGCTGGGCCACGTGTCGAACCGCATCATCAATGAAGTGCGCGGCATCAACCGTGTGGTGTACGACATCTCGGGCAAGCCGCCCGCGACGATCGAATGGGAGTGACGTTCTCCCGCTAGCCTGCAGGCGAAGCAAAAAACCCGCGTTCGGCACGTTGTGCCGGCGCGGGTTTTCTTGCTTCTGGCGCTCAATGCTTCAGGCACGTATCCGCGTTCTTCCAGGTGCAAACGTCGAGACCCGTGTGGACGATCGGCTTCACCGTCTTTCCTTCGGCGAGGTCGCGCATCACCATCGCCGCCTGATAGCCCATTTCCTCAGGCCGCTGCCCGACCAGCGCATTGACCTTGTGGTCCTTGAGGGCCTGCAGCTCCGGCCCGAGCGTATCGGCTGAAACGATCACGAACTGGCCGCTGTTGATCTTGTCCATGATCGGCGCGACGACCTGCGAATACGCCTCGGGTGCGAAGAGCGGCCAGCCGCCCTCGAACACGAACGCCTGGAGCGTGCTGGCGTTCGCGGTGAGCGTGTCCTGCATCATCTGATTCGCTTTCGCGGCATCGTCGTTCACGTAGAGTGGACAGGCGCTGATCTCGTGCCAGTTGTTTTCGCCCGCCAGCTTCTTGATGCCTTTCTTGCCCGAGAGCACGTCGCGTGTGCCCTGGGCGCGCTGGTTGATGTTCTCGGCCGCGGGGTTGCCCATCACGAGGCAGATGTTGCCGCCCTTGGGCATCAGCGTCTTCAACTGCTCGCCGAGCTTCACGCCCAGCTCGTAGTTGTCGGTGCCCACATACGCCTTGCGCAACGACTGGTCCTTCGGCAGCAGATCGGCGTCCGCGGTGATGATCGGGATCTTCGCGTTGCGGCGGCGGATCACCTCGGCAATGGCCGGCGCGTTCGACGGCGAAATGGCAATCGCCGCGACGCCCTTGGTCAGCAGGTCGTCGACGATCTGCACTTCGGCGCTTTCATCCGCGGCTGTCGCGGGGCCCGTGTAGTAGCAGTTGTAGCCCTGTTTGCTGAGCTCCTTGTTGGCCCGGTCGCAGCCCTGGTGCATGAGGTCGAAGTACGGATTGTCGAGGCCCTTCACGACCAGCGCGAGGGTCTTGTCGGCTGCGTAGGCGGAAGAGGCCAGCATCGCGAGCCCTCCGATCGCAGCGAGATACTTCCACGCTTTCTTCATGGTTTCCTCCTGTTCGGCGCCGGTCGTACGGCGCGCGTGTCTCGTACAGTTTTCGTCATCGGAAGGAAAGCCCGCGCCCGTGCCTTGGGCTTTCTGCGGAACCGCGCGCAACGAGTTGCGCTTCTTGTGATGGCTGACGGCCGGCGGTTCCGCGTGCAGTCCGGCCGCGCCTCCCTGAATTCCGTTCAGTCGTTTTGCCGCTCGCCGCCCAGCCGGTTGAACAGCACGGCGATGATGATGAAGCCGCCCACGACGGTACCCTGCCAGAACGAATCGACGCCGAGCAGGATCAGGCTGTTGCGGATCACTTCGATGAGCGCGGCGCCGACAATCGTGCCGAACGCGCTGCCCACGCCGCCCGCGAGATTGGTGCCGCCGATCACCGTGGCGGCGATCACGCGTAGTTCGTCGCCGGTGCCGAGGCCGGTGGTCACCGCGCCGAGCCAGCCGACTTCGAGAATGGCGGCGACGCCTGCCATCAGGCCGCCCAGCACATAGACCGAGCAGATCACGCGCCGTACCGGCACGCCGGTGAGATTGGCCGCATGACGGTTGCCGCCGACCGCGAAGACATAGCGGCCCCAGCGCGTGAAGGCGAAGGCGAACCAGAACAGCAGGCCGAGGACGATCAGAAACCACACGGGATTGGCCACGCCGAGCGTTTTGCCGCCGCCGAGCAGGAGTAACTTGTGCCCGTCGGGTCCGAATTCGAAGATGGTCCGGCTTCCGGAGATCACGAGCGCGAGGCTGCGGCCCACGCTCAGCATGCCGAGCGTCACGACGAACGGCTGCATGTTGAGATAGGCGATGAGCAGGCCGTTCACGAGGCCGACCACTCCCGCGGTGAGCAGGCCGAGGCCGATGCCGGCCCAGATCGGGTAGCCCGCGTTCATCGTGACGGAAAGCACGATGCCGCTCAGGCCGATCGTCGAGCCGACCGAAATGTCGATCCCGCCTGTAATGATGATGGCCATCATCCCCAGCGCGACGATGGCGACAAAGGCGAAGTTGCGCGTGACGTTGAAGAGGTTTTGCTGCGTGGCGAACGTCGAGGTGACGAACGAGAGCAGGAGGCAGGCTGCGAGCGTCGCGAGCACCACCCAGAACACCTGGCTCGCGAGCAGTCCGCTCCAGCGGGTGTGGGTCTTCGCGGATTGGGGATCGTCAAGCAGTGTCGGCATCGGATTCGGCCTTTGCGGCGCATCGTTCAATTCCGGGTCTCCTGTCGGCCGCACTTAGCGCTTCAGCGCTTAGTGCGGCCCCATGCAAAGCGGTCGGCGCGCACTTAGCGCTTCAGCGCTTAGTGCGGCCCCATGCAACACAATCGCGCGCGGGCCGCTTCAGGCGGCGGCGATGGCTCCGGTGATCAGGCCGGTGACTTCCTCCGGCGAAGAGGCTTCGGTCTGCTTGTCCGCAACCTTGCGCCCGCGCCGCATGACGACCACGCGGTGGGCGACTTCGAAAACGTCAGGCATGCGGTGACTGATGAGAATGACGGCAATGCCGTGTTCGGACAGGCGTTTGATGAGGTCGAGCACCTGCGCGACCTGCCGCACGCTGATCGCGGCGGTGGGTTCGTCCATGAGCACGAGCCGCGCTTCGGACAGTCGCGTGCGCGCAATCGCCACGGCCTGGCGCTGGCCGCCCGACATCTGCCGGACGAGATCGCGCGGGCGCGTTTCGGACTTCAGTTCCTTGAACAGCTCGGCAGCGCGCCGGTACATGGCCGCGTGATCGAGTACGCGAAAGGGCCATATGCCGATGCGCGGCTCGCGCCCGAGAAAGACGTTGGCCGCCGCGGTGAGGTTGTCGCAGAGCGCGAGGTCCTGATACACGACCTCGATGCCCTTGGCGCGGGCGTCCACGGGGCGGCTGAAATGAACGGGCTTGCCGTCGATGAGGACTTCGCCGTGAGAGGGCGGGAAGTTGCCGGCGATGACCTTCACCAGCGTCGATTTTCCGGCCCCGTTGTCGCCCATGAGTCCGACCACCTGGCCGGGTTCCAGGCTCAACGTCACGTCGGTCAGCGCCTGGATGGCGCCGAAGTGCCTGGAAACGCCTCTGAGCTCAAGAAGACTCATGGACTGTCGCGCTCGCGCCTGTGAAGCCGCCCGTTGCCGTGTCCAGGATGGCCAGGAGACAGGCTAACTAGCATGTTTTTTAGAGCACGATGGGGCTTTTAGCAAGACTATTTCATCTGGCGGTCTTGCGACGCCGCGAGCAGGCCGCTGATGAGATAAAATTGCGTTTTCGCCGAAAACCCCGCCAGACGGACCTGGCGCGCGCTTGTCTCAGGCTTCCAGCGGCATCGCGCTCGTCCCCTTGAGTTCATCGAGGCAGACGATCGACTGCACGCTGTTCACGCCGGGCGCGCCCATCAGCGTATCGAGCAGGAACTCGGAAAGCGCCTTGAGATCGCGCGCCACCACCTTCAGAACGTAGTCGATATCGCCAGTCACGGAGTAGCACTCCTGCACCTGCGGCAACGTCGCGACGAGTTCCTTGAACTTGACGAGCTCGCGCATGTGCCCGCGCTCCATCGTTACCTGAATGAAGGCGACCACGCCGAAGCCGAGCGCCTGCGCGTCGAGGCGCGTCTCGTAGCGCCGGATCACGCCGAGCTCCTCGAGCCGCCGGTGACGCCTGAGTGTCTGCGCGGGCGAGAGCTTGATCGCGGCCGCGAGTTCGAGGTTCGAAGCGCGTCCGCGCTCCTGCAGTGCGGCGAGAAGCCGCATGTCGATCGTATCGAGCGCGAGATTTTGCATTTATCTTGCGTGAGATGGGTTTGAGGCGAGAGGGAATTGTATCAATCAGGGTTTGCCTGCGTACGAGATGAAATCATATTTTTCCGCGTCAACTATACACTGGGCGCACCCGATCGGGCTGGCGGCCAATACCACCAAGCCCGGCAGCGCGCCGATGCAGAAGGTTGTGTGCGCAATTTTATTTCGTGGAGCGGAGCCGGCGTCCTACCCGGATGCTTCGGCCCTGCGCACATAAGTCGGAGACAGGACGAGACATGGTTTCAAACGACACGCGTGAAAATCGCGGCCAGCTAAAACGCGGCCTCAAGAATCGCCACATCCAGCTCATTGCGCTGGGCGGGGCGATCGGCACGGGCCTGTTCCTCGGCATTGCGCAGACGATTCAGACCGCCGGCCCCTCGGTGCTGCTCGGCTACGGCGTCGCCGGCATCATTGCGTTCTTCATCATGCGGCAACTGGGCGAGATGGTCGTGGACGAGCCCGTCGCCGGTTCGTTCAGCTATTTCGCAGACAAGTATTTCGGCCCGTTCGCGGGCTTTCTCTCCGGCTGGAACTACTGGGTGCTCTACGTGCTCGTGAGCATGGCCGAGCTTTCGGCGGTCGGCATCTACATGCATTACTGGTGGCCGACGCTGCCCACGTGGGTCTCGGCGCTGGTGTTCTTCGTCGTGATCAACGGCATCAACCTCACGAGCGTCAAGTCGTACGGCGAACTCGAGTTCTGGTTCGCCATCATCAAGGTGCTCGCGATCGTCGGCATGATCGCCTTCGGCGGCTGGCTGCTGTTCTCGGGCTCGGCCGGTCCCGAGGCAAGCGTGTCGAACCTCTGGCGCAACGGCGGTTTCTTCCCGCACGGCGTCTCGGGTCTCGTCATGGCCATGGCGGTCGTGATGTTCTCGTTCGGCGGGCTGGAGCTGGTCGGCATCACCGCGGCAGAGGCCGATGATCCCTCGCACAGCATTCCGCGCGCGACGAATCAGGTGATCTACCGCATCCTGATTTTCTACATCGGCGCGCTCGGCGTGCTGCTCTCGCTCTACCCCTGGCAGAAGGTCGTGGCCGGCGGCAGCCCCTTCGTGCTGATCTTCCACGCGATGAACAGCGACCTCGTGGCCAACGTGCTGAATCTCGTCGTGCTGACGGCGGCGCTCTCGGTCTACAACAGCGGCGTGTACTGCAACAGCCGCATGCTCTACGGTCTCGCGCAGCAAGGCAATGCGCCGAAGGCGCTGCTCAAGGTGAGCCGGCGCGGCATTCCGCTGGCGGCGCTCGGCGTGTCGGCGTTCGTCACGGCCGCCTGCGTGATCATCAACTACTTCATGCCGGGCAAGGCGTTCGAACTGCTGATGGGGCTCGTCGTGTCCGCGCTCATCATCAACTGGGCGATGATCAGCCTGATTCACCTGAAGTTCCGCCGCGAGAAGGCGCGTACCGGTCAGACGACCACGTTCCGCAGCCTCGGTTATCCGCTGACGAATTACGTGTGTCTCGCGTTCCTCGGCGGCATTCTCGTTGTAATGTATCTGATCCCGGATCTGCGCATTTCCGTGTACCTGATTCCGGTCTGGCTGGGCGTGCTTGGGCTCGCCTACCGCCTGTGGTGCCGCAAGTCGGTGCCGGCGCTGCAACGCGGCGTGCCGGCTCCGTAAGCGCTGATATTCGTCCCGAATTTCGTCCAGAGAGTTAAACAGCATGTTCGAACACATCGATGCCTATCCCGGCGACCCGATCCTCTCGCTCAACGAGAATTTCCAGAAGGACCCGCGTCAGAACAAGGTCAATCTGAGCATTGGCATCTACTTCGATGACGAAGGCCGTCTGCCCGTCATGAAAGCCGTTCACGCGGCCGAGGCGGCGATTCTCGAGGAGCCGGGTCCGAAGCCGTATCTGCCGATGGCCGGTTTCGCGCAGTATCGCGACGCTGTGCAGGCACTGGTGTTCGGCGCCGACTGCCCGTCGCGCGCGGCCGGCCGCATCGCGACCGTGCAGACACTGGGCGGCTCGGGCGCGCTCAAGGTGGGCGCCGATTTCATCAAGCGCTATTTTGCGACCAGCCAGGTGTGGGTGAGCGATCCGACGTGGGAGAACCACCGTTTCATCTTCGAGCGCGCGGGCTTCACGGTGAACACGTACCCGTACTACGACGAGGTGACGGGCGGCCTGAAGTTCGAGGCGATGCTCTCGGCCATCGACGCGCTGCCGGCGAAGACCGTCGTGCTGCTGCACGCGTGCTGCCATAACCCGACGGGCGTCGACCTGGACCGCGCGCAATGGGAGCAAGTGATCGACGTGCTGCAAAAGCGCGACCTGCTGCCGTTCGTCGATATGGCGTATCAGGGCTTCGGCGCGGGCCTCGAGGACGACGCGTTCGCCGTGCGCGAGTTTGCGCGCCGTGGCGTGCCGGCGCTCGTGGCGAATTCGTTCTCGAAGAACTTCTCGCTTTACGGCGAGCGTTGCGGCGGGCTGCACGTGATCTGCGAAGACGCGGCGGCCGCCGACCGCGTGCTCGGCCAGCTCACGGGCTCGGTGCGCGCGAACTACAGCAATCCGCCGACGCACGGCGCGAAGATCGTCACGCGCGTGCTGGGCACGCCGGAACTGAAGGCGGCGTGGGAGCAGGAGCTGGCGGCGATGTGCGAGCGCATTGCGCGCATGCGCGTGGCGATCCACGACGGCCTGCGCTCGCATGCGAGCGAAGCGGCGCTCGCTCGCTACGTGAAGCAGCGCGGCATGTTCACGTACACGGGCTTGAGCGAGAAGCAGGTCGAGCGCCTGAAAGAAGAATTCGGCGTGTACATCCTGCGCTCGGGCCGTATGTGCGTGGCAGGCCTGAACGAGAAGAACGTGAGCGTGGTGGTCGACGCGGTCGGCAAGGTGATGAAGGACTAAGGGAAGGGCGGGGCGGAATGCCCCGATATCTTTTTGCGCCGCTGGCGTGCCGGTATGTGCCGGACGCTCCAGCGGCGTTTTTGCATCCAGCCCTTGGAACGGCTGCCTCAGCCGGCTGCCATCAGGCGATTCCAGATTGCGACGCCCGAGTCTTTTCATTCGCATCAAACCGTCGGTCTGTCAAGCTGCAGGGGGTAGATGGCACACATGCCGGCCGCGCACGGTCTTCCAGGTCTCACCCTGATAGAATGCGTGAGCCGCAACGTAGTGGATTGCTGATGAAATTGCTTGATGCCCTCGTCGAACAACGGATTGCCGCCGCGGCCGCGCGCGGTGACTTCGACGACCTGCCCGGCGCCGGTGCGCCGCAGACACTCGACGACGACCTGCTCGTGCCCGAAGAAGTGCGCATAGCCCACCGCATCCTGAAGAACGCGGGCTTCGTGCCGCCCGCAGTCGAACAGCTGCGGGCCTTGCGCGACCTCGAGGACGATCTCGCCACGGTGGGCGACAAGGCCGTGCAGTGTCGTCTGCGCGCGCGCATGCTGGCGCTCGACATGGCGCTCGAATCGTTGCGCGGCGGACCGATGGTCGTGCCGCACGAATATCGCCGCCGCATCGCGGAGCGTTTGTCCGAACGCGCAGCGGGCGAGCCCGGCCTCCCGGGGCTCCCGGCGGGGGCGGCGTGACGGGCAGTCCCGTCCAGCCAGACGCCCCCGGCGGCGAACGCGAAGAGGCGCACCCGGTGGTCACTTCGCCCGCTGGATCGGTTCCCGCCGATCCGCTCGTGACGGCGTCCACACCCGCGCCTCAATCCGACGTCCAGCGCAATCCCGTCTCCGAGCGCGACCGGCATTTCATGCGCCTCGCACAGGCCGCGGCCGAAGAGGCGCGCGCCGCCGGCGAAGTGCCCGTGGGCGCGGTGCTCGTGCGTGGCGACGAAGTGATCGCCTCGGGCTTCAACCACCCGATCGGCGCGCACGATCCCTCCGCGCACGCCGAAATGGCGGCCTTGCGCGCGGGCGCGCACGCGCTGGGTAACTACCGCTTGCCGGGCTGCGAACTCTATGTGACCCTTGAACCGTGCCTGATGTGTGCCGGCGCGATCATGCACGCGCGCATCGCACGTGTGGTGTTCGGCGCACATGATCCGAAAACCGGCGCGTGCGGCAGCGTGGTCGACGCCTTCGCCAACGAGCAGCTCAATCATCACACGAGCGTGTCCCCAGGCGTGCTGGCGGACGAGTGCGGCGAGGCGCTGCGCGCGTTCTTCGCCGATCGGCGCCGCGCGAGCCGGGAAGCGCGCCGCAAGGCTCGGGAACAGGCTGAGCAGGCGCAGGGAGGGACTGGCGTAGCCGGTCCGGACGGACCCGCGGGTTGAATCTCACGGTTGAAGCGAATTCGACATGACCATTCATCGCACCATCGAGCTGGTGGCTCCGTCCGGTTATCCGCATGATGCGGAAGCGGTGCACCGAGCGCTTGTCCGGTTGCGGGCGCAGGGCCATCACGTCAACGGCGTGCAGGCGACCGAGCGGCGCTATCAGCGTTTTGCCGGCACGGATGGCCAGCGCGCGGCCGAACTGAATCGCCTCGCCGACCCATCGCGCGACCTGCCGGACATCGTACTCGCCGTACGTGGCGGCTATGGCGCGGTGCGCATCCTGCACGGTCTCGATTACGACGGGCTGCAGCGGCGTTTGACGGATCAGCCCATCGCGTTCGTGGGGCATAGCGATTTCACCGCCATCCAGCTCGCGCTGCTCGCGCGCGCCGGGCTCACGACGTTCGGCGGCCCGATGCTCTGCAGCGACTTCGGCGCCGAGAGTCTCAGCAGCTTCACGATGCATCACTTCTGGGACGCTCTCTCGAAACCGAACTACACGCTCAAGGTGAACGCGCCGCAGGCCCAGTCGACGAGTGTTTCGGGCACGCTCTGGGGCGGCAATCTGGCCGTGCTGACTTCGCTGATCGGCACGCCTTATCTGCCGCCGGTCGAGGGCGGCATCCTGTTCGTCGAAGACGTGAACGAGCAGCCGTTCCGCATCGAGCGCATGATTTATCAGTTGCATCTGACAGGCATCCTTGCTCGCCAGCAAGCCCTGGTGCTGGGCGACTTCACGGGCCACAAGCAGTTCGATTACGACAATGGCTACGATCTGCGCGAAATGGTTGAGCAGGTGCGTGCCGTGGTTGGCATTCCGGTGGTCACGGGCCTGCCGTTCGGCCATATTCCGGATATGGTCACGTTGCCGATGGGCGCACCTGCGCAGTTGACAGCCACCGCACACGGTTTCGAGCTGACCGTGAGCGGGTATCCGCACCTGAGTTGATTTCGCACCGACATGGAAGCGCTTTCGGGCGCTTTTTTTCAGGGAGTCTTATGCAACTAACGGCCAGTCACAAGCGGCATCTGACAATGTTCACGCCAACGCTTCTTCTCTAAATTGTTGACAAAAAATTCGCCCGGATTGGGGCAACAAATCACCATGCAGGTGCTGAATTCCCCGAGTTGGAGCGCCTTTCACCGATACGAGGCACGTGGCAGTCGGCGCGCACGTGGGGATCTTCCCCAGGTTCGCCAACATAATTGTTGACAATATTTATGTCCAACCTAGGATACCCAGCATAGAGACACGAGCCATGCGAAAGACCGATATCGACGCCGAAGCAACCGGCATGAAGCCCGAGGCAATCGCCGCGCGAATCCGCGCAGCGATTCTCGAGCACCGGCTGCCGCCCGGCGCGAAGTTGACCGAAGCACAGTTGTGCGAAGTATTCGGCGTGAAGCGCGGCCCGATCCGCCAGGCGCTCGCGCTGCTCGCGAAGGACCACCTCGTGGATCTGGAGCCCAATCGTGGCGCGTTCGTCGCAAGCCCGTCGCTCCAGGAAGTGCACGAGGTGTTCGAGATGCGACGGATCATCGAGCTGGCAGTAGTGGGGCGCATTTGCAGCGCGCAGCACGGCAACCGTCGGCTGAAGACCATCGGCGAGACGATCCGGCGCGAGCGCAAGGCCTTCGAAGGGCGCGACTTCCCGACGTGGATCCGGCTTTCGGGCGAGTTCCATACGTCGCTGGCCACGCTCACCGGCAATACGGTGCTGTGCGACTGTCTTAACGGGCTCGTGGCGCGCTCCACGCTGATTTCGGCGCTCTACGAATCGCCGGGACGCAGTCCGTGTTCGTTCGACGATCACGAGGCGATTCTCGCGGCGCTCGAGGCCGGAAACGAGAAAGAGGCCGTCGACCTCATGGTGCGCCATTTGCAGGGTGTCGAGCTCAGGATGCTCGACCGGCCGGGAGGCGCCTCGGTCGACTTGCAGGAAGTGTTCAGTGCGCGCGAGGCGACCACGCTTGCACGCTGATACGCATGCGAAGCGGCACTGAAACGGATTGCAGTAAAGGATTGCAGTAAAGCGCGACAGCCCGCTTCGACAGGTGGCTGCCGCGGCTGAAAAGGATGGAGTGGGGCGCATGCAATGCATGCGTACGGCAAGAACAGGCACAGCGTTACAGGGCGCCATTAGGCGGCGACCGGCGCAGTGCCCGCGAAGGCCAGACCATTCGGGGATATCGCGGCGGCCGCGTCCAGCGGCGGTGCGCACGCGTTTCGAGGCGTTCAGGCGTCTTTTTTCCGTCGGCATATCCATCCAAGGAGCGGATCATGGCTCAATTCAGCGCGTCACCTGGCAGTCCGGCAGTGCCCAACTTCGAATCTGGCGAAAGCAGCGAGTCCGCAGACAATCTGCGCTTGCCGGCCGGCTACAGCGAGCGGCTCTACAACCACGACCTGGCTCCCCTCAAGGAGCAGACCTGGGGCGCGTACAACATCTTCGCGTTCTGGATGTCCGACGTGCATAGCGTCGGCGGCTATGTGTTCGCGGGGAGCCTCTTCGCGCTCGGCCTCACGAGCTGGCAAGTGCTCGTCGCGCTGATCGTCGGCATCTCCATCGTCAATGTGCTCTGCAATCTGATCGCGCGGCCGAGCCAGCGTCACGGCGTGCCGTATCCGGTGGCGTGTCGCGGCACCTTCGGCGTACTCGGCGCCAACATTCCCGCCGTGATTCGCGGCCTCATCGCCGTGGCGTGGTACGGCATCCAGACCTATCTCGCTTCGAGCGCGCTCGTGATCGTCGTGCTCAAGTTCGTTCCGCAACTCATGCCTTATGCCGACGTGCACAAGCACGGCTTGCTCGGGCTTTCCGCGGTCGGCTGGGCCGGCTTCATGACGCTCTGGGTGCTGCAGGCCCTCGTGTTCTGGAACGGCATGGAGACCATCAAGAAGTTCATCGACTTCGCGGGGCCGGCTGTTTATGTCGTGATGTTCGCGCTCGCGGGCTACATGGTGTATCGCGCGGGTTGGCGCAACATCGGTTTGAATCTCGGCGGCGTGAAGTATCACGGCACTGAAGTGATTCCCGTGATGATCACGGCGATCTCGCTCGTGGTGTCGTATTTCTCGGGGCCGATGCTCAATTTCGGCGACTTCTCGCGCTACGGCAAGTCGCTCAAGAGCGTGCACAAGGGCAACTTCTGGGGGCTGCCGGTCAACTTCCTCGCCTTCTCTCTCGTCACGGTCATCACGACGTCGGCAACGCTGCCTGTGTTCGGAGAACTGATTACCGATCCCGTCGAAACGGTCGGCCGCATCGATCATCCGACCGCGGTGATTCTCGGCGCGCTCACGTTCACGATCGCGACTATCGGCATCAACATCGTCGCGAACTTCGTTTCGCCCGCGTTCGATTTTTCCAACGTCGCGCCGCGGCTCATCAGCTGGCGTGCGGGTGGCATGCTCGCCGCCGTGGCCTCGATCTTCATCACGCCGTGGAATCTCTTCAACAACCCGGCCGTGATTCACTACACGCTCGACATACTCGGCGCCTTTATCGGGCCTTTGTATGGTGTCCTCATCGTCGACTTTTATCTCGTGAAGCGCGGTCGTCTTGCCGTGGATGATCTCTACACGGTGTCGCCGAACGGGGCGTACTGGTATCGCAACGGCGTGAACTGGCGCGCGGTGTCGGCCTTGCTGCCCGCCGCCGTCATCGCGATTCTCTGCGTGATGGTGCCTTCGCTCGGCGGCGCGGCGAACTTCTCGTGGTTCATCGGTGCCGCACTCGGCGCGTTGTTCTACCGTGCGCTCACGATGGGCGAACGTGCTCGCGCGAACGCATGAGCTGCGCGTAAAACCAGGCATCGACGAAGGAATCGAAATGCGCATCAAACTGATCAATCCGAACACTACGCAGCGTATGACCGCCGCGATGGAGCAGTGCGCGCGCGCCGTGATCGCACCGGGCACGGAGG
This sequence comes from Paraburkholderia sp. BR10936, assembly GCF_040965735.1. Taxonomy (NCBI): domain Bacteria; kingdom Pseudomonadati; phylum Pseudomonadota; class Betaproteobacteria; order Burkholderiales; family Burkholderiaceae; genus Paraburkholderia; species Paraburkholderia sp. BR10936. Next base: position 417,538 of record NZ_JBFRCM010000004.1, read on the forward strand.
TGGTGGCGGTGAGCCCGACGATGGGCCCGCCGTCGATCGAAGGCTATTACGACGAGGCGCTCGCCACCCCTGGCCTGCTCGCCGAAGTGGAGGCGGGCGAGCGCGAAGGCTTCGACGGCTACGTGATCGCGTGCTTTGGCGACCCGGGCTTGTACGCGGCGCGCGAGTTGGCGCGCGGGCCCGTCGTGGGCATCGCGGAAGCCGCGATGCATGCGGCGAGCGTGCTCGCGCCGGGCTTCTCGGTCGTGACGACGCTCTCGCGCACGCGCGCCATGGCCTGGCATCTCGCCGAGCGTTACGGCATGACGCGTTTTTGCCGCAACGTGCGCGCGATCGACGTGGCTGTGCTCGAACTCGATGAACCGGGGTCGGCCGCGCGCCGCGCGATCGTCGACGAGTGCCGCCGTGCGCTCGAAGAAGACGGTGCGGACGCGATCGTGCTCGGTTGCGCGGGCATGACGAGCCTGTGCGCGCAGGTGGAAGACGCGCTCGGCGTGCCGGTGGTCGACGGCGTGACGGCCGCCGTGAAGTGGGTCGAGGCGCTCGTCGCACTGCGCCTCACGACCGCCAAGCGCGGCGACTTCGCGCGCCCGCTCGCCAAGCGCTACGACGGCGACTTCGCGCGTTTCAGCCCGGCCAACCCCGCCCCGGCCACGGAAACGCCGCCGCCCGTGCGGCCGCTGCGTTACGGGTAAACGCGCAGCGCGCGCAAGCGGAGGTGGCCACCCGGATCACGTCGTATCGGGCGGCCACATACACCTCGCTTGACCCGTACTATCTGAGCGTGCGTATGGGCGCGTACAGGTGATTTCGCTACACTGGTCCGGTCCTGTGAGCAGGTTGCGCGGACCGTCCGCGAGGCCCTGCAATGCAGCGCCAGCGGCCGTTTCGCGGTGCCTCGCCGTTGTGCGGATATTGCGTTTCATTCTCTCTATTCGATTGATTCGACCAGCATGCCACTCGATCCCCAATATCCCCGCGATCTGATCGGTTATGGCCGGTATCCGGTGCAGGCCAACTGGCCCGGCCAGGCGCGCGTCGCGGTGCAGTTCGTGCTCAACTACGAAGAGGGCGGCGAAAACTGCGTGCTGCACGGCGACCCCGGCTCCGAGCAGTTCCTCTCCGAAATCGTGGGCGCCGCGGCCTATCCCGCGCGCCATATGAGCATGGAGTCGATCTACGAATATGGCTCGCGCGCGGGCGTGTGGCGCATCCTGCGCGAATTCGAAAAGCGCGGCCTGCCGCTCACCGTGTTCGGTGTGGGCATGGCGATCGAGCGTCATCCCGAAGTCGCGCGTGCGTTCGTCGAGTTGGGCCACGAGATCGCGTGCCATGGGTATCGCTGGATTCACTACCAGGACGTCTCGCCCGCCAAGGAAGCCGAGCATATGAAGCTCGGCATGGAAGCGATCGAGCGCGTGACGGGCGTGCGCCCGCTCGGCTGGTACACGGGACGCGACAGCCCGAACACGCATCGCCTCGTGGCCGAGTATGGCGGCTTCCTCTACGACTCCGATTACTACGGCGACGACCTGCCGTTCTGGATGGACGTGGAGGTCACGGGCGGCACGTCGGTGCCGCAACTGATCGTGCCTTACACGCTCGACACCAACGACATGCGCTTCGCGTCGCCCCAGGGCTTCAACACGGCGGACCACTTCTTCACCTATTTGCGCGACGCATTCGACGTGCTCTACGAAGAAGGCGACGAAGCGCCGAAGATGCTCTCGATCGGCATGCACTGCCGGCTGCTCGGGCGCCCCGGGCGTTTTCGCGCGCTGCAGCGCTTTCTCGATCACGTCGAGAAACACGAGCGCGTGTGGGTCACGCGCCGCGTGGACATCGCGCGCCACTGGCGCGAGCATCATCCCTATCAACCGCAGCAGAACGACCACCGCGGGGCCGCCGCATGAAGGCAATGCACTACACCCTCGAACAGCTGAATCAAGCCTCGGTCGACGCCTTCGTGGCGGCACTTTCGGGCATCTTCGAGCACTCGCCCTGGGTCGCCGCTGCGGCCGCGCAGCAACGCCCGTTTGCGAGCATCGACGCGCTGCATCGCGCCATGTCGCAGGCCGTGGAAACCTCCGGCGAGACGCAGCAGCTCGCGCTCATCAACGCCCACCCGGAACTTGCGGGCAAGGCCGCCGTGCGTGGCGAGCTGACCGCCGAATCCACGCGCGAGCAAAGCGGCGCGGGTCTGAACCAGTGCACGCAGGAAGAGTTCGACAAGCTGCTGGCGCTCAACGGCGCGTATCGCGAGAAGTTCGGATTCCCATTCATTCTCGCGGTGCGCGGCTATGACCGCCACGGCATCATCGCGAATTTCGAGGCGCGCGTGAACAACAGCCGCGCCGATGAAATGCGCGCGAGCCTCGACCAGATTTACCGCATTGCGCGCTTCAGGCTGGACGAACTGATCGACGCGTAACGTGGCGACGCGCCCCCCGGCTTCTCGCGGAAGGGGTGCAGCGCCGTTTTGATCTACAGAAAAGACACGAAGGAAGACAACGATGGCACTCCCGACTCTCGATCCCAACGCCCCCGATTTCACGCGCCGCTTCGTGAATCTCGCGGACCCGCGCCTGGGCGCGCAGGCGCTCGAGGCGAGCGACGACTTCTTCGCGCCGAAGGATCGCATGCTCAATCCGGAGCCGGCCGTCTTTATTCCGGGCAAGTACGACGAACACGGCAAGTGGATGGACGGCTGGGAAACGCGCCGCAAGCGCACGAGCGGCTATGACTGGTGCATCGTGAAGCTCGCACGCCCCGGCGTCATCAAGGGCCTCGATATCGACACGAGCCACTTCACGGGCAACTACCCGCCGGCGGCATCGGTGGAGGGCGCGTACGTGGCCGATGGCGCACCCACGGCCACGACACAATGGACGGAGATCGTTCCTTCGACCTCGTTGAACGGCAATAGCCACCATTACGTGGAAGTGTCGAGCGACAAGCCGTACACGCACCTGCGCGTGAATATCTATCCCGATGGCGGCATCGCGCGTCTGCGCGTGTACGGCCAGCCGCAGGTGGACTGGGCGGGCGCGAGCCGTACCGAACTGTTCGACCTGGCCGCGATGGAAAACGGTGCGTACCTCGTTAGCGCGAACAACCAGCACTTTGGCATGGCCTCCACGCTGCTCATGCCGGGCCGCGGCGTGAACATGGGCGACGGCTGGGAAACGCGCCGCCGCCGGGAGCCGGGCAACGACTGGGCGATCATTGCGCTCGCACAGCCGGGCATCATCAAAAAGATCGAAGTCGATACGGCGCACTTCAAGGGCAACTATCCCGATCGCTGCTCGTTCCAGGCCGCGCGCGTGGTGGGCGGCACGGACAGCTCGCTCGTGACCCAGGCCATGTTCTGGCCGGTGCTGCTCGGCGAGCAGAAGCTGCAGATGGACAAGCAGCACTACTACGAAAGCGAACTGGCGGCGCTCGGTCCGGTTACGCACGTGCGCTTCAACATCATCCCGGACGGCGGCGTTTCGCGTGTACGCCTCTGGGGCACGCTCGCCTGATACGCTGACGAGGCCATCATGAGTGAAACAAGGACGACGCTGACTATCGAGCCGCTCACGCCCGAGGCGTTCGCGCCCTTCGGCGACGTGATCGAACTCGCGGGTGCGAAGCAGATTCCGATCAATCTAGGGACGACCATCCGCTTTCACGATCTCGCGAAAGTGGATGTGACCGACGAGGGCGGCCGCACGCTCGTGAATCTCTTTCGCGGGCAGCCGCGCGAGCTGCCGTTCGAAGTGAAGATGCTCGAACGGCATCCGCTGGGCAGTCAGGCGTTCGTGCCGCTCAACGACAAGCCGTATCTCGTGGTGGTCGCACCGGCGGGCGATCTGGATGTCACCCGGGTTCGCGCGTTCGTTTCGCGCGGCTGGCAGGGCGTGAATTATGCAAAGGGCGTTTGGCATCACCCGCTGATTGCGTTGGGCGAGGTGAGCGATTTCATCGTCGTCGACCGCGGTGGAGACGGGCTCAATCTCAACGAGCAGGATCTGCCTGAGTCGTTCTGGTTGACGGAAGAAGCGATGAAGGCGGCGATGCGCTAATTCGCGGAATTACCAGGCAGTCCGTATCAGCAGGAGAAAGCCACGTCCGAGACGTGGCTTTTTTTCGTTTTGCGGATGAAGGCGCGGTGAAACGTGGCGAGTCATTCATGGCTGTGTGCGACGCTTCAATACGTCGATTGGATCAGGTGGCGAGGGTCGTTGGCATACGCGCTCTGTATGCTCAGCGGCGCCCGACTGCGTTATGCGCCTGCCGTCGCCAGCCCGAATGGTTCGCAGCCCAACGCGCAACCCCCTCAGCAACGACCGTACCAAAGGCAAAAGGACCCGAAGCGCGTCGCGCCTCGGGTCCTTCCAGTCACATCTCACGTAGCGCGAGGCAAACCACTCGCGCTGCCAACTACATCATTGCTTCGCACCGCCCTGGAACCAGGTGGCGATCTTCTGCCGCTCGTCGTCGGTCATGTGAGTGACGTTGCCAAGCGGCATCGCCTTGAGCGTCACAGCCTGCTGATAGAGCCGCTGCGCGTTCTGCGAAATCTCGTCGGGCGTATCGAGCATCACGCCGGCCGGCGCTGCGCCCATCAACGTCGGGTGCGCCGAGTGACAGGCCGCACAACGTTGCTGCAGGATAGGCTGAATGTCGGAAACCTTCAGCGACGGTGCGTTCGCGGCTTCGGCCTGAGGCACGACCGGGCGCGGCAGCGTCCACACCAGCGCGACGAACATCAGGGCCACGCCGCCGATCGGCAGATACCAGAGCTGCTGGCCACGGTGACGCATCACGAAGAACTGGCGAATCAGTGCGCCGGCCAGCATGATCACCACGAGCACGGCCCAGTTATAGGCGTGGGCGTAGGTCATGGCGTAGTGGTTCGACAGCATCGCGAACACCACGGGCAGCGTGAAATACGTGTTGTGCACCGAGCGCTGCTTGCCGCGCTTGCCGTAGATCGGGTTCGGCACTTCGCCCTTGAGCATCGCGGCAACCATCTTGCGCTGGCCCGGAATGATGACGAAGAACACGTTGGCCGACATGATCGTCGCGAGCATCGCGCCCATGATGAGGTACGCGGCACGGCCAGAGAAGATGTGGCAGGCGAGGTAGGCGGCGATCACGACATAGAGGCCTACGCATACGCCCAGCAGCTTGTCCTTTGTGCCAAGCACGCGGCACAGCGAGTCATAGACGATCCAGCCGGCGGCGAGGAAGCCGAGCGCGGAGAAGATTGCGACGACAGGACCCATGTCGAGCACGTTCTTGTCGATCAGATACGTGTTCGGCGCCATGAGATACAGCACCGTGAAGAGCGACGCGCCCGAGAGCCACGTGGTGTACGACGGCCACTTCGACCAGTGAAGGTCATCGGGCATTTCGGGCGGCGCCACGGTGTACTTCTGCATGTTGTAGAAGCCGCCGCCGTGCACGTGCCACAGCTCGCCGAACACGCCGCGACGACGCTGGTTCGGGTCCGTGGGCGGTTTGAGGCTGTTGTCGAGCGCGACGAAATAGAACGACTCGCCAATCCAGGCGATCGCCGCGATGACGTGGAACCAGCGCAGTGCGAGGTTCAGCCAATCGGTAATAAAGCCTTCCATGAAACGTCTCCAGTCCTGATGCATTGCGCGCGCGTCTGAACGCACGTGCTAACTGCGGGGTATGAGCGCGCCGCGTAGCGTTGGGGCCGCAGAGTGACCCATGCGCGCTGCCGCGCTGCCATTGTTTTTTGTATGTCCTCGGGCTTGATGAGTCGGGCTGGAAGATCGCCCGGAATGCCCGACGAGTTCGTGTTGCGGTGGCCGCCCAATTGATGCTCAGCTGCCCCGATAGGTGCTGTACGACCACGGCGAAACGAGTAGCGGCACGTGGTAGTGCGAGCCCGCGTCGGCGATGCCGAAGCGCAGCACCACGCGGTCGACGAAGCGCGGCTCGGGCACTTTCGTGCCGAGAGCGGCGAAATAGTCGCCGGCGTGGAACACGAGTTCGTATTCGCCTTTGGCGAGCGCAACGCCCTCGAGCAGCGGCGCGTCGCAGCGGCCGTCGTCATTGGTGGTCACGGTCTTGAGCGCGCGGCGCGCGTCGCCCGAGAGCGCAAAGAGCTCGACCTTGATGCCCGCGCCGGGACGGCCGTTCGCGGTGTCGAGCACGTGGGTAGTCAGCTTGCCCATTCGCAGTTTTCCTTGTGAGTGCCTGGTGCGATTGCGAGGTTTCAGCGGCAGCTCTCGATCCCATGCATGATGCATTGCGGCGGATCGAGGCTCCACATCAGTGGCTACATACCCGTCGGCGGATCGAAGCGAGCGCCGTGAACGCATTTTAAGAACGATCGCACCCGGAGCGCGCGCGCGATAGGAAAGATAAAGCGACACGCATGAGGGTGAGCCCTGGGACTGCCTGGATGCTGTCACTCATTGCGCCCCGGATTCGCGCGTCCCTTGTTGGCATCGTAGCGACGCCAAAAATCGACCTTTATATGCGTGGCGTAAATTTGGGTATCGCAGCGGCGCGAATTGCCACGACTATTTTGGTTGCGGATCGTATAGGCCATGCGCAGCGCGTGCTGCGCGTCCCGAAGACGGCGGTGGACGCCGGGTAACCGGGCCAGCGGCGTCCTCGTCGGGACGCGTCGGCACCGGGCGCCTGGGCGACCGGCGAGGTCGGCGGGTGAGGCGAGGGCGTCTGGTTCACGTGCCGTGCGCGAGTCCGAACGAAAAGCCAGGGCTCGTGGCGGCACGACAACGGAGCGAACAAGGACGATGGAACCCACTCTCGCACAGCGGCAAAACCCGCAAGACCCGCAAAAGCCCGGCAAGACATTGCTGGTGAAAAACGCCGACATGCTGGTGACGATGGACGGCGCGCGTCGCGAGATTCGCGGCGGCGGGCTCTACGTCGAAGGCAACCGCATCGTCGCGGTCGGCCCGACGGCCGACCTGCCCGCCACGGCCGACGAGCTGATCGACGCCAGCGGCCACCTCGTGACGCCGGGGCTCGTCAACACACACCACCACATGTACCAGAGCCTCACGCGCGCCGTGCCCGCCGCGCAGGACGCCGAACTGTTCGGCTGGCTCACCAGCCTCTACAAGGTATGGGCGAACCTCACGCCCGAGATGATCGAGGTCTCGACGCTCACCGCGATGGCGGAGCTGCTGCTCTCGGGTTGCACGACGTCCAGCGATCATCTGTACATCTATCCGAACGGCAGCAGCCTCGACGACAGCATCCGCGCGGCGCAGCGCATCGGCATGCGCTTTCATGCAAGTCGCGGCAGCATGAGCGTCGGCCAGAAGGACGGCGGCTTGCCGCCCGATTCCGTGGTCGAGCGCGAGGACGCGATTCTCGCCGACACGCAGCGCCTCATCGAGACGTATCACGACGAGGGCCGGTACGCGATGCTGCGCGTCGTCGTGGCGCCGTGCTCGCCGTTTTCGGTGAGCCGCGACCTGATGCGCGAATCGGCGGTGCTCGCACGGCACTACGGCGTGTCGATGCACACGCATCTCGCCGAGAACGCCAACGACATTGCTTACAGCCGCGAAAAGTTCGGTATGACGCCCGCCGAATATGCGGAGGACCTGGGCTGGGTGGGCCGCGACGTCTGGCATGCGCACTGCGTACAGCTCGACGATCACGGCATCGGTTTGTTCGGCCGGACCGGCACCGGCGTCGCGCATTGCCCGTGCTCGAACATGCGGCTCGCCTCCGGCATCGCGCCCGTGAAGAAGATGCGGCTCGCCGGCGTACCGGTCGGGCTCGGCGTGGATGGTTCGGCGTCGAACGACGGCGCGCAGATGGTGGCCGAGGCGCGGCAGGCCATGCTGCTCGCGCGCGTGGGCTTCGGGCCGGATGCCATGACGGCGCGCGAAGCGCTCGAAATCGCGACGCTGGGCGGCGCGCAGGTGCTGGGCCGCGACGACATCGGCGCGCTTGCACCCGGCATGGCGGCGGACTTCGTGGCGTTCGACCTGCGCCAGCCGCTTTTCGCGGGTGCGCTGCACGATCCTGTTGCTGCGCTCGTCTTCTGCGCACCCTCGCAGGTCGCGCTGAGCGTGATCGGCGGGCGCGTGGTCGTGAAGGACGGCGTGTTGCAGACGGTGGAGCTTGGGCCGGTCATCGAGCGGCATAACCGGCTCGCGGCGCAACTCGTGCAGATGGCGCGCTGAGGCAAGCGCGCCACGCATGGACGTATTGAAAGTTCAGGCGGCCGCAGCAGCGTGCGGCCGTGCTGCTCAAGGCTTGTCGATCAGCGTCTTCGTCGCTTCGGCGATGAGGCTGCGTAACCAGCGTACTTCGTCCGAGTAATGACAGCGTTCGTGCCACAACTGGTAGTACTGCATCGGCGGGAAGTCGAGCGGCGCGGGTACGACCGTGAGCGGCAGGAAGCGCGCATAGTGGTCGGCGAACAGGCGCGTGGTCGTGAAGACCAGGTCCGACTTCACGAGCACGTAGGGCGCGAGATTGAAGTACGGCAGCGTGACGACCACGTGGCGCTTGAGGCGCTCGCGCGCGAGGTGCACGTCGATGGCGCCGCGCTGGCCCACGGAGTAGGGCGTGGGCGCGAGATGCGGCGCGTTCAGATACTGGTCGAGCGTGAGCCCGCCGCGCTTGGCGAACGGGTGCGAGTTGCTCATCAGGCAGACGATCTGGTCGACGAACAGGTTCGACAGGTGCAGTTGTTCGGGCGGCTCGGGCCAGTTGCCGATGACGATATCGAGCTTGCCTTCCTCGAGCGCGAGCTCGTAGTCGAACGCAGGCCCGAGCGAGTGAAACTCGAGCGTGGCGTTGGGCGCGGCCAGGCGGAAGCGCTCGACCACGGTCGGCACGAACAGGACGTTCAAATAGTCAGGACAGCCAATCCGATAGCAACGGATAGAGGTGGCCGGATCGAAATTGTGCTGCTGGAAGCGGATGCGCTCGATCTCGCGCAGTGCGTTCTGCACGGGCTCGAGCAGGCGCAGGCCGTACTCGGTCGGCACCATGCCGGACTTGCCGCGCACGAGCAGCGGGTCGCCGGTGATGTCGCGCAGGCGCCGAAGCGCCGCGCTGATTGCGGGCTGGGACTGATTGAGCTTGACGGCTGCGCGTGTCACGCTGCGCTCCATCAGAAGCGTGTGCAAGACGCGCAAGAGGTACGTGTCGATCGCCTCGCGTTGCTGACTCATGAATTCTCCGAATTATATGTTCTGGCTGATCGATGAGGCTTGGGGGTATATCGTTTTTAATATGGACAAAAAGTGGCGTCAAGCGAGGCTTACCCCGAGGCTCGCGCCGGGGTCATGCCGGCCAGCCTCATGCAGCGAGGCAACAGCGAATTTTGACGGCTCGACCTTCGCAGGGCTAACAGGTATCGTCACCCCCGCACGGCGGCCAGCGTCAATCGGGTTAACGAACAGCAATTACGTACAACGGCGGAACCTCCATGGGTGATTCTTCTTCTCGTCAGGCAACGCTTGGGCAAAACGGCAGCGATGTGCCGCGCCTCGCGCTTGCCGGCATCACGAAGCAGTACCCGGCGGTGCGCGCGAACGACGATGTCACGCTCTCGGTCGCGCCGGGCGAAATCCACGCCTTGCTCGGCGAGAACGGCGCGGGCAAGAGCACGCTCATGAAGATCGTCTACGGCGCGGTGCGGCCCGACGCGGGCGAGATCCGCTGGGAAGGCCACGCCGTCGAAATCGCGAGTCCGGCTGCGGCGCGCAAACTCGGCATCGGCATGGTGTTCCAGCATTTTTCGTTGTTCGAAACGCTTACCGTCGGCGAGAACATCGCGCTCTCGCTCGACGAACCGTTCGACCTGAAAACGCTCGGCAAACGCATTCGCGAGGTGTCGGCGCAATACGGCCTCGATGTCGATCCGCAGCGCCACGTGCATAGCCTCACGGTGGGCGAGCGTCAGCGCGTGGAGATCGTGCGCTGCCTGCTGCAGAATCCGCGTTTGTTGATCATGGACGAACCGACTTCGGTGCTCACGCCGCAAGCGGTGCGCAAGTTGTTCGGCACGCTGCGGCGTCTCGCTTCCGAAGGCTGCAGCATTCTCTATATCAGCCACAAGCTCGACGAAATCCAGGAGCTTTGCGACACGGCCACCGTGCTGCGCGGCGGCAAGGTCACGGGCCGCGTCATTCCGCGCGAAGAAACGCATGCGTCGCTCGCGCGGCTGATGGTCGGGCGCGAACTGCCCGACTACACGCGGCGCGCACACGCGCCCGGCGACGTGCTGCTCGAAGCACGGCATCTGTCGATGCCGAGCGACGATCCGTTCGGCACCTCGCTCAACGACGTTTCGTTCGGCGTGCATGCGGGCGAGATACTCGGTATCGCCGGCGTCTCGGGCAACGGCCAGGCGGAACTGCTCGCCGCGCTCTCGGGCGAGGCGCAAGCGGCCCGTCACGGGGTGAGCGCCGATGCCGTCAGGATTTGCGGCAAGGCCTCGGGACGCCTTTCGGCTGGGGCGCGCCGAAAGCTCGGCTTCGCTTTCGTGCCGGAGGAACGCCTTGGGCGCGGCGCGGTCCCGGCCATGTCGCTTGCCGAAAACGCCTTGCTCACGGCACACCGCGAAGGCATGGTGCGCTCGGGTTGGCTCAGGACGGGCGCGATGCGCGCGTTCGCCGAGCGCTGCATCGGCGCGTTCGATGTGCGCTGCGGCGGCCCGGATGCGCTCGCGCAAAGCCTCTCGGGCGGCAACTTGCAGAAGTACATCGTGGGGCGCGAGATTCTCCAGGCGCCGAAGGTGCTCGTGGTCGCGCAACCCACCTGGGGCGTGGACGTGGGCGCGGCCGCATTCATTCGCCAGCAGTTGCTCGATCTTTCGGCGCGCGGTGTGGCGATACTCGTGATCTCGGAAGAACTGGAAGAGCTTTTCGACATCTGCGACCGCATTGCCGTGCTCGCGGGCGGACGCCTTTCGCCCGCGCGTTTGACCGGCGAGACGAACGCCGAGGAAATCGGCCGCTGGATGGCGGGGCTCTTCGGCGAGCGCGCGGATCGCGGAGACGGCGGCCGGCCCAACGGCGAGCCGCCCGCGCAGACCGTGGCGAACGCGTGACCTGCGACACATAACAACGCGCTAAAGCACATCGACCACCCGAGACCGACCACCGACTTCACGACCATGATCTTCCCGTACCGACTCGAAGCCCGCACGACGCCGTCGCGCACGGTGCGCATCGCCGTGCCGCTCATCGCGGCGCTGCTCACGCTCGCCATCGGCTTCCTGATCTTCGGCCTCGTGGGCCGCGATCCCTTGCAGGCGATGCACGCGTTCTTCATCGAACCGCTGTCGAGCATCAACGGCTGGTCCGAGCTCCTGCTCAAGGCCTCGCCGCTATGCCTGATCGCGCTCGGTCTCGCGGCGGGGTATCGCGCCAACGTGTGGAACATCGGCGCGGAAGGGCAGATGGTGCTGGGCGGCATCGCGGCGAGCGGCGTGGCGATCTATTTCGATCAGGCCACGGGCTGGTGGATCCTGTTCCTGATGATGTTCGCGGGCGTACTGGGCGGCATGGCGTGGGCGGCGATTCCCGCGTGGCTCAAGAGCCGCTTCAACACCAACGAGATCCTCACGAGCCTGATGCTCACCTACGTCGCCACGCAGCTACTGATCTGGCTCGTGAGCGGTCCGTGGCGCGACCCGCAGGGCATGAACTTTCCGCTCTCCGAAATGTTCAGCGGCGACGCGCTCTATCCGACCTTCGGCGGCGACTGGCGCATCCACTGGCTGCGCGGCACGCGCCTGAACGCATCGATCTTCCTGACGCTCGCGGCCATTCCGCTCGTGTGGCTCTTCATGCGCCGCAGCTTTGCGGGCTATCGCATGAGCGTGGGCGGCCTCGCGCCGCTCGCTGCGCGCTATGCGGGCTTCTCCGAGAAGAAGACGATCTGGACCTCGCTGCTGCTTTCCGGCGGCCTCGCCGGCCTCGCGGGCATGGGCGAGATTGCCGGTCCCATCGGTCAGCTGCAGGCGACCTGGTCGCCGGGCTACGGCTTCACGGCGATCATCGTCGTGTTCGTGGGGCGTCTGCATCCGGTCGGCATCGTGCTCGCGAGCCTCTTGATGGCGCTGCTCTACCTGGGCGGCGAAGCCGTGCAGACATCGCTGCAATTGCCGCAGGCGCTTTCCGGCGTGTTCCAGGGGCTGCTGCTGTTCTGCCTGCTCGGCGCGGACCTCTTCGTGAACTATCGCGTGCGCCGCCGTCATCCGGTCGCGGTTGCGAACTGACCAGCGCAAGCCAGAGAACAATCAAAAGGGCCACACGACATGGATATCCAGCAAGCCAGCTCGCTCGCCTCGAGCGCCGTCACCGCCGCCATCCCGCTCATGTTCGCGGGCGTGGGCGAGCTCGTCACCGAGAAGTCGGGCGTGCTCAACCTCGGCGTGGAAGGCATGATGCTGATGGGCGCCGTCACAGGCTACGCGGTCGCGACCATTACCGGCAGCCCATGGCTCGGCCTCGTTGCGGGTATGGCCGCCGGCATTGCGATGTCGTTGCTGTTCGGCTTTCTCGTGCTCACCATGCTCGCCAACCAGGTCGCCACGGGCCTCTCGCTCACGATCTTCGGCGTCGGGCTCTCGGCGTATGTCGGCAAGCCGTACACCTCGGCCGCGACCTCGGCGACCATCGCGGCCTGGCCGATTCCGGGGCTCTCGCAACTGCCCGTGGTCGGGCAGGCGCTCTTCAGCCTCACGCCTGTCGACTACCTTGCGTTCATCATGTTCGCCGTAGTCGGCTGGTTTCTCTATCGCACGCGCGCCGGGCTCGTGCTGCGCTCGGTCGGGGAGTCGCCGCAGGTCGCGCATTCGGTGGGCTTTCCCGTGATCGGCGTGTGCTATGGCGCGACCGCCTTCGGCGGCGCGATGGCGGGCCTCGCGGGCAGCTACTACTCCGTGGTGCAGCTGCATCTGTGGCAGGAGCAGATCACCGCAGGGCGCGGCTGGATCGCGCTCGCGCTCGTCGTGTTCGCGACGTGGCGCCCGGGCCGCCTCCTGATCGGCGCGCTGCTCTTCGGCGCGGTCACGGGCGCGCAGTTCTATGCGCAGGCCGTGGGCGTGCCGGTGCCCACGCAGTTCCTCGCCATGCTGCCGTACGTCGCGACGATCGTCGTGCTCGTGCTCATTTCGCGCAACCCGAACACGATCCGCCTGAACGCGCCGGCTTCGCTCGGCAAGCCGTTCTTTGGGGCCGCATAGGCGCGGTTGCTTAAGACGGGCAGTCTATCGGGAATACTAACCAAAACGCCTTGAACGCTCGCAGTTCCCCATTCACGACAGGAGATCCACGATGAAAAAAACCATCCTGACCGCTTTCGCCGTCGCCGCCACGTGCGGCACGGCGGCCCTCGCGCCCGTGGCCCACGCCGCCGACGCGCCGGGCGTCGCGTTCGTCTATCTCGGCAATCCGGGCGATGCCGGCTGGACCTTCGCGCACGATCAGGGCTCGAAGGTCGCCGAGCAGAAGTTCGGCAACAAGATCAAGATCACGCGCGTGGAAAACGTGCCGGAGTCGGCGGACTCGGAGCGCGTGTTCCGCGATCTCGCGAACAAGGGCAACAAGATCATCTTCGGCACGAGCTTCGGTTATCAGGACTTCCAGCTCAAGGTGGCGAAGGATTTCCCGGACACCGTGTTCCTGCACGCGACGGGCTACAAGAAGGCGCCGAACTTCGGCACCTATGACGTGCGCATGTATCAGGGCGCGTATCTCGCGGGCGTCGCCGCGGGTTACGCGACGAAGACCAACGCGCTCGGTTTCGTCGCCTCGGTGCCGATTCCCGAAGTCGTGCGCAACATCAACGCGTACACGCTCGGCGCGCGCTCGGTGAATCCGAAGGTGCATACCAAGGTCATCTGGATCAACAGCTGGTTCGATCCGGGCAAGGAGAAGCAGGCCGCCGAAACGTTGATCGGCCAGGGCGCCGACGTGCTGCTGCAAAACACCGATTCGAGCGCGACGCTCGCCACCGCCGAAGAGAAGAAGGTCCACGCGTTCGGCTGGGATTCAAACATGAAGAAGTTCGGCCCGCACGCGCACCTGGGCTCGGTCGAGGCGAACTGGGGCGTGTACTACGTCGCGGCGATCCAGCAGGTGCTCGATGGCAAGTGGAAGAACGACCCCGTGTGGTGGGGCATTCCGCAAAAGGCCGTCGATCTCGGCGACGTCAACACGTCCGAGCTCCCGGCAGACGCGCAAAAGGCGGTCGCCGCGAAGCGCGAACAGATCGCGAGCGGCAAGTGGGACGTCTTCACGGGCCCGATCAAGGATCAGACGGGCGCAGTCAAGGTTCCGGCCGGCAAGACGCTGACCGACCCGGAACTGCAACGCCTGAACTGGTACGTCGAAGGCGTGGACGGCTCGCTGCCGAAATAGGCATATGCCTGCACGGCGCGGGTGCGAGTTGCATTCCTCGTACGATTTCGACGTGCGTACGCGAAGCGGCTGCGTGTAGCGCTGAGAGGCGCGCGCAGCCGTTTGACGTTCTAGCAGCGCAACGCCGCGCCGCGTCAGTCGTCGATGCGTATGCCGACCTTGATCGTGACCTGCCAGTGCGAGACCTGATCGTTTTCGATCAGGCCGCGCGTTTCCACGACCTCGAACCAGTGCAGGTAGCGCAACGTCTTCGATGCCCGCGCGATGGCGCAACGAATGGCGTCGTCGCTGGACACCTTCGACGAGCCGGTAAGTTCGATCTGCTTGTAGACGTGGTCGTTCATGGCAGAGTCTCCTCGTGGGTCGCGCGGCGTCGGCGCGTCAATCGAGTATAGGTAACGGACCGGGGCGCAAGGGCAAAGATGAGAGAAGCCCGGCGCCAGTTATCATGACGCCTCGCGCGAAAACGAGCATTCGACGTGCCCGTTTTGCAGGCGTGAATGCGCAACGGCGATCGACAGGAGACGGAGAAAATGGACGGGCAGGTGTTGGGTTTTTGCGGACCGGGGCTGATGGGCGCGCCGATGATCCGTCACTTGCTGCGCGCCGGGCATGCAGTGCGCGTGTGGAACCGCTCGCCGGCGAAGGCGCAGGCGCTGATCGCCGACGGCGCGCAGGTGGCCGCGACGCCTGGCGAGCTCGCGCGCGAGGCTGACGTGGTGTTGCTGTGCGTCGCCGACGCGGCGGCGGTCGAGCAGGTGGTGTTCGGCGAACACGGGCTTTTGGCCGGTACGCCCGGCGCGAGCGGGCGCGTGCGCGTGCGTCGCATCGTCGATCATTCGAGCATTCCTCCCGACGCGACACGCAGGCTCGCAGAGCGCGCGGCGGCGTTCGGCGTGGATTGGGTCGACGCGCCGGTTTCGGGCGGCGTGGCGGGCGCGCAAAACGGCACGCTGGCGATCATGGCGGGCGGCGCAGCGGCCGACGTCGAAGCCGTTACGCCGATCCTCGGCGCCTACGCGGCGCGCGTGACCCATATGGGTGGCGTGGGCGCGGGTCAGACCACCAAGCTGTGCAACCAGGCCATCGTCACGGCTACGGTTGCCGCAATTGCCGAAGCGGTGAGCCTCGCGCGGCGCAGCGGCATCGAGGCGGCGAAGCTGCCCGAGGCGCTTGCGGGCGGCTGGGCCGATTCGACGTTGCTGCGCACGTTCGTGCCGCGTATGACGCAAGACGGGTTCGAATCCATCGGCACGCTCAAAACGTTCCAGAAAGACGTGGACACGATCGCCGCCGCGGCCGCTCAGACCGGCACGCCTATGCCCGTCTCGGGCACGGTCCAGCAATTGCTGCGTCTCGCGGCAGCCATGGGCCTCGAGCAGGCCGATTTTTCGGGCTTCATCGACGTGCTGCAGACACCGCGCAGCGGCGAAGCGTGACCTGATCAGGCACCCGCAGGCCTCGCGAGCGATGCGGCCCCGTTGTAACCGGCGTGCATGGCGGCCTTCACATTGTTCACTTCCTGCCGTGTCATGCTGCGCGGAGCAAGGCTGTCCGCGCGGCTGGAACTCGCGCGCGAAGTGGCATAACCTGCTAAAATTACAGGTTTTTCGTCGATCTACTTTCCGGGACGCGCTGTGCTCTCTACCGCCAACATCACCATGCAATTCGGGCCGAAGCCCTTGTTCGAGAACATCTCGGTCAAATTCGGCGAAGGCAACCGCTATGGCCTGATCGGCGCGAACGGTTGCGGCAAATCCACGTTCATGAAGATCCTCGGTGGGGATCTCGAGCAGAGTTCGGGCAACGTCATCCTCGAGCCGAACGTGCGTCTGGGCAAGCTGCGTCAGGACCAGTTCGCGTACGAAGACGTGCGCGTGCTCGACGTCGTCATGATGGGCCACACCGAAATGTGGGCCGCGATGAGCGAGCGCGACGCGATCTACGCGAACCCCGAAGCCACCGACGACGACTACATGCATGCCGCCGAACTCGAAGCGAAGTTCGCCGAGTACGACGGTTACACGGCCGAAGCGCGCGCGGGCGAGCTGCTGCTCGGCATCGGCATCGGCACGGAATTCCACAACGGCCCGATGAGCGGCGTGGCGCCGGGCTGGAAGCTGCGCGTGCTGCTCGCGCAGGCGCTGTTCTCGAAGCCGGACGTGCTGCTGCTCGACGAACCGACCAACAACCTCGACATCAATTCGATCCGCTGGCTGGAAGATGTTCTGAACGAGTACAACTCGACCATGATCATCATCTCCCACGATCGACACTTCCTGAACCAGGTCTGCACGCACATGGCGGACATGGACTACGGCACGCTGAAGGTCTGGCCGGGCAATTACGACGACTACATGCTGGCGTCGACGCAGGCGCGCGAGCGTCAGCAGGCCGCGAACCAGAAGGCGAAGGAGCGCGTGGCCGACCTGCAGGACTTCGTGCGCCGCTTCTCGGCGAACAAGTCGAAGGCACGCCAGGCCACCAGCCGCCTGAAGATGATCGACAAGATCAAGATCGAGGACTTCAAGCCCTCGTCGCGCCAGAACCCGTTCATCCGCTTCGAATTCGAGAAGAAGCTGCACAACATCGTCGTGGTCGCGGAAGAGATCACGAAGACGTACGAGCGCCGCATCTTCAACAAGCTCAGCATCAGCGTGCAGCCGGGCGAGCGCATCGCGATCATCGGCGAGAACGGCGCGGGCAAGACCACGCTGCTGCGTTCGCTGCTCGGCAATCTGGCCGTCGACAACGGCTCGGTAAAGTGGGCGGAGAATGCGAACGTCGGCTACATGCCGCAGGACACGTACGAAGAGTTTCCGGCCGACGTGACGCTGATGGACTGGATCGACCAGTACCGCCAGGAAGGCGACGACGAGCAGTCGGTGCGCGGCACGCTGGGCCGTCTGCTCTTCAATGCGGACGACATCAGGAAGTCGGTGAAGGTGCTGTCGGGTGGCGAGAAGGGTCGCATGATCTGGGGCAAGCTGATGCTCGGCCGCCACAACGTGCTGCTCATGGACGAGCCGACCAACCACATGGACATGGAATCGATCGAGTCGTTGCAGATCGCGCTCGAAAAGTTCGAAGGCACGCTTATTTTCGTGTCGCACGACCGCGAGTTCGTGAACGGCCTGGCCAACCGCATCATCGAGGTGAAAACCGATGGCACGGTCAAGGACTACAGCGGCAACTACGAAGACTTCCTGGTGAGCCAGGGGCTGCAATGAATTTCGATCGCTGATCGAGGCGTGAAATGAAAACGGGCGGCGCGTGAGCGTCGCCCGTTTTGTTTTTGGCCTGCGTGCCTTAGCCTACGGCGCGCCCGCTTTACGTATGCGTCAACCACGCTAGAATGCACTGTCGCCGCGGCGAGCGCCGCGATGAAATCGCGAACGAACACAGAGCTTTGCATGGGATGGCAGTAAGCGCTAAAGCGCAAGCCGCCATCGACAGACAGGAGACAAGTAGATGAACGACTACGCGCAGTTCTACATCAACGGCCAATGGGTCGCCCCGCACGGCAAGGGCACGATCGACGTGATCGATTCGGGCACCGAGGCGGTGATGGGCCGCATCCCCGAGGGCGCCGAAGCCGATGCCGAAGCGGCCGTCGCCGCCGCGCGCGCCGCCTTCGACGGTTGGGCCGCGACGCCCGCCGCCGAGCGCGGGGCGTATCTGCAAAAAATTGCCGACAATCTCAAGGCCCGCACCGACGAACTCGCGCAGCTGATCGCAGGCGAAGTCGGCATGCCGCTCAAGCTCGCGCGCGCCATTCAGGTGGGCGGCCCGGTCTACAACTGGGGCGCTTACGCGCAGCTCGCAAGCGAGTTCCAGTACGAGGAGCGCGTGGGCAACTCGCTCGTCGTGCGCGAACCGGTGGGCGTCGTCGCGGCTATCACGCCGTGGAACTATCCGCTCAACCAGATCACGCTCAAGGTCGCCGCCGCGCTCGCCGCCGGCTGCACCGTCGTGCTCAAGCCCTCCGAGATCGCGCCGCTGAACGCATTCGTGCTCGCCGAGGCCATCCACGACGCCGGCCTGCCCGCGGGTGTGTTCAATCTCGTGACGGGCTACGGTCCCGTGGTGGGCGAGCTGCTCGCGCGCCATCCGGACGTCGACATGGTGTCGTTCACCGGTTCGACGCGTGCGGGCAAACGTGTGTCGGAAGTCGCGTCGGCCACGGTCAAGCGCGTCGCGCTGGAGCTGGGCGGAAAATCGGCCTCCGTCGTGCTCGATGACGCCGACTTCGCGGCTGCCGTGAAAGGCACGGTGGGCGCGTGCTTCCTCAACTCGGGGCAGACCTGTTCGGCCCACACGCGCATGATCGTGCCGGAGTCGCGCTACGAAGAAGCGCGAGACCTCGCGAAGCAGGCCGCCGAGGCGTTCAAGGTGGGCGACCCGCGCGACGACAAAGCGAAGCTCGGCCCGCTCGCCTCGAAGGTGCAGCAGGAACGCGTGCTGCACTACATCGAGCGCGGCATGGCCGACGGCGCCGAACTCGTGACGGGCGGCCCCGGCATGCCGGAAGGCGTGACGCAGGGCTTCTTCGTGAAACCGACCGTGTTCGGCCGCGTGCCGCGCGATGCGGCCATCGCGCAGGAAGAGATCTTCGGCCCGGTGCTGACGATTCTCACGGCGAAGGACGAAGACGACGCCGTCGCGATCGCCAACGACTCGCTCTATGGCCTCGGCGGCGCGGTCTGGGCCGGCAGCGACGAGCGCGCGATGCGCGTGGCACGCCGTATCCGTACGGGCCAGATCGACATCAACGGCGGCGCCTGGAACATGGCCGCACCCTTCGGCGGCTTCAAACAGTCGGGACACGGCCGCGAAAACGGCGCGTATGGCCTCGAGGAATACCTCGAATACAAGTCGATGCAGTTCAAGGTGCCGAAGGGCTGATGAGGCATCTCGTCGCGCGCTATCGCAAATCTTTTAATACGACGTGTTGATGCAAGTCATGAACGCGGACTTCTTTGCTGAAGTCCGCGTTTTTGTTTGATGTGCGTCAATGTCATATGTGGGGTACGCGCGACCATAAGCGCTTTGTCATCGACAGAGCACAACATGTTTCCTGGCCACTCCTTCGCTCCCCTCCAGATTCGCGGTCGTCAACTCCTGCCCGTCGTGCAGGGCGGCATGGGTGTCGGCATTTCGGCACACCGGCTGGCCGGCAGTGTGGCGCGTGAAGGCGCGCTCGGCACGATTGCGAGCATCGACCTGCGCCATCATCACAGCGACCTCATGGACATGTGCCGCGCGGACCCGCGGCACGAAACGCTCGCACGCGCGAACCTCGTCGCGCTCGGCCGCGAAATCGCGGCGGCGCGCAAGCTTGCGGGCGGCAACGGCATGATCGCCGTGAACGTCATGAAGGCGGTGAACGCCCATGCCGACTACGTGCGCGCCGCGTGCGAGCACGGCGCCGACGCCATCGTCATGGGCGCGGGCCTGCCGCTGGATCTGCCCGACCTCACGGCGGGCGTGGATATCGCGCTTGTGCCGATCCTGTCGGACGCACGCGGCGTCGCGCTCGTGCTCAAGAAGTGGATGAAGAAGGGTCGCCTGCCCGACGCCATCGTGATCGAGCATCCGGCCTACGCGGGCGGCCACCTCGGCGTGACCGACATCGCCGACATGGGCAACGAGCGCTTCGCCTTCACGAAGATATTCGAGGAACTCGAATGCGTCTATGCCACGCTCGGCATTTCGCGGCGTGACGTGCCGCTCGTCGTGGCGGGCGGCGTCAACAGCCACGAGGCCGTGCGCAAATGGCTCGAGGCGGGCGCGAACGGCGTGCAGGTCGGCACGCCGTTCGCCGTGACCGAGGAGGGCGACGCGCACCCCGACTTCAAGCGCGTGCTCGCCGAAGCGAAGCCTGAAGACATCGTCGAGTTCGTGAGTGTGACGGGCCTGCCCGCGCGCGCGGTGAAAACGCCGTGGCTCGAACGTTACTTGCGCAACGAGTCGCGCATTCGCGCCAAGATCGGCTCGCTCAAGCTTGCTTGCCCAACCGGTCTCGAATGTCTTTCGGCCTGCGGGCTGCGCGACGGCATCGAGAAGTTCGGCCACTTCTGCATCGACACGCGCCTTGCCGCGGCGTTGCGTGGCGACGTCGCGAACGGCTTGTTCTTCCGCGGGCGTGAAGCGTTGCCGTTCGGCAATGCGATCCGCAGCGTCCGCGACCTGTTGGAGTTGCTGCTGACCGGCGCTGCGCGACCTGCGGTCGCACGCCGCGCAGCCTTCGCACTGGCTTGACACGTATCAAAACGGCGCCAGACCCCGTCTCTGACAATTTGTGGGCCTTCAAGGCTAGACCTACAGACACGGGGATCAACGATGTATAAAGCAATTAGAAAGGCAGCAGCAACTGCCGCGCTCACCATGGGCGCGGTCTTTCTGGCAGTGCCGGCCAGCGCGGCCGGTTCGCCCGACTCGGGCATTTACGCGGGCGACTGGCTGGTGCGCCTGCGCGCGATCGAAATCGCGCCGGATGCACGCGGCAGCGGTACGCTCGGCGCGCTTGGCGCGGACGTGAACAACGCCATCGTGCCCGAGGTCGACTTCACCTACATGGCGACCAACAACATCGGCGTCGAACTGATTCTCGGCACGTCGCGCAACCAGGTGACGTCGAATATCGGTGCACTCGGCGGCGTGGGCGTGCTGCCGCCAACGCTGCTCCTGCAGTACCACTTCAATAACGCGGGCAAGGTGCGGCCGTACGTGGGTGCGGGCATCAACTACACGCTGTTCTACAACAACGGTCTGCACGCAGGCGGGCAGTCGGTTTCGATCGACAACCACAGCTGGGGCCCGGCGCTGCAGTTCGGCATCGACTTCCAGGTGACGAAGCGCATCTTCGTGAATGCCGATATCAAGAAGATCTGGATGCACACCGACGCATCGCTAGGTGGCACGTCTATCGGCACGTTGCATATCGATCCGCTCGTGGTGGGTCTGGGCGTCGGCATGAAGTTCTGATCGGTCGCCTCATCACCGCTTTTTCGAACGCCGGCTCGCCCGGCGTTTTTTTATCCGCGTTCAGGCGCGGTCTTTCTGGAAGCGCATGGCGGTGCCGTCGCGCTCGATGCGCTCCCACACGGCGCGCTTTTCTTCGTCGCTCAGAAATACCCAGTTGGAGACTTCCCCGGCGGTGCGCCCGCAGCCTTTGCAGACGTCGTCAAAGAGTGTCGAGCACACGCCGATGCACGGGCTGTCGGGGAGGTCGTGGAGATTGGATGCCATTGAAGAACCTTGGGGCGTGGCCGGGCGTCGCGCGCGCCGGCTTCGGTACGAAACGCCGCTATGTTAACCGATACGGCGCGACGCGGCCGCCTGCACCGCGAGGCGATCCGCGGCGACGCGCGATGCGCGATGAATGGGCCACGCCGCTGCAAGGCGATAGCAAGGTGGAAGGTGGCGCTGCGCCCCGCCGACAGCCGGTCGTCGCGCGCATGCGCCACAGAAGCGGTTTTTTGTGGACACGGCCCGTGAAACGGCTAAAATTGCGCGCGATTTCCCGTCCGCGCACGGCTTGCCGGCTCTCCATGGCCCATGTTCCGTTTGCGCGACACACCCGCGTTTTATTTCTTGCCGGGCGGGTTTGATGGTAGGTTCTGGGAAAGTCAGGGGAGCCGTGCACAGGTGAAACGAAGCACGGCACGAAGCGAGGCAGGCGGCCGGCCGGAGCCGGTCAGGATCGGAGAACGGGATGAAGAAAGGGGTTGTGGCGCAACTGGCCGCGCTCGCACTGTGCGCGGCGCCGTGGATGACGTCGGTGGCGAAGGACACGCAGCTGAACGTGTACAACTGGTCCGATTACATCGCCAAGGACACGATTCCGAACTTCACCAAACAGACAGGCGTTCAGGTCAAGTACGACAACTACGACAGCGATGACACGCTCCAGGCCAAGCTGCTCGCTGGCAACTCGGGCTATGACATCGTCGTGCCGACCAGCAATTACGCAGGCAAGCAGATCGCCGCCGGCATTTTCGCGCCGCTCGACAAGTCGAAGATCCCCAACCTCAAGTACCTCGATCCGCAGCTGATGGCGCTCGTCGCCGGCGCGGATCCGGGCAACAAGTACGCGGTGCCCTGGGCGTACGGCACGACGGGTCTCGCCTATAACGTCACGAAGGCGCAGCAGATCCTCGGCAAGAATGTACCGCTCGACAACTGGGACATCCTCTTCAAGCCCGAGAACATCTCGAAGCTGAAGGCCTGCGGCGTGTCCGTGCTCGACGCGCCGGACCAGATGTTCGCGGCCGCGCTGCACTACATCGGCAAGGACCCGCTCTCGACGAACCCGGACGATTATCGCGCCGCGCTCGCGATGATGAAAAAGATCCGTCCGTACATCACGCAGTTCAACTCGTCGGGCTACATCAACGACCTCGTGGGCGGCGACATCTGCTTCGCGTACGGCTGGTCGGGCGACGTCGTGATCGCCAAGCACCGCGCCATCGACGCGAAGAAGCCCTACAAGATCGAGTACTACATCCCGAAGGGCGGCGCGCCGATCTGGTTTGACGTGATGACCATCCCGAAGGATGCTCAGCACAAGGAAGCCGCGCACGAGTGGATCAACTACATCGAGACGCCGCAGGTCCACGCAGCGATCACGAATGCGGTCTACTACCCGAGCGCGAACGCGGAAGCACGCAAGTACGTGGACAAGGACATCGCCAACGACCCGGCCGTGTACCCGCCGCCCGAAGTCCTGAAGACGCTGTTCCTGCTCAAGCCGCTGCCGCCTGAGATCCAGCGCCTGCAGACGCGTCTGTGGACCGAGTTCAAGTCGGGCCGCTGACGCGCTCGCAGCCGCGGTTGAAATTCGATCCCGTTTTACCCCGAGCCCTCGGCACGATGCCGGGGGCTTTGTTCGTCAACCCCGTCCAGCATTCACGCAGAAACAGGCAGGGCAGAGAGAATCATGAGTGACCAGTCGAGCGCGCCGGCATCCGCCGGCTCGCTGCCTTCGGGCTTCACCGCGGCAGATTCGGCCGCGGACAACTTCGTGCAGATCGTCGATGTCGTCAAGAAGTTCGGCGAGACGACCGCCGTGAAGGGCGTCAATCTGTCGGTGAAGAAGGGCGAGCTGTTCGCGCTGCTCGGCAGCTCGGGCTGCGGCAAGTCCACCTTGCTGCGCATGCTCGCGGGTCTCGAGACCGTGACCTCGGGCAAGATCATGATCGACGGCGAGGATCTCGCGTCGATGCCGCCGTACCGCCGTCCGGTCAACATGATGTTCCAGTCGTACGCGCTCTTTCCGCACATGACGGTGGAGTCGAACGTGGGCTTCGGGCTGCGCCAGGAAGGCGTGAAGAAGGGCGAGCTCAAGGACCGGGTGGCCAACGCGCTCGAACTCGTGCAGATGACGCGCTTTGCCAGGCGCAAGCCGCATCAGCTCTCGGGCGGCCAACAGCAGCGCGTGGCGCTCGCGCGTTCGCTCGTGAAGCGCCCCAAGCTGCTCCTGCTCGACGAGCCGATGTCGGCGCTAGACAAGCAGATTCGCCAGCGCACGCAAATCGAACTCGTCAACATTCTGGACAAGGTCGGCGTCACCTGCATCATGGTCACGCACGACCAGGAAGAAGCGATGACGATGGCGGGGCGCCTCGCGGTGATGAGCGAAGGCGAGATCGTCCAGCTCGGCACGCCCAACCAGGTCTACGAATTCCCGAACAGCCGCTTCTCGGCGGAGTTCATCGGCTCGACCAATCTTTTCGATGGCAACGTGGTCGAGGACGAGCCCGACCATGTATTCGTCGAGTGCCCCGAACTGCCGGTGCGCCTCTACGTGAACCACGGCATCACCGGGCCGCTCGGCATGCCTGTGACGATCTCGGTGCGCCCGGAGCGTATCTCGCTCACGCGCAAACCGCCCGAGGGCGTGTTCAACTGGGGCAAGGGCGTAGTGAAGAACATCGCCTACATGGGCGGCTACTCGCTCTATCACGTCAAGCTCGACTCGGGCAAGACGGTGATCGCGAACATGTCGAGCCTCGCGCTCTCCGAGATCGATTCGCCCACC
Source organism: Paraburkholderia sp. BR10936 (assembly GCF_040965735.1). NCBI lineage: Bacteria > Pseudomonadati > Pseudomonadota > Betaproteobacteria > Burkholderiales > Burkholderiaceae > Paraburkholderia > Paraburkholderia sp. BR10936. The sequence goes on from NZ_JBFRCM010000004.1 coordinate 441,973, forward strand.
TGGGAAGACGAAGTCTACGTGCGCTGGAGCGCTTCGGCCGGTGTGGTGCTGACGTCATGAGCGCGACGACTTTGCGCAGCATCCTGAACTGGCCGGCGAAACGCTTCAACCTGACCGGGCGTACGGCCGTCGTGGCGGGCCCGTTCATCTGGCTGCTGCTGTTCTTCCTCGTGCCGTTCATCCTGGTGGTGAAGATCAGCTTCGCCGACCAGCAACTCGGGATTCCGCCGTACACGGAGCTGACGTCGTTCGCGGATGGCATCTGGCATATCTCGCTCGACCTTTCGCACTACGCGTTCCTGTTCCAGGACAGCCTGTACTTCGCGACCTACGTGAATTCGGTCGTGGTGGCGGCGATTTCGACGCTGCTATGCCTCATCATCGGTTATCCGATGGCGTATTACATTGCGCGCTCGAATCCGGCGTCGCGCAACATCCTCATGATGGCCGTGATGCTGCCGTTCTGGACGTCGTTCCTGATCCGCGTGTACGCATGGATCGGCATCCTGAAGAACAACGGACTGCTGAACAATTTCCTGATGTCGATCGGCATCATCCATTCGCCCATCGAGCTGTATCACACGAACACGGCCGTCTACATCGGCATGGTGTATTCGTATCTGCCGTTTCTCGTGATGCCGCTCTATGCGCACCTCGTGAAGATGGACCTCACGCTGCTCGAAGCCGCCTACGACCTCGGCGCGAAGCCGTGGCGCGCGTTCGTGGAGATCACGCTGCCGCTCTCGAAGAACGGCATCATCGCCGGCTGCCTGCTCGTGTTCATTCCGGCGGTGGGCGAGTACGTGATTCCTGAGCTGCTCGGCGGCGCGAACACGCTGATGATCGGCCGCGTCATGTGGAACGAGTTCTTCGACAACGCCGACTGGCCGATGGCCTCCGCGGTGACCTGCGCGATGGTGCTCCTGCTGCTCGTGCCGATGGCGCTGTTCCAGCACTATCAGGCGAAGGAACTGGAGGGCCGCGGCAAATGAAACCGAATCGCGTTCTGCAGTTCATCGCGCTCGGCCTCGGCTTCGCGTTCCTCTACATTCCGATCCTGAGCCTCGTCGTCTACTCGTTCAACGAGTCGCAACTCGTGACGGTGTGGACGCGCTTTTCCACGCGCTGGTATCAGGCGCTCATCACCGACGACGAGTTGATCACCGCCGCGTGGCTCTCGCTGCGCATTGCGCTGATGACAGCGTTCGCCTCGGTGTTCATCGGCACGTGGGCGGGCTTCGTGCTCGCGCGCATGGGGCGCTTTCGCGGCTTCACGCTCTTCTCGGGCATGATCAATGCGCCGCTCGTGATTCCCGAAGTGATCCAGGGCATTTCGCTGCTGCTGCTGTTCGTGGAAATGGGCAAGCTGATCGGCTGGCCCGCGGGGCGCGGTGTGTTCACGATCTGGATCGGCCACGTCATGCTGTGCATTTCGTACGTCGCCATCATCGTGCAGTCGCGCGTGCGCGAGCTGAACCCGTCGCTCGAAGAAGCGGCCTTGGACCTTGGCGCAACGCCGTTCAAGGTATTCTTCCAGATCACATTACCGCTCATCTCGCAGGCGCTTGCGGCAGGCTGGCTGCTGTCGTTCACGCTGTCGATCGACGATCTGGTGCTCTCGGCGTTCCTCTCGGGCCCGGGCTCGACCACCTTGCCGCTCGTGGTGTTCTCGCGCGTACGCCTTGGCCTGAACCCGGAGATGAACGCGCTCGCGACGCTCTTCATCGCGGTCGTGACGGTGGGCGTGATCGCCGGCAACTACTTCATGCAGCGCGCGGAGCGCAAGCGGATGGCGATGGCGGTCTGAGCGCCGCCGCGCTTCGAAGCGCCTGCAATAGACGGCGCGCGGGCAGTCATGTCCGCGCGCCGTTTGCTTTATTCGGCGCAGTCCTTACAGCCGGTATCCCATACGAAACCCGCCCCAGTGCCGCCCGTTCACGAAGATCGGCGCGGAGGCGTCCTTCATCATCACGAACGTGCCGCCGCCCATGTCGCGACGATAGGTTTGCAGCAGGAAGGGCTTGGTATGCGAGCCGGCCGCGCGGCCCGCGCGGTCGTTGAAGATTCGATGATTGCGGCAGTTCGCGGCGTTCCACACCGGGTCGGCGCCCTGCGGATGCGAGAACTTGCGATTGTGCGTCGGTATGTAGCCGCGCGGATCGATCGCGACACAGAAGGCGACGCGTTCGTCGAACGTGAGCAGCGGTTCGAGGACCGGGGGCAGCACGCGGTCCGTGAAGGCCGTAAAGCGTGTCATATGCTGCTGCGGGTTCGTGTTCGGCACCGGCGCGTAGACGCTGTCGAACAGATCCGCTTCGCCGATCTCGCCGCGCGCGAGCGCGCCTTCGAACAGCTTGCTCACCTGGGCGGCGGCGCGCTGCACCGTCTCGATGAAGCGGGTGTCGTCGGTTTCCACGCCGGTTGCGGCGGACAGCTCGATGAGCGTTTCCGAGACCTCGAGCAGCTTGCCGAGCTGATCCTTCGCCTGCACGAAGTTGCGCCCCGAATCTTCGACGCCCGCGACCATTTCGCCCACCTGACTTTCGAGCCCGTCGCATTTCGTTTCGATCTCGCCCGTGAGCTGGGCGATCTGGCCGGCGTGCTCGTCGAGTTGCATGATCGCCTGGCCGGTGCTGTGCACGGCCTCGCCGATCGTGTGCGTGCCCTCGCGCACGCGATGCGCGCGTTCGGTGTTGGCGGTGCCCTCGGCGATGAGTTGCTCGGTCTGCTGCGTGAGTTGTCCGAGCGTCTGCTCGATCTGGCCGGTGGCCTGCGCCGTCTTGGCGGAGAGGTTTTTCACCTCGGCCGCGACCACGGCGAAGCTCTTGCCGGACTCGCCCGCGCGCGCCGCTTCGATGGCTGCGTTGAGCGCGAGAAGCTGGGTTTGCCGCGCGATCAGGGAGATTTCCTCGGAGACCTTCGAGACATGCGCGAGCGCGCTTTTGAGCGCCCGGATCTGCGTCTCGATGACGGTGACGCTCTCCACGAGACCGTGAATGTCGGCAAGCGACTCCTCGATGGTCTGCTGCGACTGCTGCACGGTGGCGGCGGTGCCGGTGCTCAGCTCGCGCATGGCGCGGGCCGCCGTGGCGATCTGATGGTTGCCGGCGAGGGTGTGGGCCGCCGACTCGCGCAGGGCGTGGCAGACGTCGGTCTGACGCTGCACGCGCGCGGCGACTTCGTCGACATGGCCCGCCACGTCGCAGATCTCGATACCGAGCCTGCCGGCATGTGCGGCAATGTCGCCGACGACGCCGGCGGATTTCCCCGCGCGGCGACCGCGCAGGCCCAACAAACGCAAACGTGCCATCGGGTGTCTCCTTTCCCGGTGCGCCATGAAAGCTGCGGACAACTGCCCAAAGCTGCAGGCCCGGTCGTCGGCAGGTTCGATCGCCGGGCTTTCTGAACTGGTTTACGGCGCGTAATACGGCGACTTGAGCGCAGGGGTGGCGCCTGGCGCTATGATCGGGAACTCGGGCGCTCCGAAAGCCGGAAAAGAGGGGCAAAGGGGCGTCGCGACGGGAGCAAGATGATAGAAGCGATTTTCGGCGGGAGCGCGCCGCTCGCGCTCTGGCAGCAGCTGATCCAGCTCTGGGAGCTGATCGTGATGGTGTTGCGCTTCCTCTGGGAGCTGGTGAAGCTCCTCGGCGGCGGCGGTTGAACGACAAAAGGGCAGACGATGATCGACGATTCCACCCGGCGTTTCACCGACCGGGTCGCAGATTACGTGAAATTCCGGCCGGCCTATCCGCGCGAAGTGGCGACTTTCGTGCATGTGGAGTGCGGCATCGCGCCGGGCGCGCCCGTGGCCGACATCGGCGCGGGTACGGGCCTCTCCACGAAGCTCTTTCTCGACGCGGGTCATCCTGTCACGGCAGTCGAGCCGAACGCGGCCATGCGTGCCGCGGCGGACGAACTGCTAGGCGGCTATCAAGGCTATCGCAGCGTGGCGGGCACGGCGGAGGCGACGACGCTCGAAGACGCGAGCGTGGATCTCGTGAGCGCCGCACAGGCGTTTCACTGGTTCCACAAGACCGACACGCAGCGCGAATTCGCGCGCATCCTCAGGCCGCGCGGCAAGATCGTGCTGTTCTGGAACAGCCGCCTGCTCGAGGGCTCGGCGTTTTTGGCAGGCTACGAGGCGCTCCTGCAGCGTTTTTGCCCCGACTACGCGCGCGTGGCCGAGACCTATCCGGACTCGGCCGCGATGGCCGACTGGTTCGGCGATGGCTTCGAGCATCAGACCGTGTTCCCAAACGCGCAACTGCTCGACTTCGATGGCCTGCGCGGACGGCTGATGTCGTCGTCATACGCGCCGCGCGCGGGCGACGAACGCCACGAGCCGATGCTCGCGGCGCTGCGCGAGCTGTTCGAGGCCACGCAAAAGGACGGCACCGTGAACTTCGCCTACGAGACGCGCGTGTACGCGGGGCAGCCGCAGCGCATCTAGCGCTCGAACGCGTAGTCGGCGGTGCGCACGCGGCGCGTTTTGCGGCGGAACATGAACGTGAAGCCAGGCCACAGCGCGGTGTTCTTGCCCGCCTGCGTGAGGTAGTAGCTGCGGCAGCCCGACTGCCACACGGTGCGCGCGAAGCGCGCCTGCACGCGCGCGTTCCAGTTTTGCTGCGCCTCGGCGCGAACCTCCATCGTGCGGGCGCCCGAGCGCTGCAGCGCGCGGATGCAGGCCGCGATATAGGCGATATGCGACTCGATCATGTAGATCATCGAGTTGTGCCCGAGCGCCGTGTTCGGCCCGATCACGAAAAAGAGATTCGGGAAGCCCGCGACGCTCGCGCCGAGGTAGGCCTCGGGGCCGTCGCGCCGCCACGTCTCGCCGAGGTCCTGGCCACCCACGCCCGTCACCTGGAAGGGCGCGTCCACATCGTTGACCTGGAAGCCCGTGCCGCACACGATCGCGTCGTAGGGCCGATGCATACCGTCGGCGGTGACGATGCCATCGGCGACGACCTCGCGGATCGCGTCGGTCACCAGCTCGACGTTGGGCTGCGCGAGGGCAGCGTAGTAGTCGCTCGACAGCAGCACGCGCTTGCAGCCCAGCCGATAGTCGGGCGTGAGGCGCGCGCGCAGCTCGGGGTCTTTCACCTTGTGCGCGAGGTAGCTCAGCGCGAACTTCGTCGGCGTCTTGAGCAGGCGCGGCTCGACCGCGAAGCCGACCGCGCGCGATTCGTGCTGCCAGTAAATCTTTGCGCGCGCCACACGTTGCGCGAACGGCATGTGCCGATAAATCCAGCGCCAGCGTTCGCTGATGGCGCGGTCGCGCCGCGGCATGATCCACGGTGGCGTGCGCTGAAACACCGTGAGCTGAGCTGCGCGCGGCTGGATATGCGGCACGAACTGGATCGCGCTCGCACCGGTGCCGATCACGGCGATGCGCTTGCCTTCGAGCGCGTAGTCGTGGTCCCAGCGCGCCGAGTGGAAGAGCGTCCCTTCGAAGCGCTCGATGCCCGCGATATGCGGCAGCGCCGGGCGCGAGAGCGGACCGTTCGCGGCGATCACCATATCGGCTTCGATCGTCGTGCTCGCGCCGTCGCGTTCGATCTCCACCTGCCAGACGCCGCGCGCCTCCAGGAAGCGCGCCGCGCGCACGCGCGAACGGTATTCGATGAAGCGCTCGACATCGTACTTGTGCGCGCAATGGCGCAGGTAGTCGAGAATTTCATGCTGCGGCGCGAAGGTGCGCGTCCACGCCGGATTCAGCTCGAACGAAAATGAGTAGAGATGCGAAGGAATATCGCAAGCGGCCCCCGGATAGGCGTTGTCGCGCCAGGTGCCGCCGAGGCCTTCGGCGGCCTCATAGATCGTGAACGAATCCACCCCCATGCGACGCAGCCGGATCGCCATGCCGATGCCGGAAAAACCGCTGCCGATGATGGCGATGCGCAGCGCGCCCCCGTTGCCGAGCGCTTGATTGGCCATGTGTGCGTCCGCCGTTATGTGTGTGTGCTGCGTATTTTGCGCCGATGCAAAACGGGCTCCATGAAGGAGCCCGTCGTTGCTTTAGCGGCGTGCGCTGGGCAAGCCTCAGGCGTTCAGGAGTTGTTCCAGTCGTCCGAGCTGTCGTTGCTGCCCATATCGACACCGCCGCCGCCCGAGCCGTCGTCCCAGTCGTTCGAGCCCTGGCCGAAGTCGAGGCCGCCGCCGTTGTTGCCGTCGCGCTGAACCCTGCGGCCCTCGTCGTCGACATACACATCGCGCTCGATCACGCGGTCACGGCCATGATTCAGGGCTTCGCCGAGCAGCACGCCCGTGAGCAGGCCACCCATGCCGCCCATGCCACCGCCGCCTTGCTGCACGATGACCTGCGGCGGTTGCTGCGGCGGCGCAGGCGGATACTGCGGCTGACGTCCGAAGGCGGCGTCGGCTTCGCGCGCGTAGGGGGAGTTGCTGCCGTAGTCGGGCGCGGCAGGCTGCGCATTCGGATCGGCGCGGCCCTCGGCGCGCGCCTTGAGGCTCGCGAACTGGCGTTCGAGATCCTCGATCTCATACGACGGCCGCGGATTCGCGCTGTTCGAAAGCGTTTCGACGAGGCTGCGCAACTGCGCTTCGAGTCCTTCGACTTCCTTTTCGAGCGCTTCGTGACCGGGTGCGGTCGAGAGCTTCACGTCGAGCTTGAGCGAGCGCACGCCGTTGAGCAACTCGGTGGCGCGCTTGAGCTGGTCGCGGCGGTCGTCGCCGGCCTTCGCGTCTTCGGTGGACTTCGCGCGACGCAGCGTCCAGCGCAGCACGAGCACAATGCCGACCAGCAAGATGGCGATACCAATCCACATGCCCATACCAGGACCTCGCTTCTGTGGCGCGGGCGCGGCCAACTGCTGCTGCGTGAACGGGTTGCCCGTGCTGTTCGTGTTGACACTGCCGGCGCGTGAAGCGTCGGAACGAATCTTCGCTTCGACCTGCGCGAAACGTTGCGGCTGGGTGAAGCGGATTTGCGGATCGAGCGACTTCGCCTGCTCGACCTGGGTAAGCGCGTCGCTGTAACGACCTTCGCGGTCGAGGACCTGGGCGTAGAGGTAGTGCGCGCGAGCGTTGTCCGGATGCGCCTGCAGGACTTCGGTCAGGCCGGAATCGGCGCGCTGCCAGTCACCCTGCGACATCGCGGATTCGATCTGCTGCACGCTCGGCAAGGCGAACGCAACGCCGCCCGTAAAGGCGAGCGACGCGACGGCGATACTGGCAGCGGCAAGAAATTTTTTCATGTTGCAGGCCGGGCGGATTGACGCCCGTCTCCATGGCATTCGATACGGGGATGCGGCGCTCTCGCGCGCCTGCCGATTGCCATCGGCCGCACGGATCGTGCCGCGCCGCATCCAGCACGCAGGCGCTTACTGTGCCGGCGTGTTCATCTGCTTCTTGAGCGCCTCGAGGCGCTCGTCTACCGACGGACCCTTGTTGAGCGCCGCGAGCTTGTCGTCGAGCGCCTTGCCGCTCGACTGGTCGGACGAATTCAGGCGGGCGTCCGAGCGCGCGTTCGAGAGCGCGACCTTTTCTTCCAGCTTCTGGAAATCGCCGTCGAGATTCTTCCCGCCGATGCCGCCCAGCGCCGTAGCCGCGACATCCTTCGCCTGGGCGATCTGCTGCTTCGCCTGCAGGATGTTCGAGCGCGCGTTCAGGTCGTTGCGGCGCTGGCGCATGTCGTCGATCTGCTGCTTCAGTTGATCGACCGACGGTTCGAGCTTCGCGAGTTCGCCCGCGAGCGCGTCGCGTTCGGCTTCCGCGGTTTGCTGCGCGCCGAGCGCTTCGCGTGCGAGCGCTTCGTCGCCCGATTGCAGCGCGCGCTTCGCGCCGTCTTCGTACTTCTTCGCCTTGTCGGCGGCCACGTCGCGCTTGCTTTGCTGCGTCGCGACCTGCGCCTGGATCTCGACGAGCGAGTTCTCCGCGCGGCCGATGCTGTCGTCGAGCTCACGCACGATCTGGCGCGCGTCGCGCGACGGATCCTGCACCGAGTCTGCGGCGTCGTTGAGCAGGCCCTTGACGGTGCGGGAGATGGAGTCGAAAAGCGACATGAATTCCTCCAGTGAAATGAGATCGGCCGTGGTGGGCCGAGGTGCGTGTTCGCGGTTTGGCCTCACGCGCCAGCCGGCCGGCAGAGGGCTGATCCATCTGCCAGCTTACGCCGCTTTGCGCCTGGCGCGCATGCACGGCGAAAATCGGGGCGAGTGCGGCAATTGCAATAGCGTGAAGCTGTTTTCTTGCACGCGTATGTTCATCAGGACGGGGCCTGGCTGCGCGGCGTGAAGCACCGCTGCAGGCCGGGCGCCGCCATCGATCGCGGATATTACACCACGGCCCGTCTTAAAAGGGACTTAAAGGAATCGGGCCTGCCCAGCGCTCGCGGCGCGTATGTAAGCGGGCGTTAAGCCGATTGTGACTCGTGTGTATGGCGGCGTGGATGCTGCGCGTGTCAGGCGTATTTGCCGCCTTCGGGCGCGGCGTCGTCGCTGCGGGCTTCGTCGCGTGGATCGCTCGCGTCGCGCCGGGAGCGGGCGAAGGGCGCCGAGCTCAGCGGCTGCAGCGGTTCGACGTCCAGCGATTGTGCGGCGGCCGTATCGAGCGCGGCGCTTTGCGCTGCAGCGGCCGCTTCGGCGCTCAGCCGGGCGACAGCCTGGGCGATTTCGCGCGCGGCATGGCTCACGTCCGCCTCGTCGGTGTGCGCGGCGGGCAGGGGTATGTTTGACGCTTGAAGCGTTGTCTCGTGGGCGTCGTCGTCGTGAAGGGCCGCGGCCGCTTCGCCAGCCTTTTGCGCGTCCGCGTTCGCGTCGCTCGCGCCGATGGCCGCCGCCGCGCCCACTGCTGGCCGGATCGCGCCGGCTCGACCCACACGCAGCGGTCTCGCTGCCTTTTGCAGCACCTGCGCGAGCGCGTCGGGCTGACGCGGCGCGTTCAGCCGGTCGACGATGCTCGCGGCCTTCACCTGATCGCTCGTCGCGCTGAACGCGATCACGGCGCGGCGCATGAGTTCGCTGAGGCTGATGCCGAGCTCGTCGGCGGTGGCGGAGATCGCGCGCTTTTGCGCGGGCGTAACGAAGACGACGATGCGTTCGCTGGGCTTGTTCATGATCGACGGGCCGTTGGGTCGGCTTCGTATGACGTCGGTTTGCCTGCCTGCGCAACAGCTTTTTGTAAGAATGGATGGGTGCTTGCCTGGGCGCGAACAGGGGCGTGTAGCAGATCTTTCATGATAAGACGAGTGCGCCGATGCGCAATGAGAAGGTGCGCGACCAGGAACAACCCTGCCTGCAAAAATCTGCCGTCAACAACCAGTCGATGCCTAATTTATCGCGCTACACAAGGGCGGTTACGAAACTTTTCGCGCATAAAACCATGATCGACGCAAGCGATCGCCTGGACGGCCAGAAATCGGGCAGGAAGTGTTTCCCAAGAAACTCTTACAAAAAAAGCGCGACCCGGCGTGCGCGATTTCTTTAGAATGCGCTGTTACATTTCGCGAATGGCGCCCGAACGAGCGGTATTCGCATGTGGCGTGCCATAGTGCGCGCCGCGCGGCCGGACGGGGGCGTTGCCGGTCGCGCCGCGTCGCCGGGATTGAGCCGGCGACGTCGTATGCCGCATTGGCGCCATGACGCCGTGGTCGAGATCCATGCGCGCGAGTTGCGCGCAGCCGGCGCGCGCGAGACGCGCCCATCATTCCAGTCATGCCTATCATCAAACGACCGCCTTCACCGCAGTACCCGAACGAAGATCGGGAACCCTCCTTCAACAACGGGCGCCAGCCGCCTCGCCGGCCTGAATCGGGCGGCGGGTCCGGCGGCAACGGGCCGCGCGACGGGAGCCCGAAGCGGCGCTCCATCGGCACCACGCTCGCGCTCTGGTTCGTCGGCCTGATCGGCACGCTCTGCGTGGTCGGTGCGCTGCTCGTGGGCTACGCGCTCGTCGTGATGGAGCCGCAACTGCCGTCGCTCGATGCGCTCACCAACTATCAGCCCAAGGTGCCGCTGCGCATCTATACCGCCGATCACGTGCTGATCGGCGAGTTCGGCGAAGAGCGACGTCAGCTCGTGCGTTTTCAGGATATCCCTGATATTCAGAAGAAGGCCGTGCTCGCCATCGAGGACTACCGGTTCTACGAGCACGGCGGCGTGGACTTCGTCGGCATCCTGCGCGCGGGCGTGGCCGACCTGATGCACGGCGGCGCCTCGCAGGGCGCGAGCACGATCACGATGCAGGTCGCGCGCAACTTCTTCCTGTCGAGCGAGAAGACCTACACGCGTAAGGTCTACGAGATGCTGCTCGCCTACAAGATCGAGCGCGCGCTCACGAAGGACCAGATTCTCGAGTTGTACATGAACCAGATTTATCTGGGTCAGCGCGCCTACGGTTTTTCGGCGGCGGCGCGCGTGTACTTCGGCAAGGACCTGAAGGACATTACGGTGGCCCAGGCGGCGATGCTCGCGGGCCTGCCGAAGGCGCCTTCGGCGTATAACCCGATCGTCAATCCGCACCGCGCGAAGATTCGCCAGGAGTACATCCTCAAGCGCATGCTCGACCTCGGCTACATCACGCAAGCGCAGTACGACGAAGCGATCAAGGAGCCGCTGCAGACGAAGACGGCCGGCACCGAGTACAACGTGCACGCCGAATACGTCGCCGAAATGGTGCGCCAGATGATGTACGCGCAATACAAGGACGAGACCTATACGCGCGGCCTCACGGTGACGACGACGATCGATTCGGCCGACCAGGATGCCGCGTACGCGGCTGTGCGCAAGGGCGTGATGGACTACGAGCGCCGCCACGGCTATCGCGGACCGGAGGGCTTCGTGCAGTTGCCCGCGGACGGCGACGACCGCGAGCAGGCCATCGAAGACGCGCTCACCGATCACCCGGACAACGGCGACCTCGTTTCGGCAGTCGTGACCGACGCGGGCCCGAAGTCGGTGACGGCGCAACAGCTCGACGGCACCTCGGTGACGGTGACGGGCGAGGGCCTGCGCTTCGTCGCGGCCGCGCTCTCGCCGCGCGCCTCGCAGGCGCTGCGCATTCGCCCGGGCTCGATCGTGCGCCTGATGGAGGACGCGAAGGGCAACTGGCAGATCACGCAGCTGCCGCAGGTCGAAGGCGCGCTCGTCTCGCTCACGCCGCAGGACGGCGCGATCCGCGCGCTGATCGGCGGCTTCGACTTCAACAAGAACAAGTTCAATCACATCACGCAGGCGTGGCGTCAGCCGGGCTCGAGCTTCAAGCCGTTCATCTACTCGGCTTCGCTCGAAAAGGGCCTTGGGCCGGCGACGATCATCAACGACGCGCCGCTGTACTTCCCCCCCAGCACGCCGGGCGGCGACGCGTGGGAGCCGAAGGACGACGACCAGCCCGAAGGGCCGATGTCGATGCGCCTCGCGCTGCAGAAGTCGAAGAACCTCGTGTCGATCCGCATCCTCTCGTACATCGGCACGAAGTACGCGCAGGACTACGTGACGCAGCGCTTCGGCTTCGACGCGGACAAGACCCCGCCGTACCTGCCGATGGCGCTCGGCGCGGGCCTCGTCACGCCGCTGCAGTCGGCGGGCGCGTATAGCGTGTTCGCGAACGGCGGCTATCGCATCAACCCGTATCTGATCGCCGAAGTGGACGACGCGCGCGGCCAGCCGATCCTGCGCGCGCAGCCGTTGGTGGCGGGCCAGAATGCGCCGCAAACGCTTTCGCCGCGCAACGCATTCGTGATGAACAGCCTGCTGCACTCGGTGGCGACGGCGGGTACGGGCGCCGGCACCAACGTGCTCCATCGCAACGACCTGCAGGGCAAGACCGGTACGACCAACGACGCCAAGGACGGCTGGTTCGCGGGTTATCAGCGCACACTGGTCGCCGTGGCGTGGATGGGCTATGACCAGCCGAAGAGTCTCGGCAGCCGCGAATTCGGCGCGCAGCTCGCGTTGCCGATCTGGGTGGAGTACATGCAGCGTGCGCTGCGCGGCGTGCCGCAGGAAGAACCGGCGATGCCCGAGGGCCTCACGACGATCAACGACGAACTGTTCTTCTCGGACATGACGCCGGGTAACGGCTTCGTGGCGAGCATCGGTCTGGACTCGGCGAACCCGGCCGGTGCGGCGAGCGACGCGAGCGGCGCGACCGGCAGCATGGGGCCGGCCGGCATGACGCCGCCGAACGTGACGACGACGGAGAAGAAGCAGATCATGGATCTGTTCGAATCGAACAAGCCTTGATGCCGGTTTGATGAGTTCTGCCGGATAAACACGGCGCGTCGGCAACGGCGCGCCGTGTTTTGTTTGGTGAGCGGAATTTCCTTGTGGGCCAAGGAGTTGGTCGAGCTTTCCAGGGCTTTTCCACAGGGCTGTCAACGAAATCTGTGGGTAACTCTCGTGCCGACTTTTCCACAGTTTTTGTTGAAGCCCCTGTTCATAACCCTGGGATATCGAAGCTAACTGGCTGACGCCAAAGGCTTTGTTCACAGGCAGGCCGTATGAGGCATCGCGCCTCAAAACACATCGTCAGAACGCAGTCCGAAGGTTTGGCTGTGCGAACCGCGCGAATACGTGACGGCGTGAACAGGCAGGAATACGAACAGCTCCACGGTAGTGATGCGCAAAGAACAGGACTACGCAGTGTCCCGGTTCTGCGGCGCGCCGAGCGCCGCTTCGATGGCGTCTTCCAGCCGGTCGTTACCCCAGAACATCTCTTCGCCGACGAAAAACGTCGGTGCGCCGAAGATGCCGAGATCGCGAGCCGCCTGGGTGCGCTCGCGCAGGCGCAGCCGGTTCGCCTCGCTGCCGGCTTCCTCGATGAGCCGTTGTGCCGGCAATCCGAGCGTGGTGAGCATCTGTGCGACGGCTTCGGGCGAATCGACTTCGCGGTCGTCGCCATAGTTGCGCGTCATGACGGCGCGGCACCATTCGGGCAGCCACGGCTCGTCGGCGGCGAGCACGGCGATGCGCGTCGCGAGCACGGTGCGGCGGGGAAACTCGCTGGGCTGTTGCCACGGCAGCACGTATTTGCGGCACTGCCGGCGCATGTCCTGCCACACATAGGCGCCTTTTTCCTTCTGCACGACGAAGGGCGGACCTTCCCAGCCGAGTGCGTCGAGAATGGGGCCGAGGAGGAAGGGCCGCCAGTAAACATCCACGCCATTTCGTTCGGCGAGCGCGGCGATGCGCATCACGCTGAGATAGCTGTAGTTGCTGGCGAGGTCGAACCAGAAGTCGAGCGATGGACGGGACATGCTGTCGTCTCCATGAAGCGGTTGCACCGAGGTGCGCGGCGCTTGCGATCATGGTACGCCGAGACGCCCGGACAATCGCGAGTGTTACTTGCCTTGTGCGGCGGCTCCAGCGTCCGATGCGGGAGCGGCAGCGGCCGTGTCCGTCCCGCGCCCGCTGCCGAGCGTCGCCGGGTTGACCGGCGGATTGCCCATCGCCTGGAAGAGGGCGGCCGTATCGGCAAGCCGGGTGCCGCGGTAGCGGATTTCGTCGAGCCGCGCGTTACGCCATTGCTGCTCGCTTTGGCGCACCGCGTACCACGGCACCGCGCCCAACCTGTAGCGCGCGTTGGTGTCCTCGTAGACGCCCTGGGCCGTGCGTGCCGAGGTACTGGCTGCGTCGAGCGCCTGGGCGTCGTGATCGAGCGCGGCGAGACGATCGGCGACATCCTGGAACGCCGTGAGCACCGTTTGCTTATAGGTGTCATTGGCTGCCTCATAGGACTGCAACGCCGCACGCCGCTGCGCAACGAGTGCGCCGCCGTGGAAAATCGGCTGCGAAAGCGAAGCGCCGATCGCCCACAGCGCGCCCGCGCCGGAAGTCACCACCGGCCAGCTGAAGCCGCCCTGGCCGAGCGCCGCCGAAAGCGTGATGCTCGGGTACATTTGCGCGGTGGCGGCGCCGACGCCCGCCGCGGCCGCCTTGAGCGTGGCTTCGGCGGCTTCGATGTCGGGTCGGGTTCTCAGGAGTTCTGAGGGGATGACTACCGGTACCTGCGCGGGCAAGGTCAGGCTGGCGAGATCGAGGTCGGGCGGCGCCTGGTCGGGTGTGCGGCCGATCAGCACGGCGAGCGCATGGCGCTGTGCGACCCATTGCTGACGCAGCCCCGGCAGGCTCGCCGCGAGCGACGCCGCGCTCTGCTGCGCGCTGAGCAGATCGGTGCGCGAGGCCGAGCCGAGCGCGTAGCGCTTTTGCACGTCGTCGGCCTGCGCATTGGCGAGCGCGATCAGCTGTTCGGTCGTGTCGATCTGCGCATGCAGCGTTGCCGCGCCGAGCGCACTTGCCACGATGTTCGCCGCGAGCGCGCGCTGCGCGGCCTCGAACTGGAACGCCTGCACGTTCACGCGCGAGGCGAGCGCCGCGTTGTTCAGGCGGGTCGCGCCGAACACGTCGAAGGTGTAGCGAACGTCGATCAAGCCCGCAAAAATCGCGTATTGCAGCCGGTCGATGCCGAACTGTGGGATCGCGGGTTGCTGCTGGCGTTGCGCGATGCCGATGGCGTCGACCGTCGGCAGCAGCGAGCTGCCGATCTGGCCGCGCAACTGCTCGCGCGCCGCTTGCAGGTTGTGGTCGGCGGCGGCGAGGTTCGGGCTGTTGGCGAGGCCCTCGTTCACGAGCGCATCGAGCGCGTCGCAGCCGTAGAGCGTCCACCATTGCGGCACCGGTTCCGCGCCCGTCACGAACTGCTGCGCGACGCCCTGGGCGGCGACCGTCTGTGCCGGTTGCGCCTGCACACCGTAGTGCTCGGGCTGCGGCATGGCGGGCGGCTCACCGGTCGGTCCCATCGCGCAGCCGGCCAGCGCGAGCGCGGCGCATGCGGCGAGCAAGCCGGGCGCGTGCGGAAAACGTGTTGCGGGCGAACGCGCCGTTGCACGCGGGCCCGACGCCAATGTCGAAGAATCCGTCTTCATGATGCCTGTTCCGGCGTCTTGCCGGTCTCGTCAGTCTCGCTGCTGCTCACGCGGAACGCGGCCGCGTAAGCCGCGGGCAGGAAAAACAGCGTGAGCACGGTCGCAATCGTGATGCCGCCCATTAGCGCCGTCGCCATCGGCCCGAAGAAGTTCGAACGCAAGAGCGGGATGAGCGCGAGCACGGCGGCCGCGGCGGTCAGCATGATGGGCCGGAAGCGGCGCACCGTGGCGCCCACCACGGCGTCGAAGCGCTTGTGCCCGGCGCGGATGTCCGTTTCGATCTGGTCCACGAGGATCACCGAGTTGCGCATGATGATCCCGAACATGGCGATCACGCCCAGCATGGCCACGAAGCCGAACGGCTGCCCGAACAGGAGCAGGGCGATCACCACGCCGATCAGACCGAGCGGTGCGGTCAGCACGACCATCAGCACGCGCGTGAGGCTTTGCAGCTGGATCATGAGCAGGGTGAGCACGGCAATGGCGAGCACCGGCAACTGCGCGAAGATGGACGCCTGGCCCTTCGCGCTTTCCTCGACGGAGCCGCCCACCTCGATGTGGTAGCCGGGCGGCAGCGCGCGCTTGATCGACTCCAGTTTGCCGTCGAGCGCATGCGTGACGTCGATGCCCTGTGCGCCCGCTCGCACGTCGGACTGCACGGTGATCGTCGGCTGCCGGTCGCGCGACCAGATCACGCCGTACTCCAGATCGTTGGCGAGATGCCCGAGCGCTCCGAGCGGCACCGGGCCGTTGGGCGTAGGCATGGCGAGCGTGAGCAGGCGGGCCGGATCGACGCGCTCGGCAGCGGGCGAGCGCAGATCGACGCTGATGAGCTTGTCGCGCTCGCGAAACTGCGTGACGGTATAGCCCGAATACGTCATCTGCAGGAAGTTGGCGATGTCCTGCGACGAGACATTGAGCGCGCGCGCCTTTTGCTGGTCGATCTGGAAGTGCAGCGAGCGTCCCGCCGGTTCGTCCCAGTCGAAACTGACGTTGTCGGTGCGCGAATCGGCGTGCATCGTCGCCGCCACCTTGTTCGCGATGTCGCGCACGGTCGGAATGTCGTCGCCGCTCACGCGGAACTGCACGGGGTAGCCGACCGGCGGCCCGTTCTCGAGCCGCGAGAGGCGCGTGCGGATGGCGGGGAACTTGTCGCGCAGCATCGGTTCGAGCCAGCTGGCGAGCTTTTCGCGATCTTCGACCGACTTCGTCGTGATCACGAACTGCGCAAAATTGGGCTGCTGCAACTGCTGATCGAGCGGCAGATAGAAACGCGGCGCCCCGGTGCCGACGAAATCGATGAAATGGTCGATCTCGGGGCGGCCCTTGATCGCCGCTTCGAGGCGCTTCGTCTGGCGCAGCGTCGCATCGATCGAGGCGCTTTCGGGCAGGCGCACGTCCACGAGCAACTCGGGCCGGTCGGAACTCGGGAAGAATTGCTGCGGCACGAGCTTGAAGCACGCGAGCGCGGCCACGAACAGCGCGATGGTCAGCACGAGCACGATGGCATGGCGCTCGATGCACCAGCCGATCCAGCCACGCAGCCGCCGATAGAAACGCGTGTCGTAGATCTCGTGCTCGTGATCGTCGCCATGGGCGGCGTGCGCCGCATCCGGATCGGGCTTGCGCTCCGGCAACAGCCGGTAGCCCAGCAGCGGAATCAGCACGACGGCCGCGAACCACGAGGCGATCAGCGCGATGGCGGACACCTGGAAGATCGAGCGGGTGTACTCGCCGGTGCTCGACCTCGCGAGCACGATGGGCAGGAAACCCGAAACGGTGACGAGCGTGCCGGTCAGCATCGGGAACGCGGTGCTGGTGTAGGCGAATGCAGCGGCGCGCGTGCGGTTCCAGCCCTGTGCGAGCTTCACCGCCATCATCTCGACGGAAATGATGGCGTCGTCGACGAGCAGGCCGAGCGCGAGCACGAGCGTGCCGAGCGAGACCTTGTGCAGACCGATGCCGAAGAGGTACATCGCGAGCGAGGTGACGGCGAGCACGATCGGAATGGTGATGACCACCACCATGCCCGTGCGCACGCCCAGCGAAACGAGGCTCACGAGCAGCACGATGCCCACGGCCTCGGCCACGGCTTCGACGAAGTCGTCCACCGAGCGCGAGACCGCATCGGGCATGCTCGACACCTCCACGAGCCTCAGGCCCGCGGGAAGTTGCGCGCGCAACTGCTCGACGCGCGCATCGAGCGCCTTGCCGAGACGGATCACGTCGCCGCCCGGCTGCATCGTGAGGCCGATACCGAGCACGGCCTGGTTCTGGAAGCGCATCTGCGTGGCGAGCGGCTCGTCGTAGCCGCGCCGGATCGTCGCGATGTCGCCGAGGCGAAACGTGCGGTCGTTCACGCGGATCAGTGTATCGGCGAGCGCCTCGAGGTCCTCGTACTGGCCGCTCGGGCGCACGAACACGCGGTCGTCGGCGGTCGTGAGCGTACCTGCGGCGGAGACGCTGTTCTGCGCGCCGATCACCTGGCCGAGTTGCGTGGGCGAAATGCCGAGGAGGCGTGTGAGCTGCGTGTTCGGAATTTCGATGTAGATGCGCTGCTGCGGATCGCCGAAATAATCGACCTTGCCGACGTCGGGCACGCGCAGCAGCTGCTCGCGCAGCTTGTCCGCGTAGTCGTGCAGTTGCGCGGGCGAAAAGCCGTCGCCCTCCAGCGCGTAGATGTTGGTGTAGACGTCGCCGAACTCGTCGTTGAAGAACGGCCCTTGCACGCCCTGGGGCAGCGTGTACGCGATGTCGCCGACCTTCTTGCGTACCTGGTACCAGGTCTCACGCACTTCGCTCACGGGCGCGGAGTCCTTCATCGTGAAGAACACGAGCGATTCGCCGGGCCGCGAATAGCTGCGCAGAAAGTCGATATAAGGCGTTTCCTGCAGCTTGCGGCCGATGCGGGTCGTCACCTGATCCTCGACCTGGCGCGCGCTCGCGCCGGGCCAGAAGGTCTGGATGACCATCACGCGGAACGTGAAGGGCGGGTCTTCCGATTGCGCAAGACGCGTATAGGCGAGCGCGCCAAAGATCGTTGCGAGCGCAACGAGAAAGGTGACGAGTGCCCGATGCCTCAGCGCCCACGCCGACAGGTTGAAGCGGCCCTCTTCGTGATCGGCGCCGGGGCCCGAGTCCGTCGTCTGGCTCATGACGCGAAGTCCTCGGGATGCAGCGGCGCCACCGGCCGTACCTGCTCGCCCGCGTGGACGGTATGGACGCCTTGCAGCACGATGCGTTCGCCGTCCTGCAATCCGCCCGCCACGGTGATCGTGCGCGCGTCGTAGCGCGCGATGTTCACACGCCGCAATTGCAGCACGTTGTCGGGCGCGTGGACGACCCAGATGGCGGGCGCTGCGCCGTCGTGGAAGAGCGCGGTGGCCGGCACGGTAAACGCGGCCGGCGCGTTGGCCTCGCTCGGTGCCGCGAACGCCACGTTGGCGGTCATGCCGAGACGCACGTCGGCATCGGGACGTTCTAGCGTGAGCCTCGCGCGCCACGTGCGGCTTTGCGGGTCCGCCGCCGCGGCGAGTTCGCGCAGGCGCGCCGTGTAGTGGCGGCCGGGCAGGGCGCCGAGCGTGACCTGCGCGGTGTCGCCGGTGTGCAGCGCGGCCACGGCGCGCTCTGGCAGGTCGCATACCACGTCGACGTCGCCGCTCCATGCGAGCTGGTAGACGGCCTGGCCGGCCTGCACGTTCTGGCCGGTGTCGGCGTTTTCGGCGGTGATGACGCCCGCGTGGTCCGCTACGATCTGTGTGTAGCGCAACTGGTTCTTTGCCAGCGCGAGCTGCTGCTGCGCCTGATCGCGCTGGGCCGCGGCCGATGCGTAGGCATCCTGCGTTTGTTCGAGCTGCGCGCGGGCGATGAGATTGGCCGCCGACTGGGCCGTGTCGCGATCGAGCTGCTGCTTCGCGAAGACGAGGCGATGCTGCGCGGCGTCGAATTGGGCCTGCGCGCTGGCCGCGTTCTTTTCGAAATCTGCAGGATCGAGCCGCGCGAGGGTCTGGCCGGGCTTGACGCTGTCGCCCAGGCGCACGCTGCGCTCGATGATCTTGCCGTTCACGCGAAACGAAAGCGGCGTGGCGTTGCGCGCCTCGATATCGCCTGGATAGACGGGGCTCACGCCGCCGCCGTCGGGGTGCACGGTCATCGAGACGACCGGGCGCGGCTGCGGCGGGGCTTCCTTTTCCTTGCCGCAGGCAGCCAGCGCGGCCACACCGAGCACGAGAAACACATTCGCGGCATGCCGCCACGGTGCACTGAACTTACCGGTACCACTGCGCATTCTGCTCGATGCGCCACGACCGCGACGATTCACCTGGACCTCGATAGGCTGGGTGCGCACGCAGACCGCAATGCCGCCGGACCGGTTGCGCCGCCGTTGAGTCGCGGGCGCGGCGCGGCTCGCGCACCGACCCGGACTTGGGATGATGAGCCGGATTCTAATACAACCTTGTATCTGAGTGCGAAACTGAATCCGAGGAATGTTTCAGTGCTAGACTCGCGTCCATCCGTGATACATAGCGACGCCCCACGCCATGAAGCGCATTCGACTCACCCGCGAACAAAGCCGCGACCAGACGCGCGAGCGCCTGCTCGACGCCGCGCAGGCCGTGTTCATGAAAAAAGGGTTCGTGGGCGCGAGCGTCGAGGACATCGCGCACGCGGCGGGGTACACGCGCGGCGCGTTCTACTCGAACTTTTCGGGCAAGTCGGACCTGCTCGTGGAACTGCTGCGGCGCGATCACGAAGCCATGCAGACCGACCTGCGCGCCATCTTCGAGACCGAGGTCTCGCGCGAGCAGATGGAGGCGCGCGTGCTCGCCTACTACAGCCGCATGCCGCAGGACAACAAGGTCTTCCTGCTGTGGGTGGAAGCCAGGCTGCTGGCTGCGCGCGACGCGCGCTTTCGCACGCGCTACAACGCCTTCATGAAGGAAAAGCGCGAGAGTCTTGCCGTGTACATCGAGGAGTTTGCGGCGCGTGCGGGCATGCCGGTGCCGCTCGATCCCCAATTGCTCGCGCTCGGGCTGATGGGGCTGTGCGACGGGGTGCAGTTTCTCGCCACGGCCGATCCGCAGCATGTCACGCCGCCAGTCGTCGAAGCCGTGCTGGGGACTTTCCTCGCGCGCGTGGTGTTCGGCCGCGACGCGTGAACCCGGCGTGCACGCAGCCCACGACGCGCGCGCGTCAGGAGCCGAGGCCAGGGCCGTAGTTGCTGCCGATCAGCCGCGTAACGGACGCGACGTCCTGATAATCCTGCTCGGGCATGCCGTCGAGGATGCCGAGCACCTCGTTGCTCGCGCCGGCCTCGCGCGCGGCGTCCACGAGTTCGTCCTTGTTGGCGGGCCAGCGCACCTCGCGCAGCACGTCGGCGAATTGCAGATCGATGGGTTCGTCGGGAATGCGAGAGGCTGACATGCGTGGCGTCCTTTGCGCGGGCGGCCGGCGTTGGCGGTCTGCGTCGTCGTCTCGTTTGTTGTGCGGTTTGTTTTTCAGATTTTGTTCGCGCCCGGTCTGCTTTGCGGCGCGCAGCGCTAGCGCCGCGCCTCAAGCATACACAATCCGACTCGCACGCCCTCGCGGCGTGCGCACGCGCCGCTCATTTGCCGCTCATGCGCCACTTTTGTTTGCCGCTTGTTCGCAAACGGGGGTACCGGTCAGGCTCAGGTCTGCTCGTGCAGGTCCGGGCTGAGCGTCTTGTCCAGCCGATGCGACCTGGGCAGCGTGAGGTACTCCCAGTGTTGCGGACCGTTTGCGGTCGCGGGCACGTTGGGGGCAGGGGGCGCGACGGGGGCGTCGTAGGCGTGGGACTGTCCACTTGCGAGCGGGATGTGCGCGCTGGTCGGGGTGACCGGTGAGTCCTGCGCGGTACGTACCGGAGCGGCGAAGCAGGACGCCGACAACAGCACGGTGGTCATCAGTGTCGAGGTTTTCATCGCTCGACCTCCTTTCTCATGCGGCCCACAGGTCGCAGCAAGCGCCGTACCGCATCCGCCAGCGTGGGTTGGCGGCGCAGGCAGCCGCGCCAGCCGGGGCGGCCAGGCGCGCCGCTACGCGAAGGCGCAACGAGCCGCCTGGACGGCTCATGTGCGCGACGCGCATACGGAAATACCATGATGGCAGGAAATGACCCGACACGTCTCGAACGCGCGTGCTTTTTTGCCGGCACTGCCGCTACGCGGGACTAAGGCGAGGGCCTGCGCAGCGCCTCGAAGCGCGTCCAGGGCCACGACGGGCGGTCGCGCATATAGCCGTTGAGCCAGTTCCATTGCGGGTGGCGCTGCATGAACGCCTGGGCGTCGAACGGGCGGCCGCAGGGATGGCCCCAGCGCGCCCAGAACGACAGATCGCGCGCCATTTCGCTGTCGACTACCTTGCCGTCGTTCGCGCCCCACGGGTTGAACGGCCCGTGGTCGGCGCCGCCGAAGCGCGCGTCGTCGAGTTCGAGATGGCCGCAGATCGTGCGCGAGCACGGGTTGTCGCTACGCTCGAGGTAGACGTCGTGGTGGTCCGCGATCATCGCCTTGGCGAGTTCGGCGTCGATCGCCCCGCGGTGCTCCTGCGCGAGTTGCATGAAGCGCAGGCGGCGCGCGCCGTTGCGGCGCACGTCGGTGTAATCGTCGGCTTCGCCGGTGCACTCCTGGTTGCGGATCTTGAGGTCCGTGGCCGCGTTGAAGCCGCTGTAGAAGCCGTCTTTCGTGCTCTCGAAACCCGCGTGCTGCAGGCCCAGTTCGTAGCGCGCGATCTCACCCGTTTTGGTGTCGCCGAGCAGCCAGCTGTTCACATAGCCCGCGTTGTTCGCCTGCGCGAACATCTCGCACCATTGCGCAATGCTCGACGCATACTGCGTCGCCCGTCGCGAGCGATAGAACTCAGGCGCGCCGTTCGCGCGGTAGCCGACGAAGTTCGAGATGGTCGTCTCCGTCACCATCAGGCCCGCGCCGTTGATCCAGAAGTCGGTGAGACTCGAGATGCAGCCGGGCAGGCCCTGCATGAGGATACGGTGCCCCGAGTCGGGCACGATGTCGAACACGATATTGAAGGCATCGCCGGCCGCGTAGCGGTCCCACGAGTTGTGCGCCATGACGATGCGGCCGTCGCGCGTCGCGCTGCCCGTCGCGATGAAGGCGCTGCAATGGTGGCCGCGCCGCCCGCGCCAGGGGCGCACCGCGGGCTGCGCTTGCTGTGTCGCAACATGAACCGGCCACCAGCTCTGCAGCAGGTCCATGTAGCCGTTCCAGGCGAGCACTTCGGCGAACTTGAGACCGGCGCCGTCGGCGATGCCCTGGATCTCGTCGGCGAATTCGGTGTCGAGGCGCGGCGCGAACTGCACGATCGCGGCGTCGACGAAGGTGTCGAAGTCCTCGCCCGTGTCCCACTTCGCGAGGTAGCGCGCGGTGCGAATCGCATTGCGGATTTCGGTGGCGAGCAATTTGCCGTGCTGCTCGCCGCGGTCGTACGGCTCGCCCTGCAAGTGCAAGAATATCCAGCCCGCGTGGTCGCGGCGTACGGCTTCGAGTGAGGGTTCGCTCATCTTCGCTCCGGTCATCCCCGCGTCGATTCTCGCTGGCCCCCTGTGCGCACGACGGTGCGCGCACGCACAGCGCGGGCCGCGAAGCGCGTTTCCCTCTAGATTCTAGAAAATCCGCTGCGCTTTGCCACGCGCCTCGCGCGCGGGCGAAGCCTACCGCTCCGCGTTCATGCGCTGATAGGCATCGAGCAGCGACGTCTTGTACACCACGCCCGCGAGCGTCGGCTCGCGCGTGCTTTCGACTACGGGCAGACGCTCGCCCTGAAACGACATGAAGTGCTGCAGGCCGACGGCGAGCGGCATGTCGGGCGTGAGCACGTCGAACGTCGGCTTCAGGTAGTCGCGGGCGTGCTTGTGCGCGGTATCGCGCTTTTGCAGCAGGTCCGAGGTGATGTCGGCGAGCGCGACTGCGCCGAGAAAGCGTCCCGTCTCGTCGGTCACGTAGAGGTACTTGACCGGATATTCGAGGAATACGCGCGTCATCTCCTGCACCGTGGCGCTCTCCAGCACGACAGTCTGCGCGGGGCGCACCAGCTCGCGCATCTGCGTCATGCGCAGGCGCATGCGTTCGGCTTCCTCGCGGTTGCGATGCAGCGTGATTTCGTACATCGACGCCTTGCCGATCGCGCGCGCGACGAAATACGCAACGACGCACGAGAGCATCAGCGGCAGCACCACCTGATAGCTCAGCGTCATCTCGAAGATCATCAGAATCGCCATGAGCGGCGCCTGGGTCGCGCCCGCGAGGAACGCGCCCATGCCCACCATCGCGTAGGCGTACGACGCCGAGGTGCCGTCGGGCCAGAGCGTGTGCATGCCCTGGCCGAACAGGCAGCCGAGCACGGCGCCCATGAAGAGCGTCGGCGTGAACACACCGCCCACGGCGCCCGAGCCGACCGTCGCGGCCGTCGCGATGAGCTTGAAAACGAGCACCGTGGCGAGCGCCGTCCAGGTCCACGGCGAATGGAGGATGGAGTTCACGACGCTATAGCCGTTGCCCCACACCTCGGGCGTCCACACCGAAAGAATGCCGACCACGAGACCGCCGAGCGCGAGCCGCACGGGCAGCGGCGCGTTGATGCGCCCAAAGCCCTTTTTCGCGGTGGCCATCATCATGAGGAACTGCGGGGCGAGCGCGCCGCAAAGGAGGCCGAGCGCCACGAAGAGCAGCACCTCGACGCCCGTCACCGGCGGGAACACGGGCATCTCGTACGGCGGCTTGTAGCCCGCGAACTCGCGCATCGTGATGTTGGCGACCACGGAGGAAACGACGATCGGCCCGAAGCTTTCCATGACAATGGAGCCGAGCACGATTTCGGTCACGAAGAAGGCGCCGGCGATGGGCGCGTTGTACGCCGAGGTGATACCGGCCGCCGCGCCGCACGCGACGAGCAGGCGCAGCCGCGACGGATCGAAGTGGACCCAGCGGCCGATCAGCGAAGCGGCGAGGGCGGCGAGCTGCACCATCGGGCCTTCACGGCCGATCGAGCCGCCGCTCGCGATCGTGAAGAGCGACGAGAGGCTGCGCCAGATGCTCGTGCCCACGGGCATGACGCCGTCGCCGATCGCCACCGCCTCGATGTAGTCGGCGTGCATCGCCTTGCCGCTGCTGCCGGGCGCCTTGCGCCGCGCGAGCAGCAGCAGGCATCCCGCGATGAAGCCGCCTGCCGCCGGCATCCAGATGCGCCGGTGCCACGGCAGGTGACGCGCCATCTCGACGAGGCTGCCTTCGCTGCCCGCGAAGAGCATCTGCACATACGCGATGCCCTCGCGAAAGATCACGGTCGCAAACGCGCCCGCCACGCCGACGATGACCGACCAGATCAGCATCGTATGGGCGTCGGACAAGCGAAAGAGATCGCGGGCGCGGGTGCGCAGTTTCAGCAGGAATGACAGCACGGCGGGCAGGTCAGGTTACGGGTGAAAGAAAGCCGCGCGTGCGCGCAGGGCGCGACGTGCGGCGGGAAGCATAACGGGTCAATGCAGCAACTGCGCGGCAATTGCGCGCCGCGTGCACGAAACCAGGCGGTGGCGGACGCCTTCCTCGGCCCGCGCGCATTCAGCGCACGGCCCGGTCGAGTTCGGGGTAGTGCCGGAAGATGCCCGTTTCGTTGAACGGCAGCCGCCGCTCCGAGTCGAGATAGGCGGCGATATTCGGGCGCTTGGCCACGGCGTCGCGCAGCGCGACGACATGCGGATAGTGATCCGCGAAATGCTTCGTCGCTTTTGGAAAGGCGTAGCGCAGGCCCTCGACGATCTGAAACATCGACAGATCGACATAGCTGAGCGCGTTGCCCACCATGTGGCGCGGGCCTTCCGGATTCTGCGCGAGCACGCGCTCGAAATAGCTCATGAATTTCGGAATGCGATGCGCGATGAAATCCGCCGAGCGCGCCTTCGCTGCGTCCTTCTGGTCCTCGTAGTAGAGCCCGCTCGCGATCGGATGATGAGTGTCGTGCGCTTCGGTCACGAGGTCCGCGATCGTCAGTTGCAGGCCGTTCGCGACGATGCGCAAGCTCTCGTCGCGCGGCGCGAGCTTGAGCTTCGGGCCGAGATAGAAAAGGATATTGGCGGTTTGCGGCACGATCAGGTCGCCGTCCTTGAGGAAGGGCGGGGCGTAGGGCGGATACGGTTCGTCGCTCTCCAGTTCGCCCATCATCGCGCCGATGCCGAGGCCGTCCTTCTTCTCGCCGCGCGCCACGTCCACGTAGGGCGCCTGCGCCTCTTCCAGCGCGAGCCGCACGAATTCGCCCCGGCCCTGCAGACCGTCCCAGTAATAGAGTTCGTATGCCATCGGTCGTCCCCTTGCGTTCATGGCCGTGCTCGCCACGGCCCGCGCGGCCGCTGCCCACGCAACGGGCAGCAACGCACAGTATCGCTCGCAACGCTCGCGCCTGGTTCGCGTGTGGCGTGCGCACGCGAGATGGCGTAAGGGGGCCGCGCGCAGAAACGCAAACAGCCCCGCCGCAGGCGGGGCCGGTGGCCGGGAGCGCCGGCGCACAAGGGATCGGGTCGGGGCGCGCGGCCCTCGGGCGCCGGGTCATCCGAACAGGCGCTGCACGCCCCAGGTGATCGCGAGACCGCCGCCGACCAGCCAGAGGTAGATGATGAAACCGGCGGTCAGCGCCCGCGGGCCGGCCTGGCGAATCTGCGAGACACGCGTCTCGATGCCGAGGGCCGTCATCGCCATGGTCAGCGCGAAGGTGTCGAGCGTGTTGACCGCGTGGGTGGCCGTCTCGGGCAGCACGTGGAGCGAATTGACGATCACGAGCGCGAGGAAGCCGAGCGCGAACCAGGGCACCGCGAGCTTGCGCGCGCCGCCTTGGCTGGCGTGGCCGTCGGCCGTTGCCTTGCTGCGCGCCGAGCGATTGAGCCACACGCCGAGCACGAGCAGCACAGGCACGAGCAGCATCACGCGCGTCATCTTGACGATGGTGGCGATGTGCGTGGCCTCCGGGCTCACGTTGCTCGCGGCGCCCACCACCTGCGCGACCTCGTGAATCGTGCCGCCGAAGAAGAGCCCGGCGCCGAGCGTGTCCAGATGCAGCCAGCCCGCGCGGAACAGCACCGGGTAGAGGAACATCGAAAGCGTGCCGAACAGCACGACGCTGCCGACAGCCATGGCGCTCTTATGCGGCTTCGATTGCAATGTGGATTCGAAGGCGAGCACGGCCGCTGCGCCGCAGATCGCGCTGCCGGCCGCCGTGAGAATGGCGGTGTCGCGGTCGAGCTTGAGCAGTTTCATGCCGACCCAGGTGCCGATCACGAGTGTGCTCACGACGATCACGACCGACTCGACGAGCCCCGGCACGCCGACCTGGGCGATTTCCTGCAGGCTCACGCGCAGTCCGAAGAACGCCACGGCGATGCGCAGCAGCTTGCGCGCGGAGAAGTTCACGCCGGCGGCCCAGCTTTCGGGCATGCCGTCGCGAAGCGCATTGCCGTAAATCGCGCCCGCGACGATGCCGACGATCAGCGGGCTCATGCCGAGCCCGGCGATCGCGGGCAGCGACGCGACACTGGTGACGGCGGCCGCGAACAGCGCGACGAACAGGACGCCGTTGAGCTGCCCGCGGGTGGACGGCGATGATGCGTGCGCAAGACTGGGTGTGGACATGACGGCCTCTCTACCGGGCGATGCGGCGGAAAAATGGGGTAGCGAACAGGTCGCTATCGAATGGCCTAATCCTAATTTAGGTATATCGATATGAAAAATCGTGATTTGTGACGTAATATATAGGACAACACGATGGTTTCCCCCGATGACCCCGGAACAACTGATAACTTTCGCTGCTGTCGCCGAGCATCTCAATATCAGTCGAGCTGCACTGGCACTGCATTTGTCGCAGCCGGCCGTTTCGGGCCAGTTGCGGCTGCTGCAGGAGGAGATCGGTGAGCCGCTGTATCAGCGCGACGGCCGGGGGGTGCGCCTCACGCCCACAGGCGAACAGCTCGCGGGCTACGCAGCGCGCCTGCGCGACACCTGGCGCGACGCGCTCACCTACCGCGACGCGTTGCGCGGCCTCGAGCGCGGCACGCTGCGCATCGGCGCGACCACCACGCCCGCGAGCTACCGGCTGCCGTATCTGGTGGCGCAGTTCCACGGCCGCTATCCGCAGGTCAAGCTCGAGACGTCGAGCGGAAATTCGACGGACGTCGTAGGCATGCTCGGCGCGGTCGATATCGCGCTGATCGAGGGCCCGGTGGGCGAGCAACTGCCGCCGGATACCGCCGTGCATGCCTGGCACGAGGACGAAATCGTCGCGATCGTGCCGCGCTCTCACGCACTGGCGTCGCAGCTCGACGCGCAGGGGGAGACGGCCGCCGCGATGCCGGCCATCACGGTGGGAGCGCTCGCGCAGTGGCCGCTGGTCCTGCGCGAGGATGGCTCGGGCGTGCGCCAGGTGGTCGAGCGGGCGTTCGCTCGCGCCGGCGTGCCCATGCGCGTTGCGCTGGAGATCGCGGGCGTGGAGGGCGTGAAGGAGGCGGTGCGAGCAGGTATGGGCATCGGCTTCGTATCGGCCATGTCGATGCGTCACGAGAACGGCGCCTTGCGGCAGATCCGCCTTGGGCCCGAGCCGCTTGCGCGGCGCTTTTCCATCCTGGTGCCGCACGCGGGCGCGGCTTCGCGCGTTGCGCAGCGCTTCCTGGAACTGTGTCTCGCCGATGTTCCTGGCGCCTGATCCACCAGACCCAGGGCAATCCAGAATGGCGGCCCAGGCGGCTAACGCGCACTATCCGCTCTAATTAACCGGCGCGCAGGCGCTTTTTTTCGGGCTGGATTTGGAACCGGTTCCAAAAAACGAAGTGCGCGACGGCAGGCAACGGGATGACGGCAATGGCGGAAGTAGCAATCGTGGCGAGCGCGTTCGGGGCGCAGGCAATCTGGCGTGACGGTCACGCGGCGTGGAGCCGGCTCGCGCGGCGCGCGGGCGCGCACGCGTTCGAGGTGCGGCGCGAGCTGATGCACGATGCCGACGCGCAGCCCGAAGCGCTGCGCGCGCTCGGAAAGGCGCTTGCGGACGAAGGGTTGTGGCGCGTCTGGTCCACACCGGACGCGCTCTATGGCGACGATGGCGCGCTAAACGAGGCGGCGCTTGGCGCCGCGGTCGCCGCGGGACGGGCGCTCGGTGCGCGTTTCGTGAAGCTGCAACTGGGCGGTTTCTCCGGCGACGCCAGCGCGGCGCGCCTCGCGAGCCTGCTCGAAGCACTGGGCGCACGCACGGGCGACACCGTTGACGCGCGCAACGGCCCGCGCGTCGTCGTCGAGAACGGCCAGCTCGAGCAGGGTGGCAAGCTCGACCAGTTCATCGGCCTCTTCAACGCGCTGCGCGACGGCGGCGCGCCGGGTGTGATCGGGATGACATTCGACATCGGCAACTGGCAATGGCCGGGCGAGCCGCCGCTGCTCGCCGCCGCCGCGCTCGCGCCGCACGTCGAATACATCCATTGCAAGGCCGTGGTGGGCGAGGGCGCGCGCCGCTTCGCTGCCGCGCCGGGCGACGACGACGCGCTGTGCCGCGCCGCACTCGCGCTGCTGCCGACACACGTGCCGCGCGGCATCGAGTTTCCGTTCGATCCGGCGCGCGTACACGCAGACGCCGCGCATTACGTCGAATGGCTCGCGGCCGCTTGAGCGCCGCGCGAAGCCTCGAAACCGCGCACCAGACTCCATACGATTCATCAGGAACGCATCTCATGACCGAAGCACTCGATGTCATCACCTACGGCGAAGCGATGGCGATGTTCGTCGCCACGGAGCCGGGTCCGCTCGCCCAGGTCGCGCATTTCACGAAGCGCGCGGCGGGTGCGGAGCTCAATGTCGCGACCGGCCTCGCGCGCCTCGGTTTCAAGGTGGGCTGGATGAGCCGCGTGGGGGCCGACTCGTTCGGCCAGTTCGTGCGCGACGTGCTCGCGCACGAAGGCATCGACGCGCGTTGCGTGAGCACCGACACGCGCTTTCCGACCGGCTTCCAGCTCAAGTCGAGGAACGACGACGGCAGCGATCCCGCTGTCGAGTATTTCCGTCGCGGCTCGGCGGCGAGCAAGCTCTCGGCTCGCGACTATCAGGCCGACTATGTGCTCGGCGCGCGCCATCTGCACCTGAGCGGCGTGGCGCCCGCCATCTCTTCCTCTTCACGCGAACTGGCGTTCAAGCTTGCACACGAGATGCGCGCCGCGGGGCGCACGATCTCGTTCGACCCGAATCTGCGCCCGACGCTGTGGGGCTCGCAAGCCGAAATGGTTGGCACGCTCAACGAACTCGCGAGCTTCGCCGACTGGGTACTGCCCGGCGTCGGTGAAGGCCTTGTGCTGACGGGTTCGGACGACCCGGAAGCCATCGCGCAGTTCTATCTTGCGCGCGGCGCACGCGGCGTGATCGTGAAGCTCGGCGCAGAGGGCGCGTACTACGCCACGGCCGAAGGCGAGCAGGGCCGCGCCGCGGCGCAGCGCGTGGAGCGCGTGGTCGATACCGTGGGCGCCGGCGACGGCTTTGCCGTGGGCGTGGTGAGCGCGCTGCTCGAGGGCCGGTCGCTTGCCGCGGCCGTGGCTCGCGGCAACCGCATCGGCGCGCTGGCCGTTCAGGTGATCGGCGACTCGGAAGGCTTGCCGACGCGCGCGCAGCTCGATGCGCTCGAAGCCGCGCAAACGCAGGCAGCCGCATAGCGGAACAGGCGGCGCAACGCAAAGTGCGGCGCGCCAAACGACATGAGACCAGAGGGCGGCACTGTCAGGTACCGAGCCCCATTCAACTGGAGACACCGATGACCTCAACCTCGCTCGCACCGCGCCGCTGGTGGGCAATCATGCCGATCGTGTTCATCACGTACAGCCTCGCCTATCTCGACCGCGCCAACTACGGCTTCGCCTCGGCGGCCGGCATCAATCGCGATCTCGGCATCAGCCCGGGGCTCTCGTCGCTGATCGGCGCGCTGTTCTTCCTCGGCTACTTCTTCTTCCAGCTGCCGGGCGCCGTGTATGCGGAGCGCCGCAGCGTGCGCACGCTCGTGTTCGTGAGCCTCGTGCTGTGGGGCGGCTGCGCCGCGCTCACGGGCGTTGTCACGAACATTCCGTCGCTCATGGCGATCCGTTTCGTGCTCGGCGTAGTCGAGGCGGCCGTGATGCCCGCCATGCTCATCTTCATCAGCAACTGGTTCACGAAGAAGGAGCGCTCGCGCGCCAACACGTTCCTGATTCTCGGCAATCCGGTCACGGTGCTGTGGATGTCGGTCGTATCGGGCTATCTCGTGCATGCCTTCGGCTGGCGTCACATGTTCATCGCCGAAGGCGTGCCGGCTGTGCTGTGGGCCGTGTGCTGGTGGTTGCTCGTGCGCGACAAGCCCGCACAAGTCAACTGGCTCTCCGACGATGAAAAGCGCGCGCTCGACGCCGCGATGCGCGCCGAGCAGGCCGCCATCAAGCCGGTGCGCAACTATGCCGAGGCGTTCCGCACGCCTGCCGTGATGCTGCTCTCGGCGCAGTACTTCTGCTGGAGCATCGGCGTGTACGGTTTCGTGCTGTGGCTGCCCTCGATCGTGAAGAACGGCTCGGCGCTCGGCATGGTCGAAACGGGCTGGCTCTCCGCCGTGCCGTATCTCGCGGCGACCATTGCGATGCTGGCCGCCTCGTGGGCGTCGGACAAGCTCGACAATCGCCGCGCCTTCGTGTGGCCGTTCCTGCTGGTCGGCGCGCTCGCCTTCGCGCTCTCCTACGCACTCGGCTCGACGCACTTCTGGATCTCGTACGCGCTGCTCGTGGTGGCGGGTGCGGCGATGTACGCGCCGTATGGCCCGTTCTTCGCGATCGTGCCGGAACTGCTGCCGAAGAACGTGGCCGGCGGTGCGATGGCGCTCATCAACAGCATGGGCGCGCTCGGCTCGTTCGTCGGCTCCTATGTGGTCGGGTATCTGAATGGCGCGACGGGCTCGCCTGCGGCATCCTATGCGTTCATGAGCGCGGCGCTGCTCGTTTCAGTGGGCCTCACGCTCGCCGTCAGGCCGCAGCGCGCCGCCGCCCGTGGTTATGCATCCCCGGCTCACGGAAAATAACCTCTCTTTTCTAGCGCACTTATGAAGCCGAAAATCGTTGTCTACAAAGCCTTGCCCGCCGATGTCGCCGACTATCTGCGCGAGCATGCCGAACTGATCGACGTCGATGCCGACCAGCCCGGCGCACTCGCCGCCGCGCTAAAAGACGCCGACGGCGCGATCGGCGCGAGCGTGAAGATCGCACCGGCGATGCTGGACGGTTCGCGCGTGAAGGCGCTCTCCACGATCTCCGTGGGCTACGACCAGTTCGACGTGCCCGATCTCACCAAGCGCGGCATCGTGCTCGCCCACACGCCCGACGTGCTGACCGAATCGACGGCCGACACCGTCTTCTCGTTGATCCTCGCGAGCGCTCGCCGCGTGGTCGAGCTGGCCGACTGGGTCAAGGCGGGCCAGTGGAAGGGCAGCATCGGCCCGGCGCAATTCGGCGTGGACGTGCAGGGCAAAACGCTCGGCATCGTGGGGCTCGGGCGCATCGGCGGCGCCGTGGCGCGCCGTGCCGCGCTCGGCTTCAACATGAAGGTGCTCTACACGAACCGCAGCCCGAACGAAGCGGCCGAGCGCAACTATGGCGCGCGCCGGGTCGAACTCGACGAGCTGCTCGCAAGCGCGGACTTCGTGTGCCTCCAGGTGCCGCTCACCGACGCCACGCGCCATCTGATCGGCGCGGAACAGTTGAAGAAGATGAAGAAGAGCGCGATTCTCATCAACGCCTCGCGCGGCGCGACCGTCGACGAAAAAGCGCTGATCGCGGCGCTCGAAGCTCGCACGATCCACGGCGCGGGCCTCGATGTGTTCGAGCGCGAGCCGATCGATCCCGCGTCGCCGCTGCTGCGCATGCCGAACGTGGTGGCGCTGCCGCACATCGGCTCCGCCACGCACGAGACGCGTCACGCGATGGCGCGCTGCGCAGCGGAGAACCTCGTCGCGGCGCTCGCTGGCACGCTCGATGTGAACGTCGTCAACCGCGAGGTGCTCGCGCGATGAGCATGGCTGCGGGCGGCGCGGATCGCGAGCGTGACGTCGATACGGCGGAAAAGGGCGCCGCGGCCACGGCGCCGCGCCGCGCGACCATCAGCGACGTGGCGCGCGAAGCCGGCACCGGCAAGACCAGCATCTCGCGCTATCTGAACGGCGAGCTGGGTGTGCTTTCGCCCGACCTGCGCGCGCGCATCGAGGCGGCGATCGAGCGGCTCGACTATCGCCCCAACCAGATGGCGCGCGGGCTCAAGCGCGGCCGCAACCGTCTGCTCGGCCTGCTGATCGCCGATCTCGCCAATCCCTATTCGGTGGAGATTCTGCAGGGCGTAGAAGAGGCGTGTCACGCGCTCGGCTACATGCCGCTCATCTGCCACGCGGCGAACGAGATCGACATGGAGCGGCGCTATCTCCAGCTGCTCACCACGTATCGCGTGGAAGGCGTGATCGTCAACGCACTCGGCGTGCGCGAATCGATGTTGAAACCCGTGGGCAGCGGCGGCATTCCGGCCGTGCTGATCGACCGGACCGTCGACGGCCTCGATGCGGACATGGTCGGCCTCGATAACGCGGCGGCCGTGCGCCTCGGCGCGGAGCATCTGCTTGCGCGCGGCTATGACGACATCGTGTTCGTCGTGCAGCCATTCGAACAGGTGAGTTCGCGGCGCGAGCGCGAAGCGGCGTTTCGCGAGTCGATGCAGGCTACGAAGGGCGCGGCCCGCGGCCTCACGCACGTGCTCGATCTCCATGACGAAGCCACCGTGCAAACCGCGCTCGCGGCGCTCGACACCCACGTGGCCCAGGCGCTGGCACGCGGTGCGCGGTGCGCGCTGTTCGCGGCCAATGCGCCGGTGGCGCTGCGCCTCGCCTTGCATCTGAAAGCGGCCCTCGGCGCGCAGTGGCAGCAGCGCGTGGCGCTCGTCGCCATCGACGATCCGGAGTGGGCCGAGCTTGCCGGCATCACGACGATCCGCCAGCCGACGCGCGAGATCGGCTATCGCGCGGTGGAGTTTCTGCACGAGCGCATCGAGGGCGCGGCGCCCAAGGCACGCGCGGCGGCCTTCGAGGGCGAACTGGTGGTGAGGGCTTCGACGCTGGGGTGAGGACGGCGCGATTGCGGGGCTCTCGCGCAGCCGGGGCTGCGCGCAAGCGCCGATATCTGCGATCATGCGGGCTGCGGCGCGCGTGCGTGCGTGCCGAACGTCATAAGGAAGCCCATGTCCGTAGCTCCGATCACGCTCGTCTGCCTATCGCTTGCGACGCTGTTTGTCGCCGCCTTGCCCGTATCGCTGTATCGCCGGCTGCGTGTGCCGTTCGCGCTCGACTGGCGCGATACGATCACGGGCGTCGCCATCTTCGCGTTGTTCGTGGCTGTGATCGAGCGCGCCATCAACGACTACATGCTGCACGGCAACGCCGCCGTCGCGCAGGTCCTTTCGAACCCCGTTTTCTTCGTGCTGTACGGCGCGCTCGCGGCGGGCGTGTGCGAGGAGGTCGGGCGTTATATCGCCATGCGGCTCATCGCGCGCCGCGGCGCAGGCAAGTCCAACGCGCCCGCAGACAGCTCGGCCTTCGGCTACGGCATCGGCCATGCGGGTGCGGAGGCGTGGTTCGTCGGCGTGCTCGTGCAGTTGCAATGGATCGTGTTCGCGGTGCTCGCGAATCGCGGCAATCTCGACGAGCATCTCTCCAATCTCACGATGGACTCGGTCTTGCGCGTGCATCTGATTCTCGCTAGCCTTTCGCCGCTTTTCGCGGGCGTCTTTGCGCTCGAGCGCACGGCCGCGTTCGTGTTCCAGATTGCCTTGTCGGTGCTGATGTGGCGCGGTGTGCGCGCGGGATGGAAGGGGATTTTGCCGCTCGCGATCCTCGTGCACGCGCTCATCGACGTGCCTGCCGCGATGTATCAGGCGCGTCTCGTGCCGCTCGTGGCCGTGGACGGTTTGTATGCGGTGGCGGCCGTGGTGGTCGCCGTCGTGCTTTTCAGGACGTGCCGCCCGCAGCGGCGCGTCGCACGCGCGGCGTAAGTGCGCGCGTCTTACTTCTTTTTTCTGGCGTCAATGGAAGCCTATCTGTTTGAATGCGCGAGCCCCGAATTCGACGAGCTCGTCCGCGTGATCGCCGACATCTTTCCCGAGCAGACGCGCTTTGCCGAAGAGCCGAATGAAAACGGCGTGCCGCAACTGGTCGTGCACTGGGTGGCGATGCGCTTCGGCTCGAAGGCGCGCCGCATGGTGCTCACGGTGGCAATCGCACCCGCCGCGCTCGCACGCTATCGCGCATTGCCGCCGCGGCTGCGCGGGCGCAGCTTCGCGGTGTTGCGAGCCTGGGTGGAGGCGACGATCGAATCGCTCGAGGAACAGCACGCGAAGGGCGAAGACGTGCCGCGCGAGGTGACGATCGCGCTGGACGAAGAATTTGCGTAAAGCGCTTGCTCGAAGCGCATTGGCTTGAAGCGATGGGCGCAGTGCGCCCAGTTTGCGTTGCGCTGAGATTCAGTCGGCGAGCTTGTAGACCTTGGCGAAACGTGCGGCCTGCACGACGCCATAGTCGCCGGGTGCGTATTGCATGACCCAGTCGCCGGCCACGCCGCCAAGCCGGTCGCCGCCGGCAGAACGCACGAGCGTGAACGGCTCGTCCATGCGCCTTGCGAGCACCACGACCTGGTGGTTGCGATACGCGCCTGCCTCGCCGTGAGCGAGGGTGTCGCTCGCGGGCAGATACTTCGCATCGAACCGGTCGCGCGAGACGACCCAGCGATCGCCGGTCGAACCGGTGATGATCGCGTCGCCGGGCGCATAGCGGTTCGGGCCTTCGAGGCTCATCAGCTCGCCGGCAACGGCCGCAAACTCGACGCTCACGGTCTCGTCCTTGACGACGCGCTGTGCGGCGGGGTCGACACGCAGGTCGAGTTGGGTCAGTTCAATCATGGCGGCAGCAGCGGACGGGCTTCACAAAAAGCGGCTTTCAAAGAAGCGACGGCCGGGCGAAACTGCCCGGCCGTCGCGCGGTCCGCAAGGGTACCCTGGATTGGGCCGTTGCGCACGCATGGGAGCGCGGCCCGATTCGCGGGTGCGTCTTACTCCTTCTTACTGCGCGGCCGGCGTGCTGGCCGCTTCGGTGTCGCTCGTTGCGTCGCCTGCCGAAGGCTTGGCCTTGCCCTTGTGCTTCGGATGGCCCGGCTTGCCCGACGGGCCGTGCTCATTGCCGTGGCGGAAGGACTGATCGGCGAGCTTCTTCTGTTCCGGCGAGAGGCTCGTGTAGAGCGGCTCGAACGCCGAGACGAGCTTCTGCATGTCGTCCGCGTGTGCCTGGGCGATCTGCGCATACTGCTTCATGTCGTCGAGCGCGTTGCGCGAGCTTTCGCTCTCCGCGCGCTGCTTGAAGAGATTCGCCATGGTCTCGCCGTTGCTGCGCATGGTGTCGGCGAACGTCTTCCATTGCGGTTCTTGCTCGGGCGTGATCTTGAGCTGCGTGTGCAGCCACGTGATGCGCTCCTCGACACGCTGCTGATGCTGCGCGGCGCGCACATCGGCGCTCGACGCGGCCGCGGCGGTTGCCGAAGCGGCCGGCGCAGCGCTTTGCGCGAACGCGCCGCTCATCGAGAGCGAGACGGCAAGGATGACGAAAGCTTTCTTCATTGTGACTCCTTGAATCATTTCGTAGCGGGTAGCATGGCCAGAATGGCTGCAGGCGCTATTAGTACCACGTTCTCGCTTCGCGACGCCCCGGCTGCGACACTTGCTTACAAACGAAACGCGTGGAAATACCCGTCGCGCAGGACTTGCGCGACGCGAGCGCCGCCGGCGTGCTCAGCCGCGCGCGATAATGACGCCGTTCAGACTTCCCATACAGACACCGCCCGATGAGACCTCCGCGCCTCGATCAACTCGACGACCTCGACCGCAGCCTCGTCGCGCTGCTGCAGGAAAATGCGCGCGAAAGCGTCGCGAATCTCGCACGGCGCCTGGGCGTCGCGCGCACCACGGTGCTTGCGCGCATCGAGCGGCTCGAACGCACTCAGGTGATCGCCGGCTACGGCGTGCGCCTCGGCCAGGATGTGCTCGACGCGAGCCTGCAGGCGTGGGTCGGACTCATCATCGCGCCGCGCCATGGGCCCGATGTGCAAAAGCGCCTCGGCAAGATGCCCGAAGTGCAGTTGCTGTGCGCGGTAAGCGGCGAGTACGACTACGTGGCGTGGCTGCGCGCCGATTCGCCCGACCGCCTCAACGATCTGCTCGACCAGATTGGCGGCATACCCGGCGTGGAACGCACGACCACATCGATCGTGCTTGCGCGCAAGGTCGATCGCGGCTCGGTGACGGGCTGAATCGAGGGCTGAGCCGCGGCCCGAACGGCGAGGTCTTCGTCATCGAAAATGAATGGTTTCGTCATTTCGACGAGAACGGTCGTCAGAATGACGAAAATGGCGGTCGAAACGCATCGTTTTGCGTCTATGAACCGTATTTGTCTCTCCCTAGACTGTGTTTGAGCGGGCGCTGCCCATCCCCAAGCATAGAAAACCAAAGGAGATGACACATGAAAGTTGCGATTGCAGGCGCCGGCCTGATCGGCCACACCATTGCCCACATGCTGCGTGAGAGCGGCGACTACGAAGTCGCGGCGTTCGACCGCGATGCGAAATCGCTCGAGCCGCTTGCGGCGCAGGGCATTCCCACCGCGCGTGTCGATTCCGGCGACGCCGCCGCGCTGCGCGGCGCGCTGGAAGGTTATGACGTGCTGATCAACGCGCTGCCGTATTACCTTGCCGTGAACGTCGCCTCGGCGGCGAAGGGCGCAGGCGTCCATTACTTCGACCTGACCGAGGACGTGCGGGCGACCCACGCGATTCGCGCGCTGGCCGACGACGCCGATCATGTCTTCATGCCGCAATGTGGTCTCGCGCCCGGCTTCATCGGCATAGCGGCGCATGCGCTCGCGAGCCGCTTCACCGAGATCCGCGACGTCAAGATGCGCGTAGGCGCGCTGCCGCAGTTTCCCACCAACGCGCTCAAGTACAACCTCACATGGAGCGTCGACGGTCTCATCAACGAGTATTGCCAGCCGTGCGAAGCGATTCGCGAAAGCCGCACGCAGTGGGTGCAGCCGCTCGAAGGTCTCGAGCATTTCTCGCTCGACGGCGTCGAGTACGAGGCCTTCAATACGTCGGGCGGCCTGGGTACGCTCTGCGAAACGCTTTCGGGCAAGGTCGAATCGCTCGACTACAAGTCGGTGCGTTATCCGGGCCATCGCGCGCTCATGCAGTTCCTGCTCGAAGACCTGCGCCTTTCCAGCGACCGCGACACGCTCAAGTCCATCCTGCGCCGCTCGGTGCCCGCAACCGAGCAGGACGTCGTGCTCATCTTCATGACGGTGACCGGCATGCGCGACGGCAAGCTCGTGCAGGAGGTGTTCACGCGCAAGATCTTCGCGAAGACGGTGTGCGGCGTGCCCATGAGCGCGATCCAGATCACCACCGCCGGCGCCATGTGCGCGGTGCTCGATCTGTTCCGCGAAAAGCGTCTGCCGCAAGCCGGGTTCGTGCGCCAGGAGCAGGTGTCGCTCCAGCAGTTCCTCGCGAACCGCTTCGGTCAGGTGTACGAAGGCGCGACGCTCGACAGCCGCGCGAAGGTGGCGGCCTGAAGTCTCAGGTCGATGCCGTTGCCGACACGATGCGCTCGAGCAGCGCGTCGTAGTCGGCCGCGGCGGGCGCGCTGTTGTCGAAGAGCAGAAGGCCGTCGAGCTGCGCGCCCGACGGCATGAAGCGCCGCTGCCGGTATTCGTTCCAGTGAGCGAGCTTGTAGGCGTCGATCGGATGGGCGCGCGCGCCGATGCGCGCGTGCGCCGTTTCCTCGCTCGTATGCACCCACACCACGGTGAGTCCCACCTCCTGACCGACACCGAGCCACGCGCGGTCGAACAGCTTGCGCTCGCGCACTTCGCGCGACAGCGGGCCGACCACGAGCGCGCTCACGCCAAGTTCGAGGTTTTCGCGGGCGGTGTCGATGAGCCCGCGGTACTCGGGTTCGCGAAAATGCTGCAGGAAAAGCGGGCTGTCGCGATCGTTCGGGTCGTGCGTGAGCGCGCCCATCGCGGCTGCGCTATAGCTGCCGTAGAGCGTGTCCTTGTCGAGCAGGCAGAACGGCTCGCCGGTTTCGCGGGCGAGCGGGGCGAACAGGCGTTTGGCGAGCGAGGTCTTGCCGGCGCCGGCGTGGCCGCAGAAGAACACCAGTCTTGTCACGGGCGGCGTGCCTCGCC
Source organism: Paraburkholderia sp. BR10936 (assembly GCF_040965735.1). Lineage (NCBI taxonomy): Bacteria > Pseudomonadati > Pseudomonadota > Betaproteobacteria > Burkholderiales > Burkholderiaceae > Paraburkholderia > Paraburkholderia sp. BR10936. Next base: position 480,179 of record NZ_JBFRCM010000004.1, read on the forward strand.
GGGTTGCGTGCCGGCGTTTGCCGACGGGGCGTTATCCAGGCCGTTTTGCTCGGGTCCGTGTCCGTTCAGGAATTTGCCGTTGGCCTCGAGCCACATCACGTTGATGATGCCAAAGCCGAGCGCAACGCCGATGCCGAGAATCCACGAGAAGTACCACATGGCCGTTGCCTCCTCTTAATGCCGGTTGCGAGCGCTGCCGCGCAGTCCCCAAAGCATATAACAACGATGATCGGTCTGGCGCCCGTACGGATATGATGGGCGCGAACCGGGAGCCAGAAGTCAGAAAAGGGGAAAGCGCCCATGCCGCTTTTGCCGTCGCGCAGAGCGATTGCGAGTCTCGCCGCCGCCGTCACGGTGGTCGCCGCGTTCGCACTCGGCGGCTGTGCCGAGGAGCAGCCGCAGCCCATGCCGTTCAAGCCCGTGCCGGCTGAACGCATCCTGAAGCCTGGCTACACCGAGCCGGGCGAGGGCCTCGTGGCCGTGGACGTGCGCCGCGAGCGCACCCGCAACGTCATCGTCAAATTCCGCGACGCGCCCGTCTACATCGACGGTGAACGCGTGACCGACCTCATGGACGGCGAACACGTCACGTTCTACCTGAAGCCCGGCGTGCGCCGCATCGCCGTGACGACGCAGTTCGATCCCGTGATCGAGCTGCGCTTGCTTGTGGATCCGCGCTACACCAACCGCGCGAGCATCACCTTCGACAAGGATGACCGCATCGGCATCCGCCGCGTCGCGCAGTAGCCTCCCAGTTCGCCGCCGCCGTTGCACGGCGGGCACGGGCAGTGCTCTCAGGCCCAGTCAGCCGGACGCGCGCCGCTCGGGCACCCCGTCCAGACGCCGTCGGTCGACGGAACACCTTACACTTGGCAACCGGTGCAACTCGAAGCGGCGCGGGCGCGACCCGCCGCGCGGAAGAAAAGGAACATGCTAATCAATTGCGTCGCGTATCAAGGCGGCAAGAAACTGGCCGACGTCACAGTCGAAGCCATCAGCGACTATCTGGCGAAGCCCGAGTGTTTCGTCTGGGTCGCGCTCAAGGACCCCGACGCCGGAGAAATGGCGGCGATGAAGGAGGAGTTCGGCCTGCATGCGCTCGCCATCGAAGACGTGATGAACGGCAACCAGCGGCCGAAGATCGAGGAATATGGCGACACGCTTTTTTGCGTGCTCCACACGCTCGAACTCGACGACGACGGCGAAGTCATCACAGGCCAGGTGAACGTCTTCGCCGGCCCCAATTTCGTGCTTTCGGTGCGCCACCGCGCGCAGCAGGGTTTCAGCGATGTTCGCGCGCGCTGCGAGCGCGAGCCCGAATTGCTGCGCGAAGGCTCCGGGTTCGTGCTCTACGCGCTGATGGACAGCGTGGTCGATCGCTACGCGCCGGTGCTCGAAACGCTCTCCGGCGAGATCGAGGAGCTGGAGGACCGCATCTTCGACAAGCACGACCTCGCGGGCTCGCGCGCGATCATCGAGGATCTCTATTCGCTCAAGCGTCGTCTCGTGATCCTCGTGCATCACGTCACGCCGCTCGTCGATGCCGTCGGCAAGCTCGTGGGCGGGCGCATTCCGCAGATCTGCGTGGGCATGCAGGCGTACTACCGCGACGTGTACGACCACCTCGTGCGCGTGTCCAACATGATCGACGCGCGCCGCGAAATGATCGTCACGGCGATCCAGGTGAACCTCGGCATGATCTCGCTCGCGGAGAACGAAGTGACCAAGCGGCTCGGTTCCTTCGCCGCGCTCTTCGCTGTGCCGACCATGATCGCGGGCATCTACGGCATGAACTTCGAGCACATTCCCGAGCTGCACTTCAGGTTCGGCTACCAGATCTGCCTGGCCGCCATGCTCGTGCTCGATATCTTCCTGTTTTTCCTGTTTCGTCGTATTAACTGGCTCTAAGGCGGTGCGGGCGTTGTTGCGCCGCCGCATGGCCGGCAGCGACGCCAGTGACAGAGCGAAGTTGACATCGTTGAGCGCCTGCGCCGAGAATGGGCCGGCAGAAAACGTTTGCGCATAACCAGAAAGCAGGGCCCAGCCGGGCCCGACAAACCGGAGACTTCCAGACATGAACTCCCGCATTCGCCGCCGCATCCTTCTCGCCGCCAGCGCGCTCGCCACGACCGCCGTAACAGGCGCTTTGCCGCTCGCGGCCCGCGCACAGGCGCCTCACAAGCCGAAAGTCGCGCTCGTCATGAAGTCGCTCGCCAACGAGTTCTTCCTCACCATGGAGACCGGCGCGAAGGACTATCAGAAGCACAACGCCGACCAGTTCGATCTCATCACCAACGGCATCAAGAACGAGACCGACACGGCCGCCCAAATCCAGATCGTCGAGCAGATGATCGTCTCGAAGGTCGACGCCATCGTGCTCGCGCCCGCCGACTCCAAGGCGCTCGTGCCCGTCGTGAAGAAGGCGGTGGACGCGGGCATCATCGTCGTGAACATCGACAACAAGCTCGACGCCGACGTGCTCAAGTCCAAGGACCTGAACGTGCCGTTCGTCGGCCCGGACAACCGCAAGGGCGCCCGCCTCGTGGGCGACTACCTGGCCAAGCGCCTGAAGTCGGGCGACCAGGTGGGCATCGTCGAGGGCGTCTCCACCACGACCAACGCGCAGCAGCGCACGGCGGGCTTCAAGGACGCGATGGACGCCGTGAGCGCGAAGATCGTCTCGACGCAGTCCGGCGAATGGGAGATCGACAAGGGCAACGCGGTCGCCTCCGCCATGCTCAATGAATACCCCGACATCAAGGCGCTCCTGTGCGGCAACGACAACATGGCGATCGGCGCCGTGTCGGCCGTGCGCGCGGCGGGCAAGCAGGGCAAGGTGTACGTGGTCGGCTACGACAACATCGGCGCCATCAAGCCCATGCTCAAGGACGGCCGCGTGCTCGCCACCGCCGACCAGTTCGCGGCGAAACAGGCCGTGTTCGGCATCGACACGGCCCTGAAGGCGCTCAAGGAGCACAAGAAGCAGTCGGAGCTGTCGGGCATCGTCGAAACGCCCGTGGTGCTCGTCACGAAGTAAAGCGCTGCCGACAGGCGCCATGCCGTGCCGCGGCGGTATTTGCGTGCGCAACGCAATAAGCGCTCAAGAATCTCGCCGCGCAGCCGTTATTTGTACCGGGATGACCGCATGGGCGGCCGTCTTCCGCTTGGCGGCGTATCGCTGCCCAGCGCGCCGTTCGAGGCATGCTCTACCGGAGCGTGCGGCGGCGGTGCGGACCCGCAGTATCCGGGCGGCGCGACTCACCGGTTGAACCCGGCGGCGCGGCTCGCGACTACAGGATCGTGATGGATGCAAATGTCCCCGACGTAGCGTCACCTGCGCCCGCCGTGCTTACGGTGACGGGCGTCGGGAAGACCTACGAGCAGCCGGTGCTCGCCGACGTCAGCCTCGCGCTGCACGCCGGCGAAGTGCTTGCGCTTACGGGGGAAAACGGCGCGGGCAAGAGCACGCTCTCGAAGATCGTGGGCGGCCTCACAGCGTCGAGTGCGGGCAGCATGACGCTGATGGGCCGCCCCTACGCCCCGGCGAGCCGCCGCGAAGCCGAGGCGCTCGGCGTGCGCATGGTCATGCAGGAGTTGAACCTGCTGCCCACGCTCACTGTTGCGGAGAACCTGTTTCTGGACCGCCTGCCGCAGTCAGGGCCGCTGCGGTTCGGCTGGATCGATCGCAGGCGGCTGCGTGACGACGCGCGGGCCGCGATGGCGCAGGTCGGACTCGAGGCGATCGACCCCGATACGCCGGTCGGGGAGTTGGGAATCGGGCATCAGCAACTCGTGGAGATCGCGCGCAACCTGGTCGGCAGCGCCGCTGCGGCCGATCATGGCGATGGCGGCGACATGCGCGTGCTGATCCTCGACGAGCCGACGGCCATGCTCACGGCTCGCGAGGTCGAATTGCTGTTCGCGCAGATCGCGCGGCTGAAGGCGCGCGGCGTGGCGATCGTCTACATCTCGCACCGGCTCGAAGAACTCGAGCGCATCGCGCAGCGCGTCGCGGTGCTGCGCGACGGCAAGCTCGTGCGGGTGGACGCCATGGCCAACCTCACGCCCGAGCGCATCGTCGCGCTGATGGTGGGGCGCGAGCTTGGCGAGCGCATCGATCTGGGGCAGCGGCGCATCGGCGCGCCGCTCCTGAAGGTGGACGGGCTCACGCGCGCGAAGGCTGTGCGCGACGTGTCGTTCGAAGTGCGCGCCGGCGAGATTTTCGGCGTGTCGGGGCTGATCGGCGCGGGCAGAACGGAGCTGATGCGGCTCATCTACGGCGCCGACCGCATGGAGCGCGGCACGGTGGCGCTGGCGCCCACCCCGGGCGCGGCGCCGGAACCCGTGCAGATTGCCTCGCCCGCCGATGCGGTTAAGCTTGGCATCGCGCTCATCACCGAGGACCGCAAGGGCGAAGGGCTGCTGTTGCCGCAGCCGCTCGCCGCGAACGTGACGCTCGGCAACGTGGGCGCGGTCTCGCGCTATGGCGTGGTGGACGCGGCGCGCGAGAACACGCTGGCGCGCACGCAGATCGACGCGCTGCGAATCCGCGCATCCGGACCCGCGCAGCCGGTGGGCGAGCTGTCGGGCGGCAACCAGCAGAAGGTGGTGATCGGCCGCTGGCTCGCGCGCGACATTACGCAGTCGATGCGCGTCGTGCTGTTCGACGAGCCTACGCGTGGCATCGACGTCGGGGCGAAGTTCGACATCTACGCGCTGATGGGCGCGCTCGCACGTGAAGGCCGGGCGCTCGTGGTGGTATCGAGCGACCTGCGCGAGCTGATGCTGATCTGCGACCGCATCGGCGTGATGTCGGCGGGGAAGATGACGGCCATCTACGGTCGCGACGAGTGGAGCCAGGACAAGCTGCTCGCGGCCGCCTTCGCGGGGCTGCGCGCCGAGGATGCGCTGGTCGCGAACGCGCGCGATCTGCCGGAGATGGGCGACGTGCCGCCACACAGGGAAACGCGCAAGCCCCAGGAACGCAACGACGACCCACGAGGGAGCGCTTCATGACGAACGACCCGTTGCGCGGGCAACCGTCGCCGCACGGCGACGAAATCGGTGGGCGTACCAGTTCGACCAAAATCGCGCCGGGCGCTGCGCCGGTGTCGGCGCCGCATGCGATGCAGGCGAGCGGCAAGCCCGTGGGCACGCGCTTCGGCTTTTCGAACTACCTGGGCCTCGCGCTCGCGCTGATCGCGATGATCGTGTTGTTCTCGCTGCTGAGTTCACACTTCCTCACGTACGATACGTTCAGCACGATCGCGAACCAGATTCCCGATCTCGTGGTGATGGCAGTGGGCATGACCTTCGTGCTGATCATCGCGGGTATCGATCTTTCGGTGGGTTCGGTGCTCGCGCTCGGCGCTTCGGTGGTGAGCGTGGCGTCGCTCAAGTGGGGCTGGGGCGCGCTGCCGGCGGCGCTGCTCGGCCTCGTCGCCGCGGCGGCCACGGGCACGCTCACGGGCGCGGTGACGGTGGGCTGGCGCATCCCGTCGTTCATCGTTTCGCTCGGCGTGCTCGAAGCGGCGCGCGGGCTTGCGTACCAGATGACGAATTCGCGCACGGCGTATATCGGCGACGCGTTCGACTTTCTCTCGAACCCGATCGCATTCGGCATCTCGCCGGCGTTCCTGATCGCGGTGGCGGTGATGGTGATCGCGCAGCTCACGCTGACGCGCACGGTGTTCGGACGGTATCTGATCGGTATCGGTACCAACGAAGAGGCGGTGCGCCTGGCGGGCGTCGATCCGCGGCCGTACAAGGTGATCGTGTTCGCGCTGATGGGCGCGCTTGCCGGACTTGCGGCGCTGTTTCAGATTTCGCGCCTCGAAGCCGCCGATCCAAACGCGGGCGCGGGGCTGGAGCTGCAGGTGATCGCGGCCGTGGTGATCGGCGGCACCAGTCTGATGGGCGGGCGCGGCTCGGTCATCAGCACGTTCTTCGGCGTGCTGATCATCTCGGTGCTGGCCGCGGGGCTCGCGCAGATCGGCGCGAACGAGCCCACCAAACGGATCATCACCGGCGCGGTGATCGTCGTGGCGGTCGTGCTCGACACGTACCGCAGCAGGCGAAGTCGCAGAGGCAGCAGGACATAACAATTTTTTCGAGGGCGCGGTCCGCAACGCAGCGCGGGCCGACGGAAATGACCGGGAAAGCGACGCCAGACCAAACCTACAACGGGCGCGCAGAGAGCCGGCAGCAACAGGGCAGCAAAAAAGCAGGAGCAACATAAAGATGGCGACGATCAAGGATGTGGCCGCCGTGGCGGGGGTATCTTTCACGACGGTGTCGCATGTGGTGAACAATTCGCGTCCGGTGTCGGCGGACGTGCGGGCCAAGGTCGAGCGCGCGATCCGCGACCTGAACTACGTGCCGTCGGCGGTGGCGCGCTCGCTCAAGGCGCGTGCCACGGCGACCGTCGGTCTGCTCGTGCCGAACGGCACCAACCCGTATTTCGCGGAGCTTGCGCGCGGCGTCGAGGACGCCTGCGCGCGCAAGGGCTATTGCGTGTTCTTCTGCAACTCCGACGACGACCCGGCCAAGCAGCGCAGCTACCTGCGCGTGCTGCAGGAAAAGCGCATCGACGGCCTCATCGTCGCCTCGGCCGGTGACGACGCCGTGCTCGCCTCGACGCTTGCCGATACGCGCGAGCCGATCGTCGTCATCGACCGCAACATCGAGGGACTCGACGCCGATCTCGTGCAGATCGACCACGAGCGCGGCGCCTGGCTCGCCACGCGGCATCTGCTCGAGTTCGGGCACTCGCGCATCGGCTGCATCACCGGGCCGGTGACGACCGCGGTGAGCGCAATGCGCATGCACGGCTTCCTGCGCGCCATGTCCGAGCGGGGCGTGGAGATCGCGCCGGGCGCGATCGTCGAAAGCGACTTTTCCGGGGCGGGCGGTTACCGCGCGGCGGCGCAACTGTTCGACAGCGTGCGGCCCACTGCGATCTTCGCCGGCAACGACATGATGGGCATTGGCGCCTTGCGCGCGGCCGCCGAACGCGGCTTGCGCGTGCCGGGCGACTGCTCGATCATCGGCTTCGACGATATCGAGCTCGGCAACTTCACCTGGCCCGCGCTCTCGACGGTCGGCCAGCCCGCGCGTGCGCTCGGCGACATGGCGGCGCTCACGCTGATCGAGCGCATCGCGAACGCGCGTGAGGAAGGCGCGAGGGCGCGTCGGCGCGTCATGCCGCCTACGCTCTTCGCTCGCGAATCGACCGGGCCCTGGGTCGGTGCGGAGGAATACGCGCCGCTCGCGGCCTGAGGCAGGGCGGCCGTAGCGAAGGCGCAAGCCATCGAGGAGGCATCGTGACGACTGACGCAGCAAAGCCGACCGACGCACGCGCTCGCGTGGCCGTGGTCGGCAGTCTGAACATGGATCTCGTCGCGCGCGCGCCGCGCTTGCCGTCTCCCGGCGAGACGCTCGCGGGCCATGCCTTTGCGCAGGTGGCCGGCGGCAAGGGCGGCAACCAGGCGGTGGCCGCGGCGCGCCTGGGCGCCCAGGTGGCGATGATCGGCCGGGTCGGCGCCGACAGCAACGGCGAGGTATTGCGCGCGGGGCTGATGGCAGAAGGTATCGACTGCGGCGCGCTCGAAACGTCGCCTGGCGCGCCGACCGGCGTGGCGTTGATCATCGTCGACGACGCGAGCCAGAATGCCATCGTCATCGTGGCCGGCAGCAACGGCGAACTCGCGCCCGAAACGATCGCGCGCCATGAGGCCGTGCTCGCGCGGGCCGGCGTCGTGGTCTGCCAGCTCGAAACGCCCACCGACGCCGTGGCGGCCGCGCTCGCCGCTGCACGGCGCCTGGGCAAGATCACCATCCTCAATCCAGCACCCGCCACGGGGCCGCTGCCCGCGCAGTGGCTCCCGCTCATCGACTATCTCGTACCGAACGAACTGGAGGCGGCCGCGCTCACCGGCTTGCCCGCGAGCACGCCGGAAGAGGCGGCGCGGGCGGCGTCGGCGCTGCGGGAGGCGGGCGCACGCAACGTGCTGGTGACGCTCGGAGCGCAGGGCGTATGTGCGCTGCTCGACGGCGCCGCGCCGGTCCATCTGCCCGCGCCACGCGTCAATGCGGTGGATACGACGGCGGCCGGCGACACCTTCATCGGCGGTCTGGCCGCGCGCCTGGCTGCCGGGGCGCCCGCGCTCGAAGCCATTGCTTTCGCATTGCGTGCGGCGTCGGTTTCAGTCACGCGCGCGGGTGCTCAACCCTCTATTCCCACGCTCGCCGAACTCGCGGGCTGAGCGCATCAGCACGTCTCGCTGGCATCTAAGCCATGACCGGCCACGGCGCGGCCTATTCGCGCCGCGCCTGATTGTATTTCGCCAATACTTCATACCATATACACATTTCAAGACCTTGAAATCCTGTGCCGTAAACGCCTGTTAGAGCGACCACTCGATGTCGGGCGTTGGGCCCGACCATATCACAAGCGTTGGGGGAGTCATGGGCAAGGGCATCAGTATCAAGGCGCGCATTGGCATCACGATGGGCTTTCTGGCGACGTTGATCGTCGCGATCAGTGCGGTCGGGCTGCTGGGTCTCACGCGTTCGAACGACGCGTATCGCGAGACTTTCACCGACCAGATGCCCAGTTCGCACGCGGTCAATCTGGCCGAAATCTATGCGGCACGCGAGCGTCTCGCGCTCGACCGGGCCGCCTTCGAACAGGGTACGTCCGACGCCGCGGCGACGGTCGACCGGGCGCGCATGCTGCGTGGCGTGTCGGACGACTTCTGGAAGAAGTACATGGCCTTGCCGCACGCCGGCGAGGAAGCGCGCCTCGCTCAGGATGTCGGAGCCCGGCGCGAGGCCCTGCACCAGATCGCGGACCAGTTCATGACGACCGTCCAGTCGGGCGATCAGGCGAAGGTGGTGGCCGGCGCCAAGGCGCTCAAGGAGGCCTACGACGGGCTCTCGAAGGCCGACGCCGTGCTCGACAAGTTCCAGATGACGCAAGCGCAGCAGGGCTTCGACGACGCCCAGGCCGCGTTCTCGGAGCTGCGCGTCGCGTGCATCGCGGCGCTGCTCGTAGGTATCGGCGCCGCCGCCTATTCGTTCTTCTCGCTGCGCCGCGCTATTGCGGAGCCGCTCGGCGAAGCGCTTGGCGCTTTCCATGCGATCGCCGCCGGCGATCTGCGCCGGCCCGTGGTCGTGCGCCGCAACGACGAGATGGGCGAACTGCTGGGCGGCGTCGCGCAGATGCAGCGCAGCCTCACCGAAACGGTGCGTTCGGTGCGCTCGGGCACCGAATCGATCGCCACGGCCACGCGTGAGATCGCCGCGGGCAACCTCGACCTCTCGTCGCGTACCGAAGAGCAGGCATCGGCGCTCCAGCAGACCGCCTCGAGCATGGAACAGCTCACGGGCACCGTGAAGCAGAACGCCGACAACGCCCGCCAGGCCAGCGCGCTCGCCGCCAACGCCTCGGAAATCGCCAACAAGGGCAGCTCGGTCGTCAATCAGGTGGTCGGCACGATGGGCGACATCAACGACAGCTCCGCGAAGATCGCCGACATCATCACGATCATCGAGGGCATCGCGTTCCAGACCAACATCCTCGCGCTCAATGCGGCCGTCGAAGCGGCACGCGCGGGCGAGGAAGGGCGCGGCTTCGCCGTGGTGGCGGGCGAGGTGCGCAGCCTCGCGCAACGCTCGTCGGCGGCGGCCAAGGAGATCAAGGGGCTCATCGACACCTCGGTCGAGCGCGTGCAGGCGGGCTCGGCGCTCGTCGACGAGGCGGGCCGCACGATGACCGAGATCATCGCCGCGGTGCAGCGCGTGACCGACATCATGGGCGAGATCGCGGCGGCTTCGCAGGAGCAGTCGGGCGGCATCGACCAGGTCGCGCGTGCGGTCACGCAGATGGACGAGGTGACCCAGCAGAACGCGGCACTCGTCGAGGAGGCCGCCGCCGCGGCGCAGTCGCTCGAGGACCAGGCGGGACGCCTGCGCGAGGCCGTCGCCGTATTCAATCTGGAAGACGCAGCGCTGGGCGCAGCGCAGGTGAAGCCTGCGCCGGCAGCCGCCAGGACGGCTTCCGTCGCCCGTGCTGCTGCCACGCGCCAGGCATCGGGAGTCGGGGCAGCTGCGCCTGCCGCAAAGCGCGCGCCGCGCAGCACTCCGGCTGCCGCCGCCGCCCAGCCGGCCGCACGGCCCGTGGCAGCCCCCCGCGCGCCCATGAGCGCGGTGGCGTCGGCTGCCGGTTCGAACGGCGACTGGGAAACCTTCTGACATTCATCCGCCAAGCCGCGCGGGCCGTCCGCGCACGAGAGCCAGCCGCTGTGCCGCAGCGGCTTTTTTTACGCCTTTGACCCCGTTGTGCGGCCCCGCCATGCGCCATGTGGGCGCCGTTACGGTACATTGTCAGCCGTGTCATCTGCGCGGCCCGGTCGGCGCGCTACACTGCGGCGCCCAGCGGTGCCCGCGAGCGGCATGGCGTCGTGCTGGACGGTTCAGCCCGCGCCGATGTCCGGGCGCGGCCCAAACGGGGTGGCACCGCAGGAGGAACGACCCGCCCCGCAGGGGCAAGGCAGGCGCACCGCGCCAGGCAGGACGGATTGGCCGGCATCGAGCGCCAGCGCCGCATGACAGCACAAACAAGGAACCCGACATGACGCATGACGATCTCGCGCAACGCCTCGTGAATGCGCGCCGGCATCATCATCTGATCGAAACGCTGGAACCCGAGCGCGTGCCGCCCGACGCGGCCACGGCCTACGCGATCCAGCAGGCGGTGCTCGCCGGGCTCGAGACGACCACGGGCGGCTGGAAAGTGGGCGCACGCGCCCCCGGCGGCCCTGCCTCCGGCGCGCCGATCCCGGCGCCGCTCGTGCACGCCTCGCCGGCGCGCTTCGAGCGCCGCCACTTTTTCCGCGTGCTCGTGGAACTGGAAATCGCGTTTCGTTTTTCGGAACCGATCGTCCCGCGCGCCGAAGCCTATGCGCGCGACGAGGTGCTCGCGCGCGTAGGCCAGATCGTGCCGGCGATCGAGATCGTCGACAGCCGTTTCGCGCAGTGGCCCAACGTCGCGCCGCTCGCCCAGCTCGCCGATGCACAGAACAATGGTGCACTCGTGACCGGCCATGCGCTGCCGTACCCAGCGCTTGCCCGCGTGCTCGATTTCGTCGCGCCTGAGCTCGAACTGACGTTCGACGGCGCCTCGCTCGTGCCGGAGGCGCCGGGCAACCCCGCGGGCGATCCGCGCGAACTGCTGGTCTGGTTCGTCAATCATTGCGCCGCCATGGGCATCACGATCGAGCCCGAATGGACTATTACGACCGGCACCTATGTCGGTGCGCACCGCATCGATACACCGGGCCTCCTGCACGGCCACATCGACGGGCTAGGGGAAGTCGAAGTCGAGTTCGTCTAGGTCGCCCAGGGGCGCATCGTGTAACTGTCGCACCTGTCATATTTGCTCTCACGAACGGCCGCCGCGCGCATTGCGCGGCGGCTTTATTTTTTTGTACGCGTTGTGCGTCCCATGGGTGTAAACCTGGCAACCTGTCACGCGCGTCATCTTCATCGCATGGCGTTCGCGCGTCGTCCGATTGGAGCGGGAAAACCACTACTGCCGACAGGGCCGGTCAGCGTCGATTGGCATCCGCGCAAGAATGCGCGGCAGGTCACCGACGACGGCGAAATCGACGCGTAAAACGGGAAAAAAATCGCATTGACGCGTGCTCACAACATTTGCGTGGCAGTTCGCAATGCGCGCGCGTTCTGCGGGCTCGCGAACAAATCGTAACGAATGGGTGTGCACCGGCGCTGCGTTGGTGCGTTTGATGAAGAGGCGCTGTGTATGCCGGAGTGCCGGACAGGCCGCATGACAAGGCGAAAAGCCGGTCGAACATCAGGTAAAAAGTGGCGTGCTGCGAATGCCCCGCCCGATGGAATTAGCCAACACGCAGGCACAGCATGTGGGAAGGAGCGTGACCCCGGTCTGAAATTTGCACCAGTAGGGAAGATCATTGTAAGTCGTTGTCTGGCGCCCTCCAAGCGCTCAATAATGCTTAGCTTTAGAGGGCACATCAGGCGCGATTTAACGGTGCGAAAAATTTCAAAAGGGTTTAGGATGAATTTGAGCGATGTCGTTTCCGAATAGCGCGCCGCGCACGACATCGGTCGCAGATCTTGGCGAGGAGGTAGCATGGATATCTATAGCAGCTTCGCGACCCGCTTCGAAAAAACGCGAGAGGAGGAGTTCTCGCTTGAGGAGTATCTCGCGCTCTGCAAGGAAGATCCCAATGCGTACGCCACGGCTGGCGAACGCATGCTGACGGCAATCGGCGAACCCGAACAGATCGACACCCGCAACGATCCGCGTCTGTCGCGCATCTTTGCGAACAAGGTCATCAAGGTGTATCCCGCATTCCGCGAGTTCTATGGCATGGAAGACGTGATCGAGCAGGTCGTCGCGTACTTCCGCCATGCGGCGCAAGGACTCGAAGAGAAGAAGCAGATTCTCTATCTGCTCGGTCCGGTGGGCGGCGGCAAGTCCTCCATCGCCGAGCGGCTGAAGCAGCTCATGGAGCGCGTGCCGTTCTACTCGATCAAGGGCTCGCCCGTGAACGAGTCTCCGCTCGGGCTGTTCGACTACGACGAAGATGGCCCGATACTCGAAGAGCAATACGGCATACCGCGCCGTTACCTTCGCAGCATCTTGAGCCCGTGGGCCGTGAAGCGCCTGCACGAATACAACGGCGACATCCGCAAGTTCCGCGTGGTGCGCCGCTTCCCGTCCATCCTGCGCCAGATCGGCATCGCGAAGACCGAACCTGGCGACGAGAACAATCAGGACATCTCGTCGCTCGTCGGCAAGGTGGACATCCGCAAGCTCGAGCAATATGCCCAGGACGACGCCGACGCCTACAGCTACTCGGGCGGCCTGTGTCTCGCGAATCAGGGCCTGCTCGAATTCGTCGAAATGTTCAAGGCGCCGATCAAGGTGCTGCACCCGCTGCTCACGGCCACCCAGGAAGGCAACTTCAAGGGCACCGAAGGATTCGGGGCGATTCCGTTCAACGGCATCATCCTCGCGCACTCGAACGAGTCGGAGTGGAAGGCGTTCCGCAACAACCGCAACAACGAGGCACTGCTCGATCGTATCTTCGTGGTGAAGGTGCCGTACTGCCTGCGCTACTCGGAAGAGATGAAGATCTACGAGAAGCTGTTGCGCAATTCGTCGCTGGCCGAGGCCGTGTGCGCGCCTGGCACGCTGAAGATGATGGCGCAGATGTCGGTGCTCACGCGCCTGCAGGAGCCGGAGAACTCGAGTCTCTTCTCGAAGATGCAGGTGTACGACGGCGAAAACCTCAAGGACACCGATCCAAAAGCGAAGTCGTACCAGGAGTACCGCGACTTCGCGGGCGTGGACGAAGGGATGAACGGGGTTTCGACGCGCTTCGCGTTCAAGATCCTCTCGCGCGTGTTCAACTTCGACTCGACTGAAGTGGCCGCGAATCCGGTGCACCTCATGTATGTGCTCGAACAGCAGATCGAGCGCGAGCAGTTCCCGCCGGAAACCGAGCAGAAGTATCTGTCGTTCGTGAAGGACGTGCTGGCCTCGCGTTACGCGGAGTTCATCGGCAAGGAGATCCAGACCGCCTACCTCGAGTCGTATTCCGAATACGGGCAGAACATCTTCGACCGCTATGTCACCTACGCCGACTTCTGGATTCAGGACCAGGAGTTCCGCGATCACGACACGGGCGAAAGCTTCGATCGCGCGGCGTTGAATGCCGAGCTCGAGAAGATCGAGAAGCCCGCGGGCATCAGCAACCCGAAGGACTTCCGCAACGAGATCGTGAATTTCGTGCTGCGTGCGCGTGCGGCCAACGCCGGCAAGAACCCGGCCTGGATCAGCTACGAGAAGCTGCGCGTGGTGATCGAAAAGAAAATGTTTTCGAACACGGAAGAACTTTTGCCGGTCATCTCGTTCAATGCGAAAGGATCGGCGGAAGAGCAGCGCAAGCACGAAGACTTCGTCAACCGCATGGTGGCGAAGGGTTATACGCCGAAGCAGGTCCGGTTGCTCTGCGACTGGTATCTGCGGGTGCGCAAGTCGTCGTGAACGAAGAGGCTTTACCGTCCGAGTGCGCTGCCGCAGTTTTGCGGCGGCGCAAAAGGACCCCCGGCGGGGCGCAGGCGGCGTGGCCATGAGCGGGTGAACGCGGCACGCACGATGGCAGACGCGGCAATGAACACTGCGCACCTCGCCCATTCGCAACTGGAGCGGGAGACTGGATGTGCTTCATCAAATCATCGACCGCAGGCTAGCCGGAAAGAACAAGAGCATTGCTAACCGCGAGCGCTTTTTGCGCCGCGTGAAGAACTATATTCGTCACGCCGTTTCGGAAGCGGTGCGTGACCGCAGCATCAAGGACATACAGAGCAACCAGAGCATCACCATTCCGCGCAAGGACATCGCAGAGCCGTCGTTCCGGCACGGCCCCGGCGGCAAGCGCGAAATGGTTCACCCAGGCAACGAGGACTATATTCGCGGCGACCGCATTCCGCGTCCACAGGGCGGCGGCGGCGGTGGCGGCAGCCAGGCGAGCAACGAGGGCGAAGGTCAGGACGACTTCGTGTTCGAACTCTCCCGCGAAGAATTCATGCAGTACTTCTTCGACGACCTCGAACTGCCGCGCCTCGTCAAAACCCATCTCATGGCCGTGCCAACGTGGAAGAGCATCCGCGCGGGCTGGGCTGCCGAAGGCACGCCGAACAACATCGATGTCGTGAGATCGCTGCGCAGCGCGCTTGGCCGTCGCATCGCGCTCGGTGCGCCGCTCGTCAACGAACTGCACGAACTCGAGGAGCAGCTCGAAGCGCTCAAGGCCGACCCGGCCGACCGGCGTGAAGAAATCGCGCGGCTCGAAGAGCAGATTCATCACCTGCGCGGGCGCATCTGGCGCATTCCGTTCATCGACCCGTTCGATCTGCGTTACGTGAATCGCGTGAAGCAGCCGCAACCGTCGAGCCAGGCCGTGATGTTCTGCCTCATGGACGTGTCGGGCTCGATGGACGAGCAGCGCAAGGACTTGTCCAAGCGCTTCTTCATCCTCCTGTACCTGTTCCTCAAGCGCAATTACGAAAAGATCGAGGTGGTCTTCATTCGCCACCACACGCGTGCCGAAGAAGTGGACGAGGACACCTTCTTTCATTCCACCGAAAGCGGCGGCACGGTCGTGTCGAGCGCACTGGAGCTGATGAAAAAAGTGATCGAGGACCGTTATTCGCCAAGCGACTGGAACATCTACGGCGCACAGGCTTCGGACGGCGACAATTGGACTGACGATTCGCCCAAATGCCGCAAGATTCTCGCGGATGACATACTGCCGCAGGTGCGCTATTTTGCGTATATTCAGGTGACGCCGGAGGAGCAGAACCTCTGGCTCGAATACGCGCAGCTCGCACTCACCGAACCGCATCTGGCGATGAAGAAAGTCGACACCGCGGCGGACATCTACCCGGTGTTCCGGGAGCTTTTCGAAAAGCAGGTGGAGCACTCATGACGACACGCCACCTGCACAATGAGGCGCGCGGCTACCAGCCGGAGCGCCGGAAGACGAGCGGCCACGAAAAAGGGCATCATGGCGAACACGGTGACGAGCGCAAGCCCGGCCACCATGAGGACGCCGAAGCGCCCGGACATGCCGCCGGGGCTGCTCGCCACAAGGAGCATGGGCTCGCCCAGCAAAGGGAAGTGCAAATGAACGTAGCCGACAAACGGCCGTTGCCGTGCCCCTCCGACTGGACCTTCGAACTCATCGAGGAGTACGACACTCATATCTCGCATGTTGCAGAGCAATACGAACTGGATGTTTATCCGATCCAGCTCGAACTGATCAGCGCCGAGCAGATGATGGACGCCTATGCGTCCGTCGGCATGCCGGTGAACTATCGCCACTGGTCATTCGGCAAGCACTTTCTCTCCACCGAAAAGAGCTATCGCCGCGGCCAGATGGGCCTCGCCTACGAGATCGTCATCAACTCCAACCCCTGCATCGCGTATCTCATGGAAGAGAACACCATGACGATGCAGGCGCTCGTGATCGCGCACGCCGCGTACGGGCACAACTCGTTCTTCAAGGGCAACTATCTGTTCCGTCTCTGGACGGACGCGCACGCCATCATCGATTACCTCGTGTATGCGAAGAATTACATCGCCGAATGCGAGGAGCGTTATGGTCTCGACCGCGTGGAAGAGTTGCTCGACTCGTGCCACGCGCTCATGAATTACGGCGTAGACCGCTACAAACGTCCGCAAAAGCTGTCGCTCGAGCGCGAGGCCGCATTGCGCCGGGAACGCGAGGCTTATCTGCAGTCCCAGGTCAATGAACTATGGCGCACGCTGCCGAAGCAGCAAATGCCCGTTGCCGAGGAGATCGACGAGCGCTTTCCGCCGGAGCCGCAGGAAAACCTGCTGTATTTCGCCGAAAAGAACTCGCCGCTGCTCGAGCCGTGGGAGCGCGAAGTCATACGCATCGTGCGCAAGATCGGGCAGTACTTCTATCCGCAGCGGCAAACCCAGGTCATGAACGAAGGCTGGGCCACATTCTGGCATTACACGCTGCTCAATACGCTCTATACGCAGGGCAAGCTCGAAGACGGCTTCATGATGGAGTTCCTGCATTCGCACAGCAACGTGATCTATCAGCCGCCGGTGACGAAGCCGTATTACAGCGGCATCAATCCGTATGCGCTCGGCTTTTCGATGATGAGCGATATTCGCCGCATCTGCGAGAACCCCACGGAGGAGGACCGCAAGTGGTTCCCCGAGCTGGCCGGCAGTCCGTGGCTCAAGGCGCTGCACTATGCCATGCGCAACTTCAAGGACGAGAGCTTCGTGGCGCAATACCTGTCGCCGCATCTGATCCGCGAAATGCGGCTCTTCTCGGTGCTCGACGACGACATGCGCGACGCACTCGAAGTCTCGGCCATCCACGACGAAAGCGGCTACCAGTACGTGCGCCAGGCGCTCTCGCGTCAGTACGACATGCATCACCGCGAACCGAATATTCAGGTGTGGTCGGTGAACACGCGCGGCGATCGTAGCCTCACGCTGCGTCACTTCATGAGCGACAATCGCCATCTTTCGGGTGACACCGACGAAGTGCTGCGCCACATGGCGCGCCTCTGGCAGTTCGACGTGTTCCTCGAAAGCGTGGATGAGAACGGCACGGTACGAAAACGCTACGAATGCCGTTATATGCCGCCGCCGATTCGGGTATAGCCATCGCGCTGCGTGACGCGGTTGAGCGGATCAGTCATGAGGCCAGCCTGCGGGCTGGCCTCTTTCATTGATGCGCGAGCAACGACGTTGCAATCGAACACGTACTGGAACGCGCCCGCGCGCTAACATACTGCGCCAGTGAACCCGCAGCTAAAAAAACACCGCCCGAAGAGGCGGATTTCGAAAGGATGGCGTAATGGCGTTTGAACTGTTTCGCGGCGTGCGTCCGCTGTCTCGTGCGTCTGCATTGCGTGATGCGCTCGCCGGCGTGCAGCTTGCCTCGATGAACGTGCCGCAACTGCTTGGCTATGCGCGCATCGCCGGCATGCCTGCCGTCACCGGTCTGTACACAGGCTTTCTGCCGCTCGTTGCGTTTGCACTCTTTGGCGCGTCGCGCCATCTCGTGGTTGCCGCCGATTCCGCCACGGCCACCATTTTCGCGAGCCGTCTCACGACCATGGCAGCGCCTTCGAGCGCTGAGTACGTCGCGCTTGCGGGCATGACCGCCTTGCTCACGGCCGTGATGTTGCTGATCGCACGCCTGTTTCGGCTCGGCTTTCTCGCGGACTTTCTCTCGCGCACCGTCCTCGCAGGTTTTCTCACGGGCGTGGGCGTGCAAGTGGGCGTGGCGATGCTCGGCGACATGCTTGGCATTACTGTCAATTCACGCCGCACCGTCCTGCAGATCAAGCAGATCGTCACGCAACTGGGCACGATTCACTGGCAGACGCTTGCCATCGCCGCGGTGGTCGTGGCGGCGATTCTGGTCTTCAAGACGTACCGGCCGCGCTGGCCGGTGCCGCTCGTCGCCGTGGCGGGCGGCATCGCCGCGAGCGCCATGCTGAACTTCGCGGCCCACGGCATTTCGGTGATCGGGCCAGTGCAGGGCGGCTTGCCGCGCCTGAGCTTTCCCGCGGTGGGCTGGTTCCAGATGATCGATCTGCTGCAGGTGGCGGCGTCGTGCTTCGTCATCATCGTCGCGCAAAGCGCCGCCACGAGCCGCGCGTTTGCCGAGCGCTACGGCGAGCGCAGCGACGAAGACACCAATCTCCTCGGCCTCGCGGCGGCCAATGCGGCGGCTTCGATGAGCGGCGCGTTCGTCGTGAACGGTAGCCTCACGCAGACCGCCATGGCCGATCAGGCCGGCGCGCGCAGCCAGTTCGCGCAGCTCGTGTTCGCGGGCGTCGTGCTCGTGGTGCTGTTGTTCTTCAGCCACCTGCTGCAATATCTGCCGCACTGCGTGCTGGCCGCGATCGTCTTCACGATTGCCGTGGGGCTCGTGAACATTCGCCAGCTGATCGACATTCGCCGCGAAAGTCCCGGCGAATTCCGGCTCGCGGTGACGACGGCGCTCGCCGTCGTCGTGATCGGCGTGGAGAACGGTATCCTCATCGCGATCGGCCTGTCGTTACTGCGCCACGTGCGCCATAGCTACCGGCCGCACACCATGGTGCTCGTGCCGAACGACGAGGGGCACTGGCTGCCCGAGCCCGCGCAAGCGGGCCAGCTCACGGCGGCAGGGCTGATCGTCTATCGCTTCGGTGCGGACCTGTTCTATGCGAACGACCATTTGTTCGTCGACGAACTGCGCATGCTGATCGATCGCGCGCCGTCGCCCGTGCACTGCGTGGTCGTGGATGCGGGGGCGATCACCGATCTCGACTATTCCGCGGGGCGCTCCGTCATCGACCTCTGCGCGGAACTCGCGGAGCGCGGCGTGAAGGTGATTTTCGGGCGCGTGAACCGCTATCTGCTTTCGGACATGGATCGGCATGGCATCACGGCCGTGGTGGGCCGTGCGAACATCTTTCCGACCCTGCACGAAGCGCTCGCGGCAGTGCGTCCCGAACTGGAGTCGCGCTCGGATGCGTGACGCCGGTGTAGCCATGCTACAAGCCAGACGAGCGTGTAGTGCGGAAAACGTGTGAAGCAGCTACATAATAACGTCCATAAAAACCCCGATTGCCCGCCGGAATTCGCCGCTGCTATTGTGCGCCTCAAGCGCTGTGGAAGCGCTTCCACTCCAACCTGATCCGGCTACCCAGAACGCCGGTGACTTCCGCGCAGGAGGCTTCGTGACTCAGGACACCGCATTGCCGCATTCCGCCGCCGCAGTTGCCGACGATCCTTTCACTCCGCCCGCCAGCTCTGCACTGTGGCGCAGCGACTTCCTCCTGGGCGCGGCCACGGCTTCGTATCAGATCGAAGGCGCCATTCACGAGGACGGGCGCATCCCCTCGATCTGGGACACGTTCAGCGCCACGCCGGGCAAGGTGCTCGCGGGCGACACGGGCGCCGTGGCCTGCGACCACTATCACCGTTGGGAGTCCGATCTCGATTTGCTCGAGAGCCTTAACTTCGAGGCCTATCGCTTTTCGATCGCGTGGCCGCGCGTCATGGACGAGGCGGGCCGGCCCAATGCCAAAGGCATCGCCTTCTACAAGCGCTTGCTGGAGCGCCTGAGGGAGAAGGGCGTGCGCACCTTCGCCACGCTCTACCACTGGGACCTGCCGCAGCATCTGGAAGATCGCGGCGGCTGGCTCAATCGCGACACCGCATACCGCTTCGCCGACTACGCCGACCTCATGAGCCGCGAACTGTCCGGCCTCGTCGACGCATGGATGACGCTCAACGAGCCGTGGTGCTCGGCGTACCTCGGCTACGGCAACGGCCATCACGCGCCGGGCCTCGCGAACGGCCGCTATGCCACCCAGGCGATGCATCATCTGCTGCTCGGCCACGGCCTCGCTACCGGCGTGCTGCGCGCGAACGATCCGGGCTCGACCAAGGGCATCGTGGCGAACGTGGGACGCGGCACGCCCGATTCCTCGTCGCCGGAAGATGTGCGCGCCGCGCGCCGCTTCGAAGTGCAGCACAACGCGTGGATTCTCGATCCGCTGCTCAAGGGCGCGTACCCCGACGAACTCTTCGAGCTGTGGCCGGGCACCGAGCCGCTCGTGCTCGAAGGCGACATGAAGACGATCTCGGCGCCGCTCGATTTCCTCGGCATCAACTACTATTTCCGCACCAACGTGAAGAGCGACGGCGCGCACGGCTTCGTCGAAGTGCCGCTGAAGGACGTCGAGCGTACGCAGATGGGGTGGGAGGTTCACCCCGACGGTCTGCGCGACCTGCTGATCGGTTTCGGTCGCACCTACGAGAACCTGCCGCCGATCTATATCACCGAGAACGGCATGGCTTCGGACGACCGCGTGAGCGAAGGCGAGGTCAACGATACGCAACGCATCTCGTTCCTCAAGCGCCATCTCGCCGCGGTGGACGCCGCGATCAAGGCGGGCGTGGACGTGCGCGGCTATTTCGTCTGGTCGCTGCTCGACAACTTCGAATGGGCGTTTGGCTATGAGCGGCGCTTTGGCGTCGTGCATGTCGATTACGACACGCAGGTTCGCACGCCCAAGCGCAGTGCGCAACTCATTGCGCGTTTCATCGCGCAGCGGCGCGCGCTCGACGGCGCTTGATGGCACGTCAAGGGCGCTTGACAGGGTTACCGAGCAAGGGCAACAACTAGCGTGACAACCACGGCAGGGCATGCGACGCTCGGGCATGCCGTACGACGCGCCGTGGCCGACGAAATTTCCAACCCAAAAGCTTTTGCAGACCAACCCGGAGCAACCGGAGCCCTGCATGGGCCCGACGCCGGTGCCGAAAGCACTGACGCCAGGCGACAGCTGAAGCGCCAGCTCCGGATCGACAGGAGACGCAATGAAGCACAACGCACCCGTTCTGCGCGGCATCGTGGCCGCTCTCGCGCTGGCCGGCGCGCTCGCGGCCCACGCCGCGGAGCCGCTGAAGGCCAACGTGATTCACTGGTGGACGTCGGGCGGCGAGTCGGCCGCGATCAAGCAGTTCGCGCTTGCCTACGATCAGGCGGGTGGGAAGTGGGTGGACAACGCGATCGCCGGTGGGGACCAGGCGCGCGCAACGGCAATCAACCGCATCGTGGGCGGCGATCCGCCCACCGCTGCGCAGTTCAATACGTCCAGGCAGTTTCACGATCTCATCGACCAGGGACTCCTGAACAATGTCGATGCGGTCGCAACGAAGGAGAACTGGAGTGCCAGCTTCCCTGAATCGATTCTCACGGCGATCAAGGTCAAAGGGCACTACTATGCCGCGCCCGTGAACATCCACATGCAGGACTGGTTCTTCTATTCCAAGCCCGCGTTCGCCAAGGCCGGGATCAAGGGCGAACCGCAGAATTTCGACGAACTCTTCGCCGATCTCGACAAGCTCAAGTCGGCTGGGGTGATTCCGCTCGCGCTGGGTGGGCAGGCATGGCAGGAGAAGATCACCTTCGACGCCATCTTCGCCGACATGGACCGCGATCTCTACATGAAGGTGTACCGCGACCGCGACGCGAACGCCGTGAATTCGCCCGCGTTCCGCAACGTGCTCACGACCTTCAAGCGGCTGCATAATTACGTGGATCCGGGCTCGCCTGGCCGCAACTGGAACGACGCCACGGCGCTCGTGATTTCCGGCAAGGCGGGTATGCAGATCATGGGCGACTGGGCCAAGGGCGAGTTTTCTGCCGCGAACCAGGTGGCGGGCAAGGACTTCGGATGCTTCCCCGGTTTTCCGAAGTCGCCGTACATGATCGCCGGCGACGTGTTCGTGTTCCCGAAGACCGACAATCCCGAGCAGGTCAAGGCGCAGCAACTGCTCGCCACGGTGATGACCTCGCCTGCCGCACAGGTCGCGTTCAACCAGAAGAAGGGCTCGATTCCGATTCGCCCCGACGTGGACACCTCGGGCTTCGACATCTGCGCGAAGGAGGGCATGACGATCATGAAGGACAAGTCGCGGCAACTGCCGAATCCGGAAATGCTGATTCCGCCTGATGTCCAGGGCGCGCTGCAGGACGTCATCACGAACTTCTGGAACAAGAACCAGTCGGCCGAAGACGCGCAGAAAGCCTTTGCCACGGCAATCCAGAGCTGAGCGCAACCATGTACGCCGCCAAGCTGCACCCGGCCAAACGCCAAGCGGGGCAAGTGCGCAGCGCGCGCCCCGCGCGGCGGCGGCTCTCGCTCGCCGCCTGGATCGCGCTCGCGCCGATGGCGGCGACGGTCCTGTTCGCGTATCTCGGCACCATGCTGTGGACGGCGCGCGTCTCGCTCAGCCTCTCGCGCTCGCTGCCCACCAACACCTTCGCGGGCGTGACGCAGTACGTGCGGCTCTTCGAGAACGACCGCTGGATCCTGTCGCTGCAGAATCTCGTGATCTACGGCCTGTGCTTCATCGCGGCGTGCCTCGTGATCGGGCTACTGCTCGCGATCTTCATCGACCAGCGCGTCGTGGCGGAAGGCGCGCTGCGCACGGTGTTTCTCTATCCCTATGCGATGTCGTTCGTCGCAACGGGCCTCGTCTGGCAGTGGATCCTCAACCCCGAACTCGGCGTGCAGGCCGTGCTGCGGCACATGGGATTCGAGCACGCGCGCTTCGACTGGATCGTCACGCAGCGCTTCGCGATCTACACGCTCGTGATCGCCACCGTGTGGCAGGCCTCGGGTCTCGTGATGGCGCTGATGCTCGCGGGGCTGCGCGGCATCGAC
The DNA here is from genome assembly GCF_040965735.1 of Paraburkholderia sp. BR10936. Lineage (NCBI taxonomy): Bacteria > Pseudomonadati > Pseudomonadota > Betaproteobacteria > Burkholderiales > Burkholderiaceae > Paraburkholderia > Paraburkholderia sp. BR10936. The sequence continues at coordinate 503,015 of NZ_JBFRCM010000004.1, forward strand.
GACGAAATATGGAAGGCCGCGCGCCTCGACGGCATTCCGCGCTGGCGCGTGTACGCGAGCATCGTCGTGCCGATGCTCAAGACCTCGCTTTCCACGGCATTCGTGCTGCTCTTCGTGATGGTCGTGAAACTTTACGACGCCGTGGTCGCGATGACCCAAGGCGGCCCCGGCACCGCGAGCGAGGTGCCGGCGAAATTCATCATGGATTACCTGTTCAATCGCGCGAACATCGGGCTCGCCTCGGCAGCGTCGATCGTGCTGCTCGCTACCGTCCTCGCGATTCTTGCGCCATTCTTCTACGCGCGCAGCCGCGCGGCGCTCAAAGGAGACCGGGCATGAGCACGCCTTTGGCCGATTCGCTGCGTCCCGCGCCCGCTTCCGCGCGTGCGGCGCAAAAGCGGCGCAAGCCGCGCAGCCGCTTCACGCCCGCGCGGCTCGGCGTCTATGCGTTTCTGTTCACGGCGGCGCTGTTCTTCCTGCTGCCGCTCTATGTGATGCTGGTGACTTCGGTCAAGCCGATGACCGAGATCCGCCTCGGTCATCTGCTCGCACTGCCGGTGCAGTGGACGCTCGCGCCGTGGCGCGACGCGTGGTCCTCCGCGTGCACGGGGCTCGACTGCAGCGGCATTCGCGTGGGCTTCTGGAATTCGGTGCGCATCGTCGTGCCGAGCACGGTCATCTCCATTGCCGTGGGCGCCGTGAACGGTTACGCGCTGTCGTTCTGGCGGCCGCGCGGCGCGGGCGTGCTGTTCGGCATTCTGCTCGCGGGCGCGTTCATTCCCGTGCAGGTGATGGTGTACCCGCTCGTGCGCGTGCTGGCCTTCGTGCATCTGTTCAGCTCGCTGCCGGGCATCGTCCTGATACACACGATCTTCGGCATGCCGGTCATGACGCTCCTGTTCCGCAACTACTATGCGTCGTTGCCACAGGAGCTGTTCAAGGCCGCGCGCATCGACGGCGGCGGGTTCTGGCGCATCTTCATGCAGCTCATGCTGCCGATGTCGGTGCCGATCATTGTCGTGGCGATCATCATGCAGGTCACCGGCATCTGGAACGACTACATTCTCGGCCTCGTGTTCGCGGGCACGAGAAACCTGCCGATGACGGTGCAGCTGAACAACATCATCAACACGACGACCGGCGAGCGTATCTATAACGTCAACATGGCCGCGACGATCCTCACGTCGGCCGTGCCGCTCGCGATCTACTTCATTTCGGGGCGCTGGTTCGTGCGCGGCATCGCCTCGGGCGCGGTGAAAGGCTAGGAGCAGGGCATGGGCAATCTCACGAACGTTTCCGTACGCAACCTGCGCATCGACCTCGGCGCGAACACGGTGATCGACGAACTCGATCTCGATGTGCGCGCAGGCGAGTTCGTCGTGTTGCTCGGGCCTTCGGGCTGTGGCAAATCCACCTTGCTGCACAGCATCGCGGGCCTCGTCGACGTGACCGACGGCAGCATCGAGATCGGCGGCGAGGACATGACGTGGGCCGACCCGAAGGATCGGGGCGTGGCGCTCGTGTTCCAGTCGTACGCGCTCTATCCGACCATGAACGTGGAGCGCAATCTCTCGTTCGCACTGCGTATCAATGGCACGCCGAAGGCGGAGATCGACCGCCGCGTGAAGCGCGCCGCCGACATGCTGCAGCTCGGGCCACTGCTTTCGCGCAAACCCGCGCAGCTCTCGGGTGGCCAGCGCCAGCGTGTGGCGATCGGGCGCGCACTCGTACGCGAGGCGGACGTGTTCCTGTTCGACGAGCCGCTCTCGAATCTCGACGCCAAGCTGCGCACCGAATTGCGCCGCGAACTCAAGCAGTTGCATCAGCAACTCGGCGCGACGATGATCTACGTGACGCACGACCAGGTCGAGGCGATGACGCTCGCCACGCGCATGGCGGTGATGAAGGGCGGAGCGATCCAGCAGTTCGGCACACCGGCCGAAGTCTACGCGCGCCCAGAGAACCTGTTCGTCGCGACCTTCCTCGGCGCGCCGCCGATGAACCTGCTGCGTGGCAGGCTCGAAGCCGACGAAGGCCGGCTGCGCTTTCGCGGGTCAGGCCTCGACGTGGATGTGTCGGCTTACGCGTTCAAGGGCACGCCGGATCCGACACGCCCCTGCGTGCTCGGCGTGCGCCCGGAAGACGTGCGTGCAGGCGGTGCAGTGCGCCCGCACGAGGCGTCGTGGGAAGGCCACTTGACGCTCGTGGAGCCCATGGGCAATCATCGTGTCCTGTGGATCGAGCATCAGGGGGGGCAGATCGCGTCGATCGATCAGGACAAGACGCCGCTGGCGAGTGGGGCGGCGGTGCCGTTCTCCATCGACGGTGCGCATGTTTCGCTATTCGACGAAGAAACCGGCGCACGCATTTGATGCATACAACCGATAAAGACAGAGAGGCCAGGAACGTGGCGACCCTGAAAGACGTGGCGGCGCTGGCCGGCGTGGGCCTTTCGACAGCTTCGCGGGCGATATCGGGCAACGGTCCGGTGTCGGCGGAAGCAGCCGCGCGCGTGCAGGCTGCGATCGAACAGCTCAATTTCCGGCCTTCGTCCATCGGCCGGGCGATGGCCACGAAGTCGCTCGGCATCATCGGTATCTTCGTACCGACGTTTTTCGGCTCGTACTACGGCACTATCCTGAAGGAAACCGACACGCAGCTGCGCGCCGTGCGGCGTCATGTGGTGGTGGCCACCGGTTGCGGTGAAGCCTCGCCGCGCGAGCAGGCCATCGAGGCCGTGCGCTTCCTCATCGGCCGCGATTGCGACGGCGTCGTGGTCATCAGCCACGATCTGTACGACGACGACCTGCAGATGCTGCACGCCATGCACCCGCGCATGGCCTTCCTGAACCGCTCATTCGATCAGTTGCCCGAAGCATCGTTTTGCGCCGATCACTTTCACGGCGGCGAGATGGCAGCCCGCACGCTCATCGAGCACGGCCATCGCGAGCTTGCGGTGATCGGCGGCCCGTCCACGTCCTCGGACAATGCGGCGCGTCTGCATGGTTTTTTCGCCGAGCTGGCGCGTCACGGCATCGAGCGCAGAACCGTGCCGCATATCGTCTCGGACTTCTCGCCCGAGGGTGGCTATGTGGCGGCCGGGACGCTCCTCGAACGCAAACATCGCTTCACCGGGCTTTTCTGCGCGAACGACACGATGGCCATGAGTGCGCTCGCGCGTCTGCAGCAGGCAGGGTTGCGCGTGCCCCACGACGTTTCGGTGATCGGCTACGACGACGATTATTCGGCGGCCTACATGGCGCCTGCGCTGACCTCGGTGCACATTCCCACCGCGGAGCTCACGCGCAATGCGGTGCGCTGGCTCATCAACCAGTGCTACGGCACACAGTGGCCGATCGAGCGCACGTTTCCCGTAAGCGTGACGCTGCGCGATTCGGTGGCGCGGGCGAAGTAACGCGCGCGTCCCGTGCAACGAGCAGCAGCGCTGGAGTCGAAGGTGAGGGGGGCGCACCCGGGAGACGGCAAGTCGCGTAAAATCGGACGCATTCCCAATCCCCACGTTTTCCATTCATGCCCGCGCAAGACCCGGCTGGTACGGTCAAGAAAGAAGAAGGCGTCGCTGTCATCGACCGCGCGTGTGCCATCCTGTTTGCGTTTCGCCCCGGAGACAGCGCGCTCACGCTCGCCGAACTCGCAGCGCGCACGGGCCTCTATAAAAGCACGTTGCTGCGGCTGGCCGGTGCGCTGATTCAGCATCGCCTGCTGCTGCGCCTCGACGACGGCCGCTACCAGCTCGGCCCCGCCACGTTCGCGCTGGGCGCGCTCTATCAGCGCGGTCTCAACATGGGCGACATTCTGCTGCCGCTCATGCGCGAACTGGCCGCGGCGAGCGGCGAGAGCGTTTCGTTCTACGTGCGTGACAACGCGGTGCGCGTGTGCCTGCATCGCGTCGATTCGCATCATGTGGTGCGTCACCATGTGCGCGAGGGCGACGTGCTGCCGCTCGAAAGCGGATCTGGCGGCCGCGCGCTGCTGGCATTCGGCGGCGAACCGGGCGAGCCGTTCGAGACCATTCGCCACGACTTCTACTGCATCTCGATCGGTGAGCGCGACCGCGAAACCGCCGGCGTGTCCATGCCCGTGTTCGGCGTTCACGACACCTTGCGTGGCGTGCTCACGCTCGCCGGGCCGAGTTCGCGTATCGACGCGGCGTTCGTCGAGCGTCATCTCGACGCGCTGTTCGAGTGCGCGATACGCGCTACCGACGCGCTCGGCGGCGACTCGCGCGCGCTGCGCGCCGCCCAACGTGCGCACGCCGCGCACGCACGTCAGGACGCCTGAAGCCACGCGCAGCTAGCGCAAACATTGCAGGCGCAAAGCACCGTTTGCACACGGTCGCTTTCACGGGGCGTTGATCAGGGCTGCTCCAGATGTCGCTCCGGCGCGCCAGTATAGGCATACGGAATCTGACGCGGCATGGGCCCCTTGTTACGCTCGCCGCGCCCGCGCTGCTCCCACGCATGCGCGAGGATGCCCACCGCGCGCGAGAGACAAAACACGCCGCGCGCCAGTTCGGGCGCAAAGCCCAGTTCGGCGTAAATGACGGCCGTTACGCCGTCGATGTTCATCGGCACGGGGCGGTCCTTGCGCTTTTTCAGCAGTGCTTCGATGCCGCGCGCAATCGCGGCGTAGCGGCCCTTGATGGTGCCCGACGCCACACGTGCGTCGACGAGCGCGAGCAGCCGTCCGGCGCGCGGATCGACCGGATGGAAGCGATGGCCGAAGCCCGGGAGATACTTGCCGTGACTGGCAATGAACTCGTCGACGCCGGCTTCGACCGCCGCGTCGAATGGGGCGCCTGCCACGATGCGCGCGGCGATGTCGGCATAGAGTTCGACCGCCTGCTGGCCGGCGCCGCCGTGCACGTCGTCGAGTGCGTTGAGTGCCGAGGCCATTGCGCCGTTGATCGGCAAGCCGCAGCTCGTGGCCATGCGCGAGATCGCGATCGAAGGCGCGTGTGGTCCGTGATCGACCGAGGCTACGAGCGCTGCTTCGAGCAGCGTGGCCTCTTCGTCGCCGGGCAGCTCGCCGCGCAGCATCAGCCAGATCATCTGCGGGAAGCTCACGCTGCCGATCAGCTCCTGGATCGGATAGCCGCGCACCTTGATGGAACCCGGATGGATGTCGATGATCGAGGTGCTCCAGTAGTCGGCGCATAGGGCGGCGAGATCGGGCGTGGCTGTATTCGTCGTCGGCATGGTCAGATCACTCCGTCATCGTGGAGAGCTTCGATTTGGGCGGCTTCGTAACCGAGTTGTGCGAGCGTTTCGCGCGTGTGGGCGCCAAGAACCGGCGCGGGCGTGGCGGGCGCGGCGTCGGCATCGGCGAGCCGCAGGCCCGCGCGCGTCACGCGTTGCGCGGCTTCGCCTTGTGCCGGTTCGAACTCGCGTATGAAGCGCCGTTCGGCCAGATGCGGATGCGCGAGGATTTCGGGCACCGAGAGCACGCGGCCCACGGGCACGCCGCGCTCGAGCAGGCGCGTTTCCCAGTTGGCCGCGCTGTCTGGGGCGAGCGCGGTTTCGATCTCGGCCTTGAGCGCTTCGCGATGCTGCTTGCGCGAATGGCGCGCGGAGAAGCGCGCGTCGCGCGGCAGGTCGGGGCGGCCGATCACCTCGCACAGGCTTTCGAACTGGCGCGTTTCGTTTGCCGCGATATTGAGCAGCCCCGCGCCGGTGCGGAAGGTGCCCGAGGGCGCGGCCGTGAAATTCTCGTTGCCCATCGGCGCAGGCTCGACGCCGGCGTTCAGGTAGTTCGACACGACCCAGCCCATGGTCGCGAGCGTGGCTTCGAGCATCGAAACGTCGAGGTGCCGCCCGCGGCCGCTCGTTCGCGCGTCGACGAGCGCCGCGCAAATGCCGAATGCGGCGGTGAGGCCGCCCACGGTATCGGAGACGGGATAGCCTACGCGCAGCGGCGCGCTGTGCGCGTCGCCCGTCACGCTCATCACGCCGGACATGCCCTGAATGATCTGGTCGTAGGCCGGGCGGCGCGACAGCTCGCCTTCATCGCCGAAACCGGAAATCGCACAGTAGACCAGAGCCGGATTCACTTTGGATAACTGATCGTAGCCGAGTTCGAGGCGGTCCATCACGCCGGGCCGGAAGTTTTCGACGAGCACGTCGGCGTGGCGTACCAGATCGAGCAAAATGGCCTTGCCGCGCGGGTCTTTCAGGTTCAGCGTGATCGAGCGCTTGCCCGCATTCACGGCCACGAACGACGCGCCCATATTGCGCGCCGCGGCGTCCTTGTCGGCCCCGAGGCGGCGCGCCAGGTCGCCGCCTTCAGGATGCTCGACCTTGGTGACTTCGGCGCCGAAGAGCGCGAGTTGATAGGCGCAGAAGGGACCCGCGAGCACATTCGACAGATCCAGGACGCGCACGCCGGCTAACGGGAGCATGGTTACCGCCTCGTATTGGGAAAAATTAGTGGGAGATGTCGTCGAGCGCGCGATTCTTCGTGCGCGGCCCGAAGATGCCAATGGCCGCCATCACCACGATCATCGCGCCGGTAATCAGCGCGAAAACGCCTGGCACCCCGAAGTGGCGCAACGCGAACGCGATCATGAAGCCCGAGAACATCGCGGAAAGACGCGACATCGAATAGACAAAGCCAACAGCGGTGGCGCGCATGCGCGTGGGGAAGAGCTCGACCTGGTACGCGTGGTAGCCGACCGAGAGGAGGGTACCGCCCAGCGTAATGAGCACACCGAGGAACATGAGCATGCCGGCCGAGGTTTGCATGGCGAACAGCGTGCCGCAGACGGCGATGGCGAGCGCGGAGAGTACGACGAGCGTCTTGCGCTCGATGCGGTCGGCAATCGCCATGCCGAGCAGCGGCCCGAACGGATTCGACGCCGCGATCACGAACGAGTAGAGCAGGCTGTGCGTGACCGTGACGCCCTTGGAAACGAGCAGCGTCGGCACCCACGAGGCGAAGCCGTAGAAGCCGATGGCCTGAAACAGATTGAAGACGAGCAGCGTGATCGTGCGGCGGCGGTAAGGCGGCTGCCAGATCTCGGCGAAACGCGCCTTGGCAAGTGTTTGCGCGCTGGCAGGTTCCACGACAGGCGCAGGCAGCGAGCGACCGTGCTGCGCCTCGATCTTCGCTTCGAGCCTCGCGAGAATGCGTGCAGCTTCCTCGGTGCGGCCGCGCTGCGCGAGCCAGCGCGCGCTCTCGGGCACGCGACGGCGGATCGCCCAGGCGATGAGCGCGCCGAACGCGCCGAACATCACGACCCAGCGCCAGCCGTCGAAGCCGAGCGGCGCGCGCGGCACGAACCACCACGCAAGCAACGCAACGGCCGGCACTGCCGTGTACTGCACCAGATGCACGAACGCGAACGCGCGGCCGCGCATGTGCTTGGGCACGAGTTCGCTCACGTAGGTGTCGATGGTGACGAGTTCGACGCCCACGCCAATGCCCGCGATGAGGCGCCACAGGTTGATGCCGGGCGCGCCCGTCTGCAGCGCCATGATGCATGTCGCCACCGAATACCAGAGCAACGATGCGGTGAACAGCGTGCGGCGGCCATAGCGGTCGGCGAGACCTGTCAAGCAGAACGTGCCGATGAAGAGCCCCGCGAACGACGCCGCGACGAAGGCGCCGAGACCCGAGAAGCCGAAGAACGAAGCCGTGGTGGTCGAGTAGAGACCGCTTTTCACGAGGCCCGGCCCGACATAGGCCGTGAAGAACAGATCGTAGAACTCGAACCAGCCGCCCAGCGAAAGCAGGAGCACGAGCGTCCAGATGGCGCGCGTGGCCGGCAGGCGGTCAATGCGCGCGTTGATCTCGGCCGCACTGACGGGCGCGGCGGCAGGGTCCCGGAGCGACGCGTGTGTCGCTCCGATTGGCAAGCTGGACATCGGAATCTCCTGAACGCTTCGTTTGCGTGTCTGCCCGTTCTATTCAACAGAACGTCGTTCTAAAATATGGGTCGATGATACTGCGAGGCGGTGGGCCAACCGACCAGGGCTTTTACTGAGTCGTGCATGCAGGGAGAGGCGACGTGTGCCTCACAGCGGTCCACTGGGCATGCCGTGTGCTCCAAGCCCGTCGTTTTATGCGGATGCTCAGTCAGGAGACGTCTTGAAGAAGAAAGTCTTTTCCGGGGTTCCTGCCGAGTTCGCCTTGTCGCTCTGCGCCGCTATTGCGCTCTCCGGCTGTGCGCATCCGGAGAGCGGGGGCTACACGCAGGCGCAATCGAATGTTCCATCGCCGCTCACCGATCTCGATAACGGCGAGGGAACCGCCGCCGCGAACGCGCCGCAGGCAGCCGTCGATGCGCAGGCGCTCGACGCGCTCAATGCCATGGGCGCTTATCTGCGCACGTTGCGCAAGTTCGAGGTCAACGCGGACACGTCGACCGACGTCGTGCTCGACAACGGCCAGAACGCCGCGTTGCTGCGCCATACGGTGCTCGAGGTCAAGCGGCCCGACCGGCTGCGCGCCGAAATCACGGGCAACGGCAACCTGCGCGGGCTGGTCTATGACGGACGCGAATTCATGACCTTCAATGAAAAGAAGGGCTTTTACACGCGCAATGACGCGCCACCGACGCTCGATGGCCTCGTACGTGAACTCGCGAACACCTGGCGTATCGAAGCGCCGCTCGCGGAGCTTTTCTATTGGGGCAACGGCAAGGACGACAACGCGGCGATCACGGCGGCGCAGGTGCTCGGCGTCGAAATGGTCGATGCGCGCCGGTGCACGCATTACGCGTTTCAGCAGCGTGGCGCCGACTGGGAAATGTGGATCGAGCAGGGACGGCGACCGCTGCCGTGCCATCTGGTCGTGACCGACACGACCCAGCCTTCGAGGCCGCGTCATGAAGTGACGTACCACTGGAATCTGGCGCCGTCGTTCGTCGCATCGACATTCGCGTTGCATGCGAAACCCGGTGCGAAGCGAATCGAACTGGAGCCGGCTGCCGTGCGGCCTTCGTTCGAGGAGGCTCAATGACAGAGCGGCGCAACCTTGGCAGGTGGCGCCGCCCGTGGATTTTTCTTATTTAACATAAGATAAATTATCGCAGTTTTATAGATGTTCGCAAACATCAAACCACCGCATCACATCTCGACAATCACCTTCAACGCCTGCGTGCTGGCCGCCTGCGAAAACGTCTCATACGCCTTGGGCATGTCTTCGAATGAAAACCGGTGCGTGATCAGCCGGTTCGGATCGATCCGTCCGGCACGCACGGTCTTGAGCAGCATGGGCGTGCTCACTGTGTCGACGAGACGCGTCGTGATCGCTACGTTGCGGTCCCAGAGCTTGTCGAGGAAAAGCGACGCCGGCACACCATGCACGCCGATGTTCGCAATCACGCCACCCGGCGCCACGATCTGCTGGCACAGTTCGAACGTCGCAGGCACGCCAACGGCCTCCATGGCGCAATCCACGCCGACGCCATCCGTGAGCTTCATCACCGCATCCACGGCGTCGCCTGCGCGCGGATCGATGCACGCCGTTGCCCCGAACTTCTTCGCGCATTCCAGGCGGTTGGGGTCCATATCGATCATGATCACCTGCGCGGGCGAATAAAACTGCGCGGTCAGGAGCGCGGCCAGCCCGATCGGCCCGGAGCCGACAATGGCCACTGTACTGCCGGGTTCGACCTTGCCGTTGAGCACGCCGCATTCGAAGCCCGTCGGCAAGATATCGGAGAGCATCACGAGCGCGGCTTCGTCGAGGCCGTCGGGAATCCGGTACAGGCTCGTTTGCGCGTGCGGCGTACGCACGTATTCGGCCTGCGTGCCGTCGATACGATTACCGAGTATCCAGCCGCCCGTCTTGCAATGCGAATACATGCCGCGCCGGCAGTACTCGCACTGCCCGCAGCTCGAGATGCACGACACGAGCACGTGATCGCCGACTTTCAACGTCGAGACGCCGCTGCCGATTTCATGTACGACGCCCACGCCTTCGTGGCCGAGAATGCGGCCCGGCTCGCAACTCGGCACGTCGCCCTTGAGAATGTGGAGATCGGTGCCGCAGATCGTCGTCTTCGTGATCTTGACCACGGCGTCGCCGGGTCCCTGCAAGGCGGGCATTGGCCGCGTTTCGAGTGCGAACTTGCCCGGGCCGTTATAGACCAGTGCTTTCATGGTTCCTCCATCGACAACCGGAAATACGCCGGATCGCCGGGCGCCCTCCTTTCGGTCCGCAGGCACGCGGCGAGTCCGTCGTCCCCAGCAAGGTTTGCATATTTCGATTCACGATGAGGCACCGTGAACGGATTCGAAATTGCGACGACATCGCCCTTGCATTCTTGATCGTAGTCCAATGTCCGATGGCTACGAAGTGGTGGCGTGGAGTTTCATGCGTTAAGCATCGGCTGCTTGCGTTTTCTCAAATGCTAGAACAGATGCCGTATGCCGACCTGAACGCCGAATTCGCTCTGACCGGGTCCCGGCGTGAGGAACGAACCCGTCGTAATGCTGGCGCCTGCCATCTTGAACTGCGCGGTGCCGTAGTTCTTCAATTCGGAAATCGTGCCGTATAGCCGCGTCCCCTTGGAGAGATCGTAGTTGACGATCGCCCCATATTGCAGGGCGTCATTGCCGAGATGCGTGCTGTCCTTGGTGTAGGTGGCGCCGGCGCCCATGCTGAAGAACGGCGTAAACCGGTAGTCGGCCGAAAGCGAATACGTGCTGTGCCAGTCGCCTGCCGTATTGCCGACCGGCCCGACCGTCGGGTCGTATTTGCCCGCCGGGTTGCTCAGCGCATTGCCGGTGGTCGCGGAAATGACGTCGTTGGCGCGGAAATAGCCGACATAGATGCGCCCCCACCCGTAGTCGAGATTGCCGCCCGCCATGAATTCCTGCACACGGTTGGAAGCTGTCGCATTCGCCGCGTTCAAATAGGCAAGCGCGAGATAGACCGGGCCCTGGGTGGTCTGCACGCCGGCCTGATACACGGCATTGCCCGCGAGCGTACCGGGTTGGCCGCCCACCGAATAATGCAGTTCGACCTGGGTCCCCACGAACTTCGGCGAGATCCACGCAATGTCATTGTCGACACGCGCCAGCCAGTTCGCAAAGTTGTTGTAGCCCGAGGCGTAGGTCGCCGCGCCGAAGGCGTCCATATTGCCGCTCCAGGTGAACATCGGCGTGTTCTGCCGCCCGAAACGCACCTCGCCGAACCCACCGCCCAGACCGACCCACGCCTGGCGATCGAAGAACCGATAGCTGTTCTGCAACTTGCCCGTACCCGGATCGAAGCCGCTCTCCAGCGCGAAGTTCACGCGGTATCCGCCGCCGATGTCCTCCATGCCGCGCAAGCCCCACCGGCTCGTCATCAAGCCGTTGTTGCCCAGCACGGCGAGCGACGTGGTCTTGCCGTCGACTTTCGTGTTCTGGTAGCCGGCGAACACGTCCAGCACGCCGTAGAGCGTCACCGACGATTGCGCCATCGCCGGCGTGCTGGCGATGACAGCCGCCGCCATCACCGACAAGCTAAGGAATCCTCTATTTAACGACATCGTCACTTTCCCCTGTTGTTGACTTCTTGATAGTTCGGTGCTGACGCCGGAGGCGTCAGCGTCCGCGCTCGGTCGCTAGCATGCGCTTCACCACGAGGGCGAGCGGCACAGTGAAGCAAAAGTGCGACATGAAACCGCCGATGATGACGACCGGGTCGTAGTAATTGGGATGGTTGTCGGAGGCGATGCTAATCGCCACATGCATGACGATCCAGGCCAGGATCGCATAAAAGAGCGCGACGAATGTGGCTTCGTAACCACGGCGGCGGAAATACGGCCAGATCGCCGCGAACAGCACGCCCCACGCAATGGCGAAGAAGAAATGAATGGCAGTCCCGAGGAAATACGCCCAGATGCCGAGCCAGTCCTGTACGCCCTTGCCGAACACGAGGCCGGTCGCGTTGCGGGGAATGCCCGCAAGCGGCATGAGATGCTGGGCGCCGACCCAGATGAGCGCCTCGTAGATCCAGATGATGACCGCGCCCGTCAAGCCGCCGGCTATGCCGGCGCGCAAGATTGCGCCGAGCGTCGGCTTGCCGTCGATTGCGGTTCTCGTCCCTTGATACCCACCCTCACCTACGCTTGCATTGCCGCTCATCGCCGTCTCCTCCTGTCGTACTGCACGAAATGTTTTTCGCCAAGATAGAAACGGGGCTTACGGAAAACTACATCGGGTTAACGGCAGGCAAGAGGCGCTCCGTGGGCAAGAAAGCACGAGCAAGGCACGCCAGTGGCTCGCGATGAGCCGCGCAGCGCCAAGCTGGACAAGGCTTGGCGGGATTCAACGGTGCACGGCGGGAGGTCGGCAGACCGGCTTGCAGACCCGGTCGCCGATAAGAGAAATCGATACGGAGGAAACGACTTCGCAACGCGAGGTCTGCAAACGCGCTTTATTCGGACGTCTCGCGCTGCGTATCGATTATCGGCTGCGTAACGCGTTACTGAGGCAGTATTTCCCGTAGACAAGACAGTGTGATGCTCCGCCACTCGGCAGTCCGTTTTCGGGAAACGCGTCCGCGACGGCCTGCATGGCGCTCGTTGTGGATACCTGACAGTCCTGATCGACGACGAGAAAAGCGACGGCGAGGACCCGGGCTGAAACCACGGATAGCGAGAGAACGTGCATTTTCATCATCGACGCCTGATGCAATAGGCCGCAGTGTCCCGGCAAGGTCCGGTCACCAGCGCACCTTCGCCCCCCCTGCTCCACTGTGCCTGAACCCTGCTCCAGCCAGCGGACGTGCAAAAAAGGGGCAGACATATACCTGCCCCGCTCCGCCTTAGTGAATGGCCATCTGCACGACCTTCACGATCACGAGACTCACTGCGACGACGAGGTAGGTGCGCAGCACGCCCATCCACACGCGTGTCGACAGCGTCAGGTGCTGCGGCGCCGGCAGGTCTTCGAGCGGCGCCATGCGCCACGTGTTGCGCAACTCCTTCAGGGCCGGCTTGTTGAGCGGAGCCGCATCATGGGTGACATTCGCGCCGCGCAACTTGCGCGAGAGTTCCACCGCTGCGTACACCGCTGCGGCAAGCCCGCATCCGCCTACGAGAATCTTGATAATTGCCGCACCGCTGATATCCGGATAAACCGTGGCCGCCGTCAGGATGATCGACAACACGACGAGCACGGCAATCACTGCACCCGTGAACACGTTCAGCCTCTTCGAATTCACCCACGGGCCGAGCACCGCCTTGTCATTACAGAGCAGCAACAGGAACACCGTTGCGCTCGGCAGCAGCACGCCGGCCAGCGTCTGCACAGCCTCAGTCAAGAGGCCGAGCGGGCTGCCAGGAATCAGCACGAGGGCCGCCGCGAGCGCGATGATGCCGAAGTAGACAAGATAGAAGCCCTTCGCGTCGAGCACGCTGCGGTGCAGCGAGTGCTTGACCTTGAAGACATCGCCAATCGCATAGGCCGTCGAGAGCGAAACGGCCGCGGCGCCAATGATCGACGCGTCGAGCAGCGCCACGGCGAAGATCGTGGCCGAGGTCTGGCCGACGTACTTGTGCAGACCCGCAATCACGCCACCCGCGTCGGTGAAGTTGCCGAACTCGGGCTTGCCGTCAAAGAGCGCGGCGGTGAAGGCCATCATCGCCACAGCGCCGACGATCACGAACGCGATACCGATCCAGAGGTCCACTTTCTCGTACTTCATGAAGCGCGGGGTGATGCGCTTGTCGATCACGTAGCTCTGCTGGAAGAAAAGTTGCCACGGCGCGACGGTCGTGCCGACGATGCCGATCACGAGGAGCATCACGTCGGAGAGCTTCGAATTCGCCGGCCAGGTCGGCACGAAGAAGTCGCGCGCGATAACGCCCACGGGCGGGTGAATCGAAACGAGCACCGGGATCAGCAGCAGACTCAACAGGCACAGCACGATCGCGAAGCGTTCGAAGCGCCGGAAGTCGCCCGTACTGACCGCCGCCATCGTCAGTACCGCGGCGATGCAGACACCGAGAACCTTCGAGACGCCGAGAAAGTCGAGCGCAAACGTAATGCCGATAAACTCGGTGACGATCGTAAGCGCATTGAGCAGAAAAAGATCGATGACGCTGAAGGCGCCCCAAAACTTGCCGAAGCGTTCGAAGATGAGGCGTGCGTGGCCGACGCCGGTCACGGCGCCCAGGCGCAGGACCATTTCCTGGTTCACATAGAGAACCGGAATCAGCAGCGCGAGCGTCCAGAGCAGCGACGTGCCGTAGTTCTGCCCCGCCTGCGTATAAGTGCCGAAGGCGCCGGCGTCGTTATCGCCGACCATGACGATGAGGCCGGGGCCGAGGATGGCAAGCAGTGTGCGCAGGCGCGCCATCCAGTTGCTGCGCGGAGCGGTGTCGTGGCGGGCGATGGTGCCGAGGGCGCCTTTGATATCGCCCACGTGCGCGTCGTCGAGCACGGCACTCCGACGTTGCGTGATGTTTGCAGGAGTGGTGGACATCGTTACTTATTCCTTAGTAGTACTTTTTTGAACTTAATGATTGAGACGTGGCGCTGCCCCGCCGACTGCTGGTGCAGGAGCAGGGGCAGAAGTCGGCGACGCCAGGCCGTGTCAGCGAACGAGCTTTTTGAATGCCGTCCAGACGGCAGCAACTACGCCGGTTGAACCGTGCGAATGTGAGTCGAGCCCGAGCATGCCGTTGTAGTGCGTGCGAGCTTCTTCGACGTGCGGGAGTTGCGAAACGAGGAGAGCGAAGTGCACGGTGATTCCTCCAGATGCCTGAAACGTGGCGCCATCGATCAGGCGTGCCTTCGTTTCGCTTCACGCGGGGGGCGATATGCCCGGGCGTGTGGGAGGAACGTGTGCGGACTGATGTCAGGCGAAGCGGGCCGCGCCTTGTGGGAGCGCAGCGCAAGTCGTGCAGGGACAAGGCTCAGGGTCGGGCATTGTGAACTCCTCTGTTGTCAGGGTCCGAATCAAGCTTGACGGACGTGTTTAACCGCACGCCCGTTCCGGCGCGGTGTTGCGCGCGCGAAAACGGCGTGAACGAGCGGCGTCGCGAGCCAATGGCTCGACGCGCCGGGTCGCGTTGACGAACGTGCGTGATAGGACACACGCCAACGACGGCGGCCAATCGAAGAGATGCGCGGGAGAGACTGCGGAAGCTACTGCGGCGCGCACCGTCTGCCTGCTGGCAGGACGGCGGCTAAGGAAGAATCCAGGCGGGCGTCGTGCCGGTCAGGCAGAAAAACGATTCGAAGGTCGACAACTACAACTGTCCAAGGCATATGCCCCTTTCGTGGAAACACGCGAATTCTAGTGACGACGCGCGAGCCGAGTCAACGACTAATTCAAAGATTTTTCTTTCGAATCTGTTACTGCGGTGGATGCAAATCATTTGCACACCTCTTCGTTTTGCACCCGCCATCACTCACCTGCCCCCTTTACTCGAAGCAGGAGGCGCAGCAGCACAGGCAGCACCAGCAGGACGAGCGGCATCTGCACGATCAAGCCCGAGATGATCGCGACCGCGAGCGGTTGCTGCATTGCAGAACCCTGGCCGATCGCGAAGGCAAGCGGCAGCAGAGCGAGAATGGCTGCGATGGTCGTCATCGCGATGGGCCGCAGGCGATTGCGACCCGCGGCCTGCAACGCCTCCTCCAGCGGCACGCCTTCGTCGCGTACGAGCCCCTGAAACTCGGAAACGTAGAAGATCGCGACCTCCGTCACGATGCCGACGATCATCGTCATGCCCATCATCGCGGAGATGTTGAGCTCGATGCCCGTCACCCACAGCCCGATGAACACGGCGCCGGTGGCGAGCAGCGGCATTGCCATCACCGCGAGCGCCACGCGAAAGCGCTCGTAGAGGAATAGCAGCAGGCCGAACACCAGCGCCACGGCCGCGCCGAACACCGCGATCAGCCCCTTGAAGGCGATCTGCTGTTGCTGGTACAAGCCGCCAAGTTCGTAGTAGACGCCCGCTGGCAGGAGCGCGGGATCGGCAAGCGCGCGCTGCACGTCGGCGATCGTCGAGCCGAGGTCCCGCCCATCGATGCGCGCCGTCACCGCCACCATGCGCTTGAGGTTGTCGCGACTGATCTCGGGCTGGCCGCTCACGTGCACCGGTTCGGCCACGCGTGAAAGCGCGAACACGTGCCCATCCGGCGCGCGCAACGGCAGGCGCGCAAGTTCGGTGTCCGTCATTTGCAGCGCACCTTGCGCACGCACGCGCACACCAACTGTCTTCGGGCCGCTCTGGAACTGCGTCGCCACATTCCCGTCCAGAAGGTCGGAGACCTGCTGCGCGATTGCCTGCGGATCCATGCCCTCGGCAGCCGCGGCGTCGGGCCGGATGCGCAGATCGATGGCGTCGCCGGCAGGATTGATGCCGTCGTTCACGTCGACGATGCCGCCGATCTTGCCGATGCGTGCGGCCACACGTTGGGCGGTCGTGTCGAGCACATGGGAGTCGTCCGAGTAAATCTTGATCTGCACGGGCTGCGGCACCGCCGTGAGGTCGCCGATCAGGTCCTCCATCAACTGGGCAAGTTCCACGCTCACGCCGGGCACTTTTGTTTCGATCTGCGAACGGATCTCCTCCATCACCGTGTCGATCGGTTCGCGGCTACCGGACTTCAAGCGCACAAAGAAGTCACCCTTGTTCGGCTCGTTCAGGTCGCCGCCAAGTCCTGCGCCGGTGCGGCGTGAATACGTCGCCACATTCGGGTTCGCGCGAATGATCGCTTCGATTTGTTGCATCAGTCGATCGGTTTCGGTGATCGATGTGCCCGGTTGCGTGTGATAGTCGAGCACGAAACCGCCCTCGTCCATCGACGGCATGAAGCCGCTGCCGACCCGCGTGAACGCGAGCGCCGAAAGCAGCGCAAGCGGAACCACGAGCGCGAGCACCCACAGGGGCCGCGCACTCACGCGAGAGACGAGCCGCGCGTAGGTGCGATTGAGCCACGCGGCGAAGCGCGTTTCGCGATGCTCCTCGGCGTCTTTCGCCGTGAGCCAGCGGTCGCAGAGAATCGGGATGGCAAGCCACGTGACGAGGAACGAAATGAAGAGCGCGCTCGCCATCGTCACCGAAAGCGCCTTGAAGAACGCGCCGGTTACGCCCGAGAGAAACGCCAGCGGCACAAAGATAATGAGCGTTGCCGCGGAAGAGCCGGCGAGCGGCCGCGTGAATTCGAGCGCAGCGCTCATCACCCGGCCATGGAACGCATGCGCGCCGGCCTCGCGCATACGCCGCGCGATATGCTCGATCATCACGATGGCGTCGTCGATCACGAGGCCCACCGCCGCCGCCATGCCGCCGAGCGTCATGATGTTGAAGCCCATGCCGAACACGTCGAGCAGCAGAATGGTCGCGGCCATCACGATGGGCACGAGCGCCACTGCAATGAGCGTGATCTTCGTGTTGCGCAGAAATACGAAGAGCGTGAGCGCCGCGAGCACCACGCCAATCATGATGGCATCGCGCACGCTGGTGGCCGAGGCGATCACGAGTTCGCTCTGGTCGTACCAGTTCGAGAGCGTCACACCGTGCGGCATCTGTGGGCCGAAGTCCTTCAGGCGAGCGCGAATCGCCTGCGCCATCGCCACGCTGTTTGCGCCGGGCTGCTGGTAGACGTTGACCAGCACCGCATCCTGGCCGTCGGCGGTCACGCGGATCCATTGCGGCACGGTCCCCTGGGTGACGGTGGCCACATCGCGCAGGCGGATCTGCGTCGCGCCCGTGGACGACACGACCACGTTTTTCAGCGTATCGAGCCCGCTGAAAGCCGAATTCGCCACGACGAGAAAGAGCTTGTCGTGGTCCTCGATGCGCCCGGTGGCCATCAGCACGTTGCCGGCACCGATTGCACGCGAAATATCGCCCACCGAGAGCTTGTACGTCGCGAGGCGTGCGGGGTCGACGGCCACTTCGAGCTCGTCGCGCGCCCCACCCGTCACGTCCACGCGCGCCACGCCCGCCACGGAGGAAAGCAGCGGACGCAACTGGAACTGGGCGAGGTCGTAGAGTTGAGAAAGCGACAAGCGCGACGACGTCAGGCTGTATGCGAGCACCGGAAACACGGTCGGGTCCATCCGGCGCACCTGCATGCTGGTGCCGGGCGGCAGCGTCGCGAGGATCTCGGCAATGGCCGACTGCGCCTGCAACGTGGCTTGCGCCATGTCGGTGCCCCAGTCGAAATTGAGGGAGATCTCCGCCGACCCCCGGCTCGTGCGGGATTCGACGTCGCGCACGTTCGGCACGCGACGCAACGCTTCTTCCACCGGCATGGTGACGAGCGTCGCCATCTGTTCGGCCGGACGGTCGCCCGCGTCGAGTGAAATCACGGCGCGCGGAAAGGAAACGTTAGGAAAGAGCGAGATCGGCAGACGCAGCGCGGTGAGCGCGCCGGCAAGCGCGGCAAGCGCGATCACGAACAGCAGCGAACGACGGTGGCGCTGCATCCACTGGCTGAACGTCATCGCGCGCCGCCTTGTGCCACGCGCACGGCCATGCCGTCTTCGAGTTCGTAGTTGCCGACGACGACGAGCGGCCGCGAGGCGTCGAGCGCGCCATCCACGCCGTACGTATCGCCATGCTCGACTTTTACCTTCACGTCGACGCGGTGCGCCTTGTTGTTCGGCGCGACCTGAAACACGTAGCTGCCCTTCGCGTCCTGCAGTACCGCGGCGCGCGGCACGTTCCACCACGTGCCGGTCTGCGTGTCGATGTCGGCCCGCACGCGCGTTCCCGGCAGGAAGGCCGCACCCGCGAGCGGTACGTTCGCACTCACGTTCACGAGCTGGCTCTGCGCGTCGATGGCTGCGCCGACGAGCACGATGTGCCCCTGCGCGCGCTGCGACCCGAGCGAGGCGGACAGAGGGCGTAGCACGACACGGTCTCCGGCGTGCAGCGTGAGCGCGTCGGCGGGTTCGACGCCCAGCGAAATGTTCGCGGCATTGCCCGCGGCGCCGTTGAATGCAACGAGCTGCGCGAGCGCAGTGCCCGCCTGGATCCGGTCGCCCGGCACCGCGGCAAGCTGCGCGATGACGCCGGCCACTGGTGCCGTAATCGTCTTTGAACCCGGTGTGATGCCCGTCGCTTGTTGCGCAGCAAGCGCTTGCTGAGCGTCATCCAGCGCTTTTTGCGCCGCGGCGAGCTGCGATTGCGTGGCGAGACCGTCATGAAAGAGCGAGCCCGTGCGCGCGAGTTCGCCACGTGCGAGCGTCGCTGCGCTTTGTGCCTGCGTATAGGCGATCACGGCGTTCGGATCGGCTTGCACGACGAGAAGCGCAGCGCCCTGCGCTACGGTCTGGCCGGGCTGGACGAGCACGCGCGTGACGCGTGCAAGATACGGCAGGCTGATGGACGTGGCGTTCGAGGCCGCAGACGCAACCGAGCCATACGCGACGACGGTTTGGGCAACCGGTTGGCGCATCACGCGCACGACCTGCACGGCGGCGGATGGCGCGGGCGTGCTGCCCGAATCGCCGGCGTGATCTGCGTGCGCTGCATGCGGTGCGAAAAGCGCTGCGCCAGCGGCGAGCGCGGCCGCCGCGCCAAGTGCGCAGACGGCGACACGCGTGCGCGTGCCGGAAAGAAAGCGGTGCTCAGTCATGGAGATCAACGTGCAACGATGGTATTGGATGGCGCGCTTTCAGCAGTGGCGCCTCGCGCGGACGGAGCCTGATCAGGATCGGGGACCGCGCTGCCGAGCAGCGCCTGGAGGCCAATGCGTTGCTCAGCTAGCGCTTCGCGCGCAGTGGCCGCATCGATGCGACGCGAGAGCGCCGCAGTTTGCGCATCGACATACTGGCCAAGCACGATGTTGCGCGCCGCATAGGCGTCGCGCGCCTGCGCGGCGGCACGTTCGAGCCCTGGCAGCGCAGCGTCATCCTGATCGACTTGATGCGCGGCGATCGCGCTGTCGGCACGCAGGTGGGCAATATCGGCGTAAGCCGCATTCAGGCGTGTCTGGTATTCGTCCGCGAGACGCTGCCGCGTGGCCTGCTCGATGGCGATATTGCCGCGATTGCGGTTGAAGACCGGCAGCGTGAGGTTGATCGCGAAACCACTCGTGTAGATCTCCGAGGTGTCGCGCTGGCGCGTAAAGCCCACGGAAAGACTTGGGAACTGGTTGAGGATCGCGGCGCGGTACTTCTGCTCCTGCGCCTCGTAGCCGGCCTGCAGCGCGATCAGATCGGGACGGCGCTGCGCCAGCATTGCAACCGCGGCGTCGAGCGTGCCATCGGGCATCGGCGTGACTGCTGTGTCGCCTGTGAGCGCAAGCGTCGTGTCGGGCGCGAGGCCGAGCAGCGCATTGAGGTCATGGTGCGTCTGCTCACGCGCGTGCTGCATGTCGGTGTACTGCTTGCGGGCGTCTTCGTACGCCGTGAGCGACGCGGTGACGCTGTCCGCCGTCACGTTGTGCTCGCTTGCCGCGTGCGCGGTGCGTTCGTAACGCGTGCGGGCAAGTGCCGTCTGCTGCTCGAGCAACGGCAACACCTCATCCTGAAAGCGCGCTCTCACGTACAGCTGCTTCGCCTGCGCCACGACCTGCCACTCCTGCCAGAGCAGACCGAGGTCGGTCTTTCGAACCGTGGCGTTGGCGGACTTCGTGTTCGCGCCACGCGTGACAATTGCCATCACGTCCATGCTCAGACCGTAGCTGAACGCGCGCGACAACCCGACAGCGCCGGGATAGTCGCTGGAGACGCTCACCTGAGGATCCGGCAGAAGTCCCGCCGAAAACGCCTGCGCTTGCGCAATGCCAAGGTCGTCGCGTGAAAGTTTCAGGTCGGGATTGTTGGCGACTGCCAGCATCGCGACGTCTTCGATGTCGAAGCCGTTCGACGGATCGAAGCGGTGTGCCGCAAGCTCGGGCAAAGGCATTTTCGCGGGGTCGATCTGCACCCGTGCGAGCGCGCCCTGCGTGATCAACGAAGGACCCGTAGCCAACGGCTGCGCCTTGTAGCTTGCGCAGCCGGCGAGCAGTGCGGTGCCCGATACAACGGCGATGAGCGCAGCGCGCGTGCGATTCGGGATGCTGAAGTGAAAGACGCGCGGACACATTGCGCGAGACGGCGGGCTGGACAATATGGACTCCTCAAGCCAATCCCGCGCAGCATGAATGCGCGAGCATGGACCTGAACCCAAACGCCACACGTTGGTGGCGTTGCGGCAGGCATGCTGCGCATTCTGCAGGGTTAACGCTTATGCAATCCTTAAGCAGGCGTTCCCATCCGGTCTCTACGGCCGCTTCGCCGCCAGGTAGGCGATGCGCTCAGCGCCGAGCTGCGCTCCGCTTTCGAAAATCGCCCGCATCCTGACTTCCAGATACGCGCGCTCATCGCGGGTAAATTCCTTTTCGAAGACCTCTTCCAGGCTGGGCGCCAACGGATGGGGCGAGGTACGAAGAAACGTTTCCCAAGGCAGGCTGTCTTCGGTTCGCACTTCGATGTGCAATTCCAGACGGATGTCGGTGAAGCCCGCGTCGATCGCGAAGCGCACGAGATCGCGCTCACCATAATTCGTGATGGACAGTGAGCGCGCCTTCTCTTCCGTGTCCGGGAACTGCGCCGCCCGGCACCGAAGCAGCAAGGGAAAGAAGGGATCTTCCGCGTTGAACGCGCCGGAATCGACGAGTTGCTTGAGCATGCACACCTCGAGCGCTTCGTCACGCAAAATCGGCTCGGCGATGGCGAAGCGGCCACCCGGTTTGAGGATGCGGTAGATCTCTCGCATTGCAGCGGGCTTGTCTTCCACATACGCCAGCACCGCGCGCATCGTGGCGGCATCGACCGCCTCATTGGCGATGCCTGCCAGATTTTCGGCGCTGCCGTGTATGAATGCGCACTGCCCGCTTACCCCCAGGCTTCGGGCCCTCTCTTCCGTGTGCCGCAGCAGCGGAGCCGAAATATCGGTCATGAGCACCCGGATTGCGGCGCCGGCACGTTCAATCGCGCGAAACCCGACGAGACCATCACCCGTCCCGATGTCGGCCAATGTCATCCCGGGGCGCAGGCGGACGGAATCCAGCACACGGTCCGCGTACCTTGTGATCTCGGCGCGGACATGGTGCTCATGGGCGGGATCATTGCCATGGCGCTGCCGGTGGATCCACGTGGACCAGTTGTCCTGAGTGACGTCGTTCGTGAGTGGCAACAAAATGGATTTCCAGGGAAAACTTGAAAGACTCGCGCGATGGTAGCCTTGAATTCTGATGAACTCCTTATCTAAACGATATTCCCGACGTGGAGCCTTATTTTCGCGGTGCCAAAGGTGCGGTTTTTAGCCTGAATAAGAGTCGCTTTCATTCCATGACATACTGGCAATCATTTCAATGGCCACGCAAGCCCCGGGCACGCAGCGTCCGGAAACTCGGACCTGACCACATTTTTAAAACAGATCGTCGGGCGATTATGACCGGCGTTGACGCGAATCGAACCGCAGCTTATACGAGCCTTAAGTCGATTCGTTTTCAAAAAATAAATACTTCTTAAGTATTTGGAAGGTACTCCGATAAGCCGGGCGCAGTTCACGGTTTTTCTCTCTCTTTATCGGAGACCCTCTGATGACAATCCGGGCAGTTTCTAGCCAACCCGCCGCTTCCACAGCAGCGAATACCGGCGCGCAGAACCAGCAGGCGGCTGCCGCTACGCAACCTGCCAGCAAGACGCAGGCGCCGACAACGACGACGACACAGGCTTCGACCCCGTCGGCTTCGTATGCCGTTACGATCAGCAACGCCGCACGCGCAGCATTCGCCGAAGCCACCGAAACGTCGGTTCAGACCGCGCAGGAAGCCAACCGCGGAGACCGACAGGCTGAACGCCTGCTTGCGAAGGAACAGGCCAATAAGCTGGGCTAAGGCGCAAGGGCGTGCGACAGGCGTTGTCTGACGCCGGTTTTGCACGCCCTACCCTGTGGCTCCGCTTGCACGCTGCGCGAAAACCGCGACGTGCAAGTTCACAGCTTTGCGCAAGACCGCTTGATGTACTCCAGGTACTCCATCAAACCAGACGGATAAGATAACTTTTCTTATCGGAAGAGTTCGTTTTCAACACAAAACTCCGCACTTCAAAAACGCGCCGCAAGCGCCCATCCCCTATCTTCAGCGACAATGGGAGCACCCTCGCGCGCTGCTAAAGGAACGAGCGCGCAGACGTGCGAAGCCTATGCAAACGCCGTGCTGCGCGCCGTGAAACCGGGCGGCATCGTGATCGTGGGACTTTCGCCGAGGACGGTCCCGACCATTGCAGCGGGCTACCCGTCATGCACTACAGCGCCGATGCGTTGCACGCCGAATTTGGCGCGCCCTTCACGCTGATCAAACAGGCACGCGAAGAGCCTCACACGCCGGGTGGCGCCACGCAGAAGTTCATCTACTGCATGTGCCGTAAAGAGACTTCGTGAATGGGCCTGCCGTTGAGGGGGTCCGTTTCAGGGCGCGAACGCGAGTGCCGCGTCTTCCGGAAGATTCTCGAGCGCGCGACTGCCGTCGCGCAGCGCCTCGCTCTCGCCGTTGAAGGTCGTTTCGCTGTATGCGATGAGTTTGAAGCCGCTACCCGCACTGCGAGGGATGGTGATGCCCCAATGCCACCCTCCTTCCTGTTCGAAGACGTGCAGCTTCAGAGATGCATGCAATGTGTTTGATCGATTCGTCATGTCACGCCCTCCTTTGCGAAAGCGTCGAGGCAGCCGGCATTGGTCAGTGTAGGCATCATTTTGTTGCGGCGCAATAAATATCGACGTTGAGGTGCGATGCTACGCGATCGGGCGTCGTTATCGGGCAACAAAGGGAAACAGGCGGCAACGAGAAGCAACAAGCGGAAACAAAAGTAAACAGGCGTGCGGCGGCGCAGCGTCCTGCCGCAGTGATGTCCATCACGCATTCAGCCCCTCAAAAGGACGTGGGCGGGCCCGCCGCGTTCGCGCTAGCCTGCGCGCGATGCGCGAAAGTATGCGCTCCCCATTTCCCTTTGCGCCCCAAGCATGACCGAACGCACCGAAGCCATCCCCGAGAGCACGCCCGAGGTCGCATCCAATAGCGCGCGATCAACGCTGTGCTATCCCTATCCGGCCCCACCCGCGCCGGGCTTTTACGGGTTGCACGCGCGCATCGAACGCTTGCGCCATGGGCAGGACAAGAGCCTCGCGCGCCTGCGCGGCACGCTCGCCGAACCGCGCCGCGCCGTTGACGTGTTCGGGGCGCTGTTCGCGCGGCGCATCGGCGAGGACGATCTCGGGCAGATGAGCCTCGCAACCGGCGAGAGCCTGGCGTGCCTGAACTACCTGATGTATCGCGGTGAAGTGAAACGCGAGCTGCGCGACGACGGCATGTACTGGTATTCGCGGACGTAAAAAAGGCAGGAAAGGCGCACTACGCCTCTCCTGCCACAAGTCGGATCGACGGCAGTCGCCGCCCGGTGCTTACATGTTCGGGTAGTTCGGGCCGCCGCCGCCTTCGGGCGTGACCCATACGATGTTCTGCGTCGGGTCCTTGATATCGCAGGTCTTGCAGTGCACGCAGTTCTGCGCGTTGATCTGCAGGCGGTCGCTGCCGTCGTCGTTCTTCATGAACTCGTACACCGCGGCCGGGCAGAAGCGCGCTTCGGGGCCCGCGTAGGTGCGCAGGTTCACGTTCACGGGCACGCTCGCGTCCTTGAGCGTGAGGTGCGCGGGCTGGTTCTCTTCGTGGTTCGTGTTCGAGATGAACACCGAGGAGAGCCGGTCGAACGTGAGCTTGCCATCGGGCTTCGGATACTCGATCGGCTTGCACTGCGAAGCGGGCTTGAGCATCTCGTGGTCGCGATGCTGGTGATGCAGCGTCCACGGCACGTTGCCGCCCAGCAGCTTCTGCTCGATGCCCACCATCAGCGTGCCCAGGTACAGGCCCTTGCTCATCCACTGCTTGAAGTTGCGCGCCTTGTACAGTTCCGTGTGGAGCCACGACTGCTTGAACGCTTCCGGATAGGCCGCGAGTTCATCGCTCTGGCGGCCTGCCTGCACGGCTTCGAACGCCGCATCGGCGGCCAGCATGCCGGTCTTGATCGCCGCGTGGCTGCCCTTGATGCGCGAGGCGTTCAGGAAGCCCGCGTCGTCGCCCACGAGCGCGCCGCCCGGGAACACGAGCTTGGGCAGCGACATCAGGCCGCCCGCCGTGATCGCGCGTGCGCCATACGACACGCGCTTGCCGCCTTCGAGGTACTTGCGGATTTCCGGATGCGTCTTGTAGCGCTGGAACTCCTCGAACGGCGAGAGATACGGGTTCTGGTACGCAAGACCCACGACAAAGCCCACCATCACCTGGTTGTTGTCGATGTGGTACAGGAACGAGCCGCCGTAGGTGTCCGACTCGAGCGGCCAGCCGGCGGTGTGGATCACGAGGCCGGGCTGGTGCTTCGAAGGATCGATCTCCCACAGTTCCTTGATGCCGATGCCGTAGACCTGCGGGTCCGAGTCCTTGCCCAGCTTGAACTTCTCGTTCAGCTGACGGCCCAGATGCCCGCGGCAGCCTTCGCAGAACAGCGTGTACCTGGCGTGCAGCTCCATGCCGAGCTGGAAGTTTTCGGTGGGCTCGCCGTCCTTGCCGACACCCATGTTGCCGGTGGCGACGCCCTTGACCGAGCCGTCGTCGTTGTAGAGCACTTCGGCGGCCGGAAAGCCCGGGAAGATTTCGACGCCCAGGGCTTCCGCCTGCTGGCCCAGCCAGCGCGTGACGTTCGCGAGGCTGATGATGTAGTTGCCGTGGTTCTTGAAGTTGTCGGGCAGTGCCCAGTTCGGCACAGCCTTAGCCCCCGTTTCGGAAAGAAAAAGGAACTTGTCCTCGGTCACGGGCACGTTCAGCGGTGCGCCTTGCTCCTTCCAGTCCGGCATCAGCTCGTTCAGGGCACGCGGGTCCATGACCGCGCCCGAGAGGATATGCGCCCCGATTTCCGAGCCTTTCTCCAGCACGCAGACGCCGATCTCAGCGCCTTTTTCCGCGGCCAGCTGCTTCAGGCGGATCGCGGCAGACAGCCCGGCGGGGCCGCCACCGACGATCACCACGTCGTATTCCATCGACTCGCGTGGGCCGTACTGTGCGATCAAATCAATCGACGACATATCCTCTTCCTTCCTTGCTAACTGAGCGCTCTAAACCGCCCGATCAAAACTGCACTTCGCTCAGCGCGAGCACGCCCGCGTCGCCCTTCGCGGCCAGGATCGACGCCTCGAGGCCGCCTGCCTGCGCGAGAATGTGCTCGGCGTAGAACTGCGCGATTGCGATCTTCGCGCCGTAAAACCCGGCGTCGTTCGCGAGTTCGCGTTGCGCGACGAGCAGCGCACGCGCCATTTGCCAACCGCACAGCACGATGCCCGCGAGCTTGAGATACGGCACGCTCCCCGCGAACACCGCGTTCGGGTCGCGCTTGACGTTCGCAACCACGTAGTCGACGACATTCGCCAGCGCGCGCGCGCCCTTCTCCAGCTGCTCGCGCATCGATGCCGCCGCCGCGCCGCCGGTCTGGCCGAGTTCCTCAGCAGTCCGATCGATCTCGCCGAGCAGCGCCTTCGCAACCGCGCCGCCGTCGCGCACCGTCTTGCGGCCGACCAGGTCGTTCGCCTGGATCGCCGTCGTGCCTTCGTAGATGGCGAGAATGCGCGCATCGCGGTAGTACTGGGCCGCGCCCGTTTCCTCGATGAAGCCCATGCCGCCATGCACCTGGACGCCGAGGCTCGTCACCTCGTTGACCATCTCGGTGCTCCAGCCCTTCACGATCGGCACGAGGAATTCGTAGATCGCGAGATTGCGCGCGCGCACTTCAGGGTCGGCGTGGTAGTGAGCATGATCGCTATAGGCGGCGGCGACATAGGCGAGCGCGCGTGCGCCCTCGGTCATCGCGCGCATCGAACCGAGCATGCGGCGCACGTCCGGATGATGGATGATGGTCGCCGACTCTTTGAGCGAGCCATCCACGGGGCGACTCTGCACACGCTCCTTCGCGTACGCCACGGCCTTCTGGTAGGCGCTCTCCGCCACGCCCACGCCCTGCATGCCCACGCCGAAGCGCGCGGCGTTCATCATGATGAACATGTATTCGAGGCCGCGATTCTCCTCGCCCACGAGGTAACCGATCGCACCGCCGTGGTCGCCGTATTGCAGCACGGCCGTCGGGCTCGCCTTGATGCCGAGCTTGTGTTCGATCGATACGCAATGCACGTCGTTGCGCGCGCCGGGCGAGCCGTCGTCGTTGACGAGGAACTTCGGCACGACGAAGAGCGAGATGCCTTTCACGCCTTCTGGCGCGTTGGGCGTGCGAGCCAGCACGAGGTGAACGATGTTCTCCGCCATGTCGTGCTCGCCCCACGTGATGAAGATCTTGGTGCCGAAGACCTTGTACGTGCCGTCACCCTGCGGTTCGGCGCGCGAACGCACCAGCGCGAGGTCGGAGCCGGCCTGCGGCTCGGTGAGGTTCATCGTGCCGGTCCAGTCGCCGGAGATGAGCTTCGGCACGTAGCGCGCCTTCAGTTCGTCACTGCCCGCGGTGAGCAGCGCCTCGATGGCGCCGTCGGTGAGCAGCGGGCACAGCGCGAACGAAAGGTTCGCCGCGTTGAGCATTTCGATGCAAGGCGTCGCGATCAGCTTGGGCAGCGCCTGGCCGCCGAATTCGGTCGGATGCTGCAGACCCTGCCAGCCGCCCTCGACATACTGGCGGAACGCCCCTGCGAAGCCAGGCGTCGCCGTGACCTCGCCGTCGCGCCAGCTGCTGGGCACGCGATCGCCTTCCACGTTCAGCGGCGCGATGACTTCGCCGGAGAGCTTCGCGCACTCGTCGAGCACGGCCTGCGCAGTGTCGAAACCAGCGTCTTGGAAACCCGGCAGGGTTGCGACGGCGTCGATGCCGGCCAGCTCTTTCAGCACGAACAGCATGTCCTTGACGGGGGCGTTGTAGCTCATGATCGGTCCTTCCAGTCACTCAGGGGTCAAAATGGATGCGCCACCGGGCCAGGATTACCAAGGATACCTGGATGGCCACCTTGCGGCAGTACAGGACGGATCGTAGCGTCAATCGGTCGCCAAACCACTGTCCAAACCGGACCATATGGTGACAATTCTGGCCACGTTATCGGCTGCTGTGCCCCGCCATCATGGCTGGGCGACCCGACTTTGCGCCGGGCGACGCTCAGGCGCCCAGCCGCTCAGCCTCGGCGGCGGTAGGTGCCGGGCGTGCTGCCCGTCCAGTGCCGAAAGGCGCGATGAAAGGCGCTGGGGTCGTCGAAACCCAGATCGCCGCCGATGGCCGCGATCGTGTCCTGGGTGTCGGTGAGGCGCTGGATCGCCACGTCGCGGCGGAGTTCGTCCTTGAGCGCCTGGAACGTGGTTTCCTCTGCGGCGAGGCGCCGGCAGAGTGTACGCACCGAGCAGTGCAGGCTGTCGGCCGCCGCTTCGATGGTAGGCAGATCGGGCAGTTGCGCGGCCAGGTACTGGCGCACGTTGTGGCTCACCAGCTGCTCGCTGAAGGTCTCGAAGATCCAGTCGCCGGGCGAGCGCGCGAGAAACGCGCGCAGGTTGCGCTTGCTCTGCCGGATCGGCATGTCGAGATAGGCCGCGCTGAAGCGCATCAGCGTGGCCTCGCGGCCAAAGCGCACGGGCCCCGGGAAGAAGTAGCGGTGATCGAGTGCGTGCGGCGGCTGCGCGCAGGCGAAATCGACTTGCAGCAGCGGGATCCGCTGTCCGATCAGCCAGGACGACACGCCGTGCGCAAGCTTGAGCGTCAGCTCCTGCCCGAGCGGCCCGATCGCGCCGTACGCCGGATTGGCGCGTAATGCCACCTGGGCCACGAGCCCCTGGCGGCGCGATTCGAGCCGGAAGTCGTCGAGCACGATGTGGAAAAACTGGTCGAAGCGATGCAGCGCCGTTTCGAGGTTGCGCGCATCGAGCAGGCTCAGGCAGAGAAACTTGAGCGTGCCGCTGCGCAGCGGCCGGCTGAAGATGCCGGGCATCTCGTCGTCGAGTTCGATGGCGAGCGTCTGGTAGAGCGTGGAGAACTGCTCTTCCGTCACGCGGCCGCCCGGCTTGGCGAGCAGTTCGAGCGCGATGCCCGCCTCGTTGAGATAGCGGCGGATCACGCTGGGCTCGGCGCCCGCGCCGGCGAGAAAGCCGTTGACGAGCGAGATGGGAACGGTGGCGCTAGGCGATGGCATGCATTGACGATGAAAGGCCGCGGAAACGGACAGACATCGGCGTCGGCCCGCGCGCCATTTTAAATCGGCGCGGCCGAAATTACGCGGCCGGGCCCCTCGCCCGCGCGAATGCATCGAACCACGCGAGACTTTCCGGGTTGGCCATGGTGTCCGGATTGGCCACCTTCTCGAGCGGCTGGCCGAGCAGAAGCCGCTTGATCGGCACCTCCATCTTCTTGCCTGACAGCGTGCGCGGAACGGCCTGAACCTGATGGATCTCATCGGGCACATGGCGCGCCGAGAGTGCCTCGCGCACGCGTGCGCGAATGCGCTGCGCGAGCGCGTCGCTCAGATCGACACCCGGGCGCAATACCACGAAGAGCGGCATCGACGAGCTGCGCCCCAGGTACTCGAGATCGACCACGAGGCTGTCGAGCACTTCGGGCACCGACTCCACCGCGCGATACAGCTCGCTCGTGCCCATGCGGATGCCGTGGCGGTTGATGGTGGCGTCCGAGCGACCGTAGATGACCGCGCCGCCGCGGGGCGTGATGCGCAGCCAGTCGCCGTGGCGCCAGATACCGGGAAACATGTCGAAGTAGCTTTCGCGGTAGCGCCGGTTCGCGTCGTCGCGCCAGAAGCAAAGCGGCATCGAAGGCATGGGCGCAGTGCACACGAGTTCGCCGACTTCGTCGATGCGCGCGTGCCCGGCTTCATCGAACGCCTCGACGCGCGCGCCCAGGCACCGGCACTGCATTTCGCCGAGATAGACCGGCAAGGTCGGCACGCCGGCGAGGAAGCAACCCGCGAAATCGGTGCCGCCGGAAATCGCGTCGATCCAGACGGGCCCTACCTGCTCGAGTATCCACGCGTACGCTTCGGGCGGCAGCGGCGAGCCGGTCGAACCGACCGCGCGCAGGCGCGACAGATCGGTCGCGGCACGCGGCTCGACACCGGCCTTCAGGCACCCCTGGAAATATGCCGCCCCCGCGCCGAAGAACGTCACGCCCGTCTCGCCCACGAAGCGCCACAGCGCCTGCGCGTCGGGATATGTGGGGTTGCCGTCGTAGAGGCAGAGCGTCGCGCCCGCGAGCAGGCCGCCCACCTGGCAGTTCCACATGATCCAGTTCGTGCTGGCGTACCAGTGGAACCGGTCGCCCGGGCTCAGGTCGAGATGCAGCGCGGTGAGCTTTACGTGCTCCACCACGATGCCGCCGTGCGAATGCACGATGGCCTTGGGCATGCCCGTCGTGCCCGACGAATAGACGATCCACAGCGGATGATCGAACGACACATGTTCGATTTCGAGCGGGACGTTTCCAGCGATCGCGTCGCGCCATGCCGTGGCCTGCGGGTACACCTTCGCGTCGGCGTCCGGGTCGAGCTGCGGGACGAATACGAGATGCGCCACGCTCGGCAGCTCGCGCAGCAGATGGTGAATCAGCTCGCGGCGGTCGTGCGGCTTGCCGCCGTAGCGGTAGCCGTCTACGGCGAAGAGCACCTTCGGCTCGATCTGCCGGAAGCGGTCGAGCACCGCGAGCGGCCCCATGTCGGGCGAGCACACCGACCAGATCGCGCCCACGCTCGCGGTGGCGAGAAATGCCACGACCGTCTCGGGCGTGTTCGGCATGAAGGCCGCCGCACGGTCGCCGCGCGTCACGCCCATGCGCCGCAGCGTGGCCGCGCAAGCCGCGACCTGGCGGCGCAGCTCCGCCCAGCTCAATTCGCGCGTGCGGCCCGCCATGGGGCCGCTCTCGCTGCGCGAAACGATCGCCGGCCGCGCGTCGCTCGCGAGCTGAAAGGCCCGCTCGACGTAGTTCAACTCGACACCCGGAAACCAGCGTGCACCGGGCATCGCCGCATCGGCGAGCGCCACGCCGCGCGGCTCGCGCGAGGGAATCTGCGCCCAGTCCCACAGCGCGCACCAGAAAGCGTCGATGTCCTCGACTGACCAACGCCAGAGCGAGTCGTAGTCGTCGAACGCGAGACCGCGCGCCTCGCCGAGCCACTTCATGAACCGCGTTATGCGGGCGGACTCGACCTGCTGCGGTGCCGGCGTCCAGGCCGGAGCGGATGCGGGAACGGTTTCGTTCATCTCGTTGCGTGGGCTCGTGTGGCTTCGTTTGACCTAATGGTGCCGGAGCCGGTACGCGTCGAACAATTCAGGGAAACCAGTGGAAGGTTTCCTATCGCGTTTGCTGGCAATGATGTCCGATAACGTCGCGCGTAATGGCACATCAACTTGTAATTATTTCCAATAATTCGAATAAAAGAGGTGATTGAACACTTACGCGCGATCAATATTTGGCTTCCCGATTTAATCTAAGATTAATCGAAATTCACATGCGAGTTGTCCTGCACAAATAGATCGAACCGCGAATTTACCCTGCGCCGCGCAATGCCTGTCTGCCGGCAAAGTCCGGCAAACGGCCCCATTCCGTACGCAATTGGCATAAGGCCCGTCATAAAACTGCAATCCACTGACGCCTTTAATTTGCCTAATTCCCGTCGAACCGCCTCTTCCTATCGGACCAAGGTCTTATTGTCATTTTGCGCGCCCCCTATCAGATTGAGCGCGTAGCGGCACGGGTTCCGCTCTCGCGGCATGCGATCCGCGCTGCAGATTCAGGCACCAGCATGTTGATGGGCTCGCGCGCAGCGCGAGATCTGCAACCCAGCCGGCTCGTACAGGAGATCGCGCATGTCCGAATCGACGTCTTCGTCTCACCCCGCGGCCAAGCCCGACAGCGCCGCCACGCCAGCCTCTGCCAACAAGTTGCGCCTTGGCGCGCTCACCGCCCTCGTCGTGGGCTCGATGGTGGGCGGCGGTATCTTTTCCCTGCCGCAAAACATGGCGGCCAGCGCCGACGCCGGCGCGGTGCTGATCGGCTGGGCGATCACCGCGGTCGGCATGCTCATGCTCGCGTTCGTGTTCCAGTCGCTGGCCATCCGCAAACCCGAACTCGACGGCGGGGTCTACGCCTTCGCGAAAGCCGGCTTCGGCGACTACATGGGCTTCGGCTCGGCCTGGGGCTACTGGATCAGCGCGTGGCTCGGCAACGTCGGCTACTTCGTTCTCCTGTTCAGCACGCTCGGCTACTTCTTCCCGGTGTTCGGCGAGGGCAACACGCCGATCTCCATCGTCTGCGCCTCGGTGCTGCTCTGGGCGCTGCACTTTCTCGTGCTGCGGGGCATCAAGGAGGCCGCGATCGTCAACCAGATCACCACGGTCGCGAAGCTGGTGCCGCTGTGCCTCTTCATCATCATCTGCGTGTTTGCGTTCCGCTCCAGCACCTTCACGGCCGACTTCTGGGGACAAATGAATCCCAAGCTCGGCAGCGTGACGAACCAGGTCCGCGGCATGATGCTCGTGACCGTGTGGGTGTTCATCGGCATTGAAGGCGCGAGCATCTTCTCTGCGCGCGCGGAAAAGCGCAGCGATGTCGGCAAGGCCACGGTCATCGGTTTCGTCGGCGTGCTGCTCCTGCTCGTGCTCGTGAACGTGCTGTCGCTCGGCGTACTCACGCAGCCGAAACTCGCGGCACTGCAGAATCCTTCGATGGCCGGCGTGCTCGAAAACGTGGTCGGCCACTGGGGCGCGATTCTGATCAGCGTGGGCCTCGTCGTGTCGCTTGCGGGCGCACTGCTCTCGTGGGTGCTGCTGTGCGCAGAAATCATCTTTTCGGCCGCGCGCGACCACACGATGCCTAACTTCCTGCGCAAGGAAAACGCGAAGCACGTGCCGGCCAACGCGTTGTGGCTCACGAACGGCATGGTGCAGATCTTCCTCGTCATCACGCTGTTTTCGAAGGGCACGTATCTCTCGCTCATCTATCTCGCGACCTCGATGATCCTGCTGCCCTACTTCTGGTCGGCAGCCTACGCATTCCTGCTCGCGCTGCGCGGCGAAACGTATGAGGCCGACAGCGGCGAGCGCAACAAGGACCTCGTCATCGCGGGCGTCGCCGTAATCTACGCGGTCTGGCTCATTTACGCCGGCGGCCTCAAATACGTGCTGCTCTCCGCGTTGCTCTACGCGCCGGGCATCGTCCTGTTCGCACGCGCAAAACGCGAGGTCGGCCAGCCCGTATTCACCACCATCGAGAAGTTCGTTTTCGCCGCTGTGCTGATTGGCGCATTGCTGGCGGCTTTCGGCCTGTACAAGGGCTTTCTCACCCTTTGATTCGAGGAGTCTCATGATGAGTACGGACACTGTCGCCTTCGGCGTCAATTCGGAGGCAGGCAAGCTGCGCAAGGTCATGGTGTGCGCGCCGGGTCTCGCGCATCAACGCCTCACCCCCAGCAACTGCGACGAGCTGCTCTACGACGACGTGATCTGGGTCAGCCAGGCGAAGCGCGACCACTTCGACTTCGTCACGAAAATGCGGGAGCGCGGCGTAGACGTCCTCGAAATGCACAATCTGCTCACGGAAACGGTGCAACACCCCGAAGGGCTCAAATACATCCTCGATCGCAAGGTTCGCCCCGAGACCGTGGGCGTGTCGCTCGCTGGCGAGGTGCGCAGCTGGCTCGAAGGGCTCGAGCCGCGCAAAACCGCGGAGTTCCTCATCGGCGGCGTGGTCGCCGAAGATATTCCGGATACCGAACAAAGCAAGATCCTCAAGGAATTTCGCCGCTATCTGGGCTATTCGAGCTTCGTGCTCGCGCCGCTGCCCAACAGCACCTTCACGCGCGACACGACCTGCTGGATCTACGGCGGCGTCTCGCTCAACCCGATGTACTGGCCGGCGCGCAGGCAGGAAACGCTGCTCACCACGGCCATCTACCGCTATCACCCCGAGTTCTCGGGCAAGGACTTCCAGGTGTGGTACGGCGACCCCGACGAGGACCATGGCGCGGCCACGCTCGAAGGCGGCGACGTGATGCCGATCGGCAATGGCGTCGTGCTGATCGGCATGGGCGAGCGCACGAGCCGCCAGGCGATCGGCCGTCTCGCGCAGAACATCTTCGCCAAGGGCGGCGCCGAGCGCATTGTCGTGGCGGGCCTGCCCAAGTCGCGCGCGGCCATGCACCTCGACACGGTGTTCAGCTTCTGCGACCGCGACCTCGTGACGATCTTCCCGGAGGTGGTCAACGAGATCGTGCCGTTCTCGATTCGCCCCGACGACAAGAGTCCCTCGAAGCTCGACCTGCGCCGCGAGGAGAAGCCCTTCGTGGACGTCGTGGCAGAAGCGCTGGGCTTGAAGAGTCTGCGCATCGTCGAGACCGGCGGCAACGCGTTCGCGGCCGAACGCGAGCAATGGGACGACGGCAACAACGTGGTGTGCGTCGAGCCCGGCGTCGTGATTGGCTACGACCGCAACACCTATACGAATACGCTGCTGCGCAAGGCCGGCGTGGAGGTCATCACGATCACGGCGAGCGAACTGGGCCGCGGGCGCGGCGGCGGCCACTGCATGACTTGCCCGATCGTGCGCGACGCCGTCGATCTCTGAGCGCCGCCCCTATTCGCATTCCCTCTGCATTCCCACTGCATTCGCAACGGAGAAACGACATGGCTTTCAACCTGCGCAACCGCAGCCTGCTTAGTCTCATGCACCACAGCACCCGCGAGCTGCGTTATCTGCTCGACCTCTCGCGCGACCTCAAGCGCGCCAAATACACGGGGACCGAGCAGCAGCACCTCAAGGGCGTCAACATTGCGCTGATCTTCGAGAAGACCTCCACACGCACGCGCTGCGCGTTCGAAGTCGCGGCCTACGACCAGGGCGCGAACGTCACCTATATCGATCCGACCTCGTCGCAGATCGGCCACAAGGAAAGCATGAAGGACACGGCGCGCGTGCTGGGCCGCATGTACGATGCGATCGAGTATCGCGGCTTCAAACAGGATATCGTCGAGGAACTCGCTAAGTTCGCCGGCGTGCCCGTGTTCAACGGTCTGACCGACGAATACCACCCCACGCAGATGCTCGCCGACGTGCTCACCATGCGCGAGCATTCGGACAAGCCGCTCACGCAGATCAGCTACGCGTATCTGGGCGACGCCCGCAACAACATGGGCAACTCGCTGCTGCTGATTGGCGCGAAACTCGGCATGGACGTGCGCATCGCGGCGCCGAAGTCGCTCTGGCCGCACGACGATCTCGTGGCGGACTGCAAGAAGTTCGCCGAGGAAAGCGGCGCGCGCATGCTGCTCACCGAAGACCCCAAGGAAGCCGTCAAGGGCGTGGATTTCGTGCACACCGACGTGTGGGTCTCGATGGGCGAGCCCATGGAAGCCTGGGGCGAACGTATCAAGGTGCTGCTGCCCTACCAGGTGAACATGGCGCTCATGAAGGCGAGCGGTAGCGCACAAACGCGCTTCATGCATTGCCTGCCGGCCTTCCACAACAGCGAGACCAAGGTCGGCAAGCAGATCGCTGACACGTATCCCGAGTTGAAGAACGGCGTCGAGGTCACTGAGGAAGTATTCGAATCGCCACTGAATCTGGCCTTCGAGCAGGCGGAAAACCGCATGCACACGATCAAGGCGATTCTCGTTTCGACGCTCGCCGACATTTGAGCCGTACCGCTCGACGGCGCGCGTGCGCCGCGCGGCCGGGTTGCAAACCCGGTAACGCGGTGCATGCGCCCCGCTTCACCGACACGCATCACCTTGGGAGTCAGACATGCGAATCGTGATTGCGCTTGGCGGCAACGCGCTGCTGCGTCGCGGCGAGCCGATGACGGCAGAGAACCAGCGCGAGAACGTGCGCCTCGCGGCCACCCAGATCGCGCAGATCGCGCAGGGCAACGAACTGGTGATCGCCCACGGCAACGGGCCGCAGGTCGGCCTGCTCGCGCTGCAGGGCGAGGCCTACAAGGACGTGCCCGGCTACCCGCTCGACGTGCTCGGCGCGCAGACCGAGGGCATGATCGGCTACATGATCGAGCAGGAACTCGGCAATCTCCTGCCGTACGAGGTGCCGTTCGCGACCATCCTCACCCAGGTCGAAGTGGACGCGAACGATCCTGCGTTCCAGCATCCGAGCAAGCCGATCGGCCCGGTCTATACGAAGGAGCAGGCGCAGAAGCTCGCCGCGGAGCGCGGCTGGGCCATCGCCCCGGACGGTGACAAGTTCCGCCGTGTCGTGGCGAGCCCGCGGCCGAAGCACATCTTCGAGATCCGCCCCGTGAAATGGCTGCTGGAGCGCGGCACGATCGTGATTTGCGCGGGCGGCGGCGGCATTCCGACGCTCTACGGCGAAGGCCACAAGCTGGGCGGCGTGGAGGCGGTGATCGACAAGGATCTATGCTCCGCCCTGCTCGCGCAGGAGCTGGAGGCCGATATGCTCATCATCGCGACCGACGTGAACGCCACGTACGTCGACTGGAGCCAGCCGTCACAAAAGGCGATTGCGAGCGCGCATCCCGACGAACTGGAGAAGCTGGGCTTCGCGGCCGGGTCGATGGGTCCGAAGGTCATGGCGGCCGCGGAGTTCGCGCGCAACACCGGCAAGGATGCGGTGATCGGCGCGCTGGCCGATATCGTGGCGATCACCCAGGGCAAGGCGGGTACGCGCGTGAGCACGCAGCAGCCGGGTTTGATCTTCTATTGAGGCTGGCCTTTACGGTTCGCGGGCGGCCGCCTCGAAACGGTGCCTGAAAATGCAGGGCGCGCACCGCAGCTGGCGTAGCCGCGGTGCGCGCCCTGTTGTGTAGTTGCGTGCGCCTATTCCTCGCGTGCGGGCGGCATGACCTGAGCGCTGATGGTGTGCTCGCGCCAGAACAGGTTGTTAATGCGGCCCTGCAAGCGGCGCAACCCCTCCTCGCTCGCGGCGTGGAAGGTGAGCAGCGCGCCGGGACGGCCCGCTCCCTCGATGCGCTGAATCGCGTCGTACGGCGGGAAACCGTAGCGCTCCAGAAACTCGTTGATTTCGGCGTCGGTGACGTGTTCGTCGATATTACCCAACAGCAGCTCGGCCATGGTCTACCTCTCGTGAGCGTTCAATCGTGATAATAGTGTGGTTTGATCCGGCGCGACGACAAGCTGCGCCGGGTCGGACGCGATGCCGCTCAGTACTTCTCCTGCACGTAACGGTAACGATAGTCCGGGTCGCGGTAGCCTTGTGGCTTCTGGCGCTCGGGCAGCGTGACCTTCTCGCGCGGCAGCGCCTTGTACGGAATGGTGTTCAGGATATGGCTGATGACATTCAGACGCGCGCGCTTCTTGTCATCGGATCGGACAACGAACCATGGGGATTCCGGCGTATCCGTCATGTCGAACATCTCGTCGCGCGCGCGTGAATAGTCGTACCAGCGGCTATACGACAGCAGGTCCATGGGCGAAAGCTTCCAGATCTTGCGCGGGTCGTTGATGCGCCCTTCGAGGCGCCGGGTCTGCTCTTGCTGGCTCACTTCGAGCCAGAACTTGATGAGGATCGTGCCCGAGTCGATGATGGCGCGTTCGATGAGCGGCACGCCGCGCAGGAATTCCGTCGCCTGTTCCGGCGTGCAAAAGCCCATCACGCGCTCGACGCCCGCACGGTTGTACCAGCTCCGGTCGAACACCACGATTTCGCCCGCGGCGGGCAGCAGCGGCAGGTAGCGCTGGAAGTACATCTGCGACTTCTCGCGCTCCGTGGGCGCGGGCAGCGCGAATACGCGAAATACGCGCGGGCTGACCCGATCGGTGAGCGCCTTGATCGTGCCGCCCTTGCCTGCGCCGTCGCGGCCTTCGAACAGGATGCATACCCTGAGGCGCTTCTGGACCACCCACTCCTGCAAGCGAACGAGTTCGCCATGCAGGCGCCCGAGTTCCTTTTGATAGGCCTTTTCGCTGAGTTTTTCTGCCGGCGCGGCTGCGCTCGCGGCCTTGACTTCCTCTTTCTTCGCCATTGAATCGCTCCCCGCTTCAGACGCCTCACATGAGGCATCCATCCACTATGGTGGGTGGACGGGGAGCGCGCAATAGGACTTTGGACTCAGGCCCTGGCGGTCTTGACCTCCGGCAATCACGCTCACCTACGAGCGCGTCATTCGTGCGCGTAGTTGAACTCGGGCATCGCCTTCAGCTGGTCCTTGTCGGCCTGCAGCACGATCTGCTTGCTGTCGATGCGCAGGTCGTTGAACGGCACGGCCACGAGATGCTTGCCCAGACCGAGGAAGCCGCCCACGGAGAGAATCGCGAAGGCGCCCTGGTTAGGCGACTCGAGCACGATGTCGTCGATCGCGCCGATCTTGCTGCCGCTATTGTCGTAGACGTCTGAGCCCACGAGCTTCGAGGCGCGAAATCCGGTGCCAGACTGCACCGTCGCCATGCGCTGCACGGCGATCGATTGCGGTGCGCCCTGCGCGAGCGCGGCAGACGGTACGCCCAGCGCACAGCCGAACGTGCACCCGAACGAGACGACGAGCGCACAAGCGCGGCGACAAGCCAGGTCTCGCATATTCAGCGGGCGATTCGATTGTGTCGTCATGGTATCCCCCTATCCCTTGTGCGAATGCACGGCGAATACCGCCTGAAGGCAAGCGCTGTGCCTGGCGCGCTCACGCCTGCGCGAGCCAATGCTCGATCAATGGCCCCCGTTCGCCGCAAATGGGATCGCTTGCGGGATACGGCAGCGCCTGCATGGCGCGCAACTCCGCCGACGTCAGCGCGTCGCGGCGGATGTCCCACTGCTGCCCGCGCGGATAGCCGCCCGCTACGCGAAAGCCGCCGGCGAGCGACAGCAGGCAATGACCGGTGCCGGCCGGCAGCAGCAGCGCGTCGCCGGCATGCACGCGCAGCACGCGCCCGCCCGGGCCGCCGAGAATCAGCTCGGCGGTGCCGGCGAACACGCCCAGCACCTCGTGCGCCGTGGAATGGAAATGGTGATAGTCGAATACGCCGTCGAGCCATTGTACCGGCCAGCCGTTCGCCTCGAAGCGTTCGTTGAATGCCTGTGCAAGGTCATGGGCACCTGGCGCCAGCGCGCGCCGATAGACGATGACGGGAAGCCGGGCGTTGTTCGGCACCCAGCCGTGCGCGGCGAGGACGAAAGTTTCGACGCCGCTTTCGCGTTGGGCCGGACGGCTTTCGCGCAGTTTGCGCGGAAAATGAAAGGCGCGATCTTCATGCATCGTCTTACTCCCTCGCAGCGCTGCCGCCCGCGGCGGCCGACGCGCCCGCCGCGCCGTTTGCCGGCTTTTTTGCGTGATGCGGTTTGTGTTTCGAGGAATGTGTCGTTCGCGTCGCCTGTGCGCCCTTGCTGGCGGGCACGCCCTTCTCGACGCCCTGGGTCGGCGCCGGGTACACGCCGTTGGCCTTCGCCCCGCTCGACTCGGTGGCGGGCGCCGTGGTCGGCCGATCCGCGCCGGTGTTGTCCTGCGCGAGCGCCGCGCCCGCCGCTGCTCCTTCCAGGACGAGTGCCAGCGCGAGCGCGCCGGGCGCGAAAATCTTCGTCGGTGGGGTGTGCATGGTGATCGGTCCTCCTTCAGTACGTTGCGAGCCCGGATGCCAGGACCCCGCACCGTCGAAGCGAGCTGACCGCGCCGGTCCCGGCTTGATAAGCAGCAACCCGCGTACCGGCCCCGGCGACCCGCGGGGCACGGCGTTTGCGCCGAGCCGGGCAAATCGATTCGCGCGAAGGCGAGGCCGAGGGGCTGCGACGCCCCATCTGGCGCACGCTTCGTGTATCCCGGAGAGGTTTATGCGTTCGAATTTCCTGCCCGCCGCTCGTGTTGGCCGCGGCCCCGAGGCTCATCTGCCGACCGAGGAGCCCGACGATCCGCATCGTCCGCCACCTCCTCCGGTACCGGACAGCGAGCCGCCGCCCGTACCGGAAGGCGATCCTCCGCCTGAAGCGCCACCCGAGCGCCTGCGCTAGCGCGCTTGCGCCGCCATGGCGCGGCAGCGCTCAACCGGTGGCTCGCAAGCGGCGCGACGGGGCGGCCTTCACCTCGGGCCATTCGTCCATCACGCGGCCGGCCGATGGCGCGCTCATCGCCATGGCGAAATCGGGCTTCGTGTTCTTCGACTACGAAGCGAAAAAGGTCGTGCCGATGCCGCAGGCCTTCCGCGACAAGTTTCCGCAAGTCAATACGCGCTGCTGAGCCTGGATTCGCTCAGCGCGGCTGGAACATGATGAGCGCCATGCCGGCTAGCGTGAAGCCGATGCCGGCCCAGTCCCAGGGGCTCGGCCTGATCGCCTGGACGGCCCAGAGCCAGAGAATCGCCACGCAGACATAGACGCCGCCGTAGGCCGCATAGGTGCGCCCGGCGGCCGTGGGATGGAGCGTGAGCAGCCACGCGAAGAGCGCGAGCGAGGCAGCGGCGGGCACGAGGAGCCACCCACTCGCGCCTTCGCGCAGCCAGCGATAAGGCAGATAGCAGCCGATGATCTCGGCGAGCGCGGTCACGACGAAAAGCGCAAACGTCTTCATGGGCGGCGGCTAGTGGCTGGGGCGCCCATGGTAACGCAGGCGGCGAGGCCGCCTGCGCGTTCTTCGCAACATACCGCGCTGTTCCCCTCTGTTCCCCTCAGTTCCCTTCGGGTCGCCTCAGGGCCGCTCGCCGCGGGCCAGCCGCGCTTCGATCTCGTTCACCACGGGCAGCAGATCGGCGACGCTGTCGATCACGTAGTGCGCGCCCGCCGCACGCAGGCGTTCCGCGGCCGCGGCGCGGCGGCGCGCGAATTCTTCGGGCGCGAGCGCGCGAACTTCTTCCTCGGTCAGGCCGAACGCGTTGCCGCTCACCGCGACACCCACCGCCCACGTCCCGCCGTTGATGCCCTCCTCGATGCCGACTTCGGTGTCGTCCACCTTGATCGCGTCGCGCGCGAGCCACACGCCGAGCTGCGGCAGCGTGCGGTAGATCATGTATGGCGACGGCCGGCCCTCGGGCGTGTCGCCCGTGCAAACGATGCTGTCCGGATCGAAACCCTGAGCCTTCGCGCCCGGCACGATCTGGTCGATGATTTCGCGCGTGTAGCCCGTGGTCGAGCCGATGCGTACGCCGTCGGCACGCAGCGCGGCGGTCACGGCCGCCACGCCCGGAATCACGTCGCTGTACTGCGCGGCCACGGCGACGTTCTTTGGCACGAAGACGTCGTACACGGCGTCGATATCGGCTTCGCCAGGCGCGTGGCCGTAGTGCGCTTCCCACGCCGCCGCGACGCGCGGCAGCGCCATCAGCGCCGCGATGTGCGGACGCTTGGCCATGCCCATCGGCCCGCGCGCCTCGTCGATCGTGATCGGCACGCCGAACTGCTCGAAGGTCTCGACGAACGCGCCCATCGGCGCGCGCGAACCGTAGTCGACCACGGTGCCCGCCCAGTCGAAAATTACTGCCTTGACGTGTTTCATTTCATGCGTCCTGCTAAGAAATCGATGATGTGGAGTCTTGACGATCTGTGCGTATTACGCGGCGAGCGCTTCGCGTGCGCCGAGGTCGACCGGCGCGGGCGCAGCGCTTGCCACGCCGAGCGTGCGCAGCGCTTCGCCGCACGCGGCCACGACGCGGCGCATGACGGTCTCGTCGAGTGCGCCGATGCAGCCGACGCGAAAGCTCTCCACGCTCGTCAGCTTGCCCGGATAGATGATGAAACCCTGCGCCTTCATCAGTTCGTAGAAGCGCGCGAAGTCGAATGCGGGATCGGCCGGCGAAAAGAACGTGACGATGATGGGCGAGCGCCAGGCTTCGGTCAGCAGCGGCTCGAAACCGAGCCCGCGCATGCCCTCGACGAGCACGTCGCGATTGCGCGCATAGCGTGCAAGGCGCCCCGGCTGACCACCTTCGAGCGCGTGCAGACGCAGCGCCTCGATGAACGCGGCCACCGCGTGCGTGGGCGGCGTGAAGCGCC
The DNA here is from genome assembly GCF_040965735.1 of Paraburkholderia sp. BR10936. Lineage (NCBI taxonomy): Bacteria > Pseudomonadati > Pseudomonadota > Betaproteobacteria > Burkholderiales > Burkholderiaceae > Paraburkholderia > Paraburkholderia sp. BR10936. Next base: position 544,910 of record NZ_JBFRCM010000004.1, read on the forward strand.
ACTGGCCGGTGCGGTTCATGACGTCCCACTGGTCGAAGATATCGAGCGCGAGCGAGTGGCTCACGCCCTTTGCGTTGTTCAGGACTTCCTTCTTTGCGATCACGAAGCCGAAGCCCGGCACGCCCTCGACGCACTTGTTGGCCGAGGAGACGAACGCGTCGCAAGGCAGCGTGCGCACGTCGAGCGGCACCGCGCCGAACGCGCTCATCGAGTCGACCAGGAGGCGCCGCCCCTGGCGGGCCGTCACGGCCGCGATCTCCTCGATCGGGTTCAGAATGCCCGAGCTGGTCTCGCAGTGCACGACGACGACATGTGTGATGTCCGGGTTCGCGATCAGCAGCTGTTCGACGTCTTTGGCGCGCGCCGGCAGGTAGTCGCCGGTGTCGTGCACGGTGTGCTCGCGACCCAGGTAGCGCAGCGTCGTGGCGATGCGCTTGCCATACGCGCCGTTGGCGAGCACGAGCGCGTGGCCATTGCGCGGCACGAAACTGCCGAGCATCGCCTCGACGCAATAGCTGCCGCTGCCCTGCAACGGCACGCAGTCGTATTCACCCTGCTCGTCGCCCGCGATCTGCAGCAGCGCGGCGCGCAATTGCGCGGTCATGGCGCGGAAGTCGGCGTCCCACGAGCCCCAGTCGCGCTGCATCGCGGCCTTGGTCGAGGCTGCGGTCGTAAGCGGTCCGGGGGTCAGGAGATACGGCTCGGCGGGGGTGGTCATGCGGGCTCCAGTGGGCGTCGGGACAGTCGATCCCGACACGTTAGCGCAGCGCCGTCCATCGGTAAAATCGATATAATCGATGTCGATATAAGTTGAACTTATCCCCAGTTTTTCTCCTGTCGCCGGAGTGCTTCGACATGCAATACGCGCAATTGCGGGCTTTTCACGCGGTCGCCGAACACGGTGGGTTCTCACGCGCCGCGCAGGCGCTCTCGCTCACGCAGCCGGCCGTATCGGACCATGTGCGGCGGCTCGAACAGGATTTCGGGGTCAAACTCTTCGAACGCGGCCCTCGCGGTGTGGAACTCACCGAACTCGGGCGACGACTCTTCGCGGTGACGCGTCAGATGGTGGGGTGTGAGCGCGACGCGCGGCGGCTTCTCGAAGCGGCAGGCGCGCTCGAATCGGGCGAACTCGCCCTCGCCGCCGACGCGCCCGACCTCGCCATCAAGCTGATCGGCGCGTTCAGGCGGCGCTATCCGGGGGTGGTGATCAAGCTCTCGATCGCGAACGCGACGGAATGCATGCGCCGCGTCCTCGCGAGCGAAGCCGACGCCGCGATCACGGCCGCGCGTCAGGTTCACAGCCGGCTGCAGGCCCGCGTGCTGCGCGAGGAACCGCTGGTCGCGGTCGTGCCCGCCGAAAGCCCCGCCGCGAAAAAGCGCCGCATGACGTACGAGGAACTCGTGCGCGAGCCCATGGTGTTTCGCGAAACGCATTCGGTCACGCAGCAGTTGCTCGAAGCCGAACTCGTGCGCAAAGGACTGCAGGTCCAGCCCGTGCTCTACGTGGATGGCCGCGAGGCCTTGCAAACGGCCATTGCGCAGGGCGTGGGCGTGGGTGTGATCGCGCATGCGGAATTTGGCGAGTCGCGGCGCATTCGCATGCTGCCACTCGTGGACTGCCAGGTGCGCATGGTCGAATCGCTTACGCGCCTCGCCGACACGACCTCGTCGAATCTGCTCGACGCGCTCTTTGCCATTCCGCTCGATTGAGCGGCGGGAGGGCCGTCAGGACACCACGATAGCGGTGCCGACGGCATGGAGCAGATCGCGCAGCGTTTCGGCCTGCTCCATGCGCGCGCCGTGGCGCAGGTGAATCCGCAGCGCCCGGCCCGCGATGCCGTCGACCGGGCGCGCGAGCCACAGCTCGACGGCGAGCCCGAGGCCGTCGGGGGCATCGGGCACGACCGGTTCGACGACGCGCGGCTTGAAGGAGGCGGATTCGGACATGGCAAGACCTCGTCGGTGGCGGGATCGACTTCATCGTAGCGAGGCGATACGCCCGCGCCAAACGAGAAATCCGCGTATGCAAATGAGCGCCGCCCCGCAATGGATCGCGCGGGCAGTGGCATGCACGACCGCTCGCATTGCGCGCCGCTTCGTGGAAGCCGGCGAGGTGCCCTTTTTACCAGCAGCGTGTGGCCGCGAGTGGCAAACTGAACGCATCGTTGCGCGGCCCTTGGCCAGTTTGCCTGCAACGAGATGGGAGGACCTCTTCATGGAACGCCCCTTTACCGATCGCCGCGAGGCGGGCCGTTCGCTCGCCGGCCCGCTCTCGGCCTACGCGGGCAGACGCGACGTCATCGTGCTCGCGCTCCCGCGCGGCGGCGTGCCCGTAGCCTATGAAGTCGCGAAGGCGCTGCAGGTGCCGCTCGATGTCTTGCCCGTGTGCAAGCTTGGCCTGCCCTGGCAGCCGGAACTCGCCATGGGCGCGCTGTCGTCGAACGGCGCGCAGTACGTGGACAGTGCGCTCGTACGCAGCGCCGGCGTGAGCGAGGCCCAGTTGCAGAGCGCCATGGCGCTCGCACGCATCGAGCTTGGCCGGCGCGAGGCGCGCTATCGCGGCGAGCGTGCTCCGCTTGCGGTGGCGGGCCGTGTGGCGGTCATCGTCGACGACGGCATGGCCACGGGCGCGTCGCTCAAGGCAGCGGCGCTCGCGCTCGCCACGCTTGGCCCCGCGCGCATCGTCGCAGCGCTGCCGGTCGCGCCCTCGGGCTCGCGGGACCGGCTCGGCAGGACGGTGGACGAATTCGTCTGTGCGCGCATGCCCGAGGCGTTCTACAGCGTCGGCCAGTTCTATCTCGACTTCGATCAGGTCAGCGACGACACCGTGCGCGAGCTGTTGGCTCAAGCTGCGGCGAACGACGCGCGCGGCGACGCGCAGAGCTAAGCCGCGCGGGTTGCGCCGCCGCTGCACTTGCGCCTTATTTCACCGGATTCGACGCCGCTTCGCCCACCACCGTTTGCCAGGGCCGCACGCGCCAATGCTTCACGAGCCCCGAAAGCACGTACGGGTCGGCGCGCGCGAACGCTTCGGCCGCGGCCGGACTGTCGCCCTGGAAAAGCAGCAGCGCGTTGTCGACGGGATCGGCAACCGCACCCGCCAGGAGCAACTCGCCGCGTTCGACAGCCGCCCATGCCAGCTTCAGATGCGCGCTGCGGTGTTCGGGGCGGCGTTCGAGGTAGTCGTCTGCGAGTTCGTACATCAAGAGGTAATGCATGCGCGTTCTCCGTGTCGTTGCGGCCACGCCGGACTGGATCGACGGCCGATAGCGAACATTGTGCAGCAGCGCGCGCGTCAACCGAACACATCGCTGCGTCGTTTTAATGGCAGCTTTGCCATAATGGCGGCGCGCGCGAGGCGCACCGGCCTTTACGGCTGGCCGCACGTCAACTGAGAACGTCCAAAGTCAAGGGAGTGAACGATGAAGATGCAATCCGTCATTGCTGCAATCGTGCTGGGCGGCGTGCTGGCCGCGCCGGCGTTCGCACAGACCGCCGCACCCGCTTCCGCGCCGGCGGCGAACAGCCAGCAGAACAAGATGAAGGCATGCAACGCCCAGGCCGGCGACAAGAAAGGCGACGACCGCAAGGCATTCATGAAGCAGTGCCTTTCGACTGCCGGCGCTCCGGCTCCGACGATGACCCAGCAAGAGCGCATGAAGGCGTGCAACGCCCAGGCCGGCGACAAGAAGGGCGACGACCGCAAGGCATTCATGAAGACCTGCCTCTCGACGAAGAGCTGAGCGAAGCGGGTTCGGGAACGCTCCCGCACCCGTTTGCGCTCGCAGGATCCGCGCGCCGCAGCCTTTGCTGCGGCGCGTTTTTTTATGCGCTGTTTTTGTGCGTTGCAGCGCCCGTGTCTTCGGTTGTGCGAATCATCGTCGACGGATGCGAAATCGTGCAGGTTTGCGCGGATTTGCGTCATGACCCGCATTCGGACGTGCCGTTTTTCTCCTATGATGGCTGCAGCGGCGGCCCCTCCCCGCGAAATCACACATTAGCCATCGGGCTGCCGCGTTGACGTTGATGCCAATGGCATCGAACGGAGGCGCAGATGGCATGGAGACACAAGAACCGCTGGTTTCGCCGCTGGCTCATGGTGATCACCTTCTGGCTCGTGCCGGTGATGATCGTCGCGGTGCGCGAGGTTCAGGACGAGATGGCGTATAACCGCGCGGATCTGCAGCGCGCGCTGACCTCCTGGACCTTCACCGACGCCGAGCGCGACGCCGGCGCCCCGCTGCGCTGCCACGGCACGCCCGAAACCGCGCGTGCAGCCGGCTGCCCCGCCGTGGTGCTCGCGGCGAACGCACAGCGCCAGCAGGAAGCGCGCGACGAATACGCCGTGCGGCGCACGACGCTCGCAGGCTACCTGTGGCACGCGTTCGTCGGCTACTGGGTCGTGCCCGCTGCGGTGCTGCTCGCGATCGGCGTGCTCATCGGCGGGGTGAAGCGCGCCTTGCGTCGGCCCACGGCCAAGCCCGTGCCGGAGCGCTAGCGCGTTTCGTGCATGCCCCAGCGCACAGCGGTGTGCTGCGCAGCTTCAAAGAGCGGGTCGGGACGTTCGGGTATAACGACGGGACGCCGTGACATCGCGGCGCCCGGCAACTAGAACGGAGAACAAGATGAACGCATCTCGCATGCTTTTGAAGGCTTCTGTCGCAATCGCCGTCGGCGTCGCGACACTCTCGGGCTGCACCACCACCGGCAGCCAGGCCCCCAGCCCCGCGACCAATGCGTCGCGCGCCGACTCGATCAACTCCGACGTCGACGCCACCCTGTCGCGCCTCTATCAGACGGTGCCGGGCTCGCGCGAACTGGTCGGCAAGGCTCGCGGCATTCTGGTGTTCCCGCGCGTGATCCAGGCGGGCATCGGCGTCGGCGGCGAACACGGCGACGGCGCGCTGCGCGTGGGGGGCAGCACGGTTGGCTTTTACAGCACGTCGTCGGCGTCGGTTGGCGCAACGCTCGGCGTGCAGTCGAAGTCCGTCATCTATCTCTTCATGACGGAAGACGCGCTGGCGAAATTCCGCAATTCGAGCGGCTGGTCGGCAGGCGGCGACGCGTCGGTCGCGCTCGTGAAGGTCGGCGCGAACGGCTCGATCGACACCACCACGGCCACCCAGCCCGTGCAGGTCTTCGTGCTCACCAACAGCGGGCTGATCGGCGACCTCTCGCTCGGCGGCACGAAGATCACGAAACTCGAGCTCTAGGCGCCCCGCGGACGTCCGTGCGCTCAGCTCGCGGACGTATCGATCACCTTGAAGCGCGAACGCTTGTTCGCGCGAATCACCGCCTCGTACGCCTGCACGTACTCCTGCGCCATGCGGTGCGAGGTGAAACGCTCTTCGAAGCGGCGCCGCACGCCGGCGCGCGGAACGCGCGCGATGCGGTTCACCGCCGCCACGGCGCCGATCTCGTCCTCGACGATAAAGCCCGTCACGCCCTCTTCCACCACCTCCGGTACGGCGCCGCGATTGAACGCGATCACGGGCGTGCCGCACGCCATCGCCTCGATCATCACGAGGCCAAACGGCTCCGGCCAGTCGATCGGGAACAGCAGCGCATGGGCGCCGGAGAGGAATTCGGCCTTCTGGCTGTCGTTGATCTCGCCCACGTACTCGACGTGCGGCAGCGCCAGCAACGGCTTGATGTCGCGCTCGAAATACTCGCGGTCGGCTTCGTCGACCTTCGCGGCGATCCGGATGAGCAGCCCGCAGCGCCCGGCAATGCGTATCGCCGTGTCGACGCGTTTTTCCGGCGAAATACGGCCGAGAAACGCAAGATAGCGCTGCTCCACAGGCTGCGGCGTGTAGAGCGTCTCGGGCAGGCCGTGGTAGACCGTGCGCAGCCAGCGCGCTTGCGGCATCGGCTGGCGCTGCGCATTGGAGATCGAGATGACGGGCGCGGTGTTGAACGTATCGAAGACCGGCTGCTGCTCGGGCAGGTCGAGACGGCCGTGCAGCGTCGTCACGAACGGCGTTTCCTGGCGCTTGAACACCGAAAACGAGTAGTAGTCCATATGGAAATGCAACACGTCGAACTGGTCGGCCTGGCGGCGCACCATTTCCATGAGGAGCATGTGCGGTGCGATACGGTCGCGGATGCCGGGGTCGAGCCGCAGCGCTCGTGGCCACACGGGCTCGAGCTTCGCGCTCGTGAGCGAATCGCCGCTCGCGAACAGCGTGACGTCGTGCCCGAGTTCGACCAGCGCTTCAGTGATATACGACACGGCGCGCTCGGTGCCGCCATAGAGCTTCGGCGGGACCGATTCGGTCAGCGGGGCGATCTGCGCAATTCTCATCGTGTGTCTCCAGGAAACGGGGCCGCGTTGCCCGTTCTTGCGGTGCCGGTCATTCTAAGCCAGGTCCGGGCGGCCATCGGCGACGCAGCAGTTATCCCATTATTCGGCAAGCCGGGCTCGCGCGCCGCCAGTCTTTCAATTTCTATACGGTGTTACATGCCGAAACAACCCCTGCGTTTGCCCTACCGGCCTATCTGGCGGGCCATTTCCAGGCCGGCACGTCGAGCGTGTCGGGGTCGGCGAACCCGGTTGCGCCGAGGCGCCGTTCGAGCACGACCGACTGGCTGCCGGCCTCGCGCTCCAGCGCCGCCACGAGCCGCGCCGCGTGCGAGACGACGATGACCTGCGAGTGCCGCGACGCCCGCGCGATGAGCCGCGCGAGCGACGGCAGCAGGTCCGGATGCAGGCTCGTCTCGGGCTCGTCGAGCACCAGCAGGCCCGGCGGCCGCGGGCTCAGCAGCGCCGCCGCGAGCAGTAGATAGCGCAAGGTGCCGTCCGAGAGCTCCGCGCCACGCAGCGGCCGCAATAGCCCCTCCTGGCGCAGCGCTACCTCGAAGCGCCCTTCGTGATTCACGATTTCGACGCGCGCGCCCGGAAAGGCGTCGCCGATGGCGGTATCGAGCGCCTCGCCGTCGCCGATCTCGCGGATCGTCTGCAGCGCGGCGGCGAGGTTGGCGCCGTCGTCGGCGAGCACCGGCGAATGCGTGCCGATCTGCACCTGGCGCGCGCTCGCGTGCTCGTCGGTGCGGAAGTGGTCGTAGAAACGCCACGAGCGAATCTGCTCGCGCACGGCGATCATTTCGGGTGCGCTGCGCGGGTCGGCGTACTCGGTCATCATGCTGTCGAAGCTCGCCACGGGCTGCGCGAGCGTCGTCCATTCGCCCGCGGCGTCGCGGATGCGGATCATCGGCCCCTGGCGATCCACGAGCAACGCCGAGGGCCGCAGGATCGGCCCGCTCCAGATGCATTCGCGCTTGATCACCGGGTCGAGCGAAAACTGCGAAGTGGACGAAGGCAGCGGCAATCCCAGATCGATCGCGTAACCGAAGGCGTCGCCCGCGAAGCCCAGGCGCAGGCTCACCGCATCCTTGCGTACCGTGCCCTGCACCGCGTATTCCCCAGCGGTGACGGCGCGCGAGAAGCGCTCGGGGCCCGCCCACAGCGTGGATTGCAGGCCGCCCTCGCGCGCCAGCGACGGGATCACGCCGCCGCGGGCGGTGAGCGCGAGCAGACGCAACGCGCGATAGAGATTCGACTTGCCACTGCCGTTCGGACCGGTCACGACGTTGAGCGCACCGAGCGGCACGATGAGCTCGCGCAGCGAGCGGTAGTTGGCGATGGCGAGCGTAGTCAGCATGAAGGTGCGCGGGGTGGCGTGGCAGTCGCACTGCGGATGCGTGGATCAGCCACGCATCATACGCAATCGTGCCGGCGCGCGAACCGCCTGTGCCCCGTATCGTTCAGCGCGGCTGGGGCACCGCCGCGAGGTCGCGCAGGAAGGTGTCTCGCCACACGCCGAGGTCGTTGCGTCTGAGCGCCTCCATGTTGGTCTGGTAGCGCGCCTGGCGCTCTTCGAGCGGCATCGAGAGCGCGCGTTCCAGCGCTTCCGACATACCGGTCGCATCATGAGGATTCACGAGCAATGCGCCCGTGAGTTCGGCCGCCGCGCCTGCGAAGATCGACAGCACGAGCACGCCCGGATCGCCGGGATTCTGCGCGGCCACGTATTCCTTGGCGACGAGATTCATGCCGTCGTGCAGCGGCGTCACATAGCCGATCTGCGACTCGCGAAAGAGCGACATCAGCTTCCAGCGGTCGTACTGCTGGCTCAGATAGCGGATCGGCGTGTAATCGAGGCCAGAGTAGCGGCCGTTGATGCGCCCGGCTTCCCGCTCCAGTTCCTCGCGTATCACCTTGTAGCTCGCGACATCCGAGCGTGTGGGCGGCGCGATCTGCACGAGCGTGACCTTGCCGCGCCATTCGGGCGACGTTTCCAGCAACTGCTCGAACGCATGGAAACGCTCGACGAGCCCTTTCGAATAGTCGAGCCGGTCCACGCTCATGATGAGCTTGCGCCCTTCCAGACTCTGCTTGAGGTCGAGCACGTGCTGGCGGCTTTCGTAGCGCGCGGCCTGCTCGGCGATCTCGTCCGGAAACACGCCGATGCGGTAGACCCCCGTGCGCAGCTTGCGGCCATACGCCTCGACCTCGCCGTGCTCCGGATTCTCTGCGCGCTCGCGAACCTTGCCGCGCGCCTCGCGCGCGATGTAGTCGTGGAATGCCTGCTGGTCGTTCTGCGTCTGGAAGCCCAGCAGGTCGTAACAGCACAGCGACCTGACGAGTTCGTCGTGCGGCGGAATGGTCTGCAGCACCTGCGGCGATGGAAACGGAATATGCAGGAAGAAGCCGATGCGGTTGCGAACGCCTTCAGAGCGCAGCGCCTCGGCGAACGGAATCAGGTGGTAGTCGTGCACCCAGATGTTGTCGTCCGGGTGGATCAGCTTCATGAGCTTGTGCGCGAGCCACGCGTTCACGCGGCGATAGCCCGCGTATTCGTCGCGCTCGTAGCGCGCGAGGTCGTTGCGGTAGTGGAACACCGGCCAGAGCGTGGCGTTCGAGAATCCGCGGTAGTACTGATCGTAGTCCTTGCGCGTGAGGCCGACGGTCGCAAAGGTGACGTGGCCTTCTTCGACGAGCGTCGGCCCCGCGTTCGCCACCGTCTCGCTCACCACGTCGCCGCTCCAGCCGAACCACACGCCGCCCGCGTCCTTCAGCGCGCCGAATACGCCGACCGCGAGGCCGCCTGCCGAGCCCTTGGTCTCCGTCGGCGTCGCCACGCGGTTCGAGACGACTATCAGTCTGCCCATCTTGCTGTTCCTCCTCCTTTCCCTCTCGACCGCTGGCAGCGGTTATCCACCATTATCGCGGCGGCTTTCGGTCGCCGGCTCGCGGGCGTCGGTGGCTTGCGCTGCCTCGGCCCCCTTAGCCGCTTCGGATGCCGGCCGCGCCGGGCGGTGCGTCTCCAGCTCCTCGCCGTCTCCCGGCACGCGCGTGCCCGTCACGGGATCCGCCTCCGTATGGGCCGCCGTGCTCGCCGCCGCCTGCCGCGCGGGGCGGCGCACGAAGGACGGCAGTTCCCCGGTGCTGCTTTCGAGCTCCGCCGAAACTTCAGCGCGCGCACGCGGCAGGAACTGCGGATAGTGCTCGTTGACGAAATCGAGCAGCCCTTCGCGCACGCGGCAGCGCAAATCGAAGTTCAGGCCGGAGTCGCGCGAACTCACCAGCACGCGCACCTGCATCGCGCGCTCGTTGGCGTCGGTGACCTGTAAAACCTGCACACGGCGGTCCCATTCGGGCGCACCGTCGACGATGCGCGCGAGCGCCTCGCGCAGCGGCGCGAGCGGCATGCGGTAGTCGAGCCACAGAAACACCGTGCCGATGATCTGCGAGCTGCTGCGCGTCCAGTTCGCGAACGGATTCTCGATGAACCATTGCAGCGGCACGATGAGCCGCCGCTGGTCCCAGATCCGCACCGAAACATAGGTGCCGGTAATTTCCTCGATGCGCCCCCACTCGCCCTGGATCACGACCACGTCGTCGAGCCGGATCGGCTGCGAGAGCGCGATCTGCAAACCGGCAATCAGATTCCCTAGCACGGGGCGTGCCGCGATACCGGCGACGAGACCGGCAACCCCGGCCGAAGCCAGCAGGCTCGCGCCGATCTGCCTCACGTTCGGGAAGGTCATGAGCGCCGCGCCCACGCCCACGATGATGATCAGCACCATCACCGTACGCGCGAGCACGCGGGCCTGGGTGTGGATGCGGCGGGCCTGGAGGTTGTCGGCGATGTCGAGCGGATGGGCGGCGATGATGGCCTCGCCGATCGCTGCCGCGCAGCGCACCGAAAGCCAGGTGATCGCGGCGATCAGCGCGAACGCGCACAGCTCGCGCAGGCCGCTGATGTGCCTGAGCGTGTCGGGCGCCTGCCACCAGACGAATTCGATCGCGAGGATCGCGAGCACGGCGAGCGCCGGTTTGCGGATATAGCGCAGGAACACGCTGACCCGCGGATACGGGCGCGCGATGCGCAGCAAGACGCGGCCGCCGACCCAGTGCAGGCCGAGCGCGAAAACGAGCGCGAGCGCGCTCACGAGCAACGTGCCGAGCCAGTCGTGCAGCGGCGCGTCGGTGAAATGGGAGAGATCGTCGAGTGTCGGCATCTGCGGCCAGTTCCTCCTGAGCATCCTGAGCAAAGGGCGACTCTTGGAAACGGCACGGGCGCAGGCCCGCGGACGGCCTCGGCGAGGGTGAACGCTGGCCCCGCTGCGGCCTCGATGATGAACGGCGCGGCGGCGGTCGGTGCCGCGCCGTGTTTGCAGCTATATCTAACTACGGACTACGGGTTACGACTTGAACCCGCCGGCTTCAACTCCCGCTGCCGGTCTTGCAGGGAAACGCCTTGCCCAGCCCGAGCGAAATGGCAGTACTGGCGTTGTAGCCGGCCACGTTCGGGTTGTCGGCGATGTACTTGCGCACCGCGTCGGTGAGTTGCGCCGAGCGCGCATCGGGCGGCAGGCAGAAGTATTGACCCACGCGCGGCCCGGTAGTGCCGCCGATGGCGTCGATGGTGTTGAAGATGCCGTCCGCGGCACCTTCGATATAGGCAGCGCATGCACTGCGCGAAGCCACGTCGGTCTTCGTGCAGAGCCGGTTGAGGTCGCTTGCCGTGAATGCGAAAGCGGAGAGCGGCAACGCCATCGCGCCCGCACAGATCAGAACCCGCAGCATGGTTCTCCTTGAGTTGTCATGGGGAGCGGCGCATCGAGCGCCGCCGGGCGGCCGCGTTGGTGCAGTGCGGCCGTCTTAGCCCCATTATTTTGCACTGTTTTGCGGCGCTGCCGGGCTCGCCGTGGAGAGGCCAGCCTGCGTCATGCGCGCCGTGAGGTCCTTGATCGCATCCGGCGCCTTGTACTGGCGCGCGAAATCGAGCGCCGTCATGCCGATCTGGTTCTTCGCGCCAAGCGTCGCGCCGTGCTCGAGCAGCATCTGGAGCGTCGTGAGATGGTCGCCGCGTGCGGCCATCATGAGCGGCGTCGTGCCGTTGGGCGACAGCGCGTTGACGTCGGCCGAATAGCCGATCAGGAGCTTCGCGACATCGTCGTTGCCGTTCGCGGCGGCGTAGTGCAGCGGCGTCCAGCCCTTCTTGTTGACCTCGGCACCCTTGGTAATGAGGAGCTTCACGAAGTCCACGTCGCCGTTGAGCGCGGCGAGCATCAGCGCGTTTTCGCCTGCGCGGTCTTCAGCGGCGATGTTCGTCTTCGGGTTGTCGAGCAGCACGGCCCCGACCTTGTCGGACTTCTCGCGCGCGGCCAGCACGAGGAGCGGCATGCCCTGGTCGTCGGTGGTATTCGGGTCCATGCCTTGAGCGAGCGCCTTTTGCACGCCCTTGTCGTCGTCGAACTTGACGCTCTTGATGAGCGAGTCGATCGGAGCGGCATGCGCCGCGGCGCCGAACAGGGTGGCGGCGACGCCGAGCACGAGCGCGGCGGCAGTACGGCGGACAGGGTTGGCGGCGTGCGGAAGCGGTTTCGAGTTCATGTCAAGCCTTAACGTTATCTGCTATCTCGTTGATATTTAAAATCATTGACAGCACGCGGTTCGCGATTCAGGCCTGCGGCTGGATCTTGAAGAGCCGGAAAAAGTTCTGCGTGGTGACAGCGCCAAGTTCGGCGTCCGGCAATCCGCGTTGCTGCGCAATGAATCTTCCGACATGGCTCACGTACGCAGGTTCATTGGGTTTGCCACGAAATGGCACCGGCGCGAGGTACGGCGAATCGGTTTCGATCAAAAGACGCTCGATCGGCACACGGCGCGACACTTCCTGCACATCGGTCGCGCTCTTGAACGTCACGATGCCCGAAAGCGAGATGTAAAAATTCTGCGCGAGTGCGCGCTCGGCAATCGCCCACGGCTCCGTGAAGCAATGCATTACGCCACCCGGTTCGCCCGCGCGCTCCTCTTCCATGATGCGCAGGGTGTCGTCCGAAGCGGCTCGCGTATGGACGATGAGCGGCTTGCCCGTGGCGTGCGCCGCGCGAATGTGCGTGCGAAAGCGCTCGCGCTGCCATTCCATGTCGGCGATCGTGCGTTCGCCCAGGCGATAGTAATCGAGCCCCGTTTCACCGATCGCCACCACTTTCGGGTGCGCAGCCAGTTCGACCAGCTCGGCCACGGTCGGCTCGCGCATGTGCTCGTGGTCGGGATGCACACCGACCGACGCGTAGACGTTCTCGTAACGGCTCGCGATGTCGAGCACCGAAGGCAGCGTCTCGAGGTCCACCGACACGCACAGCGCGTGCGTGACGGCGTTCGCGCGCATGTTCTCGAGCACCTGCGGGAGGCGGTCGCCGAGGCCCTCGAAGTTGATGTGGCAATGCGAATCGACAAACATGGATGGTCCTGCGATAGAAGATTCGGGCCTGATCGGGTACGTCAGCGCCCGTCAGGCGAACAATTCACGATAGCCGAGAAAGAGTTCCTCGAACACGAGGCGCGCATTCAGCGGATGGTTTTCCACGGCGCGCTGGCGCGTGACCGTCTTCAGGTAGCGCGCCAGCGCCGCGGCGTCGAGCTTCGCGGCGCAGCGCGCGAGGCCGCCGGCGGCCTGCGGAAAGTAGCGCGGGCGCCCCGCTGTGCGTTCGGCGAGCAGGTCGTAGACCCAGCGCTGCAGCCAGCCGAGCACGAGCGGCACCGGCAGCTTCTGCAGCGTCTCGCCGCACGCAAAGGCGTCGCAGGCGGGGCCCGCCGCGAGCTGGGCCAGGGTCCAGTCGCGCAGCGTGCGGTTTTCGTCGTGCGCGAGCGCGAGCGCCGCGAGGGGCGCGCCGCCGGCTTCGGCGAGCAGCGCCGGCGCGTCGTCCACGCCCTGCTGCGCGAGCCAGGCCGCAGCGGCTGCGGGCGCCGGCGTGCCCATGGGCCACTGGCGGCAGCGGCTGATGATGGTCGGCAGCAGGCGGTCGATGCGCGCCGAGACCACGAGGAACACCACGCCCGCGGGCGGCTCTTCGAGCGTCTTCAGCAGCGCGTTCGCGGCGGCGACGTTGAGCGCCTCGGCCGGATACAGGACGACCACGCGCAGGCCGCCGCGATGCGAGCCCACGCCCGTGAAGTCAAGCAGCGCCCGCACTTGCTCGATGCGGATTTCCTTGCTCGGCGCGCGGCCCTTCTTGCCCTCTTCGCCGTCGGCCTTGTCGGCCTTTTCGGCTTTGGCCTCGTCGTCGCCGGCCTGGCCGATTTCGCCCGCCAATGCCTCGGGCACGACGATGCGGTAATCCGGATGATTGCCTTGGACGAACCAGTTGCAGGCCGCACAGGCGCCGCATGGCTCGCCATTGGCCTGCGGCGCTTCGCAGAGCAGCCCCTTCGCAAGATGCTGCGCGAACTGGAGCTTGCCGATGCCCGCCTGGCCATGCAGCAGGAGCGCGTGCGGCCAGTGGCTGCGCAGTTGCTGCAGGCGTTGCCAGTCGTCGGTTTGCCAGGGATAGATCATCTTCTGAATCAATCGGTTAAGCGGCCTTCTACAGAATTCACATGAAGCTCGCGCAGCCCTATAAGAGCGCCAAATATCGCTTTGAAATCAAAGCGCTACGATCACTTGCTCGAGTTTTTTGCGAATCGCGTCGATGCCCTGCGACGAATCGACGATCGCAAAACGATACGGCGCCTCTTCCGCGCGGCGCAGGTATTCGGTGCGCGTGCGCTTGAAGAACGCATCGGACTCGCTTTCGAAGCGATCGGGTTCGCGCGCCGCGCCGCGCCGCTCGCTCGCCGTATCGGGCGGCAGGTCGAACAGCACCGTCAGGTCCGGCTGGAAACCGCCCTGCACCCAGCGCTCCAGCGTTTCGAGCTTGTCGCGCGGCAGCCCGCGGCCGCCGCCCTGGTAGGCGAAGGTGGCGTCGCTGAAACGGTCGGACAGGACCCAGTCGCCGCGCGCGAGCGCGGGCTCGATCACCTTGGCGAGGTGCTCGCGGCGCGCCGCGAACATCAGGAGCGCCTCGGTTTCGAGGTCCATCGGCTGATGCAGCACGAGTTCCCGGATCGACTCGCCCAGCGGCGTGCCGCCGGGTTCGCGCGTCATGACGACCGTACGGCCCGTCGGCGCGAGTTTCTGGGCGAGTTGATCGCAAAACCAGGCGAGATGCGTGGTCTTGCCCGCGCCGTCGATGCCCTCGAACGTGATGAATCGGCCCCGCGCCATTTAATTTCCCCGGATGTATTTGTCGACGGCCTTGTTGTGGTCGACAAGATTGTCAGAAAAGACGCTGCTGCCGTCGCCGCGCGCCACGAAGTACAGCGCAGCCGTCGATGCCGGATTGAGCGCCGCCTGGATCGCCGCGACGCCGGGCAGCGCAATGGGCGTTGGCGGCAACCCAAGGCGCAGGTAGGTATTGTAAAGAGTGTCCGACTGCAGATCGCGCTTGCGCAAATGCCCCGCATAGTTGTCGCCCAGACCGTAGATCACGGCGGGATCGGTCTGCAGCGGCATGCCCACTTTCAGGCGATTCGAAAACACGGCCGCCACGAGCGCGCGGTCGGCGGCGCGGCCCGTCTCCTTTTCGACGAGGGACGCGAGCGTCAGCGCCTCGTAGGGCGACTTGAGCGGCAAGCCGGGGGCGCGCGCGGTCCATGCTTCGTTCAGACGCGTCTGCATCAGGTGATACGCGCGTCGATAGACATCGAGATCGCTCGAGCCCTTGTCGAACAGATAGGTGTCGGGGAAAAACAACCCCTCGCCGCTGCCGTTCGGCGCCGGCGGCGCGCCGATCGCGGCGAGCAGCTCGGCGTCGCTCATGCCGGCCGTGTCGTGGCGCAGTGCGGGGTTCGCGTCGAGTTCGGCGCGCATATGCTTGAAGGTCCAGCCCTCGATGATGGTGGCGACGGACTCGTTCACGTCGCCGAGCGCCATTTTCTGCAGCACCTCATAGGGCGTGATGCCCGCCTTGAATTCGTAGTTGCCCGATTTGAGCTGGCTCTGCAAACCGAGCACGCGCGTCATGAGCACGAAAAGTTGCGTCTGCACGGGCACGCCGCCGCGCCGCAATTGCAGCGTGACACTGCGCACGGTGCTGTGCGGCTTGATGGTGACGTCGAGCTGTGGGGCGGCCAGTTCGAGCGGCGTGGTGGCCCAGCGCCACACGCCGCCTGCCGCGGCGGCGCCAATCACGACTAGCGCGGCGCCGGCAACAAGGCATTTCTTCAGAAGGGACATGGAAACACGACTCAGGGGGACCTCATATAATAACTGCTTGCCTTCGCTAAAGTCAGGATTGACTGTTCCCCGAATCCATGAACTCACCGCTCGATCCCGCTTCCACGCTTTCCGCTCCTGAAGCCACGGCCGACTTCGACGCCGTTCTGAAAGGCGGCGCCTACGCGATCCTGCCGCAGTTCGGCGTGATCGATGCCAATGGCGACGACGCCGCGACCTTCCTGCACAGCCAGCTCACCAACGACGTCCAGCATCTCGACGTGGCCGGCGCGCGCCTCGCGGGCTACTGCTCGCCCAAGGGCCGTCTGCTCGCCTCGTTCCTCACCTGGAAGACCGGCGACACGATCCGTCTCCTGATCTCGAAGGACGTACAGGCGCCGGTGCAAAAACGCCTGTCGATGTTCGTGCTGCGGGCCAAGGCCAAGCTCACCGACGACAGCGACAAGCTGCTCGTAGTGGGGCTCGCTGGCGACGTGCGCGGCGCGCTTGCGAGCGTGTTCGACGCGCTGCCCGACGGCGTGCACGTGAAGGTGGACGACCCCGCAGGCACGCTGATCCGTGTGCCCGACGCGGCCGGCGTGCTGCGTTATCTGTGGGTCGGCCCGAAGCAAGCGGTGCAGGAGCGCCTCGCGAAGCTCGAGGGTTTGGTCGAGCGCGTGTCGCCGGCGGTGTGGGACTGGCTCGACATTCGCGCGGGCGAGCCGCGCATCACGCAGGCCGTGAGCGAGCAGTTCGTGCCGCAGATGGTCAACTACGACGTGCTGGGCGGCGTGAACTTCCGCAAGGGCTGCTATCCTGGCCAGGAAATCGTCGCGCGCAGCCAGTATCGCGGCACGATCAAGCGCCGCACCGCGCTCGCCAATGTGGCCGCGAATCTGGACGCCGCGCATGCGGGGGCCGAGCTTTTCCATTCGGACGACCCGAGCCAGCCGTGCGGCATGGTCGTGAACGCCGCCGCCGCGCCCGAGGGCGGCGTCGATCTGCTCGCCGAGATCAAGCTTGCCGCACTCGAAACGGGCAGCGTGCATCTCGGCGCCGCGGACGGCCCCGCGCTGCGCGTGTTGCCGCTGCCGTACGCGTTGCCGGCCGAAATTTGACGCTGCGCACCGCGTCCATTGCACGTGAGGCGCCCGGCGCCTCGCGTTGCCTGGGCATGGCCCCAGACTCGACCCTGCAGGGGCCCGCTCCATGTGCCTGATCGTGTTCGACTGGCGTCCGCGCGCGCGCGCCGGCGCGCTTTTCACGCTCGCGGCCAACCGCGACGAGTTCCTGCGCCGCACCGCCGACCCGCTGCACTGGTGGAACGCCTCGGACGACGTCACGTCCCCGGGCAGTTCGGCAACGGGCGTGCTGGCGGGCCGCGATCTCGTCGGCGGCGGCACGTGGCTGGGCATGACGCGCCGCGGCCGCTTCGCCGCGCTCACGAACTATCGCGCGCCGAACGACATGCGCCCCGACGCGCCCACGCGCGGCACGCTCGTCTCGCGCTGGCTCACCGGCGCGCAAGGTCTGCCCGATACGCCGCTCGGCTATCTCGACGAGATCGCGCGCTCGGGCGATCTCTATAACGGCTTCAATCTGATCGTCGGCGACTGGACGCGGCGCGAGCTGGCGTGGTACTGCAATCGCGCGGACCGCGCGCCGGCCTTGCTGCCCGAAGGCACGCACGGCATTTCCAATGCCGTGCTCGACACGCCGTGGCCCAAGCTCGTACGCAAGCGCGCAGAACTCGCACAGCTCGCGACGGGCGACGCGCAAGTCCCACTCGCGCGGCTCGTAGACATGATGCGCGACCCGCAGGTCGCGCCCGACCGCGAGTTGCCCGCCACGGGCATTTCGCTCGAACGCGAACGTGCGCTTTCCGCGGCATTCATCGAAACGCCCGACTACGGCACACGCGGCACCACGGCGCTGCGCGTCACGCTGCGCGGCGCCCTGCTGGATGTGGAAGCGCTAGAGCGCAGCGACGACGACGGCGCGCATCGCGTCGTCCGCCCGGGCGCCTTCGAGCGCCACGAAACCTATACCGTCGAAAGAGGCTGAGCGCGTTTCAGTCGCCCGTGCCGTACGCGACGCGCGGCGCGTGCGCGGCCTGCTGCTGTGCGCGCCGCGCCTCGTCGATGAACGCGCCCACCTTGATGAACTCGTGGATCGTGCCGTCGTAACGCACGAGCGTGACCTCCGCCGCGTTTATTGCGGCGCTTTCTTGACTTCAGGTTTGAGCGAGAGCGGATCGGTCGGGTTGCGCAATGTTTCGATATCCTCATGACGCAGCTTCACCGAAGGAAGAATCTGCGGATGCGTGAGGATATAAAAGCGCCCGTCCCGCACGGCGTCGAAGGTCGCCTTCGCGACGTCGTCGGGCGTGAGCTTGCCGGAGCGCACCGCGCGCTGCAACTGCAGATCGGCGGCTTGCTGCGAGCGCGTGGGTGGTTCTTCGTTGCGAAGATCGTCAGGGCGGGCGCGCTCGGCGTTCGCGATGCCGGTCGACACGAAGGCCGGACACAGCAGCGAGCAACTCACCTTGTCGGTCACGTTCTTCAGGTCGTGATAAAGCGTCTCGGTGAGCGAGACCACGGCATGCTTCGACGCGTTGTACACGCCCATGGCGGGCGGCGAAAGCAACCCCGCCACCGACGCCGTGTTGACGATATGCGCGCGCTCGCCCTGCGCGAGCATGGCTGGCGTGAAGCTGCGCACGCCATTGGCCACGCCCATTACGTTCACACCGAACACCCAGTCCCAGTCCTTCGCGGTGCTTTCCCACACGAAGCCGCCGGTGCCGACGCCCGCGTTGTTGAAGAGCAGATGGACCTTGCCATACGCGTCGAGCGCGGCCTTAGCGAGTGCGTCGACCTGCGCGGCATCGCGCACGTCGGTGCGCACGTCGATGGCCTGCGCGCCGCCTTCGCGCAAGGCATTGACGGTTTCGTCGAGCAGCGTCTGATCGACATCGGCGAGCACGAGCTTCATGCCGAGCGCTGCGGCCTGTTGCGCGAACGCGCGGCCAAAGCCGCTTGCCGCGCCCGTGATGACAGCCACGCGGCCGTCGAACTCAAACGGTTCGGACATTGCGAATCCTGCGGTGAAGGTTGCGGTGAACACTGCGCACGGAAAAGCGAAGCGCCCCTTCCCGGGCGCTTGCGCTCACACTCAGATAGTTAGATCAACTTGACGAGCTGCTTGCCGAAGTTGTGGCCTTTGAGCATGCCGAGGAACGCGCCGGGCGCGTTCTCGAGCCCCTCGGCCACGGTCTCACGATACGCGAGCTGCTGCTTCGCGACCAGCGTACCCAGTTCAGCGAGCGCCTGCGGCCACACTTCCATGTGCTCGCTCACGATGAAGCCCTGCGCAAGCAGGCGCTGCGTGAGCAGCAGTTGCGGATACTTGAGCGGCATCGGCTCGCCGTCGTAGCCGGCGATCATCCCGCACAGCGCGATGCGGCCGAACGCGTTCATGCGCGCGAGCGTAGCGTCGAGCACCGCGCCGCCGACGTTCTCGAAGTAGCCGTCCACGCCGTCCGGCGTCGCGGCCTTGAGATCCTGATAGAGATTGCCGGCCTTGTAGTCGACGCATGCGTCGAAGCCGAGCGTCTCCACGACATAGCGGCATTTGTCCGCGCCGCCCGCGATACCCACTGCGCGGCAGCCCGCGCGCTTCGCAAGCTGGCCGACCACGCTGCCCACCGCGCCGCTCGCCGCGCTCACGACGACGGTTTGCCCCGCCTTCGGCTCGATGATGCGATTCAGGCCGTACCACGCGGTGACGCCCGGCATGCCGACCGGCCCGAGGTACGCGGAAAGCGGCACATGCGTCGTATCGACGACATGCAGGTCACTGCCGTTCGAGGTGCCGAACTCCTGCCAGCCGAACATGCCCACGACCTTGTCGCCGACCTTGAACTTCGGGTTGCGCGATTCGACCACCTCGCCCACCGTGCCGCCGATCATCACCGAGTCGAGCGGCTGCGGCGCTGCGTACGACTTACTGTCGTTCATGCGCCCGCGCATGTACGGATCGAGCGAGAGATAGTGGTTGCGCACGCGCAGCTGGCCCACTTCGAGCGGTGCGAGCGGCGTTTTGACGAGGCGGAAGTTATCGACGCTCGCGGCGCCTTCCGGGCGCGAAGCGAGCAGGATCTGGCGATTGGTCTGGGTCATGGCATCCGTGTTGCTTCGTTGGGCGCGGCGAGGCGTTGCACGCCTGCCGCGCGAGAGAACAGCACCCGGGTGCGCACGAGCAAAGCCCTCGCACGCGCCCGATTGCGCGTTTAACCGTCGCTCGGCCCCGGCCGCGCGCTGGGGTCGCTGCGCAGACGCTGACGCGTCACGTCACGGCCCACCGCAAGCCGGCGCATGTACTTGAAGGTGCCGAGCGCCTTGGCGACGAAATGGCCTTCGCTGTCGCGAATCTCGCCTTCGCAATAGGCCATGGTAGTGGAACGGTGCAGCACGCGGCCGGTGGCGCGCAATTCGCCGCGCCCCGGCTGCATGAAGTTCACTTTCATTTCGACGGTGACGACGCCCACGCCGTCGGCGGCGACGCTGCGCGCGGCCATGGCGAGCGCGATGTCGGCGAGCGTCATCGTGACGCCGCCGTGCGCGACGTCCCATGTATTCAGATGCCGCTCGGCGAGCGGCAGCACGACTTCGCTCGCGCCGTCACGCGCGCTCACGAGTTGCGCGCCGAGGTGCTCGACGAAGGGACTCTCGATGATCGTGAGCGATGGTTGCGGTTCTTGAGCGTCTTCGCTTTTTGGCGCGCCGCCGCCCTGCGATTGATCTGCGGTACCGGTCATGATGCGCGTTAGACCACGTAATCCACGCACTGACGCGACTCGACCACGAGCTTCGCGAACTGCTTCACGACGAGATGCTCGGGGTGGTCCTGATAGCCGTCGAGCGCGGCCTGGTCGGCGAAGTCGGAGACGAGCACGAGGTCGAATGTGGAAGCGAGGCCCGGCTCGGCCACACCGACTTCGAGGTGCAGCGTGCCCGGCACGAGATCGCGGCAGCCTTCGAGCAGCGCCTTGAACTTCACGACGTTCTCGGCGCGCGTCGCGCCTTCGGCCGACTCCTTGAGCTTCCACATCACGATATGACGAATCACGAACTCACCTCTTTCAGTCTGCATGGGAACAGGCGCCGCACCGTGCGCGCGCCGATAGCCGTCATGATACCCGCAGCGGCACGGGTGCGAGAGCGGCTCGGCACGCGGAAAGCCGCGGGAAAGCGGTGGTGTGGCCGAGGCGGCGGCAGACTCTCGCGAGTCCGCCGCACCGTGCATCACACGACCTCGAAGAGGCCGGCAGCGCCCTGCCCGCCGCCGATGCACATCGTCACCACGACGAACTTCGCGCCGCGGCGCTTGCCTTCGATGAGCGCGTGGCCCGTGAGGCGCGCGCCCGACACGCCGTACGGGTGACCGACGGCGATCGCGCCGCCGTTCACGTTCAGGCGGTCGGCGGGAATGCCGAGCTTGTCGCGGCAGTACAGCACCTGCACCGCGAACGCTTCGTTCAGCTCCCACAGGCCGATGTCCTCGACCTTCAGTCCCGTCTGCTTGAGCAGCTTGGGCACGGCGAACACGGGACCGATGCCCATCTCGTCCGGCTCGCAGCCCGCCACGGCGAAGCCGCGGAAAATGCCGAGCGGCTGCAGGCCTTCGCGTTCCGCGACTTTAGCGTTCATCACGACGCAGGCGCTCGCACCGTCCGAGAACTGGCTCGCGTTGCCGGCCGTAATGACGCCGCCCGGCATCGCCGTGCGGATCTTCGCAACGCCCTCGAGCGTGGTGTCGGCGCGAATGCCTTCGTCGGCGGCGATCGTCACTTCCTTCGTGACGAGCTGCCCCGTGGCCTTGTCGGCGACACCGGCGAGGACCGTCATCGGCACGATTTCGTCGTTGAAGAGACCGGCTGCCTGCGCGGCCGCCGCGCGCAGCTGCGACTGCACGCCGTACTCGTCCTGGCGATCCTTCGAGATTTCATAGCGCTTCGCGACGTTCTCGGCCGTTTGCAGCATGCTCCAGTAGATTTCGGGCTTGTGCTGGTTGAGCCAGCCTTCGGCCACCATGTGGCGGTTCATCTCGTTCTGCACGCACGAGATCGATTCCACACCGCCCGCGACGAACACGTCGCCTTCGCCCGCGATCACGCGTTGCGCGGCAAGCGCGATCGTCTGGAGTCCCGATGAACAGAAGCGGTTCACCGTCATGCCCGGCACGCTCACGGGCAGGCCCGCACGCAGCGCGATCTGGCGCGCGATATTCGCGCCCGTGGCGCCCTCGGGGTTCGCGCAGCCCATGATCACGTCTTCCACGCGGGCGGGGTCGATCTTCGCGCGCTCGACGGCGGCTTGCGTCACGTGCCCGCCGAGCGTGGCGCCGTGCGTCATGTTGAAGGCGCCCTTCCAGGATTTGGCGAGGCCCGTGCGGGCGGTCGATACGATTACGGCGTCAGTCATGCGATGTCTCCCACTACGAATATTGAATCCAGAGGATGTCTTTGATTGGACGTTCAGGCGGACAGTGCCAGCACCTCGGCCGACTGCGCGCGCTTCACACCGGCCGCGAGCAACTGCTGCCACGCGGCGGCAAGCGAGCCGTTCAGGTCGATGGCGCGCGAGGCGTCTTCGATCAGCACGGTTTCGAAGCCCGCAGCGCGCGCGTCGAGCGCGGACCACGCCACGCAGTAGTCGGTCGCGAGGCCGCAGCAGTACACGCGCTTCACGCCTACGTCGCGCAGGTAACCCGCGAGGCCCGTCGGCGTCTTGCGGTCGGCTTCGAGAAACGCGGAGTAGCTGTCCACGTCGGCGTGATGGCCCTTGCGGATCACCGCGCGCGCGTGCGGCACGTCCAGGTCGCGATGCAGCGCCGCGCCTTCGGTGCCCTGCACGCAATGCACGGGCCACAGCACTTGCTCGCCGTAGGGCAGCGCCGTCGTCTCGAACGGCGCGCGCCCCGCGTGGTTGGCCGCAAATGAAACGTGCTGCGCCGGGTGCCAGTCCTGCGTGAGCACCACGTGGCTGAAGCCCTGCGCGAGCCGGTTCGCGACCGGCACGACTTCATCGCCACGCGCGACAGCAAGCGCGCCGCCGGGCATGAAGTCGTATTGCAGGTCGATCAGCAGGAGCACGTCGTCTGCGCTTCTCATGATGTTCGTCCGCCTGTTCGTCCGCTTTTGCGTCCGTAAGTGATGCTTAGTTGAACGTACCGCCACTGGCAGCCAGTTCGACGATCGAAGGCGCGACTTCCCACGCCTCGCCATTGCGCTGCTGCGCATAGCGGCGAATCGCGCGCTCGACGTTGTAGAGGCCGACCGTGTCGGCGTACAGCATCGGGCCGCCGCGCCATAGCGGGAAGCCGTAGCCCGTGAGATAGACCATGTCGATGTCCGACGCCTTCGAAGCGATGCCCTCTTCGAGAATCTTCGCGCCTTCGTTGACGAGCGAGAACACGAGACGCTCGACGATTTCCTCGTCGCTGATCTTGCGGCGCTCAACACCGGCTTCCTTCGAGTACGCGACGATCATCTCGTCGACGAGTTTCGAAGGCAGCGCGTTGCGCTCGCCCGCCTTGTAGTCGTACCAGCCCGCGCCGGTCTTCTGCCCGAAGCGGCCGGTCTCGCACAGACGATCGGCGATCTTCGAGTACTTCATGTCCGGGTGTTCCTGATAGCGGCGCTTGCGAATGGCCCAGCCGATATCGTTGCCGGCCAGATCGCTCATGCGGAACGGGCCCATCGCGAAGCCGAACTTTTCGACTGCCCGGTCCACTTGCGCGGGCAGTGCGCCTTCTTCGAGCATGTAGAGCGCCTGACGCACGTACTGCTCGATCATGCGGTTGCCGATGAAGCCGTCGCACACGCCCGACACCACGGCCGTCTTGCGGATCTTCTTCGCGACCTGCATGACGGTGGCGAGCACGTCTTTGGCCGTTTCCTTGCCGCGCACGACTTCGAGCAGCTTCATCACGTTGGCAGGACTAAAGAAGTGCAGACCCACCACGTCCTGCGGACGCTTCGTGAACGCCGCGATCTTGTCGACGTCGAGCGTCGAAGTGTTCGAGGCGAGGATCGCGCCAGCCTTGGCGACTTCGTCGAGGCGCTTGAACACCTGCTCCTTCACGCCGAGTTCTTCGAACACTGCCTCGATGATGAGATCGGCTTGCTTGAGGTCGTCGTAGGAGAGCGTCGGGCTGATGAGCGCCATGCGCGCCTCCAGCTTCTCCTGCGTGAGCTTGCCCTTCTTGACCTGCGCTTCGTAGTTCTTGCGGATCGTGGCGAGGCCGCGATCGAGCGCTTCCTGCTTCGTTTCCAGCAGCGTGACCGGCACGCCCGCGTTGAGGAAGTTCATCGTGATGCCGCCGCCCATCGTGCCCGCGCCGATCACGGCCACTTTCTCGATATCGCGCGTGGGCGTGCTCGACGGCACATCGGGAATCTTGCTCGCGGCACGCTCGCCGAAGAACGCGTGGCGCAGCGCGCGGCTTTCCGGCGTCTGCACGAGTTCGAGGAAGCATTCGCGCTCAAAGGCGAGGCCCTTTTCGAAGCCCTGCTTCACACCCGCAGCAATGGCGTCGACGCACTTCACCGGCGCGGGATAGTTCTTCGCCATCGCGCCCACGGTGTTGCGCGAGAACTGCAGGAAGCCTTCGGCGTTCGCGTGTTCGATCTTGCGGTTGCGCACGAGCGGATGCGGGCCCGGCTTGTCGGCCGCCTTGCGCGCGAATGCGATTGCCTCTTCGAGCAGATCGCCTTGCGCCATGGCGTCGAAGAGCCCCGAATTCGCGAGCTTTTCGCTCATCACAGGCGCGCCCGTGACGATCATGTTGAGCGCGGCTTCCAGGCCGATCGCACGCGGCAGACGCTGCGTGCCGCCCGCGCCCGGCAGAATGCCGAGCTTCACCTCGGGCAGCGCGATCTGCGCGCCGGGAGCAGCGATACGGTAGTGCGCGCCGAGCGCGAGTTCGAGACCGCCGCCCATGGCCACGCTATGGATCGCGGCCACGACCGGCTTCGCGCTCTTTTCGACTTCCTTGATGACCGTGTGGAGCGTGGGCTCCTGCATCGCCTTGGGCGTGTTGAATTCGGTGATGTCCGCGCCGCCCGAGAACGCCTTGCCGGCGCCCGTGATCACGATGGCCGCAACGGCCGGATCGCTAGCGGCGCGCGCGAGGCCCTCGACAATGCCTGCGCGGGTCGAATGCCCGAGGCCATTGACGGGCGGATTATTGAGCGTGATGACGGCGACGCCGTCGCGAGTCGTGTAGTCCACTGCCATTTGCCTGCCTCCATGCTTGCGGGCCGCGATGTGCGTCGTCGGTTTCATTGTCCGACATTCCCGGTCAGCAGGCAGAATACCCAAAAAAGAACGTTCGTTCAATTTTTTGCTGCGCTGCGGACGCCAGGGTTTGTACTGAACCCACGAATCTGGCGGGTTGACCGGAAAAAGTCGGAAGAAAAAAACGCAGCCAGATGGCTGCGCCGGAGAACCTTGCGCGGCTGCGCGGGCGGCTCGGGGTGGCTTATCCGCGCTTCGCGGCGTCTTGCGCCGGGTCGAGCGGACAGCCCTCCACGGCCAACGCAGTCGGTAGCACATAGGCGCGGAACTGCTCGCGCAGCTTGAGCTTTTGCAGCTTGCCCGTTGCCGTATGGGGCAATTCGTCGACGAACACGGCGTCGTCGGGCAGCCACCATTTCGCGACCTTGCCTTCGAAGTGCGCGAGCAACTCTTCACGCGTCACCGCGGCGCCGGGCTTCTTCACCGCGACGATGAGCGGCCGCTCGGTCCAGCGCGGATGCGCGCAGGCAATGCACGCGGCCTCCGCGATGGCCGGATGCGCCACGGCGATGTTTTCCAGGTCGATCGAGCTGATCCACTCGCCGCCCGACTTGATCACGTCCTTGCTGCGATCGGTGATGTGCAGGAAGCCGTCGGGGTCGATCGTGGCGACGTCGCCCGTGGGGAACCAGCCGTCCACGAGCGGCGAGCCGCTTTCCTGGCGGAAATAACGGTCGATCACCCACGGCCCGCGCACGTGCAGGTCGCCGAACGTCACGCCATCCCACGGCAATTCCCGCCCGTCTTCGCCCACGATCTTCATGTCCACGCCGAAAATCACGCGCCCCTGCTTTTCGAGCAGCGCCTGCTGCGCTTCGCGCGGACGCTCCGACTGCTCCCAGTTGAGCCTCGAGAGCGTGCCGAGAGGCGACATCTCCGTCATGCCCCACGCGTGGATGGTCTGCACGCCGTAGTCGTCCTCGAAGGCGCGCTGGATCGCCGGCGGGCAGGCCGAGCCGCCGACCACCGTGCGCTGCAGCTTGGTAAAACGCACGCCCGCTGCGCGCACATACGCCAGCAAGCCGAGCCAGACGGTGGGCACGCCGGCCGAGGCGGTGACGCCTTCCGCTTCCATGAGTTCATAGAGCGACTTGCCGTCGAGATCCTTGCCGGGCATCACGAGCTTCGCACCCGTGAGCGGCGCCGCATGCGGAATGCCCCATGCGTTCACATGGAACATCGGCACGACCGGCAGGATCGCATCGCGCGCGCAAAGCCCCATGGCGTCGGGCAGCGACGCGCCATAGGCATGCAGCACCGACGAGCGATGCGTGTACAGCGCGCCTTTCGGGTTGCCCGTGGTGCCGGACGTGTAGCAAAGGTTCGAGGCGCTGCGCTCGTCGAGTTCGGGCCACGCGAAGTGGCCGTCCTGCGCGGCGAGCAGCGTTTCGTAGCAGAGCACTTCCGTGCGCATTGCCGGCCGGTGCGACTCGTCGCACAACGCGATCCAGCCGCGCACGCTCGGGCATTGCGGCGCGAGCGTGTCGACGAGCGCGGCAAACGTGATGTCGAACAGCACGTAGCGGTCTTCGGCGTGATTGACGATCCACGCGATCTGCTCGGGAAAGAGCCGCGGATTGATGGTGTGGCACACGGCGCCGAATCCGGTCACACCGAAATAGGCTTCGAGGTGCCGGTAGCCGTTCCAGGCCAGCGTGCCGACGCGCTCGCCCGGCGCCACGCCCAGCGCAATGAGCGCCTGGGCAAGCTGCTTCGAGCGCACCTCGCATTCGCGGTACGTGTAGCGGTGAATATCGCCCTCGATGCGGCGCGAGACGATCTGCGCGTTGCCATGGTGGCGCGCCGCATGCGCAATCAACGACGGGAGCGTGAGCGGCACATCCATCATCTGTCCCAGCAGCGGCGCAGTCATCGGTGGCGGTCTCCTCGCGTGTGATTGGCGTTGTCTGGCGTTGTCTTTGGCGCATCGGGCTGGCTCGCCGGCAAGCTTCGAACCTGCCCCAGCACGCCGGCGGGTGCGGACTTACAATATCGACTATTCAACAGGCCCTCAATATGTCGTTTTCACCAGGCACTCCCGACTCCCAAGGCGGCTCGTCCGCTACGCACACGCCCGCCACCGGTCCGCTCGCCGACTTCGAACGCGCACTGATCGTGCCGCGCGACGACGCCTTCGCCGCGCTCGGCGCACCCTTTTACACGCGACTGCCCGGCGCGCCGCTGCCTGCGCCTTACGTTGTCGGCTTCTCGCAGGCCATGGCCGCGCAACTCGGGCTCGATCCGTCCGCCGTTGCCGACCCTGCGTTCGCCGGGTTCTTCAGCGGTAATTTCACGCGCGAACGCTCGCCTTCGGCCATGTCGTACGCAACGGTCTACTCCGGCCACCAGTTCGGCGTATGGGCGGGCCAGCTCGGCGACGGCCGCGCGCTCACGCTTGGCGAGGTCGAGCACGAGGGCAGGCGCAACGAGATCCAGCTCAAAGGCGCGGGCCGCACGCCCTACTCGCGCATGGGCGACGGCCGCGCGGTGCTGCGCTCGTCGATCCGCGAATTCCTGTGCTCGGAGGCCATGCATCATCTCGGCATTCCGACCACGCGCGCCCTCACGGTGACCGGCTCCGACCAGCCCGTGCGCCGCGAAGACATGGAAACGGCCGCGGTCGTCACGCGCGTGTCGCCGAGCTTCGTGCGCTTCGGCCACTTCGAGCACTTCTATTCGCACGACGACGTGGACGCGCTGCGCGCGCTCGCCGACCACGTGATTGCGCGCTTCTATCCGCAACTGCGCGAAGCCGACGACCCGTACCTCGCCCTGCTCGACGAGGCGGTGCGCACCACGGCAGCGCTGATGGTCGAGTGGCAGGCCGTGGGCTTCTGCCATGGCGTGATGAATACCGACAACATGTCGATCCTCGGCCTCACGATCGATTACGGTCCGTTCGGCTTCATGGACGGCTTCGACGCCAACCACATCTGCAATCATTCGGATTCGCAGGGCCGCTACGCGTATCGCATGCAGCCGCAGATCGCGTACTGGAATCTCTTTTGCCTCGCGCAGGCGCTCGTGCCGCTGTTCGGCGCGCACTACGACATCGCCGACGAAAAGAAGCGCGGCGAGCGCGTGGTAGCCGACGCGCAAGGCGTGCTCGAACGCTTCAAGGGGCACTTCGCGCCCGCGCTCGAAGCGCGCATGCGCGCGAAGCTCGGCCTCGAACACGAGCGCGAAGGCGACGACGCGCTCGCGAACAAGCTGTTCGAAATCATGCATGCCAACCGTGCCGATTTCACGCTCACGTATCGCCATCTCGCGCGCGTCTCGAAGCATGACGCGAGTGGCGACACGCCGGTGCGCGATCTCTTTCTCGATCGCGCCGCCTTCGACGCGTGGGCTGCCGACTACCGCGCGCGCCTCGCGCACGAAACACGCGACGACGCTGCGCGCGCCGAGTCGATGAACCGCACCAATCCGAAATACGTGCTGCGCAATCACCTCGCGCAAACGGCGATCGAGCGCGCTGCGCAGAAGGACTTCAGCGAAGTCGAGCGGCTCGCCAGGGTGCTCGAGCGACCATTCGACGAGCAGCCCGAAAACGCGTCGTACGCAGGGCTGCCGCCCGACTGGGCGAGTTCGCTCGAAGTCAGTTGCTCTTCGTGAGCGCGCCCCCATCTACGTGATCCTTGTTTCCCACCCGACAGGAACCCGACATGAGCCAGGACGACCACAACTCCCCCTCCTACCCCGGCTACCAGTCCGACGAGCAATGGCGCGAGCAGCTCGACGAAGGCCAGTATCAGGTCACGCGCCATGCGGCCACGGAGCGCGCCTTCACGGGCAAATACTGGGATCATTTCGATCGCGGTGTGTATGACTGTGTGTGTTGCGGCACGCCGCTCTTCGAGTCCGACACGAAATTCGACGCGGGTTGCGGCTGGCCGAGCTACTTCCGCCCGATCAACGGCGAGGTGATCGAAGAGAAAACCGACCGCACGCACGGCATGCTGCGTATCGAGGTGCGCTGCAAGAACTGCGGCGCGCACCTCGGCCACGTGTTCGAGGATGGTCCGGCCCCGACGGGCCTTCGGTATTGCATCAATTCGGCTGCGCTACAATTCGAGCCCAAGTGAACGTTGGCAAGGCAGCCCCGCGCCCCGCGCGGGGCCCAATGCGGCCTTGACAGCGTCGTGCCCTCTTTTGCCGGGCTCAATTCGTCAACTCTCAGGCCGATAATGAAATTCCTGTTTGATCTGTTCCCGATCATCCTCTTTTTCGTCGCCTTCAAGCTGTGGGGCATCTTCACGGCTACGGCCGTGGCGATTGGAGCTACGCTCGTGCAGATCGCGTGGGTCGCATTCCGTCACCGCAAGGTCGACCCGATGCTGTGGCTTTCGCTGGGCATCGTCGTCGTGTTCGGCGGCGCCACGCTGATGCTGCACGACGAAACCTTCATCAAGTGGAAACCCACCGTGCTCTACTGGGCGTTCTCGGTCGTGCTGCTCGTCTCGCAGATGGCATTCGGCAAGAACCTCATCGAAGCGATGATGGGCAAGCAGATCACCCTGCCGCCGCGCATCTGGACGCAACTGAACTTCGTCTGGTCGATCTTCTTCGCGCTGCTCGGCATTCTCAATCTCTTCGTGGCATTCCACTTCTCCACCGACGCGTGGGTCGATTTCAAGCTGTTCGGCGCGACCGGCATTCTCGTGGTGTTCATCGTCGGCCAGAGCCTGTGGCTTTCGCGTTACATGAAGGAAGAAGAATGAGCGACGTCTTTCTCAACGCCAGCCCCGCCGAGCGCATGGCGCTCATCGAAACGCGCCTGACCGCGGCGCTCACCCCGGTTTCGATCGACGTACGCGACGACAGCGCGCAGCATGCCGGACACGCGGGCGCCGCTGCCGGCGGTCACTATCATGTCACGATCGTTGCGGGCGCATTCGCGGGGAAAGCCCGCGTGGCAAGGCATCGCATGGTGTATGATGCGCTGGCCGAGGCCATGCAGCGCGGCATCCACGCTCTCGCGATCACGGCGCTCACGCCCGAAGAAGCCGCGGCGCTGCCCCGCTAGCCCACGTTAGATTTCGACTTTTTTGTTCGCCATTTTGGTTCGCCCCGTTAGGACTTTCCGATGACCTTGAAGAAGACCCATCTCTGGGTGTTGCTGGCTGCTTGCGCGGCGGCTCCCGCCTTTGCGCAGAACATCGCCGTCGTGAACGGCACGCCGATTCCCAAAGCGCGCGCCGATGCGCTGGTCCAGCAGCTTGTCCAACAAGGCCAGCAGGATTCGCCGCAACTGCAAATGGCGGTGCGCGAGGAGCTCGTGAACCGCGAAATCCTCATGCAGGAAGCCATTCGCGAGGGCATTCCGAACAACCCGGACGTGAAGGCGCAAATCGCCGTGGCCCAGCAGACCGTCGTGCTGCGCGCGCTGATTCAGAACTTCGTGAAGAACAACCAGCCGACCGACGCCGAAGTCAAGGCGCGCTACGACCAGTTGACCAAGGATGCGGGCGGCAGCGAATACCATCTGCACCACATCCTCGTGGACAACGAGCAGCAGGCCAAGGACCTGATCGCGAAGATCAAGGCCGGCGCCAGCTTCGAAGACCTCGCGAAGCAGTACTCGAAGGACCCGGGCTCGGCCAAGAACGGCGGCGACCTCGACTGGTCCGATCCGAAGGCCTATGTGCCGGAATTCGCGGCTGCGGCCACGCATCTGCAGAAAGGCCAGATGACCGATACGCCGGTGCACACGCAGTTCGGCTGGCACATCATCCGCGTGGACGACATCCGCCCGGTCACGCCGCCGCCGCTCGAGCAGGTGCGCCCGCAGATCGTCCAGCAGATCCAGCAGGAAAAGCTGCAGGCGTTCGAAGAGAATCTGCGCAAGCAGGCGAAGATTCAGTAAGGCTGCACGCGGCTCCAAGTGCTGCAAAAGACCCCGCGACCTTCGAAGGCGCGGGGTTTTTGTTTGCGGCTACACGTTGAGCTCGTAGCTCGTGCTGCGCCCGCCACCCTCCGTCTTGCGCAACACGCCACGCACCACCAGGTCGTTGATGTCACGCAAGGCCGTATCGGACGAGCATTTGGCAATAGCCGCCCACTTGCCGCTCGTGAGCTTGCCGTCGAAGCCGTCGAGCAAGCGGTTCAGGAGCTTGACCTGGCGCTCGTTGAAGGGCGTCGTGGCCCACTCGTGCCAGAAGCGCGCCTTGGCGAGCACCGCGTCCAGCGTGATCTGCGCCTGATCGACCGCGCGATGCAGCGCGTCGAAGAACCAGGCGAGCCAGAGCGTGACATCCATCGAGCCGCGCTGCGTACGCTCCAGAATGTCGTAATACCCTTTGCGCTCCCGCTGGATCTGCGCGGAGAGGCTGTAAAAGCGCTGCGCACTGCCGTCTGCGCGCGCGAGCAGCAGGTCGCCGATGGCTCTTGCCACGCGGCCATTGCCGTCGTCGAACGGGTGCAGCGTGACGAACCACAAGTGGCCGAGGGCCGCCTTGATCAACGGCGGCTCTTGCGGCGGGCCGTTGAGCCAGTCGAGAAAGCGCTGCGTTTGGGCTTCCAGCCGGTTCGCGGGCGGCGCCTCGAAATGCACGCGTTGACGGCCGATCGGCCCCGAGATCACCTGCATGGGCCCGCTCGCATCGTCGCGCCATGCCCCGACGTTGATGCGCGACAGGCCCGCGTAGCCCGTGGGAAATAGCGCGGCGTGCCAGCCGAACAGGCGCTCGCGCGTAACCGGCGCGCGGCTGTTGGTGGTCGCGTCGAGCACCATCTCCACCACGCCTTCCACGTGGCGGTCCACCGGCGCGAGCGCCCCGATGTCCACGCCCATGCGACGCGCGATGGACGAACGCACGGAGGCGACGTCGAGCTGCTCGCCCTCGATCTCGCTGGTCTTGAGCACGTCCTCCGTCAGGGCCGCGAGGCTCGCCTGATCGCGCAGCGCGAGTCCCACATCGGCCAGTCTGCCCACCAACAGGCCCTGGGCGCGGCTGACCTCGGCCATGGGCTCGGCGAGCGCCGCCAGATCGAAGCGCCATTGAGGCCAGTCGCCCGCTTCCCAGATGTAGGTGTATTCGCCGCTATTCATGCGGCGATTATGAGACGTATTCGCCGCACGCGCAAGATAATCACCGCAAAATGTGCGGCGATTAATGTCGATTTTCGCCGCAAGGTCCCACCGGCCGGCGCTCAAAAAGCACAAACCCCGGTCCGCACTCGCAATCGAGGCAGGACCGGGGTTTTCCGCCGGGGCGAGTTGCCCTGCTCCGGCGTCAACCGTCCGCGAAGTTCGCGTGGTTCGCGAGGCGCATTAGCCCACCCACTTGCGCGCGTTCTGGAACGCACGCATCCACGGGCTCGCCTCGCCCCAGGCTTCGGGGTGCCAGCTCATCGTCACCGTGCGCTGCACGCGCTCCGTGTGCGGCATCAGCACCGTGAAGCGGCCGTCGGGCGTCGTGACCGACGTGATGCCTTGCGGCGAGCCGTTCGGATTGAACGGGTAGGCCTCGGTTGCCTGGGCGCGATGGTCGACGTAGCGCATCGCCACCGCGACCTTCGCGATGTCGCCCTGCTGCGAGAAGTCCGCGAAACCTTCGCCGTGCGCGACCGCCACGGGAATGCGCGAGCCTTCCATGCCGTTGAAGAAGATCGACGGCGAGCCCTGCACTTCCACCAGCGAGAAGCGCGCTTCGAACTGCTCCGACTTGTTGCGCGTGAACTTCGGCCAGGCTTCGGCGCCCGGGATCATCGAGGCGAGGCTCGACATCATCTGGCAGCCGTTGCAGATGCCGAGCGCGAACGTGTCCTGACGGGCGAAGAAGGCCGCGAACATGTCCGCGAGCTTCGCGTTGAAGCGGATCGTCTTGGCCCAACCTTCGCCCGCGCCCAGCACGTCGCCGTACGAGAAGCCGCCGCAGGCCACCGCGCCCGCGAAGTCGGCGAGCGTGGCGCGACCTTCGAGCAGGTCGCTCATGTGGACGTCGTGCGCGTCGAAACCGGCGCGGTCGAACGCGTATGCGGTTTCGAGGTGCGAGTTCACGCCCTGCTCGCGCAGGATCGCCACACGCGGACGCGCACCCTTGCCGATGAACGGCGCGGCGACGTCCTCGGCCGGATCGAACGTGAGATGCGGCTGCATGCCCGGATCGGCGGCGTCGAGGAGCGCGTCGTATTCGGAATCGGCGCACGCGGGATTGTCGCGCAGACGCGCAATACGCCAGCTCACTTCGCTCCACACGCGTTGCAGCTCCGCACGCGGCGCTTCGTAGATGCGCTTCGCGTCACGGTAGATTTCGATCGAGTCGCGATTGTTCAGCGTGCCGATCACGTGCGAGCACACCGAGAGGCCATGCTGACGCAGCACGCCCATCACGACGTCGCGCTGCTGTGCCGGCACCTGGATCACGGCGCCCAGTTCTTCGGAGAAGAGCGCGCGCAGCGTGCGGTCTTCGCGGCGGCCGCTCGTTTGCTTCGCCCAGTCCTTGGCGTCGCCGTAGTCGGACTCGTGCTCGCTGTCGAGCGCGAGCATGTCCACGTTCAGCGACACGCCCGTGTGACCCGCGAAAGCCATTTCGCACACCGTCGCCCACAGGCCGCCGTCCGAGCGGTCGTGGTACGCGAGCAGCTGCTCGTTCGCGTTCAGTTGCTGGATGGCCGTGAAGAACTGCTTGAGGTCTTCGGCGCTGTCGACGTCGGGCACCGCGTCGCCGACCTGCTGCGTGACCTGCGCGAAGATGCTGCCGCCCATGCGGTTCTTGCCGCGGCCCAGATCGATCGCGATCAGCACCGACTCACCCGCCTCGTCGACGCGGCGCAGTTGCGGCGTGAGGTGGCGGCGCACGTCGTCGACCGGCGCGAACGCCGAGATGATGAGCGATACCGGCGCGACCACTTCCTTCGCCACGCCTGCTTCGTTCCACTTCGTGCGCATGGAAAGCGAATCCTTGCCCACCGGAATGCCGATGCCCAGCGCCGGGCACAGCTCCATGCCGATCGCCTTCACGGTGTCGTAGAGCGCCGCGTCCTCGCCCGGTGCGCCGCACGCGGCCATCCAGTTCGCGGAGAGCTTGAGCTTGTCGAGCGACAAAATGGGCGCGCTGGCGATGTTGGTGATCGCCTCGCCCACGGCCATGCGGCCCGATGCGGGCGCATCGATCACGGCGAGCGGCGTGCGCTCGGCCATCGTCATCGCTTCGCCCTTGTAGCCCGCGTAGTCGAGCGCGGTGATCGCGCAGTCGGCCACCGGCACCTGCCACGGGCCGACCATCTGGTCGCGCACCGTCGTGCCGCCCACCGAGCGGTCGCCGATAGTGATGAGGAACGACTTGCTGCCCACGGTCGGGTGGCGCAACACGCTCTTCGCGACTTCGTCGAGCGAGACGCCCGTGACTTCGACCGGCGCGAGCGGCACGCTCGCGTGCTCGACGTTGCGGTGCATACGCGGCGGCTTGCCGAGCAGGATGTCCATCGGCATGTCGACGGGCTGGTGGCCGCCGTTGGCCGCGAGCGCCTGCTCGTCGGTGTCGATGAGCTTCAGGTCGCGCGCGTCGGTCGCGACGCCCACGACGGCGAACGGGCAACGCTCACGCTCGCAGATCGCCTGGAACTCGGCCAGATCGGCGGGCGCGATCGCGAGAACGTAGCGTTCCTGCGATTCGTTCGACCAGATTTCGCGCGGCGAAAGCCCCGACTCTTCGAGCTGCACCTTGCGCAGCTCGAAGCGCGCGCCCTTGTCGGCGCCGTCGACGAGTTCCGGGAAGGCGTTGGAAAGGCCGCCCGCGCCCACGTCGTGAATGCTCAGGATCGGGTTGCGTTCGCCGAGCTGCCAGCACGAATTGATGACTTCCTGCGCGCGACGCTCGATTTCCGGGTTGCCGCGCTGAACCGAGTCGAAGTCGAGTTCGGCGGTATTGGTGCCGGTGGCCATCGAGCTGGCCGCGCCGCCGCCCATGCCGATGCGCATGCCCGGGCCGCCGATCTGGATCAGCAGCGTGCCGGCCGGCAGGTCGTGCTTGTGCGTGTGCTGCGCGCTGATGTTGCCGAGGCCGCCCGCGATCATGATCGGCTTGTGATAGCCGCGCACGGTGCCCGCCACGTTCTGCTCGTAGGTACGGAAATAGCCGCCGAGGTTCGGCCGGCCGAATTCGTTGTTGAACGCGGCGCCGCCGAGCGGGCCGTCGATCATGATCTGCAGCGGCGACGCGATGCGGTCCGGGCGACCATAGGCGCCCTGCGTGTCGGCGGGGTTGCGCAGCGCGAGCGGCACGGCCGCGTCACGCGCGTCTTCCCATGCTTCGCGCGCGTCGGGCAGATCGAGGTTCGAAACCGTAAAGCCCGTGAGACCGGCCTTTGGACGCGCGCCGCGGCCCGTCGCGCCTTCGTCGCGGATTTCGCCGCCCGAGCCCGTCGCTGCGCCCGCGAACGGCGAGATCGCCGTGGGGTGGTTGTGCGTCTCCACCTTCATCAGCGTGTGCGTGAGTTCGGTGTGGCGGCCGTACTGTTCGCCGGGCGTGCCGTCGGCGTGGTTCTTGCGCGGGAACCAGCGCTCCGCGACCGCGCCTTCCATGATCGACGAGTTATCCGAGTAGGCAACGATCGTGCCCTGCGGGCTGATCTTCTCGGTGTTGCGGATCATCGCGAAAAGCGACATATCCTGATCCTGGCCGTCGATCGTCCAGCTCGCGTTGAAGATCTTGTGGCGGCAGTGCTCGCTGTTGGCCTGCGCGAACATCATCAGCTCGACGTCGGTCGGGTTGCGCTCGAGCTTCTTGAAGTTGTCGACGAGATAGTCGATTTCATCGTCGGCGAGCGCGAGGCCCAGTTCGCCGTTGGCCGTTTCCAGCGCCGCACGGCCGTGGCCGAGCACGTCGACCGTCTGCATCGGGCGGGCCGGCAGTTCGTCGAACAGATGCAGTGCCGCGTCGCGCGAAGGCGCCACGCTTTCCGTCATGCGGTCGTGCAGCGCCGCGGCGACGGCGGCGTGCGCCTCTTCCGGGAGCGTCTTCTTGCCGCCGAGCAGGCCCGACTTGAGCACCACGGTGTATTCGACGCCGCGCTCGATGCGGCGCACCTGCTCGAGGCCGCAATGGTGCGCGATGTCCGTGGCCTTGCTCGCCCACGGCGACACCGTGCCGAAGCGCGGCACGACGAGGAACGTGAGCGCGCTGCCGCGCTCCTGCGGGGCCGCGAACGGCGCGCCGTAGTGCATCAGCGCGTCGATCTTCGCGCTGTCGTCGGCAGAGAGCGGCTCGGCCGAATTGACGAAGTGCAGATACTGGCCGTGCACGCCGACGATGTTGGCGTCGATACGCTGAAGCGTCTCGAGCAGGCGGGTCTGACGGAAGTCGGAAAGGGCCGAAGCGCCGGGGAAACACGAGAAGTGGGCCATGGACTGGGGCGTTGCGTCGAGGTTGCGTCAGAGTTGCGTCGCGGCTTCGCCTCGCGCGAAACACGTCGCAAGGTGGCGATGCGTCGCGCGGGGGATGGCGACGGTCAGGCGAAGGGAGACCGCGATTATAACCCGGAAGGCCTGTCCTGACCGCCCCGGTGGCCGTGCGACACGCGTGTGGCAAGCCGGCCTCGCGCATGGCGACGCGGACGCTTTCGCTGCTATGATTGCGCGTTTCGTCTGATCGGCGCACCCGGGCATGGCTTCGGCGCGCCGCACGCCCCACCTTCGGCAGGACGCCCTCACCCGAGCGAGCGCCACCTGCCTGCAGATCGTATCGTCATGGATGTCATCGTCATCGGCGGCGGAATCGCCGGCATCGCTACCGCCTGGCAGCTGCGCGCGGCCGGGCATCGCGTCTGCGTAATCGAACGCCACGCCACCGTTGCGCAAGGCGCGACCTATGGGCATAGCGGCATTGCGCTGCCCACGCCGCTCGACGTCTGGTTCGGCCCCACCTTCCTGCGCAATGGCCGTCAATCGTCCGGCGGCGTGATCAGCAAGACGGGCTGGCGCGGGCACGCGCACGGTTTCGTCAAGCGCCTCGCCACGCTGCACGGCTCCGAGGCGTTTGCCGAGCGCTATGCGCTGCTGCGCCCGCTCATCGACTCGGCGCAAGCGGCGCTCGCCGACATCGACGCGCGCTTCCAGCTCGACTACGAGCAGCGCGACGGCCTGCTCTACCTCGTGCGCGGCAACGACGAATGGTCGCTCACGCAACCGGCCCTCGAACTGCTGCGCCGCTTCGAGACGCCTCACCACGCGCTTTCGCCCGCGGAATGCGTGGCTTTCGACCATGCCATCCCCGCCGACCCGCCGTTTGCGGGCGGCGTGCATTTCGAGACCGGCCGGGTGGCCAACTGCCCGCTCTTCGTGAAGCTGCTCAAGCAGGTGCTCGACGCCCAGGGCGGCGTGCAGTTCGAGATGAGCCGCGAGGTCAATGCGATACGCCTGGAAGACCGGCGCGCAGCCGTGGAGCTGGCGCCGCCGGCGCACGAAGCGGGCCGCTCGCGCGACGTCGAGGTGATCTCGGGCGACGCCGTCGTGGTCGCCGCGGGCGCGCAAACGCCGCGCCTGCTCGCGCCGCTCGGCCTCAAGGTGCCGTTTTATCCGCTGCGCATGCACACGCTCAATTCGCCGGTGGCACACGAGGAATGCGTGCCGCAGACGACCATCGTCGACGCCGGCAAGCGCATCGCCATCGCGCGCATGAATCACCGGCTGCGCATATCGGGCGCCGCCGTGCTGCTGCGCGCACAGGAAGTCGATGACGCGCTGCCCGAGGGGCTCACCGAAGACGCCCTCGCGTTGCTCGGCGAGGCGTCGCGCGACTGGGCGCCGGGCGCCGCGCGTATTTCGGCCGCGCTCGCGTGGGAAGGCATGAAGCTGCTTTCCGCCGACGGCCTGCCGGCGGTCGGCAACGTGAGCCATCCGCGCCTGTACGTCAACGCGGGCCACGGGCCGGCGGGCTGGGCACTTTCGCTCGGCTCCGCGCGTCTCATCGCCCAGCAGATCTCCAACGCGGCGCCTGACCTGCCGGCCGATACCATCAAGGCGCTCTCGCCGGGCCGCGATTGAGCCGCGCACGCGTGTGCGGCATTGCCGCGCCGCCGCGCCAGTCCAGCCCGCGCCTGGGGCGTGCCGTCTGAAGGCATGCTCGGGTATCGTTGCGATGTCGCCTCCGAGGACCGCATCGCCATGACGCACGCTCTACATTCCTCCGGCGCCGGGCAACCGGTGCTCGTCTACCCGCACGATCGTGCGGTCCCGCTGCTTACCGTCGAACCGCTGCGCGAGGCCGAAGTCGCCGCGCAGTCGGCTCTGCCTGCCCACACGCTCATGGCGCGCGCAGGCGCCGCCGCCGCGCACTTCCTGAGCGAGCAACTCGCGCACGCGCCCTCGTCGGCGAGCGACAAGCCCGTCTGGTTCGCCGCCGGGCCCGGCAACAACGGTGGTGACGCGCTCGTCGTCGCCACGGAGCTGCATCGCGCGGGCGTCGCCGTGGAAGTCTGCATGCCCGTCGAGGTCAAGCCCGACGACGCGCGCTGGGCGCTCGCCGAGGCGCGTGCGGCGGGCGTGCCCATCGCCGCGTCGGTGCCCGGATCGTTCGATGCTTACGGCTGGCTCGTCGACGGCATGTTCGGCATCGGCCTTGCGCGCGGGCTCGAGGGCGTGTTCGCCGAACTCGCCGAAACGCTCTCGGCACGCG
>NZ_JBFRCM010000005.1:0-493058 GCF_040965735.1 Paraburkholderia sp. BR10936
GCCGAAGCCGTGGTGTTCGCGATGTGCGCGTCGTACTTCTTCTCGCGCACGCTGATTCCCACGCTCGCCATGTATCTGCTGCGCGCGCGCAAGCCTGACGCTGCGCCCAGGCGCGGCATCGCCGGTGCGTTGACGCGCTTTCAGGCGGGCTTCGAACGACGCTTCGAAGCAGTGCGCAACCGCTATCGCGCGCTGCTTCAGGCGGCGATTGCGCAGCGCCGCCGATTCGTGGTGCTGTGGCTCGCGCTGTGCCTCGGCTCGCTCGTGCTCGTGCCGTTCACCGGCCGCGACTTCTTCCCCGCTGTCGATACCGGCGAAATCCGCCTGCACCTGCGCGCGCCTACCGGCACGCGCATCGAGGAAACGGCCCGCATTACCGACGAAGTCGAAGCGAAAATCCGCAGCGTGATTCCGCCCGCCGAACAGGCCGCGGTGCTCGACAACATCGGCGTGCCGGTGAGCGGCATCAACCTCACATATGACTCGTCGGACCCCATCGGTCCCGAAGACGCGGACATCCTCGTTACGCTCGCGCCGAAGCACAAACCCACCGCGCAATATGTCGCGAAGCTGCGCAACGTGCTCAACGCCTCGTTTCCGGGCGTGACGTTCGCGTTCCTGCCCGCCGACATCGTCAGCCAGATCCTGAACTTCGGCCTGCCTGCGCCCATCGACGTACAGATCGTCGGCAATAAGCTCGCGCAAAACCGCGTCGTGGCGAATCATCTGCTCGACCAGATGCGTGGCGTGCGCGGCCTCGTCGACGCGCGCATCCAGCAGCCCGGGGACGAGCCCACCATCAACGTCGACGTAGATCGCACGAAGGCCCTGCAAGCGGGCCTCACGCAGCACGACGTGGCGCAGAACCTGCTCATCGCGCTCTCGGGCAGCTCGCAAACGACGCCCAACTTCTGGCTCGATCCGAAGAACGGCGTGAGCTATCCGCTCGTGACCGAAGTACCGCAATACGATATCCATTCGCTGCAAACACTCGCCAATATTCCGCTGACGACGTCGCAATCGGTCACGTTCACGCCGCAGAACCAGCTCGGCACGCTCGGCACGGTTTCGCGCAGCTCGCAGGAAGCCGTGGTCTCGCACTACAACGTGCAGCCCGTGCTCGACATCTTTGCGTCGACACAGGGACGCGACCTGGGCGGCGTCGCCTCCGATGTGAACCGCCTCGTGAACGCCGCGCGCGCACAACTGCCGCCGGGCTCGTCGATCGTGATGCGCGGCCAGGTGCAGTCGATGAACGCGTCGTTCAGCGGCCTCGCAGCAGGCCTCGTGTTTGCCATCGCGCTCGTCTACCTGCTGATGGTCGTGAACTTCCAGTCGTGGCTCGATCCGCTCATCATCGTGAGCGGCCTGCCGGCCTCACTCGCCGGCATCGCGTGGATGCTGTTCGTCACGCAGACCACGCTCAGCGTGCCGGCGCTCACGGGCACGATCCTCTGCATGGGCATCGCCACGGCCAACAGCATTCTCGTCATCAACACGGCGCGGGAGTCGCTCGCCGCGGGCATGGAGCCGCTCGCCGCCGCGCTCGATGCGGGTTTCAACCGCTTTCGCCCGGTGCTCATGACGGCGCTCGCGATGCTGATCGGTATGTTGCCGATGGCGCTGGGTCTCGGCGACGGCGGCGAACAGAACGCGCCGCTCGGGCGCGCCGTGATCGGCGGCCTCGCGATCGGCACGCTTTCCACGCTCGTGTTCGTGCCGGTCGTGTTCGGCATGGTGCATGGCTGGCTCGCGCAACGCCGCGCCGCGCGCGATGCCAGCAACGATGCGCAAGCCGATACAACCACTCACGTTGAATAAGGATTCCATAATGAAATCGCAGACACCGCACGAAGAACGCGATGCCGCGGCGCGAACCGCAACGCGAGGTCGCTCGGCTGTCGTCGTCGGCCTGACCTGCCTCGCCATCGCCGCGGCGCTCCTCACGGCGGGCATCGTACCGCGCCTCCAGGCGCGCACGGCGCAAGCGCAGCAGGTCGCGGCACAGCGCGAGCTGATCGTCTCCACCCTCACGCCCACGCGCGCACCTGCCACGCAGGACCTGTTGCTGCCCGGCTCGGTGATGTCCTGGGCCGACGCCTCGATCTACGCTCGCACGAGCGGGTACGTGCAGCACTGGTACACGGATATCGGCGCGCACGTGAAGGCGGGTCAGACGCTCGCGCAGATCGACACGCCCGAGCTCGACGCGCAACTCCAGCAGGCGCGCGCCGACGAAGCCACCGCACAGGCCAACTATCGCTTCGCCAGCAGCACGGCGCAGCGCTGGCAAACGATGCTGCAGACGCAATCGGTCTCCGAGCAGGACGCCCAGGCGAAAACGAGCGACGCCGCCGCGAAACTGGCCACGCTCCAGGCGGCGCAGGCCAACGTGGCGCGACTGCAGGAGCTGGTTTCCTACCAGAAGGTGACGGCGCCTTTCGATGGCGTCATCACGGCGCGCAACGTGCAGGTGGGCGCGCTCGTCACCGCGGGCGGCACGCCCGGCCTCGCCACGATGCCGGGCGAGTTGTTCCATATCTCCCAGACCGACCGGCTGCGCGTGTACGTGGACGTGCCCCAGGACGACGCGAGCCTCGTCACGCCAGGCACGACCGTCTGGCTGACGACGCAGCAATATCCGGGGCGACGCTTCGAGGCGAGCGTGGCGCGCAGCGCGAACGTGATCGATCCCGTGAGCCGCACGTTGCATGTGGAAGTCGATGTGGACAATCACGACGGCGCGCTGATGCCCGGCGCCTACGCGCAGGTGCACCTCGCGCTCACGGCGGCCGCGCCGGCGCTCGAACTGCCCGTGAGTGCGCTGCTGTTCCGCCCGGACGGCGTGACCGTCGCGGTGGTGGATGCAAAGAGCATGGTGCAATTGCGCAAGGTGACCATCGGCCGCGACTTCGGCACCCATGTGGAGATCGCCACCGGACTCGCGCCGACCGATCGCGTCATCAACAATCCCGGCGACGCCATTGCGAGCGGCCAGAGCGTGCGCGTGGCGGCAGCCTCGACGGCTGCGCAAGCGAAAGCGTAAGCGAGGCTCATCATGTTCGAACGCCCTCTCACTGCACTGCGCCGGATCGTCGTCGCCTTCACCGCAGCATCGCTCGCGGCGTGCACCACGTTGCCCCATTACAGCGTACCCTCGACGGACGTGCCTGCGCACTTCGCGACACAAACAACGCCACCGGCGGCGGCACCCGGCTGGACCGTCGCCGCGCCCGCCGACGCCCAAACGCGCGGCCCATGGTGGACGCTCTTCGGCGACAACGACCTCGACCAGCTCGAAGCCCGCGTGGACGTGTCGAACCAGACCGTGCGCCAGGCCGTCGCCAATCTCGAAGCCGCGCGCGCGATGATCGACTATCAGCGCGCGGGCTATGCGCCGACCGTCACGGCGGGTGTGGCGGCGCAGCGTTACCGGACCTCGCAGAATCTCGTGGACCATTCGCTTGCGGGCAAGACGATTCCCGATTACTCGACGGGCCTCACGGCAAGCTGGGAACCCGACCTGTTCGGGCGCGTGAAGGACGCGACCACCCAGGCCCACGCCAACGCCCAGGCCACGCAAGCCGACCTCGAATCGGTGCGCCTTTCGGTTGCGAGCCAGCTGGCGACGGATT
This sequence comes from Paraburkholderia sp. BR10936, assembly GCF_040965735.1. NCBI lineage: Bacteria > Pseudomonadati > Pseudomonadota > Betaproteobacteria > Burkholderiales > Burkholderiaceae > Paraburkholderia > Paraburkholderia sp. BR10936. Next base: position 3,636 of record NZ_JBFRCM010000005.1, read on the forward strand.
ACTTCGATTTGCGTTCGCTCGATCGCCAGAAGAAGCTGCTCGACGACACCGTGAGCGCCTACGCGGCCGCGCTGCGCATCGTGCAGCAGCAGCTCGCCGATGGCGCGATCGACGCCTCCGCCGTCGCCCAGGCACAAACCCAGCTCGAGAGCGCGCGCACGGCGGATAGCGACATCGACGTGCAACGCGCGCAGCTTCAGCACGCCATCGCCACGCTGATCGGCGTGCCCGCTTCGACGTTCAGTCTGCCGCCGCGTGTCGATCCCGCCGTCGTGCCGTCGATTCCCGCGGGCGTGCCCTCCGCGCTGCTCGAACGGCGTCCCGACATCGCGGCGGCCGAGCGGCGCGTGGCCGCGGCCAATGCAGGAATCGGCGCAGCGCGCGCGGCCTTTTATCCCGATCTCACGCTCTCGGCGACGGCGGGCCTCGAAAGCACGTTCTTCGCGCCGTGGCTGAGCGCGCCCAGCCTCTTCTGGTCGCTCGGCTCGCAACTGGCGGGCACACTCTTCGACGGCGGCCGGCGCGACGCCACGCTCAAAGGCGCGAGCGCACAATACGATGCGGCAGTAGCCGGCTACCGGCAAACCGTGCTGACGGCGTTCCAGCAAGTCGAAGACAACCTGAGCGCGCTCGACACGCTGGCGAGCGAAGCGCAAAGCCAGCAGCGCGCCACCGCCGCCGCGCAACTCTCGCTCAAGCTCACCACCAACCGCTACCAGGCGGGCGCGGTGAACTATCTCGATGTCGTGACGGCGCAGACCATCGCGCTCTCGAACGAACGCAACGAGGAGCAGATCGCAGGAAGAAGGCTCGATGCGAGCGTGCATCTGCTCCAGGCGCTCGGCGGCGGCTGGGACCGCGCGGCGCTGAGCGACCTGAGCGCTAGGAACGGGCGAACGTCAGGATGAACCGCGTGCTTGCCGCGTCGCTTTCGGCGCGCGCCGAGCCGCCGTGCAGCGCCATGATCGTGCGCACGATCGCGAGCCCCAGACCCGCCGAAGCACCCGCACGCGCCTCGCGATGGCGCGACGCATCCGCGCGATAGAAGCGATCGAAAATGCGTTCCATCAGCGCGGCTTCGATCGGCGTGCCCGGATTGGCCACCGTGACCTCGACGGCCCGTGGCGTCTGCTCGACGCTCAGCGTGATCGCCGCGCCGCGCGGCGTATAGCGCAGCGCATTGGCGAGCAGGTTGCCCACGGCGCGCCGGAACAGCTCCTTGTCCGCGCGCAGGCGGCCCTCGCCCTCCACGCGGATTTGCACGCCCGCTTCGTCGGCGAGACCTTCGAAGTAGTCGGCAATCTGCGTGAGCGCATCGTGCACGTCGAACTCCGCGAGTGTCGTCATGAACTGCGGGTGCTCCGCACGCGCGAGAAAGATCACGCTTTCGATCATGCGCGAAAGCCGTTCGCATTCCTCCAGATTCGATTCGAGCAACGCCTCGTATTCGGCCGTGGTGCGCTCGCGTGCGAGCGCCACTTCGTTCGCGCCGCGCAGGTTGCCGAGCGGCGTACGCATGTCATGCGCGAGATCCGCCGTGTATTGCGACATCCGCTCGAAGCCCCCGTGCAAACGGTCGAGCATGGCGTTGAGCGATTTCGTGAGCGCCTCGAGCTCGCTCGGCGCGCGTTCGACTTCGATGGGCGTGTCGAGCCGGTCCACCGTGACCGTGGCCGCACGCGCCGCCATCTCGCGCAGCGGACGCAGCGACTCGCGCACGAGCAGCCAGCTCATGAGGAACGCCAGCAGCATGCCTGCCAGGCCGAACCCGTAGAGCCGCTCGCGATAGTGATCGAGCAGCTGCCAGCGATCGGTCATGTCACGCGCGATGACGATCGTGACAGGCGTGCCGTCCGCCAGCGCGGCGTCGGTAGCGAGTCCGCGCACGGGCACACCGCGCGCGTTGCGCCACTCCACCACATCGCCTTCGGTAATGCGTTGCGTCGGCGGGAGACGCCGCGCGAGCGCCGCTTCTGGAAACGCCGCGTCTGCAATGCCCGCCGTGTTGTGCTCGACGAGTTGCGCGCCGCCGGTACCGAGTATTTCCATGGAAAGCGCGGGATTGCCGAGCACCTGGCTCGTGAGCCGCTCCGCATGTTCGCGCACGTCGTGCTCGTTGTGCAGTTCCTGCGCGAGGCGGCGCGTGTGGCGCGAAATCAGCACAATATCGAGGTCGTCCTGCTGCTTCACCTCGCGGTCCAGCGTGAAATAAAGCGTGCTGCCCACAAGCGCGAATACCGCGAGCGTGGTACCCGCGAAACTCAGCGCGAGGCCTGTGGCGAGCGAGCGCACAGCCATGCGCGGCATCAGGCGTTCCCTTTGATTTCGGCGACGTAGCCCACGCCGCGCACCGTGTGGATCAGCTTGACGTCGAACGCGTCGTCCACCTTCGCGCGCAGGCGGCGGATGGCGACTTCCACGACGTTCGTGTCGCTGTCGAAGTTCATGTCCCACACGTATGAGGCGATCTGCGTGCGTGTGAGCACTTCGCCCTGGCGGCGCACGAGCAGCTGCAGCAGCGAGAACTCCTTCGGCGTGAGGTCGATGCGCGTGGCCCCGCGTTTCACGCGCCGGCGCGTGACGTCCACTTCGAGGTCGCCGAGCAGCAGCACGTCGCTCTCGCGCGGGGGGCCGCGGCGGGCCAGCGTGCGCACGCGCGCGAGCAGTTCGACGAAGGCGAACGGCTTGACGAGGTAGTCGTCCGCGCCCAGCTCGAGGCCCTTCACGCGGTCGCTGATGTCGTCGCGCGCGGTGAGGAACAGCACCGGCGTGGTGTGCGTGGCGCGCAGCGTCTTGAGCACCGTCCAGCCGTCCATCGCGGGCAGCATGACGTCGAGCACGATCACGTCGTACGCCGCCTCTTTCGCGAGAATCAGGCCTTCCGCGCCGTCCGCCGCGACATCCACGGCATAGCCGGATTCCTCGAAGCCCTTCTTCAGATACGCGCCGGTCTTCGGCTCGTCTTCGATTACGAGAATGCGCATCGCCGTTCAATTTTGAGTGTGTCCGGCTCAATTGTATGCGTTATGTCGCTTGCTGCGCTTCCGGGCGGCGCGCCTGGCGTAGCCGCCCAGGTCCTGCGGGATGCATTTCGAACGGTCGTATCGAATCTGCTTTGAGGGACTTGCGAAGAAGTCATCGGGTATCGTGCATGCAAACGCCCGCTCGAATGCCTCGAACCCTTTGCCTTCCTGGCTGCAAGCCTTATGCCGTGCGGTTTCAGCCGTGGCTCCCCGGCACCCCGCTCCATTTATCGCCCTCCTTCGCCGCGGCGACGAATGTTGCCCCCGAACCGCCCCATTCATGATCGAAAACACTGGCCGATAAGCAGCGGTCAGCGGGCCAACCCAATCGAAAAACGTCGGAGACCACGAGTGCACACCCGCCAGTGGCCGGCGAACTGAGCGCCGTAATCGACACCTACCGCGCGTTGATATCCAGCCGTTTGCATGGAAGCCGTTATCCGCATGCTGAGCCGCAGTCCAAAAATCTTGTCAGCACAACTGATAGAACGGGACATGCACGTCGCTAGCGAAGCGTAAGTAATGCGAATCAGGTATCTCGAAATTTGTTTAGCCCGAATTCTTGTCGATCGTCATTTCGCTTAACGATTGTTGACGGATTTTTTCTGCCGCCCAGGCGATGATTTTGTCTTTCGCGCGCGCCTTTGGTAGCGATGCCGGACATCATCTGGCCTCAAGGGTTAATAAAAATGAATGACCGTTGTTATCGGCTTGTCTTCAGCAAGCTGCGGGAAATGTTGGTCGCAGTTTCAGAAACAACGACGGGACACAGTAGCGCCTGTCATGGGGAAACCGGCCCCGCGCGCGCGCTTCAGTCCTTTGCGCTCTTCTCAATGCGTCATGCAGCGTTTGCTGCGCTCGTTCTCTTTGGTCTCGCGCCAGCCCTCTCCGAAGCACAGATTGCACCGTCCGGCGCGCACGCGCCAAACGTAATCACTACGGCAAACGGGCTCCCGCAAGTGAACGTCACCAAGCCCTCCGGGGCTGGCGTATCACTTAATACATATTCACAATTCGACGTCCAGAAAAACGGAACAATTCTAAATAATTCGCCTGTTATTGCAGGCACGCAACTCGCCGGGCAAATATCGGGGAATCCGAATTTTGGTCCGAATGACGCAGCGAAGATTATCGTCAACCAGGTTAACAGCAATAATCCATCCCAGTTGAGAGGTTACGTCGAGGTCGCAGGAAAAAAAGCCGATGTCGTGATTGCGAACAGTTCCGGGATCGTGGTCGATGGCGGCGGCTTTATCAATACCGCACGTGGAATTTTAACGACCGGTAATCCGCTTATCGATGGCAGTGGGAATCTGACGGGCTTCAGTGTAAGGGGCGGCCTGATTACTGTCCAGGGCGCGGGCCTGAACGCCTCGAATATCGATGAGGTCGATTTGTTGTCCAGAGCCCTCGAAGTGAATGCGGCCATATATGGCGGCAATACACTTCATGTCGTGACGGGCGCCAACAACATCGATTACACGAGCCTCGTTCCCACGCCCATCGCAGGTACGGGACCTGCACCCGGCGTCGCCATCGACGTATCGCAACTGGGTGGCATGTACAGTGGCCGCATCATCCTGGTCGGCACGGAGAATGGCGTGGGTGTCGCGAATGCGGGCGCCATTGCAGCGCAGGCGGGCGACCTCATCCTCACGAGCGCGGGTCAGCTTGTGCAGTCCGGCAAGGTCAATGCGAGCGGCAATGTCGGAATCAGTGCGACGGGCGTCGCGAATACGGGCACCATCTACGCGCTGGGCAACACCGCGATTGGCACGGAGAGAACCGTTTCGAACAGTGGGACAGTTGCTGCCCAACAAAACACTTCGATTACCGCCGGCGGTATCGCATCGACTGGCACACTCGGTGCAGGCGTGAACGGCGACGGTTCGGTGGGCAGCAGCGGTGACCTGCTGCTTTCCGCGTCGGGACAGCTTGACGCTACTGGGCTGAACCTGGCGGGCGGCAACGCGACGCTTACGGGTAGCGGCGCGAATCTTGCGGGCAGCGAGACAGCAGCGAACCGCAACCTGTCGCTGGCGGCCTATGGCGGTGACGTGAACCTTGCTGGCGCGACCACTAGCGCTGGCGGCGCCGTGAACGCACAGGCGACCGGGGCACTGGTCAACGACTTCGGCTCCCTGAGTGCTGGCAGCGGCATCACACTTGATACGGGCAGCATCTCGAACCACCAGGGCGAGATGTCTTCGCAGGGCGCGTTCGTCGCGCAGACCTCGGGACAGATGGCGAACCAGGGCGGCCAGTTTGTCTCTCAGGGCGCAATGCAGGTTAGCAGCGGGGGTGCCATTGCGAACAACGCGGGGGTCATGCAGGGTGCTGCGGGCGTATCGGTCGCAGGTTCGTCACTGGACAATACGGCGGGGCGCATCACCTCCCTCTCCAGCGACGGGCTGTCGGTCACCACAACCGGGCAGCTTCTGAACGCAGCGGGGACCACGGCAGGCGGCGCGCAGGGCGGCGTAATCGGCGGCAATGGTGCCGTGACGTTGCAGGGTGGGAGCATTGTCAACCACGGCGCGGTCATCGCACAAACAGACCTCCAGGTTGATACGCACTCCCTGAATAACGACGCGGGCACGCTTCAGGCGCAGAACAATGCAACGATCAACGCCGGAGCGCAACTCACCGATAACGGCGGTGCCATTGTTGCGGGCCAGGCCGCGCGCCTCAGCGCCAGGACGCTGGATAACAGTGGGGGCGTCACCCAGGCCGCGCTACTCGCCCTCAACGCAACGAACCTTGTCAATCACGCGGGCACGATCACGCAGAGCGGTTCGAGGCCGATGAGCGTGAATGTCAGCAATACGCTCGACAATTCGGCAGGGGGCACGCTTCAGACCAACAGTACCGACCTCTCGCTCACCTCCGCTGCAATTGAAAACGATGGCGGCACAATCACGCATGCAGGGACCGGCACCCTGACGCTCGACGCGGGTAATGGCAGGGGCACGCTGTCGAACGTCAATGGCAAGATTCAGAGCAACGGCGAAGTGGTTGCCCAGGCTGGTGCATTCAACAATACCCAGGGGCAGGTTGTCGCTCAGAACGGCCTCATCGCCACGGTAGGCGGCGCGCTCAACAACACAAACGGCAAACTGCTGTCGAATGCGGACCTGAGCCTCACAAGCGGCACACTGAGCAACGATGACGGTCAGGCTGGCGCGGGTGCGAACGAAACGATCCATGCTGGCTCAGTCACAAACAGCGGCGGCGTTTTTGTGGCACCGAACCTCTCGATCACGACCGGTGGCACGTTCGATAACAGTGGCGGCGAAACGCAGGCCAATCAGCTTGCGTTGTCGGCGACGGATCTGCTGAACCGCGGCGGAACCATTACGCAACTTGGCGCATCAGCAATGGCACTCGATGTCAGCGATACGCTGGACAATTCCGCGAATGGCGTCATCCAGACCAACAGTACGGACTTCACCCTCGCCCCTGCCAGTCTCATCAACGACAATGGCGGCACGATCACGCACGCAGGTACTGGCACGCTCACGATTGATCCGGGCAATGGTTCGGGCTCCTTCTCGAATGCGGGCGGCCAGGTCCTTACGGCGGGGCAGCTTCAGGTCAAGGCTGGCAGCGTCAACAATCAGGCCGGAGCACTCGCGGCACAGGGGGTTATCTCGGCAACCGTTGCGGGGGACGTGAACAACAACCAGGGCGTTGTGCGATCGCTGTCCTCGATTGACCTCGCGAGCGGAGGTGCACTGACGAACGTGAACGGGCAAATCCAGTCCGGCACGGGTTCGCCCGGTGACAGCAGCACACTCGGTGTTCAGGCCGCGTCGATTGATTCCACAAATGGCCTCATTGGCAACCTCGGCACGGGCGATACCATCGTGCAGGGCGGCAGCCAGATCGTCAACAGTAACGGGCTCGTTGCGGGTCACGGGGCCGTGAAGCTCAATGCGTCGTCCATCTCGAACACGCAGCACGGCCAGGTGGCCGGCGCGGCCGTCTCGATCCAGACGGGCACGCTCGACGACAATGCGGGCAAGATTGGCACCTTTACCGGTTCGGGCGGTGATGTCGATATTACGGCCACGGGGGCTGTGTCGAATACCAACGGCCAGATCGGCGCCGATCATGACCTGCTGATCAGTGCCGCAACGCTCACGGGGGGAGGCGCATACAGTGCAGCCAATGACGTGACGGCAAACCTGCTGGGTGACTTCGCGCCGACGTCGGCCATGCAGTTCACGGCAGGTCACAACCTCAACTTCACCCTGCCGGGCACATTCAACAATTCCGCCACCCTCCAGGCGGTCGATAACCTCAATGTCAACGCGAACGACATCAACAACAGCGGCGCCATGATGGCGGGCGGTACCCTTTCAACGCAATCGAACACGCTCGAAAACTCGGGCGCGATTGTGGGCAGTAGCGTATCGCTGAACGCGACCACCCGTATTTCGAACGTGGGTCCGACCGCGCTCATTGGCGCCACCGACAGTAACGGCCTGCTTGAACTGCTCGCGCCCGACATCGAGAACCGTGACGACACCACGGCCACCGACACGCAGGCGACCACCGCGATTTTCGGTCTTGGCCGGGTCGTGCTCGCGGGCGGCAAGGGTGCAAGCGGCAACTACACCAACGCGAACTTGATCGACAACGTGTCAGCGCTCATCCAGTCCTCGGCTGACATGGCGATGTACTCGAATCAGGTCACGAACACGCGTCGCGTGATGACGACCGACGGGGCCTACACCGAAGCAGTCGATCCGTCGATCATCGAGCGGCTTGGTATCAGCCTTTCGGGGTGTACGGCAGCGTACATGGCCGCATGCGGTCCTGGCAATCCGCAGGTCATGGGCATCCAGTTCGATCCGAATGCTTCCAACTACGATCCCGCCGTCATCGCTGCATTGCAGGCCGGGCCAGGCGGCATGCCGATCGATCCGCCGCACGGCGGCCAGTGGAACAGTACGTACCAGTACACGACCTATACGGGCGTGGCGCTCGGCAACCTGATTACCGCCATCAGCCCGAAGGCGCAGATTATGGCGGGTGGCAACCTGGACCTGTCGAATGTGGGCCTGTTCCAGAACTACTGGAGCGCGGTGGCTGCCGTGGGCAACATTGCGATGCCGGCCTACCTCGACGCGAATAGCTGGGCCGGACAGCTTGCACCGGGCGTGCAGGTGACGTACTCGGGCCAGTATCACTACGACAACTACGACAACTCGGAACATAACTGGCAGTTGCCGTTCGGCAACGCGACATTCGTCACCTCCAATCCGGGTGGCTACCAGGTGGCCCCGGCTAGCATCAAGCTCTATAGTCTGCCCGACTACGAATCCACCTGGGGCGCGGGCGGCACGATCTCCGGTAACGGTGTTAGCATCAACAATACCGCCGGCAACGCTGGAATTCCGTCACTCGGCCTGGTCAACGGCCAGTCGATCTCGGGCATCAATGTCGGCTCGGTTAGCGGCAGTGCGAACGGCACAAAGAGCGGCGCGGCCTCTGTCCAGGGCAACGCGACCCAGGTCGACCCGGTCATCGCACACGCGACGGCGGTGAGTGTCCTGAGCAATCTGTCAGTTCCCCAAGGCGGCCTGTTCAGTCGCGATACGGCACCGAACGCGCCGTATCTGATCGAGTCGAATCCGGCCTTTACGAGCGCGAAATCGTTCATTTCAAGCGACTACTATCTCCAGCAGCTTGGCCTGAATCCGCAGACGGTGGAGAAGCGCCTGGGCGATGGCCTTTACGAGCAGCAGCTCGTGCAGAACCAGATCACGTCGCTGACCGGCAAGGCTGTACTCGGTCCCTATACCGATACCCAGGCGATGTACCAGGCACTGCTCGCAGCGGGCGCATCGCTTTCCGAATCCCTGAACCTGCCGCTGGGCATGACGCTGTCACCCGCGCAGGTTGCGGCCCTGACGACCAACGTCGTCATCATGCAGACCGAGATGGTTGACGGGCAGTCGGTGCTCGTTCCCGTCGTCTATCTCGCGCAGGCCAGCCAGCAGAACATGAACGGGCCGCTCATCACGGCGACCGACATCGACCTCCAGAATGCACAGACCTTCACGAATAGCGGCACGATGCAGGCCAGCAATTCGTTGACGATCAACGGCAAGTCGATCGACAACGCGTTCGGCACGCTGCAAAGTGGCGGCCTCATGTCGCTGGCGACAACCGGGGACGTGAATTTCACCTCCGCGACGGTAAACGCCGGAAGTCTGGCGCTGAACGCAGGCGGCAATCTGCTGCTGAACACGGCAACGAACACGGTGAACCAGGTCAGCGCAACGGGTGCCACGCGAACCACGACCATGCTTGGACCCATCGCGAACCTGAACGTCAAGGGCGATGCTGCGATTGTGACGGGCGGCAACTTCGAGCAGAACGGGGCCAACCTGAATGTGGGCGGCAACCTTGGCATGGCCGTTGGCGGCAACTACGACATCGGCACGGTGCAGACCGGCGAGCAGAAGGTGGTTCATGGCGCGAACGGGGTGTCGGATACGAACCTCAATAGCGCGACCGGCAGTTCGGTGAAAGTGGGCGGGGCCTCGCTGATTGGCGTGGGTGGCGACCTGACCGCAACCGGTGCGAAGATCAACCTGGGCGGTGGCGGCACTATCGCAGCGAACGGCAACGTGACGTTGCAGGCGGCGACGACCACGTCGACCATTGACAGCAGCCATGCAACCAGCGATCACAATGGCAACTACTCCGATGCGGAGCATCTGTCCAGCCAGGCCCTGACCAGCACGACCCTCACGAGTGGCAACACGCTGAACGTGGTGTCGGGCAACAACATCAACGTGAACGGCAGTTCCATTGCGCTGACCCAGGGCAATGCAAACCTTCAGGCGGCCAATGACGTGAATATCGGCGGGACCGCTGCGACCCAGGTTGCGGATACGCAGCAGACATCGAGCACCAGTCACATTGTGAGCAGCAAGCAGGTCGCAAGCACGCGCGACACGACCACCACGCAGACGCTTGGCAGCACGATCTCGGCGGACGGCGTGTCCATTAGTAGCGGACACGACATCAACGTCGCGGGTAGCACGATTGTCGGCACAAACGACGTGGCGTTGAGTGCCGCGCATGACCTGGCCGTTACCACGACGCAGGACACCATGCAGTCCTCCGGCACGTATCAGGAGCAGCATTCTGGACTGGGCACAAGCGGTCTGACGGTCACGGCTGGCACCAGCAAGCTTACGCAGACCGACCAGGAGTCGAGCGTCACGAATAACGGAAGTCTGATCGGCAGCCTTGACGGCAACGTATCGATGACGGCAGGCAACAACCTGCACATCACCAGCAGCGATGTCATCGCTGCGCAAAACGTGACGGGCAAAGCTGCGAACGTCACCATCGACTCAGCAACCAACACCTCGAACTACAGTGAGACCACGCAGACCAGGAAGAGCGGTTTCACACTCGGTCTTTCGGGCAGCGTGGGCGACGCCATCAACGGGGCGTACCAGCAGGGGCAAGCAGTCGCAAGCGGCAACAGCGACAGCCGCGCGACGGCGCTGCACGCCATCGCGGCGGCAGGCGATGCAGCGATTGCCGTGGCCGGTGCGACAGGTGGCGCGCTGGCGGGCCAGAGTCCGAGCATTGGTGTGCAATTGAGTTTTGGGTCCAGCCAGAGCAGCAGTACGTTCAGCGAGAGCCAGGCCGCGCAACAGGGTTCGACCGTCCAGGCAGGCGGCACCGCGAGCTTTACGGCAACGGGCAATGGCACGCCCGGGTCAGGCAATGTCACGATTGCCGGTTCGAACGTGAGCGCGAACGATGTCGCCCTCACTGCGAAGAACGCGGTGAATATCGTCAACACCACGAATACGGACCAGACGGCCAGCACGAACAAATCGAGCAGCGCAAGTGTTGGCGTTTCGTATGGCACGCAGGGCTTCGGCGTATCAGCGTCAATGTCAAACGCGCACGGCGACGCGAACAGCGACGCGGCGATCCAGAACAACTCGCATATCACGGGCGCTAACAGCGTGACGATCACGAGTGGAGGCGATACGAATATCGTCGGCTCAGATGTCGCGGGCGGTACGGTGACGGCGAATGTCGGCGGCAACCTCAACATCCGGAGTGTGCAGGACACGACCGTGAGCACCGCGCACCAGAGCAGTACGGGCGGTGGCTTCAGCATCAGCCAGGGCGGCGGCAGCGCGAGCTTCAGCGCCCAGAACGGTCACGCCGATTCGAATTTTGCGCAGGTCACCGAGCAGGCGGGCATCGAGGCCGGTAGCGGTGGTTTCAATGTCAACGTCAACGGCAATACGAACCTGACGGGCGCGGTGATTTCGAGCACCGCTGACCCGTCGAACAACAGTTTGACGACCGGTACCCTCACGTTCAGCGATATCCAGAACCAGTCGCATTATGACGCGACGAGCAACGGTATTAGCGCGGGCGTAGGCGTTGGCAGTACCGGCAAGGCAATCGGGCCGGGCTCGGTCGGCGGGACAGGTGGTGTATCACCGATGATGTCGCAGAACGAAAGCGGTGATTCGAGCGCGACCACGCGCAACGCGATCAGCGCGGGTTCGATCGACATCACGAACCAGGCAGCGCAGACGCAGGATGTATCGACCCTGAGCCGCGATACGATCAACACGAACGGAATGGTAGCCGGCACGCCGGACGTGAACGCGATCCTGAACCAGCAGACCGACACGATGCAGGCGGCGCAGGCGGCAGGCCAGGTGGTTGCACAGGGTATCGGTGCGTATGCGGACAGCAAGCAGGCCACGGATGCGTCGTGGGCCGAAGGCGGAAACAGCCGCGCCCTGTTGCAGGCGGCGGGCGGTGCGCTCATCGGTGGCCTTGGTGGAGGCAGTATCTTTACTGCAGTAGGCGGCGGATTTGGCGCGGGACTAGCCTCAAAAGCAGCGCAAGGATTGAACGACATTGCACAGGGCGTCGAATCGGAAACAGGTTCGGCCCTGATCGGCAACCTTGCCGGAAACATCGTAGCGGGGTTAGGCGGAGCATTGGTGGGCGGTACGGCAGGCGCGGCTACAGCTTCGAACGTGCAGCTTTATAACCAGCAGCTTGATCCGTTGATGAAGAGAAAGGGCCTCGTTCCGTCCAGTTGCACGGCGACGGGCCCGTGCAATGAATCGGTGATGACCGCTCAAAGTCATGCAACGGGGGCAAATGCGCAGGTTGCATCGCAGAACATGCAGGCTGAAGCTCCCTATATTGCTGGCACGCTCGCCTTGGGGGTTGCCGCTGGACCGGATGCGATCATCGCGGCTGCGACGCTGGGTGCAGTAGATTATGCTAACGACATTGCAGCATATGTGACGAAACTATCGACTGACGCACCGAACGTTGCGAAATCGTATACGACTGGCCTAGTCAGTGGCGTATTCGGCCCACTCGCCATAGCTGATAGTGAACTTGCGGGATTGAGCAGAGGTGGCATAGTTGCTGCCGGAGGCTATAACGCTATAGTTAACGGTACGTCTGCATTTGGGGCGGCGGCGGCGACAAATGGGAAACCCGATTTGTCGGGTGGGGTTGCGGCAGGAACGACTGCTGCAGGGTATGCAGTACAAGCGCTCATCCCGGGACCCATTGGAGTAACTGCCAACAAGGCTATACAAAATTCGGCCGGAGCTATTCAATCTGTAATCCAGAAGCAATAGAGGCAGTCATGCTTGAAGCAGGAAAAATAGCATTCTCAAAACTACGGAAAAGATTTCCTCTCTTCGCATCATTGGTGGTTTTTTCCATCGTCGTTTCGATTGCGAGAGGTATGACATTTGTTGCGGCACTTGGGAGGCTGATTCCCGTATTTTTGTTTGCTTTTGTTTTTTTTGCTTATCAGATGATCAAGGCGAATCGATCATTAACTGGCAAGCCTCGGCTCAGCCGAGGGCAATTATTTTCTCGCTTTTATGCAGCAGTATTTGTTTTGTTTGTTTCCTATTTCGGGCTTTCGATACTATGGGAGATGAAGGGAAATGGGGGGGAGGCGTTTGGGATGTTCCTCCCTGTTTTTCTGTTTTGTGTCGTGCTGTGTGCCGTGGCGCTATATCGAGAAATAGGCGATCTTCCTGATGATTTTGAAGGGGGGTAGGAGAATTTAATTCTTGCGGGCGACGGGAATCAGGCATATATGTCGATGCCGACGCCCCATAGGCGTCAACGTTATAGGTGCGGTAACGCACGCGGTCGGGGGCGCGGCTGGCGCGGGCATTGCCTCGATGATGGCGAACCAACTGGATAGCCTTTCGAAAGGCATGGCGTCGGAGACGGGTTCCAGCCTTCTGGGCAACCTTGCAGCGAACGTGGCAGCGGGCGCAGGCGGCGCACTGGTCGGCGGAGGTACAGCAGGCGCGGCAACTGCAACGAACGTGGATCTCTACAATCGTCAAATCGATCCCAAGGAGAAGTCCCTCGCGCAGCAACTGGCCGATGCGAGCGGCGGGAAATATACCGTAGCTCAGATCGAGGACCAGATGCGCCAGATGGAAATGAGCGTCTTGGGGTGGACTTGTTAATTCGGTGAAGAAATGAAACTCATAGAAGACGGAAATCTATCGGGATGGGTATGTTCCGCTTTTATAGCGATAGGTATTGGAATTTGCTACGTGACATTCAAGTACCTCACTCCTTCGATCTGGAGCGCGCTCTTTGCGTTGTTTGGATTCGGACTTGCTGCGGTGGGCGGGATGTGTTCTCGCGCACGACTAGCGCATATCAAGCCATTCGATAGCAGCTACAAGAAGGCCCGCAAGAGCTACGAAAATGACGATGACGAAAGCAACAAGTGAAAATAAGCAAGAAGAAATTTTTGTCAGTTCCGCTTGCTGTTCTCGTTCCTCTCGCGGTCCTCGCGCAGACTCCGCCCGATGCGGCGGTCCGCACGACCGCCGAACAGTAGCGACAGGTCCAGCAGCAGCGGGATGCGTGTCCGTAGCGCGAGGGGTGCGCTCTTTAGAACCGCCAGAGTTTGGGCTTTTCCATCACGTCTGATCATTCACTTCTTCGTCGTGGGGTCGGCAACGGCGAAGATAGATATGGCCGACACTATTAAAGGGAACAAGGCAGTGTTCTACAAAAATATCGCTACTGGGTTGATCGTTGCTGCTGTACTAGCCGGCTGCGCAAGTGCGGGCGTCCAGAAACTCAAGGATGAGAGCGCCGCATCGGTCGGCGAGAAAATTACCAAGGGCAAGAGCACGAAGGATGACGTGCGCGCTACATTCGGGGACCCAACCGAAACATCGTTTACCGACAGCGGCAATGAAATCTGGCGTTACCGCTATTCGCACTCCACTGCCAAGGGGATCAATTTTGTGCCTCTCGCCAACATATTCATGTCTGGGCAGGACGTGGACAAAAAGGAACTTGTTGTGTTTTTTGACGACAAGGGTGTCGTGAAGAATTTTGCCATGCAGTCGAGCAAGGAAGAAGTAAAGGGCGGCATTCTTCCGCAATAACCCGGTCATCACGAAAAATGACTCGCACCAAGCGGCTGTCAGCGGGGACACTGACGGCCTTGATTCCGCTCGCTGTCCACGCGCAGACCCCGCCCGATGTGGCGGCCCGTACCAACGCCGTACAGCAACAGCAGGTCGAGCAGCGACGCGACGCGCAGCAGCGCGCTGCGACCGTCGCCGCGCCCGTTGTACGCTCGACCGAGCCCGTAGTCGGCGAGTACCCCGTACTGCCCGTCGAGACGCCGTGCTTCCGTATCGACACGTTCACGGTCGAGGTTCCCGATACGCTGCCTGAGGTAGTTCGTGTAAAGGGTGCATCGGCGTTGCCGCTCGATCCGTTCGGATTCCTGCACGACTGGCTGGGCCACTATGAGGGCCAATGTGTTGGCAAACAAGGCGTTGACATGCTGGCGAAGGGCCTGCAAGGCGTCATCCTGAGCCACGGTTACATCACGACACGCGTACTCGTGCCGACCCAGGACCTCTCGAAAGGGACGATGAAATTCACGCTCATACCGGGCGTGATCCGCAACCTGAAGTTTGCCGACGCCAGTACACGGGGCACGCTGAAAACCGCCTTTCCGGCTCGTGACGGCGACATCCTCCAGTTGCGCGACCTTGAACAGGGACTGGAGCAGATGAAGCGCGTCCCGAACCAGGACGCCTCCATGGAGATAGTGCCCGGTACCGAACCCGGCCAGAGTGATGTCGTGGTTACGGTCAAGCGCACGAAGCCATGGTCGCTCGTCGTCTCGGCGGATAACTCGGGCAGCGACGCGACGGGCCGTTACATCGGCAACGTGTCGCTCGCGCTCTATAACCTCCTGGGCATCAACGACGTGCTTTCAGGTGGCTACAACCAGGATTTGCAGTTCGGCAACCATGACCTCGGTACACACGGCTGGAATGCCTCGTATGCGGTGCCGTGGGGCTACTGGACTGGCACGCTGTTCGGCTACACGAACACGTATTACCAGCAAATTGCCGGGGTCAACCAGACGTTCGTTTCGAGCGGAAACGCGCAGACAGCGGGTCTGAAGCTGGAGCGCGTCATTCGTCGTAGCCAGAACGATGTTTCGGGCGTCGAGTTTCAGCTAGTCAAGCGCTTTGGCGCGAGCTTCATCGATGACGTCGAAATCCCACAGCAGAAGCGCGACAACACGTTCATCGAGGCGGGGCTGACCAATCGCCATTACTTCGACGCGGCGCAGTTCGATGGCACCCTCGCCTACCGGCAGGGTATCGGTGCGCTCGGGGCATCGCCGGATTCGGCGAATGGGCCCACCTACTACTTCCACGTGGCGACGCTCGACGCCAATCTCTCGGTTCCGTTCGCGGTGGCCGGCAAGACGCTGCGTTATGTCGGCACGCTGCACGGGCAGTTCACCAACGACGAACTGAACTATATCGATGACCTGACCATCGGCAGCCGCTACACGGTTCGCGGCTTCAGCGGTGAAACGATGCTGGCCGCGGAGAAAGGCTTCTACTGGCGCAACGAACTCCAGTATCCGCTTGGGGCAACAGGCCAGTTGCTTTATGCGGGCCTCGACTACGGCCACCTTTGGGGACCATCTACGGCGTTTCTTGCCGGAACGCAGCTCGCGGGCGCGGTCCTTGGTTTCAAGGGTTCCGTATCCTCGCGCCTGGGCGCGTTCACCTATGACGTGTTCGCCGGCACGCCGGTCTACGCGCCGCGCGGCTTCCCCGCGCCGGGCGTGACGCTGGGCTTTCAGGTGACGGGACAATTCTGATGTGCGATTCACTGACGATAAGGAGCTAACATTGTTGATGAGCCGAAAATTTTCGATGGGTCTGATTAGCGCCGCCGTGCTGCTGGCCGCGTGTGGTGGAGGCAGCGGCGGCGGTGGCGGAGCATCAGGGGCGGATTCGTCGGCTTCCGCGGGAGTATCCTCGCCAGGTGCGGCCTCTGCGCCTGACGCGGCCTCATCGCCGCAATCGACCACTTTCAACTGTCCGGCCAGCTACAGTCGCCTCGATATCCCCCCGAGTACCGCTGCGGGCACGGCGATGACGATGGTCTCCAATGACAATATCGCAACGCTGACATTCAAGGCCCCCACAGGTGGCGTTACGCGCGCCTTGACGCTCTGCCTCGGCAAACCTGACCCGGTGCCCGCTGGCATCACGACGCCCTTCGCCTACGAAATCACGGAAGGTGGCGCTGGCGATATCACGCAGTTTGACAACCGGATGCTGACGTTCAATTTCTCGACAACGCAGCCTGTGACGGGCACTCCTGCACTCGAGCTGGCGACCGTTACGGCTGCGGGCGTGACCTATTCTCCAACAATTCCGGGAGCGCTGTTCACCGTCAGCCCGAATTACAGCGTCGCCGGCATTCCGAACCGGACGGGGCTGTATGTGGTTCGCCTGACGAAGTAACGGATGAGCCGGCGACACAGACAATGACCGACCGCCGCGCCGATCAGTCCAGCGCTGTTGTTAAATCCAGCTCAGTGTGCCGCGCTCACCTGCGTAGCCGGTTCCGAATGACGCGCACGCTGCGAAACCAGGATCGCAAGCGCCGCGAGCACCGCCGGTACGGCGAGCATGGCGAGAATCGCAGCGAATTCCCAGCCGAGACCCAGCAGCGCACCGCCGATGGCCGAGCCGAAGATGCTGCCAAAGCGGCCCATGCCCAACATCCAGCTCACACCCGTTGCACGCGCAACCGTCGGATAACGGCCCGGTGCGTAGGCGTTCAGGCCCGTTTGCGCACCGCTCATGCAGAAGCCCGCGGCAAACACCAGCAGCGCGAGCGACGAGGAAAGCGCCCCCACACCGGCCAGCGCCAGCACGCAGATGCCGCCGCCGACATACGCCGCGCTGATCACGCGCGCCGGGCGCACCTTGTCCATGATCCAGCCCACCAGCACGGCGCCGATCGTGCCGCCGATCTGGAACATGGCCGTGACGTTCGCCGCCACCGTGATGGAGAGGCCCGCGTCCTTGATCAGCGTGGGCAGCCAGCCGGTCAGCAGATAGATGACGAGCAGACCCATGAAATACGTGACCCACAGCGCGATGGTCATCACGCCATAGCCTTCCGAGAACAGCACGCCGATCGGCTTGCGCGTGGGCAGCGGCGGCTCCGTCGAAACGAAGTTCTCGTCGCCCGCGAAACTCGCGCCGGTCACGCGGTTCAGCGTCGCGGCAATGCGCTTGCTCGTGGCGCCCCGCACGGCGAGCAGACGCGCCGATTCCGGCAGCAGCCAGGCCTGCAGCGGCACGAGTGCGAGCGGAATGGCGCCGCCGAAAATCAGCACCGCGCGCCAGCCGTGGTTCGGCACGAGCCAGCCAGCTGCGAAGCCGATCAACGCCGAGCCGAGGTTGAAGCCCGTGAACATGATCGTGATGAGCAGCGCGCGGCGGCGTTGCGGCGAGTACTCCGAGAGCAGCGTCGTGGAGTTCGGCATGGCCGCGCCAAGACCGATGCCGGTCAGCACGCGCAGCGCCGCCATCGAAACCGGCGACTGCGTGAACGCCGTGAGGATCGTGAACACGCCGAAGAGGAACACAGAGGTGATCAGCACCCACTTGCGGCCAACGCGGTCAGAAGCCGGGCCGGCGGCCAGCGCGCCGATCACGAGGCCGATGGGCGCCGCGCTCATGACGAGACCGAACTCGGGACGCGAAATGCCCCACTCGTGAATGATGGAGGGCGCGACGAAGCCCATGATGGCCACGTCCATGCCATCGGCTGTCACCGCGAGGAAGCACAGCGCCACCAGTAGCCACTGGTAGGCCGAAATGTGGCGTTCGTCGATGAACGCCTTGATATCGATTGTTTTGCTGCCAGACATCTGTCGTCTCCTGTCCGTTCTGTGGTCTGCCGCTCGCTCGTGCCCGAGTCGAATTTCAACGAACTGCTATCCGTCGGGGGCACGATAGATGGCCAACCCCGCGTCTAAAAGTGCGGGTTAACCACATATTGGATACGTCCTTGCCCGTCCGCATGGGCGATTCCCGCACGCTCGCACCCGCGATACCGCCCGGGAAGCCGCGCCGCGTAAAGGCCGTGCGCATTCGGCCCGCGCTTTGCCCGACGCGGCCCGGGGCTGGAATCGAATCCAGCGTGATAAACAAAATCGATGTTCTCCGAAAGGATTCGCAAACGCGCTGGACGATCGTGCGGAATTCAGTTGCCGCTACATCGCCGGGGGCCGCTTCCCTACGCGCCGCTTTTCGAGGCGGCGGCGCCGTTCGAGCCGCTGCCCTTGCCCCGCATGTGCCATGCGATTCAGTTATCGCTTCCAAAACAAAACCAGCCCCGAAGGGCTGGCCGGTTCAACGTCGAATCAAGCGAGTGTGCCCGAAATTCACCCGTTAAGGCGCGGCAACACCCTGCGTAGTCGGCGTGTACGTCGCATAGAAGCTCGAGCCTGCCCAGGTATGCGTCGGCTGGTTATACAGCGGTGCGCCCTGCGTCCAGTTCGCACCGAGGTGCCAGTCGCCGGTGCCCGTGAACTGCGCGACGGCCGGGTACGGATAAACCGGGCGGCTGGCCGTCACGTTGTTCGACGAATCGGTCTGGTACGTGATGACCGCGTTCGGCGCCGCGCCCTGCTCGGCCCACGCCGTGATCTGCGAGACGAGGTCGATGTTCGGGAAGCCTTCGCCGCCGCCGCAGTGGGCCACGCCGGGCACGAGGTACAGGCGAGCGAAATCGCTCACGTTCGAAGCGCCCATCGTGTTCTGCATCGCTTCGTAGTACTGGATCGTGAAGAGCGGCGAAATGTGTTGATCCGCCCAGCCGTGCCACAGGATCAGCTTGCCGCCCGCCTTCTTGAACGCCGATAGATCGGGGTTCGTCGCGTCCACCAGCGGATGGTTGGCCTGCAGGTAGGTCGGGTAGAAGCTCGCATCCGTGTAGCCGAAGGTGTCGATGGTCGGCATGGTGGGCGAGCCCGTGAAGATCAGGTTATAAGCACCCGTCACGATCATGTAGCTGAACAGGCTCTTCACCGATACCGGCGTGGCCGTCGAATTCGTCGTGGGCACTTCCACGCCGACCCAGTTCTCCTCCGAACCCATCTGCGGGGAGCCCGCCAGCATGCGCTCACCCGTTGTCGCATCGACCGGTCCGCCATAGATCTTGCTCGCGGTGGCGACTTCGGCTGCGGTCAGACAGTTGCTCGTGTTCGTCGCGCCCTGCGCACACTGGATCGATGCGGGATCGAAATTGCAGGTGCGCGGATCGGCGATCAGACCATCGGGCACACCCGCCTGGCCGCCGCATGCCGCGATGACTGCCTTGTGCAGCACGAGCGCCTTGTCGGCGTACAGAACGGCGTTGCCGGTGCTGTCGCCGGTCGTGCTTTGCGACTCCACGCTCCAGCCGTGATACAGCGAGTTCTGGATCTGGAAGTGCGCAGCCGGCGCGCCCGCAATGATGCCGTTATAGTCGTTCGGATAGCGTTGGGCGGCCATCAGCGCTTCGCGGCCGCCGTCCGAGCAGCCGATGAAGTACGCGTACTTCTGCGTCTGGCCGTAGTAGGCCTTGATGAGCTTCTCCGCCGTGAGCGTCGTGATGTGCTGCCCGCGATAGGCGAAATCGGCCTGTTTTTGCGGGTCCGTAGTCCACGTCGTGTCGTTGCCCGAGTGGCCCATGTCGGTCGCCGCCGTCACGAAGCCGCCTTCCTGCACGAGCGGGCACGTGTAGCTGAAGCTGAACGACGACTGCTGGGTCGGGTCGCTCAGGTTGCCGCACAGGCCTCCACAGCCCAGCGCCGCAAAGCGCTGCGTCCACGTGCTCACCGGCAGTGCCACTTCGAACGTATTCGAAGGCGCGAGCGTGCCCTTTACGGTACAGAAGTTGACCGAAGCACCGTTGATGGTCGCCGTGGTCACGCTAGCCGAAGTAATCGCGCTGCCCGCGCCGCCAATATCGGTGATATCGACCGACGCCAGCTTCGAGCAATCCACCACGGGCGCCACGACTGCAAGCGGCGCTTTCGATGCATCGGCGCTACTGCTGCCACTACCGCCA
Organism: Paraburkholderia sp. BR10936; assembly: GCF_040965735.1. Classification (NCBI taxonomy): domain Bacteria; kingdom Pseudomonadati; phylum Pseudomonadota; class Betaproteobacteria; order Burkholderiales; family Burkholderiaceae; genus Paraburkholderia; species Paraburkholderia sp. BR10936. The sequence continues at coordinate 24,140 of NZ_JBFRCM010000005.1, forward strand.
CTGCCGCACGCGGCCACGAGCGTGGCCGCCGCGAAGAGGGCGAACAGCGAGAGCAGCGAGGCGGCACGAGCGCGCACGCTCGTGAAAAGCCATCGGGTATGCAGGTTTCTCATGCTTGCCTCCTGGTGTCGTACGTCCTGGTTTTTTTCTGAGTCACTTTCACGCCTCCGATTCTGTTTTTTCTGATTAGTAAGCCTAATTACTTTGGATACGTAGACCATGCGACATGAAATGTCCAATCCAATCGCGTTATTGCCCCTTCTATATTGCCCCTTCTATTTCCCTTATTGCCGTCTTGCTCGTGCCCTGCTACGGCCCGTACGCCGCGTTGCCGGCCGGCTCCATGCCGAACGCCCGCTTGGTCGCCTCGGCGCGCGCCGAACCGAGGAACGCGAGGAAATCCGCTGCCGCCTGCCGCTGCTGCGACACCGCACAGATCGCCGCGGAAAAGACCGTGACGAGTTGCGCCCCGGCCGGGAGCGGCCCGATCACTTCCACGCCCGGCACATCCTTTAGCTCGCTCAATTGCTGAAAGCCGATCTCGACCTCACCGGCCGCGATCAGGCTCGCCACCGGCACGCCCGGCCGCGCCATCACGAGGCGCGGCCTGAGCGTTTCGGCCACGCCCCAGCGCTCGACCAGCCGCAACAAATGGTCGCCGCTAGGCCCCGTCGAATAGCCGATGCGCGCCGCGCGCAGCATCGTCTCGCGCAGTGCGTCCTCGGTGCCGATATCCGGGTGCGCCGCGCCGGCGGCGACGGCCGCCGCCATGCCGGAGTGCACGACGTCCGTGCGCGCACCGACGAGGTGCCCGCCCGCCGCCAGGCGGTCGATCGCCGCCGAGGCCAGCACGGCGAAATCGAATGCCGCGCCGGCCTGCACGCGGCGCGCGGCTTCCACGCCGCCTATCGCCGCAACGGTCAGCCGCTGCCCCGTTTCACGCTCGTATTGCTCGGCGAGGTCCGCGAGCAGGAGACGCGTCGCCATCGACCCGACTCCCGCCAGTGCGGCGTTGCTTTTCACATCGTCCTTTGTCATTGACTTCCGTTTCAGTCCAGAGTGAGCGAGGCCGCCTTGTCTTGCGCTTCGCTGGTGTCGCATGGACTGCGAGCCGCTACGCGCGCGCTCACAACCCCTTTGCCTTGAGCCGCGCGTCGAGGCGCGGATACACGCGGCGCGCGTTGCCTTCGTAAATCTTGTAGCGATCCGCGGCATCGACATGCGCGGCTTCGATATAGCGCTTCGTGTCGTCGTAGTTGTGGCCCGTTTCCGGGTCGATGCCGCGCACCGCACCGATCATTTCGCTCGCGAACAGAATGTTGTCCACGGGAATCACGCGCGTGAGCAAGTCGATGCCGGGCTGGTGATAGACGCAGGTGTCGAAGAACACGTTATTCAGCAGATGCTCGCTGAGCGGCGGTTTCTTCAGCTCCTGCGCGAGACCGCGGAAGCGTCCCCAGTGATAGGGCACCGCGCCGCCGCCGTGCGGAATCACGAAACGCAGCGTGGGGAAATCGCGGAACAGGTCCGACGTCAGGCACTGCATGAACGCAGTCGTGTCCGCGTTCAGGTAGTGCGCGCCCGTGGTGTGGAAGCACGCGTTGCAGCTCGTGCTTACGTGGATCATCGCGGGAATGTCGTATTCGACGAGCTTCTCGTAGATCGGGTACCAGTGGCGATCGGAAAGCGGCGGGCTCGTCCAGTGGCCGCCCGAGGGATCGGGGTTCAGGTTGACCGCTACATTGCCGTACTGCTCCACGCACTTGACGAGTTCCGGCACGCACGTGGCGGGATCGACACCCGGGCTTTGCGGCAGCATCGCGGCCGGCACGAAATGCTCCGGAAAAAGCTCGCTCACGCGGTGGCACAGCTCATTGCAGATCGCGGCCCAGGTGCTCGACACCTCGAAGTCGCCAATGTGATGGGCCATGAAACTCGCGCGCGGGCTGAAAATCGTCAGATCGAGACCGCGCTCGCGCATCAGCTTGAGCTGATTGAGTTCGATCGATTCGCGCAATTCGTCGTCGCTGATCTTCAGCTCCGATACCTTCGGCATCCCGGACGGATGGGCGATGCCCGCTATCTGGCGTTTGCGCCACGCCTCCAGCGCTGCGGGCGCCGTAGTGTAGTGGCCGTGAATGTCGATGATCATTGGGACCTCTGCTGCTGATTCGAAGCGTGGCGCTACGGTACGAATTGGCCCCACCGCGCTAGTAGCCAGGGCTATTACCTGGACTGCGCAAATAATACCGCTGGCGCCACTAAGCGAGTGCGGGAGCCGGCGGCTGAAAATACCGGCAACCATGGACGCCGTGGGGTTTGCGCCGCGCCGCCTCGCCCGGATGAGGCGGCGCACCGCCCTGCCGCGCCGGCCGAATGCCGATAAATTAAATCGATGGCTCGATAAACATCTGGTAAGCGATCGATGGAATTCGAAGGGTCCCTGGGGGCGGCCGGTGCGCTGCGGCGAATTCGCTCATAATCGTCAGTTCCCTCGGCCTGCCAACGTGCGGATGAACCACCATGCATATCGACCGATTCGAAATTCGCGTTCCCGAAGAGGCACTCGACGACCTGCGCCGGCGTTTGCGCGCCACGCGCTGGGCCAACGCCACGCCCTCGCCGGCGTGGCAACAAGGGGCCGACACTGCGTGGCTGCGCGAGCTCGTCGCGTATTGGGCAGACGAATACGACTGGCGCGCCGCCGAACGCGCGCTGAACCGGCTGCCGCAATTTATGGCTGAAGTGGGGGGTGCGGGTGGCGCAGGTGCCCAGCGCGTGCACTTCGTGCATCGGCGCGGCGCGGGCCCGAAGCCCTACCCGCTCGTCATTACGCACGGCTGGCCGGGGTCGTTCGTCGAATTCCATGCGCTGCTCGACCGGCTCTGCGACCCCGCCGCATTCGGCGCGGACCCGGCCGAAGCGTTCGACGTCGTCGTCCCGTCGCTGCCGGGCTTTGCCTTTTCACCCGCGCCGGAAGCGCCCGGCACTTCCGCGTTCCAGATCGCAGACCTGTGGGCCGCGCTGATGCGCGGTCTCGGCTACGAGCGTTTCGGTGCGCAGGGCGGCGACCTCGGCGCGGGCGTGTCCATTGCGCTCGCCGCGCGGCACAGCCAGGCCGTCGAGGGCATCCATCTGAACTTCCTGCCCAGCTCCTACGAACCGGCAATCGACGCCGCGCAAGCCCCGCTCACCCCGGCGGAACAGGCCTATCTGCGCGAAAAGACCGACTGGGCAGCGCTGGAGGGCGGCTACGCGCATATGCACAGCACGAAGCCGCAGACGGCGGCAGCGGCGCTCAACGACTCTCCCGCGGGACTGGCCGCGTGGATCGGCGAGAAGTTTCGCGCATGGAGCGACTGCGACGGTGACATCGAGCGCCGGTTCTCGAAGGACACCTTGCTGACGGATCTTTCACTGTACTGGTTCACCGGCTGCATCGGCACATCCATGCAGATGTACTGGGAGAACCGTCTTCAGCCGTTTCGCTTCGCGGCCGGGCAACGCGTGGCGCCGCCCGTCGCCTTCGCGCGCTTTCCCAAGGAGATCAATCATCCGCCGCGGTCGTGGCTCGGGCGCGTGTTCGATGTCGCGCAATGGACCGACATGCCGCGCGGCGGCCATTTCGCCGCCATGGAAGAGCCCGATCTTCTCGCGGCCGACATTCGCCGCTTCTTTAAACGGTTTCGGGAATGAAGGTCACTGCGCGGCGTTGTCGCCGAACGGATGCGCGGGGGCATCCGTCGCGCGCCACGCGTAACGCCTGAGCAGCGCGGCGTAGCCTTCGATCACGAATCCGCCGCATTTGTGCCGATAGTCGTCGCGCCGCATGCGATAGGCGCGCGCCAGTTGAAACCACGGCAAGCGCGGCAGATCGTGGTGCACGAGATGGTAGTTGTTGTTCAGATACAGAAAGCGCATGACGAGCCCGGCCTCGTTGATGGCGATGCGCGCCTTCGGATGCGACACCGCACGATGCTCGTACAGCGAGCGGACCATCGCGAGCCCGAGCGCGGGCCAGGTGACGGCGGCGAGATACCACCACCACGGCACGCCCGCGTAACGCTGCACCCACGCGAGCAGCACCACGACGGCCGCGCAGTGCGCGAGCCACATCGGCACGTCTCGCCAGTCACCGCTTCGCAGCGCTTTCGCCGCGCCGGCGAGCATGGCGGCCACGCTCATCGGCGGCCCGATCACCACCCGGCCCACGAAACTCTTGCGTGCGTGCCACAGCACGCGATGCCAGCGCGGCAGGCGGGCCCACTGCTCGTGCTGCACGTAGTTCGTTTCGGGGTCGATGCCGGGCACGGTCAACGCTTCGTCGCGATGATGCGCCATATGGCTCTCGCGGTAGACCGCATAGGGAAACCAGACGGCGAGCGGCGGCCAGCCCAGCGCCATGTTCAGCCATGCGAACCGGGTGGGATGACCGTGCAGCAGTTCGTGCTGGAGCGACATGTGCCATGCGCACAGCACGATGAGGCATGGCGTGGCGGCCAGGATCGTGATCAGCCCCGAGCGCACGAAGGCCAGCACCGCAAACCAGCCGCCGTAGATCACGGCAATCAGTAGCCACGTGGGCCATTCCGTGCGGGCCGTGAACCCGGTGGCGAGCGCGGCGACTTCCCGCGCGTGGTCTGCGTCGAAATATTCGGCCATGTTCGCCAGTTCCCGCGATGAAGGATGGTGCCACTCCATACGGAGAGCAAAGCAACGCAGGTCCTCACCATACCGAACGCGCGGCGCCTCACCAACCAACGAATTGCCATTTGCTTATCTCACCGCGCTGCGCGACGCGCCACCTGCGTGCGGCGTAGAATGCGCCCATGACCCGCTGGATCGCCTCCCTGCCGATGTACAACGTGACGCCGCAACATGCGGCGGCGTGGCGCTCGCTGTTGAGCGACAGTCTGGGCATCGTGGCGCGCTCGTTCGACATAGGCGACGTCACGATCGAGAACGCGCCGGAGGGCGAACTCATGCCGCACTGGCGCCGCGAGGACTTGCTGCTCTCGCAGACCTGCGGGTTTCCGTACCGCGTGCTCGGACTCGCCAACGAAGTCCGCCTGATCGCGACCCCGATATTCGACGCACCCGGTTGCGAAGGCCCGCGCTATCGAAGCGTGCTTGCCGTTTCATCCCAGGCGTGGGAACGCGGCGCGAAAACGCTCGAAGCGTGCCGCGGCTTGCGCGCCGCATGCAACAGCGCGGATTCGCATAGCGGCATGAACGCGTTGCGCCACGCGGTCGCGCCGCTCGCCCGCGAGGGCCGCTTCTTCGCCTCGGTGCTCTGGACAGGCTCGCACGCGACCACGTTACGCGCGCTGGCGAGCGGCGCGGCCGACGTGGGCGCGATCGACTGCGTCACGTTCGCATTGCTGCACGATTCGCACCCCGAACGGTTCGACGGCGTGCAAACCATCGGCATGACAGCCTCAGCCCCAGGCCTTCCGCTGATCGCCTCACGTGCGCTCGGCGAGGATCAGACGCAGGCGCTGCGAGACGCGCTAGATGCCGCTCATGCAGCCGACGCCGAGCGCGCACGCACGTTGCGCCTGTGCGGATTCGCGCGACTCAGGGGAGAGACGTACGCCGAGATCGAAGCAATCGCGAATGCCGCCGCGCAGCAAGGCTATCCCGAGCTTCGTTGAATGGCCTCACGCGATGCGCGCGACAAATGCCGCGCAGCGGTCGTCCGGTTGAGTCAAACGGTCGTGCCGCAGACATAACCGGCTCTCCCCGACACTCGCCCCATAAGCCGAGCCGAACGAAGCCAACCCGGGGATGCGTGCCTCCAGCAACGCGCGGTCTTCGGCCCAGTGCGCACACTGCCCGCACAGTGGGCGCTTCCCGGATTGCGCCGCGCCATTCAAGTTCATTTTCCGAGCGCAAGCCAGTACGGCGCGAACAGGTGCACCGAAAGCAGATACCCGAGCACCACATTCACGGCCACACCGACCGTGAACGCGGCGAGCGGCCTGACGCCCGTTGACGAAAGCGCGGCGAAGCGTGTCGTGAGGCCGATGCTGAGAAAGCAGAACGTGAACGCCCACGTGCGCAACGCGACGATCGGCGCGACGAAGCCTGGCGTTACGGCGCTGCGGTATTCGGCCAGCGTGTAGTGCGAAGCGACCCACGTGACAAACGCCGAAGCAATCACGAACCCGACCACGAACTTGGGAAACCGCGTCCAGATTTCGCGGGCGCGCGTCGTGGTCTGCACTTCGTCACCGGCCTCGCGGTCCCAGCGCGTGGTCGCCACGATCGCCAGCACGAAGGCCCAGATGCCGATCCAGATGTCGCGGCCCACCACCTTCATCAACACGAATGCTTGCAGCGATGCATCGGGCGCACCCGCCACTGCGCCGCTCGCGTGTCGCGCAAAGTCCCCGTAGGCCTGGGCGGCAGCAATGCCCGCCGCGTCCGCGAACTCCGACGTGCCGATCCACGCCCCAGCCACACCGGTCGGCAGGCCGAACACACGCGAAAGCGCCGGCAGCGCGAACACCATCACGATCGCCCACACCACGACCAGCGTGATCGCAACCGAAGCCTGCTCGCGCCGCGCGCGCACCGCGCCCGCAATCGCGATCGCGGCCGAAACGCCGCACACCGCACCGCCCACGCCGAGCACTGCGGCGAAGCGTTGGTCGATCTTCAGCGCCCGCGCCGTGCCATAGATCACGAAAAACGTGACGAGCGAAACGATGGTAGCCTGCCCCACGGCAACCGGCCCCGCCCACACAATCAACGTAAGCGGCAGCGTCGCGCCGAGCAGGACGATCCCGACCTTGATGTAGAACTCCACTCGCAGCGCCGGCGCAAGCCAGGCGGGCACAGTGAAAATATTCGACACGATGAGCCCGAGCGCCAGTGCGATGAGCGGCGGCTCAAGGTTGTAGCGCGCGGCCTGCGCCCAGGCGCCCACAATGAAGATGGCCGCCGACACCACGAAGAGGACGAAGAATCCCCGAATGAATTGCGCGACCGGCAAGCCGAGCGCCGCAATGGCCACCGAGAACACGGCCGCAAACCCCACGAAAAGCGCGACATAGGCTCCCGCATGCGCGGCGAGGTTGCGAGCGAGCTCGTCGAAGTCGTTCCAGCGCCCGGGCGCCACGGCAAGGCTCTTGATACTGCCGCCCGAAGCAAACAGCCCATACGCGATCGCAATCACGAACAGCCCGATTGCAACCGCCCACCAGTCTTCCGTCCCGAACGGCCTGCGTTGCGCGGTGACGGTCTCACCCGCGCGCTTGCCACCCTCATCCGCAAGAGTCGTATGGCTCATAGTTAGTTTTCCCCTGTTCAAACCTCGATTGCGGCAATCGCCATGTCGCCGTTAAACAGGCGCTACACATCCCGAAGCACGCGCCTCGCACTCAGTATGGAATGCGCACGTTCGAAACGAAAATGACTTATTCCTCTTTGCTTATGCTGCAATTGCAGCTTCTTCGCGTTCATCCGCATAATCCTCGCTATCGATGTCGTAGCCCGAGGGCTCCCACCGGATCGCGAGCAGCACGAGCAGCGAAGCGAGCGGCGCGATGGCGATCACCCAGAAGACCTTCGTGCCGAGCGCCGCGGCGAGCACGGGAAACAGGAATAGCGACACCGTGGAAGCGGAGCGCACGAGCGTCTGATTGAAACCCACGCCAATGCCGCGCAGCGAGGTCGGATAACTGAGCGATGCATAGGTCATGCAATGCGAACCGGGGCCGAAGCCCTGCCCGAACAGATAGCCGCCTAGCAGCAGAATGGCGACCACAACGAAAAAGGCGCTGCCCGGATGGCCGATCAGCGCAAGACCGATGAGCGAGACGAACTGCAGCGTGTGACCAAGCACGGTCATTTTCCACGCGCCGACGGTGGGCGCGGTACGCACGCCGATCAACCCGCCAACGAAAGCGAACAACAGGTTCAGCGTGAGCGAAGCAACGATGGTCGTGAGCGGACCCTGCTGGAGAAAGCTCGCGATGATCACGGGCAGGCCGAAAATGATCGCGTTGTATCCGAAAGAAGACGCCGCGCCGATCGTTGCGGCAAGGATCGTGCGGCGGCGATACGTGGCGTTGAAAAGCACGCCGTAGTTGCGCCATGAAGCAGCACGCGGCGCTCGCGTGGGCGCTTCGCCGCGCTCGACCACGGCATCCACGCCATACGAGCGCTTGAGAATGCGCGCCGCGCCTTCCAGATCGCCCTGATTCGCGGCCCACACGGGCGACTCGCTGATATAGCGGCTACGCACGGCAATGATGACGAGCGCCGGCACCGCGCCGAACGCGAGCGTGATACGCCAGAGCCAGCCGAGCTGATGCTCGGGCAGGATCGCATAGAGGCCGAGAATGAGCAGATAGCAGGTGCTCGTGGCCGCGTACCACGCGGGGCACCACGCCGCCACGCTGGCCGCCTTGTTGCCCTTGCCCGCCACGCGCGAGAACTCGGCGAGAAACGCCATGGCGACCGGCAGATCGAGCCCCACCCCGAAGCCCATGAGAAAGCGTGCGCCGCCCAGCACCCAGGCGTTGGGCGCGAGCCCGGCCGCGATTGCGGCCACCACGAAGAACAGCATGTCGGCCATGAATACGCGGTAGCGCCCGATGCGGTCCGTGAGATAGCCGCCGAACAGGGCGCCGAGAATCGCGCCGAACGTAATGGCCGCCGAAACGAAGCCGACTTGCACTGGCGATAGCGAGAATTCGCGTGCGATATCCTTGATGCCATAGGCGAGCGAGGTGAGATCGTAGGCATCGAGAAACACACCGCCCAGTGCGATCGCGATCACGATACGCGCGTTGCTGCCCTGCGCTGCGCCGGCGTTGACGATACGGGAGACGTCCTGAGCGGAGCGGATCACGGCATGTTGCGGGGCTTGCGCTTGCCCGGCGGCTTCGACGAGTTCCGATGCGGGAACGGCGAGAGTGGACATGGAACGAGACTCGCGTGAGGAATGGAATCGCTGCATCCTAGCCACGTCGCTGCGTGCCGCAAAACGACGAATATAGCTAAGCAATCCTCCCAAAATTGGTTGTCCGCTTGCCGCGCGCTCTCTAGCATCGCCCTATCCACAACTCTTCGAATAATGGATTCTATGAAGAAAAGAACCTTGCTGGGCGCGATGCTGGCTTCGCTCGCGCTGGGCGTAAGTATTGGGGGCGCGACGCTCGCGCACGCGGCAGACCAGACGTTGCGCGTTGGCATCATGTCGGGTGAAGACGAGGACGTGTGGCGCGTGGTGGCCGCCAACGCCGCGAAGCGCGGCCTCACGATCAAGGTGACCACGTTCTCCGAATACACGCAGCCCAACGAAGCGCTTTCCAGCCACGACCTCGACGCCAATTCGTTCCAGCACAAGCCGTATCTGGACGCGCAGATCAAGGCGCGCGGCTACAAGATCGTGCCGGTCGGCTTTACCTACGTGCAGCCTATCGGGCTGTATTCGCGCAAGGTGAAGTCAGTGGCAGACCTGCCGCAGGGCGCGACCATTGGCGTGCCGAACGATCCGAGCAACGAAGGCCGCTCGCTGCTGCTGCTCCAGGCACAGGGACTCATTACGTTGCGCGAGGACGTCGGCCTGCTGCCGACCGCACGCGACATCGCGAAGAACCCGAAGAATATCCATATCAAGGAACTTGATTCGGGTATCGTCGGGCGCGCGATTGGCGATCTGGATGCGGCCGTTGTCAATACGGACTGGGCCGTCAAATCCGGCATCAAGATTCCGCAGGAGCGGATTGCTCAGGAGAAGGTGACTGGCAATCCTTATCGCAACTTCATTGCCGTGAATGAGAAGGACGCTAACGCGGGTTGGGTGCGTGCGCTTGTGGAGAGCTATCAGCAGCCTAATGTGGCGTCGGAGATTATTGCTGTGTATCACGGGGCTACGTTGCCTGCCTGGCAGGGGGCGCCGCAGCAGTAAGGGAGTGGGTGGGGTTTGCCGCGGGGCGCCGTGATGCTTTATATTCGCGGCTCCCCGGCGCTTTGGCCTCTCCCATTAAATCCCATTCAAACCACTTCACCCGCCCAACGATACCCCGCCCCAGCATGCCGCTGCGGCAAGGTAGCCTCCCCCCCAAACAACTTCTCCCGCAACGTCCCCGGCGCATACGCCGTCTTATACCGCCCACGCGCCTGCAACTCCGGCACGACGAGATCCACGAAATCCTCGTAGCTCTCGGGCACGACAGTGCGGCTCAGGTTGAACCCATCCACATCCGCCTCGTCAATCCACGCCTGCAGTTCATCCGCCACCTGCGAAGCGCTGCCGACAATCGCCGGATAGCGCCCACCCAGCTCGAACATCTCCAGCAGCTTGCGCCGCGTCCAGCCGTGTTGCTTCGCCGTCCGCGTGGCGGATTCGATCGCATTGCCCGGCGCATAATCCACGGGCGCGTCCAGATCGTATTGCGAATAATCGACACCCGTGCTCGACGCGAAATGCGCCAACCCCGCTTCACGGCTCGCATATTGCCGGTAGTCGGCATACTTCTCGCGCGCTTCGCGCTCAGTGGAGCCCGGCACCACCGCCACGCCGACGAAGACCTTCACATCGTCGGGCCGGCGCCCCGCTTGCACCAATTGTTCGCGCAACGCGCGCACTGTCTCGCGCGCGGCGGCGCGGCTTGGCGGCGAAATGAACACGCATTCCGCGTGACGCGCCGCAAAGCGCTGCCCGCGCCCCGAACTGCCCGCCTGGAACAGCACCGGCGTGCGCTGCGGTGAAGGTTCCGCCAGGTGATAACCGTCCACGCGGTAGTAACGTCCCGCATGCTCCACGCGATGCAGCTTCGCGGGATCGGCGAAAACACGCGCGGCCTTGTCGCGCCGCACGGCGTCCGCTTCCCAGCTGCCCTCCCAGAGTTTGTAGAGGACTTCCAGGTATTCGTCCGCCCGGTCGTAGCGCTCGTCGTGCGGCAGTTGCTGCTCGAGTCCCATGGCGCGCGCCGCGCTGTCCAGATAGCCCGTCACGATGTTCCAACCGATGCGGCCCTGCGTGAGGTGATCGAGCGTCGAAAAGCGCCGCGCCAGCAAATAAGGCTGCTCGTATGTGAGGTTCACCGTCACGCCAAAGCCGAGATGCTCGGTCACAGCGGCCATGGCCGGCACGACGAGCGTGGGGTCGTTCACCGGCAACTGGATCGACTCGCGCAGCGTCACGTCCACGTTGCGCTGATAGACATCGTAGACGCCCACGATATCGGCGAGAAAAAGCCCGTCGAAGAGCCCGCGCTCCAGCGTACGCGCGAGATTCGTCCAGTACGCGAGCGTGCGGTAGTCGGTCGAGCGGTCGCGCGGGTGCGTCCACAGCCCGTGATTGATGTGTCCCACGCAATTCATGTTGAACGCGTTGAGCAAAATGGGTTTGTTCGTTTTCGCCATCGTAAGGCTCGCTCCTGCGGCATCGAAGGTCCAAACGCCCATTGGAACAGCCTGCGTCCCGATCCCCTACCAGTTAATTCGCAATTGCATATCAGCTTTGCGGATGTGGGCGCGGCCTACGCTTTCACGGCGTCTGCGCTTCTATCTGCGCTTCGGCCTGCGGTTCCCGCTTGAGCGCGAAAAGCGAAGCGGCAACGATCAGCATGCCGCCGATCCACGCGGCCAAAGTAAGCCGCTCGCCAAGCCACACGCATGCAAAGAGCGCGCCGAACACCGGCTCGCTGCCCATGAGCAACGCCACGCGCGTGGGGCTGCTGCGGCTCACGGCGTAGTTCTGCACGAAGAAGGCGAACAGCGTGCAGCCCGCCACGAGATAGATCACGCTGCCCCAGAATACGCCGTGCCCCTGCCAGGGCGGCAACGGCCGCCACTGTTCGGGCGCAACAGTCAACGCGAGCGCGGCGCAGCCGATCGAAACGACGGCGGACTGGACCGCCGTCACCGTGAGCGGCGGCACGGCACCCGACTTCATCACGCGCTTGACCGCGCAGGTCGTCAATGCGCGCAGCAGCGCGGCCAGCACGACCAGCAGATCGCCGGGGCTCGCCGCCACATGGCCGCCCGTCAGGAGCAGCGCGCCAAACAGCGACACGCCAGCCGCCGCCCATTCCACCGGCCGCGGCGCGCGCTTGAGCCACGCCCACTCCACGAGCGGCGTGAGGACTACGCACAGGCTGATGAGAAACGCGGCGTTCGAGGCGTTCGTGAGCGACACGCCAAACGTCTCGGCCAGAAAGATGCCGAGCAGCAGGAGTCCTGCGCCGATCACGCCGATCTGCTCGCGCCACGTCACATGACGCAGACCGCGTAACGCGGGCGACAGCAGCACGAAGGTGGTGCCAAAGCGCAGCGCGAGCAGACCCAGCACCGGATAGACGAGCAGCGCACCTTTCACCACGCCATAGCTCGTGCCCCAGATAAGCGCGACAGCAACAAGCAATAGATCGACGGTGCGGGACGAACGGGTCAGGGCATTCATGGGGAACGAGCGTGCAGATTGGCCGGGAACGGGCACATTGTCCGGCAATGACTTCCCGGCGATAATCCACTTCGACGGAACATCATTTATGCTCTGGATGCACAGATGGCTCAACCCTGACTGCCATGAATCCCGCTGACCTCCTGCCCCTGCTCCCCGATCTGGCCACCTTCGCCCGCGTGGTCGACGCCGGTAATTTCTCGGTCGCGGCCCGCCAGCTCGGCAGCACGCCTTCCACGGTGAGCCGCCAGATGCAGCGGCTCGAACGCGCGCTCGGCACGCGCCTGCTGGAGCGCTCCACGCGTAGCCTGCGGCTCACGGAATCCGGCGCCGAAGTCTACCGTCACTGTACGGACATGGTCGGAGCCGCCGCCAGCGCGGCGCAAGCCGCCAGCCGCCTCACCGACCGCCCGCATGGCCGCGTCAGCATCAGCGCGCCGATTTCGTTTGCGCAAAGCGTCATTCATCCGCTGATTTCCGGCTTCCTGCGCGCGTATGAGGAGGTCGCGGTGCAGCTCATCTTTACCGACCGCGACGTCGATCCGGTACGAGACAGCGTCGACATCGTGATTCGCCCGACGCCCACACCGCCGCCGGGGCTCGCGGCGCGCGGGCTCGGCACGCTGCAGTGGATGCCGTGCGCGTCCATCGGCTATCTGCGCGCGCACGGCACGCCGAAGCACCCGAAGGACCTCGCCCGCCACGACTGCCTCTATCTCGGCGAAACGCCCGACGACAACCGCTGGACCTTCCGGCGCGGCACACAGACGCATACCGTCGAGGTGAAGGGCCGCTATATCGCCAACGACGTGGGCGCGCGGCGCGATGCGGCACTCGCGGACTGGGGCATTGCGAGCCTGCCCGAATTCGCCGCGGCGGATGCTCTGCGCGACGGTCTGCTCGTTCGTGTGCTACCTGAGTGGTCGCTGGAGCCGCGCGCTTACAGCGGACCGGTGTGGATGCTCTATCCGCCCAACCGGTTTTTACCGCCGAAGGTGCGCGTGTTGATCGACTGGCTCGCGCAGCACATGCCCGGTTGACCGGCGGCCCGCGCGCCGCCGCCCGTGAGACGATCGGGCATGAACTTGAGCAGCGCCGACATTCACCCGCGTGTGCGGACCTCCTAGACTGGGTCATGGAAACGAATGCATGAACCCCTCGAGGAAACACGATGCAAACATTGCGAACGGATGTCGCCATCATCGGCGCCGGCACGGCCGGACTCTCCGCTTACCGCGCCGCGAAGGCGGAAGGTGCAAGCGCGATCATCATTGAAGGCGGCGCTTACGGCACGACGTGCGCGCGCGTGGGCTGTATGCCCTCGAAGCTGCTGATTGCGGCGGCCGAGGCGGCGCACGCGGTAACGATGGCGCCGCGTTTCGGCGTGAATCCGCTCGGTATGGAGATCGACGGCCGGGCTGTGATGGAGCGCGTGCGCACCGAGCGGGACCGGTTCGTTGGGTTCGTCGTTGACAGCACGCTCGCCCTGCCCGAAGCGGACCGCCTGGTCGGGCACGCCCGCTTCATCGACGACGGTCTGCTCCAGGTTGGCGAGCATATACAGGTGCGCGCAAAGAGCGTCGTGATCGCCACGGGCTCGACGCCCACGGTCCCCGAGTCGCTCGCCGGACTAGGCGAGCGGCTGATCGTCAACGACGACGTGTTCGCGTGGGAGGACTTGCCGCGCAGCGTGGCGGTGGTCGGTGCGGGCGTAATCGGTCTGGAACTCGGCCAGGCGCTTGCGCGGCTCGGCGTGCGCGTGACGTTGTACGGCGGCTCGCACGGCAGCGTGGGACCGCTCACGGACCCGCGTCTGATCAGCGAAGCACACCGCGTGTTCGGCGCAGAAATGCAGTTCGAGACGCAGGGACGTGTGGCATCGGCTACGCGCAGCGACGCGGGCGTGACGCTGCGCTATGCCCGTGCGGATAGCACGCAGTCCGAAGCAACGTTTGATTACGTCCTGGCAGCAACGGGCCGGAACCCCAACGTGGCGAAGCTGGGCCTCGCAAACACCTCGCTCGAACTCGACGCGCACGGCGTGCCGCGTTTCGACGCGGCTACGCTGCAAGTCGGCACCGCGCCGGTGTTTTTGGCTGGCGACGCGAACGACGTGCTGCCGCTGCTGCACGAAGCCGCCGACGAGGGCCGCGCCGCGGGCCGCAATGCGGCTCGCTTTCCCGAAGTCGAACCCGTTGCGCGCCGCGCACCGCTAGCAGTCGTGTTTTCCGATCCGCAGATCGCCATGGTTGGCAAGTCACATCGGGAACTGGTGGAAGGCCGCTTCGTGACGGGCGCCGTGAGCTTCGAAGATCAGGGGCGCAGCCGCGTGATGCTCAAGAACCACGGCTTGGGCCACGTGTACGTGGACCGTGCGACGCGGCGCTTCGTGGGTGCGGAATGGCTCGGGCCGGCGGCGGAACATATCGGGCACCTGCTCGCGTGGAGCGTGCAGATGGGATTGAGCGTGGACGACATGCTGGCGATGCCGTTCTATCACCCGGTGGTCGAAGAAGGCTTGCGCACGGCTTTGCGAGACGCTGCCTCGCAGCTGAATCACAAGGGCTGAGTGAATCTCGCGTGGCTAACCATTTCAATTCGCAACGGCACACACACTAACAATGAAAGCACTCGTCCTCAGCCAGTACGATGGTCCGCTCGAACTGACCACGCTCGATCGCCCGGAACCGCAAACGGGCCAGGTGCTCGTGCGCGTTCATGCTGCGGGCCTCAATCCGCTCGACGTCAAGATTCGTGCGGGCAAGGCCGATCATGCGAAGCATCCGCTGCCGCTCGTGCCCGGCATCGACATGGCAGGCGTGGTGGAAGCGGTCGGCGCGGGCGTCACGCGTTTCGCGCCCGGCGACGAGGTGTACGGCATGACGGGCGGCGTGGGCGGCATCCAAGGTTCGCTGGCCGAGTACGCTGCCGTCGACGCGGACCTCCTCGCGCGCAAGCCCGCGAATCTTTCGATGCGCGAAGCCGCCGCGTTGCCGCTTGCGTTCATCACGGCGTGGTCGGGCATCGTCGATCGCGCACACCTGGCGGCGGGTCAGAGCGTGCTCGTTCAGGGCGGCGCGGGTGGCGTCGGCCACGTGGCCGTGCAGATTGCGCGCGTGCTTGATGCGACTGTCTTCGCGACGGGGAGCACGCGCAATGCCGATGTGATTTCGCAACTGGGTGCGACGCCTATCGATTACGGCGCGCTGAGCGTCGAGCAGTACGTTCAAGCTCATACGGCAGGTGCCGGGTTTGATCTCGTGGTGGACACGGTGGGTGGCAAGACGCTCGATGCTTCGTTTGCCGCGGTCAAGCATTTTGGGCACGTGGTGAGCGCGCTTGGGTGGGGCACGCATGCGCTCGCGCCGCTGTCGTTTCGTGAGGCGACTTATTCGGGGGTGTTTACGCTTTATCCCCTTTTGAGTGGGGAGAACCGTGGGCATCACGGTGAGATGCTTGGTGAGGCTACGCGGCTTGTCGAGGCGGGGCAGCTTAAGCCGCGGGTGGATTCGCGGCGCTTCTCGCTGAACGACACCGAGCGGGCTTATGAGGCTGTCGCCGACGGGAGTGCGGCTAGCAAGGTTGTGGTTGAGATTGGTTGAGGGTAGGTTGTGCTGCGTCGCGGTGCTATACATCCGGCGACCTTGCGTCGTAACCCTTGTCTGCATCCAGCGTGATTTCTGCGTCCGGACCCTCTGCCGCTTGCCGAGCGTCGTGGATCATGATCTTGGCCGCTTCACGCCCGGCATGACCGTCGGCGCGTGTCACGCGTGCGTTGACCGTCGCGCATTGAATCCTTCGACTGCTTCGACGCATAGAACTAAGCGGTTGCTGAGTGGCCTTATTTAACGGCTTTTGCTGAAAGGCAACAGCTTTGCTCAAAGCGAGAAACGCGGAGCCGCTCGATAGCTGCCTTGGCGACGCCATGGAAATCGTTCAGAATGTCGACGACCGAATGAGAGATTACATCTACGTGGACCGCTCGGAATACATCCCGCCGGCATTTGCCGAGAGATTAAGCGAACGCATGGTCGCAATATAGCCCACCGATCGAGCAAATCGAAGAATTGCCGGACAATTTCATGGGATTGGTCGACGTACTGGCGTTCGCCGGTGCTGCCCGCCCCGTATCTCGAACGGCAAATCGCTACCGCAAGGAAATGACTTCATAACTCGGTAGCGCGTGCCCCGGATAAAGCTTCCAGTCCTTACGTATCTCACGAACGTGAGACTGGACCGGTGGTGTACGGTCGCCCCACATGCTGCATCCCCTCCGCCGGATAATGTCTGGGAAAACAGAAAATGCTTGCTCCTTTGCTTGCTGCATTCTACGAAACGGTTCGACAGGGCAGCGTCACGGCTGCCGCGCGACGGTTGGGGATAAGTCAGCCTACCGTCACAGCGCGCATCCAGCAGCTCGAGCAACGGTACAGCGTGCAACTCTTTCATCGGCGCGGCAGCCGCCTTGACGTGACGAAGACCGGCGCGGCGCTCATGCCGTTCATTGACCGGATGACGCAGGCGGAGAGCGACATCGACTTCGTACTGCGCAACGAGTGCGAGTTGTTCGCGGGCAGCTTCCGGCTCGGGACCACCGGCCCCTACTACGTCCTGCCGACCATCGCCGCATTTCGTCGCCGCTATCCTCACGTCCAGATCGGCATCGAGATCGGCAATTCGCAAGCCGTGCTCGACGCGCTCGCGGAGCATCGCGTCGATATCGCGGTCTCATCCCATTACGTGGACGACGCGAGCCTCGAGTTGCATCGCATCGCGAGTGATCGGCTCGTACTCGTGGTCGAACCTCGCCATCCGCTTGCGGGGCAGCGCAACGTCGACTTGAACGTGCTCGCGGCCGAAACGCTGCTGCTGCGCGAACAGGGCTCGTGCACGCGCGCCGCAACGGAGGCCGCGCTTGGGCAGCGCCGCGTGGAGCCTCGCGCGCTCATCGAGATCGGCAGCCGCGAAGCGATCTGTGAAGCGATCCGCCTCGGCCTCGGCTGCGCCCTGATGCCCGCGGGCGAGGTGCCCCTTGGCTCAGCGCTCGTTTCCGTGTCCATCGAGCCGGAATGCCCTGCCGTATACGAATATCTTTACCACCTGCGCAGCCGTTCGGGCGCGCGTCTCATCACCACATTCATGGCGACGTTGGCCGAGACGATCGGCCTCCCCATAAAAAAAACCGATACGTGTATCGGGGATCTTTCGCAGAACGCAATATAGGCGTCTTGCCTGCTGCCTAATATCGCCCTCAATCGCTGGATACACCGGCGAATCTTTGCAGGGGGATAACCATGACAAGACAGGCATTCGTATACGCCGCATGTGGTCTCGCACTCGTCAGCGCGCTCAGCGGTTGCGGTGGTGGCACGCAATCGGCGGCAAACCGGACCTTCTCAGGCGACGCGGCGATCGGATCATCGGGCACAGCCAGCGGCACGCTCAACAAGATGCTCGTGATCGAGCTCGACGGCGTAACCTATAGCGCCCTCACTGCAGGCATCGCGGGCGGCACTCTGCCGAACCTCGCGAAGCTGAACATTGCGCCTGCCTATAGTGGCGGCGTGAACAGCACGCTCAGCCAGCAACCGAATCTCGATATGCCCGGCTGGGCCACGATCGTGACCGGCTCCTGGGCCGACCGCCATCAGATCGAATCCGACGCGCCAAAACAGGCGCTGCACGCGCCTACCGTATTCTCAATATTGAAGTCCGCGGGTGCGGGCAAGTTGGGTGCAGCTGTCGATTCGCCCGGTTTCGCCTCGATCCTGACGCCCGACCAGAACGCCGGCTACATCGACACCGTGGTCAACTGCGCCTCAGTCGACAGCTGCGTGACGACTCAAGGCAAGAGCATGATCGACAACGGCTACTCGCTCGTCGTCGCCCAGTATCACTCCGCCGAAGACGCCGCTCTCAACTGGGGCCTCAACTCGTCGAATTATTCAGCCACGCTCGCGCAACTCGACAGTGCCGTCGGCACGCTCGTCGGCGACGTGTCGCAACGCAGCGGGGAGAATTGGCTCGTGCTCGTGACAACCAGCCACGGCCTCAATGCCGCGGGTGGCACCGACGCCCTACCCCTCGCGCCGGAGTCGACGAGCTTCATCGGCATCAACCAGCAACCCAACGGGCGCCTCACCAATCCGGCCGCCCCCACCTCGCTCGCGGACCTATATACCCGCGCCAGCATTGCAGATATCACGCCCACGCTGCTCGCCTATTGGGGTGCGCTGCCGAGCGCGGTGACGTATGCACTCGATGGCGGCGAACTGGTCGGCCAGCAGCCGGTGTCGCAGCTCATCGGTGTCACCGGCAGCGACAATGCGAGTACGGTGCTCAGCTGGACCCCGCCTTCGAGCGGCGCGATCTCGGTGCTACGCAACGGCCAGCAGATCGCCACGCTCCCTGCAGGCACGACGACGTACACAGACAGCCAGCTCGGCGTCAGCACGACCGGCGCCTATACGTTCAACTACGTGGTGGCCGCGGGCAATACGCCGCTCGCGTCGCTGATCCAGATCGAGTATGTGGCACCCCCTCCGCCCCCGCCCCCGCCGCCCGCTCTCGCGACGACGCTGACCAACGGCCTCTCGACATACTATGCATTCGGCGCGCTGCCAGCCGCCGACAAGATGGCGGCCAGCACGCTCGGCCCCTGGGCGGCGGATGCGAACGGCGGCTCGCTTACGCCAGATCCGTTTGGCGGCCAGGGTCTCAAGGTGGATACGAACATTGTCGACACGAATGGGTACGACGGCTACAAGCTCGTGCAGAACAACGACGTGACGAAACAGCCGCAGTTCACCATGGGCTTCTGGGTCATGACGTCTTGCCAGAATCTCACGGGCAACGGCACGCCAATCTTCTCGAACAAAAACTACTACTCGGGGGGCAACCCCGGTATCGCGATCGCGCTGTTCCCGGGTTCTGGCACGAGTTGTAACGTGCGCTTCAATATCGGCGACGGGACTACGCGCAACGACATGAACGCTGCGACCATCACCGCGAACAAGTGGGCCTACGTAGCATTCGCAATCGACACGGTCGGCAAGACCATGACGGGCTACGTGTTTGATCCCGTGCTCGGCGAAGAGAAGTACACGGCCTCGGTCACGGTGACCGCGTCGAAGCTGCCGGGCCTCGGCGCTTTCGGCCTCAACGAGGACGGCACAGGCCAGTACTACATGAACGCGTGCAAGGACACCCCGCCCTACACGCCTGGCAAGTGCGCGGCTACGCCCCCGGATGTGCAGTCGTTCAGCGACCTCGCGCTCTGGAACCGCACCGTCACTGAGGCTGAACTGAAGACGGTCTTCGCTTCGGGCAAGCCGCTCTCCACCCTTCTCCCGTAAGAGACTCCTCGATGAATGCGAATAGCTTTCCCGCAATGCACGGCGCACAGCACCTGCACCGCAGCGCCTTAGGTGCGCTGCTCACCGGGCTGCTGTGCACGCTGCTCGCGGCCTGCGGCCCCGGTTCGAACGGCGGGTCTTCCGCGCGAGCGGTTGCGGCCGCGGGTGCGGGTGGCGCAAGCGCGCCGGTCGCGATCGTGGCGGCGCCCGCCTCGGGCAGCTACGCGGCCCTTGGCGTGGCCGCCTCGCAGCCGCTGCTCAACACGCAGTTGAACTGCGCGCCTTGAACGTCACGCGAACCGCGCGCAAGGCGTGCCCAGCGCAGGCCCGACGCACGGTTCGCGCTCCACGCAAAGCGCCTGTGCGTGCCCCTCGGTTCGGCCCTCGTAGCGCGCGGCTGCGCGCGAAAACAACGTAGAAGAAAACCCACCACATCATGACTTCATTGGATCGCCGTCAATTCCTTCGCGCCGCGGCGGCCGGCGCGACGTTCAGCGTGTTCCCGCCCGCCATCCGGCGCGCGCTCGCCATTCCCGCGAATAACACGACCGGCACGATCAACGACGTGCAGCACGTCGTGATCTTCATGCAAGAGAACCGCTCTTTCGATCATTATTTCGGCACGCTACCTGGCGTGCGCGGCTTCGCCGACCGCTTCACGATCCCACAGCCGGGCGGCTCTACTGTCTGGCAGCAGAACGACGGCAGCCGCACCGTGCTACCGTTCTATCTGGACAGCACCAAAGGCAATGCGCTGCTTGCGGGTGGCGCGCATTCGTGGACCGACACGCACAGCGCCTGGGATAACGGCCGCATGACGCAATGGCCGAAATCGAAGGGCGACGTATCGATGGGCTATCTGCAGTCCGCCGACCTCCCCTTTCACTTCGCCCTCGCGAACGCCTTCACGATCTGCGACGCGTACCATTGCTCGCTGCACGGCGGCACCAACTCGAACCGCATCTTCATGTGGACCGGCACGAACGGCCCCACCGGCTCTAACTATGCGGTCGTCAACAACAATGGATGGGACGGCCTCGGCCCGTCGGCGACGGGCCTGACATGGACCACCTACGCGGAGCGTCTGCAAGCCGCGGGGGTGAGCTGGAAGGTCTACGAGAACCAGCCCGATAACTACGGTGACAACCCGCTCGCTGGCTTCGCAGTGTTTCGCAAGGTCAACGAAACCATTTCCGGTTCGCCGAACGCACCCTATACACCGGCAATGGAGGCGCTTTCGCCGCTCTATAAGGGCATCGGCAACACGATGCCCGATGGCGGATTCCTGCAGGCCCTCGCCAACGACATCGCTGCGGGACAAATGCCGCAGGTGAGTTGGATCGTTTCGCCGGGGGCGTATAGCGAGCACCCTGGATCGTCAACCCCAGGCCAGGGCGCTTACTACCTCCAGTTACTGCTCGACACGCTCACGGCAAATCCCGATGTCTGGAGCAAGACCGTGCTCTTCGTGAACTACGACGAGAACGACTGCTTCTTCGACCATATGCCTGCGCCCAACCCGCCTTCCCCGAATGGCAACGGCACTTATGCCGGCAAGTCGACGGTCACGACGCAATACGAATATTTCACCCTTCCCAATCCGCCGGGCGACTCTTCACCGCTCGCACCGGACGGCCAGCCATACGGACCCGGCCCGCGGGTGCCGATGTTCGTCGTGTCGCCGTGGAGCACGGGCGGCTTCGTCAACTCTCAGGTCTTCGACCATACCTCGGTGCTGCGCTTCCTCGAACAGCGATTCGGCGTGCGCGAAACGAACATCAGCCCGTGGCGTCGCGCAGTATTCGGCGACCTGACCTCCTGCTTCAACTTCAGTAATCCAAACGATACGGCCGTCGCGCCGCTCCCCGCACCGACCAAATCCGCCGCCGATGCCCAGAGTGCGCAGCAAAGCGCGCTCGGCGCGGTGCCGGTGCCTTCGGTCGCGAGCCAGACGATGCCAAAGCAGTCGCTAATGGCGCGTCCGTCGCGTGCGCTGCCGTATCAGTTGCACACCAGCGCCAATGTCGACACGAAGAACGGCAACGTGTGGCTCATCTTCAGCAACACTGGCAGCGCGGGCGCTGTCTTTCACGTCTACGACAAGCTGCATCTCGACAAACCACCTCACCGCTACACGGTGGAAGCCGGCAAGGAGCTTTCGGATGTCTGGACGACAGCCGCTGCGGATGCGGGCGCCTATGATCTTTGGGTGCTCGGCCCGAACGGCCTGCACCGCCAGTTCACCGGCAACGTTACCAAAGCGAAAAGCGGGCCCAATCCTGAGGTTCGCGTATGCTATGACACGGGCAACAACGCCGTTTATCTGACCATCATGAACACAGGCAGCGTCGCCACCAATACGACTGTCACATCGAACGCGTACCGGAGCGATGGTCCGTGGACGTACGCGGTTCCGCCAGGCATGCAGGTCGAGCCGTACTGGTCGGTGACGTCATCGAATGGCTGGTATGACTTTACGCTCGCCGCCGAGAACGGCGTAACCCGCCGATTTGCAGGGCGGGTCGAAACGGGGGCGGACAGTGTCAGCGATCCCGCAATGGGGAGCTAAATGTGCCGCGCGGTTCGTGCAGAGGCGGGCCGCTGCGCATAGCGCGGCCGTTCGAGCGAGCCCGGCACCCACGACATACGATGGATTCGCTATTCTTCTGTGCTGTATCTGGCGCGTCAAAACGGCGTGTCGCCTTCGATAGTGGTGCGATAGAGCTTACGGCGCAGATGATCGGGCGTGCCCGCCGCGAGGTGCATGAGCGAGCGGTTGTCCCAGAACACGAGATCGTGCTCGCGCCATTCGTGCCGGTAGCAATGCTCCGCACGCACGCTGTGCGCGAACAGCGCGTCGAGTAGCGCGCGGCTTTCGTCTTCGGGTAGATCGACGATGCGCGTCGTGAAGTGCTCGCTCACGAACAGCGCCTTGCGGCCCGTTTCCGGGTGCGTACGCACGACGGGATGGACAACGGGCTTGACCTGCGCGATCTGTTCCGCTGTCAGGTTCGGCCGCCACGGGCTGCGCACCTGGAGTTCCGCATAGCGCGCGAGATAGGTATGCTCGGCGCGCCGCCCCTCGACGGCGCTGCGCAAATGCGCAGGCAGCGTGTCCCATGCGAGATGCATGTTGGCGAACAGCGTGTCGCCGCCCTCTGCCGGCAGCTCCTGTGCATGCAGCAGCGAGCCGAGGCTCGGCTTCTCCTTGTACGAAAGATCGGAATGCCAGAAGTGTCCCGCGTCGCCAAGGCCGATGGGCTTGCCGTTCTCCACGATGTTCGAGACGATCAGCACCTCCGGGTGGCCCGCCAGCGCGAACTGATGCAGCACGTGGATCTGCAACGGCCCGAAGCGGCGGCTGAATTCGACCTGCTGCTCCGGCGTGATGCGTTGGTCGCGAAGCACCAACACATGGTGATCGAGGTGCGCGCGATGAATGCGCGCGAAATCTTCGCGCGACAGCGGCTCTGCGAGATCGAGGCCGACCACTTCCGCGCCGAGCGGGGCACTCAAGGGAAGAATGTCGAAGCACTGGGACGCGTTCGACGCCGCAGAAGCGGTAAATGTCGCGGTGGTAGTCACGCAGCATGCCTTTCAGGTAAGCAACAGCTTCAATCTACGTGATCCGGCCACCGGCTGACAACGAAGCAAATCCGATACGTTAATCCGTTCGAGTCATAAAGGCGCTGTTAAGACATACGGCTGCACAAGTCGCAGACCGGCGCTCAGGGCCAGAATACTTATGTCCAAATCTGGCCAGAATCCGCTACGCGCTCGAAGTCACCTTGCCGATGTCGCTGATGCCGGTCGTGGGGCAGCTTCCGCCGCGCGTCAGGCGTCTGTTCGATCTGGACGCGCGCCCCGATCGGATCGATCCGCAAGAAGACGACTGCCTGACCGGTCTCTTCTTCGTGGGCAAAAAGCACCTTCCGCAGATGTCGCTCACGCGCATTGGAACCGCAGCGCCGGCGCTCGCACTTTACGCACAGCGGCAAATCACGCAGTTCTCTGCCGGCGAAAGACAGGACTTCGGACTTCCGATCGCATTGCCTGGAATGAAACTAAAACGGACCGCTACGTAGCCGCGCCGGAAGCGGTCCGCTCTCACACTTACTGACCGCCCCCGTACATATCGAGCAGCATCAGCGTCACGCCGTTGGTCCAGCCAAAGCCGTCCTGCAACGGGTATTCGCCGCCCCCGCCGCCGCCTTCACCTGCGCCCTCGACGATATATTTCTCGACGAGCTTTTGCTGCGTGTTATAGACGTTCTCGACGTCGGCAAGAAAACGCGTACCGACTGGCTGCGCGAGATCGCTGCGCCCGTATTGCTTGAGGCCCTGGATGGCGATCCAGTGCAGCGGCGCCCAGCCGTTCGGCGCATCCCATTGCTGGCCGGTGTTGTAGGTCGACGTGGCGAGGCCGCCCTGCTGGAGCAGCACGTTCTGCATCGTCTGCGCCGTCTTCTTCGCGCGCTCGGGCCACGCCACGCCCGCCATCAGCGGATACATCATCGCCGGTGTCTGGTTGTCGCGCGATTTGCCGAGTTGCCAGTCGTAGTCGCCGTAGTAGCCCTTGTTGTTCCAGAGGTAACGGTTGATGCCCTCGGCGCGGCGCGCGGCGTAGCCGGCGAACTGCCCCACACAGCCGAAATCGCGCGCGACTGTGCAGGCGCGCACGATCGTCGTTTCCAGATGGAAGAGGAGGCTGTTCAGGTCGACCGGAATGATCGACGTGGTGCGCACCGTCCAGAGGTTCTGGTTGTCGCCGAACCAGCGAGAGCTGAAGTCCCAGCCGCTTTCGGCGGTGGCGCGCAGGTCGCGGTAGACCGCGTTGGCGGGGCGGCCCGTGGCCTGCTGCGCGGTCTGGACGTCTTCGATATACGACTCGTCGCGCGGCGTGTCGAGTTCGTCCCAGTAACGGTTGAGCACCATGCCGTCGCGCAGCACGACCACATTGCGCGTGGCTTGCCCACGCGGCGTGCTGCTCGCACCCTGCATCCAGTACGCGTACTCCTTACGCAGCGCGGGCAGGTACTTCTGGTACACGCTGTTGCCTTCCTTTTGCGCCGCGAGTTCCACCATGTACGAATAGAACGGCGGTTGCGAGCGGCTCAGATAATAGGTGCGATTGCCGTTCGGGATATGGCCGAAGGTGTTGATCATGTACGCGAAGTTGTCGAGCATGTCGTCGACGAGATCTTCATGGCCCGACTCCTGAAGCCCGAGCATCGTGAAGTACGTGTCCCAATAATAGCCCTCCCGGAAGCGCCCGCCCGGCACGACATAGGGCTTCGGCAGCGGCACGAGCGAGCTGTTGTCGGGCGCCGACGTGGTCGTGCGCGTGAGCCCGGTCCAGAGCCAGTCGATATGCTGGCGCAGGGTCTGCCCCGCAGGCGGCGTGATGCTCTGGTCCGGCGGCGGCGTGAAGTATTGATTTACGAAATTCTGCAACGAGAAGCCGGGTTGGTTCTTCTGCGTTTCGTAGAGCTGAACGATGGTTGCGGGGTCCGTGTTCGGCGTCGAATCGACGAAGGTCTTCTGGTCGGAGAAGATCTGAGCGGTCTGCACCGCCACGAACAGATCGCCGTACAGAATATCGGGCGCAGGCGGCAGCGGCGCGCCTACCTGGGTGTCGGCAAAACAGTTTGCACAGGCGAGCAAAAGCGTCGCGATACTGGCCGCGCTGATCGCAGTGCGGGAACGCTGCGGCGACTTTCGGGGCGGGAGTGACTGTAAGCTGGCTTGAATGCGATGCGCATCGTTTGGCGATGCGGCGTGGATGCGAGACTGCAGCTTCGTGCTCATGTTGCCTCCTTGGTGTTGGGGCACTTCGCTGGTCTCTTCGCACCGGCCCATTCACGCCGTTTGTTTGCGGCGTGCGGGTCCGGCTGGATGCGCAATGGCATCGCCGGGTCCCGGGCAACGAGAGCATCGCATGACTTCGCACACCGAATCAACTGCGGCGTGATAGTGAGTGAAAGTGCGGAAATTTATGCCGCCGATCTGGCGGAAAGGACACGGCGCATCGGTAACAGTGGCCGTGCTGCGGCGACACATGTGGTAGAAGTGCGGGCGCCTGGCACGACAGCAATATCGCGGGCGCCCACCTGTTTAAACATCGCCCAGATCGTCGATGCGATCCGGACGCACGTCGCCGTCGGGTTCCAGCGATTCGTCGCCGTCTGCTGCGGCGCGTTCGCCCGTGCCCGCCCTATCGGTGTCGCTCTGCGCTTCGTCTTCGCCCGCTTCGAGCGCATGGTTGTCGAGTTCCGTGTCGCGGTCGAATTCGTGGCGCTTCGCGCCCTGGGTGTCGCTGCCGGAATCGGATGAATCGCCCGGGCCCAGCGAGCCCGTGTCGTGCCCCGGCGGCATGGAGTCGGGAAGATCGTTGTCGGGGTCCAGCGTGCTGTTCATGGCAGGCTCCTTGTATTGTCGATGCGACTACGACGCGCGCAGAACGCGTGCCTTGCAACGCGCGCCCTCACGCCCGCCGCGGCTGCCCGGTCGAAGCGCTCGACCAGCCATCCACGGGAATATTCGCACCGGTGATGAAGCGCGCGTCTTCGCTCGCGAGAAACACGATTACGCCCGCGATACAGCACGTCGAAGCGCCCGAAACGCGCGACCGTAGCGTCGATGAGCGCTTGCACCGATGCGCCGTCGCGTACGTCGGTGAGGTGCACCAGCGCGCATGCGCATCCTGCGTGCCGAACGTGAGCGGCGAGCGTGCGCTAGCGATACGATTACCTGCGTGAGCGCGCCTGCCTGCGCAAACGTGCGAATGCCATCGCCACGCCAAAGACACCCATCGCCACACCGCCCATCAACGCATGCACGTGGCGATCGGTGAAGAGCGGCGCGCCGCCATTGCGCGCTTCACGGTCGAAGCGGCCGTGCGCGCCGATCTCGCCCGGCACGGGTGCATGCAGGTTGTCGGGCACGTCGGGCGCGCGCGGGTGGCCCGTCAATTGTCCGCGATACCCTGCATGCGCGAGATAGCGGTCGAGCAGTCCCGGCGCGATCAGGTCGGCAATGATCGCGCGCACCGTGGACCAGCCCAGCCAGAGCGTGCGCCGCCGATGTTGCGCAGCAAACAGAATGGCGCGCGCGGCGACTTCGGGCTCATACACGGGCGCAACGGGCCGCGCCTCCTGCCCGGTACGGTTGGCTGCCCAGTCGAACTGCGGGGTGTTGATGGCGGGCAGATCGACCAGCGAGATGTGCACGTCGAGGCCATCGTGAATCAGCTCCGATCGCACGGCGTCGGTAAAGCCGCGCACCGCGAACTTCGCGCCGCAATACGCAGATTGCAGCGGGATTGCGCGCGAGGCGAGCGCCGACCCCACGTTGACGATCGCGCCGCGATTGCGCGTGCGCATGCGCGCGAGCGCCGCCATCGTGCCGTACACCTGGCCGAGATACGTCACCTGGGTCGCACGCTCGAAGTCGTGCGGCGAGATCGACGAGAGCGGCGCAAAAATGGTCGCCATGGCGACGTTCACCCAGACGTCGATGTCGCCCAGTTCGCGCTCGACCCGCGCCGCGGCTGCTTCGACGGCTTGTGCGTCGGCGACGTCGGTGGGCACCGCGAGCGCGCGCACACTGTAGGCTGCCTGTAATTGCGCAGCGGCCCGCGCGAGCCGTTCGGGTTCGCGCGACAGCAGCGCGACGTCGTAGCCCGCTCGCGCGAACGCTTGCGCAGCGGCGCGGCCCACGCCCGCGCCCGCACCGGTGATGAGAGCAATTTTGCGTTGTGATGTGGTGCGCATCGGGGCCGGTAATCGGAAAGAGGAGTAGTCTCAATCCGCAAAGGCTATGCCCATCGGTTCCAGACGCGATCCAGAGTACGGTGCAAACCGCCATGCGTTGGCTGGCACCGCGTTTGCGCGTCCATCCCTTCGCGCGCTGCCGCCCGGTTGCAGTGCGCCCCTGCCGAGGAGTCTCCGCTCATGTCATCGAACTCATCGTCGAATGCCAGGCCCACGAAAGCCGACCCATCCGATCTCGACCGCCTCGTCATCGACACGATCCGAACCCTGTCGATGGACGCCGTGCAAAAGGCCAATTCCGGCCACCCCGGCACGCCCATGGCGCTCGCGCCGCTTGCGTACCAGATCTGGCAGCATCATCTGCGTTACGACCCTGCCGCGCCGCTATGGCCCAATCGCGACCGCTTCGTGCTCTCGAACGGCCACGCTTCAATGCTGCTGTACTCGCTGCTGCACCTCGCGGGCGTGCAGGCCATCGATGAAAATGGCAAGCTCACGGGCAAGCCCGCGGTCTCGCTCGACGATATCAAACACTTCCGCCAGATCGACAGCGTGACGCCGGGGCACCCGGAATATCGCATGACGACAGGTATCGAGACGACCACCGGGCCGCTCGGCCAGGGGCTCGGCAACAGCGTGGGCATGGCCATGGCCGGGCGCTGGCTCGAGCAGCACTTCAATCGCCCGGACGCCAGGATCTTCGACTACCGCGTCTACACGGTGTGCGGCGACGGCGACATGATGGAAGGCGTCTCGCATGAAGCGGCTTCGCTCGCGGGCCATCTGGGTCTGTCGAATTTGATCTGGTTCTACGATAGCAACCGCATCACGATCGAGGGCCATACCGACCTCGCCTATAGCGACGATGTCGAAGCGCGCTTTCGCGGCTACCACTGGAACACGCTGCACGTGGACGACGCGAACGACATGAATGCCATCGAAGCCGCCATCGAAAAAGCGCAGGCCGTGACCGACAAGCCGACGCTCATCGTGGTGAAGAGCATCATCGGCTGGGGCGCGCCGAACCGGCAGGACACGGCGGCGGCGCACGGCGAGGCGCTGGGCGAGGACGAGGTGCGCCTCGCCAAGCGCGCGTACGGCTGGCCCGAGGACGCGCATTTCCTCGTACCCGATGGCGTGTACGAACGTTTCGCGCAAGGCATGGGCGCGCGTGGCAAGGCAGAGCACGAAGCATGGAAGCAACGCTACGACGACTACGCGAAGCGCTACCCCGAGCTAGCGAAGGAACTGAGCTTGATGCTCGATGGCAAGCTGCCCGACGGCTGGGACGCCGATATTCCCACCTTCGAGGCCGACGAAAAGGGCATGGCCACGCGCGAGTCGTCGGGCAAGGTGCTCAACGCCATTGCGCAACGCGTGCCGTGGATGATCGGCGGCGCCGCCGACCTCGCGCCCTCGACCAAAACCAATCTCAAGTTCGAAGGCGCGGGCAGCTTCGAGCGCGATCACTACGACGGCCGCAACCTGCACTTCGGCATTCGCGAACATGGCATGGGCGCGGTCTCCAATGGCCTCGCGCTTTCGGGCTTACGGCCGTTCGCGTCGACGTTCCTGATTTTCAGCGACTACATGAAGCCGCCGATCCGGCTCGCCGCAATCATGGAGCTGCCCGTCGTTTTCGTGTTCACGCACGATTCGATCGGCCTCGGCGAAGACGGACCCACGCACCAGCCGATCGAACAGCTCGCCTCGCTGCGCGCTGTGCCGGGCCTGCTCACGCTGCGCCCCGCCGACGCCAACGAAGTCGCCGAGTCCTGGCGCGTAGCGCTCGCACGTTCGCGCGAACCGGCCTGCCTGGTGTTGTCGCGCCAGCCGCTGCCCACCGTCGACCGCAAAAAATACGCGAGCGCGGAAGGCGTGCGGCGCGGCGCATACGTGCTCGCCGACGCACCCGACGGCAAGCAGCCCGAAGTCCTGCTGCTCGCCACGGGCAGCGAAGTTTCGCTTTGCATTGCCGCCTATGAGACGCTGAAACAGGAGGGCATCGCAGCGCGCGTGGTCTCAATGCCGTCATGGGACGTGTTCGAACTGGAGGACGAGGCGTACCGCGAGTCGGTGCTGCCTCCGCACATCCATGCACGCGTGGCCGTGGAGCAGGCGGCGACACTCGGCTGGGACCGCTACGTCGGCCGCTTCGGCTCGCAGATCGTGATGCACACGTTCGGCGCCTCCGCGCCGCTCAAGGCGCTGAAGACCAAATTCGGCTTCACGCCGGAGCGCGTGGTCGAAGAAGCGAAGAAGCAGATTGCGCGCTGCAAGGCTGGCGCGGGCGAGTAGTACGAGTAGTCAGTGCCTGCCGGTGCCGTACATGCGCAAATAGCCGCTGTGCAGCATCACGGGCTTGCCGTCCGTCTCTTCGATGAGGCGGGCGGCCGCCGCTTCGATTGCGTCGCGGTTGCGGTGAAATGCCTGGCGCAGATCGGGCTCGCGCAGCGATCTCGCGCCGAAGCGGTCTTCCAGCGCTTCGGCCGTAATGGCACAGTCTACAGGGACGGAATCCGCCACGGCAACAAAGGTTAGCGCAAGCTCCTCCGTGTCGTACTCGACCGGTCCTTCGGGAAAGGTGATTTTCATGATCGATGGACTCCTGAATTGCTTGCCGACCAATCTGCTCGACGCGTCCTAGCCGCTCACGCCGGATGTACGCGCCACCGCGCGTAGCGCTTCAAGCATGATGGCTTCGAGTTCCTGCGCCCTCGCCACGCGCGCGCTTTCGACTACGAGGAAGTCGCTGTCGCCGGAACGCTGAGCCCAGTCCTTGCGTTCGCGAGCATACACCAGGTGCTCCCTGACGGAGCGCGCCGCGGTCCACAGTGCGCGCTCCACGTGACTGACGATGCCCTCCTCCAGCGACATCTCCGAAAACGCGTGACCCGTATGGCAACGGTAACGGCGTGGACGCGCGTTCTTTATCTGCCAGAGCGTACCGCCGCACTCGGGGCATGTGAGGGCCGTGCGTTCGCCGACGTTGTCGAGTTCTTCGGGCGAAACGAACCCGCGCGCGGCCACACGCGCCTCCTCTTCAGTTTGCGAGCCCGCTTTCATGGCACGCTCCTTAGCCAGGGTAGCCAATGGCGCCGCACGCACGGCGTCGCCGATCGCGGCAGCCATGTCCTGAATGCCGGCCACCGTCGCCGCGCCGTCTACCGCGCGCAGGGCCGCTGCAGGCATGGACGACGCTTCGCATTCCTGCGGATCCTGCACGAGACACGCGCCGCCACACGCGCGAATCGCTGCGAGGCCCGCTGAGCCATCGTCGAGATCGCCGCTCAGCACGACGCCGACCACCTTGCTGCCGTACGCCATGGCGGCGCTGCGAAACAAGGGATCGGCGGCGGGCCGCGAGAAGTTCTCGGCTGCGCCATCGGAGAGCCGAAGGCGCCCTTTCTCGACGATCAGATGCCGGTCGGGCGGCGCCACGTAAATCCGGCCCGCCTGCATCACTTCGCCATCGGCGGCGTGGGCGGCTGGCAGCGGACCGCTGCGCGACATCAGTTCGGGCAGCGTACTTTTGTGGCGGCCAATATGCAAAACCACGCACACGGCGGCCGGCAAATCGCCAGGGAGCCCGGCCGCGAGCGTACGCAGCGCAGAAAAGCCGTCGCGCGAAGCGGCTATGACCACGATTTTCAACGGTTCCATGCCGCTTTCTCCCCGGCGCGCGCATCATGCATGCCCAGGCGAAGTGGCGCCTTGACCGCCGCCGGGGAATGTTTATCGCCTCGTGATGCCAAATAGCAAGCTCGCCAGAAAGAGAATCACGAAGATGACGAACAGAATCTTGGCGATGCTCGCGGCGCCCGCCGCAATCCCGCCAAATCCGAACACAGCCGCGATGATGGCTATCACGAAGAAAACGATCGCGTAGTAAAGCATTGCCGGCTCCTTTGAAAAGGTCTCCCCGCCTATGCGCACCGGCTGTGCCCGAACCGGCTTTTGCGAGAGCGATGCGTGTCTCGGGACGCGCTGAGTGCTGCGGCACGCCTGTTGCGGCAGGCAAGTTGTGGCTCTCAAAGTGAAGGAGGCTACCATGTACCCGTTGCAATGCGCCTTGCGCGCGGGCCTCGTCGGCCTCTGTGCCGTGCTCGGCACGCAGTTGGCGCTTTCCCAGAGTAGCCCACAGGCGGGCAGCGGCGAGTCTCAGCACGCCGCGCGGCCCAATCAGTTGCCGCCGCACAATCTCGCGGGGGGCAATCCGGGGTACGGCGGCGAGGCAAGCGATACGTTCATCACCGCCCACGCAAAGGCTGCGCTGATGGCTGCAGACGGCGTGAACTCCAGCGACGTGCACGTCACCACCCAGCGCGGCGCCGTCACGCTCACGGGCACCGTCCCCGACGAGGCGCAGCGCGACAAGGCCGAAAGCGTGGTCCACGGCCTCGACGGCGTGGTCTACGTAACGAACGAGCTGAAAGTGTCCAAACCGCAGTAGCACGCAAGTGTCTCACCTCCAACCGCCATGGCCTCTCCACAGGAGTTATTCATGCCGATGCCGTACGCCTGCATGACGTCGTTTCATTTGCCGCCGCCCGATCCGCTGGACGACCCGCAACGCCCGCCGCTGCCGCCGCAACCGGACGACCGCCCGCCGCCCACGCTGCCCGAAGGCGATCCGCCGCCGCACGTGCCGCCCGAGCGGTTCGAGCGCGCGGCGCAATTTGCATGAGAAAAGACACGACAACCACGAAAGGAGAAGACAATGACCCAGGTTCGCGAAGTGATGTCACGCGAGGTCGTCCATATCGCGCCAGATACGACAATCCGGCACGCCGCAGAGCTCATGCGCGACCATGACATCGGCGCGCTGCCGGTATGCGAAGGCGAGCAGATCGTCGGCATGGTGACCGACCGCGACCTCGCCATGCGCGGGCTTGCCCAGGGTTGCACGGGCGAGGAAACGGTCTCGCACGTGGCCACGTCGGGCGTCCAGTGGTGCTACGAGGACGAAGACGTGAACGTCGTTCAGCGCCGCATGGCGGAGGCGCAGGTGCGCAGGCTGCCGGTGGTGAACCACGAACGCGAACTGGTCGGCACGCTCTCACTCGGCGACATCGCCACGCGCTGCGACGGCGCGCAGCGCGAGCGCATCGCCAATACGCTCGAAGACATTTCCCAGCGGCGCGTGCCGTAACCATCGGGCTGGATGCGGCACGACCCGGGTCTACATCGATGCGTGCCGCGCCACCCGCCGGCTAGTCGTACGCTTGCCTCGCGCGCACGCCGCGCTCCGCTGCTGCGAGCGCTTCCTGGCGCCGGTAATAGCGTTCGAGCACGTAGCCCGCCGTCGCGCCGTGCAGCACGACGGACAGCACGATCGCGTCGAGTGCCGCGGGCAGCACGGGCCGCAACACGTCGCCGGCCTCGTCGATGCCCCACACCGCGTAGTAGAACGCACCCACGCCGCGTATGCCCATCCACGCCATCAGCACGCGCTGCGGCGCGTCCGCGTGCGAACCCGCCATTGCCGCGAACACGGCCAGGGGCCGCGCAACGAACACCAGCACGAGTGCGCACAGCACGGGGCGCAGATCGAGCATCTCGCGCCAATGCGCGGAAATCACACAGCCAATGATCAGCAGTACCGAGAACTCGGCCAGCCGCTCGATTTCCAGTGTGAAGCCCGTCATGCCTTCGGCGAGCCAGGCATGCGCGCGCTGCGGGTCTTTCGCGACCTCGGTGCGCTCGCCGAGTTGCACGCTTTCGAGCGCTTCTGCAGGGCGGCGCTCGCCCGTTGCGCGCAGTTCCTCGTGACGCAGCGCCACGCCCGCCGCGAATACGGCCACGAACGCGTACGCATGCAGCAGCAGCGCCACGCCGTAGGTCACTGACATCAACCCGATCGCGATGAAGCCGTCGAGGCCCACCGCTTCGCCATATCGAGTCCGCAGATGGAACACGATGCGCACGCACAGCGTAGCGAGCACGGCACCCACGAGGAGCGCACCCGCGATGCCCCACGCCACCCACCCGGCGAATGCCGCCGCGTTCTGCGTGCCGACACCATGCACGCCGCACAACGCGAGGCCGAGCAGCGCAAACGGCATCGCCGCGCCGTCGTTGAGGCCGCCCTCGCCCGAGAGCGCGAATCGCACGGGCTCGGCGTCGCCGGCCTCATGAACGCGCAGCTCGTTGGCGAGCACCGGGTCGGTCGGCGCGAGCGCGGCGGCAAGGAACAGGGCCACGCCGGTGGCCGCACCCAACGCCACGCCGAACGCGTACATCAGCGCGACACTGAGCGCCATGGCCAGCACGCCCAGGCGCAGCGGCAAATGCCAGAGGCGGTCGCGTAGCCGCACGCGCAGGTGCATGCCGACCGAAAACAGCGAAATCACGAGCCCGGCTTCTGCCACGACGGTGAGCGTGCGCACGTTCTGCGCAAGGTCGGCATGCACGAGCCCGAGCACACCGGGTCCGACGACCACGCCCACGGCCAGATAGATCATCGCGCCCGTGAGCGGTAGACGCGCGATCGGGCCGCGCGCGAGCGCCACGAACATCAGCAGCACGCCGATCAGCAAAAACCACAGTGCTTCCTCCGGCATCGAAAGACGTCCCTCCTAGTCGATAGTTGCGGCGGTGCGCGGGCCGCAGCCCGCGCCCCAACCCCTCGTTCCCGCAATCTCTGTGCCTCCCGTCGCGCGGGCGGAGGGGCAGCGTCATTCGTCCGCGCGGAGCGGGAGCGCCTTCGCGAAGCACCGCACGTCGCTCAAACCGGCACAATCCGCGAACGGCTCAGCCCGCTCGTAACCGTGCCGTTGATAAAACGCGATCGCGCGCCGGTTGGCTTCGCGCGCCTGAAGAATGACGCGCCGATAGCCCGCCCCGGCCGCCACCGTCTCGAGAAAACGAAGAATCGCCGTGCCGGTTCCAGGCCATTCGGGCCGACGGTAGAGGCACTGGAATTCGGCCACCTCGAACGAGAAGCGGCACAGCGCGCCGCAGCCGATCGCGAGGCCATCCATGGTGCGCGCCATGACAAAGGCGCTGCGCGCCGAACCCAGGTCGCCCAGGTAGAACTGCGACTGCACGCTGTCCCCACGGTAGAGCGCCAGCATGGCGCTCATCTCGTCGAGCAGAATGCGTGCATCGAGCGTGCACGCGTTCTCTCTTCGCACCACTGCGAGTGCCGATATGTCTTTCATTGCTCATGCCCTCCCGATCTCGTCGCATCCTGGATGCGCAAGGAGGGTGCCAGGGCGCGGGAGACCGGGCGCGCACGGTTCGCATGCCCATACGGCGCGTTCGAGGCCCCTCACGCCGCTTTCGTCTACCATCGCGTATGCTTCGTCATCCGATCAGGAGACCGTATTGGACGCACAGCAACTGAGCACCCTTTACCGGCGCTACATCGACTGCCTGAACCGGCGCGATTGGGCTTCTCTCGGGGAATTCGTCGCTCAGGACGCGATTCACAACGAACGCCCGCTTGGCCTCGCGGGATATCGCGCCATGCTGGAACGGGACGTTCACGACATTCCCGATTTGCGCTTCGAAATCGAACTGCTTGCCGTCGAGCCGCCGCTCGTTGCCACCCGCTTACGTTTTGATTGCACGCCTCGACAAGTCTTTCTCGGCGTGCCTGTCGACGGGCGGCGCATCGTGTTTTCGGAAAATGTCTTCTACGCCTGGCGCGACGGGAAAATCGCACAGGTCTGGTCGGTCATCGACAAGGCTGCAATCGAGGCGCAACTGTCATGAGAAACCGGCTTGCAGTGACGATTGCCGTGGTTTTCGGGCAGCGTGACCAGTTGCGCAGACGCGCATGCGGCAGGAAATCAGGATGACTCACCTTGCAGTGCGGAAAGTGCTGCGCATTCGGACTCCTCGTATCCGCAGTTCTTTCTTCCCCATGACCTGGGCGAAGTGCTCGCCAATGCGGGCTTCGTTGTGGCCGCAATCAACCTTCCCGGCGCTAGCTCTCACGCTGCCCGGTAGCCCGGCCGGCATAACCGCTTTGTCACCCTGGCCATCGCGGCGTCAGTCTCGCGCCAGCGTCGGCAGGTAAGATCGATGCAAACGAAGCCATGGCGCAGGACGCAACAGAGGTGAGGGCAGAATGCATTCTTTTCCGCTATTCATTGTCGGCGCACCCCGCTCGGGAACGACGTTCCTCTGCTCGGTTCTCAATGCGCACCCGCACATCCAGCTCACCAACGAATGCCGTATTTTCGCGCTGGTCAAGGAAATGCTGGATGTGGACAGCCAGCGCCCCGATCTTCTTGGCGCGGCCTGCCGAGACCGCTTCAACGCTTATAGCCGGCGCACGCTCGGCGCCTGGGTCGAGCGCTTCTATCGTGAAGACCTCGACATGTCGGCACCGATCTGGGGCGACAAGCATCCCCCTTACGCCGATCCGACGATTCTTTCCGGGCGCACCGGCGCAATCGAGCGCTTGCCGCGCTCCGGATCGTGCCTGAGGCTTATCCACGAGTTGCTGCCCAACGCTCGCTTCATCCATCTTCATCGCGATCCTGGCTGGGTTGCCAATTCTCTGGTGCGCAAGCACTGGATCGGGTCCGTCAACGACGGCGTGCGCGTCTGGGGCCAGTATGTGAGCGAGATCATCGACTTCTTCGCCGAAATCCCGAAGGAGCAGACGCTGACGATCGGCTATCGCAATCTCATCGAGGATGCGGATACGACGATCGCCAGCATCAGCCGTTTTCTGGGCCTCGCGGACCCTGCGCCGATGCGCGATTTTCTGCACGCCCAGCGCAGCGCCCCAACGCCGTTCAGCGATCCGGTGACCGATATCGCCGATCTCTACGTCGTGCCGCCCACGCCAACGACGGACAACGCGCTCCTCGCACTCGCCGAAAAGGCGGCGACGCAGCTCGGCTATTGCGCATCGGCAACTCTTTCGGAATCCCGATAACTTGCGCGCAAGCAGCGCCTGGCATGCGCGGTTTCGCCTGGCGTCCCGAGGCGAGTGCAAGCGGCGGTTCTGGCCGCCGCTTGCACCAAACGTGACGCAATTGTTTTGGACTACGCGCGATTCGTGATGGCAGGCCTGGAAGCGATTTCCCAAGCCCACCGTTCAGAAGAGTTGGGGCCCCATGCGCAAAATCCCGAATTTTGTGCTGCGGCGCGACTTTGAAGCCGCGGCACGGCTCCAGAGCTTCGCGCTCGCGGCTCGCGAACTCCATCTCACGCCGTCGGCGATCAGCCATCAGGTCAAGGAGCTCGAGGCGTATTTCGGGCGGCCGATCTTCAACCGGCGCAATCGCCGCATCGATCCGACCCCGGTGGCGCTGCGCCTGCTCGACAGCCTGAGCCGCGTGCCGATGTGCTCGCCCGCGTTGCTGGCGAGCGCAGCCTCGGTGGAAGCGTTGATGCAGGAGGCCACGCTGATCGACAGCCCACGGAGCCGCGTGACCTGGCGCGACCGCTTCGCCGCGAACGGTCTGCCGTTGACCGACCGGCCGCGCCCGTTGTTCGATCGCGCGGCGCTGGCGATTTCGGCGGCGGCCGACGGCATGGGCATCGTGCTCGAAAGCACGCGCCTCGCCGAGCGCGAGCTTGCGCGCGGCGATCTGGTGGAGGTCGGCGCCGACCGCTTCACGCGCGTTTTACGCGAAACGCATTTCCTTTCGTGCCGCACGACCGACGTCAAGCAGAGCCGCCTCGCCGCATTCCGGCAGTGATTGCTGGCGCAAGCGTCGGCGGGGTGAGCGCTTGCGTTCGTCTGCATACCCAGGGGGTTTTCCGCCGCTTGAATGTCATCAGCCGCGTAGTACGATGAGATCATCAAAGAACAGAATTAGAGGTCCCTCCATGGACACGACCGCACGGCACGCGACGGCCATCGCATTGCTTGCAACGGGCTGCGCAATATCGGCAGCGTCTCACGCCTATAGCAAGGAGGAAGACGCCACGGCGCAGGACCGCGAAGTCCAGGCAGCCTATGACCGGGGTTACAAGGCAGCCAGGGAGGAGATGGCGCAGGCGGCGGCTCCCGCTGCGGCGCCTGCTGCAGCGCCAGCGAAGAAGGCCGCCGGCGCGGCGGCGCAGAAACCTATCCTCGACATCAAGCATACGTATAGCGACGCGGGCGAGGTCTCGACGGTCATGACCGTACCGGTCGTGGTCAAGCCGCTCGCGGATGGGCAAGGCGCGCAAAGCGAACACAGCGCGGGAGAGACTCAAGAGGCGCAAGACGTCCAGGACTCCACCGCCGCGGCTCCGGCCGCAGCGGCGGCGGCGGCGGCGCCCGAGCAGACGAACGCGCGCGCCACCGTCGCGCACGCAGCCAACGCAGCGCCGGCTGCGGCCGCCCGGCAACCGCAGCCGCAAGCGCACGCCTACGCGCAGGCGAGTGCGAACCATCGCCCCGTTGCGGCCACGCCGCCCGCGCAGAACGACGTCGCGCCGCCGGAGTCGCTGGCGAGCGACGAAACCGTCGACGAACCGGAGCCGCCGCGCTCTGCGCAGATCTACTCGACGCAAGGCCAGGGTTACGCCCAGCCCTACTACCAACCGGCGCAGCCACGCGTCCAGCAACAAGTCCCACCGCAGGCCCAGCAATACGCGCCGCCGCCCCAGCCGTATGGCTATGCCCAGCAGCCGGCGTATGCGCAGCAGCGGCCGGCCTACGCGCAGCCGCCCGCCTACGCGCAGCAGCAACCGGTATATGCGCAGC
Source organism: Paraburkholderia sp. BR10936 (assembly GCF_040965735.1). Lineage (NCBI taxonomy): Bacteria > Pseudomonadati > Pseudomonadota > Betaproteobacteria > Burkholderiales > Burkholderiaceae > Paraburkholderia > Paraburkholderia sp. BR10936. The sequence goes on from NZ_JBFRCM010000005.1 coordinate 62,348, forward strand.
AATACGCCCAGCAGCAATACCCGCAGCAGCAGCCCGTGTACGCTCAGCCCCGGCCCGCTTATTACCCGCCACCCGCACCGTGGGGCGCGCAGTACCAGCAACCGCCGGCACGCTGGGTGTACTGGTCGCCGCAGTATGGGCGCTGGATGTATTACTGAGCGCCGGCTACCAGCGCGCGTCGTTCATCTGGCAGGCGAGCAGGCAACCCAGGGCGGAGATCGTACCGACCGAGCCGAGACCAAAACCCAGGGCAATATTTTCCGCGGTGGTCGCGCAGCCCTGCAGCATCAGCGTCGAGCTGAGCAGCACGGGGAGCAGGAACTGACCCAGAATGCGCGAACAGGTTGGGCGTCGTTGTGACATGGGGCGTGGGTCCGGGAGGATTTTTTTGCGGAAGTTGAGGCTGTCAGCTTACTGACTCGCCTCGTTCGCATTCCCGGGAGCAACGTGTCACAACGGCTATGCCTTACCAATTACCTCGCGACGGTAAGGAAGCGGGGTGGCGGGGGTTTTCGGCTCGCGCGTTAGAACCCATGCCGGGCGCTGATCGCCGCCCCGGTGTCATGCGAGCGCGACAGCGGAAGATGCGCATCGGCGGAGAGATCCCAGTCGCCGACCGTGACGAGCGGCGGCGTTTGCGGATGGAGCGCCTGGTTGGGGATCCCGTTGCCGTCAACCTGAGCTCCGGGCGTGCGCGCCCCGTTGCCTGCCGCATCGACCGCGCCGCCGGTCTCATCCGGAGTGCCAGGCGTTGCAGCGGTGGTCTTCGCCAGATGCGCGTCGTACTGCCGTTCAAACGGCGACTGGTACTCGAAGCGCTTCGCAATGGCGGGCAAAGAGACGGATGGCGCCGCCGGCGCCGGTGCGGCCGCAACGGCGTGTTTCGGGGCGCGGCCGCTCGCGTCCTTCTGGACGTGCTTTTGGACGTGCTTCTGGACGGGCTTCTGGGTGTGCGCCGACTTGGTGGGTTCGGCCGCCGAGACGCTGGCAAGCGCCAGCAGAGAGACACCCAAAAGCCATCCCTGGATCGGATGCTTCATGGAACGAAATCTGCGTCTGGAAACTGGTGCCGCATCGAATAGCTGCGCAGCACTTGCCCCTGGAGTCTAGATCAATCGCAAGTACGACCAATCGGGGTCTTCCCTCGTCTTTCGCCCATATTTTCGGGCAGACCACGCAACGCCTCGTCATCCTGCATGCTCCTGCCCCCGCCAAGCCAGCGGCAGGAGCGGCGTTTTCCAGTCAGAACGCGACTGTCGTACGCACGCCGAACACCGCCTCGTCGCCAATACGCCGCGACGCGTTCTGCGGGTCCGGAATACCGCCGGCCGGGCGGAAGAAGTACTGAAAATCCGCCTGCAATTGCCACCATGGCGCGATCTGATACTGGTAAGTCGCTTCCAGAACTGTCTCCGCGCTGCGCGACGGGTAGCCGGGCGTCGAGACCGCCTGGGCGCTCGCGTAGTCCTGCGCATGCGAGCCGATGTGCGCGTAGCCAACGGCCAGGCCGGCCACGTCGTTGTCGCGTCCCTTGAACGGCGCCTTGAGCGTCACGCCCGCGTTGATCCCGAGGTCCACCAGGTTGCGGTCGCCGGGCGCGCCCATCACGCGCGCGAACACGCCCACCGACTGCGGACTATCGGCGCTCGGACGCCACACCATCTGGTCCGCCACGGCATAAATGCTGTAGTTGCCACGATGGCTGACCGGGCCGCCCACGCCCGTCACGCCCGTTGCCGGATCGGCGAAGCGGTTGCTGTTGTACCAGAAGCCAAGCTTGTAGGTACCGGGCATGCCACCTGGTTGGGGATCCGAATTATTGGCGGGCGGCTGATTGATTGCGTATTGAATTTCGCCGATCACCAGCGCGCCATTGCCCAGGTTGAAATTCGTGCCGCTCGCGTTGAGCTTTTGCGGGTCGCCATCGCCCGGCGCCGGGTTGCCGTCGAATACGCCGCCGAGCACGGTGATCGCGTCCGTAGGCGTAGCACGCACGCGCACGCCGAGCGACGAAAGCGGATACGCAGGGCCGCCCGCTGGCAGATCGACGGACGGCACCACCGACCAGCCGAACGTCGCGTTCATGAACGTATTCGCATACTGGCTGACCATGAACTCCTGGTCGAGGCTTTGCTGACCGACCTTCACGTCGACCTTGCCGCCGGGCAACGTCTGCTGGTACCACAATTCCCACAGGCGGGTCGAGGCATCGGCCTCGATGCCGCTCGCGTTCTGCAGCGTTTGCAGATTGCGCGAAGTCAGGCTCGTGCCGTGAATCTGGAAGCCGGACACATTGAAGATGCCGCCAGGCAAACCGAACGCTTTTTGCGTGTCCATGCCGAGGCTGAACTCAGTGACGCCTTGATAGGCGCCGCCGCGACTCGTTCCGCCGCTCACGTTACCCATGTACTCGCTGGTTTCCTGCAGGCCGAACGACAAGCCGTACTGGGCGAACCAAGGCCGCAAGCCGCCCATGTCGCCGAAGAGATTCGAGCGTTCCCAAAGGCCCGTGGGCGCGGCAGCGTTCTGATCGGCAGCGGGCGCTTGTTGCTGATCCGCTGCACCCGATGACGAAGCAGCTGCAGGCGGAGCCGGTTGAGCGGACGCATTATCGCTGCTGGTCTGCGCAAAGGCGGTGGGCACGACGCCCAGCGAGAGAACCGCGCTCAGTGTAATAGGTGCGCAAGAACCGAGCAGCCTGCTCTTGAGGATGTTTTTCATAGTATTTGTGGGGCTGTAGTAAGTTGCGGACGAGGCCGCTATTCAACGCAGAGCGTGCCTGCGAAGCTTGATGAAACTGTGTCCGGCGCGCAGGTTTTCTACGCGAAGCCCGAATGCCGCCATAAAGGACGCTCCGGCTCGGAGGTGCAGGCGCAAGCGGACGCGCACAGCAGCGAAACCAGTGCGGCTGCGGCTACGGTCGCGCCGAGAAGCACGTAACCCGTGGGCGTGAGCGGATGCCCCGCGTGAACGGTGCGCAGCGCGCCGCGCGCCGCCACATGCGCGACGCGGCGTGCGAGGTGCAGCGAACGGCGGCGCACGCCGGCGGGCGTGGCGCGAACCGCAGCCGCGAAAGCGAAGCCGTGCAGGCAGGCGAGCGCCGCTGCGGCCATCAGCGCCCGTGCGCGACGGCAGACAGCCCGCAACGCGCGCAGCTGAAAAACAGGAAAGAGAAAGACGAACATCATCCCCCCGCGTTGACCGCTTCAAAAGCGGACGAAATGCGAAAGCGCAGCCATTCCTGCAAGCAAGCTTGCAAATGGCAATCGACAAGAGGGAGCGTGCTGCTGGCAGACTGGTCGCGAAGGCGACTGAGACCAGTCAGTAACGGAGCGCGCTAACCCGGCGTAAGCGAGTTAGCGGCGAAGGAGTGAACCTGCGGCGACTATCTCGCGGTGGTGCTGCCGGCGCTGGCCGGCATCGGACTTCCACTACTAGAACATGCGTCCACGGAGGACTCCTTTGCTATGACGGGGCGGATTGTATTGGGCACGCAGGCCAAAAAGCAAGTAAAAAAAGCATAAACACGAGGCCGGGCAGCAACAGCCCCGCAGACTCCCATTTCTTTCAATCGCGTTGTTTCAACCTTCAGAATCGAATCTCTGCTCTGCTTGGCATTGGCGCAACCTCGCGAGCGCTAGCGCCCGCGTCTGCGGGCTTCGCACTCGCCCATACACGCCAGACGTCCGGAGAAACATCATGATTTTCGGTCTGCTTTTGTCGCATCTGCCTCACGTCAACGAGGCGCGCGCGCACTACGAAGCGCTGCTGTCGCTCGAACCTGTCCGCCGTCACCCCTGGAAGAATCTGTGGCGCCGCATCAAGTCCCGGCTTTCCTAAGTTCTGCCAAACTCCGGTCACGAAGATTCGCCATCGTTGAAAAAGCGAAGCGCTCCCTGATCGTGGCCGTGAGTTGAATATTCCCTTTCGCGCGCTTTTCGTTTCGCCATGAATCGGCTGTTGTACGCGTATGCCGAGTCCTGTCTTCGCCTTGATTGAGTATCAATCTCATGCAAAACCTCAAAACGATCGCTCCCGACATGGCGCAGACGCGGCCCCGCATCGGCCAGGACGTGATGTGCGTCCAGCACGTGTGCCGCGGCTTCGGCAAGAACCCGAGCGAGCAATTGGTGCTCGACGACGTGGACGTCACGCTGCGTGAAGGCAAGATAGTCGGCTTGCTGGGCCGCTCGGGCTCCGGCAAGTCCACGCTGCTGCGCATCATCGCGGGCCTGATTCCGCCTACCAGCGGCGACGTGAACTACCTCGGCAAACCGCTGCGCGGTCCGGCCGAAGGCGTCGCGATGGTGTTCCAGACCTTCGCGCTGTTCCCGTGGCTCACGGTGCTGGAAAACGTCGAGGCCGGACTGGAGGCGATCGGCGTCGGCCCGCACGAGCGGCGCAAGCGCGCGCTCGCGGCGATCGACCTGATCGGTCTGGACGGCTTCGAAAACGCTTATCCGCGCGAGCTGTCGGGCGGCATGCGCCAGCGTGTGGGCTTTGCACGCGCGCTCGTGGTCGATCCCACGCTGATGCTGATGGACGAGCCCTTCTCCGCGCTCGACGTGCTCACTGCCGAAACGCTGCGCACCGACCTGCTCGACCTGTGGACGCAAGGCCGCCTGCCGATCAAGTCGGTGCTGATCGTCACACACAACATCGAGGAAGCGGTATTCATGTGCGACCGCATTCTCGTGTTGTCGTCGAATCCCGGCCGCGTGGTGGCCGAAATTCCGGTGGCGTTCAAGCACCCGCGCAATCGCCTCGACCCGGCGTTCCGCGCGCTCGTCGACGAGATCTACGCGAAAATGACCGCGCGCCAGCCGGGCGGCCCGGCGAAACCCGAACTCGAACCGGGCAGTTGGCTGCCGGGCATGTCGGTGAACCTGATGGCGGGCCTGATCGAAACATTGGCCGCCGCGCCTTACAACGGCCGCGCAGACATGCCGGAAATCGCGCGAGCGCTGCAACTGGAGGTCGACGAGCTCTTCCCGGTCGCGGAAATGCTGCAGTATCTCGGCTTTGCGGAGGTCAGCGAAGGCGACGTGGTTCTCACGCACGCGGGCAAGACCTTCAACGAATTCAGTACGCAGGAGCGCAAGCTGATGTTCGCCGAACATTTGCTGCGCAACGTGCCGCTGGCCGCGCGGATCAACACGGTGCTCAACGAGCGCCCTGGACATCGCGCCCCGCGCGTGCGCTTCGAGCAGGAACTGGAGGATCTGCTTGCCGACGACGCCGCAGAGGAAACGCTCGACACCGTGATTGCCTGGGGCCGCTACGCCGAAATCTTTTCGTATAACGACAAGACCGGAATCTTCAGCCTGGCCGACGTGGAAGCCTGACGTCTAAAGCTCCCACGGTTTCCCGGCGGCCTCGCACGGCTGATCCGATGATTGTAAACAGTGGTAATATCCGGGACACGCAAAAATCGTCAGAGGGCTGACGGTGACAGGCCGGTCACCGCTGCTCCGTTTTGCCGTTCCTGTCGAATTCCTTGCACTGCTCACAACTAAGGCGTCAGCGATTGCCCATGCGCAATACGCGCGCGACGGCCCGTCACGCGGCGGGCGACCCGGGAAACCATGAAAGTCCGTAACGCCCGCCTCTGGGCGCCAAGAGGCCCGCGCCGGTGGTGCATTGCCGCTGGCGCGCTCGTGCTCGCGAGCGCCATCCGCTTCGCACTCCATCCCCTGCTCGGCCCGATGATGCCGGGCACGACGTTCTGTATTGCCGCTTCGCTGGTCGAATACTTCCTCGGCCTCGCGCCTGCGCTGACCGTGATGGTGCTGGGTCTCGCCATTGCGGACTATATGTTCGTGCCTCCCTACAATTACATTACATTCCTCGACACCCGCGATGTGATCCTGATGGTGTCCTATCCGCTCGTCACGATCATCGTGATTACGCTGATCGAGCGTCTGCGACGCGAGCAGTTTCGCGCGCAGTTGATCACCTCCGTCGCGCAGTCCCGCTACGAAATGCTGCTGCGCCACGACAACGAGCGCGCGCTGGCGCGCCGCGCCGTCGACGAAACGCATCGCCTGCTGCGGCATCTCGCGCAGCATCATGAAGGCTTCATCCTCATCAAGGGGCTCGAGCGCAATGCCGCCCAGCGCGCGAGCGTGGGACAGAGCATGTCGCAAGCGCTGCCGGCCGCCGCCGAAGTCGCGCCCGGTCCGCTCTTCGACGCGCTGCATCCCGACGACGTGCAGCGCCTCACGCACGCACTGTCGCCGGGCCATCATCGCGTGCGTCTGCGCAACGAGCAGCCCAGGCGCGAGTACCGGCACGTCAATTGCAACTGCGAACGCTTCACCACTCACGCAGGCGATTTTCTCGTGCTGCGCACGGAGAGCTGACATGGCGACGCTCGACTTGGAGCTGGCCGCTGCCGAAGCGCCAGCCGTGCAATCCACGCGCTTTTTCTGCGAAGGCGACGGCCACGCCGTGCTCATGCTTCATGGACTCTCCAGCTCGCCGATCGAGCTGCGCTACCTTGCGCGCTATCTGCAGGGCGAAGGGTTCACGGTATGCGCCCCCGTCATCGACGGTTATAGCGCCGGCACCGACCAGCTGCCGATGGAACAATGGGTCGAAAACGCCGCGCGCGAGTTCGACGCCCTGGCGGCGCGCTACGAGCGCGTCTCGATCTGCGGGCTGTCGATCGGCGGCGCGCTTGCGCTGCGTCTGATTCGCAAGCGCCCCGCAGCCCAGTCGCTGGTCCTGCTCTCGCTCACGCTCGCCTACGACGGCTGGGCAATCCCGTGGTATCGCTTCCTGCTCGACTGGGCATACTTCACGCCGCTGCGCCACCGCTACCGCTATCGCGAGGCCGAACCGTTCGGCGTGCGTAACGAAGCGCTGCGCAAGAAGATCGCGCGCGCCATGCAGCGCAGCGACTTCAGCGAGGTCGGCCCCTCGACGATCGCGTTGCCCGCGCTGCATCAGGCGCTGCGCCTCGCGCGCGCGGCGCGCAAGGATGTCCCCGCGATCGAGAACGACGCGCTCGTGATCCACGCGATCGACGACGAAACGTCGAGCCCGCGCAATCCACGCCACGTGATCGACCGCATCGGCTCGAACTTCCTGCGCACGCTGTGGCTCGACGATTCGTATCACATGATCACCTCGGACAACGAACGCGAGATCGTTGCGCGCGAAACGGCCCTGTTCCTGCGCGAGAGCGAAGTCGCGCGCGGCGCGAAAGACGCGCCGGTCGTCTCCAAGGCGCTCGCCCGGCGTCTGCGCCAACTGGCGGCAGTGGGAAGGAAAAATACGTGAAGCAATCCGTAGCAATGAAAGGGCTGGCGTGCGTCGCCGCGCTGACCCTGGCCTCGCACGCGTGGGCCGATACCGATACGTCCAGTACCGCAACAACCGACTCGCCGTGGAAAATCTCGATCGGTCCGGGCGCCTATTTCGCGCCCGAGTATCCGGGCGCGCGCCACATGAAGTTCTATCCGTTCCCATCGCTCGATATCTCGTACCGCGACCGCTTCTTCTCGCAGGGGCCGGACGTGCTGGGCGTGAACGTGATTTCCGCGGAGAACTACCATGTGGGCGCTTCGCTGAGCTTCGACTTCCAGTCGCGCACCGTGTCGGACGACCCGCATCTGCACGGCTTGAGCAATGTCGATGACGGCCCCAAGCTGCGCCTCTTCGCCGATTATACGGCGTGGGCGTTCACGGGCGCGGTTGCGATGTACCAGGACATCAGCGGCCACGGGCAAGGTACGACGGCAACGGCGGACCTCTATGTGTCGCTGCCGCTAACGGGTTGGCTGTTCTCGGTGGGACCGGGGCTCACGTGGGCCAACGGCGTCTACACGCGCACGCTGTTCGGTGTGACGCCGGATGAGAGTGCGGCATCCGGCTTGCCGGCCTATTCGCCGGGCGCGGGCATTCGCGATCTGCACATGACGTTCTACATGACGCACGACTTCTCGAAGCACTGGGTCGGTTCGGTGAACGCGACGTTCGGACGCCTTCAGCATTATGCCGCCGACAGCCCGATCACCGAGAGCCGCCGCGAGATCACGGCGTTCGCGGGGCTCAACTACCGGTTCTAAACACGTGCGCCGGTGCGTGCCGCGTCAGAACCGCTCGGCGCGGAAGGGCCGCGGGTCCACCACCGTCGGCGCGCCCGTCATCATTTCCGCGATCAGGCGCCCCGTGACCGGGCCGAGCGTGAGGCCGTGGTGCGCGTGGCCGAACGCGAACCAGAGGTCGTCGTGCTTCGGCGCGGGCCCGATGATCGGCATCATGTCGGGCGTGCAGGGGCGGCGGCCCAGCCACGGCTCGGCATCGAGCCGCGCGCCGAGCGGGAAGATATCGCGCGCGAGCGGCTCCACGGCTTCGAGTTGAACCGGCGTCCTGGGCGAATCGCGAAAGCCGAGTTCGACGCCGGTCGTGAGGCGCGTGCCGCGCACCATGGGCGTGATCAGGAAACCCGCTTCGGCGTCGAGCACCGGCTGGTTCAGCTTCGCTCCGTTCGTGAGCGCGTAATGCATGTGATAGCCGCGTTTCACGGCGAGCGGCAACGCGTAGCCCAGCCGCGCCGTGAGATCGCCCGACCACGGCCCCATGGCGATGACCGCCGACTTCGCCAGCACGGGGCCATCCTGTGTCATCACACGCCACGACGGTTCGAGCGTCGCGGCGTCGCCAATCATCACGCGGCCGCCTAGCTGTTCGAATAGCTTCGCGTAGGCCGTCACCACTCCATTCGGATCGCTAACCGAATCGGAATCGGTGTAGCGCACGCCGCCCACCAGCGTGTGGCTGAGCGCGGGCTCGGCGGCGCGCAGCGCCACGCTATCCAGCGCCTCGTGGCCCACGCCGTACTCGCGCTGCCAGCGCTGCGCCTCGGCCACCGTGGCGTCCATGGCGGCCGCGCTGCGAAACACCTTCATCCAGCCGTTGGTGCGCAACAGTGCCTGTGCGCCCGCCTCCTCGATCAGCGCGCGATGCTCGATCACGCAATGCTCGATGAGCGTGGCATACGCGCGCGCGATCTCGGCGTGCCGGTCGGCGCGCGAATGGTGCCAGTAGCGATAGAGAAACGGCAGCAACTTCGGCATCGCCCCCGGGTGATAGCGCACGTCCGTCGAGCGGTTGCGCGCGTAGCGCAGCAGCGTGGAAAGCTCGCGCGGAAATGCATAGGGGTAGACGCCCTCGCGCTGGATCAATCCCGCGTTGCCGTGCGATGTTTCATTGCCTGGCGCCCTGCGGTCAACGAGCGCGACCGAGAGGCCGCGCCGCTGCAATTGCAATGCCACCGAGACGCCGACGATACCGCCGCCAAGCACGACCGAATCGAAATTCATCACGTAAAGTTCCTGGCTCGAAGGCACTCAGGCGAGTGCGGTGACGGCCACTTCGACATCGAGGCCCGGTCGCATCAGCAAGGCCTGCACGCAGGCGCGCGTGGGCGCGTGCCCTTGCGCAACCCAGGCGTCCCATACGGCATTGAATGCGTCGAAATGCTTCGGGTCGCTCAGCCACACGTTCGCGGTCAGCACGCGCGTTTTGTCCACGCCCGCCGATGCGAGCAGCTTGTCGATACGCGTGAGGATTTCGGTTGCCTGAACGTCGATCGGCGCGCCCGCGGTATCGGGCACCTGGCCCGAGAGATACACCACGCCATTGGCGATCACCACCTGGCTCATGCGTGCGTTGGTTTGCAGTCTTTGGATGTCGTTGCTCATGTTCATACCGCCGAAAGACCGGCAGCGTCGCTACCGGCCGGGTTGTAAACGGGAGGCGCCGTGACAATGGGCGTCAGTGCCGGATTGGCTCGCGTCAGGCGCGCGAGATCGGGACGCGGGCGACGCAGATGAGGATACGCTGAAAACGCCGTCTCCAGCGCCTGCGAGACCGCGAGCGTCTTCATGTCGCCGCGGAACGGGCCCACGATCTGGAGTCCGAACGGCATGCCCGCATGATCGACGCCGCACGGCAGGATCGCGAAAAAGTTGTAGACCGTGAAGTCGTAGTACTCGAGCGCCGTGCCCAGCGTCGTCGCGGCAATGACCTGGCCCTTCGAAAGACCCGTTTTTCCCAGTGCGATTGAGGCCACGACGCTGCTCCTTCAAAGGGGAGTCGAGATGCGAGTTATCATATACGAGAAAAAATTATTTCTCGTATACGACAAAACCCGTAACCGGGAACCGTCCCTTCCATGGCAAAGAGCGCAGCACGAAATCACGCAACTGAGCACGCAACCGGGAAAGCATCCGGACAGGCGGCAACAGAAATCGACCACGCGGCCGTCGGCACGCGTCTGCGCGAGGCGCGCAAGGCGCGCGACTTGACGTTGATGCAGCTATCGGAGTTGTCGGGTATCGCCGTCTCGACGATTTCGAAGGCCGAGCGCGGCGACATTGCGCTCACCTATGACAAGTTCGCGGCGCTCGCGCACGCGCTGAACGTGGACTTCGACACGATTTTCGGGCGCAGGAAGCGCAAGGCGGCCGGCCCGATGAAGCCGTCGCTCACGCGCGCGGGCAAGCAGATGATCTACGACACGCCGAACTACGAGTACGGCATGATCGCCAACGACCTCACCGGCAAGCGCATGGTGCCGATGCGCGGACGCATCCACGCCCGCACGATGGACGCGTTTCCCGATTACATCCGTCACAGCGGCGAGGAGTTTCTGTTCCTGCTGCGCGGTGAGCTGGAACTGCATTTTGAAAACGGCACCGTCTTCAGGCTGTCGCCCGGCGACAGCCTCTACTTCGACAGCGCCGTGGGGCACGTGTATCTCAGCACGGGTGCCGGGGATGCCGAAGTGCTAGTCTGTTGCGTCGACAACGAATCAAACCGGCTGCCCGAAACGCTCTGAGCGAGCACTCGCAAGTGTGACGCCGCCGCGTTTGAACGGCGGCGTCACATTGCTCATCGGCCGAGCATCGGCAGCTTGAGGCCTGCCTCGCGCGCGGTCTGCTGCGCGAGTTCGTAGCCGGCATCCGCGTGGCGCATCACGCCCGTGGCCGGATCGTTGAGCAGCACGCGGCCCAGACGCTCGTGCGCCGCCTGCGTGCCGTCCGCCACGATCACCACCCCCGAGTGCTGCGAAAAGCCCATGCCCACGCCGCCGCCGTGGTGCAGCGACACCCACGACGCGCCGCCCGCCGTGTTCAGCAGCGCATTGAGCAGCGGCCAGTCGCTCACCGCGTCCGAGCCGTCCTTCATCGATTCCGTTTCGCGGTTCGGGCTCGCCACCGAGCCGGTGTCGAGGTGGTCGCGGCCGATCACGACCGGCGCCTTCAGCTCGCCGTTCTTGACCATCTCGTTGAACGCCTGGCCGAGACGATAGCGATCCTTCACGCCCACCCAGCAGATACGCGCGGGCAAGCCCTGGAACGCGATGCGCTCACGCGCCATGTCGAGCCAGTTGTGCAGGTGCGGATCGTCGGGGATCAGCTCCTTGACCTTGGCGTCCGTCTTGTAGATATCCTCAGGATCGCCCGAAAGCGCCACCCAGCGGAACGGGCCCTTGCCCTCGCAGAACAGCGGACGGATGTACGCCGGCACGAAGCCCGGGAAATCGAACGCGTTGTCCACGCCCATTTCGAGCGCCATCTGGCGGATGTTGTTGCCGTAGTCGAGCGTGGCCGCGCCGCGCTCCTGCAGCGTGAGCATCGCGCGCACCTGGTGGGCCATCGATTCCTTCGCGACCTTCACGATGCTTTCCGGCGCGACCTTCTGCGCTTCACGCCACTGCTCCACGGTCCAGCCCTGCGGCAGGTAGCCGTTGATCGGGTCGTGCGCGCTCGTCTGGTCGGTCACGCAGTCGGGCGTGATGCCGCGCTTCACGAACTCGGCGAAGACATCGGCGGCATTGCCGAGCAGGCCCACCGAAACCGGCTTGCCCGTGCGCTTCGCTTCCTCGACGATGGCCAGCGCCTCGTCGATGGTCTTCGCCTTGCGGTCCACGTAGCGCGTCTTCAGGCGGAAGTCGATGCGCGTCTCGTCGCATTCCACCGCGATCATCGAGAAGCCCGCCATCGTCGCCGCGAGCGGCTGCGCGCCGCCCATGCCGCCGAGGCCGCCCGTGAGAATCCAGCGGCCCTTCGGGTCGCCGTTGAAGTGCTGGTTCGCGACCGAATAGAACGTTTCGTAGGTGCCCTGCACGATGCCCTGCGAGCCGATGTAGATCCAGCTGCCCGCGGTCATCTGGCCGTACATCATCAGGCCCTTGCGGTCCAGTTCATGGAAATGCTCCCACGTGGCCCAGTGCGGCACGAGGTTCGAGTTCGCGAGCAGCACGCGCGGGGCGTCGGCATGGGTGCGGAACACGCCCACGGGCTTGCCCGACTGGATCAGCAGCGTCTCGTCCTCGTTCAGGTCCTTGAGCGACGCGAGGATCTGGTCGAAACACTCCCAGTTGCGCGCCGCGCGGCCGATGCCGCCGTACACCACGAGCGCATGCGGATGCTCGGCGACTTCGGGGTCCAGATTATTCTGGAGCATCCGGTAGGCGGCTTCCGCCAGCCAGGTCTTGCAGACCTTCTCGCTGCCGCGCGGCGCGCGGATCGTGCGGGTCGGGTCGAGGCGCGGGTCGGTGAAGTTCGGTTGGTTCATAACGTCTTCGTCTCGGATGTTATTCAGGATGACTGTTTTTATTTGGCTTCTAGCGCTTGTTGCTCGGACTCGAATGCCAGCGGGCTGTGCCTGGCGATCGCACCGTTCTGCACGAGCTTCGTCATCGCGGCGATGTCCGGCGCGAAGTAACGGTCGAGGTCGTAATGCGGCACCTCGGCGCGCACCGACTGCATCACATGCGCAAGCGCCGGGCTCGTGTGGTGCGGCGCGCGCAGGTCCACGCCCTGGGCCGCGGCGAGCAGTTCGATCGCGAGGATGTTGGCCGTATTGTCGGCGATGTCGGCGAGCTTGCGCGCGGCGAACGTCGCCATCGACACGTGGTCTTCCTGGTTTGCCGAGGTCGGCAGAGAATCGACCGAAGCCGGATGCGCGAGCGTCTTGTTTTCCGACGCCAGGGCAGCCGCCGTGACGTGCGCGATCATGAAGCCCGAATTCACCCCGCCGTCCTTCACGAGGAAAGGCGGCAGGCCCGAGAGCGTGGCGTCGATGAGCAGCGCGATGCGGCGCTCGGCCAGCGCGCCGATTTCGGCTGCGGCCAGCGCGAGATTGTCGGCGGCGAAGGCCACCGGTTCCGCGTGGAAGTTGCCGCCCGAAAGCACTTCGTTCGTTTCCGGGAAGATCAGCGGATTGTCCGACACCGCGTTCGCTTCGATGAGCAGCACCTGCGCTGCGTGGCGCATCTGGTCGAGACACGCGCCCATCACCTGCGGCTGGCAGCGCAGCGAGTACGGGTCCTGGACCTTGCCGCAGTCGCGGTGCGAGAGGTTGATCGCCGAGCCTTCGAGCAGCGTGCGATAGGCCGCGGCCGCCTCGATCTGGCCGCGATGGCCGCGCAGTTCGTGAATGCGCGCGTCGAACGGCTTCACCGAACCTGCCGCCGCGTCCACGCAGAGCGCGCCCGAGACGAGCGCCGTGCGGTACAGGTCCTCGATCGCGAACATGTTGTAGATCGCAAGCGCGGCCGAAGCCTGCGTGCCGTTGAGCAGCGCGAGACCTTCCTTGGCCTGCAGCGCGAGCGGCTTGAGGCCGACGAGACGCAGGCCCTCGACCGCGCTCATGCGCTCGCCCTTCGCGAACACGTCGCCGACACCCAGCAGCACGCAGGACATATGCGCGAGCGGCGCGAGGTCGCCGGAGGCGCCCACGGAACCCTTCACCGGAATCACGGGCAGCACGTCGGCATTGAACAGCGTGATGAGCGTGTCCATCACTTCGCGGCGGATGCCCGAATGGCCGCGGCCCAGGCTCGACAGCTTCAGCGCCATCAAGAGGCGCACGACCGGACGCGACATCGGCTCGCCCACGCCCACGGCGTGCGAGAGCACCAGGTTGCGCTGCAGGAGTTCGAGCTGCTCACGCGGAATGTGCGTACTCGCCAGACGCCCGAAGCCCGTGTTGATGCCGTAGGCGGGCTCGCCCTTCGCCGTGATCTCGGCAACGGCACGTGCGCCTGCGTCGATGGCCGCGAAGCTGGCCGGATCGAGTTCGAGCTTCACGCCGCCGTTTTCATCGGCACGCGCGATCTGGCGCAGTTGGGACAGGGTCAGATTGCCGGGAGTGAGTTTGAGGTTCATTGCGGTGTCAAAGTTGTCTGGACAAGGTGGAATCAGATTACCGAAACGAACTTGTCTATACAAGTTCAATCCGCTCCACGTATACCCGAATTCCGGCTTTCTGACGCCTGAATTACGCCGTCTTTCGATTGCAGCACAGTGAAATCCCCAGGTGATAACACCGATTGCCGGTCTCTTCGCCACATCGATAATTGTATAGACAACTTGCCGGGCCGGACCTCCAGTCCATGACCGGGCACACGCCAACCATTCCTATCGGAGACTTCATGAAGAAACTTGCCTTCTGTGTCGCCCTCGCCCTTGCCGCCGGTGGCGCGTATGCGAAAGACTGGTCCACGATCCGCTTCGGCACCGACGCGAGCTACGCGCCGTTCGAGTCGAAGGCGACCGATGGCAAGCTGGTCGGTTTCGACATCGACCTCGGCAACGAAATCTGCCGGCGCCTGAACGCCAGGTGCGTGTGGGTCGAGGAGGATTTCGACGGCATGATCCCAGGCCTCAAGGCCAGGAAGTTCGACGGCGCGCTCTCCGCGCTCACGATCACCCCCCAGCGCGAGCAGCAGATCGCCTTCTCGGCCAAGCTCTTCAACACGCCGACGCGCCTCGTCGCGAAGCAGGGCTCGCCGCTGCAGCCGACCATCGCTTCGCTGCAAGGCAAGACGGTGGGTGTCGAGCAGGGCTCGATTCAGGAGACCTACGCGAAGCAGAACTGGGCGCCCAAGGGCGTCAACGTGATTCCCTACCAGAACCAGGACCAGGTCTATCTGGATCTGCAGTCGGGGCGCCTCGACGCCGCGCTGCAAGACGAAGTGCAGGCCAATCTCGGCTTCCTGAAGACGCCGCGCGGCGCGGGCTTTGCGTTCGCGGGCACGGAAATCCCCACAGGCGCCGCCGCGATTGGCCTGCGCAAGGAAGATGCCGACCTCAAGGCGAAGATCGACAAGACGATCGCCGACATGATCAAGGACGGCACGTACAAGAAGATCGAGTCGAAGTATTTCGACTTCGACGTGTACGGCGGTTAAGCGCCGCCGTCTTCATCTGCAACAACCAGGGGGAGCGCTGCTCCCCTGAACAAGGACATCCTTCCATGGTCTTTCAAGGCTTCGGCCCGCTGCTCCTTGCGGGCACGTGGGAAACCATCAAGCTCGCGGTGCTCTCGCTCGGCGCCGCGTTTCTGCTCGGGCTTGCGGGCGCTGCCGCGAAGCTCTCGCCCAACCGCATGCTCTCGCGCATCGGCACGGCGTACACCACGCTGATTCGCGCGGTGCCCGATCTCGTGCTCATGCTGCTGCTGTTCTACAGCATCCAGATCTGGCTCAACGACGTAACCGACATGATGGGCATGGACCAGATCGACATCGACCCGTTCGTGGCCGGCGTCATCACGCTCGGCTTCATTTACGGCGCGTATTTCACGGAGACCTTCCGCGGCGCGTTTCTCGCCGTGCCGCGCGGGCAGATCGAAGCCGGTTTCGCCTACGGCATGAGTTCCACACGCGTGTTCACGCGCATCCTGTTCCCGCAGATGATGCGTTTTGCGCTGCCGGGCATCGGCAACAACTGGCAGGTGCTCGTGAAGGCCACGGCGCTCGTGTCGATCATCGGTCTCGCCGATGTGGTGAAGGCCGCGCAGGACGCGGGCAAGGCCACCCAGGCGTTCTTCTTCTTCACGCTTGTGACCGGCGCGATTTATCTCGCCATCACGACGGTTTCCAACCTGGCATTGCACCGCCTCGAAAAGCGCTATTCGACCGGTGTGCGGAGGGCAGCGCTGTGATCGAACTGCTTCGTCAATACTGGCCCAACTATCTGTACAGCGACGGCTTCAACACGAGCGGCCTCGCCATCACGCTCTGGCTGCTGGTCGTCTCGATCGTGGCGGGCTTCCTGCTTGCCGTGCCGCTCGCCATTGCGCGCGCGTCGCGCAACCCGTGGCTTTCGCGGCCGGTCTGGGTCTACACGTACGTGTTCCGCGGCACCCCGCTCTATGTGCAGTTGCTGCTCTTCTACACCGGCCTCTACAGCCTGCATTTCGTGCAGGCCAATCCGGTCCTTGGCGACTTCTTTCGCAGTGCCATGAATTGCACGCTGCTGGCCTTTGCATTGAACGAGTGCGCCTACGCCACCGAGATTTTCGCGGGCGCGATTCGCGAGACCGCGTATGGCGAGATCGAAGCGGCCCAGGCGTACGGCATGTCGAAGACCAAGATCTACACGCGCATCATCCTGCCTTCGGCATTTCGACGCGCGCTGCCTTCGTACAGCAACGAGGTGATCCTCATGCTGCACGCGACGACGCTGGCGTTCACCGCGACCGTGCCCGACATCCTGAAAGTGGCGCGCGATGCGAATTCCGCCACCTATATGACGTTCCAGGCGTACGGCATCGCGGCGGCGCTCTATGCGTCCATCGTCTTCGCCCTGATCTGGGGTTTCCGCCGCCTCGAAACACGTGTGCTGGCCTATTTGAAGCCGCAAGGCCATTAAGAATTTCAGTCCCGATGGAGTGAACCGAGTATGTACAAGCTGATAGTCGACGACCTGCACAAGAAGTTCGGCGAGAACGAGGTTTTGAAGGGCGTATCGCTCAAGGCAAAGGCTGGCGACGTGATCAGCCTGATCGGATCGAGCGGTTCGGGAAAGAGCACGTTCCTGCGTTGCATTAACTTTCTCGAATCGCCCTGCTCGGGACGCATCACGCTCAACGGCGAGGAGATCCGCACGAGCGCCGACCGTGGCGGCGCGCTGCGCGTGAGCGATCCGAAGCAGCTTCAAAAAATGCGTACGCGCCTTTCGATGGTCTTTCAGCACTTCAATCTCTGGGCGCACATGACTGTGCTCGAGAACATCATCGAGGCGCCGGTCAGCGTGCTTGGCCTCTCCCGCAGCGATGCCGAGGCCCGCGCGCGCAAGTACCTCGACAAGGTGGGGCTGGCCGCGGGTGTCGAGCACAAGTACCCCTCGCACCTTTCCGGCGGCCAGCAGCAACGCGTGGCGATCGCCCGCGCGCTGGCGATGGAGCCCGAAGTGATGCTGTTCGACGAGCCCACCTCCGCGCTCGACCCCGAACTCGTGGGCGAAGTGCTCAAGGTCATGCAGAAGCTCGCGGAGGAAGGCCGCACCATGATCGTCGTCACGCACGAAATGGGCTTCGCGCGCAACGTGTCGAATCACGTCGTGTTTCTGCACAAGGGTAAGATCGAAGAGCAAGGCGACCCCAAGGAAGTGCTCAATGCGCCGCGCAGCGAGCGGCTCCAGCAGTTCCTCGCGGGACGGTTGAAGTAAGGTCGTGGCGGGCAGTCGTTTCACGGCCCGCCAACGCACCTCGGGGGCATGCGCAACGATGCGCGGGCATCGACGTGCAGCCCCGGTTACACGCCTTGTGTGCGCCAGGCCACATTGGCGAAATCGCGCAGCGCTATAGTGAAAACGTGCACGCGAACGACGCACAACGCCCGACTCCGCGCCTGGCATCGGGCTATCCTCCGGGCGAGCGCGCCGCTCCATCGTGTCGAAGCAAGGCAGTAATCCGGCTTTTCAGGAGACCCCCCATGAAAAAGCTGCTTGCCCTCCTGCTCATCGTTCCCGCTACGGCTTTTGCGGACTCGGCGGCATTCCCGGACGGTTCCGCGAGCCCCAGCGCGGCCGACATCCAGCAACGCCTCTCGGGCAAGGCGTTCGACATCAAGATCGCCGACGGCAGCACGTGGCATGTGCAGTACGGCAACAACGGCGACTACGACTTCAAGTCGAGCAAGGGCTTTGCCGATCACGGCGACTGGAAAGCCGAGGACGGCAAGATCTGCAGCAAAGGCAGCAAGATGCCGTATTCGTGCAACGAAGTGCGCATGAAAGGCGCCGACCTGTATCTCAAGCGCGACAACGGCGAGATCATCCAGTTCGTCGACTCGCAGTGAGCGACGCCTGGCAGGCCCAACCAATCGAAAGCCAATCGTCGGCCATCGATCGCCGTTGGGCCTAAACTACCGGCATGCCGCCCACTCCAGACGAGTGCATGCCAGCTAGCGCAGCTCTGCACGCCGATGCGCCCACGCTCACCCATGCGCATCCTGAACCGCCCGACGCCGAGCCCCTGCTCGACCCGGCACTCCTGCGCCGTCTATTGCGCGCGAAGGACCGCATGGACGCCGCCTCTCACGAGGCCTGGCCCGTCAAGCGCCTGGCCGAGGTCAGCGGCGTATCCGAAGCGCATTTCGCGCGTTCCTTCAAGCGCGCCTTCGGCCTCCCGCCGCATCGCTACCTTCTCACGCGGCGCATCGAGCAGGCCACCACCCTGCTGCGCGACACCGATCTCGACATCACGGATATCGCCTTCGCCACCGGCTGGGAGAGTTTGGGCACCTTTGGCCGCACGTTCCGCGACGTGACCGGCTCGAGCCCCAGCGCCGTGCGCGTTCAGGCGCGGGCCAGCCTGCCCGGGATCGACCGCGTGCCTGCCTGCGTGCTGAAAGCCGCACAGCGCCCCGACCTCACGACAGCAGTTTTGGAGAAGCGGCGGCGTGCGGGCAACGCTAAAGTGCGGCCCTGAAGTGCGGTCACTAACCAGGGAGGTGTTATGAATCAGGGTATCAATGTGGTGGGCCTATACGTCGACGACCAGGACGCGGCACTCAAGTTCTACGTCGACAAACTCGGATTCCGTGTGCATACCGACGTGCGCAATGGCGCGTACCGCTGGCTCACGGTCCAGCACCCGGAGCAGTCGTCCTTCCAGCTCGGGCTTTTCCTGCCCGGGCCGCCCGTTC
This sequence comes from Paraburkholderia sp. BR10936, assembly GCF_040965735.1. Classification (NCBI taxonomy): domain Bacteria; kingdom Pseudomonadati; phylum Pseudomonadota; class Betaproteobacteria; order Burkholderiales; family Burkholderiaceae; genus Paraburkholderia; species Paraburkholderia sp. BR10936. Next base: position 81,303 of record NZ_JBFRCM010000005.1, read on the forward strand.
ACGACGAGGCCACCGCGCAAACGCTGCGCGCCATGGTCGCCAAGGGCGCCATGCCGCCCCTCGTACTCGCCGTGGCCGACTGCCGCGCGAGTTACGAGCGCCTGAAGGGCCTGGGCGTGGAATTCACCCAGGAGCCGGTCGACCGCTACGGCAGCGTCGACGCGGGTTTCCGCGATCCCGCCGGCAACGGCTGGAAGATGATCCAGGCGCCGAAGCAGTCATAGCGGCCAGGCATGCGCGGCTTCGAAGGCGATGACTCGCACGCGCGCGCGATCGCCCACCCGGTCCAGATACGTTTCGCCAATGCTCATGAATCCATTGAAGCGCTTTTCGATTCATTGCCATTCTTTTATGCTTGGGTGCCACTGAGCGTTAACGCCTGGCGCACCACCAGGCGGCACTGCACTTCGCGGTGGCAATTTGATGACAATTCAATGACTGATCGCGTACCGGAAAATCATGCACGGATCAGGAGGCGGTCAGGGCGTGGCGTCCCAGCCGTGTGACGCGAGGATCTTGTCGAGCAGGAAGCGCAGCGCAACGCGCTCGGCCTCGTTCAGCCCGTGGTAAAGGTCGCTGTCGCGCTTGTCCAGGGTCGGGCCGATCTTCTTGAAGATCTTGCGGCCTTCGGCGGTGAGCGAAATGATGACGCTGCGCCCATCCTTGTCGTTGCCCGTGCGCGCGAGGATCTCCTTCGAGAGCATGGCCTCCACCGTGCGGCTCGCCTGACTCTTGTCGAGGTTGGCGCGCCGCGAGATATCCATCACAGTTTGCGGACCGAACGTGCCGATCGCGGCGATGATGCTTGCCTCCGGATACGGCACACCCAGCTTGTCGCGCGACATCTCACTGCTCATGCGGTCGGCGATCTTGGTCAATGCCTTCAGCCGATAGGTCAGCGAGGCGTCTGCGCCTGGCTCATTCGTGCTTGCCATATGCCCACTCGAGAATTGGATCCGCAAACCCGCGAAAGAAACCCGGGTATGTTGCCCTGATCCTGCCCGCGAGGTCAACTGTGGGGCGCACACTTGTCAGGAGCGAAGAGTGGGCGCCGTCCGCTTCAATACGGTGCATGCAGTGTGCGAAGACGCAATACGCAGCGTCGATGGCCATATCCATTTTCATCACTCGCATTCATCGTAGCCGCTTATACTGCACGCGTTCAACGCGCGAAGATGGCCATGAGCAAACGAATGACTGTCCGGCAGTCGCCGGTGCACGGAAAAGGCGTCTATGCGTTGCGTCCCCTGCGGGCCGGCGAGCGCATCTTCGAATACAAAGGCAAGATCATGAGCTGGCGTAGCGCGGCCCGGCGTTATCGTCTGCGTGAAGACGGCGCGCATACGTTTCTCTTCGGCCTTTCCGATGGCCGCGTAATCGACGGCGGCCAGGGCGGCAACTGGGCGCGCTGGCTCAATCACGCGTGCCAGGCGAACTGCGAAACCATCGAAATCAACGGCCACGTGTTCATCGACGCGTGCCGCGACATCCTGCCAGGCGAAGAGCTGTTCATCGACTACGCGCTCGAATTGCCCGACGACGCCTGCGAAGACAACGTGCGCGAATACACCTGCCGCTGCGGCGCGCCGGTGTGCCGCGGGACGATGCTCGCCGGCGCCAGTGTTGGCGTTGGTGTCAGCGCCGGTGTTGTCGCCGACACCGGCGTGAGCAGCATCGTCAGCGTAGTCAGCCTGTTTTAGGCGATGCGGAACTGACTTTGCCGAGGGGCGATTGAGCCGGCTGTCCCTCAGTTCGAAGCGGTTTTGCGTGCGGCGGCGTCGGTGGACGGTCCGGTTCCGCGCAGGTTCGTCACGTTTTGCAGCAGGTCGAACCAGAACGGCGCGCCGAACAACGTTGCACTCGCCGTGAGCAGCCAGCCGACGATCATCCAGGCCACGCCGTCTGCATAGGCACCATCCCTTTGCCAGCCGATCGGCAACTGGTTCATCAGGGAAACCGCGCCGGAAGACGCGTTTGCGTGCAACGCACCCGCGAGCGAGGGATGCAACCATAGAATCCTGAACAGAAACACCGTATCGATGTTCAGTGCGATCACGATGACGAGCGCCACGGCAAATGAAATGAACTGCGACCAGCGCTTGTAGGTGCCGGAGAGCCTGTCCATGCCGTTGTCGAACCACTTGCCGAGCGCGTCCGAAAACTGGCCGACATCCTGGTTGGCGTGGCGGTACATCGCCTGCAATACCTCCCTCAACTGCTGGTTCTGTATGGTGGCAATCGACTGACCGATGTCCTGGTCCGCACCGGGCGCGCGCCGAAGGATATCGATCATCGCGAGGGCAAAGTCATTCGACGGAATATAAGAGGGCTTGTACTTCAGGTCGCTCGCATTCGTCGCGTCCCCAGAGTCGCGCGGGCTCACGAGCGCGTGGTTGTAGAGGTCGCGCGCCATGCCGTTGAACTGCGGGTCGTTCAGGATCTGCTTGATGCCAGATAGCAGACATTTCGCGCGCAACTGCAAGAGCGACGCAAAAAGCTCGGTCACGGTGCTGACGGCAAGGCTCACCGCGAAATAGCAGAACACTAAACCAATGCCGACTTCGAGTACGGTGCTGTTGAACATGTGCGGCTCCGCGTGCTTGCGCTTCAAAGAGATGAGAGACTGCGCAGCCGGCTGCTCTTCAAAGCCTGTTCGTGACATTCGCGTGGCGGGAGCCCTCTCTTCAACAATCAGCTGTTTTGGCACGACGCTCAAGACCGTAAATGCGGGTTGTGTGGGCAATCTCACACAGAGAAAGCAACGGAGGAACTGCTCGCCTTAACTGCCGATACAAGAATTCAAACCTTCGCAGTTCGAATCATCCGTGGATCGAAACGATGATTCGAAACCTGTCGCACTCGGCACTTCGCTCCACGTCCAGCCGACATAGAGGGCCGGAGCCGCGCGGTCTTCATGCGCGTGCGGCAGCACCGGCACCTTGCGGCCTGCTACGGCACGCTATGCCTGCAGCAGCGCGGGGTCGATATATCCCGGCACCGCAGCCGAAAGCGATTGCTTCAGTTCACGGCTGCCCGCATCCGCGAGCACTTCGCTCTCTCCCGTTTCGAGCGCATCGTAGGCCTGGCGAACGACATCGACGGGACTCGCTTTCGGCACGTCGAAATCCTTCGTGAGATCGGTATCCACGAAGCCGACATGCACGCCAACCACGCCGATCTTGCGTTCCCTGAAGTGCAGACGGATGTTGTTGGTATAGCTCCAGGCCGCCGCCTTCGAAGCGGAATACGGCGCGAGGAACGGCACGGCTCGCCACGAAACATCGGAGAGCACGTTAATTACGCCACCGTTGCCATCGCTGGGCAGCACGGCTTCGAACGCGCGCGTCGTGCGAATGACGCCATAAAAGTTCGTTTCGAAGATGCGCCGCGCCTGGTCTTCCGCCTCTGCCGCAAGCGGCGACGCGAGAATTTCCGCAATGCCCGCGTTGTTCACGAGCACGGTCACGTCCGAGGCGATCTTGGCGGCCGCCGTAACGGAGGCTGGATCCGTCACGTCGATCTTGACCGGAATGATGCCGGGTTCGCTAAAGCCTTCCGGATTGCGCACCCCGGCGTAGACTTTCGCGGCCCCGCGGGCCAGCGCCTCGCGTGCAAAAGCCAGACCGAGACCACGGCTTGCGCCGGTTACAAACACAACGGAATTCCTGATCTTCATTTCGAATCTCCAAAAGAATGAGTCATGGACGGTGATAGTTTGAAATCAGGCCTGGAAGCGCTCGCGGTGGGCGCGAATGAACGTCTCGACCGTCTGCGGCGCTTTTCCAGTCACTTGCTCGATGATGCTGTCGGTACCCTTGAACACGCCGTTCTGGTAATCGACGGCGACTTCGATGAAGTGCTGGATCGCAAACTCGGGAAGGTCGTACTTCTGCAAATGTGCGCGATATTCGTCGAGCGTGCCCGGGCGATAAACGATCTTCCGGTCGATGACCTTGCCGATCTCGTCGGCAATGCCATGGTGGTCGAGTTCGACCGGCCCGCAAAGCTCGTAGCGCTTGCCAATATGGCCCGACGGCTGCGCGAGCACCGTGGCGATGAAGCGCGCCTGATCAACGGCGGCGATCGGCGCGTGGCGTCCCGCTCCGTAAGGCAGCGTGATCTGTCCTTCGTTGACGATGGTGTCGCGCACCCACGGGAAAATCAGCCATTCGGAAAAGAAGGTCGGGCGAACATGAATGGTCGGCACCCCTGACCAGTCGAGCACGCGCTCGGCGATCCAGTGATCGCGCGCGGCGTGGCTCTTCGCGTTCTCGCGCGCGGAGATCTGCGACATTTCCACGACGACTTCGAGTCCGGCGCGGCGCGCGGCGTCCGCGAAATACGCGGTGCCCTGAATGAACCCGGGACTGACGGGATAGCACAGGTAAGCGCCCGTCACGCCCGAGGTGGCGCGAATCAGGTCGTCGTGATCGAGCAGATCGCCCACCACGACTTCGGCGCCGGCGGCGCGCAGCGAGGCACTGCGCGCGTCTTCCGCACGGACCATTGCGCGAACCGCGTGTCCGGCTTCGAGCAGGTTGTTGACCACGTGCACGCCGGTTTTGCCCGTGGCGCCGGTAATCAGAAATTTACGCTGTTGCATGATGAGTTCTCCGCCGAAAGTGCATATGCACATAGGTAAGCAAATAAAATCGCCAGTCTCTGGCGACAGCTTTCGTTCAGATCGATTCGATGTGTTGCCTGACGTCTTCCAGCAGCGACGCAGAAGCGTCCGGATCGGGGATGATGCGCGCCATGGTCAGCGCGCCGATCATGGCCGCGAGTGCGAAAACAGCCTGCGAGCGGTCTGCCTCTTCCTCCGGTGTCGCCATGCGCGCCGCCAGCATGTCCACCAGCGCGTCGAACCCGCGCGACGCCGCCGCGCGCGTCGCGTCGTCCGCGCGCGCCAGCTCGCTGCCCATGCCGGCAAGCGGGCAACCGTTCGCTCGCGCGTCGCGATGACCGGTGGACATGTACGCGTCCACGACAGCGCGGAACGCGTCCTCGCCCGTGGCCCCATCCGCAGCGGCGACGAGGTTCTCGACGATGCCGGCCAGCCCCACTTCGCACGCCTCGGCAACCAGTTGGTCCTTCGACTCGAAATGGCGGTAAAAGCCGCCGTGCGAAAGTCCGGCGGCGGCCATCACGTCGGCGAGTCCCGTTGCATGGATGCCATTCGCCCTGAATGCCCCAGCGGCGACTTCCACGATGCGCTCCCGCGTCTGCGCCGTTTCTACCTTCGACTTCCTCATGATGACCCGCGCTCCGTGCTTCGATGTTGTTTAGATGGTAGTCATCATCTAAATGGAAGTCAAGGCGCGTTTTGACGACGCGAACATCGCAGGGCAGCCACACGGACCGTTTTCTGCACGTATTTAACGGCGGCGCTACACTCGTGCGGTTGTCGAAAGGCCGCGCCCACTGGCCATCGCTTTGGCTGGCTCATTAGGCAGCCGAGGCGAAACAGCCAGCGCGCGGACGCTTCGATTGCACGATCAAGTACGACAAATCCCCACTCTCGGAGAGCCCCCTCCATGACGACGTTGACAATCAACGGAGAAACTCATACGGTCGACGCGCCGCCCGACATGCCGCTGCTCTGGGTTCTGCGCGACATCGTCGGCCTCACCGGCACGAAGTTCGGCTGCGGTATTGCGCAGTGCGGCGCATGCACGGTGCATCTCGACGGTGAGGCCGCGCGCTCGTGCGTGCTGCCCGTCGCGGCCGTTGCGGGCCGCAAGATCACCACCATCGAGGCGGTCGGCGCCACCCCCGCCGGACAGAAGGTGCAGAAGGCCTGGCGCGAGATCGACGTCGTGCAGTGCGGCTACTGTCAATCGGGGCAGGTGATGTCGGCGACAGCGCTCATCGCCGCGAATCCGAACCCGAGCGACGCGGATATCGACGCCGCCATGGCGGGCAACATCTGCCGCTGTGGCACCTATGCGCGCATTCGCGCCGCCATCAAGCAAGCCGCGAAGGAGGCCTGAGATGTCACAAGGTCTCCTCGATGCGCAAAACGGCGCGCCAGAACGCAAGCTTCATGTCACCGCAAGCGGCCCACTCTCGCGACGCACGTTTCTCAAGCTAGGCGCGGCGGCGGGCGGCGGCCTGCTGCTCGGCATCAGCTTTTCTGCCGGCGCGCAGGGCGACAGCCAGACGCGTCGATCGGTCGTAGGCGGCGACGGCAACGAAGCCCCGCAAGACGGCGTGTTCGAGCCGAACGCCTTCGTGCAGATCGACCGCTCGGGCAAGGTCACGCTCATCGTCCCGAAGGTGGAGATGGGGCAAGGCGTGTACACCTCGATTCCGATGCTGATTGCGGAAGAACTCGAAGTGCCGCTCGATAGCGTCACGATCGATCACGCGCCGCCCAACGCGAAGCTCTTCACCGATCCGCTGCTGGGCGGCCAGCTCACGGGCGGCTCGACGTCGATTCGCTTTGCCTGGCAGCCCATGCGCGAAGCGGGCGCCGCCGCGCGCACCGTTCTGATCCAGGCGGCGGCGCAGCAGTGGCAAGTCGATCCGGCCACCTGCCACGCCAAAGCGGGCGAGGTGCTGCACGACGCGAGCGGGCGGCGCATCGCCTATGGCCAGCTCGTCGATGCGGCCGCTCATCTGCCCGTACCGCAGAAGGTCGCGCTCAAGGAGCCGAAAGACTTCACGCTGGTCGGCAAGCCCACAAAGCGCCTCGACTCGCCGGAGAAGGTGGACGGCTCGGCGCTTTTCGGCCTCGACGTGCGCCTGCCCGACATGGTCTACGCCGCCATCGTGAACTGTCCTGTGTTCGGCGGCACGCTCGCGAAGGTCGACGACACGCACGCGAAGCAGGTTCCCGGCGTCAAGCAGGTCGTGAAGATCGACAACGCCGTGGCCGTGATCGGCGCGCACACCTGGGCCGCGAAACGAGGCGCTGCTGCGCTCGTCGTCGAGTGGAACGAAGGCGCGGGCGCGACGGTTTCGATGCAGCAGATCGTCGCCGATCTCGCGAGCGCCTCGCAACGCGAAGGCGCCGTCGCGCGCAAGGACGGCGACGTGCAGCAGGGGTTCGGCACCGCAAAAACGCGCATCGACGCCGTCTATCAGCAGCCCTTCCTTGCACACGCAACGATGGAGCCGGTCAACTGCACGGTCCACGTGCAACCCGATAGCTGCGAAATCTGGGTGGGCAGCCAGGTGCCCACGCGCGCCGTGGATGCGGCCGTGGCCGTCACGGGTCTGAAGCCCGAGCAGGTCACGCTGCACAATCACCTGCTTGGCGGCGGCTTCGGGCGGCGACTCGAAACCGATTTCATTACCCAGGCCGTCAAGATCGCCAAACAGGTCGGCGTGCCTGTCAAGGTCTTCTATACGCGCGAAGAAGATATCCAGCACGACATGTACCGGCCGTATTACTACGACCGTCTCTCGGCCGGACTCGACGCGAACGGCAAGCCCGTGGCCTGGCAGCATCGCATCGCGGGCTCCTCGATCATGGCGCGCTTTGCGCCCCCCGCGTTCCAGCACGGCGTCGACCCCGACGCCGTCGAAGTCGCCGCCGACCTGCCCTACGACCTGCCGAACCAGCTGATCGAATACGTGCGCCAGGAACCGCACGCGGTGCCCACCGCGTTCTGGCGCGGCGTGGGGCCCACGCGTGGCACGTTCGTGGTGGAGAGCTTCGTCGACGAACTGGCCGTGGCCGCGAAAACCGATCCGGTCACCTACCGCCGCAACCTGCTCGGCAAGTCGCCGCGCGCACTCAATGTGCTCGACGTAGCCACGCGCGCCGCGAACTGGGGACCACCCATGCCGAAGGGCCAGGGACGCGGCGTTTCGGTGATGCACGCGTTCGGCAGCTTCCTCAGCATGGTCGCCGACGTCACGGTGGACGACGGCGAGGTGCGTGTGAACCGCGTGGTCTGCGCCGTGGATTGCGGCATGGCCGTGAATCCCGAGACCATCGAGGCGCAGATCCAGGGCGGCATCGTGTTCGGTATCACGGCGGCGCTGTGGGGCGAGATCACGATCGAGCGCGGACGCGTCACGCAAACCAATTTCACCGACTACCGGATCATGCGCATCGACCAGACACCGGTGATCGAAGTGCATCTCGTGAAGAGCGCCGAAGCGCCCGGCGGGATCGGCGAACCCGGGACCTCGGCAGTCATACCGGCCGTGGCGAATGCGATCTACGCGGCGACCGGAAAGCGTCTGCGCCACTTGCCAGTGGGCCGCCAGCTCGTGAACGCGGGCGCGTCCGCGCACTCGGCTTGAGGGAGCGAACCATGACGAAAACGATCGACGCATCCCAACGAGCCCGCGGCTTGCGCCGCATTGCCGGTGCCACGCTCGCGCTAGCAGCATTCGCGTGCGTGACTGCGCGCCCCGCCCTCGCGGCGGGCGCTGCGGACGCCGCCACGATCCAGCGCGGCGCCTACCTCGCCGCCGTGGGCGACTGCGCAGCGTGCCACACGGCGCCGCACGGCAAGCCGTTTGCAGGCGGCCTGCCGATGAACACGCCGCTTGGGCGCATCTACTCGACCAACGTCACGCCCGACCCGGACACCGGAATCGGCGGCTACACGCAAGCGGACTTCGCGCGCGCCATGCGCGAGGGCGTTGCCAAGGACGGCCACAACCTCTATCCGGCGATGCCTTATCCCTCGTATGCGAAGGTGCGCGACGAGGACGTCGCCGCGCTCTACGCATACTTCATGCAAGGTGTGCAACCGGTCAAGCAGAGCAACCGCGACGCCGACATCAAGTGGCCGATGAACATGCGCTGGCCGCTCAAGATCTGGAACGCCGTCTTCCTCGAGAAGGGCGCGTACCAGGACAAAGCGGGCAAGGACGTGGCATGGAACCGCGGCGCGTACCTCGTGCAGGGTCTCGGCCATTGCGGCTCGTGCCACACGCCGCGCGGCATCGGCTTCAACGAGAAAGCGCTCGACGAAAGCGGCGACGCCTGGCTCACGGGCGCCCTGCTCGACGGCTGGTTCGCCTCGAACCTGACCGGCGCGCACAACACGGGCCTCGGGCGCTGGAGCGCAGCGGACCTCGCGCAGTTCCTGAAGACGGGCGCGAACCAGCACGCCTCGGCGTTCGGCGCGATGACCGACGTGATCAACAAGAGCACCCAGAGCATGAACGACGCGGACGTCAACGCGATCGCCGTCTACCTGAAGTCGCTGCCGGCGAAGGGCGACGACGGCGGAGCGGCCTACGCCTATGACCCGCAGGCGACGAAAGTGTCGCTCTCGCGTCCGGCGAACGATGCGGGCGCGCGCGTCTACACGGCGTATTGCATGCATTGCCACGGCGCCGACGGGCGCGGCTTCGCGCCGATGTTCGCGCCGCTCGCGGGCAATCCGAACGTGCTGGAGAAGGACGCGTCGTCGCTCATCAACGTCACGCTCAACGGCACCGGGGATCTCGTGATCCAGGGCATGCCCGCGCCGTACCCCATGCCCGCTTATGCAGATGTCCTAAGCGACAAGCAGATCGCCGATGTGCTCACGTTCGTTCGTGCGGGCTGGAACAACAAGGCAGGCGCGGTGGGCGCAGCAGAGGTCGCGAAGATGCGCACGAGGACGCAGGCGGCGCGGTAGGAGGGAGTGTTGAAGCGATCGCGCCGGCCATGATTGCGGCCGGCGCGATTGTCGTGAAACGACTGTAGCGTTAGTGAGCGAGCGGTTGCGTCACGTCCTGGCCGAACCACTGCATGGAGATCTTCTTGAGCGTGCCGTCCTGCTTGAGCGAGGTGAGCGCGTCGTTGATCGCCTTCTCGAACTTCGGATTGCCCTTGCGGAACGGAATGGCCATTTGCTGATCGGCGCCCGGCAACACGGCGCCCGGACGCAGCGGCAGGTTCGACGTCTTGATGATGTACGGCAGCATCAGGCGATCGTCCATCGTCGCGTCGATGCGCTTCGCGGCCAGGTCGCGCAGCTTCTCGGGCGCGCCGGGATACGTCTGCACGTTGATGCCCTGCACGGCGCGCGCCATCTGGTCATAGTTGGTGCCGAGCGTCACGCCGAGCTTCTTGTCGCCCTTGAATTCGTCGAGCGTCTTGAATTCGCGTTTGTCGTCGGAGCGCTGGATCAGCTGCGCAGCCGAGTACGTGTACGGCTGGCTGAAGTCGAGCGCCTGCTGACGTTGCGGCGTAATGGTCACCTGATTGACGATCACGTCGAACTTGCCGGCCTGCAGCGCGGCGATAATGCCGCTCCACTCGGTGGGAATGAACTCGGGCTTGACCCCGAGCTTGGCCGCCACGGCCTTCGCGACGTCCACGTCGAAGCCGACCAGGTCGCCCTTGCTGTCACGCGAATCGAACGGGGGATAGGTGCCTTCCAGACCGATCTTGAGCACCCCGGCCTGTTTGACCGAATCCAGCAGGTCTTCCGCATGGGCGGAAACGGCGGTAAATCCGAGTGCCGATACGGCTAGCGCGCTTGTGAACAGGAGCTTCTTCAACTTCATTCAACCTCTCCTCTTTATGTGGATGTCTGGACTGCTTCGCGATGGCACATCAGCGCCCCCCGAGGCCGCGTCGCTAGAGAATACTACGATCGGCAGCGCGTTCGTAGCCCGCACAACTGAGTACTTTCCCGCGCTGGGCGGGGTGCGGAACGGGGCACATCGCCTTTGAGATCCGCGGCTTTCTGAAATGTAGGGATCCGCTTAATAGCGCGTCCACGCGCGGCGCAATCAGCGCGCGGCGGCGTTCATCGCCTTCACGGCCTCGAGCGCGCCGCTCACCATCGCACTCACCACCGGCTCGACCTTCTGCGCTAGCGACGGCGCGTAGTCGAACGGCGCAGCCTCGCTCATGTACGTCGACTGGCACATTTCGAGTTGCACCGCATGCACGCCGGCCTGCGGCGCGCCGTAATGGCGCGTGTTGTAGCCGCCCTTGAAGCGGCCATTCGCGATCCATGTGAAGTCGCTCGCGGCCGCCGCGCGCTCGACCGCCGCCTGCACCGGCGCCGCCGCCGTGCGGCCGTCCTGCGTGCCGATGTTCAGATCGGGCAGCTTGCCGTCGAATAGCCGCGGCAGCACGCTCGCAATCGAGTGCGCCTCCCACAGCAGCACGTTGGCGTGCTGCGCGCGCAGGCGCTGCAGCTCGGCGCGCAGCGCGTCGTGATACGGCTGCCAGTAGGTGGCGACGCGGCGCTGCCGCTCGTGCGCATCAGGCGCGCGGCCCTCGCGATAGAGCGCCTCGCCGCGGAACGTTTCGGTCGGGCACAGCGAAGTCGTCGTCTGCCCCGGATACAGGCTTTCGTCGTTGGGCGGCCGGTTCAGGTCGATCACATAGCGCGACACCCGCGCACCGAGTATCGTCGCGCCCAGCGTCTTCGCAAACGCATAGAGCCGGTCGAGATGCCAGTCGGTATCGGCGACCGTGAGCGCGATGTCCGTATACGCGTCGCGCAGCGTCTCGGGAACCTGGGTGCCGAGGTGGGGAATCGAGATCAGCAGCGGCGCCGTGCCGCGTTCGAGCGTAAAGAGGTCGGTCATGGGAGCTCCGTTCGGTTGGCCGCGCACTTACGCGCCGGCAAGGAGATGGTTCAACGCCCTACGATAATCGGCGTACAGGCGCGCTTCGTCTCGGTGGCGGCGCTGCGCGACGACCTGCTCGCCGCCCACATAGACGTCGCGCACCGGCGTCTCGCCGTGCTCGCAGAACACCACTGACGATAGCCAGCTTTGCGGCGTCTGCTGCGCGAGGTTCGGATGCTGCGCGTCGAGCACGAGCCAGTCCGCGCGAGCGCCCTCCTGCAGCGCGCCCACCGCGCGCCCCGTCGCGCACGCGCCGCCCGCGAGCGCCGCGTCGACAAGCCGGTCGGCCACCTGCGCGGTCTCTGGCGACGCGAGCACGTTGCGTTCGCGCCGCGTGAACCGTTGCCCGTATTCGAGCAAGCGCAATTCGGCGCGCCAGTCTACGCCGATATGGCTGTCCGAGCCGATGCCGAACGCGCCGCCCGCGTCGAGATACTCGCGCGCAGGGAAAATACCATCGCCGAGATTCGCTTCGGTCGTGAGGCACAGGCCCGCAATCGCGCCGCTTTGTGCGAGCGCGGCGGTCTCCCGCGCATCGATATGCGTCGCATGGACAAGGCACCAGCGCGCGTTTACATCGAAGCGATCGAGCAGCCATTGCACGGGCCGCGTGCCCTCGGTCGCCATGCAGGCCTCGACTTCGGCCGTCTGCTCGGCGATGTGGATGTGGACGGGCGCACCGGGAAGCACTTGATCCAGACCTTCCAGCAGCACACGCAACGAATCATGCGAAACCGCGCGCAGCGAATGCGGCGCAACGCCATAGCGCAACGCGCCGTGCTCCGGGCGCCACGCACGCAGCGCCTCGACGATGCCGAGCAACTGGTCGGGCGTGTTGATGAAGCGCCGCTGATCGTCGCGCGGCGCTTGCGCGCCGAAGCCGCTGTACTGATAGAGCACGGGCAGCATGGTCATGCCGATGCCGGTCACGCTCGCTGCCTCCACCACATGCTGCGCCAGTTCGGCGGGGCTCGCATAATGCTGGCCGTCCTGCGCGTGATGCACATAGTGAAACTCGCAGACGGACGTGTAGCCCGCCTTGAGCATTTCCACGTAGAGCCAGCTCGCGACCGCGGCAAGATCGTCGGGCATGATGCGCGCCGCAAAGCGGTACATCAGGTCGCGCCAGCTCCAGAAGCTGTCGGTGGGATTCGCGCGATATTCGGTGAGGCCGGCCATCGCGCGCTGGAACGCATGCGAATGGAGATTAGGCATGCCAGGTATGATCGGGCCCGACGCACGCGCGCCGCCTTCAGGCGCTTGCGCGAGGTCGGGCGTCACGCCGCGCAGCGTGCCCGTGGCGTCCCATTCGAGCAGCACATTGCGGCGCCAACCGCCGGGCAAATACGCATGTTCCGCAAAAAGCGCGTTCGTCATGGAAAGCGGAGGGATCAGGGTGCTCATGAAATCAGGCTTGCGCGATATCGAGTATGACAACCAGCAGCGCGCCTTCGCCGCACGTTTCGAGCTCCACGGCTTGCTCCGCATCGACGCGCAACGTGTCGCCGGGCGCGAGCGCGATGAAGCCCTCGCCCGCCACGCTCACCTCGGCCTGACGTTGCACGGCATGCAGCAACACGGTCTGCGCATGCACGCTGCGCCGCGTTGCCTCGCGCCACACTTCGAGCGCGCCGCGCGCGGCCTCGCGGCGCACCATCAGGTTGAACACGCGCACGGGGCCAGCGGCGATCCGTGCATCGATTGCGGCTTCACCGGCAAAGCGGGCGATATCCAGCGCGCGTTCCAGCGTATGCGTGGCATGAGGCTCTTGTTCTCCTGCGCGCGCCTCGTTCAAGTGCAAGGCCGCACCGTCGATCAACACGAGCGTGCGGTCTATGCCCTCGAAGCACGAAAACGGCCCGGCTTGCGCGATATCCGCGAGACTCGCGCGCCAAGCGAACCCATCGGGCAGCGCGCCCGCTGCGCAACCCGTCGCGATTTCGCGCGTCACGCCGCCGCCGTTTTTCCAGGGCGCGGGCACAAGCTCGACGCCGCGCAGCAGCGTCACCTTTGCACCTGCGCGGCCTTCGGGTGCGGACGACCGGTTCATGTGCGCGACAACACCGCTTGCAGAAAACTGCGCGTGCGCGGCTGTGCCGGCGCGGTGAAGATCGTCGAAGGCGGCCCCGCCTCGACGATCTCGCCGCCGTCCATCACCACCACGACGTCGGCCACTTCCTTCGCGAAGCCCATTTCGTGCGTGACGACTACCATCGTCATGCCCTCGGAAGCCAGCAGCTTCATGACCTGCAGCACCTCGCCAACCAGCTCAGGGTCGAGCGCGGAAGTCGGCTCGTCGAACAACATCACGCGCGGCTGCATGGCGAGCGCCCGCGCAATGGCGACACGCTGCTTCTGGCCACCGGAAAGGCTCGCCGGCATCACATGCGCCTTATGCGCGAGCCCGACTTTCTCGAGCAGCGCAAGCGCGGCGGATTCGGCCTGCGCCTTCGATGCCCCGCGCAACATGCGCGGTCCAACCGTGATGTTGTGCAGCACCGAGAGGTGCGGAAACAGATTGAACGACTGGAACACCATGCCGACTTCGGTACGCAGCGCATTGAGCGCGCGGTCCTTGAGCATCGCGCCGTTTTCCACGAGTCGATGACCGCAGATATCGACGGTGCCGCCCTCGGGCTGCTCGAGGCCATTACAGCAGCGCAGAAACGTGCTCTTGCCCGAACCGCTCGGGCCGATCACCACGACGACCTGTTGCGGCTGAATATCGAAGTCGATGCCGTTGAGCACGAGGTGCGAACCAAACGACTTCTTGAGTCCGCGAATGCTGACGATCGGATCCAGTTGCGCGCTCATTGCACCATCCCTCCCGCGCGCAGGCGGCGCTCGACGCGATGCAGCGCATAGTTGGTCGTCTGTGTCAGCACGAGATAAACGAGCGCGATCACGAGATACACCTCCAGCGAGCGATACGAAACGCTGATGATCTTCTGGCCTTCATGCATCAGGTCGTCGATCGTCAGCAGCGAGACCAGCGCGGAATTCTTGATGAGCGCGATGAATTCGTTGCCGAGCGGCGGAATCATGCGCACCACGGCCTGCGGCAGGATGATCGCGCGCATGGCCTGCGCCGACGACATGCCGATCGACCGTGCGGCTTCCATCTGCCCGCGATCGACGGACTGGATCGCGCCGCGCACGATCTCCGAGACATACGCGGCCGAATAGAGCCCGAGCCCGAGCATGCCGCAGACGAACGCCGGCAGCAGGATATTGAATTGCGGCAGTCCGAAGAACAGCAGAAACAGCTGCACGAGCAGCGGCGTACCGCGAAAGAAGACGAGGTAGCCCGTGCAGAAGCCGTACACGAGCCGCCGTTGCGGCGCGAGCCGGCCGATGCCGATCAGGAGGCCGAGCATGCAGCTGAGCACGAGCGCCGCGGCGGTCACTTCCACCGTGACCAGCGCGCCGTGTGCGATGTCGGCCCAACCGGCGATAGCCGGAGAGAAGTCGAGTTGCATGGATCAGATCCGCCGGTTCACTTCGAACCCGTGCCGAACCACTTGTTCACGATCTGGGCGTAGGTGCCGTCCGCCTTGATCTTCGCCAGCGCAGCGTTCAGCGCATCGCGCAGCTGCGGTTCGTCCTTGCGCACGGCAATGCCATAGGCTTCCTTCGTCAGCTCGGTGTCGAGCACGCGAAATCCTGCGCGCGTGCGGGCGAACTGATACGCGGCGGGCTTGCCCGTCACGGCGGCGTCCGCGCGGCCAATGCCGACCAGATCGAACATTTCCTGGTTCTTCTCGACCTCGACGCGCGTGACCTTCGGGTAGTTGTCGCGCAGGAAGTTCACCGACTTCGTGCCGACCTGAACCGAGACCTTCTTGCCCTCGAGATCGGCGAGCGTCTTGATGGGCGAGTCGGCCTTCACGAGCGCGACGAGGCCGCCCGCGAAATACGGCTGCGTGAAGTCCACCACCTGGCTGCGTTCAGGCGTGATGTAGATACCGGAAATCGCGGCGTCGAAGCGGTGCGCGATCAGACCCGGAATCAGCCCCTTGAAGTCGATGTCGGTCCACTGGACCTGCTTGCCCATTGCCTTGGCGAGCGCGTTCATCAGGTCGACGTCGAACCCGGTGCGCTGACCGTTTTCCGTGAACTCCATCGGCGGGAACGTCGCATCGGTCGCGACCTGGAGGACGTTCTGCGCTTGCGCGCTCGCGGTGCCGGGAGCGGCGGCCGCGAACATGGCGAGGGCGACGCACGTGGCGGACAGCAGTTTATGCAGTTTCATGTTGGACTCCTGTGTGGTTTCTCGGGACGCTGCGGTTTTGGGCTTCGTTCTTTGGCTTCGTTCGTTGCGGTCAATCGGTTTGCAGACGGGCGGAAATGCTGTGCGCGGTGCGCAAGGTCCAGTCGGCGAGCTGCAGCTCACGGCCCGCCACGCGCGACGACGGCGCCATCAAGGTGATCGACGCGTTGGCGCCCGCGCCCCGTGCAACGCGCCGGAACACAGGCGCACTCACGCCCCATACGCCAGGGTCGACTTCGCTTTCGCTCACCGCGTAGCCGCGCGCGCGAATCTGCTCCAGTTCCGCTTCCATGGCGGCGCGGCCCGGCGCGTCGCCGGCGAAGAGACGGTCGAGCGTCTCGCCGCGCGCCTTTTCGTGCATGAAGGCGAGCAATGACCTGGCCGACGCCCCGGCCCTGAGCGGCACTGCGCGCCCCTTCTCGAACGAGCAGCGCAGCGAATGCGTGCTTTCGACCATTTCGAGGCAGACCACCTGGTCGTTCACGGCGACGACGAGGCCGACACTCTCCTGCGAGGTCCGCGCGAGTTGCAGCATGCCTTCGCGGCTCGATTCGACGAGCAGGGAATTGACGTCGAAGCCGAGCGCAAGCTGCAGACTGATGGGGCCCGGCGCGTAGTAGCCGGCGTCTTCGGTCACGAAGCCCCAGCGCTTGAGCACCGCGACCTGGCGGTAGAGTGTGCTTTGCGCGAGCCCCGTGGCCGCGAGCATGTCCTTCGCGGACATCGCCTTGCCGCGGCTCGCGAGTGCCGAAAGCACCAGTAGCAGGCGCTCTGCGCCGGTAACCCCGGGTTCCTGTTTCACCTGAATGACGAAGGCTGAATTGATGCACTCAGCATGCCACGTCACTCCCGGAAATCAAAAATACGATTCCCAACGAATGGGAATGACATGCGAGGGTTTTCCCTGGCGATGTCCGATGTCCCGCGTGGGTCCGCGCGGTGTCTTTTACCGGCTTCTGGTAATGTCACGCACATGCAAACGATCCTCTCCATCGAGAATCTCTCGAAAGTCTATGCATCGGGACTCCGGGCGCTCACGAACATCAATCTCGACATTGCACGGGGCGAAATCTTCGCGCTGCTGGGGCCGAATGGCGCCGGCAAGACGACGCTGATCAGCATCGTCTGCGGCATCGTCAATGCGAGCGAAGGCAGTGTGCGCGTGGCCGGTCACGATATCCTCACCGACTACCGCGCCGCACGCTCGCTGATCGGCCTCGTGCCGCAGGAGTTGACGACCGACGCGTTCGAAACGGTCTGGGCCACCGTATCGTTCAGCCGCGGCCTGTTCGGCAAGCCGCCCAATCCCGCGTATGTCGAGCGCGTGCTGCGCGACCTCTCGCTGTGGGAGAAGCGGAACAACAAGATCATGACGCTCTCGGGCGGCATGAAGCGGCGCGTGCTGATCGCGAAGGCGCTCGCGCACGAGCCGCAAGTGCTGTTTCTGGACGAGCCGACGGCGGGTGTGGACGTCGAGCTGCGCCGCGACATGTGGGAACTCGTGCGCGGGCTCAAGGCGAATGGCGTAACGATCATCCTGACGACGCACTACATCGACGAGGCGGAGGAGATGGCCGACCGCATCGGCGTGATCAACGCTGGGAAGATCATGCTCGTCGAGCGCAAGGACGTGCTCATGCGCAAGCTCGGCCGCAAACAGCTGACGCTGCAGCTCGCCGCCCCGCTGAGCGCGATTCCGGACGGCCTCGCCGCGTGGGGACTGGAGCTGGCCGACGGCGGCGCCGAACTCACCTACACCTACGACAGCGAAAACGAACGCAACGACATCATCACAACGCTGCTCAGGAACCTGAACGAGGCCGGCATCGGATTCACGGACCTGAAAACGAGCCAGAGTTCGCTGGAGGACATCTTCGTGAGTCTCGTCCATAAGGACCCGGCGGCCGCTTCACGGCCCACGCCAGATTCGGTCGCAGAAGACGGCAAAGGACAGGTAACTTCCCGATGAACCATTACGCAATTCGCGCCATTTACCGGTTCGAAATGGCGCGCACGCGGCGCACGCTGATGCAGAGCATTGTCGCGCCGGTCATTTCGACTTCGCTCTACTTCATCGTATTCGGCTCTGCCATCGGTTCGCGCATCAAGGAAGTGAACGGTGTCAGCTACGGCGCGTTCATCGTGCCGGGCCTGATCATGCTGTCGCTGCTCTCGCAGAGCATCTCGAACGCGTCGTTCGGCATCTACTTCCCGCGCTTCACGGGCACGATCTACGAGCTGCTCTCGGCGCCCGTGTCCTACCTCGAAATCGTGGTCAGCTATGTCGGCGCGGCGGCGACCAAGTCGGTCGTGCTCGGGCTCATCATCCTCGCGACCGCGGCGCTCTTCGTGCCGATCCAGATCCAGCATCCCGTGTGGATGGCGCTGTTCCTGCTGCTCACCGCGGTCACGTTCAGCCTGCTCGGTTTCATCATCGGCATCTGGGCGGACAACTTCGAGAAACTGCAGATCGTCCCACTGTTGGTCATCACGCCGCTCACGTTCCTCGGCGGCGCCTTCTACTCGGTCGACATGCTGCCGACGGCGTGGAAGGTGATCACGCTCTTCAACCCGATCGTCTATCTCATCAGCGGTTTCCGCTGGAGCTTCTACGGGCTCGCGGACGTCGACGTCGGCGTGAGTCTCGGCATGACAGCCGCCTTTCTCGCGCTGTTCCTCGCGATCACCGCGTGGATCTTCAAGACGGGCTACCGGCTGAAAACCTGACGTTAGCGCATCGACCGGGCCCCGCCTCTAGCCTCAGGCCGGCACCTCTCCCGGCGCGCCGTCGAGCGGCCGTTCGTGCTGGCCGTTCAGCGAAGCGTCGAACGTGCCGTCCAGAATGCGCAGCTTGTCGGTCATATCGGGAAAGTTGTGACCTGCCGCGCGCAGCTCGTTCACGAGCCGATGCGCAACGGCCCGGCAGTGCGCCAACGTTTCGTGCAGACGTGGATCCGACTGCAGGCCGGTCACCGCCTTCTCCAACTCCGCGGGAGATTCGCTCAGCAAAGCGGGAACGACTTCGTCCGGCGGGATTAGCGAGCCGTGACTGAGCAATTGCGCGGTCCAGTCGCAGCCGTACAGCAGTGAGCGCCGTTCGGCCCTGCGCGCTTCGTCCTGCTCGAGCGTGGCGAGGCTGTGGCGATTCTTCTGAATCTCGGCGCGCCACGGCGCCAGAACGTCGGCACGCAGCGCCGCGATCGCTTCGCCGAGCGCCGCGTTCTGCCCACCCGCGACCAGGCGGCGCTCATCGAGCCTGTCCACCTCGTCCCGGTAGCTTTCGAGGTACGCGAGCCAGTTCAACGGCAGTTCCGGCTTTTCGAAGAATGCGCGGCGCACGTCATTGAGTTCGTTGCGAATATCCTGCAGCGCCAGGTTGTCGGCGAGACGCGCCTCGTGCACGTCGTGGGCCGTCACCATCTGCCGGTGCAGCGGAAAGAGCGGATTGCTGTAGCGCCGCTGCAGATGCCGCTCGGCCGCACCCGGCCGGGCGCTCCATTTCCAGTTGGGCAGCGTTTTCGCGTCGAATTCGACCGCCTGGATCATCGGGCGGAAAACGGACAGCGCTTCAGCGGTCGCGTGGCGAAAGCAGTCCGCCAGCTTGTAGTCGTTGCCTTGCAGGGAGGCGGACTCATCCCCGGCATAAGGCGAGTCGGGCCTGAGCCTCAACGTGCCGGTGGCCAGAAAGAACTCCATCGGCAATTCGACGCTCAGGCCTTCCAGCCTGAACGCGCGCTGCTCGGCAGAAACCGTCTCGACGGCATGCGCGAGGCGGTTTTCCTGATCGAGGAGCGCATCGATCGCGTCTCCCGACGACGGCTGCGCCGCGTCGGCGAGCAGGCAGAACGTTTCGCGCGCCATTCTCGCCGCGATGGTGCCGTGCTTCTCGGCAAAGAGCCAGAACCAGAGAGCGAGCTGATAGCCCTTGACCCCATTTTGGGCGATCGCTTCGACTTCGGGTGCGAATGCGATGCCGGGCGCGGCCCAGTTCGCAAACGGCGGCGTGCCGACGCCCTGGTACATGCTCAGGAGTTGGCGTATCGATTCATGCGTATTGGTGGGCCAGTTGCGCGCCTCTTCCTGGCGCTTCTCTGCCTTCCAGAACCTCCAGTCCATTCTGAACCTCGCAAGAGAGCAAGAGTCTCGGTGCGACTCGCTGCGAGGGATACTTGCACACTCCGCCGAGGGCGTAAACCGGTGATGTCCGCGCTTGCCTTTCAAGCCCCGCTCAATTCCTGATGGAGCGCGACGAATTCGCGCGTGAGTTTGTGCGCCGGATCGAGGTGAACGACGGGCTTGGCCTGCTGATGCGATTCGCGAATCTTCACCGACGAAGACAGCCGCGACGACAGCACTGGCAACCCTTCATCGACGAGTTCGTCCACGAGTTTCTGCGGCAGGCTCGCGCGCGGCTGGAACTGGTTGATGACGATGCCTTCGACCGTGAGCGCCGCATTGTGGTCCTGCTGAATTTCTTTCACGTTCTCGAGCAGCGTATAGAGTGCGCGGCGCGAGAAGTCGTCGCAGTCGAATGGAATGAGGCAGCGCTCGACCGCGATCAGCGCGGAGCGCGTGTAGAAGTTCAGCGCAGGCGGCGTGTCGATGTAGATCGCATCGTACATGTCGAGTTCTTTGAGCGCGTCGCGCAGCTTGTAGATCTTGTAACGCGACTCGAGCTTCCCATGCAGCGTGTCGAGATCGGGATGCGCGGGCATCACGTCGAGATTCTCGAAGGGTGACGAATGAATGAACGACGTGACCTCGACCGGCCGGAAGCTGAAGGTCAGCGCGGTTTCGAAGAAGTCGGCGACGTTGGGCTTCGCGTCGGCGCAAGCCGCGCCGAGCAGGTACTGGCTCGAATTTGACTGCGCGTCGAGGTCGATGACGAGCGTACGCCGACCCTCAATCGCGCTGATCGCAGCGAGATTACAAACGATCGTTGACTTGCCTACGCCACCCTTCTGGTTGAACACCACGCGCCGCATGTCTTCGCTCCCCTCTTTCTCTCTCATTCAATGAGATGGATGGGATGAGCATACCCGATGCGGCGGTGCAAAAAAGATTTTTGGTGGCGGTTTTCCAGGCAAGCACAGTCACGCGGCTAATTACATAACCGCTTCATTTTCCAGAGCCTGGCTGGTTATAACCCGTACCGTCGCATGCGTAACTTGCGGTGGCTGGCAGCGCCAGCACTAGCGATAGAGCCAACAGGGCTGCAAAGATGCGCCGAGCTTTCATTTGCGTTTCTCCTGTTCAAATGGACGCCGGTAGGTTAAGGATAGGTCAGGTGACTTAAAGAGCAATTTCGCGTGATTACGACCGGAAATTCTGGCTCAAGCGTGTTCCCAAAACCTGCGCTGCACCTGCATCACTTCTTCCTCGACCTCGGCAACGGGCCCGATCAGGTCAACGCGCTTCTGGCAATGATCGAAAACATAGCGCGACGACACGCTCATCGTCGGATTCTCCGCGTGGTCGCCCGTGGCCTGCAGCAACCGCTTTTCCGTCATGCCGAACACCACGCGCCCGATGTTCGCCCAATAGGCCGTGCCCGCGCACATGCAGCACGGCTCGACCGTCGTATAGAGCGTGCAACTCCACAAGTACTGCGGCGTGAAGTTGAGCGCGGCGACGCGCGCGAGCACGGCTTCCGCATGATTGACGGTATCGACATTGCCCTGTTCGATGAGAACCGATTCCTGATCGGGTCCGACGAGAATGGCGCCAAACGGGTGATGGCCCAACTGCGTCGCGCGTTCCGCGACTACGCTTGCGTGCCGCAAATGGCGGACGATCTGTTCGCGCGTCGGCGCGAGCCCTTGCTCGGGGAATTCAGAAGCGTTCTGTTGTGGGGACATGGTCAAGCTCAAAGCTTGTCTCCTCCTTGCGGGCAATTTCATTTCGGCAACGCGCCGTCCACGCCCTGCACGAACCAGTTCAGCCGCAGCAACTCGGCGTCGGGCAGCGACGTGCCCGCTGCCACCTTGATCGCACCGCTCTGATCCTTGATCGGGCCGGCGAACGGATCGA
Source organism: Paraburkholderia sp. BR10936 (assembly GCF_040965735.1). NCBI lineage: Bacteria > Pseudomonadati > Pseudomonadota > Betaproteobacteria > Burkholderiales > Burkholderiaceae > Paraburkholderia > Paraburkholderia sp. BR10936. The sequence goes on from NZ_JBFRCM010000005.1 coordinate 103,147, forward strand.
ATTTGCCGGCGATGATGTCGTCGCGCTTTTGCGCAAGCGCCTTTTGCGCGGCAGGCGAGACGGTTGCGGTATTGATGTCGGCGAGGTCGATGGCTTTTTCCTTGAGGCCCCACCACGTCGGCGTGTTGCTCCACGTGCCGGCTTGCACCTGGTCGATCAGGTGAGAGTAATAGACGCCCCAGTAACTCACGCAAGCCCCCAACTGGGCATTCGGCCCGAACTTCTTCATGTCGGAGTCCCATCCGAACGCATGCACTTTCTTCTGCTCTGCCGTCTGCATCGTCGCCGTCGAATCGGTGTTCTGGATCAGCACGTCCGCGCCCTGGCCGATCAACGTTTCGGCGGCCTGTTTCTCCTTACCCGGATCGAACCAGCTATTGATCCAGATGACCTTGACCTTCGCATTCGGATTGACCGAACGCGCGCCCATCGTGAAGGCGTTGATGTTGCGCACTACTTCGGGCACCGGCACCGAGGCGACGAAGCCGAGCGTATTCGTCTTCGTCGTATAGCCGCCAACGAGGCCGGCCAGATATGCGCTCTGGTACGTGCGCACGTCATAGGTCGCGAAGTTCGCGGCCTTCTTGTACCCCGTCGCATGCTCGAAGACGACGTCGGGATAATCCTTTGCGGTCTTCAGTTCGAAGTCCTGAAAGCCGAAACTCGAGCCTACGATAATCTTGTTGCCCTTGTTCGCGAGATCGCGAAACACGCGCTCCGAGTCGGCCGATTCGGGCACGTTCTCCACACGCGTGACCTTGATCTTGTCGCCGAACTTCGCTTCGATCGCCTTCACGCCCTGTTCATGCGCGTAGGTCCAGCCTGCGTCGCCGGGGTTGCCGAGATAGACGAACGCAACGCCCATCGGGGCCGCTGCGGCGGCAGTGGGGCCGAACGCGACCCAGGCGCCGAGCGTGGCGAACAGCGTAGCCACGAGACGCAGTGAGCGCACTGACGTGCGAGCGAATCTTGTTGCCATGTGGTCTCCGGAACAGGGAATGGAAAGGTCAAATAGTGGTCAGTCAAAATCGAGGCCGAAATGTCGATTCATTATGTAATGAATAACGGAATCGATATAACGCTCCACGTGCCGTTGGCGCACGCTATCGCCAATGGCTTCACGATGGAACGCGTCGTGCTTGCCGAACCCGTTGCCCCTTCAACCGCTGCGCTCGGGAGACCTGCCATGCAAACCGCACTCGCTACTGACTTTTCGCACGTCAAGCCGCAGGACACTTCATTCACGGGCGGCGGGCTGCGCGACTTCTTTGTCTATCGCGACCTGGGCATCGCCAGGGCCACGCATGGCAAGGTGGTTGCGCAACTCGTCCGGGCAAATCTTGCGCCGGAACAGGGCACGGGCTGGCACCGGCATGAGGCAGAGTTTCATATCGTCATCATGCTCAAGGGCTGGGCGCGCTTCATGTACGGCGACAAGGAAACGCTCGTCGAAGCGGGCGACTGCGTGCATCAGGCGCCGGGCATCGCCCACTACCTCTTCGACTACTCGCCCGACATGGAGTACCTCGAAATCGTGAGCCCCGCCGACTTCAAGTCGATCGATGTGGAAGCGCCCTGCGCCGTGCCCGCGCCGACACCCTGGCAGGCGAGCCCCGCAATCTAGGGCGCTCGACCTGGTCGGGCTACGTTGCGGCGGCGCGGCTGATTGCCGTTGCCGCATGCGCGTCGGCATCGAGCAGCGCGCGCAGCGTCACCCGATCGTCGCTCATCGCCTCAGGCGCCGCGACGCGCCGCGCGCGCGGCTCGTGGTCGTGAATCGTCGAACGCACCAGCGGATAGATCTGCGTGTCCCAGCGACGGCCATTGAATACGCCGTAGTGACCCACGCCCGTCTGCACATGATGCGTCTTCATATAGGGGCGCAGCCCCCGGCACAGGTCATGGGCGGCCACGGTCTGGCCAACCGCGCAGATGTCGTCCTTTTCGCCTTCGATCGTGAGCAGCGCGGTGCGGCGGATCGCGTGCGGCTCCACAAGACGCTCGCCCACCTTGAGCTTGCCTAACGGCAGGGCGTATTCCTGAAACACCGAGCTGACCGTTTCCAGGTAGAACTCGGCCGTGAGATCGGACGTGGCGAAATACTCGCGATAGAAGACGTTGAGCGCATCCGCTCTCGTGGGGTCGCCCTTCGCCCGCTCGTGGCGCATCTCCTCGAACGAAGCGAGATGGCGCTGGAGGTTCATCGACATGAACGCGCTGAGCTGCACGAAGCCAGGATATACACGCCGCTGCGCGCCCGGAAAACCGCCTGGCACCGCGCTGATGAGATTGCGCTCGAACCACTTGATCGGCTTGCTGTTGGCGAGTTCGTTGACCTTGGTGGGATTCACGCGGCAATCGATCGGTCCCGCCATCAGCGTCATGCTCGCGGGCTGCGCGGGATCGTTGTCGGCGGCCATCAGCGAGACGGCCGCGAGCGCCGCGACCGTCGGCTGGCAGATCGCCACCAGATGCGCATCGGGGCCGACTCTCCGAATGAAGGACATGACGTGCTCGACGTATTCGTCAAAACCGAAGCGCCCCGCCGACAAGGGCACGTCGCGCGGGTTGTGCCAGTCGGTGATATAGACGTCGTGATCGGCGAGCATGGTGCGCACGGTCCCGCGCAGCAGCGTCGCGAAGTGCCCCGACATCGGCGCGACGAGCAGCACGCGCGGCTGTGGCGTGGCGACGTCCTTGCGAAAGTGCAGCAGCGAGGCGAACGGCGTGCGCTTGACGACGGCTTCCGTCACCGGCGTGCGCACGCCATCCACCTCCACCCCATCGATTTCGAACGGCGGCCGCGCGTGCGAGAGCCCGGCAAGCTCGATCTGCTCCCACCAGGCGTCGAGATAGCGCGCGTCGAATCCGCACGCGAGCGCAGGCCACGCCGCGAGCGCCGCGCGCGAGAACGACGCGCCGGCGCGCCCGAACCTCGTCAAGTCCGCGATCGTCTGGTAGGCAAGATAGGCGAGCAGGTTCATGGGCGCAGCTCTCGATTGTTTTGAACGCGAAGCGAAGCAGGCAATACGTATGCCAGAAGCGTTCATTGGCACAGTGCTTGCACCTGCACGGCCAGGCGCGCGGGCGCTTCGCACAAAGCGGCGGTTGCGCCTGCCTGCATGCTGCAATGTAGTGCGTCGAATCGGCGCGAGCGGTGCATGCAGGTGCGATGCGCGCATTCGGTGCATGCGGGTTCCTGCGCGTCGCACTGTTGGCCGCCATGTCCTCACCGTTCAGGAGCACTCGATGAGTCAGACGAATACGACCCTGACGATCAGCAGCCGGAACTATTCGTCGTGGTCCATGCGCGGCTGGCTGCTTGCCAGACTCGCCGGACTCGAATTCGACACGGTGACGGTGCCGCTCGACGACGCGGCCACGCGCGCCGAACTGCTGCTGCTCTCGCCTTCGATCCTCGTTCCCTGCCTGCGCCACGACAGCATCACGGTCTGGGACACGCTCGCGATTTGCGAGTACCTCAACGAGATCCAGCCGCAGGCGCAGCTGCTGCCCGCGGACCGCACGGCGCGCGCGCACTGCCGCTCGGTGTGCGGGGAAATGCATTCGGGCTTCAGCGCCCTGCGCTCCGCCCTGCCGATGAACCTGCGCGGCCACTTTCCGAACTTTCGCGTCTGGTCGCGTGCGCAGGACGACATCGCGCGCATCGTGACTATCTGGCGCGAATGCCTGCAGAAGTACGGTGGCCCCTGGCTCTTCGGCGAGATCGGCGCGGCGGATGCGATGTATGCGCCCGTCGTCACGCGCCTGCTCACCTATGACGTGCCGATCGACCCCGACATCGGCGACTACTGCATGCGCGTGCTCAAGCAGCCGTACGTCGCCGAATGGATCGCGGCGGCCCAGTCGGAAACGGAGGACATCGACGAACTCGATATGGAGTTCTGAGCGCCGCCGCGCACCAACATCGAGCATGTCGTGCCGCGGGATTCGGCATGGAAGTTGCATTGCCCCTACGCAACCCGGCACGAACAAACACGAACAATCGCGCGCAAAAGAGCAGCGAACGGAAAAAACGCACATGAAGCCAACAGCCTTCAACGAGATGTTCGAGTACGGGGATTTCGACGTTCGCGGCCTTGCCGCCACGGCGTTTGCGCAGGTCGGCGAGCCGCGCGCCCACTACCGCGAATTCTTCGCCTGGATGCGCAGGCAGAGCGAGCAGCAGATGCTCAAGAAGCGCGCCGAAGCCGATGCCATCTTCCGGCGTGTGGGCATCACCTTCGCCGTTTATGGCGAAAAGGACATAACGGGTGCGGGCACCGAGCGCACGATTCCGTTCGACGTGATCCCGCGCATCTTCCAGCGCCAGGAGTGGAACACGCTCGAGCGCGGCCTGCGCCAGCGCGTGAACGCGCTCAACCGCTTCATCCACGACATCTATCACGAGCAGGAGATCGTCAAGCGCGGCATCGTGCCAGCCGACCAGATCCTGCGCAACGCGCAGTACCGCCCCGAGATGCAGGGCGTGCACGTCGCGCACGACATCTATGCGCATATCGCGGGCATCGACATCGTGCGCGCCGGCGAGGGCGAGTTCTACGTGCTCGAGGACAACCTGCGCGTGCCCTCCGGCGTCTCGTACATGCTGGAAAACCGCAAGATGATGATGCGGCTCTTTCCCGATCTGTTCGTGCGCAATCGCGTGGCGCCCGTTGCGCACTACCCCGACCTGCTGCTCGACACGCTGCGCGCCGCCGCGCCGTCCGGCACCGACAATCCGACGGTCGTGCTGCTCACGCCCGGCATGTACAACTCGGCCTACTTCGAGCACGCGTTCCTCGCGCAGCAAATGGGCATCGAGCTCGTGGAAGGCCAGGACCTGTTCGTCGAGAACGATCACCTCTATATGCGCACCACGAAGGGCCCGCAGCGCGTGGACGTGATCTACCGGCGCGTGGACGACGACTTTCTCGATCCGCACGTTTTCCGGTCCGATTCGGCGCTCGGCGCGGCGGGCCTCATGAACGTCTACCGCAAGGGCAACGTGACGCTGTGCAACGCGGTGGGCACGGGCGTCGCCGACGACAAGTCGATCTACCCCTACGTGCCGGACATGGTGCGCTTCTATCTGGGCGAGGAGCCGCTGCTCAAGAACGTGCCCACGTGGATGTGCCGCAAGGCCGACGACCTGCGCTACGTGCTCGACCATCTGCCGGAGCTGGTCGTGAAGGAAACGCACGGCGCGGGCGGCTACGGCATGCTGATCGGTCCCGCTGCCACGCGCGCCGAGATCGAGGCGTTTCGCGCGGCGCTCGTCGCGAACCCGGACAAGTACATCGCGCAGCCCACGCTCTCGCTTTCCACCTGCCCGACGTGGGTCGAAACGGGCGTCGCGCCGCGCCACATCGACCTGCGTCCATTCGTGCTCTCGGGCAAGGAAGTGCGCATGGTGCCGGGCGGGCTCACGCGGGTCGCGCTGCGCGAGGGCTCGCTCGTGGTCAATTCCTCGCAGGGCGGCGGCACGAAGGACACCTGGGTGCTGGAGCGCTGAGCCGGCGCCTCAACGAACTCGCGCGGCGCGTGGACGTTCACGACCGCGAAGACGAAGCCGAGATCACGCGATGAACGAAGCGCAATTTGTCGATGACGGGCGAAGCCAGCGCGAACGGGTAGCCGTCGGGCATGCCGAGGCTGCGGTTCAGGCTGTTCAGCGCGTAGGTGAGCGGAAACCAGCGCGCCAGCAGGCTGTCGAAGCTCGCCTCGTCCACCGGCGTCTGGTCGACCAGCGTGGGCTCGTCGGGGCTTTCGGGCAGCAGCGCGAGGCCGCAGGCCGTTGCGGTGTCGAGCGTATCGACGATATGCAGGTAATGCGCCCACGTCTCGGCCCAGTCCTCCCACGGATGCACCGACGCATAGGCGCTCACGTGGCGCTCGGCCCAGTCGGGCGCGGGGCCGTCGGCGTAGTGCGCGGCGAGCGCGGCGGCATAGTCGGCGCGCTCGTCGCCGAAGCGGCGGCGAAACGGTTCGAGCCAACGCCCCGTCGGCTCCTGCGCGATGAGACGATCGAAATAGTAGTGGCCGACCTCGTGGCGAAAATGCCCCAGCAAGGTGCGATACGGCTCGTGCAGCGAAATGCGCGTGCGCTCGCGATGCGCGTCGTCGGCCTCGGCGATGTTCATCGTGATGAGCCCGTGATCGTGGCCCGTCATGATGCGCTGGCCGTCGCCCGTCTCTTCGAGAAATTCGAATTGCAGGCCGTGTTCCGGGTCTTCGGCGCGCGTGACGAGCGGCAGGCCGAGCACCCCCAGCGTGTAGAGCAGGCGCCGCTTGGCCGTCTCGAGGCGATACCAGTAAAGACGGTTCTCGGGCCGCGAGAGGTCGGGAATCGTGCGCGTGAACTGGCAGGCGCGGCAAAGCGTGTCGTCGCAATCGGCCGGAATCATGCCGTTGCAGACCTTTTCGACTGCGTAGTTGTGGCACTGACGAAAGAGCGCACCGTTTGCCTGCGCACTCAGGCTGCGCCAGCGCCCCGCGCCCGCATCCTCGAACGCGTGCATCTCCCCCGTCTGCGGCACATAGCCGAGGCGCGCCTCGCATCGCTCGCAGCGCTCGTTTTCGAAAAACACCAGCTGATTGCAGTGATCGCAGTGAAGGGTCTTCATTGCCGCATTCCCGTGATGGCCGCGCGTTCCGCTGTGCCTCGCGCAGCACGCCGCGTGCCTCCCACTCGCGGCGCCACCGCTGTCACATCCTGCACTCGCGCCATGCGCATCATAGGCGCGCTGCGCCGTGCGCCTTTTCAGCCGTTCCATCCACGTCGATCGAGGAGTCGGGTGTGTCCATCCGTGTCGCGTTAAACCATGTCACGCAGTATCGCTATGACCGGCTCGTGCGCCTCGCGCCACACGTGGTGCGCCTGCGCCCCGCGCCGCACTGCCGCACGCCTATCCTTTCGTACTCGATGCGCGTGGAACCCGCCGGTCATTTCGTCAACTGGCAGCAGGACCCGTTCGCCAACTATCAGGCGCGGCTCGCGTTTCCCGAGCCGACGCGCGAATTCCGCGTCACGATCGATCTGGTTGCGGAAATGGCGGTCTACAACCCGTTCGACTTCTTTCTCGAACCGAGCGCCGAGCGCTTTCCGTTCACGTACGCGCCCGAGCTGGCCGCGGAGCTGGCGCCGTATCTCGCGCACAGCGAGCCGACGCCGCGCTTCGCCGCGTTCGTCGAGACGATCGATCGCACGCCGCGCGTGACCATCGACTTCCTCGTCGATCTGAACCAGCGCCTGCAACGCGAGATCGGCTACCTGATCCGCATGGAGCCGGGTGTGCAAACGCCCGAGGAAACGCTGGAGAAAGGCTCCGGCTCCTGCCGCGACACGGGCTGGCTGCTCGTGCAGACGCTGCGTCAGCTCGGGCTCGCGGCGCGCTTCGTGTCGGGCTATCTGCTGCAGCTCACGCCCGACGTCAAGGCGATCGACGGCCCGCGCGGCGCCGAGGCCGACTTCACCGACCTGCACGCCTGGTGCGAGGTCTATCTGCCCGGCGCGGGCTGGATCGGGCTCGATCCGACCTCGGGCCTGCTCGCGGGCGAAGGCCATATTCCGGTGGCATGCACGCCGGAGCCCGGCAGCGCGGCGCCGATCTCGGGCGCGCTCGACGAATGCGAAGTCGAGTTCTCGCATTCGATGTCGATCTCGCGCGTGCTCGAAACGCCGCGTGTGACAAAGCCCTACACCGAAGCGCAATGGGCCGACATGCACGCCATAGGTGTCCAGGTGGACGCCGCGCTCGCCAACCAGGACGTGCGCCTCACGATGGGCGGCGAGCCGACCTTCGTGGCGGCGGGCGACCGCGACGCGCCCGAATGGAACACCGATGCGCTCGGCCCGACCAAGCGCCGCTACGCCATCGCGCTGATGGAAAAGCTGCGCGCGCACTATGGCGCGCTGGGCTTTCTGCATATCGGCCAGGGCAAGTGGTATCCGGGCGAGCAGTTGCCGCGCTGGGCGCTTTCGCTCTTCTGGCGCGCGGACGGCGAACCGTGCTGGCGCGATCCCGCGCTCTTCGCCGACGAGCGCTCGCCGACCCACCACACGGCCAAGGACGCCCAGCGCTTCATCGAACACCTCGCGGCGAAGCTCGCGGTCGATCCACAACACGTGCAGCCCGGCTACGAGGACACCTGGTATTACCTGTGGCGCGAGCGCCGGCTGCCCGTGAACGTCGATCCGTTCGACTCGCGCCTCGACGACGAGCTGGAACGCATGCGGCTGCGCCGCGTGTTCGACGCGGGCCTCGATACCGTCACCGGCTACGTGCTGCCGCTCGCGTGCGAGCGCGGCGAGCTGCCTGCGGCCCAACCCGCCCTGCAGGGCCCGCGCTGGGTGAGCGGCCCGTGGTTCTTCCGCGACGCGCGCATGTACCTCCTCCCCGGCGACTCGCCGATGGGCTACCGTCTGCCGCTCGATTCGCTGCCGTGGGTCGCAGAGGGCGACTACCCGTGGCAGCATTCCCGCGATCCGTTCTCCGCCCCGGCGCCGCTGCGCAGTGCCGCCGAGCTTCGCATGCAGTACGAAACAGGCTTCGATGCCAGCGCGCGATCGCGTCAGGTGGAGGGCACGGGAAGCGCGAACGGACCTGAAACAAACCGCTATCCGGAGCGCGGCGAATCCGCCGCCTGGATCCACCGCACCGCGCTGTGCGTCGAAGCACGCGACCCCGCGCGCGCCGCCGGGCCAAAAGCCGAAGCCGCCTCCTTTGGCCGCGCGCAAGGCCAGCTTCACGTGTTCATGCCGCCGCTCGCCGAACTCGACGATTACCTCGATCTGCTGGCCGCCGTCGAAACCACCGCCGCCGAGCTGGCGCTGCCCGTCGTGATCGAAGGCTATCCGCCGCCGCGCGACGCGCGCCTGAAGATGCTCCAGGTCACGCCCGACCCCGGCGTGATCGAGGTGAACATCCACCCGTCGTCGAACTGGGACGAACTGGTCGAGCGCACCGAATTCCTTTATCAGGCCGCGCACGAAACGCTGCTTTCCACCGAGAAGTTCATGCTCGACGGCCGGCACACCGGCACCGGCGGCGGCAATCACCTCGTGCTCGGCGGCGCCACGCCAGCCGACAGCCCGTTCCTGCGCCGCCCGGACCTGCTTGCAAGCCTCGTGGCCTACTGGCACAACCATCCCTCGCTGTCGTACCTGTTTTCGGGCCTCTTCATCGGGCCGACGAGCCAGGCGCCGCGCGTGGACGAAGCGCGCAACGATCAGGTCTACGAACTGGAAGTCGCGTTCGCCGAGATCCAGCGCCAGGTCGATCTGCTGCGCGGCTTCGGAAGCCCCTTCGACGATGGCCCGCGCGTGCCGCCCTGGCTCATCGACCGCACGCTGCGCAACATCCTCATCGACGTGACCGGCAACACGCATCGCGCCGAGTTCTGCATCGACAAGCTCTACTCGCCCGACGGCCCGACCGGCCGCCTCGGCCTGCTCGAGCTGCGCGGCTTCGAAATGCCGCCGCACGCGCGCATGAGCCTCGCACAGCAACTGCTGCTGCGTGCGCTCGTCGCGCGCTTCTGGAAGACGCCGTACACGCAGCGCCTCACGCGCTGGGGCACCGAGCTGCACGACCGCTTCATGCTCTCGACCTTCGTGCAGATGGATTTCGACGACGTGCTCGCCGAAACGTCCGCAGCGGGATTCGCGCTCGATCCCGCCTGGTTCGCGCCGCACTTCGAATTCCGCTTCCCGCTGGTCGGCGAGCTGCAGACGAGCGGCATTGCGCTCTCGGTGCGCCATGCGCTCGAACCGTGGCACGTGATGGGCGAAGAAGGCGGAGCCGGCACGACGGTGCGCTATGTCGATTCGTCGGTCGAGCGGCTCGAAGTGCGGGTGCTCGGCATCAACGAGAGCCGCCACGTCGTGAGCGTGAACGGCCACGCGCTGCCGCTTCAGCCGACCGGACGCGTAAGCGAGAGCGTGGCGGGCGTGCGGTTTCGCGCGTGGCAACAGGCGGCGTCGCTGCATCCGACCATCGGCGTGCACGCGCCGCTCACGATCGATATCGTCGACACCTGGAGTGCGCGCGCGATCGGCGGATGCCAGTATCATGTTGCGCATCCGGGCGGCCGCAGTTATCAGACGTTTCCGGTCAACGCCTACGAGGCCGAGAGCCGGCGGCGCGCGCGCTTCTTCACGACCGGCCACACGCCGGGGCCCGTGGAAGTGGCGCCCCCCGAGCGCAGCCTCGAGTTTCCGTTCACACTGGATCTACGCTGCGGCTGATTGCGGCCGATAACCCGTCAAGCGCCCTAACCGAAGGCGTGCCTCGCGAGCGAGGCGCGCTGCCCCGACCCACGATCTTGCCGACCCAATCCACCCTGCCGTTCGATTCCTCCGCCAGCGACGACCCGGCGGGCGCGCCGCTGCGCACGCTGCCGGTACGCGCCGGTCACTGGGACGAACTGCAGACGGCGCAAGGCGAGCTGCGCGAGCCGTGGCGGCAGTTCTTCGGGCACCTCGGCAAGCCGGGCGTGGCGGGTTTCGACGGCGCCGCGGCGTCGGTCGCGCGCCAGGTGCGAGAGAACGACATCACCTATAACGTCTATGCGGACGCGGGCGGCCCGCGCCCGTGGGCGCTCGACGTGCTGCCGTTCATCATCGACGAAGCCGAATGGGCGCAGATCGAGCGCGGCGCCGCGCAGCGCGCGCGCCTGCTCAACGAGATCGTCGCCGATATCTACGGGCCGCAAACGCTGCTCGCGCGCGGCCTGCTGCCGCCCGCGCTGGTGTTCGGCCACCCGGGCTATCTGCGTGCGGTGAAAGGCTTCGTGCCGGCCGACCGCCAGTACTTGCAGATCGTCGCGCTCGACCTCGCGCGCTCGCCCGAAGGTCAGTGGACCGTCGTCTCGCACCGCACGGAAGCGCCCTCGGGGCTCGGCTATCTGCTGGAAAACCGGCTCATCGTCTCGAGCCTCTTCGCCGAGCCGTTTCGCACCATGCGGGTGCATCGTCTCGCACCGTCCTATTCGCAGCTCATCGCCACGCTCGCGGCGGCCGCACGCGCGATCATGAGCGCCGACGAGCGCAGCGTGAGCGGCACGTCCGCGCATATCGTGCTGCTCACGCCGGGGCCGTTCAGCGAGACTTACTTCGAGCACGTGTTCCTCGCGCGCTACCTCGGCCTCACGCTCGTCGAGGGCAAGGACCTCACGGTGCGCGACGACATGCTGTACCTGAAGACGCTGGACGGGCTGGAGCGCGTGCACGCCGTGCTGCGCCGCCTCGACGATACGTTTTGCGACCCGGTCGAGCTTCGCGCCGACTCGACCATTGGCGTACCGGGACTGCTACAGGTCATGCGCGCGGGCAACGTGATGGTCTCGAACGTGCCCGGCGCGGGCTTCGTCGAATCGCCCGCGCTGCACGGCTTCATGCCCGGCATCGCCCGGGCGCTGCTCGGCGAGGAGCTTGCGCTGCCCGGCATCGCGACCTGGTGGTGCGGCGAAGACGCGGCCTGGCGCGACGCGCTCGCGCAGGTGCCCGAGGCGCTGCTCGTGCCGACGTGGCCCGGCGCGGCGAACGGGTCGTCCGCGCCGCCCGGACTGGCCGCCGGCGTGCAAACGCTCGCCGACTGGCGCGAGCGCATCGAGCAGTTGCCCGACGCCTTCACGGTCCAGCAGCCGCTGCGCTACAGCTATACGCCGCGCTACGAGACCGGCGCGGGCATGCTCGGCGCGCGGCCTGCCGGGCTGCGCGTCTACGCGATTGCCGATCAGGAATACGGCTGGCGCGTGCTGCCTGGCGGCTTCACGCGCCTCGCGGCCGAACATCAGGAATCCGTATCGATGCAGATGGGCGGCAGCAGCGTGGATACCTGGGTGCTGTCGAGCCAGCCCGGATCGACCTTCACGCTCCTGCCGAGCCCCATCAAGCCCGGCGAGTTGCGCCGAGAGCGCCGCCGCGTGCCGAGCCGTTCGGCGGAGAACCTGTTCTGGGCGGGGCGTTACGGCGAGCGCGCCGAAAACGGCGTGCGCCTGTGCCGGCTGATTCTCGGCTCGCTCGAAGGCAGCGACGCCGAAGAGTTGTTCGGCACCTTCGTCGAACTGGCCGCCGCCAACGGACTCGTGCCCGCCACAGTCAGCGAAGCCCGGCGCAGCCTCGACGACTTCGAGCGCTCACTCGTGGCCAATCTGCACGAAAATGCCGGCGCAACGGGCATCGGCCGCACGCTCGCGACCCAGGCGTATGCGTGCGGTGAGATTCGCGGCCGGCTGTCGAACGATCACTGGCGCACTGTGCTTGCCTCGCGCAACGACTTCCGCGATGCGCTTCAGGCGCTTTCACTCGTGCCTGCGGCCGCGCGTCAGGGAGCGGCGATCGAATTCCGGCGTCCCACGCCGTACGACCGCATGGCGCTGATGGGCGCGCTCGATGCGCTCGCAACACAGTTGAGCGCCATCAGCGGCTGCCAGGGCGACCGCATGACCCGCGACGAAGCCTGGCGCCTGCTGTTCGCGGGGCGCCATATCGAGCGCGTGGCCGCGTTGGCCACCATGCTTCGCATCGCCGCGCACGAACGCACGCTCGCCACGCCCGCGGGCTTCGACGTGCTGCTGCAACTGTTCGACAGCACGCTCACGTATCGCTCGCTGTATCCGGGGCGACTCGAAGTGCCGGCCCTGCTCGACGTGATCGTGACCGACCCGACCAATCCGCGCGGCCTCTACGGCGTCTACGCGCGGCTGCGCGCGCGACTCGACGAAATCGCCCAGGCGGCGCGCGGCCCGAAGCGCGAGCCGTTCGCCTCGCAGCTCGCGCCCATCGAGGCACTGCCGACGCTGGAGGCGCTCTGCGAGCCCGGCGAGGACGGCCGATACCCCGCGCTCACCGCACTGTGCGACAGTCTCGCCGAGCGTATGGCCGCGATGTCGAACGAAATCAGCGCGCGCTGGTTCAGCCACGCCGTGCCGCTCGCCGCGCAGGTCTGGTCATGAACGGCACCCGCCTCGCGGTCACGCACCGCACGACCTACCGCTATTCGACGCTCGTCGAGACCGCCCAGCATCTCGCGACCATCCGCCCGCTCGACCTTCCCTGGCAGCGCGTGCTCGCGCACCGCGAGCGTATCGAACCCGCACCGTCGTATCAGACGAGCCGCCGCGACGCCTTCGGCAACGAGGTGCTCTACTTCTCGTTCGACGCGCCGCACGACTATCTGCAGATGACGAGCGAAACGAGCGTGCTGCTCTCGCCGCGCTACGCGACGCTCGACGCAGACGGCACGCCGGCCTGGGAAGACGTCGCGCACATGCTGCGTTACACGGCGGGGGACGCCTTCCATGCGGAGTCCGAATTTTGTTTCGCCTCGCCGAATATCGCGTTGCTGCCGGAATTTCGCGCCTACGCGCTGGAGAGTTTTGGGCCCGACGCCCCGGTTCTGACCGGCGCGATCGACCTGATGCATCGCATCCACGCCGATTTCGCGTACCGCCCCTCGGCAACGTCGTTCGACACGCCCGCCGCGCGCGCCTTCGAACTGCGCCATGGCGTGTGTCAGGATTTCGCCCAGGTGATGATCGGCTGCTTGCGCTCGATCGGGCTAGCCGTGCGCTACGTGAGCGGCTATCTGCGCAATGACCCGCCTGAAGGCGCCCAACCGATGATCGGCGCGGACGCCTCGCATGCGTGGGTGTCGCTCTACGTGCCTTCGGTGCCGTCTGCGCCCTCTGCCGGCTGGATCGACCTCGATCCGACCAATGACGTGCTCGCCGACCAGGGCCACGTCACGCTCGCCATCGGCCGCGATTACACCGACGTGTCGCTCCTGCGCGGCGTCATTCTCGGCGGGGGCGCGCATCGAGTCGATGTCGCGGTCAATGTCAGCGCGGATTGACTGCCGCGCTTACGCTGGCAGCGAGGTCCAGATCGGCAAGCGCGTCGTCAGGGCAAAAAACATAACCATCCCTGTAACGCGTTTGAATATATTGGCGGCCGCAAGGCGACAGGCCAAGCAGCTTGCGCAGACGAAAGACGACAACGTCGACGCTGCGCGCGTGAAGCGACGAATTGCGATCGATCATGCTCACGATGCGCTCGCGCGAAAGCGGCCGCAGGCGGTTCGCAGCGAACACCGCGAGCACGGCGAGCACCAGCGGCGGGGCAGGAATCTTGAGGCCGTCCCTGAACAGTTGATTATCGATGGCGTCGAGTTCGAATCCGTCGAAGACGTACTTCGTCTCCCTGCGCGGCGACGCGGGGTAATCGATCTTGCAACGCAATGCATGGTGCAGACGTGCGAGCAGTTCGCGCGGGTCGAACGGATCGACCATGTAGTCGTGGGCGCCGAATTCGAAGGCGAGCACCTTGTCGGCCACGTCGGCGGACTGGCTCACGATGATGGCGGGCGTCAGCCATCCGCGTTCACGCAGCGTGCGCAGCGCTGCAATGCCGTCGATCTTGAGCGCATCGTGCCGCAGAATGATGAGCGAGGGCGTTTCTCGCGCGAGACGCTGCTCCAGCCGCTCGACACCATACAGCACCGACACCGCGATCTGCTGCCGCTGCAAATAAGTACGCAGGTCGTCCCGATACGCCTGATCGGGCTCGACAAGCAGCACGTGAATGTCCATCGACCTGTCCCTTCCTCTGAGATGCGCGTCTTCCATTCCGATCCCGCGCACGAACGCAGGGATGCGCTTCGATCTGCAGCGGATCATACGGAACAACGGTGCAGGAAAAAGAAGGGAAATCTGGAGAAAGTGTGGATTCGGACGGGCCACGTACACCTTACGGTACGCTTCGGGCGAAAATAGTGCCGAATAAATTCGCACTCGCCTTTATCGCTCCCTGCTGAACCCGTCATGAAAGTCAGCGTCACCTCCAAGCTCTTCCTCGCGATTCTTTCGGCCTGCGTGCTCGCCGCCGTGGCCATGGGCGTCGCGATCCGGACGAGTTTCGAATTCGGTTTCGTGGATTTTCTGCAGGAACAAAGTGCAAGCGAACTGGCGGCGCTCCAGCAGGAACTCGAAGCCTCATACGCCCAGCATGGCAATTGGGATTTCGCTCGTGAGACCGCGCCAGACCGGCCTCCATTCGACGGCGGGCCGCCGCCCGGCGCGCCGCCGGACGATGGCCGCCCGCCCGATGCGCCGGGCGGCTTCCACGGCAACGACGGCAACGGTGGCCCCTTCGGCCCCGGCCTTGCCGGGCACTCGCGGCCGTTTCGCCCGCCCTACACGCTTTACGACGCGAACATGAAACTCGTCACGAGCGCGGGCCCGCCCCCGCCGCCCGACGCCGTGCGCCATCCGCTGCGCGTCAAGGGTCAAACGGTCGGCTGGATCGCGTTGGGGGGACCCACCTCGCTCATCAATCAGGCGGAGCAGCGCTTCAAGGACCGCCAGCTGCAGGTGACGTGGATCATCGTGGGCTTTACGGCGTTGCTCTCCGCCGCCATGTCGATCATCCTCGCGCGCACGCTGCTCACACCGATCAAGCGGATCGTCACGGCCACGCATCGCCTCGCGGGCGGCGACTACGCTACGCGCGTGCCGGCCAAAGGCAGCGATGAGTTGCAGATGCTCGCGAGCGATTTCAACCGGCTTGCGGCGTCGCTCGAAAAAGCCGAAAGCGACCGGCGCGACTTTATCGCCGACATTTCGCATGAGTTGCGTACGCCCCTCTCGGTGCTGCGCGGCGAACTCGAGGCGATCGAGGACGGCGTGCGCCGGCCCGACGCGGCGACCATCACTTCTCTGCAGTCCGAAGTAGCGATGCTCAGCCAGTTGATCGACGATCTCTATGAACTTTCGCTGGCCGACATCGGCCAGCTTTCGTTCGAAAAAGTGCCGCTCGACCTCGTACCCATCGTGGAGGCCGCATGCGACGTATTTCGCGAGCGCCTCGCCGCCAAGGACATCACGCTGGATTTCGATCCCGACGACGCTCACGCCACGCTCTCGGGCGATCCCTATCGCCTCACGCAGCTGTGGAAAAACCTGCTGGAAAATGCCCTGCGCTACACCAACGCCGGCGGCTGCGTGAGGCTCTCGGTCACGTCGAACGACAACGACATCCATGTCGACGTTCAAGATTCGTTTCCGCCGGTTCCTGCGCCGCTACTGCCGCATCTGTTCGACCGGTTTTTCCGCGTCGATCCATCGCGCAGCCGTCAAAGCGGCGGCGCGGGTCTCGGGCTCGCATTGTGCAAGCACATCGTCGAGCAACACGGCGGCACGATCGAGGCATCGCGCTCGCCGCTCGGTGGGCTGCGGATCCTGGTCCAACTTCCTCGCCTGCACACGCATCATGATTGATCCGACTATGCGGCCGTCCATCCTCATCGTCGAAGACGAGCCGAAGCTCGCGGCCCTGCTCGCCGACTATCTCGCGAAAGAGGATTTCGCCACGACGATCCTGGCGGACGGCCGCGAGGTCGTGCCGTACGTGCGCGAACACCAACCGTCGATGGTGCTGCTCGACCTGATGCTGCCCGGGCGCAGCGGTCTCGACGTGTGCCGCGAACTGCGCACGTTCTCCGCCATTCCCGTGATGATCATCACGGCGCGCGTGGACGAAATCGACCGTTTGCTCGGGCTCGAACTGGGTGCCGACGACTACGTGTGCAAGCCGTTCAGTCCGCGTGAAGTCGTCGCGCGCGTCAAGGCGATCCTGCGCCGGGCTGAACTGCTTGCGCGGGCGCACCAGGAAGCGGAAGGCACCGTGGCCTCGCCGTTTTCGATCGATGTCGCGCAACACGCCGCGCGCCTGGATGGTCGGGATCTGCACCTCACACCCATCGAATTTCGTTTGCTCGCGTTGCTGCATTCGGGCCCGGGCCGCATTTACGCGCGCGACTTTCTTCTGCGTGCGCTATACGACGATCACCGCGTCGTGGCCGACCGCACGATCGATTCGCACGTCAAGAACCTGCGGCGCAAAATCCAGTCGATCCGGCCCGAGCAGGACATGATCCGCTCGATTTACGGTGTGGGTTATCGCCTGGAGATCGCGCCTGCCGGCGAATGAATTCGACAGCCTGTACCCGAAACCTGGGCGGCATTCAGCGACGGCGCGCGCATCATGGATTACCTGAGCGTGCTGGTCGCGCGGCGCGTGCGCGAAAATCTTCGGAGTTCGCGCAGCGACGCACACTAGGCTCGTGAAGCCCCGAACGCTCTGAGTGGCAGGAGAGGCAAGCGCGCGCAATGCATGCGCGCACCTGGATTGCGTTTCCGATCAAGGTACGATCGGCTTGCCGCTCGCGTCCTTGACCTTCTCCTTCCACTGCGACTTGATTTCGCTGACGACCGACTCGGGCAGCGAGATGTAGTCGAGGCTATCGGCGGCGGACGAGCCGTTCTTGAAAGCCCAGTCGAAGAACTTGAGCGTTTCCTTGCCCTGCTCAGGCTTGTCCTGTGCCGTATGCAGCAGCACGAAGGTCGCGCCGACCACCGGCCACGCGTCCTTGCCCGGCTCGTTCGTGAGGATCTGGTAGAACGACTTCTTCCAGTCCGCGCCAGCGGCCGCTGCCTTGAACGTTTCGGTACTCGGCTGAACGACCGTGCCCGCTTCGTTCTTCATCGCGGCGTAGACCATGTGGTTCTGCTTGGCGTACGCCCATTCGACGTAGCCGATCGCGCCCGGCAGACGCTGCACGAAAGCGGCCACCCCGTCGTTGCCCTTACCGCCCGTACCCGTCGGCCAGTTCACGGTCGTGCCTTCGCCGACCTTGCTCTTCCACTCGGGGCTGACCTTCGAGAGGTAGTTCGTCCAGATGAAGCTGGTGCCCGAGCCGTCGGCGCGGCGCACCACGGCGATGTCGAGATCAGGCAGCTTGACCTTCGGGTTCAGGGCGACGATGGCCGGGTCGTTCCACTTCTTGATCTTGCCGAGGTAGATGTCGCCGAGTACCGGGCCCGACAGGGTGATCTCGCCCGGCTTTACGCCCGGCACATTGATCGCCGGCACGACGCCCCCGACCACCGTCGGGAACTGGAACAGGCCGTCCTTCGCCAACTGGTCATCCTTCAGCGGAGCGTCCGAGCCCGCGAAATCGACGGTCTTGGCCTGAATCTGCTTGATGCCGCCCGACGAGCCAATGCCCTGGTAATTCACCTTGCCGCCGCCCGACTTCTGATAGGCGTCCGCCCATTTCGTGTAGATCGGCGCAGCGAAGGTGCTGCCGGCGCCCGTGATATCCGCAGCCTGGGCGATGCCCGAGCCCAGCGCGAGAATGACAATCGCAAAGAGACTGACTCTCATCCCGTACTCCTTCAAATCGTTCTTGATGCGCTGGACGTTACGTTCGCAATGTGACGATTGGGTGACACTGGAATCGATCGCAAAAGAGAGCTTATGGATGCCGGCGTCACCATTCAGAAGACGTGTTAGCAAGGACTCACTGAGCAGGTTCGAAGGTGGCTCGCGGCAGAGTGGAATGTCGCAATAAACCGGATATACTGTTTATACCGTTTTCAGACCGGAGATCGACATGACTGTAGCGACCACACGCAAACCCACCAGGAAGGCGTTCCACTTCCCGAAGTCCGCGGCAACCGAGGCAACCGCGGATGCCCAAAGCGAAACGGCAAAGCCCGCTGCGGCAGCGCCAGCGGAAGCGGCGATTAAGTCCAGGCGCAAGAAGGCCGCGCCCAAAGCGCCTGCGAAGCCCGCTAACGGCGCCGCACAGGCACCGGCGCCTGCACCTGCAGCCGCACCCGCGGAGAAGGTCAAGGCCAAGCGCGTGAAGAAAGATAAGGTCGTGCGCGACAGCTTCACGATGCCCAAGACGGACTACCAGCGCATCGCGCTCCTCAAACGCAAGTGCCTGGAGGCCGGCGTTGCGGTGAGAAAGAGCGAACTATTGCGCGCCGGCCTTCAATTGCTCGAAGCGGCGCCGCAGAAGCGACTGCTGGCTGCGATCGAAGCACTTGAAACCGTCAAGACGGGGCGTCCGGCCAAAGGCGACGAAAACGCGTGATGGGCGCGAAGCGTTGAAGATGTGGGGCTTGGGATAGCTGCCTGAGGAAGGCAGATGCATCGGGATTGAACGCCGTGGGCGTTCAATCCGTCACCACGAGGGCCGTGGTGTTACTTCCTGCGCCGCTGGTTGATCAGCCGCACGATATCGTTCGTCGGGCCGCTGGTGAGCAGGCGCGGGATGTCGTCGAGGTGGACCCATCGACACCTGGCTATCTCGCTGCTCGGCCGTGCCTTGGCCTGCCTGGGTATTTCACAGGAGAACACGTGATGGTGTTTCTGCTTGCCGCGAATGTCGAACAGGTACCTGGCCGACTTGCCCAGGAGCCGCGTCTCCTCCTTGAGTTCTCGAAGCGCGGCCTGCGTTAGATGCTCACCGCGCTTCAACATGCCACCCGGTAGTGCCCACTTCGACTGACTGCGTGCTACCAGGAGAATTCGCTTACCTCTACGGCAGATCACGGTGGCCCGTTTCTTCAACTCGAACTCCCACTTCGTTCCCGGGAGGCGCTTCTCGATGCATCCGCACAGCAACGCCTGACGTAGGTAAGCATCGTAATACAGAAGGTCAACCTGCTGGCGACGCAAAGGCTGTCAACTTGTCAGAATTTGCACACTTCATCAAATCGTCACGAAGATCAGGTTGCCAACCGGCCGTATGGTATGGTTTGGGGCAACCTGTTTTCGTCAGACTCGAGGCTCGAATGGATATGGACGGTGACTGGCCTTTACCACGGCCGCGCACTCGCTTCAGAATCGATCGGCGACGCTCCGATGCGTCACTCACCAGCAAGACCTCCATCGCCAGCACCTTCTCATCATTGGCCATGCCAGTGGTCATCGAAGCGGTGCAAAGGACGAAAGCCCTGTCTTCAGGCGTCGACCCCGAAGCATTTCATCAGCTTCGGGTGGCCTTCAGAAAGCTTCGTGCATTGTATTGGGCGTACTCGCCCTGGCTCGGCGAGGAAGCCACCGCGCAAGCCAGCGAAGAATTCAAGCGTCTGGCCGCCGTAGCGGGCGGAACGCGCGACTGGGACATCGCCGGCGACCTCCTGGAAACCGCGCAGAAGTCAGACGCATCCATCGAACTGCTGGTGACCGCCGCGCGTGAGAAACGCGCGCAAGCGGTGGCGCATAGCCAGGCCATGATCAAGAGCGAAGCCGTCGAAGCATTTCTGAACGACGCGGTGCTTCGCGCGCAAACCACGCTGCAGTCGCGTTGCAGTGATCTTCCAATCCGCGCGTTTGCCAGGCAACGGGTCCGTATGGCGCAGCGCACGCTTCGAAAACGCAGCAGACGCGCCGCGCGAAGCGAGGCTGGCCACGAGGAAAGTCTGCATGACGTGCGCAAGGCCGGCAAAAAGCTGCGCTATCTGCTCGAGTTTTTTCAACCCGTCATCAAAGGCGACCACGATCGCACCATCAAGGAACTGACCTCCGTGCAAAAGACGCTGGGGGAATTCAACGACATTGCCGCGAGCGAAACCTTGATCCGCAACACCACATTCGACGAGGTGCCTGCCGACGTCGTCGAGAAGTCGTTGCAGTGGCTGGAAGAAAGGAAGTGCCAGCGAATAGATGTTGCCTCGCGGAGGGTGAGAGCCATTTCCGGCTGAACCGGCTGCGCCGCCGTCACTGGCAGGTCACGACGCTAACAGGCAGGTTCTCACTCGCCGTGCCGAGCCGCTCGCGCGATGCGGTGGTGATGGTACCGCCCGGCGGTATGCATGCCGATTGCCCCATTCCCCCGCCGCCTTCGGTTTGCGGCGCGCCGTGGTTGAACGACTGCCACGTGATGATGACCGATGCACCGCAGTTGTTGATCAGGTCGGTGTAGTCGAGACCCAGTTTGGCATTTTTCCCGCGATATTCCCGGTCGATGCAGTCTGTCGAAAGCTCGCTCGGCTCGAAGCCGGGTGAGGCGGCCGACACCGCACGATCGTCGGCGGCGTGGGCCGTGCCATGCACCAGAAGGATCAGGAACAGAACGGTAAGCTGGCTGTTAGCCAGATTGCGGGAAGCGCTCATTTCTTCACCTCGCTTTCGGGTGCCGATCACCGTCAGTTAGCTTCCCGCAGAGGCAGGCGTCAAGCGCCAGGCGCCTGCGTACGTGGGCAAACAAACAGTGTCGCCCACGAGCCGCAAGTTTTTTACTAAGGAATTCGAAATGACCGGGACGATGCCCGGGATCCTCACAAGGCTTGCACCTGCACTACGGGTCCGGGCGCACCGCCCACGCTCGGCGCGATCACGAGATATCGTCGGCGGTCGGACACGCCGGGCGTGCCAGGCGCGACGACTTGTCGAATCTGGCCCAGCGTGTTGACGATTGCGGAGCCGGCCGGGTTGGCCTTGAAGCTTGCGAGGACGTCGATTTTGCCACTGCCGTCGGCGTGGTCCGAAAGTCCGAGGAAATACGGCTGGCCCGCCTGCAATCCCGTCACCGCCGCCTGCAGCACCTGCAGCACTCCCTGGTCGAACAACGCTACCGAAGTCGGCGCAGCGCCATGGTCGGCTGCGGCGCCACCCACCGGGATCAGCATGACATGCGTGGCCTCCCCCGCCGCGCCGAGCGGCTGCGTGTTGGCCGTGCCGTCGCCATCCGGCACGGCGTCGGGTACATACGCCACGGCTTGCGGCGCCTGGCCGACCGCAACCGTAGCGATGACCTTGTTGGTCAGCGTGTCGATTGCCGTCATCGCATCGCCGTTTTCGAGGCCCACGTAGACACGCGTGCCGTCGCCGGACGGCCAGATGCCGTGCGGCAGGCTGCCGACCGCAATCGTCGCTACCTGCGAAAAGTCGTCGGTGCGAAACACCTTGATCTGGTTCAGGCCGCCCACCGTCACGTACGCAAACATCCCGTGGGCGTTCTGCACGATGTTCACGTGATTGGTGATCGGCCCCGTGTCGAGCGTTTTCAGCAGCGCAAACGGCGGCCGGGCGTCGAATACCTGCGTCTTGCCCACATCCTTCAACGTGAACCAGACCTGCCGGCCATCCGGCGTCGCCGCGATGTTCGGGCAGAACGGGCTCGCCTGCGTGACGCGGGCCACGATCTTGTGATCGGCGACCGAAACGACATCGGTTTCCGGGTTGAAGGACGAACAGATATACCCGTACTTTCCATCGGGCGAGAAGATCTGCATGCCCGGCCCGGCCGGCACGACAATGCGCGTCTTCTCTTCGAAGGTCTTGGCGTCGAGCACATCGACATAGTTCTCGCCGCGCACGGTCACCCACACCTCGTTGCCGTCGGGCGTGAAAAATGCCTCGTGCGGGGAGCGGCCCACATAGGTCACGTGCTTGACCGCATTGGTTTGCGTATCGATGAAGGATACCGAGTTCGAGCCGATGGAGACGATGGCCAATGTGCGATGATCGGGCGAAAAGCCCATCCCATGCACGAGCAACTGACCGTGATAGAGCGGGCTGAAATTGGCCGGGGTCGGCTCCCCGAGGCGGATGACACCGACCAGACGATTGGCCGCCGGATCGATGATCGACACGGTATTCGAAAACTGATCAGACGAATACACCCGGTCCCGATGGCTCACCGCAATATCGGCCGCCGCTAGCGAGCCGGGGACCTGCCCCGCCTCGGCGAGTGTCGTGGCGGCGAGCGCAGCGGCAGTCAGGGCCGCACCAAGCATGGCGTTGTATTTCATGACGTTGTCTCCTGCGTCTTGATGCGAGCGGGTCAGTGGGACATCGGCGCCGCCGGCGTGTTCGGGTCATGCACCGCGAGACGCATGGCAACGATCTCCTGCTGTTGCTCGACCACGATCTCCTGGGCGATCCTGCGTAGCTGTTCGTTGTGTCCGTGCCGCAATTCCGCCATGGCCATGTCGATGGCACCCTGGTGATGGGGAATCATTGTTGCGACGAAATCTCGATCGGTATCGCCTGTCGGCCTGGCCGCCATCCCGGCCATCATCTTCGTCATGGCCGCATCGTTCTCTGAGAGAAACGAGGCTTCGTCATCGCTGCGAGACGATCCCGCGTCACTCGCCGACGCGGCGCATAGACCGGCCAGGGAAAGCGTGGCCGCAACGCTTGCCGTTGCCCGCAAAACGAGTCGAATTGCAGCGTTCATGACGTCCCCTCCGTTTTGGTCGAATCTCATTCGACATGAAGGCAAACAACGGACTCGCCGATTTACTCCATGCCGGGCGAAATCGATTTGCAGAGCGACGAGCCGCGAAACGTTGGCAAACGCTTCGCATCTCCCCTGTCTCGCGCGGGTCGTGTGGAATAACTTCGTCGATGACGTGTTCGTCCCGTGACATTCGCGTATGCGGGCGTACCATCATTGCACAACGCATGAAGGTCGCACGCGCGGGCCCGACCCATTCATTATTTGCCGGGCGCCGCATAGCAGATTAGCCGCGTCGCAGCAGTAAGGAGCGTTACATGGCCACGAGCATTGGGCTTCACGATCAAGGACGGCAACTGTTGCCGTTTCGCGAGTCGGTATTGGCGATGCTCGGCGTCGCTTCGGTTTCGATGCTGATCGCGCTCGACCAGACTATCGTCGGCACCGCATTGCCGCGCATCGTCGCGGAGCTCAAGGGCTTCGAACTCTATGCATGGGTCGCGACGGCCTACATGCTGGCGTCGGTCATCACGATTCCGATCTTCGGGCGTCTGGGCGATCTGTTCGGCCGCAAGCCCTTCATGCTGGCAGCCATCCTTCTCTTTACCCTCGCCTCGGTGCTCTGCGGGATCGCGACCAACATGCTGTTTCTCGTGCTCGCGCGCGGCCTGCAAGGCATCGGCGGCGGCATCATGATGGGGACGGTATTCGCGACCGTCGCCGACCTGTTCCCCGATCCGCGGCTACGCCTGCGCTGGCTGGTATTCGTCTCCTCGGCGTTTGGCCTGGCGAACGTGGTGGGACCCACGCTCGGCGGCATGCTGACCCAGCACGGCAGCTGGCGCCTCGTGTTCTTCGTCAACGTGCCGGTGGGCGTGGCGGCGCTCTTCTTCGTGAATGCTTTCCTGCCGCATCTGCACCATGCCCGCGAAGGCGCGCGGCTGCGTCTCGACTGGCTCGGCGCTTGCGTCGTCGCCGTCACGTTCGGCGCGCTGCAGCTCGGCATCGAGCTTCTGCCGAGGCAAGGCTGGACGACTTCGACGATCGTGCTGGCCGCGATCGTGGTGGTCTGTTCGCTGACGCTTTTCTTCTGGGAAAAGCGCATGGGCTATCCGATCATCCCCGTTGACATGCTGCTCGACCGCAAACTCGGCCCGCTCTTTGCAATGTCGGTGCTCGGCGGATTTGCATTGTTCTCGCTCGTTTTCTACGTGCCGCTGCTGTTCCAGGGCGGCTATGCGATGTCGCCGCGCGCCTCGGGCATGCTGATCACGCCGCTGCTGCTCGGCACAACGGTCGGCAGTTTCGTGAACAATCGCGTGGTCACGCGCATCCGGCGCGCCAATGCGATCCTTTACGTCGGCTTCGCGTTGGCGGCATTCGCGAGCCTCGCGGTGGTGGTGCTGCGAGGCAACGAGCCGCATCTCGTGTGGATGGCGTGCATGGGCGCGAGCGGCCTGGGGCTGGGCCTCGTGGGCACGAGCCTCACGGTCTGCTCGCAGCAGATCGTCTCGCGCGACCATCTCGGCGCCGCCACGGCGATGCTGCAATCGCTGCGCACATTCGGCGGCATGCTGGGCACGGCGATGACGGGCGCGTTGCTCGGCCACGTCTACACCATGGGCGTGAATCGCTCACTCGACTCGTATCAGGCGACGCAATGGTTCAGGTCGTTTGCGAGTCCCGAATTGCTCGTAGACCGCGCCGACCAGGCCGCGCTGATCAGCCGCCTCGTGAGCGCCGGGCATGCCGGCGACGCGATGATGAATTCCGCGCGCAGCGCGCTCGTGGATTCGATCCACATGGGCCTCATCGTCGCTGCCGTAGCCGCACTGGCCGGCCTGTGTCTCGCGTGGTTCGTGCCGCCCGTGCGGGTCGGTTATCTCGAGGCGCAGCCGTAAATGGACGCCGCGAAATACTTCTACGCACTTCATTTCCATTCCCGTTTAACATCTGCGTAATAAATTGGTAATTAGGGAGTAATCGAGGGTAAGCATAATTCGCCGCCGTCAGTAGAAATAACCACACAGCATCAATCACGACGACGGAGCCCTCAGCATGCCCGCATCACGCCACCGAATTGCACTGCCGGTCTACCTGGCAGTGCTTACCAGCGTTGCCGCGCTGACCGCCTGTGGAGGCGGCAATAGCGATCCCGCCACCACCGCCGCGATTCCCGCGCCGCCAGCCGACCCCGGCTTCGTGGACAACGCACCGATTCCCGACGTACCGGCTTTTGTCGACAACATCGCGACCAACCAGCGCGGCGACGCGCGTTACGCCACGCTCGCGACGAATGCGGGCGTGCGCGTGGTGACGCGCTTTCTCGATCTCTGGCAGCCGCTCACGCAGCTGGTGGACGCGGGCGTCTCCGCGCCCGCCAACGGCACATTCCCCGCGGTCGTGCAGTCGACGTGGACGGGCGTCCCCACCGACGGCACGCCCAACGGCACGATCCTCAACAGCACCGTGCTGAACGCGAACATCCAGTACGTCGTGACTGCGACGACCCAGCGCAGCCAGGCGCAGGCCGACGCGGCCTACTACGACGATCGCCGCGGCAAGGGCTACAGCGTGACCGACGGCATGGGGCCGCTCACCGCCGCCTGGCGCTCGGCTGCGCAGCAGACGACGAGCATCACGTCGATTCCCGCGGACGCGACCACCACGCTCTACAGCGACTCGGGCAACAACACGGGCGTGGGCAGCACGAGCAACGCAACCTTCGGCAAGGTGGTCGACCTGCTCAACACGATGGGCAACAATGCTTCCACCGAGCCCGCCAAGCGCTTCTACAAATACGCGCGGCCGTTCCGCTGGAGCACGAGCGTCGTGGTCGACCCCACGCTCGTGCCGGCCATCAGCACGACGCCGTCCACAGACGGCGGCTTCATCAGCGGCCACGAAGCCGAAGCCATGCGCGACGCGATGACCATGGCATACCTCGTGCCCGAGCGTTACCAGGAAATGGCGAGCCGCGGCCTCGAGCTCGGCGAAAACCGCATTCTCGCGGGCATGCATTCGCCGCTCGACGTGATCGGCGGCCGCATGTTCGCGCTGGCCGCCACTGCCGCGAATCTCTACGATCCCGCGAACGCCACGCTCAAGAGCGCGGCCTATGCGCAGGCGCACAGCGCGCTCGAACAGGCCACCGGCACGAGCGCCACGACCTTCCCCGCCTTCGCGCATTCGTCCACGACCGCGACCGACCGCTTTGCCGACTATGCGACCAACAAGTCGGAGTTCGCGCGCCGCATGACGTTCGGTTTCAGCCAGATCGAATCCACCGAAGCGCCGCCCGTCGTGCCCAAGGGCGCCGAGGTACTGCTCGAAACGCGCTTCCCGTACCTGAGCGCCGACCAGCGCCGCATCGTGCTGAAGACGACCGAAGTCGTCTCGGGCTATCCGGTCATGGACGACGCCGAGGGCTGGGGCCGTCTGAACATGTTTAGTGCTGCAGATGGTTACGGTGCGTTCAACGGCAACGTGATCGTGGCGATGGACGCAACCCAGGGCGGCTTCAACGCCGCCGACACCTGGCGCAACGACATCGCCGGCACGGGCAAGCTCACGCTGCAGGGCAGCGGCACGCTCACGCTTGCGGGCAATAACAGCTACACGGGCGGCTCACAAGTGAGCGGCGGCATGCTCGCTGCAGCGTCGACCACGGCCTTCGGCAACGGCGACGTGTACGTCGGGTCCGGCGGCGGCGTGACCGTGGCGACGAGCGCACCGTTGACGGTGGCGGGCAAGTACACGCAGCTCGACGGCACGACGCTCGAACTCGACATCGACGGCAACGGCGGCGGACGCCTGCGTGTGGGCGGCCAGCTCACGGTGGCGGGCGGCACGCTGCATGTGAAGTTCGTGAACGGCTATACGCCGAAAGCGGGCGACACGATCGACGTGATCGACGGCAACGGCGCATCGGTGAAATTCGCGACCGTCACGGTCGATGGCTTCAAGGCCACGCCGGTTTATTCTTCGACCGGCGTTTCGGTGAAGCTCTCGGCTTCGTGACGTAGCCACGCAGTATAAAGGCCCCGAATCGCAACGGTTCGGGGCCTTTTTTACGCATCAGAAGCGATGCCGGATGCCCGCGGCCACGAGCACCTGGTTGCGGCCGCCCGACGGGTCGCAGGTGTTGATCATCGCAAGCGCACCGGACGACGCGCGCTGATAGATCGCCTCGGTATAAACGTCCGTGCGTTTGGACAGTTGATAGCCGGCCTGCAGCGCGCCTTGATGCCAATGCGCGGAGGTCGCGCCCGTATAGGCATACATGCCCGCGAGCGAGAACGCTGGCGTCACCTGCCATAGCGCATTCACTTCGTAATTGCTGAATGCGATCGAAGGCAAGGGCGCGCCGCCGTCGGCCTCGCTGACACCGGTATGAATGGAACGCGACCAGGCCGCGCCAAGCGTGACGTCTCCCAGCGCGTAGCTCATGCCCGCGCCGATGGTGTCTTCGCGCTGCACCGCGACCTCGGTCGGCACGAGGCCCGCACCCGGCAGCACCGATGTATCGTACGCACCCACCGAAGAGGCGCCGCGTCCGTTGATGTGCATCCACGCCACGCCTGCGCTGAACGGGCCGCCTTCGTAATGGACGCCGAAGCCGTAAGCGCGATTTTGCGCGAAGCGCCCCGCCTCGTTCGAAAACGCGTACATCGCGCCGGCGCTGAAACCACCGTACGTTGCGCTCGCGTACTTCACGGCGTTCGAGGCGAGCCACGAATTGTTGGCGTTGTCGTTGTCGAACGGATGCGCGAATGCCGTGCCGCCCGCGCCGCCCGTTAGCGTGAACGGGGCGAAGTAGTCGTGCATCGTGTCGTACTGGCGGCCTAGCGTGATCGTGCCGAGTCGTTCGGATTGCAGACCAACGTAGATCGGATGGTCGTTGAAGGCTTCGCCAGAGGTGGCCGAGAAGCCGCGCTCGAGGCGAAAGATCGCGGCGTTGCCGCCGCCGAGGTCCTCAGTGCCCTGCAGGCCCCAGAAGCTGCCGTCGACAAGACCCGAGCCTGCACGATATTGGGTGCGGCCGCCAACGTCGCTGACATAGTCGACGCTCGCGTCCATCTCACCGTACAACGTGACCTGCTGCGCCGAGGCGCCAGCGCCGGTGAATGCCAATGCCGTCCCACCCAGGACGGCGAGAATGTTCTTGTTCATGAGTCGTCTTGTTTGTGTAGGTGGGATTGCGTGGACGAGCGCCGTCCGCCCCCGCTCGATGCGGCGAGGACGTAGCGAGGTCTGACTTCTGGCTCGATTGACAGCCGGTCACAGTGGCGCGACCGCGCCGGATTCTCACCGGCTTCCCTGCTGCGTTTCGCTTGTGCAGCGCCTACGCGCGAAAAACAGCCGCAAGGATAGCGTAAGTTGCGGGAGCAGCCAAACCGGGTGTTTTTGCCACACGACGCTCGTCAAAGGTTGACGCACCGAATGCGCGGCCCTTACCCTTGCGCCCTGATGGTTCCCGGCGACGGGATCAAAAGGGAACGCAGTGCAAGACTGCGGCTGCCCCCGCAACTGTAAGCGGCGAGTCCATGCCAGAGAAGGCCACTGGGAAACCGGGAAGGCCGGCTGCGGATGTCGACCCGCGAGCCAGGAGACCTGCCATCAACCGAGTCCAGCAGCCGCAGCGGGCGGGGATCCCCAATGCGCAAGCACCGCCCGCGTGGCGATCGCCCGTTGCACGGACAGCCCGTATTTCAGGAGCTGTTTCCAGCCACCGCATCATGAAGTTTCGCCAATTCGTATTGACTTCCGCCGCGCTCGCCTGGGCGTGGCAAACCGCGCATGCCGCCGACGCCGCCAATGCATCGTCCGCCCAGGCGCCGCAGCAAGCCGGCGGCGACACCACGCTGCCCAATATCCTCGTCGTGGGCGACGCGCAGCATCTGCCACAATCGTTCGACCAGCGCTATGCAACCACCCAGGTGCTTACGCGCCAGGACCTCGAGCGCGTGTCCCCCGTCGACCCCAGCATCGCGCAGGCGCTCGCCACGCTGCCGGGTGTCACCGTCTCGCAGACCGGCGGCCCGGGGTCGTACACGGGGGTGAGCATTCGCGGCTCGTCGGCCGACCAGGTGGCCGTGTTCATCGACGGCATACGCATAGGCTCCGTCACCACGGGCACGGCCGAATGGGCCGATCTTGCGACTGCCTCGTTCGACCGGGTCGAGGTGATCTCGGGCCCCGCGGCCGCCTCGTTCGGCGCGGATGCCATGGGCGGCGTCGTGCAGCTCTTCACGCGCCATGCGTCGAACCAGCCGAACCAGACCACCGTCTCGTTCGGCGGCGGCTCGAACAAGACCTTCGACACGCAGGTGCGCACCTCGGGCACAATCCCATCGACAGGGCCGCTTTCCGCACTGAGCGGCCTCACCTACTCGCTGGGCCTGCACGACTACAACACGGCGGGCATCGACGCGACGCAGCCCGGGGCCTACGGCCACGAAGACGGCCGCAATCCATACCACGCGCAGAACCTCGACGCGCGCCTTGGCTACGCGCACGACAACTGGTCGATCTCGACCTTCGCGCTCTACCACCGCTCCGAGCTCTCCTACGACAACGCGGGAGGCAACGACCGGCAGCGCGACACGCAGCTCACGACCGGTCTCGCGTTCCACCTCGACATCACGCCGACCACGCAGTTCGACCAGTCGGTGGGCTACGCGACGGACCGTCAGTTCCTCTATTCGAACGACCCGACGATCCCCTCCGACGAGATCGACTCGACGCGCTTTTCCACCTCCACCTCGATCACGCATCAGGAAAGAGGCCATACGCTCTTCGGCATGCCGCTCGACGGCGAGACCAAGCTCGCCTACGACTACACCCGCGAGCTGGCGTTCCTGCCCGTGGACGTGCCGGGCGGGCTGCCCGCGCGCAACGATTCGGCCGTGTCGATGCATCAGTCGTCCACGCTCGGACCCGTCACGCTGTTTCTGGCGGGGCGGCACGAAATCGTGCAGGGGCAATCGGTGAATACGGGCAACGTCGCGCTCTCGTGGGCCATCACGCCGGTCTACACGGCGCGCGTTTCGTACGGCAATGCGTTCCGCCTGCCGACGTTCAACGACCTCTACTATCCGGGCTACTCGAATCCCAACCTGCTGCCCGAGCGCAGCGACTCGGTCGAAGCCGCGCTCGATGCCACCACGTCGATCGGCACGTTCACGGCGGCCGTGTACGACACGCGCGTGCACGATCTCATCACGTACAACTCGCAGACCTTCCTGCCCGTGAACGTGGGCCGCGCGCACATTCAGGGTCTCGACCTCTCGTACAAGGGCACGCTCGGCCAGTACACGCCGGTGAGCCTTACGGTGGGGATTCTGAATCCGCAGGACGTGACCGACCAGACCTGGCTCAATCGCCGCCCGCGCCAGACGGTGAGCCTGAGCGTGGATCACACATGGGACGAGTTCCAGCTCCACGCGCTCAGTACCGGCGTTTCGCTGCTGTATAACGGCTCGACGTTCGACGACCAGCTCAACACGATCTACCTGCCTTCATGGACTACGGTGAGCCTGCGCGCGTCGTACAAGGTCAATGCGCATCTCGCGCTATCGGCCACGCTGGCGAACGTGTTCAACCGGCAGTACGTGACCGCCTACGGGTACAACACGCTGGGGCGCACGGCGTTTGGCAAGGTGACCTATACGTTCTGAGCGTTCTGAGCGTTGCGCTCGAGCGGGTGCTCATAAGTTTCTTGCGCACCCGCTCGCCTAGCCCTCGCGCTTCGGACGCCGCACCGCGCGAATCTTCCCACTGTTCCCGCCGCCGCAGAAAAACTGCTCGCCGCCATCGGACTCCAGCCCCGAAACGGCGGTGCCGGGCGGCATGTCGAGCTGTTCCAGCACTTCGCCCGTGCCCGGATCGATACGCCGCAAATCGCTCTCGTCGCCTTCCCAGGTGCCGTGCCACAGTTCACCGTCCACCCACGTCACGCCCGTGACGAAGCGGCTCGATTCGAGCGTGCGCAGGATCGCGCCCGTCTGCGGATCGACCTGATGGATCTTGCGCTCTCGATACACCCCGACCCAGAGCGTGCCGTCCGCCCACGCGAGCCCCGAGTCGCCGCCGCCTCCGGGCGCGGGAATCGTCGCGAGCACGCGGCCCGTTTCAGGGTCGATCTTGTGAATGCGATCCTCGGCGATCTGAAACAGATGCCGCCCGTCGAAAGCCGTGCCCGCGTGCGCCGCGATGTCGATCGAGCGCTGCGTCTCGCCGCTCTGCGGATCGAGCGACGCGATGCGCTCGCCGACGGCGAACCACACCTGTTTGCCGTCGTACGTGACCCCGCCCACCTTCTCGATGCCGGGAAAAGGGCCGTACTCACGGACGATTTCGGCAGTCGTTCGTTTCATGGTTTCCTCGTTGAATGAAGGGACAGGCGTTCATCCTAATCGCCTGGCAGCGGGGCGGGGAGTAACAAGGTCGTCGCGAATCCGGGGACGGGCGGCGTGGTCCAGCGGCGCGCGCGGCCGTAGCCGAACGACTGCACCTTGTCCGCCGCCGCGAGCGAATCGAGCGCGCGCTGCACGGTGCGCTGGCTCGCGCCGAGCGCGAGCGCCAGCGCCGAACTCGACCACGATTGCCCATCGGCGAGAAAAGCCAGCACGGCGGCGTGCTTTTCTTCCACGGGCCGCGCCAGCACCACCACTTCGCTCGCGTGGCGCGGCGCCAGCGCGAAGCCCTGCTGGGTCGCGCCGATCTCGGCCACGTCGCGCATCAGCGTGCGCAAGCGGCCGATTTCCACGCGCAAGCGGGCGCGGTGCGTTTCGTCGGCGTGCTTCGTGCGAAAGGCGCGGGCGATGAGCGCATCGCGCGGCACGTCGGCGGGCCACGCCTGCGCAAGCGCGCGGGCGAGCACGAACAGCACTGGCCGTCTTGCGAGTTCGATGACGGTTGGCCCCTCGCGCGCGACGTAGCGGCACGCGTCCACGACGAGGGCCTTCGAGGCGAGCAGCGCCTCGACGTCTTCCAGCAGCAACACCCGCTCTTCACCGCGCGCGATGAGGCGCGCCGCCGGTGAGGTCAACAGCAGCGCTGCGCTCTCGATCTCGGCGCTCAGCGCCGCGATGCCCGCCTCACGCGCGGCGCGCGCGGCCGCGCGGAGCGCTTGCCGCGCCGCTTGCGTTTGAATGCGCCGCATGGCAATGCCGGCGGCGATCAGCTCATGCGCCGCGCGCAAAGCGGGCGGCAACGGCGCGGGATCGACTTCGGAAAGCATGCCCCCAGCCTCGTCGAGCCGGCCGATCAGCAGCAAACGGCGAATTTCCAGGTAGCGCGCGTGCGCGGCATTGAGGCGGTCGCCATGGGCTTCGAGCGTTTGCCGCGCCGCAGCGAGCGTATCGGTCGGCCAGCCGAGCTCGCGCGAAGCGAGCGCGATTTCGGCCTCGGCGACGACGCAGCGCGCGCGAGCGACGGCCTCGCGCGCGCCGAAGCCGCGCGCCGCGCTGCGCAGCAGCGCTTTGGCGCGCGCGAAGTCGCCGAGCTGCGCCATGGCGATGCCGCGCAGCGCGAGCGCGGGGGCGTCGTCGCGCAACGCGACCCGGTTCAGCGCGCCGAGCGGATCACCGGCCGCGAGCGCGCGCGCGGCAGCCGTGATCAGCGAATCCATGGTCATGGGAATCCCGCCACACTTGTCACTCCCCCTCCTTCTCGGTCCGGACCTAATCTAACACGGCGATCAAATGAATCATCGATCGAACGACGCGGCAGTACCCACAGCACGCCGCCACCGTAGTCAACCCATAGGAGGACCAGGCAATGGCAACCCATACCACAGGAACACGCGAAGACTGGCTCGCGGCGCGCATCGAACTGCTCGCGGCCGAAAAGGAGCACACACGGCGCGGTGACGCATTGGCGCAGCAACGCCAGGCGCTGCCCTGGGTGCGCGTCGACAAGATGTATCGCTTCGAAACCGAAGAGGGCGGCGCCACGCTCGCCGAACTCTTCGAGGGGCGCTCGCAACTGCTCGTTTATCACTTCATGTTCGGGCCGGACTATGCGGCGGGCTGTCCGTCGTGTTCCTCGATTGCGGATGGTTTCGACGGGATCGCGGTACATCTCGCGAATCACGACGTGCGGCTCGTGGCGGTGTCGCGCGCGCCGCTCGCGAAGCTGCTCGCCTACCGCAAGCGCATGGGATGGCATTTTCCGTGGGCCTCGTCGAACGGCAACGACTTCAACTTCGATTTCAACGTGGCGTTCACCACGGCGCAGCAGCGCGCGGGCGACATCGAATACAACTATGCGCGCAGCGGCCACGCCATGGACATGAATCCGCCGCCCGCGCCCGTCGCCGAGTTCGCGGCGAGTTGCGGCACCGACGCGGCGACCTATACGCGCGACCGTCCGGGCCTGAGCGCATTCGTGCTCGAGGACGGCGTGGTCTATCACACGTACTCGACCTATGCCCGCGGTCTCGATGGCGTGTGGGGCATGTACCAGTGGCTCGACCGCGCGCCGAAGGGACGTAACGAGGCCGGCATCTGGTGGCACCGGCATGACGAGTACGCACAGAGCTGAGGCGCATCATGGATAACGTCGGCATGACGGTACGGCCCTGCGGCGGTATACCGCGCGCGATTTTCTTCGGCGTTGCGTCGTTGGTCTTCGCGGCGAGCGCGGCGGCAACGTTCGTCTGGTGCGCTTCGATGCAGGCGATGGGCGGCACGCCGATGCCCGGCGGCTGGACGATGTCCACGCTCTGGACGCCCATGTGTGGACGCACCTGGTTCGACGCCGCCGTATCGTTTGCCGGCATGTGGAATGTGATGATGGTCGCGATGATGTTGCCTGCGGTCACGCCCGCTTTGTGGCGATATTTCGAG
Source organism: Paraburkholderia sp. BR10936 (assembly GCF_040965735.1). Classification (NCBI taxonomy): domain Bacteria; kingdom Pseudomonadati; phylum Pseudomonadota; class Betaproteobacteria; order Burkholderiales; family Burkholderiaceae; genus Paraburkholderia; species Paraburkholderia sp. BR10936. The sequence continues at coordinate 137,042 of NZ_JBFRCM010000005.1, forward strand.
GCGCTGGGCGACGCACGCGCGGCGCGTGCGGGTGGGATGACGGTGATGGCTGGGGCGGGTTACTTCTTTGTGTGGCTCGTGGTTGGAGTGCTCGTGTTCGCGGCGGGGGCGCAACTCACCGCGCTAGCCGTCGAAGCGCCTGCATTGGCGCACACCGCGCCAGCCGTGGCCGGTGTTGTCGTCGTGATGGCGGGCGTGTTGCAGTTCTCTGCGTGGAAAGCGCGTTGGCTTGCGTGCTGCGGGAACTTGCCGTCGTGCGGGCATGCGCGGCTCGACGTGCAGGCCGCGCTGCGGCACGGTTTGAGGCTCGGCCGGCATTGCCTGTACTGCTGCGGAAATTTGATGGCGGCGCTGCTTGCGGCAGGCGTGATGGATCGGCCTGCGATGGCGCTGGTCGCGGCGGCGATCGCAGCGGAGCGGTGGATGCCGGGCGGCACAAGAGTCGCGCGCGGGATTGGCGCGGCTGCGATCGCGGCGGGCGTCGCGATGGTGGTGCGGGCGGTGGCCGCATAAAAAAATCGCCGTTCCGCATCCGCGAAACGGCGATAAAACGCTCCGACTCTAACGTCGAACTCACGCCTCCAGACTCGCGCCTGCACACGAGTCTGATCGACGCTCCGGATTGTTGTTGGCAGTCCGGAGTAGCAGCAAGAGGCCGGCCGAATTCCACCTCTGTGCTGCTGGGCGAAGCGCGGCGCGACCAGGGGGACTCCCGGCCTCGCCGCGCTCCGCGCCTCTTGTGGCGGCTTACATGCCGCCGAAAGACTTCTTGACCGTCAGCTTGTTGGTCACCGACGCCACGCCGGGAACGCCCTTCGCGATCTCCTCGACCCTGGCGATCTGCGCGGTGTCCGAAACGGTCCCGTTCAGCGTAATCGCGCCACCCCTGGCCCCGACGCTGATGTTGCCCGCGTTGATCGACTTGTCCTTCCCGATGGCCGCATACACCTTGCGGCGCATGGCACGATTCGCCTGCCTGTCCGTGGGAACTGCCGCGCCAGGAGCAGCCGTTGTCGACGCCGCCTGCGCCCCCGCAGCCGCGCTCGCGTCACCCTGCGCCCACGCACTCATGGAAGCCGCCGCGACGAGCGTCGCGATCGCCAATCCGGCTACCGTAGTTCTCTTCATGAATTGCTCCGTTCTTTCTTGGGTTTATGAGGATCAGAACGCGTGACGAATACCCACCATCGCCGCCGTCGTCGACTGGCCCGGCGCGACCGGCGCTCCGTAGATGATCGTCTGGTTCATGGTCCCCTTGTTGCTGACGTAGCCGACCTGGGCGTAGGCCCTGGTCGCCTTCGAGAGGTTGTATTCGGCGCCCACGGCGACTTCGCTCGAATGATTCGCCGAGTTGTTGCGGTCCTTCAAATAGTAGTAGCCCGAAGTGACCTTGAAGACCGGGCTGAACTGGTAACCCAGGCCAGCCGAGATCATTTCGAAGTTATAGGTTGCTTTGGTGAACAGGCTGGACGCGTTGGACGAGCTGAACGAGCCGGATATCGAGAATCCGCTGATCGTGTACATCGCGCCGACATAATAGAAATTGTTGTTGTTGCGGCCCGTCGCCGGCGCGGCCGGCGTCGTCGGATAGGTGCCCGCGTACGGGTTGGTGTCGTGCCCGCTGTAGTAAACGCCAGCCAGGTTCAGGCCGTAGTTCGAGTACTTGAGCACGGCCGACTCGCGCGTGCCGCCCTGGAACTGCCCCGGCACACCACCCGGCGCGTATTCCAGCGCGAGCGATGCGCCATAGAACTTTGGCGAGTTATAGACGATCGCGTTGCTGTCATAGAGCGCGCCGATCGGCGCATTCGTGCTCGTGCCCGGCCAGCCGGCGGCCTGATTGAGGCCCAGCCACGCGGTGAGAATACTGCCGAAGTACTGCGCGCCGCGTACGTCCGTGTCCGCCATCGCGTAGATCATCGGGATGATCTGCCGGCCTGCGTCGATCGAACCGAACCAACCCGATCCGCCGATGGTCGTGATCTGGTTGAACAGCGCCGTCACGCCCGGCGTGTCGGACAGGCCCGGCTTGCCGTTGTTCGACGTGAACGACCCTTGCAGCTTGAAGTTGATCTTGTAGCCGCCGCCGATGTCCTCGGTCCCCTTCAAACCCCAGATACTCGAAAAGATGCCGCCGTCCTTGAGTTGCCAGACGCTCCCCAGATTCTTCGCAGTCCCCGAAAAGTTTGCGGCCGAAGTGCTCTGGTACAGCACACCGGTGTCGACCACGCCATAAAGCGTGACCGACGATTGCGCATGCGCCGCGCTGGCGAACAGGACCAGCGCTGCCACGCTGCCGAACTTCAATTTCATTGCCTCTCTCCGTGTGTGTGGCTGCCGGGTGGTCCCGGCGCCTTTTGTTGTTGCCTGGTGGGGATTACATGACGTCCTTGCGGCGATCCACGATCTGCATGAGGCGGCTGCTCCATCATCAGACCTTGCATGGTTTGCTATCCTAAGTGACTTCGGTACGTCTGCGGTTCTTGAGTGCGATGCCGTGGCTATGCCTGGCTCGGAGCCGGCGTTTCCATGACACTCACCAGCAGCTTTCCTTGCGCAGTCCGCACAGGAAATGTCGTGACCTTCAGCCCGCCCGCGCCCGGCATACAGCCGCTGCGCACGTCGAAGCGCAGTCCATGCGCGGGGCAGCGCACCATGCATCCTTCGAGTGGGCCGCTCGCGAGCGAGGCGCCGTTGTGGGGGCACGAATTGTCGATCGCGTGCAGCTGTCCTTCGATGTTGAACAAAACGATGCTGCGGCCGTCGACGAAAACCAGCTTGCGCTCGCCCGGCGCAAGTTCGTCGGCCCTACCGATCGATACTTCACGTGTCATCCCCGTTCCCCTCGACTTTCTTCAACTCGCCTCAGTGCGCGACCGCCAGCGCCATCGTGCCGGCCATCGCGACCGGCGAGTACACGCCCGAGAGCGAGTACCCCGTGTTGAACACGAAATACGGCACGCCGTTCACCTGTGGATCGGCGTACGGCGCGCGCTGTCCGGTCGGGTCCGCGAGGCGCTTCGATGCGGCAATGTGAGCCGCCAGGCGCTCACGCTCGAGGCCGCATTCGAGCCCCAGACGCTCGAGCACCGCGTAATCGCCGATGTTCTGGCCTTCCATGAAGTACGCCTCGAGCACGCGGTCGATAAGCACCGCGCTCTGTTCGCGCGTGCCGCGGCTCGCGGCAAACGTGACGAGGTCGTGCGCGGCCGCGGTGTTCGGCAGCACTTCGATGCGATCGAATGCGAACTCGACACCCGCGTCGCGCCCCGCGCGCTGCACCTGCGCGCGCCTCGCGGCCACCGCTTCGTCGCTGCCCAGGCGGTCGCGATAGAACATCTGATACGGCATGCCTTCGAGCGGCGTCCACGGCAGCAATTGGTGTGGGCGCCACTGCACACGCACACGCACGTCGGGCCGCGAATTTGCGAAACGCGCGAGCGCTTCGTCCAGATTGCGCTTGCCGATCAGGCACCACGGGCAGATGAAGTCGAAGAAGGCTTCGATCGTCAGCACGGGCGGCTCGCCCGCGTCGCGACTCGCCTGCGCCGCCCACTTTTGATCAGACAAGTTCATGAATCAACATCTCCGCCATGGGCCATTCGCCGAAACCCGCTGCGGGATTCAGATGACCGACTTCGCCCAGGTCGACGAGGCTGCTGCCCCAGTCCTTCGCCATGGCCTCCACGCGCTCGAAGCGCGCGAGCGGATCGTTGCGGCTCGCGCCCACGATGCTCGGAAACGGCAACGGCTTGCGCGGAATCGGGTTCCAGCCGTGCTCGGCCAGTGCTTCGAATGGCGGGTAACCCGGCGGCAGCGGCGTTTCGAGGTCGGCCGGCGCGGCCAGCAGCGCGCCGTGAATCTTGCGGCTGTGCTGCTGCGCCCAATGCACCGTGATCATCACGCCCGCACTGTGCGCCACGAGAATGACGGGACCGTCGATCTTCGCGAGCGCCGCGTCGAGCGCCGCCACGCGCGCCGCGCAACTGAGCTTGTCGTGCTCGAGCGGCGGCACCGAGACCGCGTTGGGCAGCTTGTGCTGCAGCAGCGTTTGCCAGTGCTCCGCCACGTGGTCGCGCAACCCCGGGACCATCAGCATGGTCGGTGTGGTCTTCAGCGTCATTCGTCAAGGTCTCCTGCGCGCTTCAGTACGGCTTATCGCCAATAATGCCGGCGCGTTCCATCTTGCGGTGGCACGGCGGGTAATCCATCACCGCATAGTGCTGGGTGCTGCGGTTGTCCCAGATCGCGATGCTGTTCGGCTTCCAGCGCCAGCGTACCTGGTACTCCGGAATATAGGCCTGGCTCAAGAGATAGCGCAGCAGGTCGCCCGCGCCCGGGTTGGCGTCCTGCCCGAAGCGCACGCGCTCGGGCGTGTGATAGTTCGTGAAGTGCGTCGTGAATGCGCTCACGAACAGCACTTTCTCGCCGGTCTCCGGATGCGTGCGCACCACCGGGTGCTCCGCATCGGGAAACTGCGCCTTCAAGGCATGGCGCTTCTCGATCGGCATGGCCGCGCCGAAGCTCGCCTCGATACTATGGCGGGCATACAGCCCGGCGATCTGCGCCTTCACGTGTTCCGGCAGCTTATCGTAGGCGAGTGCCATATTCGCCCACATCGTGTCGCCGCCCACGGGCGGGCACTCCACGCAGCGCAGCACCGCGCCGAACTGCGGCGCCTCGCGCCACGTGGCGTCCGCGTGCCACGCGTTTTCGTAGCGATCGTTCGGCTGCTCCGGATTCTTGTAGATGCGCACGAGGCCGGGATGCTCAGGGTCGCTGCCCGCCACCGGATGATCCTCCAGCTCGCCGAAGCGGCGCGCAAACGCCACGTGTTCGGTGCGCGTGATGTTCTGGTCGCGCAGGAAGAGCACGCGGTGCTTGAGCAGCGCCGCGCGAATCCCGGCAAAGAGCGCGTCGTCGTGAACGGCATCGGCGAGATTCACGCCGGTCAGTTCCGCGCCGATGGCATAGGTCAATTGTTCGACTTGCATGCTGCGCTCCTCAGATGACGAAGACCGACGACCCCGTCGTCTTGCGTGCTTCGAGGTCGCGATGCGCCTGCACCGCGTCTTCCAGCGCGTAACGCTGGTTCAGTTCGATCTTGATGCGGCCCGCAGCGACGTGCCCGAACAGCTCGCCGGCCAGCTCGTTCTTCTCCGCGGGGTCCGCAATATAGTCCGCCAGCGCCGGGCGCGTGAGATAGAGCGAGCCCTTCATCGCGAGGATCTGCGGATTGAACGGCGGAATCGGACCGGAAGCCGTGCCGACGCAAACCATCAGGCCGCGGCGCTTGAGCGAGTCGAGCGACGCCTCGAAGGTATCCTTGCCCACGCTGTCGAACACCACGTTCACGCCCGCGCCGTTCGTCAGTTCGCGCACGCGCTTCGCGACATCTTCGCGGCCGTAGTACACGATGTGGTCGCAGCCATGCGCGCGCGCCACTTCGCCCTTCGCCTCGTTCGACACCGTGCCGATCACCGTGAGGCCCAGCAGCTTCGCCCACTGCGAGACGATCAGACCGACACCGCCCGCCGCGGCATGCAGCAGGATCGTGTCGCCGGCCTTGAAGTCGTGAATGCGGCGCATGAGGTACGACGAGGTGAGGCCTCGCATGGTCATGCCGGCCGCCGTTTCGCATGCGATCGCGTCGGGCAGCTTGATGAGCGGGGCCGCCGGAATCAGGCGTTCGGTGCTGTACGCGCCGAGCGTGTTGATGAAGCCGGTGTAGGTCACGCGCTCGCCCACCGCCACGTTGCTCACTTCGGGGCCCACGGCCTCGACCACCCCCGCGGCTTCCACGCCCATGCCGGCAGGCAGCGGAACGGGGTACAGGCCGGAGCGGAAGTAGGTATCCGCGAAATTCAGGCCGACTGCCTCATGGCGCAGGCGGACCTGTCCGGGGCCGGGATCGCCCACTTCGACGCTCTCGTAGCGCAAGACTTCGGGACCGCCGGTTTCGTGGAAACGCACTGCTTTCGCCATGTTCAATCTCCTATCCTTTACTCGAACGCATTGACTCGAACTCAGTCAAGCCGACAAGAACTACTTGTACAATTTCATCGTTGTGCGTGACCACCGGCTTCTTCGCGCAGGGCATTCACACGATCCAGATCGACGGTGTAGTTGCGCTTGCCGATCAGGAAAACCACTGCCGCCACGAGCGGCGCAAACGGTACGAGTTGCAGCGCGCCAAGCAGGCCGATATGGTCGGCGGCAATGCCCGTGAGCACCGCGGCGGGCGCGAGGCCGAGCAGGTTGTTCGCCAGCGTGAGCGTGGCGAACGCCGAGGCATGGATCGAGGGCGGCGTGAGGTTCGCCACCATCGCGCCCGAGGGGCCCGCTGCGCCTGCACAGAAGAACATGGCCGCGCCGATCAGAACCAGTTGCGCGGGGCCGGCCGGCATGCGCAAGCCGACCGCGAGCAGCGTGAAACAGATCAGGCAGTACGCAATCGCGATGCTCCATTTGCGCGCGCCGTTATCCTTGCTGAAGCGGTCCGCGAGATTGCCGCACACCACCATGCCAACGCCCGTCACGAGCACGAACACTGCGGCGGTCCCGGCCGCTTTGCCGGTGGCCATGCCGTAGTAGCGGTTCAGGAAGCTCGGCAACCAGCTCCACACGGCCGCCGGCACGAGCAGATGCACGCCGCTGCCCACATACGCGCACACCACGGAGCGCGTGGAAAACAGGCCCTTGAGCAGCGCGCGCAGGCTCATGCGCATCCCGAGGCCATTCGCCTCGCGGCTCACGCTCGCCGGCTGCAGCGAGGCAATGCGCTTCTCCGTGACGACGATGCGATAGATCACGACCAGCACGATCCCCATGGCTGCCATCGCGCCAAACGCCGCGCGCCAGCCATGCTGCGCAGCCACCGCACCGCCCAGCGCCATGCCCAGCACCGAGCCGAAGGCGCCACCCGCCATGAATGCGCCCGTAATCGTGGAACGCAGGCGCACCGGAAAAATACTGAGGACAACGGCAATCCCCACGCTGCCATAAGCCGCTTCGCCGATGCCGACGAAGGCGCGTGCAAGCAGCATTTCGCCGTAGTTCGTCGAGAGCGCGCAACCAAGCGTCGCGAGACTCCACAACGCCGCCATCAGGACGATGCTCTTCACGCGGCCCCAGCGGTCGGCCAGCACCGACAGCGGAAACGTGAGCACGCCCACCATCAGTGCGACCACGCTGCTCAGCGAGCCGAGCTGCGTGTCCGAAAGACTCCATGCGGTCTTGAGCAGCGGAAAAACCGCATTCAGGACCTGCCGCGACATGTAGTCGGAAAGCAGCAGCCCGACCGTCAAGGCGAACACCACCCACGCATATGCGCGTACGTTCGTCCCGGTCTTCGTCAATTCGCCCGCGGTGGGCTCGGCATGCGTGAGCATGGGTTGTCTCCGTGGTAGCCCGCTCTTCGCCGGGTTCCGTTGTTCTCTCAGTTTCAGCAGGTACGACGCAAGCGCCAAACCCCCGCTTCGAGGCCCGGCACAAGCCTATGCCCGCGCCGGGCCCCACTGCGATTACGCCGCGCGCAGCGGCAGGTTCTTCACGCCGGCCACGCGGTTCGGCGCCATGCCGTTGGCCGCGAGCGTTTCGTCGACCGTTTCGTACTGCACGCCGATGCGATAGATTTCGCGCGCTTCCTTGCCCGTGGCAATCTCACGGCCCAGTTCGCGCGCCACGCGCACGCATTGCTCAATCTGCTGCACGGACGTGAAGCGCTTGCCGTGCTGGTCGATGATCGTATCTTCAATGCCGCAACGCGGGTGCAGGCCCATGGACATCGCCATCATGTTGAACGGCAGCACGTTCTTGAGCAGCGACTCGGCGGTAACGGTGCAGCCATCGGGCGCACGGTGCACGAAGTTGAAGAAGTTGAACGGGTTCGGGCCGTCGAAGCCGCCGCCGATGCCGATCCACGTGAGGTTCAGCGGCCCCTTGTACGCGCCCTTGCGCACGAGGCGATCGAGCGTTTCGAGCGCGTGGATGCCCGTGAGCTGGAAGTGCGGCTGAATGCCCGAAGCCTGCAGACGGCGCAGATGCTCCTCCACCCATGCCGGGCCGGCCGGCACCGTCATTTCGCTATACGCGGCCATGAACGCCGGGTTGGAGAGCGAGGTGCCCGCCAGGTATTCCGGGTAGAGCAGCTCCATGATGTTCATCTGCGTGGTGTTGATCGCCACGGTCACCTGGTCCGGCTTCGGCTCGAGGTCGGCCAGCATGTGACGCGTGTCGTCCGAGAGCCACTTCGCCGCTTCGCCCTCGTCTTCCGGCGCGAACGAGATCGAGCCGCCCACCTGGATGATCATGTCCGGCACCGCGGCGCGCACGCCTGCGATCAGCTCGTTGAACTTCGAGAGGCGTTTGGAGCCCTTGCCGTCGAGTTCGCGCACATGCAGGTGCAGCACCGTTGCGCCCGCGTTGTAGCAATCCACGGCCTTCTGGATCTGTTCTTCCATCGTCACCGGAATGTCTTCCGGGAAGTCTTCGGGCATCCATTCCGGACCATACGGCGCGGTGGTGATGACAACCTTGTCCTGGTTCTCGGGGTGCAGCGAATCGTCGAGGAATTGCATCGTGTTCTCCAATATGGGGACGGTATTTCAACGTTTGGCAACGTGGCCAGAAGCCTGAAATAACGCTCGGAACCTGGCTGATCCGTTGAGATGCACGATACGGCAATCCTGCGCTACACTTTTCTGATTGCGCGCCATCGTTTTAGCTTTTCGCGCCACCAGGCGTTAACACCGAGACAAGCGCAAGCCCATGTTTGACGGGCTGAAAAGGCGCAGCGAGGCCGCAGCATAGAGGAGACACGACAATGGAAACCACGCTGAGCTCGGTCTCGCTGAGCGGTTATTTCGACGTGGCAAAGCGCGTGGGATTGAACCCGGTCGAGCTTGCCCACGAGGCGGGCGTGGACGCCGCGGCGCTCGCAACTCCCGACCAACGCGTCCCCGCCGCCGCTGCGTGCCGGTTGCTGGAGCGTTCGGCGGAAAAGGCCGCGTGCCCGACGTTCGCGCTGCAAATGGCCGAGACGCGCCACAAGTTCGGCACTGGCGTGGTCAACATTCTGCTCGCGCACAAGCGCACGCTGCGCGAGGTGCTGCTCGCCACCGCCGAATACCGGCACCTGCTCAACGAAGCGCTCGCGATCTTTGTCGAAGACACGGGCGCAACCGTCACGATCCGCGAGGAACTGGTCGTCGATCCGGGCACCCCCACATACCAGGCCATCGAACTCGCAGTGGGCGTGCTCGCGCGTCACTCCAGCGCGCTGCTGGGCGAGCACTGGAAACCGCGCGCGGTGCACTTCGTTCACCAGGCGCCGCCCAGCCTCACGTTTCATCGGCGTTTTTTCGGCTGCCCGCTGGAATTCGGCAGCGACTTCAACGGCATCGTATGCGCGGCCGCCGACCTCGACTACCCGAACCCCGCCGCCGACCCGGAACTGGTGCGCTACGCGGAAAGCCTCGCCGAATCGCTCAACGCAACGGGCGTCGATTCCACGGCACTCGAGGTGCGCAAGGCGATCTACCTGCTGCTGCCGCTCGAGCAGGCCAGCGTCGAAGGGGTGGCCGCGCATCTGCGGCTGAGCGTGCGCACGATGCAACGTCAGCTCGGCGTCGCCAATACGAGCTTCACGCGGCTCGTGGAGGAAGTGCGGGGCGAACTTGCCGTGCGCTACATGAGCAACCCGCGCTATCCCATCGGACGTGTGTCCGCCCTGCTCGGCTACGCCCAGCAGGGCTCGTTCACGAACTGGTTCAGCGCGCGCTTCGGCATGACGCCGCGCGACTGGCGCAATAGCCATTTGATCTGAAGCGACGGGACGACGGCGCGCGTGCCCTGCCGTGTGGTCCTTTAGTCCCTTAGTCCTTTAGTCCCTTAATCCCTTGGTCCCTCAGCCCGTATGCGGAAGCGGGTGCAAGTCAGGCGCGTCGGCATCGAACGTGGTCATGAGGCGCACCAGATCGGCAAGCGAGTTCGCCTTCATCTTCTCCATGACGCGCGCCCGGTGAATCTTGATCGTTTTCTCCGCCGCGCCCAGTTCGTCGGCCACGAGCTTGTTCGGCCGGCCCGTCACCACGAGCGCCATGACCTCGCGCTCGCGCGGCGTGAGTTTTTCCACCCGGCGCTGGATCTCCGCGCGCTGCTCGCGTTGTTCGTATAGCTGGCCTGCGCGTTCGAGCGCGCGCGACGTGGCTTCGAATAGCACCTGCGCGTCGATCGGCTTCGTCAGGAAATCCGATGCGCCCGCCTTCATCGCGCGCACCGCCGTATCCATGTCGCCATGGCCCGAAACGAAGACGATCGGCACCCTGCCCTCGAGCCGCTGCTGCAATTCAATGCCGCTCAGGTCGGGCAACTGGAGATCGAGCAGCAGGCAGGCAGGCGCGCTCGTCAGGTCCGCGCCGTCGAGGAAGGCGCTGGCGCTGCCGTACGCCTGTGCCGTGTAGCCGCCGGATCGCAACAAGCGGCATAGTGCGTTGCGAACGTGCTCGTCGTCGTCCACAACGAACACGATGGAAACTGGCGAGTTCATGGTGAAAAACGCGTGGTCGTCTGCACGCACGCGCCCTCCGCGGGAAGTTCGATATGGAACGTCAGGCCGCGATCAGCGTTGCGCTCGGCCCATAGCTGGCCGCCGTGCGCCATGACGATGGTGCGGCTGATGGAGAGGCCAAGACCCAGCCCGTGGGGCTTGGACGTCATGAACGGCTTGAACAGCGTGACGAGCCGATCGGCATCGACACCCGGCCCATGATCGCGGATCGCGAGGCGCACCTTGCCGCGATCCTCGCTTGCCGTCACGAAGATGCACACCCTGCGATCTTCCGCGTGGCAGTCGTGCACCGCATCGAGCGCATTCAGGAGCAAATTGACGAGCACCTGCTGCAGTTGAACCGCATCGCCGTGCACTTGCGGCAGCCCGTCTTCGATGCGCGCGCCCACTGCCGCGCCACAGGTTTCCGTCTCGCGGCGCAGCAGGCGCACCACGTCGCGCACGAGGCTGCCGACATCGACGGGGCACAGCTCGGGCGGCTCGCAGCGCGCGGACTGGCGCATCTTGCGGATGATCGCGTGCGCACGCGTGCTGTCGGACACGACCTCGCCAAGCAGCTCCCGCAAGTCGCTCATGGCCGGCGGGCTCTGGGCGAGAAACCGTTGCGCGGCCTGTGCGTTGCTGAGAATGGCCGTGAGCGGCTGATCGACTTCGTGCGCGAGCGCGGCGGCCATGTCGCCCACTTCGGACGCCCGTTCCCGACGCAACCGGCGCGGTTCGCTGCCGGACTCCGCGAGCGTCGTGTCGCGCCTTTCCGGTTCGATGACGACCACCATGCGCGCCGCAGGTCCGGCGGCGAGCGATGCCGAAGCGCTCACATGCACGTCGATATCGGCGCCGTTCTTCGCGCGCGCGATGGCCACGCGCGTCACGCTATGCGGCAACCCTTGCGCGGACTTCAGTGCGCCGAACGATACGGGGCGTGCGTCTCTTCGCCAGGCGACGAGCACGTTTTCGATGCGCATGCCGATCAATTCGCCCAGGGCATAGCCGAGCACGTGGGTGGCCATGCCATTGGCCCATGCGACGCTGCCCGCTTCGTCGATCAAGAGCGCCGCCGCGGGCACGACTTCGAGAACGCTGTGCAGACTTTGCGCAATGGCCTGTGTGGCCTGCGCCGACGCGTGGCCGGTGTTGCGCGCGGCCAGTGCGTTGCCGTTCGGCAGAGTGCGCGGCTTGATTCTGTCGAGCCACGCCAGCAGGCCGGCCGCTGCGTGTTCGGCTCTCGGTCTGTTCAGTTTTAGTTTTTCGTTCCCCATGTCTGCCCTGATCACGGTGTCCTCCGGCTACGCTGCCCTGCTCCGGCAGCCTGCGAATCGTTTCAAACGCTTCAGCGCCCAGGCGGGGCGGATTTGACGAGCACCGGCATTCCGGCCGTTTTGCGGTGCAAACTGCGCCCCAATGATGACTGCAGCTTACTTTTGATTATCGAAGAACGCTCCGGCATGGGCGGAGAATGAGTCAGTCATTGAAGAAAAGAACGGATGGGATCATGATTGCGGAACCGCTTCGCTGTACGCTTTCACCGCGCGTTAATTATATGAAAGAAATTGCCGATGATTCGTTCCGCGCGCAATTGTTTTCGATAACTTTTTCCGCATATAACGCTAATCAGGCGCTAAGGCCTTGAATGCGCTTGCACCGGACTATATACACTGACTATTTACCGGGAATATTTGCGAACGTTTTCTTTGATTTGGTAATTGGCTCGCGAAATCATCTCTATTCAATACGAATGGCGATCGTGCAGTTTGTCGCGTGGCATTATCTATTCTGTTTTTTATGAAATAGTCGCCACCATTATTTCGATCTGGAAACGCGCGAAATGGCCTGCAGAATCCCTCACACGTCCGGCGCGTGACAGCTCGGTAAACGCCGTTGTCGATCAAGGCGCCGAAGCTGGCGCGGCTGCACTCGCCGCATGATGTTGCGTCGTATTTTGCTGACCATGTTGCCGGGACTGGCTCGAGCGGGCCTTGTGCTCCGCTTTGCGCTGCACGTCCCGCATCTGCCTGGTACCCATCGTTCCCGCTTGCGCAAATACTTCAGACATGAAGGCGGGCGCACAAAGCAGGAGCACCGTCGCACACGGCACAGCAAGGCGCATTTTCATTTGGGATCTCCAGGTGTCGGCGCTGCCGCCCTCGACGAGTGAATAGCATCATTGCGCCGCCATTGCGGTGTCAATAGGACTCTGGTCCGATTGCCAGCACAGCGTGGCTTGCCGGACTATACCCGTGGGGCTCTCCGCCTCGCCACACTCGAACAAGAATGCGCGCACGCGCTCGCCCCTTCACGTTGTCGCTATCCGTCCCGCACTCCGGTTGAGCAAACAATTGGAAGGATCGGCCATGACCTCATGGATCAAACAACGCACGTACACCCTCTGCCTGCTCGTGCTCGCGTTGCTCCTGGCAGGCGCTCAGGCGGTGCGCGCGCAAGACGCGCCGCAGCCCGCCCCCTACAAGCCCGAGGAGCTGGAGGCGCTGGTCGCGCCCATTGCGCTCTATCCCGATTCGGTGCTGGCGCAAGTCCTGATGGCATCGACTTACCCGCTCGAAATCGTGCATGCGGCCCGCTGGGTCAAGGAGCACCCGAAGCTGAAGGGCGACGAAGCCGTGAAGGCCGTGCAGGACCAGCCATGGGACACGAGCGTGAAGTCGCTCGTCGCGTTCCCGCAGGCGCTCGAGCCGATGAACGACAAGCTCGACTGGACCCAGAAACTCGGTGACGCGTTCCTCGCCCAGGAAAAGGATGTGCTCGCCGCCGTGCAGCGCCTGCGTGCACGCGCACAGGACTCGGGCAACCTCAAGAGCAATGAGCAGCAAAAGGTCGTGGTCGAGCAGCCGCCCGCGCAAGGCGGCCAGACCATCGTGAAGATCGAGCCTGCCAAGCCCGAGGTGATCTACGTACCCGCGTACAACCCCACGGTCGTGTACGGCGCGTGGAGCTACCCGGCTTACCCGCCGTACGCCTGGCCACCCTATCCCGCATACTATCCCGGCGGCGCGCTGATGACCGGCTTCGCGTGGGGCGTCGGGCTCGCCGCCGCGGGCGCGATCTTCGGCAATTGCAACTGGGGCGGCGGCGACGTCAACATCAACGTGGACAAGGCGCGCAACGTCAATCGCAACTTCGACAGCACCAAGGTCCAGGGAGGCAAGTGGCAGCACGATGCCAGCCACCGCCAGGGCGTCGCATACCGTGACAACGCCACGCGCGAGAAATTCGGCAACAACGTGGCAGGCGCCGACGGCCGCCGCGACTATCGCGGCCGCAATGGCCAGAATGGCCAGAACGGCGCCAGCGTGGCGGACCGCGCCGGCAACCGCACGGGCGGCGGTGCAGGCGGCCAGGGCCTGGGCAATGGCAACCGCGGGAATCAGGGCAATCCCGGCAATCGCGGCGGCGCGGGCAACAACGCGAGCGTCGGCAATCGCGCGAACCTCGCCGACAACGGAGCGGGTGGCAATCGCGGAGACCTTGGCAATAACGGTGCCGGCGGCAATCGCGGCGGCATGGCTAACAATGCCGGCGGGAGCAATCGCGTGAGCACCGGGGCAGGCGGCGGGTTTGGCGGCGGCGGTGGAGGGAGCTACGGCGGCGGCGGCCGCGATGGCGCCTTCCAGGGTGTGGGCGGCGGCGGCGCCACCCAGCGCGACGCGAGTCGCGGCCGCTCCAGCATGCAGTCTTCAGGGTTCAATCGTCCGAGCGGCGGCGGCGGTATGCGCGGCGGTGGCGGCGGTCGTGGCGGCGGCAGACGCTAGGGAGAACGGCCATGAACAGACATGAGTTTCTCCGTCCGGCTGCATCGGCAGTACTCGCGGCGGCGATCGCCATCGCACTGCTGGTATTCGCGCCGCGGCCTTGCGCGGCCGCCGGGCAAAACACCTTCGCTACGCCCGACGCGGCGATGGCCGCGTTCGGCGACGCCGTGGCCGGCAACGACGAGGCGGAACTGCGCACGCTCTTCGGCGCAGATTTCCGCCAGCTCATCCCGCCGGTCGGCGCTCAGATCCGCGACAAGTTCCTGAGTGAATGGCAGACTTCGCACACCATTCAGGATACCGATGCAAATCACGCGATGATCGCCGTGGGCGACGACGGCTGGACCTTTCCGGTCCCGCTCGTCAAGACCGCCCAGGGCTGGCACTTCGACACGCACGCCGGTGTCGAGGAAATGCGCGTGCGCCGCATTGGCCGCAACGAGCTTGCCGTGATGCAGACGATGCTCGCGGTCTACGACGCGCAACGCGAATATGCGCAGACCTATCACGACGGCAGCGACATGCTGGTCTACGCCAGCAAGCTCGCGAGTTCGCCGGGCAAGCATGACGGCCTGTACTGGCCGACCGATCCCGACGCCGCGCCGAGCCCGCTAGGCGTCGCATTCCTCAAGGCCGGCGCGCGCAACGCCGAAAACGCAGGTTACTACGGCTACCACTACAAGCTGCTGACCTCGCAGGGTCCGCACGCGCCCGGC
Organism: Paraburkholderia sp. BR10936; assembly: GCF_040965735.1. Lineage (NCBI taxonomy): Bacteria > Pseudomonadati > Pseudomonadota > Betaproteobacteria > Burkholderiales > Burkholderiaceae > Paraburkholderia > Paraburkholderia sp. BR10936. The sequence goes on from NZ_JBFRCM010000005.1 coordinate 152,095, forward strand.
GGCGCATATAACTACATGGTTGGCAGCAAGCTGTTCGGCGGCTTTGGCGTCGTTGCGTGGCCGGTGCGGTACGGCGACACGGGTATCAAGACCTTCATGGTCAGCCACGACGGCCAGGTCTACGAGCGCGATCTCGGCCGGGATGGCGCGGCAAAAGCCGAAGCGATGACATCCTTCGATCCGGGCCCGGGCTGGTCGAAGGCTGCGCCGTGACACTCGGCACTGGCGCTGCGCCACTGCGTTTCACGGTGCGCGCGCGGGCTCGGGGGCCGACGCTCGCGCCGGCGCGTCTTCACCGAGCATGTAGAGCAGCAGCGCGTCGCGATCGGGTGCGCTCATCGCCGCCGTCGAGCGCATGAGCACCGCGCTCGCCCAGCAGACGTCGGCCATCGTGGCGCCAGGGCCGCCATTCGTGACGCGCTCGAGCCGCGCCACGGACTGCGGATCGCCAGCGAGGGCCGCGTTGACCGCATCGTCGAGATGCCGCAACGCCCGCTCGTATGCCACGGGCGTGGGCAGCCTGACTGGCGCGGCGAGCAGGGATCGGATCACCACGCGATAAAGCAACGAGAAGTATTCGGCCGTGTCGGCATCGCTCATGCTGCCGATCGAAATGCCCTGAGCAAGGTCCTGCACGCTCGCCATGCCCTGGCAATTGCCGCGCGCCGCGCGTCCCATGTATTTCGCGAGCAGCGTGAGGTACGCCAGGCGGTCTTGTGGCGTCAGGCGCGCGATGCCGCCGCGGATCAGGCGCTCGCGCGCCGCGTCGTCGCGCAGCCGGGCTTCGAGGCCCGCCATGCCGCCGGGCACGGCGACCGCCACGGCAGGGTCCGCACGCAGCCGGTAGAACCACGTTTCGACGATGCGCGCCTTGATCGTCTCCTGCTCGACGCCGGCCTCGCGCAATGCCACCGCGCTCTGCGCGGACCTCGGCTCGGGGGGCGCAACAACGTAATCGAGCACTGCGAAAAGTCCCGCCGGTGTGTCCTCGTTGCGCGGCACGCTGCCCGACGCATCGTGGCCCGCCAGCGCCAGCGCCGCGCTCAGTGCGAGCCACGCACAATGCAACGTCTTCATGAGATCCCGCGTGGCGTGCTCACTCCGTCGCACTGCCAACTGTTGCATGCTCCGCGCGAATCGCGGCGGCAATGTCGGCGCTGATGGTGGCGAGTGCGCGATCGTGCGCGTCGACGAGCGCGCCGTAGTCCTGGCTCGTCACCTGCTCGTGCGCTACGGTGTGCCCGAGCGTCAGCGCCTGGTGACCCGGCGGGCGCACGACCCATTGCGCGTCGATCGTCACCGAGTCTCCCAGTACGCTGTCGATGCGCGTGATATCGACGCGAACGCGCCAGACCGGCGGGGTGGCCGCGCCATCGAACGTCGAGACGTGCGCCGTGCCGAGCCGCTGTGCAAGGTCCGCGGCAACGACGCGCCCAACGTCCAGTTTGAGCGGCGTGGCCCAGCGCGCGAACTCGTTCATCTGGATCGTGTTGTCCGGATTGCGCGTGACGATTTGCGGCCGGTCCACCATGTCGGGCACAGTCACGGGACCGACGACGACATCGAGTGCAGCGGCGCTCGTCGGCACGGCGGGCGATGCGCTGGCCGTCGCGGCGCTCGCATCATCGGCGCGCAACGCATAGAACGTGGGCGACGGCGAGGAGCACCCGGCGAGACACGCCATCGCAACGGCGAGAACGGCAGGCAGAGTCAGGTTGCGGCGGTTCACTGCTTGCCTCCAGGTTTGCCCTGCACCACGGCCTCGGGATGGCGCTCGAGATAATCCGTAAGCATGCGCACGGACGCGGCGGTGCGGGCCAGTTCGCGCATGGCGTCGCTCGTGTTCTGCTGGAGCTGCGAGTCGGGCTGCAAGGCATCGGTGGCCGAGTTGAGCGTGGATCTTGCCGCCGAAAGCGTATCGTGCGCCTGCGGCACCACGTCGGTGCCGAGCTTCGCCACCACGTCGTTCGCACTTTGCAGCGTGCGCTGCGCACTCGCGCCGATGGCCTCGAACGGAATACCGTTGAGCTTCGCGAGCAGTCGCGTGAGCGAATCCTGCAGCGACTGCAACGTGCGCGGCACCGTCGGCATCTCGGGCGGCGTTCTCGACCAGTCGATCTTAGCCTTCGCAGCGTCCGGGAAGACGTCGAAGGCGACGTAGAGCTGTCCTGTGAGAGGATTACCCGAGCGCAGCTGGAACCGGAAGCCGCTGGCAACCAGGAACTCGGCAAGCTGGCGCGGTTGCGAAGTGAGGCGTCCGGCCGGCTGGCCTTTCTCGAAGCGCGACGTAAAGCGCTCCGGATACAGATTGATTTCAACAGGAATGCTGAACTGTTTCTTCACCGGGTCGAAGCGCGTGTAGATACGTGTGACCTCGCCAATCACGACGCCGCGGAAATCGACCGGCGCGCCCACTGTGAGCCCGCGCACGGAGTCGTAGAAGGTCACGACGTAGGTGTCGACAATGCGGTCATGCTCCTTCATCGAGTCGGCGTGCGTGGCGTAAAGCTCGAACTTCGAGTCTGCGTCGGCCTCGGGCGGTTCACCGCCGGCGTCGGCGTCGGGCGTTTCGAACGCCACGCCGCCGATGAGCAGCGACACCACCGACTGCGTGTTGATCTGCACGCCGTCCGGGCTGAGCGAGACGTCGAGTCCACTCGCATGCCAGAAGCGCGTGTCGCTGCGCACGAACCTGTCGTAGGGCGCGTTCACGAACACGCGCAGCGTCACGCCCTTGCCGTTCGGGTCCATTTCATAGGAAGCAATCTGTCCGACCTGAAGACGGCGGAAGAACACCGGCGAGCCGACATCGAGCGAGCCCATGTTCACGCTGTGCAACACGAATTCGCGCCCCGGGATGTCGCTCGGAATCGCAGGCGGGACTTCGAGTCCCACGAAGTCGTGGCGCGCTTTGCTGGAGTTGCCTTCGTCCATGCCGACAAAAGAGCCCGAGAGCAGCGTGCTCAGGCCCGAAACCGTACCGCCGGAAATGCGCGGGCGCACGACCCAGAAGCGCGTGTTGTCGACGAGCATGCTCGCCGCGTCCTTCACGAGTTCGCCCGTCGCGATCACACGCTTGTGATCGGGCGAGAGCGTGACCGCCTTCACCACGCCGATATCGACGTCCTTGTACTTGATCTTCGTCTTGCCGGCCTCGAGGCCGTCGCCGGTCTTGAAGCTGATCGTGATCGTCGGCCCTTCCTCGATGATCGCCTTGGCAGCGAGCCAGCCGCCAATGAGCACCGCCACGATCGGCACGAGCCAGACAATCTGCATGCGCCAGCGCGAGCCGCGCGCCGGCTTCGCCTCGGGCAGGCCCGGCAAGGAATCGTCGTTACCGGGTGCTGCCATTTTCGTGCTCCATCGCGTCCCAGATGAGACGCGGGTCGAACATGTTCGCGGCGAACATGGTGAGGATCACGACGGCACCGAAAGCGATCGCGGCGGGGCCCGCCTTGATCGTGGCGAGCGCGTTGAACTGCACCAGCGCGACGAGCATCGTGATCACGTAGATGTCGAGCATCGACCAGCGGCCGACCAGCTCGATCAGCCGGTAGATGCGCGTGCGTTGCTCGGGCAGCCATGTCCAGCGGCGCTGCGTGGTCCACGTCAGATACGAAAGCCCCAGGATCTTCAGCATGGGCACGGCGATGCTGGCAATGAACACGAGCAGCGCGAGCGGCCACGAACCCGACACCCACAGATACACCACACCGCTCATGATCGTGTCCTTCTGCGAGCCGAACAGCGAACTCGTGTCCATGACGGGCAGCACATTCGCCGGTACGTACAGCACCATCGCCGCAACCAGCAGCGCCCACGTGCGCGACAGGCTCGCGACCTTGCGCATGTGCAGCGCGCTGCCGCAGCGCGGGCACGTCGCCGCATGCGCGGCCGCCGGCATGCGCGCGAGCATTCCGCACGCATGGCAGCGCGCGATGCCGCACGCGGCGCCCGTGAGCGGGCCTGCGGCGCGCTCGCCTCGCGCTCTGGCCGCCTCGCCCGACGCGTAGCGCGTCGTCACGCTGGGCGTGTCGAGCGCCCTGACCGCGTTGGCCGGTTGCGTTGCCCGCGCCACGCGCGACCAGAACTGGCGCGCGTCGAACGCCGCGCTCGCGCCCGCGAGCACCAGCATCAACGCGCCGAACGACCACAACGCGACACCCGTCACGACCGTTGCGATATGGGACAGCTTCACGAGCGCGACCAGCAGGCCGAGTATCAGCACCTCGGTCATGCCCCACGGCCGTGCGATGTACATCGCGCGGAACAGGAGCGGCGCCTGCCACGGCGCGCGGTCGATCGCGAGCGGCACGAGGAGGGCGAGCAGACACACGACCTGCAGGCCAGGCATGAGGATCGTCGTGGCGAACACCAGCGCCGCGATGGGCCACATGCCGTCGAGATAGAGAATCTCGACCGAATGCCACAGCGTCGTGCGTACGAGATTGCCGTTCACCGAGAGTCCGACGATCGGATACAGGTTGGAAATGACGAACAGCACGAGTGCGCCCAACGCGAACGCGAGCGCACGGCCGAGGCTTTCCGGCAGATTCCTTTCCAGTTCGGCGTTGCAGCGCAGGCAGCGCAGGGTGCCCCCCGGCGGGCAAGGCGCGCCGCGCTGCATGAGATCGCAGTCGTGGCAAACGAGAAGCTCAGCGCGCTTCATTGCGGGGCCTCCCTGAATCCGGTCGTGGCGTGGTCGATTCATCGTCGCTGTACCGCTTCGGCATGCGGGGCGTCAGCCCGGCGGCGGCACGCCTAGCACCGCATGGACCGCGCCGATGAGCGCGGAGTCGTCGAACGGCTTGCGCAGGTACGCAACCGCGCCGGCTGCCTGTGCCTGCTCGCGCACGCGCGCATCGTCGTGCGCCGTAATCACGATGCACTGGATGCCGGTGCCACCCAGCCGACGCTGTACCTCGATACCGTTGATGCCGGGCATCTGGATATCGAGGACCACGCACACGGGCGCGTGAGGCGCCGCGGCCGCCAGGGCGTAGAGAAATGCCTCGCCGCTCGTGTACACGTCGGAGTCGATGCCGACCGACTTCAACAGGCGCTGGATCGCTCGCCCGACCGACTCCTCGTCGTCGACGACGGCCACGGATCGTGTCACGGTGTTCATTTGACTTAGCGTTCGGTTACCGGTGAGGACAGCCAGAGCGGCGCCGCCGTGCGCGCCGACCGGCATCCTGAGCGCAAGCGGCTTCTCCATGCGCGACTACTTGTGTGGTGCAGGCTTGACGGATACGGCGAACGCTTCCGTATACACTGCCTCGACCTGATCGCCGACCTGCACGTTTGCAAGCTGCTGGGGATCCTCGACCCGCAGATCCATCGTTCCCCCTTCGGGGCCCATCAGGGTGACCGTTTTCGTCTTGGTGTCGACCGCTACGACATTCGCCGTGACTTTCACCTCACGGCCCACCATGCCGCCGGGCTTCTCGCCGGCAGCCGCACGCTCGACCTGCGGCGTTTCCTGCACCGAGGTCTCGCCGTCGCCTCCCTTCTTCAGGCTCAGCGTGAGTGATTCCTTATAGGTCATCGTCACGACATCGCCGACCTTTAGTTGATCGAAGTTTCTGACTTCCGGTCCCAGTTCGGCTTCTACCAGCTTGCCGTCGTGACGCTTGAGCGTGACGGTGCGGGTATCGGCGTCGATCTTCGTGATGGTCGCCGTCACCTTGTGCATGCCGGTGACGGTTGCCTTGCCCGGCTCGTGCGTCACGTTGGCCGCCGTCTGGCCCTGAGCCGCGGCAAGCTGCGCCGCGGCAACGATGACGGCTGAAACAACCCATTTGAGGTACGACATCGCGACCTCCTGTTACAGATCGAGCTTCGTCACCTTCGTGCCAGCGACCGACGCATCGGCCATGATGCCCGTATTGGTCATCACGATCGCCTGGACCGGCGCCGTTGCGGTTCGCGTGTCGATCTGCCCATTCGCACCGACCTTGACGAGCGCAACGGCAACATCGCCGCCAACCGACCAGCCCTTCGAGTTGCGGAACTTGTCGAGCGAGTCCTGCGTCATGAAGAGAAAGATCACGGCAGCGGACTGCACCCCTGCCTGCAAGCCGAACGAAGCGGCCGCCGTGCTGTAGTACCCGACCGTCGATCCGCCCACGCGCAACGCACCCTGGCCGTACGACCCGCCAATGATGAACGCTGCCTTGCCGACCGATGGAAAGACCAGCACGCCTTGCGACTTCGAAACGAGTTCCTGCGAGCCCGGGACAGTCGAGAACAGCCGGGACATCGTGCCGTCCACGGCCGCATCGATCTCCTGCCGTTTCGCCGCATCGGTCGCGCCGCTCGTCCCACTGCTCGTGGTCGTGCTGCAACCCGCTGCAGCGAGCCCGGCCGCGGCCGCCGCCGTAAGCACAAAAATCCGTCGCTTCATTGTTGTCCTCCATTGAGTTTAGACAGCCCGGACACGGCACTCACGCATGCGGATCGAACGTCACGCGGGAATGAGACGTTGCTCGCACATCGTTGCTCATCGTTCAGTTACATAGTCGCAGACGCGGCGCACAGGACAAATCGGACCTTGGTCTTACGCCGCCTCAGGCCGCTTCATGCACGGCGCACTACTGCACCGTGTAGCCGCGCCCTTGCATACACGCGGCAAACGCGCGGTTGAACGTGTCGATCGCGCCCTGCTGCTGTTGCTGCGCGTTGGCCTGCTGGGCACGCCGTTCCTGGCGCGCGCGTGAGCCGCCCACCATCGTGCCGGCCGCCGCGCCCACTGCCGCGCCCCTGCCCGCATCGCCGGTGATCGCGCCGATCACCGCGCCGCCCGCCGCGCCGCGCGCCGCGCCCTGGACACGCTGGCCGCCGCCCACCGCCGGCCCCGAAGGCGGCGGTGGCGTCGACGCGACCTGTTTCGGGTCAATGCCCGTGTTACTCCTGGCCCACGAGTAGCATGCCGATTCGTCCGAGTGCTGTTGCTGCGCGCTCTGCCCCTTCGCGGGATACGCAATAGGCGTTGCCTGCGCGGCACTCATCAAAAGCAGCACGGCGGCGCACAGGGCGCCAGCCCGACAATTTATATAGGTATCCATATCAACTCCTTGAGCGCGTGCGAGATCGCGCCGATTACGCCTGCTGCTATCGGCGGGAGATTGGACAATGACGGTCGTGCCTCCGGCACGACGCCCGAATGCGGGACGAACACCGCGCCGTGCAACCGGCGCAGTGGTCTGTTCAATGATGTGGGAGCGGCACGGCGAAGACAATCAGACCATGGTCCTACCGTCCCCCATAGGGACAGGCAGGCGCCATGAAGCGCCCGCCGTCGCACGGCCGGAACGGCCATGCGGTGCGGCGGGCGTAGAAGAATGGCTGCAGTGACTCAGAACTTGTGGCGGATGCCGAGGCTCACCATGATTTGCGAACTCGAGTTGCCGTTCAGCCCATAGTCCGCCACGGAAGCGACCGCGGTGGTCAGGATGGAACCCGTTGCGGTCGGTACGCGCTGCGTGCCGTTGGCGTGCTGCCACGCGCCGACGAGGTACACGTCGGTACGCTTGGAGAGGTTGTAGTCGCCGCCCAGCGAGACCTGGTTATAGGTCGCCGAGGTGTCGCCCGCGCTGTGCGTCCACGTATAGCCAATACCGATGAGCGACGCAGGCGTAACCGCGTAGTTCACGAAACCGGCAGCGACGTTGTAGCGCTGGTTGGACGGGAAAAGCGATTGCGAGTCCGCCTTGTACTGCGCGTTGCTATACCGGCCGCCGAACGTAAACGGTCCGGCCACGTATTGCAGGGCAACGGAACCAATGCCGACCCACTTGGCGGTTTCATAGGCGAGGTTCTGAAAACCGCCGTCGAAGGTGCCGTCCGAGGTGCTGGTCCAACCGGTGCGAGGAATCGTGGAGTTGGCGTTCGTCATGCGGACGTAGCCCGCCGCGATGCTGAACGAGCCAGTCACATAGCTCGCCGCGGCCGACCAGGTCTGCTGCGAACCTGTCGCGCCCGCGACGCCGCCGAACGCATACATGCCTTCGATCTGGAAGCCCGCGAATTGCGGCGAGAGATACTTGATCGCATTGTTCGTACGAGAGCTGTTGTCGTTGTTGTCCACGTCGCCCGGCGTGGTGAAGGTGCTGCCCCAGTAATTGTCTGCGGTAAGCGGCTGAACCATGTCGACGACCGGGTCGTACTGCCGACCCAGTGTCAGCGTTCCATACTGCTGGTGCGTCAATCCTACGAAGGCTTGACGGCCAAATAGCAAGGTATTGCCGTTGTAGTTGCCCATCTTGCCGCTATTGATGTCGAATCCGCTTTCCAGCTGGAAGATCGCTTTCAGGCCGCCGCCCAGATCTTCCGTTCCCTTCAAGCCCCAGCGGGACCCTTGCAGATTGCCACCTTGCATCCGATACAGATTGTTGCCCTGAGCGTCGGCGTTGTGGACGAACTGAAAGGCTTCGTCGATCACGCCGTACAGGGTAACGCTGCTTTGCGCGTGAGCGACCGGCGCCAACATGGCGAGCGGAACAGGAAGCAACATAAGCGCAAGCTTTTTCATGTTTGCAACTCCTTCACGCACCGGGTAATCGGTATTCCTATATTAGTCGCTTGCTCCGGAACGACCTCAGCGTGAAATTGGTGCCGTTGTCGGCACAAGACATCCAATGCAACATGAATGAAGACCAGCGCTGTGTAACCGCAGCTTAACTAAGCATTAAAACCGCCATGTTTGCAAATGCCGCGAAGCCCTTCGCTCACCGGGCCGATGTTCGTTTCGCACAAACAATCAGGAGTCCCCATCATTCGAGAAATTCCCTGATCGCGGTGGCAATCTCGTCGGCGTGCGTTTCCAGCGCGAAGTGGCCCGTGTCGAAAAAACGCACCACGGCTAGCGGCAAGTCGCGCTTGTATGCCTGCGCGCCGGGCGGCAGGAAGAACGGATCGTTCTTACCCCACACGGCGAGAAATGGCGGCCGATGCGTGCGGAAATACGCCTGAAATTCGGGGTAGAGCGCAACGTTGTTCCGGTAGTCGCGGAACAAGTCGAGCTGGATCTCGTGCGCGCCGGGGCGGTTCATATAGTAGTCATCGAGCGAATAGCCGTCCGGCGACACCGCCGACGCATCGGGCACGCCGTGCGTGTATTGCCAGATCGTCGCTTCGCGCGAGAGCAGCGCACGCAGTGCCTCTCGGTTGGCCGGCGACGCGTCCTGCCAGTAAGCGCGAATCGGATTCCAGCCGTCACTCAGGCCTTCCTCGTAGGCGTTGCCGTTTTGCGAAATGATCGCCGTGATGCGCTCGGGATGCGCAAGCGCGAGGCGAAAGCCCGTGGGCGCGCCGTAGTCGAACACGTACACCGCGAACCGGTCGAAGCCGATGTGCTCGGTGAAGCGCGCCATCACCTTCGCAATATTCTCGAACGTGTAAGCGAATTCCTCGCGGTCCGGCAAGTCCGATTGACCGAAGCCCGGCAGATCCGGCGCGACGATATGAAAGCGGTCGGCCAGCTTCGGAATGAGGTCGCGGAACATGTGGCCGGCGCTCGGAAAGCCGTGCAACAGCAGGAGCTTCGGCGCGCCGACGCGCCCGGCTTCCCGGTAGAACACGTCGTAGCCGTCGACATCGGCGCGGCGGTAGGCAATGGCAGTCATGGGTTCCTCCAGAGGTGAACGGAAAAGCTCGCTTTACCGTGAGACATGCTTCGCTCCTTATGTAACCGAGTTGATCGTGGATTAGAGGTTACTAATCCGTGATGTAACTTGTCAAGAACGATTTTGACGGTTACACTGAATGCACCCTGATTACCCTTTTGCGGCAAGAAAATGGACTACCGCCCCATACCGGCGATATTCGTGGCCGACGCGCCGGGGCTCGACTTCCTGAACTCGGTTGCCACACCGGTGGACGTTCCCATCGACTGGATCGCCGACGGCGAAGGTTTGCTGTCCTGGCTCGCACAGGCGGGCATGGTCCCCGCGCCGGCGCTTGCTGCGCTGCGCGCGCAGTTCATCGCGGCCGAGTTCGACACCGTCGCGGGCGAGGCGCGCGCGCTACGTGAATGGTTCAGGTCCTTCGTGCGGGACAGAAAAGGCCGGCCGCTCGCCGCCGCCGATCTGGGCGAACTCGCGCCGCTCAACGATCTGCTCGCGCGTGACGACCGCTATGGCGAAGTCGTTGCGGTCGGCAGTGACGGCGCGGCGACGTTCGAATACCGCGTGAGTCGCCGCTGGAAAACGCCGGAATCGCTCTTGATGCCGATTGCCGAGGCGCTGGCGAAAATCGTCGGCGAGCAGGACTTCACGCACGTGAAAGCCTGCGAAGGCCCGAAATGCACCCTCCTGTTCGCCGACCACACGCGCGGGCACGCGCGCCGCTGGTGCAGCATGGCGATCTGCGGGAATCGCGCCAAAGTGGCCGCGCACCGCAAACGGCTCAAGGAGCGTGAAAGCGCGTAGAACGTATTCGCGCGCCGGGCGCGAGCCTTGCGGGATCTGGCGGACCTACCGGAATGGGAGAGGAACGATGACCGCCAGCAACCCGAAGCCTCATGAACAGGGCGCCAGCAAAGCGAACGAAAACCAGCAGAAACCCACCGAGCACAGCGACGACCAGCGCAGCGCCATGCCCGAGCGCGATGACAAGTCGCGCAAGCAGTCGCCCGCCGACCGCCCGGGCAAGCAGTCCGGCGAAGGTGAGCCTTCGGTGGGTTGATCTAGTGTCTGTAACGCGAAAGAGGCTTGCATGGCATCGTGCAAGCCTCTTTCACAATGGTGCCGCACTTACTTCGCATCCCTGATCGAATCGCTTCAATCGCGATCCGGTGCGCCGAGCGGAAAGAGCGGACGATATGGCCGCGCCTCGTTCACGGCCCGCGCGAACGAAGGCCGCGCGAGCAGGCGCTCGCGATAGGCGCGCAGGACGGGATAAGTCGGGGCGATGCGATGCGTCCAGTCAGCATAGAAAAGCGATGAAGACCCGGCGCAGTCCGCCATCGTATAGTCCTCGCCCGCTGCCCACGTCTTGCCCGCGAGGTGGCCTTCGAGCCACGCATAAGCGAGCTCGAGTTTTTCCTCGGCAAAGGCGCGCCCTTCGTCGCGCCGCGCCGGATCGCCGGTCAACGCGCCATCCACGGCGCGCTGCACGGGCGTCATGACATGCAGGTCGAAGAAGCGGTCCAGAAAGCGCACGTCGAGCGCGGCCACGGAATCGGCGGGCAGCAGGCGCACCGGCCCGGGATGCGCGAGCTGCAGGTATTCGATGATGATGCTGGTTTCCGCAACGTTGCGCTCGCCGTCCACGAGCACCGGAAACTTGCGCAGCGGCCAGCGTTGCAGCCACTGCGCCGTATGCTCGGGAGAATCCGGACCGACGCCGCGGAACTCGAAGGGTGTGTCGTTCTCATACAGCGCGATGAGCACTTTCTGCGTGTACGAGGAAAACGGATGTCCATATAGCGCGAGCGGCATCGTCGAGTCTCCTGGTTCGAGCCGGGGAAAGTCGTTGAACCATGCACCGGTTGCGTGCGGATTGCAAGCGTTGCCGGGAACTGCAGCGGCGCATGTTCGGGGAACTGTACATGGCCGCGGCCACATGCATGACGTATCGTGCACGGGCGCGGCTCCCTCTTCTTTCCTTTCGATATGCTCAACATCCTCGGCAAAGCATCGTCCATCAACGTTCGCAAGGTGCTCTGGACCTGTGTCGAATTAAACCTGCCCTTCGAGCGCGAGGATTGGGGCTCGGGCTTTCGCTCGACGCATACGCCGGCGTTCCTCGCATTGAATCCCAACGCGCTCGTGCCGGTCATCAGGGACGGCGATTTCGTGCTGTGGGAGTCGAACACCATCATCCGCTATCTGGCGTCCCGCTATGGCGGCGCGCATCTCTATCCTGCCGATGCGTGCGAGCGGGCTCGCGTCGATCAATGGATGGACTGGCAGGCGACCGACCTCAACCGTTCGTGGAGCTATACGTTTCTCGCCTTGGTCAAAGCGTCGCCGGCTCACCAGGCGCCCGGCGAAATTGGCCTTTCCATCGAGAGCTGGACCCGGCATATGCGCATTCTCGACGCGCGGCTGCAGGCGACCGGCGCGTTCGTCGCCGGCGCGCAATTCTCGCTTGCCGATATTCCCATTGGGTTGTCGGTGAACCGCTGGTTCGGCACGCCGTTCGAGCATCCGCATTTGCCGGCTGTTGCTGCATATTTCGAACGGCTTGCCGAACGGCCCGGGTTTGCAGTGCATTGCGCAAACGGGACGCCGTGAGGAACGGCGCGGGCCGCGGGTCAAATTGCCAGGAAATTCAGGCAGCGAAGTCAGTCGATGCCGACAGCGCCTGCCACGTTTGCATTCGTAGCATTCGCGCGCGAACGCCAGGCCGTGCACAATACCGCCATGCAAGCCCAAGACCTCGAACGCCTCGTCACCTTCGCCATGCCCTTCGGCAAATACAAGGGCCGGCTCATCGCCGACCTGCCGGGGCATTACCTCAACTGGTTCGCCCGCGAAGGGTTCCCGCCGGGCGAGATCGGCCGGCTGCTCGCGCTGATGCAGGAACTGGACCATAACGGCCTGAAGGGCTTGCTCGAGCCGCTGCGCAAACGCGGCTAGCGCCAATCGGGCACCCGGCGCAGAATGCCCGGGCGAAGCTCTTGCGAGGCTGCCCGACATGGCCAATTTTCAGCCAGATGGATGGCACACCGTTACGCCCCGAATTGTCGTACGCGACGCGGAGAACCTGGTCGCCTTCATCAAGACGGTGTTTCAGGCACAAGGCGTATTTCGCCATGGGTTGCCTGCCGAGATCAGGATCGGCGATTCCGTCGTGATGGTTAGCGGCGCAGACGGTCTTCGCGAGCCGATGCCGGCATTTCTGTACGTCTACGTTCAGGACACCGATTCGACCTACCAGCGAGCGATCGCGGCGAATGCGGTCTCGCTCGAGATTCCTGCCGATCTGCCATATGGCGACAGGCGTGCGATGGTCAGAGATCCGTGGGGAAACACCTGGCAGATTGCCACCCATCAGCGCGACCTTTCCGCTGGCGAGGTCCGTTCAAGGATGGACAGCGAAGGTTAGGCCGATATTCGGGCATTACGCGAATGGGGATTGCAGGACAATCGCATCGTCGCGTTCAGGGCCGGTGGTGACAATCGCCGCGGGCACGCCGACTTCGTTCTGGATCGCTTCGATCAGCGCCGCTGCCTGTGGCGGCAGGTCGCCATAGGAGCGCACGCCCCGGGTCGAACCGGCCCAGCCGTCGAAGCGCCTGAGAACCGGCTGCAGACGCTGCTGCTCGGCGTTCGTGGATGGCATGTAGTCGATGCGCGCCCCATCGAGCATGTAGCCCACACAGAGCTGCAGCGACTCGAAGCCATCGAGCACATCGAGCTTGGTCAGCGCGAGCTGGTTGATGCCTGCGACCTTGCAGCTTTGACGCAGTTGCACGGTGTCCAGCCAGCCGCAGCGTCGCGGGCGGCCGGTGTTGACCCCGTACTCACCGCCGCGCTGCCGGAGCACTTCGCCGAGCGCGCCGTCCAGTTCCGACGTGAACGGGCCTTCGCCGACGCGCGTCGCATAGACCTTGCTGACGCCAAGCACCCGCCCCAGTTGCGAAGGCGCGATGCCGGTCCCGCTGGCCGCGCCCGCGGCGATGGTGCTCGACGACGTCACATAGGGGTAGCTGCCCCAATCCACGTCGAGCATGATCGCCTGCGAGCCTTCGAACACGACGCGCTTGCCCGACGAATGGGCGTGGTCGAGCTGTTCCCAGACGCGGCCCACGAACGGCAGGATGCGCGGCGCCATGGCAAGCAGGCCGCTCAGCATCGGCTCGCGCGGGAATGGCGCCTGGCCCGAGCCGCGAAGCCACGCGTTGTGGTGCTCGAGCAGAACGTCGAGCTTCTCGGCCAGCAGGTCCGGTTCGGCCAGGTCGCACACGCGCAGGCCGCGGCGCCCAACCTTATCCTCGTACGCCGGCCCAATGCCGCGCAAGGTGGTGCCGAGCGGCTTCGCACGCATCCGTTCCTGGGCAGCGTCGAGCGCGCGATGCACCGGCAGCACCAGCGCGGCCGTCTCGGCGATCTGCAACACCTCCGGCGTGACGCGGATACCCAGCGCCGCCATGCGGTCGATCTCCGCGAGCAGCGCCTCGGGATCGAGCGCGACGCCATTGCCGATCAGGCCTAGCTTCCCGCGCACGACGCCGCTGGGCAGCAGCGCCAGCTTGTAGGTCCGGCCGTCCACCACGAGCGTGTGACCGGCGTTGTGGCCACCGTTGTAACGGACGACGATATCCGCCTTCTCCGCGAGCCAGTCGACGATCCGGCCCTTTCCCTCATCGCCCCACTGCGCGCCGACCACGACGACATTCGACATGCGAGATTTTACCTGGTGAGTTAATCGAACAGATCCAGAACCGGAGCTGCTGCAAAGGGGCTCAATATAGGGCGACTCCGCCGCCACGAAAAGCGATGTAAACTCACGGCACTTGTCAGGAAAAGTCACATAGGAATCCGGTCGATGTCGCGTCGTCTGCCGCCGTTGAACGCCCTGCGCGTATTCGAAGCCGCCGCCCGCGCGGAGAGCTTTTCCATGGCGGCCGAGGAGCTTTGCGTCACGCACGGGGCCGTCAGCCGACAAGTTCGGCAACTGGAGGACTGGCTTGGACTCGATCTGTTCGAACGCCGCGGCCGCAGGGTCGTCTTGACTGCGTCGGGGCGCGCCTACCTGGCCGAGGTATCGGCGGCGCTGGATCGCATCGCGCTGGCCACCAGTGAGCAGCTTCGGGCCACGCGCGCGCAGATCGTGAGGGTCAACGCGCCGACGACGTTCGCGTTGCGCTGGCTATTGCCGCAGCTTTCGAGCTTCCAGCTGACCCATCCGGCAGTGGAGGTCCGGCTGACGACTTCGGACGAGCCAATCGAAAAGCTCGGCGACGAATGCGACGTGGCGATTCGCGGCAGCGAGCAAAAATCGGCGGGCTATGCGGTCAAGGAGTTTTTATCGGAAGTCCGGCTGCCGGTGTGCTCGCCCAAGGTACTGGAGTCTCATCCGATACGCCGTGTTTCGGACCTCGCGCACCACACTCTGCTTCACACGGCGACCTATCCCGGCCTTTGGGCGGAATGGCTTGCCGCGAGCGGCCACCCCGGGCTTGCCACGCGCCATTCCCAGCAACTCGATCACTTTTATTTGACCCTGCAAGCCGCCATCGACGGCCTGGGGATCGCAATGGGACCTACCGCGCTCGTCGCGCTCGACGTCAAAGAGGGCCGTCTCGTCTTCCCGTTCGACGGCCCCGCCCTGCCGGCATGGCGCTATTGCAGCTATGTCCGCGAAGCACGCCTCGAGGATCCTGCGATCAACACCTTTCTGGCCTGGTTGCGCGAACTCGGCCAGCGCTTTTCACATCACGCGTAGCGCTGGATTGGCGCAGCGCCTGCTCCGCGGTCGCCGGTTGACAGTGCGGACTCGATGCTTTAAAAAGTAAAGCATGAAAATTCCACGGCCAGGACAACCTGTACGCGGCTCGACCACCGGACGGCCAATCATGGTCGTGCTGGACCTGCTCGGGCGGCGTACCGCACTGCGGATACTGTGGGAACTTCGCGGCGAGGCGCTGACGTTTCGCGCACTCCAGGAAGCGTGCGACACCAATGCCCGCCTGCTCAATACGCGGCTCGCGGAATTGCGGGCGTCCGGTCTCGTCGCGCATGGCGATGGCGGTTACCGCATGACAGCCGAAGGCAGGAAGCTTCTGGCCGCATTGCAGCCGCTGCTGGCCTGGGCGCATCAGTGGGCCGAGCGCGATCCGCAAGGGTTCGACGCCGCCGATCCCGATCACGCCGACCGCGAGGCGTAATTCGCGGTTTTTCATACAAGGGATGTTGCACACCGTGAACCATCTCCGCTGGAAGATCGTGGCAATGCTCGTTGCGCCACTGACGTTCGTGATGACGCTCGACCGCACGGCCATGGCTGTCGCGGCCCCGACGATCCAGAATGAACTGGGCCTGTCGATCGTCGAGATGTCGATGATTCTCACGATCTACTTCTGGGCGTATGCAATCGGGCAGATACCGGCCGGCCGTGCTGCCGAGCGCTTCGGGTCGCGCAAGGTGCTGTTCGGCACGAGCACGCTCTGGTCGCTCATGATGCTCGCCACGCCGCTGGGCACCTCGTTCGCCTGGCTCTTCGGATGCCGCCTCGTGCTGGGCGGGGCGCAGTCTGCGGACTGGTCGAGCAGTGTCGTCGCGCTCAAGCGCTGGGTTCCGGCCAGCGAGCGTGCGAAAGGCAATGCCCTGCTGCTCGCCGGGCTCTATCTTGGCCCGATCGTTTCGGCGCCGCTCACGGCGTGGACCATCGCCCGGTTCGGCTGGCACGCCGTTTTCTTCGGATTCGGCGCACTGGGCCTGCTGCTCGGCGCGATCTGGTGGTTCGGCTACCGCGACACGCCGGCGGCACACCCGCTCATCACAAAGGCGGAAGTCGAGTACATCGCCGCCGGCCAGCCACCCGAGCGCGTGGCAGCCAGGGGTGCGCTCAGGCGCTGCCTGAAGCAGCCGCGCTTCTGGATCTTCGGTGTCCAGTACTTCCTGCTGGTGCTGATCCAGAGCTTCTACACGACGTGGCTGCCGACCTATCTCATGCGTGCGCGCGGGCTATCGCTCAAGGCGATGGGTCTGTACGCATCGTTGCCCTGGGTTGCCGTGTTCGTGGCGGTATTCGTCGCGGGGGCATTCAGCGACTGGCTGCTTCGAAAAACCGGCTCGATCTATCGGGCGCGCACGCCCGTTGCAATGACCGGATTCGTCGTGAGCGCGCTCGCATTGACGGCGGCCTCGCGCGCGGAATCGATGGCGATGGTCATCGGCTTGCTGTGCCTCTCTTTTGCCGCGGTGGGATTCGTGCAGGTGGTCGTGTGGTCGGCCACGCAGGATCTCGGGCGCGCGTTCGCCGGTGTCATGTCGGGCTGGACGAACGTGTGGGGCGCCCTCTCGAACGTCGCGGGCCCCATGACGCTGGCGTTGATCGTCAAGGTGACGCACAGCTGGGCAAGCGGCATGATCGTGATCGGCGCGGCGGCCGCCTGCGGTGCGCTGCTATGGCTGTTCGTGCACCCCGAGCGCCCCTTGCTCGGCGACGACGCGGCCGGACCGCTGCCGCCTGCAGAAACGGGCGCGGCATCTGAGACCGTCGATACCGGTGAGGTGTCCGAGGATGGTGGCTTTGCCGATGGCTCGCATGCGGTCAACGAAAGTCTCCATCGGCAGCGTTGAGTGTCTACCCTACGTCATGCCTCCCGGCCGAACGCCGGCGGATGACACGTCAGGCGAGCGGTCCTTCCTTGTCTTTCCGGCTAACCGAGACCGAAATGGCGCTGCCGACGATGAGTGCAATTCCCACCAGTGACAGCGGCTGAAGCATCTCGCCCCAGATGACGTAACCGAATAGCGCCGCCCAGACGATGCTCGTGTAGTTATACGGTGCGAGCTTCCCGACGTCCGCCTGGCGAAAAGCGACCGTCATCAAGATCTGACCTGCGGTCGCGAACGCGCCAAGAAGTGCCATGATCAAGAGCGCCTTTACAGATGGGGTGCGCCAGTTGAACACGACAGTAAGACCGGTAACGACCGTCCCTACGAGGGTGAAAAACAGAACCGTCGTCACCGAGTCGTCGGTAGATCGTATGCGTTTGATCTGGACGATGGACAGCGCGCCGAAGAAAGCACTGAGGAGAAGGAACACTGGACCGAGCCAGCTCGACTGACCGCCACCCGGGCGCACCACGAGCAGCACACCGCAGAATCCGACGAGCGCCGCGGCGACTCCACTTCCCGTCAATCGCTCTCGCAAAACCAAAGGCGCGAGCAGGATGACGATTAGCGTTTCCGAATACGCGAGTGCAACCGCTTCTCCCAATGGGACGTAAGGCAAGCCGGCAAAGAAAAGTCCTGAGGCGCCGAGGAGCGTCAGCGCACGTGCAGTCTGCCCTTTGATGTCGATGTTGGCCAGGCGCTCAGTTATCGAAAGACGCCCACGGCAGCACATCGCGACTGCCGGCACCAGACCGAAGAGCATCCGGAAGAAGGTGACTTCATTTGCTGGATATTGCAGCGCGACTGTCTTCGCCAGTGCATCCACTACAGCGAAGCAAAACATCGAAGCCAGTATGGTGGCCACGCTGTTCAGCGCAAGCGATGTCGTTCGTGTTGCGCTGGATGATGGCATGGCGATGCGCAGATGTGGTGAGTATTGGCATCATCGCATATGGCCTGCGTCCAAATGGCGAAAGTGGCCGACCGCGACTTGAACGGACAGGCAGGTGGCAATTGCCGAACAGTTGCATTTAAGGCTGCACCAGCTCGAACGGCATCGCAACGTATATTGCGGCGCGATGCGAGTTTGTATGCGGCCGGCGCGTTCTGGTTGCCAGCACGCACGAACGGCAACTTTCAAGGTGCAATGGACGCTCGCCGCCCGCCTCATCCGGTACGTGCGGTCCGCCGGACCATGCTGGGATCTACCGAAGATTCGCTTGAAAAAACGTGAGCACCATTTCGTCAAACTGCTTGTGAAAGACTATCCGGTTGAAGCCGTTCGCATCGACGCAGAGGTCCGGCTCATTGTTCTTCATTGCCGCAGGACATGGAGCAAGAAAAGCAAAATGCGCCGCGCTGGAAACAATGTGATATTCAGGCCTGTGAGGAAGGGTCCTGGCGAGTGCGTCGGCGTTGCGCGGCAGCACGCCGGCGCCACCGAACTGGGAAGCCCAAAGCTGAATTGGCGCTTGCACATTCTTCAGGCTCGCCGCGGTTGGGAATGCATTGAACGGGTCCGCCAGCACAAAGGCTTTGATCCGTGCGTCATGAGTCAGGTGTTCGGTGGACACCACTCCACTTCGAACCTGTTTGCAAATCGGGGCGCCCGGGTCCGGGCACGTAATATCGGCGTGCGGGAAATCCGGGTTGCCGCCGGCCAACACCAGGCCCGTGTAGCCGCCGCGCGAAAAGCCAAAAAAGCCTATCCGTTGCGGGTCGATTCTGGCTGCGTCGGGGGCGGTTCTCAACATGTAATCGATAAGACGCTTGATGTCGGTCGGTCGCTCGACGAACACAGACATATCGTCGGCCCGGGTCATATCAGAGAATGTATCGCCTGGATGATTGATTGCCGCCACGACAAAGCCCGCCTCGGCCAGCGTCTCGGCAAGGTCTCTGTGGCCAAGGTACGATCCGCCATAGCCGTGCGAAATGACTACGAGGGGAAGCTTTTCGCCAACGGTCGGACAGTCGCGCCGCCCCTTCAGGACATATGGACCGATCGGCACCTCCTGGGCAGGCTCAGCACACGGTGTCCACACGATCGCTTTTAATGCCGGACCGGCGGCATCAGCCGGAATCTGCGCGAACTTTATTCCCGCGGCGTGTGCAATTGCCGTAGACAGGCACAACAGAACGGCCAATATGGACGTTTTCATGTGGGTTTGCGAGGCGAGTTGTCTGCTTCCAATATCCTGATCGGCGGTATCACTGCGAAACGGCTCGAAGGTCGAATTCGGTCGGATCCTGATTTTATCCCCGTGCGCCAACGGCGGGATTTCGGATGATGCGGTCGCTCAGGTGTCCGATTTCCCAAGCAGACCAAACGCTCAATCGCTGGACGCGCGATTCGTCAGCTCGCAACTTCGCGCGCCCTCTAGTCACGCACGATGGCGTGCGGATCGATGGTGTAAGGATGCACGGGAGTGTTGGGACCAATCTCGGCAGCGACGCGCGAGAGCCAGGCAGCGAGTGCACGGTAGGCTGGCAAGTCGATACCGATATCGCCTGCCAGGTGGGTATATGCGTAGATCGATATGTCAGCAATGGACAGGCCGTCACCGACCAGGAAGGCCGCATCCGTCAGGGACCGATCGAGGGCTCGCAGCGCCTTCGTGGCGGTCTCCTGTTTGTCTGGGACCATCGCAGCATTACGCTTTAACCGCCCCGTCAATGTCCAGAAACGCAAGGAGCCGATGACCGGTTCGATGTAGTACTGCTCGAAGCTGAGCCATTGAGCAACCTTGGCGCGCCCGAATCGCTCAGAAGGCAGGAAGGCGGTCCCCTCAGACAGAAACTGAAGGATCGCATTCGACTCGGACAGGGCGCGGCCGTCTTCCAGTTCGAGCGCTGGCACAGCGCCTGAGGGGTTGAGCTTGAGGAAGGCGCTCGTCCAGGGAGATTGTTGATTTTGACCAACCGTACCCCAGGTGATATTTCCAGTGTCAGTGTATTAGGGGCGGCAATTGTTGCGGGCGAAAATGCGGACCGACTCAAACCGACACGCAGACGATACTTCGTCTGCATGGCTAACCATGCGCGACGACATAAAGTACTATTTGCACGGCAGTGGAACGTCGCGTTCGCAATACATGCTTCTCCGCGTTCGACGTTCTCGCGTTGTGAATATGAACCCCGTGTCGAGAGACAGGAGAACTGTGAATGGAGTCGATCCCGCCAATCGCGCCGGCCCAAACCGCGCTTCTCGTCATGCACTATCAGACCGACATTCTCGGGCTCTTCCCATCGGTCGCGCCGGCCTTGCTTGCCAATACGCGCAAGCTCTGCGACGCGGCGCGGACCAAAGGCGTCAACGTTTATTTCGCCAACCTCCGCTTCAGCCCGGGCTATCCGGAAGTCAGCCCATTGAACAAGAATGGGCAGGGAATCAAGCAACTCGGTCTCTTTGTCGACGACCATATCCCGCCGGAGTTAGGGCGGCAGGCTTGCGAACCCGTCATCGTTGCACACCGGGCCAGCGTGTTCTTCGGCACCGACTTGCAGGCACGACTTCTCGCACAAGGTGTCGATTCGCTGATTATGGTCGGCATCGCATCGACCGGTGTTGTGCTGTCGTCGGTCGCGTATGCGAGCGACGCGGACTTCCGCCTGTATACGGTCAAGGATTGCTGCTATGACCCGGATCCGGTGGTACATGAACACCTGTTCTCCACCGCATTCGATTCGCGCACCACGGTACTCTCGCTCGCGGATGCCTTGCTGCTGCTCGCCTAGATATCCTCGCCTTCTCTCCCCCAAATCCCGCGAAGCAATCAAAAAGCCCCTCTCGATTCAGAAGAGGGGCTTTCGCGTAACGTGTGATGCGTTGGTGCGACGTGCTGTGAGACCACTCAGGACAGTGCGTCGGCGCACTGTCTTACTGACCGAAGTAAACCGGCTTCAAACCGGGAATGGCCGCCGCGGGCGCGCCAGACGCTGACGATCCGCTGACCATCCCGCCGTAACTGCTCCCGCCGTTCTGCGCAGCCACGCGCGCTTCGGCAGCCTGGATATCGGCTGGATAGCTTGCATTGTCGCCGTCACCGACGTGATAGCCAGCCTGTTCGAGCTGGACGAGTTCGGCGCGAACTTGTTCAGTTGTCACGGGGCCGTTCGACTGTGCGAGCGAGAGCACCGGAGCAGCCGCGATGGTAAGGATAACGACAGTTTGAGCAAGGTATTTCATGATTCCTCCTGCAACGAACGAGATCTTGCTCAAGGCGAACCTCCTTGCCTTGAGCACGACTGGGTTGAACATATGCAAACTATCGGCGCTCGAGGGCTGCGACAGCGAGCGTCGCGCAGGCTCGCATCGCCATGCGCTTGCTGCTGCACGGCTTCGGCAAACGCCCGGCGACAGAGCGTCGGCGTTGGGTAGATAAGACTGTATGCGCCGACTCCATGTGCATGGACCAGGCACCTGTCCTAAAAGAGGCTAGGGGATTGCCTTATTCGGCGGGCTGGCTCAGCCCTATTGGCTCTCGATCCACTGAATGGCGAAGCGCGTCAGCTCCTTGCCGCTACGGATGTTCAGCTTTTCCTTGATATTGGCCTGGTGTGCTTCGATGGTCTTCACGCTCCGGTTCAGCTTCTCTGCGATATCGCGGGTGCTGAAGCCGAGTCCGATCAGGTGCAGAACTTCGAATTCCCGTTCCGAAAGGTTCGCAATTTGGCTCTCGGCCTTTTTGTGTGGGACGGCAAGCGCCCGCGCCAGCTTCTCGTGCATGGCGGCGCTCATGTAGATATTGCCCGCCAGCACTTCGCGGATAGCGCTCACGACATGCTCCGTGGCCTCGAGTTTCATGAGATACCCGTTTGCCCCGGACCGCAGTGCGCGTTCGGCAAACAGGCTTTCGTCGTGCATGCTAAGGACAAGGATTGCCAGATCCGGATAACGGTGCCGCAGCGTCTTGACCAGCTCGAGGCCGGAGTCCGTCTGCAGGCTGATGTCCACAATGGCCATGTCGGGCAGACACTTCATCGCCGCGAGCGCTTCGTCGGCGCTGCCCGCTGCACCGCAGACGTGCAGATCCTCTTGCAGATTGAGCAAGAGCGTCATCCCGTCCCGGATGATGGGGTGGTCATCCACGATCAGGATTTGAGTCGCACGGCCTGGGCTAGCGCATTTCCTCTGCACGGCCAGTACCCTCCGGTAGCGGATAGCTAATGGCGACGGTGGTGCCGCCCAAGCCGTTGCGGGTCACGGTGCAGGAGCCGCCCAGAAGGCTCGCCCGGTGGCGCAGGTTGTGCAGTCCAAGACCCGCGGCACGCTCCATTTCCTCAGGGCCGATGCCTACCCCATCGTCGCTGATCGAGAGCGTCTGCAGACCGCCCGCCCGCTCGAGGTCGATCCAGATGCGGTGGCCACGACAATATTTCAGCGCGTTGTTGACGGCTTCCTGTGCGGCTCGGTACAGGTTGATCTGCAGCAGCGGGTCCAGCAAGTCCACATCCGGCGCGATCCGCAGCTTGCAATCTACGCCATCGAGCGCGCCAGCCGTCTCCGCCAGCGCTTGCAGTGCGTCCGCAAGTCCGCCGTATTCCATCGCGACCGGATCAAGGCCGTGAGCAATCCTGCGGGTCATCAGGGACGCCTGCTTCGCGAGGCCGACGACGGTAGCGGCGTCAGCGGCGGCCGGGTGGCCCTGGGTCTGCAGTTTCTGATTCAACGCCGCGCAGTACAGTCCCAGGCTGGTCAGGTGTTGCCCAAGTCCGTCGTGCAGTTCCTGGCCGATGAGTCTCTGCTGCTGATCGCCGATCCGGATCAGCTCGCCCTCCAGCAAACGGCGTCGCTGCATCTCATCTTTTAGCTCGTTGTTCGCCTTCGCGAGGTCTTCGGTACGCTCCTCCACGCGTCGCTCGAGTTCGATGTGGGCCGCCTGCAGCAGATCATGGGCGCCCTGTTCCTGAGCGCGTGCCGCCGCCAGCAACAGTCCCGTCACCGCCACGACGTTCGCGAAGGCGCACCACCTCACCAGGCTGTCCACAGGAGATTCGGCGGCAAAGGGCCCCGTACCGTGGGTAGTGCCCCAGATAGCCACGACCGAGACCACTAGCGTGACGATGCTCGCGCCAAGGCGATCGAAGCGCAGCGCCGCCCAGATAATGAATGGAAAGATCGCGAGCGCTGCCGGGTAGTAGCCGTGCCCCGCAAGTTGCGGGGCACCGAAGATGAGGTAGCTCACCCAAAAGGTCGCAGCAATCAGTCCGCACGCTTCCACGATCCGCTGTGCGGATCGCACAGGGTTTGAATACGTGAGGAGGCTGAACAGGGCCGGCGCCACGACGAGAACCCCCATCATGTCGCCGAGCCACCATTTCAGAAAGGCTGCGGCGTACCGGGCGGCAGGCACGAGTCCCCCTCCCAGCAGGGCGGTCGTGCCGATCAGCGCACTGACCCCCGTACTCGCCACCGCAGCGAGGGCGATGAAGGCCAATACATCGTTGATGCGCGCAAGGGTGATCCGGAATCGTGTCGCGCGGTTGAGCAATAGCGCTGCCGTCAACGGTCCAGCCATGGAGCCGATGCTTATCGCCGCGGCCACGGCAGCAGGCACGCCGCTCGACACGTTGGCGAGGAAGGACCCGACGGCAATACCCGGGGCGACTTCGATGCCGAGTGCGAGCAGCGCAACGAGTGCGATGCCGCTGGAAGGCCATACGAGTGAGATTGCGCCGCCCACTACCGCATAGGAAAGGCCTAGCTTTGCACCGGCGAAATACGCCAGGGCGACCATTCCGGTGTGCAGGAAAAGGCTGAATCTGGAAGTGTCCCGAACGGTAGCCATTTTCGCTTCCAATCCGGAAGCCGGAGTGCGGATACGCTACGTGCCCCCCGGGGGCGAACGCGGAGGGAGCCGCCCGTCAGTCCGTGAGTCACTCGGCGCTTGTTCCCGACCTGACTTTATGATTGTGGTGGCACCCACCGCGTTAATCAAACACTACACAGCACGCCTTATGCGTGAAGCGCTTCACGTTACGGCGTCATTTCGCTGATGGTCGCCAACGCCGCAAACATCGAACCGTTTACGGCCTCATGTCGTAACGCCTTTCAACAACGTCAGGTTCTTCGCTCGTTGGTGCTGGTCGGATGCACACCGTGATCAAAGTCAAAGACCGTGGCGTCCGCCTCGCGCGCCAGCGAACCGCGTTTGAACTCAGCCGTCGCGGAAAATAAAGCTGTACGCGCTCAAAGCCGGCACGCCGCCCAGATGCGCGTACAGCACCTTCGACCCGGGCTCGAATTCGCCACGGCGCACTTTGTCGATCATGCCGTGCATCGACTTGCCCTCGTACACGGGGTCGGTCAGCACGCCCTCCAACCGCGCACACAAACGAATCGCCTCCAGCGTGCCTTCGTTCGGCAGCCCGTACTCCGGGCCGCCGTAACGTGTGTCGAGAATCACGTCCTTGTCGCTGATATCGCGGTTGAGATCGACGAGCCCGGCGGTATGACGTGCGATGCGCGTGATTTGCGCGTGGGTCTTCTCCGGCGTAGCCGAAGCGTCGATGCCGATCACGCGGTCCGCCCGGCCGTCCGCCGCGAAGCCGACCACCATGCCCGCCTGCGTGCTGCCCGTCACCGAGCACACGACGATGTAGTCGAACTTGAAGCCCAATTGCGCCTCCTGCGCCCGCACCTCCTCGGCAAAGCCCACGAAACCGAGGCCGCCGAGCGGATGCTCCGAGCAGCCCGCCGGTATCGCATACGGTTTGCCACCCGCCGCGCGCACGCTCTCTAGCGCCTCCTCCCAGCTCGGTCGAATGCCGATGTCGAAACCGTCTGGCACGAGCCGCACGTCCGCGCCCATCATGCGTGACATCTGGATGTTGCCTACGCGGTCGTAGACGGCATCGGAATAGTTGACCCAGTTCTCCTGGACCAGCACGCACTTCATGCCGAGATGCGCAGCGACGGCTGCAACCTGACGCGTCTGGTTCGACTGGATGCCGCCAATCGAGACTAGCGTGTCGCAACCTTGAGCGAGCGCGTCGGGAATCAGGTACTCGAGCTTGCGCGTCTTGTTGCCGCCAAACGCGAGTCCGCTGTTGCAGTCCTCGCGCTTCGCGTAGAGCTCGACCTTGCCGCCGAGGTGCTGGCTCAGGCGCTTGAGCGGTTGGATGGGCGTGGGTCCGAAAGTGAGTGGATAACGGGGAAAACGCTGGAGGTTCATCGAATATCTCCGGGAGGTCGGCTCATGCGGGGCGTGGTCAACGGTCGGTACGCGCCTGGAACGCGCAATCCGATGGAGAAATGTTAGGCGCGATGCCGCGAAATGAGCTTGCTAAAAAAATATCGACGGCCTACGTTTAAAGCATTCTTTTTGGCTTCGAAAAACTTTTAATGTGCAAAACGGTTAAACGACGCAATGAAATTAACCAGACACTCTCCCGCTACGCCGAATGAGCCGCCTGCATTGGATCGCATCGATCGCGCGATCCTCAGGCATTTGCAGCAGGACGCATCGATTTCAAATGTCAGCCTCGCTGCCAGGGTGAAGCTCAGTGCGCCCGCGTGCCTGCGGCGTGTGGAACGGCTCAAGGAGTTAGGGCTGATACGCGGAATCGTCGCGCTGCTCGACCCGAAGGCGCTCGGCGCAGGCATGCTGGTCGTGATCGGCTTCGTGCTCGACCGCTCGACGCCCGAGGCGTTCGCCGCATTCGAGAAAGCGGCCCAGAAGGTTTCAGGCTGTGTGGAATGCCACGTCGTGACCGGCGAATTCGATTACTTCATGCTGGTGCGCACGCGCGACAACGAAAGCTTCAACCAGCTGCATGCGGAGCAGTTGTTGTACTTGCCGGGCGTGCGGCAGGTTCGCAGCTTCATGGTGCTCAAGGAGATTCTGTCGACGCATGCGTTACCGCTGTGACGGTGCGCGCGAATGCAATCCATTGAAAATGGCTGCGCGAATTTCGATGCGATGCGGGGAAGTGAATCAGGATGATGAAGCAACGTGCTCGAAGGCCACGCGTTCTGTTGGTGGAGGTAAGCGGGATCGAACCGCTGACCTCTTGCATGCCATGCAAGCGCTCTCCCAGCTGAGCTATACCCCCATGCAGAACGGCTTCTGCGCCAGTGGGATGACGCAGAATCGAACAGGTCAGCTTGCGGACCTGCTCGAAGAGCGGCGATTATATACGCGGCGCACGCATCCTCGCAAGCACTCCCGCGCTCGCCTGGAACTATGCTGGAGTCCTTACGATTGCCCGCAAAATAAAAAGCCGGCTTATCAGCCGGCTCTCTTGCGCCATTCGCAGCAGAAGCGCGCGAATGCAATTCGTACCAGTATCATCACGCAGTTCTGTGCATGATACTCGATTCAATTTTGGTGCCGACGGCGAGACTCGAACTCGCACAGCTTTCGCCACTACCCCCTCAAGATAGCGTGTCTACCAATTTCACCACGTCGGCAATCCAATACAACTCGGGACGCGTAAAGATCCCGTCTCTTCTCGCCTCGTGGGCTCGAAGGGTCGCCATTGTATCGACTCGCCGCGCATTTTTGAAGGCCCCGCGCGAAGATTTTTTGAAGCCCCGCGCCAACGCTTAAAACTCCGGCGTTGAAGTCAATTCAGGCGTGCGCCCGAGTCCCACGCCCGGTGATTCGACCCCGCCGCACTCCAGCAGCGCCGATTGGCCGCAATCTCCAGCCTTTCTTTGGTCGCTCATGACTACCTCCGCAGTTAATATCGCCCTGAGCGCATCGCGCGTGCCGGCAAAAGTTCGCCCTGCGTGGCGCCCGCGCCGGCATTCTGCAGTGATCCGGGAACATGTCTGGCTCCAGCTTTGTGAACCCACTCATAGGCTCCACGATCGTCGCGAGCGACGAGCCCAACGACATGAATACCTCCTCCGATTTGATCATTGCCCTTCCTGAGGGACTGTACTGCCCGCCGGGGGCGTTTTACATCGATCCATGGCAGCCGGTCGAACGGGCGATCATTACTCATGCGCACGCTGACCATGCACGCGTTGGTCATCGCCACTACCTGACGGCACAAGCGGGACTCGGCGTACTGCAGACCCGCTTGCCAGGTATCGCAGTGCAGGGTTTGCCGTACGGCGAACAGATCGAAGTCAATGGCGTGCGCGTGTCACTGCATCCGGCAGGACACGTGCTCGGCTCGGCCCAGGTGCGGCTCGAGCATGCCGGGCGTGTATGGGTCGCATCGGGCGACTACAAGATCGAACCGGACCCGACATGCACGCCGTTCGAACCGGTCCGGTGCGACACGTTCATCACGGAATCGACTTTCGGCTTGCCTGTCTACCGGTGGGAACCGTCGCATGCCGTATTCGACGGCATCAACGCCTGGTGGCGGCATAACGCGGCCCAAGGGCTGGCGTCGGTGCTGTTTTGCTATTCCTTCGGCAAAGGGCAGCGTGTGCTCGCCGGCGTGGACCCTGGCATCGGCCCGATCTTCTGCCACGGCGCCGTCGAAACGTTGAATCGAATCTATCGTGATGCGGCAGTCGACTTGCCCGCGACGCGACGCGTCGGCGAAATCCCGATGCACGACAAGGCCGCGTTCAGAAACGCGCTGATCATTGCGCCGCCCTCCGCGAAAGGCAGCGCGTGGACACGGCGTTTCGGCGAGCATCGCGACGCATTGGCATCTGGCTGGATGCGTTTGCGCGGTGCGAGACGCAGGCGCGGAGTCGACCGGGGATTCGTCTTGTCGGATCATGCGGACTGGCCCGGTCTCAACGATGCCATCAAAGCAACTGGCGCTGAGCGCGTGATCGTCACGCACGGTTACATCGAGCCGATGGTGCGATGGCTTCTCGAACATGGATTCGATGCCGGCACCTTCGCAACCGAATATGGCGGCGACGCGATCGAGGCAGACGCCGATGCCGCCACGACGGAGGACGCGCCGAAATGAAACGGTTTGCGGCACTCTACGCAGCGCTCGACGCGACGACGTCCACCAACGACAAGCTCGAAGCATTGGTTGCCTATTTTTCCGGCGCCGAACCTGAAGACGCGGCGTGGGCGGCGTACTTCCTCGCAGGTGGGAAGCCTCGCCAGTCGGTGCCTACGCGAATGCTGATGGAATGCGCACGCGATTGCGCCGGCCTGCCGCAATGGCTGTTCGACGAGTCATATCAGGCAGTCGGCGACCTCGCAGAGACGATCGCGCACGTGCTGCCGCCAGCGTCGCGTGAATCGGAACTGGGTCTGGCGCAATGGGTCGGGCAGCGCCTCCTGACGTTGCGAGGCAGCGAGCCGGACGCCGTACGCGAGCGTTTGACCGCCTACTGGGACGAATTGAACTGGAGCGAGCGGTTTTTGCTCACCAAGCTCATCGGCGGCGGTTTTCGCGTCGGCGTCTCACGGCAGCTCGTCGTGCGCGCGCTCGCGCAGGTCGCGGGCGTCGACCACAAACGCATCGCGCAGCGCTTCGTCGGTTGGACGCATTCGCACAAGACACCGACAGCCGCCGGGTATCTCCGGCTAATCACCGCTTCGGCCGATGGCGACGACACCGACACGCCGCAAGCCACCGACATCGGCTTGCCCTATCCGTTCTTTCTCGCGCATCCGTTGCAGGCCGACCCGACAACGCTCGGCCCGACCGCGGACTGGATCTTCGAATGGAAATGGGACGGTATTCGCGCACAACTCGTCAAACGCGCAGGACGCGTCTGGATCTGGTCTCGGGGCGAAGACCTCGTAACCGAACGTTTTCCGGAGCTGGAGGCGATGGCTGCTGCGTTGCCGAACGGCTCGGTCATAGACGGGGAAATTCTCGCGTGGGAACCGGGGGCGAGTGCACCATTGCCATTCGCGCGTCTACAGCCGCGTATCACGCGCAAGTCGCTGACCAGAAAGGTGCTCAGCGAGTCGCCCGCCGCGATGGTCGCATACGACCTGCTCGAAGCCGAGGGTCGCGATCTGCGCACGCAACCGCTCGAAATACGACGCGCGCGACTCGACGCGCTTGTCCAGTCGTTGTCGCAATCGCCCGCGACCGAATTGCTGCGCGTATCGCCGGTCGTGGCCGCCGAAGACTGGAACGCGATCAGGCAATTGCGCGAGGAGAGCCGCGCGCGCAGCGTCGAAGGGTTGATGCTGAAACAGCGGACATCGATGTACGGCGTCGGACGTACCAAGGCATCGGGTACGTGGTGGAAATGGAAGATCGATCCGTTTTCGATCGACGCCGTGCTGCTGTACGCCCAACGTGGTCACGGCCGGCGGGCGAGCCTCTTCACGGACTACACGTTTGCGGTCTGGGACGAAGCAGACGGCGTGCGCACGCTGGTGCCGTTCGCCAAGGCGTACTCAGGACTCACCGACGAAGAAATCCGCAAAGTCGATGCAATCGTGCGCAAGACGACAATTGAGAAGTTCGGACCGGTGCACGGCGTCACACCAACCCTGGTGTTCGAGATCGGCTTCGAAGGAATTCAGGCAAGCTCGCGGCATAAGTCGGGCATCGCAGTGCGCTTTCCCCGGATGCTGCGTTGGCGCACCGACAAGTCAGTCGAGGACGCGGATACGCTCGGCATGCTCAAGGGCTTCTTGAGCGAGGCACAGACATGAGCGCGTTCGCACCTGGCGCCTGAGTGCTGCGAGCGAGCCGCTTTCGTTGCGACGACGCCGCGGCCGCCATTGCGCATGATTCGTACCTGTCAGGTCTTCGTGGGGTGCGCGGGAACAGGCTGTGCTGAGCGTCAACAAACACCCGACTGGGATGAACTGCAGCAGCGCTCCCGTTCGCAAGATCGAAGAGGTAAACATCATGGGCAAAGTGCGGATCGGCATTTCCGGCTGGCGCTATGATGGTTGGCGCGGCACGTTCTATCCGCCCGGCTGGCCGCAAAAGCGCGAGCTCGACTTCGCGTCGCGCGCCGTGCAGACCATCGAAATTAACGGCACGCACTACAGTCTGCAATCGCCGGCATCGTTCGAGCACTGGCGCGACGAAACGCCGGAAGGTTTCGTCTTCAGCATCAAGGGCGCGCGCTACCTCACACACATGCTGCGCTTCCGCGACGAAACGGCAACCGTTGCGTGCGCGAACTTCTTTGCGCAAGGGTTGCTCGCACTGAACGACAAGTTGGGGCCTTTACTCTGGCAGTTCCCGCCAAATTACACCTTCCATGTCGAGCGCCTCGAACGCTTCCTCGCACTGCTGCCGCCCGACACGGAAGCCGCACTGCGTCTGGCGAGGCGCCACGACGCGCGGGTGAAGGCTCCGTGGCTCACCATCGACCAGAACCGGACCATGCGCCACGCCATCGAAATCCGTCATGCGAGTTTCGTTGTCCCTGCGTTCGTGGATCTGCTACGACGCTATCGGGTCGCGCTCGTGGTGTCCGACTCCACCGAGCCGTGGCCGTATGCCGAGGACGCCACGGCCGACTTCACCTACGCGCGGCTGCATGGCTCAACCGGAAGATATGCGGGCGCCTACAGCGACGCGTCGCTGGACAAATGGGAAGCCCGCTTCAGAGCATGGAGCGAGGGGAAATCCGCCGCGCACGCGCGACTCATCGCTCCGGAACTCGGTGCATCTGAGCGCAAGCCGCGCGACGTGTACTGCTATTTCGACAACGATCAGAAGACCGAAGCCCCTTTCGACGCTCGCCGGCTGATGACCCGGTTTGGTTGCGCGCAAGAAACGCCGCCACGTCGCGACTATACGGATTGCTGAGGAAGCCGGTTGAAGTAATGCTCAATACGCGAGAACGCGTATTGAGCGGCCGCGGCGCGAATCTCGTTGCGCGATCCCACAAAGCGCTCGGTTTCGGTGAAGGTCACGCATCGCCCATCTTCAAGACGCCAGGACCAGCCGAAGCACTGGGTGCCGGCCGGCGGCCCATTGCCGTCGCAGACCGCGTCGGCAACCCCGGTATTGGAGACGGCTACATCCGCGCTGCACCCATCCGCCGCCAGCGCTCCTTCGGCCATTTCGCGCGCGACCTCTTCGCTCGTGAGCCCGTAACGCTCCATCGTTTCTTCGCGCACGCCGAGGAAACCGGCCTTTCCCGTGGGCGAGTACGCGACGAACCCGACGTCCAGGCACCCACCGCTTCCCGGCACGGCAGCCAGTGTGGCGGCCATCAGTCCGCCCGTGCATGACTCCGCGGTGGCGAGTTTGCGACCCACGGAGGTCAGAAATGAGACGACGTGCTGTTCGATACCCATCGCAAGTCTCCACGTTTTCCGGCACATCGCTCATTCCGGAACGACGGCGCTCACGGGCAACGTCCGCTTATGGCGCGTCGCTGCATGGAATCGCCGCATCATCAAACTCCCTTCGGATTTTTGAGCCGCGCTTTTTGCTCCCTCGCCTTCGTTCGCCCGGGTGCTGTCCTGTCCGCGCAAGGAGCGTGCCCTGGCTGCCGCCCGCGCGGTACGCCAGTTGCGCATCCTCCTGGACCGCAATGGCGATTCGCGTTTGTCGCGCGCGTCGCCCACCGTTTGGGGAGCAACGATGAAACTGGCCAGTCCGCGTTTCGTTCCAGTCAGCGCTCTCGCCGTGCGCGAGGCAACGCAGTGACATCGCGCACACCGCACGGCCATCGGGATCGCGACGAATCGCACCCCGCGCGCCGCACCGTTACCACGCAGGCCGATCCTCATCAGGAACCCGATTCGCTGGAAGCATGCCGGCGCTGCACGTTGTGGAAAGACGCCACCCACGGGGTGCCGGGCGCGGGCAACGCGCGCGCCACGCTGATGCTCGTCGGCGAGCAGCCCGGCGACAGCGAGGATCGCGCGGGTCTGCCGTTCGTCGGCCCGGCAGGCGCGCTGCTCGACACCGCGCTCGAAGAGGCGGGCATCGAACGGAAGGCCGTCTATGTGACCAATGCGGTTAAGCACTTCAAATGGGAACTGCGCGGCAAGCGCCGCCTGCACAAGACGCCTGCCCAGCGCGAGGTGGAAGCCTGCGCATACTGGCTCGAACGGGAACTTGCGCAAATCAGGCCGAAGGTCGTGGTCGCGCTCGGCGCAACCGCCTTGCGCGCGATTTTGCGCGACCCGAACGCGCGGCTGAAGGCCTACATGGAACACGCGGGTCGCATCGGCGATCTCGTCATCGTGGCAACCTGGCACCCTTCGTACGCGCTACGGGCGCCGAACGTCGAGGCGCGCGACAAAGCGCGCGCGCAGATCGTCGAGGCACTGCGTCTCGCAGACGCGCTTGCTGGCAAACGTTGACGAGCCGCGTCATGCAACGGTGTCGGCACGCGCGAATCGAGTCGAAGCAGACGAGCGCACGTGCCGCGACGCTGTCTTGCTCGTTTCCGGTTTCTGTGTCTTTGTCGCGCCGCCATTAGCGCGGTCCTTCGCCCCCTTCGCGCGTACTTTACGGCTCGTTTGCGCGAGCAGGCGGACGAGGCTCGCGTCGCTTGACTCGCCAGCGCGATCGCGGCGCGACATCTCACGCGTCCGCCGCTTCGCGTCGCGCTTCAGAAAGACGACGAGCGCCGCCTCGTCTGCCTTCAGTCCGCGCAGGCGCACTGCGGGTAGCGCCTGCGCGAGGGCGCCCGCCTCGAACGCTTCGATCACGGCCGGATGGATATAGCACTTGCGGCAAACCGCCGGCGTGTTGCGCAGCATCTGGGAGATCTGCTTGACGGTGTCGGCGACGTGCTTGCGCGCCTGCGTCGCCGTTTGCCACTCCAGCTTGCGCAGCGCCGCAAGCGCAAACACGCTGCCCGCCCACGTGCGGTAGTCTTTTGCGGTGAAATCGGCGCCCGTGACCTCATGCAAATAGTCGTTGATGTCCGAGGAGGTGACAGAATACCGCGCGCCATCGGCATCGAGATACTGAAAGAGGTCCTGGCCCGGCAGTTCCATACAGCGCCTGACGATGCGCGCAACCCGTGCGTCGCTGACCGCGACGTCGTGCTCGATGCCGCTCTTGCCGCGAAACCGGAAGCGCAGCCGGTCAGACGACACTTCCAGATGCCGCTTGCGCATCGTGGTCAGGCCGTACGAGCGGTTCTCCCGCGCGTACTCCTCGCTGCCCACGCGAATCAGTGTGCTATCGAGCAGGCGCACGACGGTCGCCAGCACTTTGTTTCGCGGCATGCCGTCGAGCGCGAGATCGCGCGCCAGCCGGGCGCGCAGTTTCGGCAGCGCGGTGCCGAACCCCAGCAAGCGCTCGTACTTGGTCGCGTCCCGTGTTTCACGCCAATACGGGTGATAGCGGTACTGCTTGCGACCCCGCGCGTCACGGCCCGTCGCCTGCAAGTGGCCACGCCCATCCGGGCAGATCCACACATCGGTATAGGCAGGCGGAACCGCCAATGCGTTGATACGGCGAATCTCGGCAGCGTCCTTGATGCGCTTGCCTCGCGTATCGAAGTAGACGAACGCTCCGTCGATCCGCTCGCGCGTGTACCCGCGATGCGAGTCATCGACATAGCGCAGGCCGCAAGGCCCGAGGTCAGTCGGCGATATGCCGCTCGCGCGCGCAGTACTTTTGCGGCCCGGCTTTCCTGAATTTGCGTGATTCTTTGCCACGGCTTGCCTCGGTCGGATTGCCTTGTTTGGGCACGAGGAGCAATAGCCGTGCCGCCAACGCCGGAGCGTAATTCTGCGCCGAGGCAGCGCGCAGCCGTACGTGCCGCCCTTCGTGCGAACCACCGGCCGCATCGGGAACAAGCAATGCGGCGATGCAGCAAGACCGCGGAACCCTATCTGCCCGGTCAAACCTCAAATCGGAGCCGATGATGATTGAACCACCGATCGCACTACCCGACGCAGGTCCAGGCAACGCGCCTGAACGAGTT
This sequence comes from Paraburkholderia sp. BR10936, assembly GCF_040965735.1. NCBI lineage: Bacteria > Pseudomonadati > Pseudomonadota > Betaproteobacteria > Burkholderiales > Burkholderiaceae > Paraburkholderia > Paraburkholderia sp. BR10936. The sequence goes on from NZ_JBFRCM010000005.1 coordinate 186,148, forward strand.
ACGTCCCTGGGCACGGAAATGAACGAACTGGCACGCCTATGTGTTGAGACCGCTGGCCGCATCGCAGAACTGAATAGCCATGCGTTCAGTACAACCCTGAATGAGCAGCGCGCAATCGCAATCGAATCGGCTAGCGAACGTTCGCCATTTGACGCATGGCGCTTGAACGCAGGCTATGCTTTAGCGGGCACAGTAAAGACTGCAGCCTACTGGCGGCACATCAACGAGATCATGCTTGGCGCGATCGTCGATTGCGTTAGCGGTATCGAAAGCCGCCTGAACCGGGACTTCATGGCCTGGAGTAACGCGTTCGAGGGCACCACCTCGTAAGGGCATGCGGCGGGGGCCGTGCGAGGGACACACGCCCCGCTTCCAATCGGTGCTGCGCGGGGTCAACAGAAGGCCTCGCGCGCACCGCCGCAATGTTTCCTGCTGCAACGGCTGCCCCCTGGACGAAGCCGTTCGCTCAGGAATGCGTACCGACTTTCTGGGCCAGTGCCTGGGCCATCCGGTAATGTTCTTCGACGGTTGGCAACGCCTTGCGCGCCGCCGCCTTCAGGCTGTCGTTCTTGCCGTCGCTGATTTCCTTCTGGAACGCGGCCACCGCTTCCTTGTGGCCTTCTACCCCCACCTTCTGCGCGTATGCACTGTCAAATTGCTCATCCTTGAGCGGCCGTAACGAATCGAGAATCGACGTATCGGAATTGTCCTTCGGCACCGTGACACCGTGCGGCGCCGCGAGCTTTAATTGCGCTGCAAGCTTCATATGATCGGCGATCATGTGCTCTGCAAATTTGTGCACGTCCTTGTTCTTCGTGTTATGCATGGCGAGCTTCGCGGCGTCGATTTCCGTCGATCCAGACATCGATGCCGCCTGAACGAAATCGCGATCCACATCCGGCAGCGGATTTGCCGCGGTGGCGGAAGCCGCTTGGGATTCTTGTGCTGTGGCCGCGAGCGGAAGACTGCATGCCATGGCCAAACCGAGAATAGCGAAAAGGAGTTTCATGGTGGACATCCTTGGGTCGTTGAACGGTCGCGGGGCCCATATGGACCGCGCATGGGCCATCGCGCACGGTGCGTGCCGCGGCGCGTGCGGCCTCGCACACCGCCCGGCCTGTTTTCATCGAGAGACCGGGAGCTGGGTACGCGCGGTGCGCCACACGGGCATGTCCCCTGGAGACCTGTCATGAACGAACCGAAACAGACCAGCGATGCGCTCGCGCTGCTGATCGCCGACCACCGCGCCGTCGATAAACTTTTCGATGCCTACCGGGGTGCCGGCGAGGCCACCGAAGATGCGCGCTTCACGATCGCCAAGCGAGCGTGCGAGCAACTCGCCGTGCATACGATGCTTGAGGAAGAGTTGCTCTACCCCGCAGCGAGCGAAGCACTACCCACAGAGGCGCTTGATGTGGACGAGGCTCGAGTCGAGCACTATCTCGTGAAAACGCTCATCCAGCGCTTCACCACGCTGACACCCGCGCATGCTGGTTTCGACGCGACGTTCCGTGTGCTGGCCGACCTCGTTCGCCGCCATGTCGAAGAAGAAGAGAAAGAGCTATTCCCGCTCTTGCGCCGCAGTAATCTGGACCTCGATGCGCTGGGCCGCCGTATCGCGTCGCGCAAGGCAGAGCTCGATGCAAAGCTCGAAGCCGCCGGGGTGAAGAGCACCGGCGACAAGACGTTGGTGCTCTCGCACCTCGATATGCCGCTTTGAGATACCGCCCGATGACGATGCTTCAAACACGGCGCAAATGCGAGGGATCACCGCGAAGAAGCGAGGCCGCTCAAGGCTGCGGTTTGACTGGAAGCGCTTTCCCGAAGCATCGAGCGTCGCTCATGGTCGTGTATTCGCCGTACGGGTCGATGTGTTGGTAACCGTGGCGCCGATAAAAGGCGATTGCGCGCCGGTTCGCCTCACGTGTCTGCAAGATGACCCGGCGAAAGTCCATTGCGGCGGCGAGCTCTTCGAGATATCGCAGAATCGCAGCGCCGGCTCCATGGAATTCGGCGCGCCGGTATATCCGCTTGAACTCCGCCACTTCAAACGAGAAACGGCGCAGGGCCCCACAGCCTATCGCCTGGCCGTCGGTGGTACGGGCAATGACAAAGGCGCCGCGCGGCGTCATCGCATCCTGCTCGTTGAATCGGGATTGGGCGCCATCACCGCAGTACAGCGCGACCATGGCGCTCAGTTCGTCGAGCAGTAAGCCCGCGTCGCGCGTAGCGGGATCCTCCCGTCGCACAGTGACCACTACGGCCGATTCCTTCATCGCGCATTTCCTCCCGGACCTAGTATTACGCACTCGCGTTGTCGCGCCGCGAGGTCTAGCCGCGCGTTCAGCGCAGCAGCGCCCAGCGTCGTGTTTTCCATGAGGTCTGAGTGCTCATCGGGGCTCTCTTCCGCTCGGGGACGCGGCATCGCGCCCAGGCCCGATTCCGCATCGCTCATGCCCGGAACAGCCGCTGGCTCCGGTGTTGGTCGAAACCGCTTTTTCATGGCTTCCGTCGGCCAAGCTCGCTGCATGAGCCTCGGGGAAACCGAGACCGAACAATCTCTGGATGTCGACCACTCCAGCGATGCGTCATCAATCCTCGGGACGCTCGACATCAAGCCGCACAAACTCTTTGGCGAGTTCGCGCACGGCGAGTCGGGCTTCGTCGGCAGTTGCGAATGGCCCAGGAACGAGACAGCCGTCGAACGGGTAGATCAACTTCCCATCAGCCTTTCGCCTGATCCTTAGGTCTCCGACATATTGGCCCATCGCATTGATCCTCTGTCGGCAAACCACCTCGTAGCCCACAATTTGAAGTGCGTCTTCGGCGCGATCGGGCTTACCCATGGTTTTTCTCCCCCAAATACCGTCATAACAATCCCGCTTGATGCGCTGAGTGTCCCAGCATTTCGCGCACCTGACCTTACAAATGTGTCGTGTGGGCGAGCGCTCCGCGCGCTCAGCCCGTGAGGGAAACGTTGTCCATAAGGATGCATTTACGGACACGCCTCCCTGATACTCGACAGGTGACGGCTGGCATATGCTCCTATGAGCCACCAGCAAGCTACTTCCGGCCAAAAAGAGCGATCCGACTGGCGCACTACCAGCTCGCCTCGCGCATGTCACGCGGAGGTCGATCACACGCCACACGAGGAGGTGTGCGCGGTCAGATGTCGTTTCGGTGGACAACTATCAGGGCGGCAAGACCGCTCGTTCGAGAATCCAGGAGACATAAGTGCTGAGCCCTCACGAATTTGCGACGCTCATGCTGGTCAAGTCATCACCGGACCAGATCGACATGGGCCGCGAGGAACTCGACACACTGCTCGAGCAACAGCTCGTAGCACTCGAGAGCCTCGCCACCGGTATGCCGCGTCCGCGTATAACGGATGAAGGCGAATTCCTGCTCGAAACGATCATGCGAAAGCGGTGACCGGCGCGCGGCACGCTCTTCGAAGAAGCCACCCGAAATGCGCCAGCCGGTTCCCAGGCAGCAGTGGCAGCACTCAGCTCGGCGATCACCGTGGCCAATGCGCTCTATGGGGCACTCGGGACCACCGGGCAGTCCGCGATCGAGGTTGCACAGGGCAAAGTCGATGTGATCGCCGACGCAGCGTCGAAAAGTGCGAGGCACGTGAACCCGCAACGAGAACAAACGGCCAGGGAATGACGAATGTCGCCGACGCGAGGGCAACGTGACCGGATGCCGACTTGTTGAATGAAGGATGTATCGACAAGACAAGTACCACGGATCTCAAATCGGGATGAGCGTGAAAACGCGAGCCGCGCCTGCCGTCGCAAGGGATCTGACGAATGTCCTGCGTCGACAAGGCGGAGATGGCCCGGACTCCAGCGTCACGTGGGACGACATGACCGCTCACGCGTGACCAGACGAGAGGGGCATGGGAAACAAAAATCTTCCAGCCGGTTACGGAGGCAACGGGTAAGCTGCGATGGACGACGAGACTGAGCTACAAGCCCTGATACTTGCGGACCGCCATATCCACGAGGCGGTCCGGCGTATACGTAAGCAGCGTGCCTTACTGACGATCATCCACAGCGACGAACAACGGAAAGTCGGCGCCGTATTGCTGGCCGCCTTGTACGACGGTCTCAGGGTAGAAATCGGACACCGCCGTCTCATCCGGCATACCTGGTTTACCAGGCATCCCCCCGGTCAGAATAGTCAGCAATACGAAACGTAAGGGGTCGGGCTGTCCGTGGATATTCGTCTCCGCCTGTGACACGGGCGCCCGAATGAACGGCGGCAGGAACAGAATATGCGCAGACGTTCACCGGGGTTAGGGTGAACGGTATGACTCACATACTTCACCTATCGATGCCGTTCATCAGTTCGCGATCTCCGCCTCAAGAAAAAGATCGGACAGCCTTCGCGGCCGTGGTCTCACTACGAAGCTAGAAAGCGAACTGTACGAACGGCTGGCATTCAGTATGCGGGCTTGCGTCAACATGAGTAGCGTACGAATCACCTTCCTGCGCGACGTCCCGAGGCGCGTTCAAGCCGGCAGGGAGCTTCGCAATGCACCGTCCTCGCGTGCCAGGCATGCACGGCGGACAGCGTCCAGGCGTTGCTGGGCTGTAAAGGAATCGAACATGTTGCCGACGGACGCCTGCGCGCTTCTCGAACTGCTCGGAGACGAGGCGCGAGCCGTTTCCCTGAAGTATTTCAGGACACAGCTCGACGTTACCGCAAAGTCCGACGATACGCCCGTCACGGTGGCGGACCGCGAGATTGAGCGACAGCTTCGGGAACGCATCCTGTCACGGTATCCTTCGCACAATATTGTGGGGGAGGAGGAAGGCGGAGACCTTGGGGATGGCATAACCTGGGTGATTGACCCCATCGACGGGACGAAAAGCTTCGTGGCAGGTCTGCCGCTGTTCGGCACACTCGTAGCAGTGCTTGAAGGGCGACGTCCCCGTTACGGCATGATTGAAGTCCCCGTACTCTGCGAGCGCTGGATCGGCAACGGCAATCGCACCGTTCTCAATGGGGTACCGTGCGAGGTCAGTGCGTGTAGGCAACTGCGAGATGCGCGGCTCTGCGCAACCGACCCCCAAACGTTCGCGGGCAAGGCGTCAACCGCCTTTTCAACCCTGTCGCGCGCTGTTTCAGTCACCCGGTTCGGCACCGACTGTTACGGCTACGCGTTGCTAGCCTCCGGACACGTTGACCTTGTTGTGGAAGCTGAACTGGAAATGTTTGACGTCATGGCGCTGATACCTGTCGTCCAGGGCGCGGGCGGCGTCGTGACGACATGGTCAGGTCGTCCAGTCGATAGACGTTTCGATGGCACGGTCATCGCAGCGGCGACCCCAGAGCTCCACGCCGAAGCGCTTCGATTCCTCGTGCAATAGGCTTCGAGGTTCCGCTACGTGCACGCCGCGGTTGCGTGCGAGAAGTGAACACCATGCGTTGACCACCGGCATCGCGGGGACGCGCGGGACAATCGAACCGAATGGGCAGGCGTAGCATCGATCGTCAATGAAGGCGAGATTCGCTCAACGAGGGTGCAGTTCGATGTAGTCGCTGACGCGGAGGACCGACATAGCGTCAAGCAGGTTGGCGCCTGCTCGTCCAGCAATACGGCGGCGGTAGCGGCAGTCAACCAATACTGCCTGGAGACTGCCGTCGGACCCCTACCCGAAGGCCCTGGCCTTGGTGAGGGCCTTCGCTATTTCCGCGACGAGCTGATGTTGCTGATACGGCTTACGAAGCCTCTGAATTCCGACGTCGGCTCCCTGTGGAAGCTCTGCGTAGCCGGTAGCCAGGATCACAGGGAGTGTCGGGCGCAACTCGCGCGCGGCCAGCGCCAGCTCCAGGCCCGTCATCCGTGGCATCGAATAGTCGGTGAGCAGGAGGTCGATCCTGCGTCCCGCCTTCAGGATCTCGAGTGCGGCGGCGCCCGAGTCGGCTTCGATCACCTCATGTCCCATATCCTGAAGGAGGTACGCGGTGCTCGTTGCGATCAGGGCATCGTCATCGACGAGAAGAATGCTCGCCTGGATCGGATCGATTACGCTGCCCTCGGGCTGCGCATCGTGCTGCAGATCAGACGTCGTGACACGTTGCGAGGTAACGGGCAGCCATAACTCTACCCGCGTGCCTCGTCCTGCTTCGCTCTCGAGGCGCAGGGCACCGTTCAGCTGCAGCGCGAGTCCGTGAATCATGGAAAGACCCAACCCTGTTCCCTTGCCGAGTTCTTTCGTTGTAAAGAACGGCTCGGTTGCTTTCGCAAGGGTGTCCGCATCCATGCCTTTCCCGGTATCAGCGACGATGATTCGGACATATTCGCCCGCGGGCAGTCCGTTGTCGCCCCACGTTTGCACGTCATCGACCGCTATTGACAACGTCCCTCCCTCAGGCATCGCGTCGCGGGCGTTGACGACCAGATTCAGGATCGCGAGTTCGACCTGATTCCCATCGGCAAGGGTAAGCGGAATCCCCTCCGGCAATTTCAGCTCGAGCGCCACTCGAGGCCCTATCGACCGCTCCAGAAGATCGGTCATCCCCCGAACCACGGTCGGGAGGTGGGTCGGCTCGACCTTGAGATCCTGCTGCCGCGCGAAGGCCAGAAGGCGCTGCGTAAGAGCGGCGCCACGCTGGGCTCCCCTAAGCGCGCCGTCGATCAGTCGCGTTGCTCGAATGGCGTCCTGCGGCTGCTTGCGCAGCAGTTCGAGATTGGCCATGATGGCCATCAGCAGATTGTTGAAATCGTGGGCAACTCCGCCCGTCAACTGCCCGATCATTTCCATCTTCTGCACCTGGCGCAACAGCTCTTCTGCGCGCTCGCGCTGCCGCATCTCGTCCAGCACGAGTCGGTGGCTGCGCTCGAGCTCCGCAGTGCGCTGGGCAACCCTCGCCTCGAGCATGTCGTTGGCCTGTTGCAGGCTGTCTTCCGCTGCCTTGCGCATGGTGATATCGGATATCACCCCGACGAGCCGTGCGGTCTTTCGAATGCCATCTCGAACCAGCCGCGCGCGCATGTCCGCCCAATGAACCGTCCCGTCCGGCCAGAGCGTACAGAGCTCGAGTGCGAAATCGCAGCCGGTTGCCAGGCTGCAGTCGATCGCGTCGGTCATCCGGGGCCTGTCGTCTCGACTGATGCCGGCCAGGAGATCGGAGTACGTGAAAGGCGCGCCTGACGCATGCCCGAAAATCGCGCGACACGCAGGCGAAACCACCAGTGCAAATGTCGACAGGTCCAGTTCCCATGAGCCCAGTTTCCCCGCTGTCAGGGCGGTGTGCAGGCGCGCTTCGCTTTCGCGCAGTTCGTCGATACGCAGGCGGGCTTCGAATTGCCGCGCCCGGCCGCGCAGTGCTGTGCCAACCGCGCTGACGAATGTCCGCGGATGAAACGGGCGCTCGATGAATGTCGCGTTTCCCAGCGTCGCCGCGAGTCGGCTCAGTTCGGGGTCCTGATCGGGCGCGCCCCGGCGCTGTGTAAGGATGATGAACGGAAAGTCGGACCATGTGGGCTGCGCTGACACCCAGTTTCCGAGTGGCTTGAGGTCGGCGTTTCGCAGGCCCTCGTCGGTCACGATCGCGCAACAGATTCCCTCGTCCAGCATGGCGACGAAATGCTCGAGATCGCGACATACGAGCGCAAGAGCGCCTGCCTCTTTCAGGAGAGCCGTGGCAACGACAGCGTCTCGCCCAATAGGTGTAAAAACCAGTGTGGGACAGCGATTGAAATCAGGTGCTTTCATTACCAGCGGCGCCCGTCGGCATAAGCGGCCCTGAGTTACCCACAAACGTGGGTACACCGCGCAGGATGCCCTGGAAACTGTCGAGCGGTGCCCCGACGTTCAGACCGAATCGCCCAATGCGAAATTCCCGGATCGTCTCTTCGTGACGCCCGGTGCGTTTCTTGATGATCGACACCGCCCGCCGCACGCTTCCCAGCGCCTCGAAGTACCGCAGCAGGATGACTGTGTCGGCAAGGTACGTGACGTCGACGGGCGCTTTCATGTCGCCAACGAGCCCATGCTGCGCTACCGTCAGGAAAGTCGTCGCGCCTTGCCTGTTGAGGTATTGCAGCAATTCGTGGATATGAAGGACGAGCGCGTTCTCCTGCGGCATGGCAGCCTGGTAACCGTTGAGGCTGTCGATGGCCACCGTTTTGGCCTCGGCGTGGTCAACGCAATCGCGGACGCGCTGGGCAAACTCGCCAGGCGAGAGTTCCGCGGCATCGACCTGTTCGACATGCAACCGGCCGGTTTCGCGCATCGCTTCAAGGTCGAAACCCAACGCGCGGGTCCGGTCAAAGAACAGTCCAAGTTCTTCGTCGAAGGCGAACAGTGCCGCCTTCTCGCCTCGAGCGACCGCAGCCGAAATGAACTGAAGCACAAAAATGCTTTTGCCGGTGCCGGCCGGTCCTAACACCAGGGTGCTCGAGCCCTGTTCGATGCCGCCGCCGAGAAGCGCATCGAGTTCCGCCACGCCGCTCGTCATTTGCTCGCGTGCAAACCTGGTGCGATGTTCCGCAGCAACGAGCCGGGGAAACACGGAAACACCTCCGCGTTTGATGGTGAAGTCGTGATACCCACCACGGAACGCCTGCCCCCGGTACTTCGAAATCCTCAACCTGCGCCGCTCGGCTCCATAGTCGGGGGCAAGTTCTTCGAGCTTGATGACGCCGTGGGCGACGCTGTGTACGGTTTTGTCTGCGGCATCTGCAGTCAGGTCGTCGAGCAGCAGGACGGTCGCTCCTTGTCGCGAGAAGTAATGCTTGATGGCGAGCACCTGGCGGCGGTAACGCAGCGAGCTCTGCGCGAGCAGACGGATTTCCGAGAGGCTGTCCAGGACGACCCGCCTGGGCCGTACTCGCTCGAAAGCGTCAAAGATCAGGCGAGTCGTCTCGCCGAGCTCGAGATCGGACGAGTACAGCAGACTCTGCTGCTGATCCGCATCGAGCAGGCTCTCCGGGGGCACCACTTCGAACACGGCGACGCGATCGCCCAGTTGCCAACCGTGGGACGCGGCGCCGTCGCGCAATTCCCGCTCCGTTTCGGACAGCGTGATGTAAAGGCCTTGATCGCCCGCCTCGGCACCTTCAAGCAGAAACCGCAGGGCGATGGTCGTCTTCCCCGTGCCGGGGCTGCCTTCGAGAAGGAAAAGGTTTCCCTGAGTCAGCCCTCCCGCCAGAACATCGTCCAGGCCGGGAACGCCAGTACGCACGATCGGCGTGATTTTGGTCTCATCGTCCATCAGGCGCTCCTGACTGCTCGGTCTTTGACGCGATATTCCCGGATCGCGGGCGGTCTGCTCACTGTATCCGTCTCCATGCACTGACTGCGGCGCGCTACGTGCGCAAAACGCATGCCCGCCCTTCTTCCGCCGCCCCATGGAAGCTGCCGAAGGATATCTCGAAGCGAGCGCCAGCTTGCCGTGCAGCGGCCATGGAACGTGTCTGCCAGCGTATCCGCAAGGCACGCGGAATGCGCGTGGCAAGTCCATCGCCCCTCTCAACACGGAGAAAGACCATGAGCAAAAGCACGGATTCCAGCGTCTATAAGGTGACGGAAATCATCGGCACGAGCACAACTTCCTGGGAGGAAGCCGCAAAAAATGCAGTGGAAACCGCAGCCGCGTCGTTGCGTGACCTGCGAATCGCCGAAGTCTGCAAACTCGACATCAAGATCGAAGACGGCAAGGTCGTTGAATATCGGACCCGGGTCTCCGTGTCCTTCAAATACGAGACCTGAGAAGATCGCAGGCCACGATTGCGCCCGGGCGTCGTGAAGCAATCCGGAAGTGGCGCGCGCTTCGGTCCTTCTACTGCGCTTTGCGACGGGAAGCGCTTTGGCCGGAGTTCGCTGTCTCGCCGCCTGTTGCGGAACTGGCCGGCGCGCGTCGCTTGTCGCGCCATTCCGCGACTTGCCATGCGACGAGCCCGGGCACAAAGACGATGATGTCACGAAGCCTTCGCGCACCCGCAAGTGCGAGGCAAGTCTGCGGATTGAAGCCGAGTACCGTCCCGATCAGCAAGAATCCCCCCTCCTGAACACCGAGTCCGCCAGGCACAAAGAACGCGACACTACTGAGCGCCTGGATGAGCGACTGGAGTGCGATCGCTTGCAGAAAGCTTCCTTTCGCCCCGAGAAAATAGAGCGCGAGCCAGAGTTCCAGCGCGGTTGCGATGCATTGAAGTGACTGCCAGATGAGCAGATAACGAATGATCATGCCGCGCTGACGCCAGAGATCGCTGATCGACTGATCAATGCGAACCGACTCGCCGACGAGCGAACGGAACTTGCCGCTCGTGATGCGATTGAAGAGTTTCGTCAGGCGAGCGAACGGACTCATGCGCTGCACGAACAAAAACGCGAGGAGCAGGACGGCAAGTATGGCGATACCTCCTCCGAGTCGCGCAGCGAGGTGCAACGCTCCGGCACCCGCATGTGCGATCAGATAGCCGATGGCTGCAATAGCAAAGAGCATCTCGCTGATCAGCGTTAGCTGAAGATCGACGACGAGGCTCGCCATCGCCGGGGCCGGCTGCATGCCCCATTTGCACATCATGCGGAACGTCACGACTTCACCGCCGACACGCGCAACGGGCAACGTACCGTTCACCGACTCCCGAATCCAGACGAGGCGCAGGACGCCCGACAGCGTTGGACGTCTCGCACCGCGCATCAACATTTGCCAGTTCCTTGCATTGGCGAGCATCGGCAGAACATGAGCGATCCCTGCAAGCGCGAGCCCGCCGCCGGCTGCGCGCATCAAACTGAGCACCGCTCGCGCATCGGCGTGCCAGACAAGCCAGACTGCGATGGCGAGGCCGGCGAGTGCGGCAATTCGGGGGAGATATTTCATGGGGACCTGTCACTGTGTCTGGCACGTCAGTGCGGCACAGCCGGGACGCGACGCTGCCCGAAGTCGTGCGTCACGCGGGATCGTTCGGCTACGAGCGCGAGCACTACGACGCGCCGCATCTCGACGATTCCCTACCGCAGGAGCTTCTCAGTGCCGCCGCCGCTCACAAGGGTTGCGTCCAGCCCGGAGACCAGTTCGTGGATCGAGCCAACTTCACGGATACGGGCGTCGGCGGATGTCTCCGCAGTCGACATCCGCTTGCCGCACTGCAGCATGAAGGTCGGCACCCACGGCGCGGCGCTGGCCATGCCGTCGATAGTAAGTGGGGCGTGCGACGCCCCGCGCTCCCGGTAAATGACAATCGCGCCGGCTTCCTGCGCCGCCATCACGCTTCGCAGCTCGAGGAGCGTGGTCGCTGAAATCGCGTGGTAGCCCTCCGCGCGAAGCAATACCGTCAACGATTTCCTGAGCAGTTCCGACTCGCTGAAAACGATGACGGTGATCGGACGACGACGCGTCGTTTGCCGGACTATCCCCCGGCTTCGTAGCCGAAGTTCGCACGAGAGCAAAATCACCCTGGCGAGATCGTAGGCTTTGCGCGCTTCGTGGGCCTGAGCCGAATCGACCGAATGGCGGCGTATGGCGCGCTCGAGTGCAGCAGACCTCGCGTCGAGGATTTCCAGGGCAAGGTCATATTCTCTCTCGAGCGAGCCGCCTTCAGGCTGGGAACTTGCCATGTCATCTCCCGCGACCCATTTCTTCGTGAGTGGCTACCGTAATTTTAGTAAATATTGCGAGCGAGCCTCGCGCTCCGGGCGGTTACAACGGCGCGAGATTTGGTGTATTCCCCAGGCATCATTTCTATCTCCTCGATTTAACATTGATGCAATGCATCATCGAGTTGACCATGATGAGGGGGACAAAAAAATGGTTTGCACGACCGACGACCTGCTGGTAGCCCTGCTGAATATCGATGCGGAGATCAAGGCGTGCATGGAGCGCCTTTCCGAGGTCGAACGCGGCACGGACCACCACGCGGCAGCGTGGTCGACCGAGATTCGAACCGCCTTGCGAACCGACCTGGTTTTAATGAAGGAACGCCGCGAAGAATATTTTCTCCGGCTGAATGGCGTGCAGCCCGACCCGGCGCCCAGATCTGCATCATCGGTAAGTATCGATTCCCGCCCTGCGCGGCTGAGCGGCGCGAGAACCTGCGAGTGTCTGTGAGACGCCCCTGACAACGTCGGCATCGGCTGCCACATCGAGCGTGAATCCGTCGTATTCGTCACTTCGATGCCTATCCGGCTCCGCGCGTCGCGTGCGATTAATCTTTCCGCGGCCCACGGTCATGGGCTGATTCGGGAGTGGACAGCACTGTCAAATTGAGCGCAGTGACTGTCATTTCGAGAGGTACTTTTCCGAGCGCAATCGCGATGTCTTCCGTACGCGACGGATCGGCTTCGATAATGTCGACTGTCATGAAATCCATGCCGTCATTGCGATCGGCATGGACATTCCAGCGAACGACCCTGGCACCGCTCTGTGCCAGGCATCGCCACACCGGGATGATTCTGAGCTTGCCCGGGGCAGCCCGAATTGTGAGCCTTTGCACAACCATTTCAGTACTCATGGTGTCACTCATCCTGGCGGCGAAACGCTCGTATGTGGCTTGTATGAGCATATTCCAGCGGTGGCTCGCAAGTACAGAATGGACGCGTGTCCGTAAATCCATCCTTAAGGGCAACCGTCCCAGGCGGGCGCGAATGTCTTTCTTGGTAGCGCCTTAGCGGCAACGACCACCCCGATGGTTGCGGTCAATCCAGTCAATCGCTTGCAGCCTTGCAAGCGCCGCCATTTCATCCGGAGCACCCCGCATCTGCAGATCACCACTTGAGATGGGAATGCCGAGAGCCCTATGCGGATCGCTGGGCGTTAGCGTCCACTGCGCACCGAATGTATGACCGTCAACCGAAAATGGCGCAAAGTCGATTGTGAATCCGCGATAGATCAGTGAATAAGCCATTGCTCACACCTATGCGCATTTATCGAAAGGACGTTTGCAGAAGTCTGACTTCGGTTTCTGGAGCAGTGAATTATAGGTCGAACCCTGAATTAGCTTTTTGTACGAAATCCGTTCTTTCCGGACATCGTGGCGAAGCCGCGGGAATGTTCGGTGCGCGATGAACGAGACCATGACCGCACCGCTATACATCGCCCTCGCTGTTGCCGCCGCCTTACTGATCTACGGTTGCGCCATGGCCTTGCTGTACTGGCTGCAAGGCCGTCTGATCTACCCGTCGGAGCGGCTGCAGCGCGGGCCGCTACGCCCGGACGCGCAGGGCCGCATCCGCCACGTGCGCGTGCATACCGCCGACGGCAACGAACTGGTTTGCGGCCACGCGGCACCGGCGGACCCCGTCCGCGCCACGGTCGTACTCTTTCATGGCAACGGAGAGGACCTCACCCAGCGAACGCACATCGCGCATGCGCTGCTCGACGCGGGCTACGGCGTCCTGCTTGCGGGCTATCGTGGTTACGGCGGCGCGCCCGGGCGTCCCAGCGAAGCGGGGCTCTACGCCGACGGCCGCGCTGCCATCGCATTCGCCGCGCGGCACTCGCGCGACGTCGTCCTCCATGGTTATTCGCTCGGCTCGGCCGTGGCAGTGCAGATCGCGACCGAACGCCCTCTCGCCGCGCTGTTGCTCGAAGCCCCGTTCACCAGCGTCGCCGATGTCGCCGCCGTGCGCATGCGCTGGCTGCCGCGCATCGTTCCCATGCGGTGGCTCGTGCGCGACCGCTATGACAATCTCGCCAAGATCGGCAGCGTGCGTGCCCCCATCCTCATTTACGGCGGCGACGCTGACCACGTCGTTCCCCCAGCGCAATTCTCACGGCTCTTCACGGCCGTCCGGGCGCCCCGGCGCTTTGCGATCATAGCGGGCGCCTCGCACGTCAATGCATGGGAGCGCGGAGGTCATGCTCACGTATTGCGTTTTCTCGACGACGTGCTGGGCTCGCGGTCCTGATCCTGGTGGAACACGGTTTGCTGTTGTCACTGCGATAGCGCTCGGCGCCCGCAAGCGGTGAGCGCACAGGAGCGTGCTGCCGTGCTCATTTTTCTCATCTGCCTGTCGTGCGTCTGCGTTGTCGCCCTCGTGTGGATGACGCTTGCCTGGCGCAGGCTCAAGCAAACCGCTGCCATCGACCGAGGCAGCCGCCGCCGCGGCATCGAAGGCGCCTTCGTGCAGGCTGGCCCATACCGCATGTTCTATCGAGTCGCACGCTGCCACGCGCACGCGCCCCGCCGATTGCCAGTGGTGCTGGTCCACGGCCTCGTCGTCTCGAGCCGGTACATGGAACCGCTCGCGTACGCGCTCAAGCGCGACTTTGACGTGTTCGCGCCCGACCTGCCCGGCTTCGGCGAAAGCCCGCTCGCGCGGAGGCGCGACGCGCTGAGCCTCGCGCAACTCGCCGATGCGCTGCATTTGTGGCTCAACGCATGCGGCGTGAAACGAGCGATGTTCGTGGGCAACTCCTTCGGCTGCCAGGTCCTCGCCGATTTCGCAGTGCGCTACCCGCAGGCGGTGGATCGCCTCGTTCTGCAAGCACCCACACCGGACCCTCGCGCCCGCTCGCTGCCGCGCCAGGCGTGGCGCGACTGGATCAACGGACTGCGCGAGCGTCCCCACACGCCGGCGAAGGCCGGCCGGATCGACTACGCGAAGGCGGGATTGTGGCGCGCGTTTGCCACCATGCGCATGCTGGTGCGCGAGCCCGTCGACGAGCGGCTCCCGCGCATCGCTGCGCCCGCACTTGTCGTCGTGGGCACGCGCGACCCCGTCGCGCCGCTCGGGTGGGGCGCGGAGGCCGCGCGCAAACTGCAGCACGGCAGGCTGATGACGATAGAAGGCGGCACGCACACACTCAATTACGCCGCGCCCAATGCGTTCGCGTTTGCGATCACACCGTTTCTCAAGGCCGGTGCCGTTGGCGTTTAGCAAGGGAGCACTTCAATGAACAAGCCGCCGCCGGGCATCGCCCGTTTCGATTCCGCCGCCGCCATGGCCCAGGCACTGGCGAGCATGTTGCACGGAAGACGTTTTTCGAGCCCCAGCCAGTCGCCCCTGCTCGACCGCCTCATGCCCGCAATCAATGCGCTGCCGAAACGCCAGCGCGAATGGGCCTATATCGTCGGCGGCATGAGCGAGGGCATCGATCCTCGCCGCGCGAAGAGCCTCGACGTCGAACGCATTGCGCAGTGGCTTGCCGACCTTTATCCGCAAGTCCCCCGCCGCTGCGCGTTTATCGGGTCGTCGAACGGTGCGATGATCCATCTCGCGGCCGCGCTGCGCGCACCCTGGCTGCCGCAAACCTTTCTATGCCCGGTCCGCGCGCCGTTCAGCGATCCCGATGATGCCCAGCGGGGCTTCGACACGAGCCGGCGCATCACGGAAGCCCTGCTCGCCGCCGACGATCGCATTGCCGTTCATCATATGCACGATCCCAACCAGGACCGTCTGATGTTGCATGGCATGCGCTATTTCCGGCTCAAGTTTCGACGCCTGCCGCTCGCGTTTCGCGAGTTCCTGCTCGGCAATCTGGAACGCGGCGGGACCCTCTACGTGGTGAACTGCACGCGCGATTGGGCAGTCACCCGCACGAGCGAGCGTTCGGTGTTCCAGTTCGGCGCCACGGGTGGCGCGAGCGAAGACGAATATCTGCACGGCAGCGAGCGCGTGCGCGCGTTTCTCGCGCACTACGGCAGCGTGCGCACACGGTGGGACCCCCCGGCTCCCGACGCGCGTGCCCCGGAAGCCGAGTGGGGCTTCGACGCCGTTCTGCGCGACGATCTCGCCGAGCTGGCCGGGCCAATGCAATGGCGCATCGTCGAGATCCGTTTTGAGGAACCCGAAGCGCTGAGCTTCGCGACCGCGGCTGTTTATCGGCGCTGGTATCAGGAAAGCGTGATCGAGACGCGCCGCCTTCTCGTCGACTCTTTCTTGCTGATGGATCCGCTCACGACGCTCGAGATTCACGCCATACCGTTCTGGCTGCTGTTCGGTGTCGAGCCCTCGGCCGACGCCCTGCAGCGCTTCCTCGACAGCACGCCCGCATTCGAGGACATCGACATGACGCTGTTCTCCCACGGCACGCAAAGCATCGGGCTCGCGCCGATCTCGCGCTGGCGAGCGCTGCTGGCCCACGCCGCTCACGAGGGGCGCTTCGCGGGGGTCGATAGCGAGCGCTACCCACGCGATTTCGCCACATTCGAGCGATACGGGCGGGCACTCGCGCAGTTGAAGCCGCGGCTCGGGCCGCCCTCGCCGCTCGAACCCGCGCACTTCGAAGCCTTGCTCGCCGAATTTGGCGAACCTTTCGGTGTGCAGTGCGAAACGACCACGCGCCCCGTGAGCGCCGAAATGTGACCTGGGGCGCAGGACCACGTCCACGCCACGAGCGCCATCTATTGGCTCGCGCTACCAGGCGTCGCCGCCTTTCTTTCGGCGTTCTGAATATCGTTCGGATAATTTGGATCGTTTCCCGCAGCCGGGTTATATCCATTTTCTTCGAGCTTCTTCAGTTCCGCGTTTCTTTGCGCTCGCGCCTGCTTGCGTGCTTCCTTGCGTTGCGCCTTCGATGTGCTCCCATTCGCTGACGCGTCAGGCGCGCTCGTCTGCGCGGCAGCTACGCCGGGCGCTAACGCGATCGAAAGCACCGTCATTGTCGTGACTAGCATGGAATGCGGCTTTGCCATCTCACTCTCCCTGATAAAGATACTCGATTGGCGGACGTCCGCGAGGGCGCAACCATCGCACCGGCCGCCTCGATTACGCCTGCAAAGGCGTTCTGCGTGACCACGCCCATGGCCCGCGATCAGCGCGCGGGGCACGCAATTTCAGGACGTCTTCTGCGTCGTTCCCGGTGGTATGGGATTCTTTTCCTGGGTGGACGGCAACTCGTTCTCAGACGCTTCGTGCTTGCTCTTCTCGCTCTCGTCGCGCTTCTCCTGTCTCGTGCGTGCAGGCGGCGCAGTGTTGCGCCGCCCGGCTTCAGGCGATTGCGCGGGGCGCGTACCGGATTCATCTTGCATTGTCGACCTCCTTTCAGTATGGCGCGTCGTCCCGAACAGAAATTAGAGCGCTCTTCGGTCCGGTCGATCCAGTTCTCGATCAGGCTCGCCGTGGCGACGTGGTCCGGCTGTGTGCGCACCGGTTGTGCCTGGAGGCCGCTTCGCACTGGGGGGGGGCCGGCAGCGGCGTCGGAGCCCTCGCGCCCACCGCTGCCGCTTGATATCCCTGGCCGCCGGCTCATGGGAACGGTCAATGCGCCTGCAACGGGTGCACGCATTCGCGATGAGGCGAAACACCGCGTGCGCCAGGCCAACTGCGCGCAGCGCGCGCTTCCCGAGGAGAGTCACGTGAAAGCTGTCGTCTACGAAGGTCCGCGTAAAGTCACCGTCAAAGCTATGCCGGACGCAAAGATAGAGCGCCCTACCGACGTGCTCGTCAAGATCACCAGCACCAATATCTGCGGCTCCGACCTCCATATGTACGAGGGACGCACCAGCATGGAAACCGGCCGCATCCTTGGCCACGAAAATCTGGGCGTGGTGATCGAGGTGGGTTCCGCCGTCGTGCGCGTGAAGGTGGGCGACCGCGTCTGCATGCCATTCAACATCGGCTGCGGGTTCTGCAAGAACTGCGAGCGCGGGCTCACCGGCTTTTGCCTGACGGCCAATCCGGGCATGGCGGGCGCGGCGTACGGCTTCGCCGACATGGGTCCGTACAGCGGCGGTCAGGCCGAACTGCTGCGCGTGCCGTTCGGCGACTTCAACTGCCTGCGCCTGCCGCCCGATGCCGAGGAAAAGGAGAACGACTACGTGCTCCTGTCCGACATCTTCCCGACCGGCTGGCATGCGACCGTGCTCGCGGGCGTGCAGCCCGGCGACAGTGTCGCCATTTATGGTGCGGGACCCGTCGGTCTCATGGCGGCGCTCTCGGCCCAGGTCCAGGGCGCAAGCAAAATCATGGTCGTCGATACCCACCCGGACCGTTTGCAACTGGCGGAAAAGCTCGGCGCGATTCCCATCGACGACAGCGACGGCAACTCCGCCGAGCGCATCGTCGAAATGACCGGCGGCGAAGGCGCCGACCGCGGCTGCGAGTGCGTGGGGTATCAATGCACCTGCCACGGCCGCGAAGTGCCGAACCTGACGATGAACAATCTCGTGAAGGCTGTGCGGCCGACGGGCGGCATCGGCGTGGTGGGCGTATTCGTGCCGAAGGATCCGGGCGCACAGGACGAGTTGGCGAAGAAGGGGCAGTTGGCTTTCGACTTCGGCCAGTTGTGGATGAAGGGACAGCACATCGCCACGGGTCAGGCCAACGTGAAGGCGTATAACCGCAAGCTGCGCGATCTCATCGCGGCAGGCAAAGCACGCCCCTCACGGATCATTTCGCATACCTTACCGCTCGAGCAAGCGCCCGATGCCTACCAGCAGTTCGACGCGCGCAGCGAGGGCTGGACCAAGGTCGTGCTCAAGCCCGCCGGCTGACCGGAGCCTCGCGGGGCGTGCGGCATATGTCTTGCGCTTCGCGCGGTACGCAGAAAACATGCAACGTCATTTCGAAGAGGTAAGGACCATGAACGAACATCGCCCCGCCCCGCCCATGCCCGATCAGCAGCAGGACCGCACGCCCGGGCGCACCGCACCTATGGACCCGCAACCCGATCACGGCGAAAAGAGTTATCGCGGGTCGGGACGGCTTGCCGGCAAGGTCGCCCTCGTCACGGGCGGCGACAGCGGCATTGGCCGCGCGGTATGCATCGCGTTTGCGCGCGAGGGCGCCGACGTGGCCATCGCGTACTACGACGAGCACGACGATGCGAAGGAAACGGCGCGCTGGGTGGAAGACGCCGGACGCCGCGCGCTCCTTCTGCCCGGCGACATCCGCGACCGTGCGTGGTGCCGCGAGCTCGTGAGCAAGACCGCGCGCGAGCTGGGCAAGCTCGACATACTCGTGAACAACGCCGCGTACCAGATGACGCACGAGTCGATCGAATCGATCAGCGACGAGGAATGGGATCGCACCTTCGATACCAATATCGGCGCCATGTTCCGCATTTCACGCGAGGCGGTCGCGCTCATGCAGCCGGGCGCTGCCATCATCAATACCGCGTCGATCAACGCGGACAAGCCCAAGCCCACACTGCTCGCCTATGCCGCCACGAAGGGCGCGATCCAGAACTTCACCGGCGGTCTCGCCCAACTCGTGGCCGGGCGCGGCATCCGTGTGAACTGCGTCGCGCCGGGGCCGATCTGGACACCGCTCATTCCGTCGACCATGCCGGCCGAAGACGTGCGCGACTTCGGCAAGGCGACGCCAATGGGGCGGCCAGGGCAACCTGCGGAGCTAGCCGGTGCGTATGTGCTGCTCGCGTCGCACGAGGGCAGCTACATCTCTGGCGCCACTGTTGCGGTGACGGGCGGCACGCCGCTCATCTAGACGGCGGGCCGGAGTCAGTGGCTGGCGCCGGCGCTTTCGTTACCGCCTTGCGTTGCCGCGACGATCGCGGCGAGCAGCGCCGGCACCGCAACTGGCTTGGTGAGCCGCGCGGCGAACAGGCTGCGTTCTTCGCCGGGGGAATCGGCGCGCGCAACCTGGCCCGTCATGGCGATGGCAGGAAGCGCTTTGCCTGCATAGTCGCCGCCCGCTTCCATGTCTCGTAGCGCTGCGACGATTTGCGTTCCGTCTTCGCCGTCTAGCTGCAAGTCGCACAGCAGTACATCTGGCCACCTGGCGCGCGGCGTCTCGCGCAACCCGGCGAGCCATCGCGCACCGCTGCTTTCGAGCTGCACGATCGCCCCATGCAATGTGAGCGCAGCTTCCAGCGCATCGCGCGTTTGCTCTTCGTCGTCGAGCACGGCTATGCGCAGTCCGGCGAGTTCGCCGCCGCGCTCCGCGGTGCGCTCGGGCAGCAGCGCATGCAGCGGCAGCGCCACGGCGTAGCGCACGCGGCGGCCTTCGGGATCTAGCGTGAGACTCGCGCCCGCCTTGCGCAGCAGCGCTTCGATACGCGCGAGGGCGCTGTCGTCGAGCGGTGCGGGACGCGCGCCGCCCGCCACGCCGAGCAAAACCGTATTGGCGCTGCGCCGCGCGGCCAGTTGCACGCCGCGCGTTTCTCGCGTGGCCCCTGCCGAGGTAACAGAAGCCGCGATCGACGCCGCATTCTGCACTTCGTTCTCCACCAGCAGCGTGAGGGCCACCAGCAACGCGTCGCCGTTCGCGACAGTGGCATAGAGCCCGTCGTCGGGTTGCGTGACGAGCCGCGCCGCCGCTTCGCCCAGCGAATCACGAACACGCTCGGCCACCCGTGCAAGCAGGTTCGCCACGTTCACGGGCGTCGTCACGAGCCGCCGCTCGGCGTGCTCGAGATCGTCCTGCTGCCATTGCATCGCCCACATCTTCGCGTACACGCCCTGGCGGGCGAGCAGCGCGTCGTGCCGCCCCTGTTCGACGATTCGGCCGTGCTCCATCACGAGGATCAGATCCGCGTCGACGATCGTCGAAAGACGATGCGCGATCACGATCGTCGTGCGCCCGTGGGCGAGGCGCTGCAGCTCGTTCTGGATCGCTCGCTCCGAGCGCGTATCGAGCGCCGAGGTCGCTTCGTCGAACACCATGATGCGCGGGTTCTTGAGAATCGCGCGTGCGATTGCGATGCGCTGCCGCTCTCCGCCCGACAGGCGCACGCCGCGCTCGCCCACACGCGTTTCGTAGTGGTCGGGCAGACGCTCGATCAACTCGTCGAGCTGGGCCGCGCGCGCGGCGCGCACGACATCCGCCCGGGTGGCGTCGGGCTGGCCGTAGGCGATGTTGTACGCGATGGTCTCGTTGAACAGCACCGTGTCTTGCGGCACGATGCCGATCGCTTCGCGCAGGCTCGACTGCGTGGCGTGCGCAATATCGTGGCCGTCGATGGAGATGGTCCCGCGCTGAGGCTGATAGAAGCGGAACAGCAGCCGGATCAGCGTGGATTTGCCTGAGCCGCTGCCGCCCACCACGGCAACGGTGCGCCCTGGCTCGGCCAGGAACCCCACATCGTGCAGCACGGGCCGCCCCGCGTCGTAGCCGAAATCGACGTGCCGGAATGCCACCTCGCCTTCGCGCACGACTAGCGCGCTCGCTCCGGGCATGTCCTCATCCTCGCCCGGCGTGCCGCGCGCACAGAGGATGGCGAAGAGCCGCTCGACATCGACGAACGCATCGTTGGCCTCGCGAAACACGAAGCCGAGTGTATTGAGCGGTGCGCACACCTGAATGATGTACGCGTTGATGAGGATGAGGTCGCCCACCGTCATCGCGCGAGTCAGCACGTTCTGCACGGCGATCACCATCACCGCCGCAATACCTGCCGCCACCACGCCGCTCTGGCCCACGTGCAGCACGGTCAGCGCGCGCTGATTCGCCGTGCGCGCAAGGACCCAGTCGTCGAGCACGGTGCGCAGCCGAGCGACTTCGTGCTGCTCCGTCGAAAAGTACTTCACCGTGTCGTGATTGAGCAGGCTGTCGACGAGCCGGCCGTCCGCCTGCGCCTCCAGCGAGTTCACCGCGCGCTGGAACGCGAGCCGGCGGCGGGTGTAAATCGCGGTCCATGTCCCATAGCACGCAAAGGTCCCGGCGATGGCGAGCACAAAGGCGTTGTCGTAGTGCGACGCGACGATCGCCACGACCACGGCGATTTCGAACATCGTGGGCAGCACTGAAAAGAGCGCGGTGCCAAGCAGGAAGCCCAGTCCGTCCGCACCCTTCTGGACGTCCCGCACGATCGCACCCGTTTCGCGCTGCGCATGAAAGCGCGCGCCCAGCCGGTGCAGCTGAGCGAACGTGCGTTCGCGCAGCGTGGCCACTGCGCGTTGCACGACGATGCTGAACGCCACATCGCGTGCCTCGCCGAGCGCGTCCGACAGGAAGCGCAGCAGCGCATAGACGATCGCGAGCAGCGCCGGCAGCGCCGCCAACGAGTGAATGTGGCCGAGATCGTCGATCAGATGCTTGAGCGCGATCGGCACCGAAATGGCACCGAGGCGCGCCAGAATCATCAATGACGCCGCCGCTGCGCTCGCGCTGCGGTGCCGCCACAGCGCTTCGCCGAGCGTGCGCAGGATGCGCGAGCGCACGGCGCGCCGGCTGGGCGTTGCTCCATTCATCGCGCGGCTGCCCCCAAAGTGATACTGAAGCGGACCGTTGCGCAATCGACGCTCCCGCGGCGCGCAGCCCGCCGACAACGCCCGGGGCGTTGTCGAAACGTCTTGCCGCCTGGTGTAAAAGCGCGTCGCCTCTTTGGCAGATGCGTTTTGGTATTCGTCACGGCTGAGCGGCGCCGATGCGGAAGGTCCACAGAGGCCCGTTTCGAGCAATACACGCGAGGTTCGCGCACCGCGCCGCCCCCGGTTCCTGTGCACGTCCAATCAACGGCACAGCAAATGCGCTTACGCCGTTGCACCGGGTGCAACATTCGAGCAGTTCTTTCCGCGCCCCCTTTGAACGCGACACACAGCTCGCCATCCACTTCTCGCGAGGACACGTCATGAAAATCGCACTCGTCAGTGAACACGCGTCGCCGCTCGCCGTGGCGGGCGGCGTCGATACCGGCGGACAGAACATCTACGTCGCGCATGTCGCGCGTCAACTCCAGCGCGCCGGACATCAGGTCGACGTCTTCACGCGGCGCGACCGCGCCTTGCTGCCGCCCGTTCTGGAGATGGACGGCGTACGCGTGATTCACGTCCCCGCCGGGCCGCCCATGCAGCTGCCCAAGGAACTACTGCTGCCCCACATGCCCCGGTTCGCCGAGTTTCTCGTGGACTTTTGCCGCGCCGAAAGGCGTCCCTACGACGTCATTCACGCCAACTTCTTCATGTCGGGCCTGGCGGCGCTCGCGGTCAAGGACGCGCTTCATGTGCCGCTCGTCATGACGTTCCATGCGCTCGGACGCGTGCGGCGCCTCCACCAGGGTGCGAACGACGGCTTTCCCGATGAGCGCTTCGCGATCGAAGACGAGCTCGTGCGACGCGCGGACTGTATCGTTGCCGAGTGTCCGGCCGATGAAGCCGATCTCGTCGAGCACTATCGCGCCGACCCCGCGCGGATTGCCGTCATTGCCTGCGGCTTCGATCCCGACGAGTTCTCGCCCGTGGACCGCCGGCAGGCGCGCCGCCGACTGGGCTGGCCCGCCGGCGAATTCTGCGTGCTGCAACTCGGCCGCCTCGTGGAGCGCAAGGGCATCGACAACGTCGTGCGCGGTGTGGCCGCGCTCGAGGCGCGCCACGGCGTGAAAGCCCGGCTCTACGTCGTGGGCGGCGACGCGCAAACGCCCAACGAAATCGCCACACCCGAGATCGCCCGCCTGCGCGGCATTGCGCACCGCTGCGGGATCGAGCCGCGCGTGACCTTCGTGGGCCGCCGCGAGCGCTCGCAGTTGCGCGACTTCTATAGCGCCGCCGACGTCTTCGTGACCACGCCGTGGTACGAGCCGTTCGGCATCACGCCCGTGGAGGCAATGGCGTGCGCCACGCCCGTAATCGGGGCGGATGTGGGTGGTATTCGCCATTCGGTGCGTCACGGCGAAACGGGCTGGCTCGTGCCGCCGCGCGACCCCCAGGCGCTCGCCGAGCGCCTGTTCGCCATTCATGGCGACCCCGCGCACGCCCGCGCGATGGGCGAAGCGGGACGCAAGCGAGCCCAGACGTACTTCACGTGGCGGCAGATCGGTCTCGAACTCGAAGACGTCTATGCGCAGCTTGCCGGAGTGCGCCTCGACACGCGCGAGGACGCGAGGGAAAGCACCCAGGGCCGCGTGCTGCGCGCCGTGGGTTGAGGAGCGAACCGTATGCTGAACCGAACCACCGGGCCCCGAGGGTTGCTCGCTACCCGCCCAGCGGTGTTCCTGGACAAGGACGGCACGCTGCTCGAAGACGTGCCGTACAACGTCGAGCCCTCGCGTATGCGTTTTGCCCCGGGCGCCGCGCAGGCGCTCGCGCTGCTCGCGCGAACGCCATTACCGCTATTCGTGGTGAGCAACCAGCGCGGCGTTGCGCTGGGGCGCTTCGCGCACGAGGCGCTCGGCGACGTGGAGGCGCAATTGCGCCGCATGTTCGCCGGCTGCGGCGCCACGCTGCAGGCTGCGTACTGGTGCCCGCACGACCCGCTCGGCCATGTGGCGCCCTATGCGTGCAACTGCACCTGTCGCAAGCCTGCGCCCGGCATGCTGCTGCACGCGAGCCGCGAGCATGGCATCGACCTCGCGCGCAGCTGGATGGTCGGCGACATCCTCGACGACGTGGAAGCGGGCAATCGCGCAGGTTGCCGCGCGATCCTCGCCGATTGCGGCAACGAGACCGAGTGGCAAAGCGCGCCGGCGCGCCTGCCCTACGCGATCGTCGCGGATCTGCACGAGGCCGCGCAGGTGATCGTGGAGCGTTATGAGCACGAACGGCGCGTGCGGGCGGCAACGCGCCACGGTGCACAGGAGGAGGCGCTGCGATGAACGGAACCGCCTTTGCGATCGCGCCGCGCGATGCGCACGCGCGCTCGCCCCGCCGCCAGCCTGCAAGCGAGCCCTGGGGGGCCGAGGTGCAGCGCATTCTCTGCGTGCGCCTCGATCAACTAGGCGACGTGCTGATGACCACGCCCGCAATGCACGCGCTGCGCGAAAGCGCGCCGCGCCGTCATATCACGCTGCTGACTTCGGCCGCAGGCGCGGCCATGGCGCCCTATCTGCCCGACGTGGACGACGTCATCGAATACGACGCGCCGTGGGCCAACGGCGCTCACGGATCGGCCGAAGGACACGCCGACGGCGCGGGCAACGAAGACGCCGTGCTCGCGCGCGTGCGCGCCGGACGCTTCGACGCCGCGGCGATCTTCACGGTCTACAGCCAGAATCCGCTGCCGGCTGCAACGCTGTGCTTCTTCGCGGGGATCGAGCGGCGTCTCGCGCATTGCCGCGAGAATCCTTACGCATTGCTGACTAACTGGCTGCCGGAGCGCGAGCCGCAGACGGACGTGCGCCACGAAGTCGAGCGGCAGCTCGCGCTCGTGCGCAGCGTGGGCGCCGATCTCGCCGACCCGGCCGATTCACGCATGCGCCTGAGCGTGGACCCCGCCGCGCGCATCACGCTCGCGCAGAAGCTGCGCATGCATGGCGTCGATCCTGCCGAGCCTTGCATCGTCGTGCATGCGGGCGCGAGCGCGCCTTCCCGGCGGTATCCCCCGGCGCTCTTCGCCGAAGCGCTCGATCTGCTCGCGCCCACAGTGCGTTGCCCGTTCCTGCTCACCGGAAGCCTCGGGGAAAGCGCGTTGACGCGCGACGTGATGCGTTTCTCGCGTTCTCCGGGCAGCACGCGTCTGGTCGATCTCGCGGGAGCGCTCACGCTCGCCGAATTGATCGCATTGCTCGACCAGGCTTCACTGCTCATCGCCAACAACAGCGGACCGGCGCATCTGGCCGCCGCGCTCGGCAAACCCGTGGTCGATCTCTACGCGCTCACGAATCCGCAGCACTCGCCGTGGATGACGCCGCACCGCCTGCTCTATCGCGACGTGGCGTGCCGATGGTGCTATCGCGGCGAGTGCCCCGAAGGCCACCACGCCTGCCTGCGCGGCGTGCCCCCGGGCGACGTCGCGCGAGCGGCGCGCGAACTGCTCGAGGAAGCCGGCGCGCTCGTGCCGCAGCCCGCCTGACCCCTGCAACCCACCGCCCGCAACGGGAGCCCGTTCATGTACACACTCGGAATCAATGCCGTTTATCACGACAGCGCCGCGGCGCTGGTCCATGACGGCGTGGTGATCGCCGCCGCCGAAGACGAGCGCTTCACGCACGTCAAGCACGCCAAGCGTCCCGTGCCGTTCTCGACATGGCAACTGCCCTTCGACGCCATCGACGCCTGCCTCAGGGAAGCCGGCATCACGCTAGCCGACGTCGATCACGTTGCCTACTCCTACGACCCGGCTCTCTTTCCGGATATGCCGACCCGGCCCGGCGCGACCATCGCGTTGCCGCTCGACCCCTCGCGCGCGCGCATGGAAGCCAACGCGTCGCCATGGGATCCGCTCTTTCTCAGCTATATCGTGAACGCGAAGGCGCAGTTGCTGGACGGCGCGCCGCATCATCTGCGCAAGCGCTTTGCGGGCGTGGACCGCGAAAACGGCTTCGTCTGGCATAACGTCGAGCACCACCTCGCTCACGAAGCGAGCGCGTTTCTCGCAAGCCCCTTCGACGCATGCGCCGTTCTGACCATGGACGGTCGCGGCGAAGGCGTCACCACGAGCCTCGGCGAATTTCGCGACGGCAAGTACAAGCGCATCACCCAGGTGGAGTTGCCGCATTCGCTCGGACTCCTCTACGAAGCCGTGACAGGCTGGCTCGGCTTCCTGCATTCTTCCGACGAGTACAAGGTCATGGCCCTCGCCTCGTTTGGCGAACCGGCCTATGCCGATCAGTTCCGCGAAATCGTGCAGTACAACGGCAATGGCCATTACACCGTCGCCGACCCGCACCTCGTGGACCGCTTCGGCGTGCCGCGCGAACGCGGCGGCCCGCTGGAGCAGCGGCATTTCGATATCGCCGCCTCGCTGCAACTCGTGCTGGAAGAAACGGTGCTGGAGATGGCGCGCTGGCTCCATACGCGCACGGGACTGCCGAAGCTGTGCATGGCGGGCGGCGTAGCGCTGAACTGCGTGATGAACTCGTATGTGCGAGATAACGGCCCGTTCGACGACATCTGGGTGCAGCCCGCCGCGGGCGACGCAGGCACCGCGCTCGGCGCGGCGCTCTGGACCGACTACCGCTTGCGCAGCGAGGCGGCGCAAGCCGCAGGCGAACGCGCGGAACGCCGCTGGCAGATGGACCACGCCTACCTCGGGCCGGCGTTCGACGACGAGACCATCGAGCAGTTCCTGCGCTGGTCGAAAACGCCCTACCGGCGGCTCGACAACATCGCCGAGGAAGCCGCGCAACTGCTCGCCGACGGCGATGTGATCGGCTGGTATCAGGGCCGCACGGAGTTCGGCCCGCGTGCGCTCGGCGCCCGTTCGATACTCGCTTCGCCCGTCGATCCCGGCATGCAGGCGAAGCTCAACGAGATCAAGGACCGCGAGGACTTTCGGCCGGTCGCGCCGGTCGTGCTGGAAGAGCGCGCCGCGCAATGGTTCGTGGGCGCGAGGCGCGCGCCGTTCATGCTGTTCATCTTCGACGTGCAGCCCGGGAAGGCCGAACGCATTCCCGCCGTGCGCCACGTGGACGGCACCGCGCGCATTCAGACCGTAAACCGCGACCAGCATCCGCTCTACTACGACCTGATCGCGGCGTTCGAACGGCGCACCGGCGTGCCGGTGCTCGTCAACACGTCGTTCAATACCCGCGGCGAGCCGATGGTCAACTCGCCGCGCGACGCGCTCGAATCGTTCTGGACCTCGCCGCTCGATGCGCTCGTGATCGGCCCCTTCCTCGTGCGCAAGAGCGAGGCACGCGCATGAGACCCGCCGACGTCGAGTTGCGCGAGCCGCGGCCCATCGGCGCGGAGGAACCCCAGTTCGATGGCTATGCGGGCGCATTGCTCGAACACCTGCGCATTGCCGTGGTCGTGCCGACGTACCAGCGCGCGACGCTGCTCGGACAGTGCCTCACCGCACTGTGCGCGCAGGATCTCTCGCCTGACGACTATGAAATCGTCGTGTGCGACGACGGACCGGACGACGAGACGCGCGCGACGGTGGAACGCATGGCGGCGATGCAAGCCCCCCGCGGTCTGGCGATCCGTTACGTGCCAGTGCGCGCCACCCAAGGGCCGGCCGCGGCGCGCAATGCGGGCTGGCGCGCGGCGCGCGCGCCGCTCATCGCGTTCACCGACGACGACACGATTGCCGACCCCGGCTGGCTGCGCGCGGGGCTCGCCGCGCTCGCGCACGCGCAAGCCGCCGCGGGCCGCATCGTCGTACCGCTGGGCGTGGCACCGAGCGATTATGAGCGCGACGCAAGCGGCCTTGCGCACGCCGAATTCGCTACGGCCAATGCGTTCGTGCAGCGCGCGACGCTCTCGCAGATCGGCGGCTTCGACGAGCGCTTCACAGCGGCGTGGCGCGAGGATTCGGACCTGCAGTTCGCATTGCTGCAGGCGGGCGCGAGTGTAGTACGCGCCGACGATGCCGTGGTCGTGCACCCTGTGCGTCCCGCGCGCTGGGGTGTGAGTCTCGCGCAGCAGCGCAAGAGCCGCTTCGAGGCGCTGTTGTTCCGCAAGCATCCGGCGCTGTATCGCGAGCGCATCGGGGCGGGGCCGCCGCTCCTTTACTACGCGGTGCTGATCAGCGTACTCGTGCTGCTAGCTTCTCTCGCCCGGGGTCAGCCGAGGGTCGCCCTGGCTGCGTTCGCCGCATGGATCGCCTGCACCGCTGCGTTCTGCGTACGCCGCTTGCGCGGTACGCGTCGCGACGCGCTCCATGTAGCCGAAATGATCTGGACGTCGCTGTGGATTCCGTTTCTTTCGATTTTCTGGCGGCTCCAGGGAGCCGCCAGTTACCGCGTGTGGTTCCTCTAACGGATGTGCCCATGCCGACTCTGCTCGACGCCCTCGCCCCCCGCCGCATCGTGATCTTCCGCGCGCTGCAGCTCGGCGACATGCTCTGCAGCGTGCCCGCGTTGCGCGCGTTGCGTGCAGCCTGCCCCCGCGCGCACATCGCCCTCGTCGGTCTGCCGTGGTCAGCCGATTTCGTGGCGCGCTACCCCACGCTGGTCGACGAGCACATTGTCTTTCCCGGCGCGCGCGGCTTTCCCGAACAGGCCGAGGACGAGCGCGGCCTGCCTGCGTTTCTCGACGCGATGCGCATGCGCCGCTTCGATCTCGCGATCCAGCTCCATGGCAGCGGAGGTGTGGCAAACGTGCTGGTCGACGAGTTCGGCGCGCGCGCGCTCGGAGGCTTTAGCCAGCCCGGCGAAGCGCCGCCGCCCGGCTGTTACCTGCCGTGGCCCGACGCGCTGCCCGAGCCGCAGCGCTACCTCGCGCTGATGCACGCGCTGGGCGCGCGAGGCCATGCGCTGCGCGACGACACCCTCTGGTTTCCGCTCTACGACGCGGACTACGCTGCGTGCGACGACCTCGTCGAGCGCTTTGGACTCCACCCCGGGCGGCTCGTGCTCGTGCATCCGGGTGCGCAGCTGCCCTCGCGGCGCTGGCCGGCCCAGCGCTTTGCCGCCGTTGCCGACGCGCTCGCCTTCGACGGCTGGCAGATCGCCGTGACCGGCACCGCGGGCGAACGCGAGTTGACCGCGAGCGTACTGGGCGGCATGACGCAGACGGCTCATCATCTCGCGGGCGAAACCACGCTCGGTGCGCTGGCGGCGCTCGTGCGCCATGCCCGGCTCGTGCTCTGCAACGACACGGGCATTTCGCATGTGGCGGCCGCCATGCGCACGCCGAGCGTGGTCGTCGCCTCAGGCAGCGACACGCGGCGCTGGGCGCCGCTCGACCGCGCCCGGCACCGCGTGCTCGCCGACTGGCCCGCTTGCCGCCCCTGCTCGTTCCACGCCTGCCCGTATGGCCACCCTTGCGCGCTCAACGTGAGCGCCGAGCAGGTCGCGGCCGTTGCGCAAGCGCACTTGCTCGATACCCACCGCATGCCCGGCTTCGCAGCCCGGGGAAGCGTTGCCCCCATGCCGATGAGGAGGACCCCGCCATGCTGATGCGAAACACGCGGCCCTTGCGTGTGCTCACCTGGCACGTACACGGCAACTATCTTTATTACCTTACGCAGGCGCCGCACGACTTCCATGTCGTGACCAAACCGGGGCGCCCGTCGGGCTACGCGGGCCGCGCGGGTGTGCTTCCCTGGGGCGCGAACGTCCATGAGGTCGTGGCCGAGGACGTCGCCTCGAATGAGTTCGACGTAGTCGTGTACCAGCAGCGCAGCCATTGGGAGCATGACCGGTTCGAGCTGCTGAGCGACGCGCAGCGCCGCTTGCCGCGCGTGTATATCGAGCACGACCCGCCGCAGGAGGCGCCGTTTGCGCAGCGGCACTGGGTAGACGACGGCGGCGCGTTGCTCGTGCACGTCACGCCGTTCAACGCGCTCATGTGGGACAGCGGCGCGACGCCCACGCGCGTGATCGAGCATGGCGTGCTCGTGCCTGAAGGCGCGCGCTACACGGGCACGACGCCGCGCGGCATCGTCGTCGTCAATCATCTGCGCGAACGGGGGCGGCGGCTCGGCGCGGACGTGTTCGCGCAGGTTCGTCACAAGGTGCCGCTCGATCTCGTGGGCATGGAGGCGCAAAGCCTCGGCGGCATCGGCGAGATTTCGAATGTCGAGCTCGCGCAGTTCGTGTCGCGCTACCGCTTCTTCTTCAATCCGATCCGCTGGACGAGCCTCGGTCTGGCCATTGTCGAGGCGATGATGGTCGGACTGCCCATTGTCGGGCTCGCCACGACGGAACTCGCAAGCGTGATACGCGACGGCGAGAACGGCTTCGTCGATACGCGCATCGATCGCCTGGTCGACTGCATGCGCACGCTCATCCGGGAACCTGCACTCGCACGGCGCCTCGGCGAAGGCGCGCGGCGCGGCGCGCTCGAACGCTTTTCCATCGATCGCTTCGCGCACGACTGGGATCTCGCGTTGCGAGAAGTGACCGCGTAAACGCGTGGCTTGCAGCGCTTTTCAAAGGACGGCAAACGTGAAAGAACTCATCCGCAAACGCATTCTCGTCACCGGCGGCGCAGGCTTTCTCGGCTCGCATTTGTGCGAGCGGCTAGTGGCGCTGGGCCACGACGTGCTGTGCGTCGATAACTTCTATACCGGCTCCAAGCGCAACGTGGCGCATCTGCTCGACAACGCCAACTTTGAACTGATGCGCCACGACGTCACCTTTCCGCTCTACGTGGAAGTGGACGAGATCTACAACCTCGCCTGCCCCGCCTCGCCGGTGCACTACCAGCACGATCCGGTGCAAACGACCAAGACGAGCGTGCACGGCGCGATCAACATGCTCGGGCTCGCCAAGCGCGTGCGGGCGAAACTGCTGCAGGCCTCCACCAGCGAAGTCTACGGCGACGCGCGCCGCCATCCGCAAACCGAGGACTACTGGGGCCACGTGAATCCCATTGGCCCGCGCTCGTGCTACGACGAAGGCAAGCGCTGCGCCGAAACGCTGTGCATGGACTACATGCGCCAGCATGGCCTCGACATTCGCATTGCGCGGATCTTCAATACGTACGGACCGCGCATGCATCCCCGCGACGGCCGCGTCATCTCGAACTTCGTCATGCAGGCGCTGGGCGGCGAGCCGCTGACCGTCTATGGCGACGGATCGCAAACGCGCTGTTTCTGCTACGTGGACGATCTGATCGACGCCCTCGTACTGCTGATGAGTCGCGCAACGCCCCCGGACGGCCCCGTGAATATCGGCAACCCGCAGGAAATCTCGATGCTCGACACGGCCCGCCGCGTGATCGCCGCCGCGCAGTCGAGCTCGGAGATCGCCTTTGCGCCGCTGCCCGTGGACGATCCGTGCCGCCGTTGCCCTTCCATCGAACGCGCGCGCGCGCTGCTCGGCTGGTCGCCGCACACATCGTTCGATGCCGGCTTGAGCGCGACCATCGCGTATTTCCAGCGCGAGATCGCAAGCGCTGATCCACGAGGCTTGCTCGCGAGCACCGCCGCGGCAGCGGCGAAGACGAACCGTGTGGAGACGCAGGTATGCAAGGTCTCTTCTTCCTGAACCGGCGCATCAGCGTGGTCGTGCTCACGCACAACCGGCGCGCCGAAGTCATGCGCACGGTCGCCTCGCTGTTGCGTCTGCCGGAGCGGCCCGAAGTCATCGTGGTGGATAACGGCTCGACCGACGGCACGCCAAACCTGCTCGCGCAGACGTATCCGGGTTTGCGCGTGCTGCGCTGCGAAGCCAACCTCGGCGCAGCCGCGCGCAATGCGGGCGCCGCCCGCGTGACGACAGACTATGTGGCGTTCAGTGACGACGACACCGACTGGCAGCCGGGGTCGCTTACGCGCGCTGTCGAATTGCTGGACCGCCATGCGCGCATTGGCGTGCTCACGGCGTCCGTGCACGTGGGCGAGGAAGACACACTCGATCCAGCCTGCGCATTGATGGCCGCGAGCCCATTGGCGCATGCGACTCATCCTCTGCCGAATCTGGTCGGCTTCATGGCAGGTGCATGCGTGTTCCGCGCCGCGCTCTTCAACGCGCTGGGCGGTTATGAACCGCGTCTTTTCATCGGCGGCGAGGAAGCATTGCTTTCGCTCGATGTCTTGCAAGGCGGCCACGATATTGCTTATGCGAGCGAACTCGAAGTGCACCATCGGCCTTCGCTCGCGCGTGACAGCGCGCTGCGCCGCCGAATGCTGGCGCGCAATGCCGCGCTCGTTGCGTGGCTGCGTCTGCCCTGTGGCGAAGCGCTGACGGCGACGTGGCGGGCACTCGGCGGCGCGTGCCGTGCGGGACGGCCAGGCGAGGA
The DNA here is from genome assembly GCF_040965735.1 of Paraburkholderia sp. BR10936. NCBI lineage: Bacteria > Pseudomonadati > Pseudomonadota > Betaproteobacteria > Burkholderiales > Burkholderiaceae > Paraburkholderia > Paraburkholderia sp. BR10936. The sequence goes on from NZ_JBFRCM010000005.1 coordinate 218,519, forward strand.
TCTTCGTGAGCTTTGGCGGGGCATAGGCTGGGCCCTGCGCCGCCGACGGCCCGTTGCTGCGCGCGTGCTGCGCATGCGCGCGGCCGTGCGGGAGGCAGAAAAAAACCGTGGCGATCGCGCGCCGCGGGGGGCCGTCGAGCACGCGGACACGTCGCCTTCAGATTGGTAGTGGAGGCGCTGTGCCTACGTATGCAGGCCGCTCCACCTGCCAGTAACGCTCGGGCCGCTCCACATCCGGCGGAAACGGCCCAAATGCACGCATCTGGCTCGGATACGCCCCCACTGCGCGCCGCTTGATCGCCGCGAGCCGCCGAGCCGGATACCGGCCGAACGCCTGCGCGCGCATCGGGCTCACCCGCAAGCGCTCTGCTTCGAGGCGCTGGAAGCCTGCATCGAGCACACCGGGCATAGCGCGGTAAATCGCGTCCTCATAGGCGATATATCGTTTAATGCGCTCCGTTTGCAGCAGCGAACGGCACGCGGCGCCCACGAGTTGATGATCGGAATGCCACAGGCCGAACGGGCACACGGGCAGCCAGGCGCCGAAACGCGCGAACTGCTCGGCCAACGCGTGCGCAACGTCCGCGACGTCGGGCGTCGCGCCGTACTGTCCATCCAGAAAATCCAGCCACAACGGCGTCGCGCCACACAGCGCAAGCGCGCGCTCGTCCTCCCGCTTGCGCGCGCGCACGGCTTCGTGCGCATCGGCAAAGCCGCTGGCTTCATCCCATTGCGTATGCATCGGCGTGGCGGGTTCACCCGCGAACACCGTGCAAACGATCGAACCAGGGCACCTTGCGATGAGACCTGCGCAGCCGAGCACCGCGTCGTCCAGATGTGGCGAAACCACAATCAGCCGTGGCGCGCCGTCGCTCATGTCGTGAGGCAGAGCAATCGACATCGTTTCTCCTTTTGGGCTCCAGACGCCCAATGGCATGCACGTGATATGGCGCGGTGGTGCCCCGGATCGTATCGCTTGCAGCGCTTGCACGTAGCTTCTACAACTGCATATGGCTGTGCAATGCTGATCTGATTCATTTCGCACGCGGCGGCTCGATACCTTCGTCGGCGCGATGCAGCTTGCCCGCGCGGAGCGCGACCACCGCTTTTCCCACCGCGCGCGCCACGTTGGCCACCTCCTGCTGGAAGCGCACGTCGGCGTCGAGTGCGTCATGTGAGCTCGCGTAGGGTTCGTAGTAGCCCACCATGCGATCGATGCGCGCCGACGCGCCCGCGTCGACCCATCCCATCCAGTCGAGCCAGTCGGCAAGCGCGCGGCGCGTGTCCTCGATGCCTGCCACATCGCCATGCACGATCGCGCCGTACGCTCGTCCCGCAAGATGCCTGGGATAATGCCAGCCCGCCAGTTCAAGCGCTTTCGCTTCGTCCGGATGCTTGCCGTGAGTCGAGGAGGGATCGGGATTGCCGCCGTCCGCGCATACGAGTCGGTCCATCATTAGCTTGAGCGGGCTACTCACCTGATACCAGTACACCGGCGTCACGAAAATCGCGCCGTGGCAGGCCGCGAAGCGCTCGTAAATCTCCGCCATCCAGTCGTTGACCTGACCGAGCGAATGGTTCGGATAGCAGCTGCACGGCCAGTGGCATAGCGGCATTGCCGTGGAAACACAGCCCTTGCACGGATAAATGTGAAGGTCGGGTTCGGCAGCGAGGCGCGAGAGGTCGAGCATGTCGGCTTCGATGCCGGCCTGCGTCAGTTCATGCTCGCAGATCTGCGCGAGCCGAAAACTCTTCGACATCTCTCCCGGGCACGTATAGTCATTGCGCGACGACGCATTCACCACGATCACGCGGGAGCGCGTGCCGCTCTCCCGCTGGCGCCGCTGCGCGGCTTCAAGGCGCTGGTGCGTGAGGCGCCATTCGGTGGAGAGGTCATAGTCGGGGTCGGCGTAACCCTCTCCCGCCTTCGCGGTCAGCGGCGCCTTGCGTCCTTCGCTATAGGCATCCCAGGCAATCGTTTCGAGGCGCGCGAGCGCGGCGTCTTCGGCACGAAACGCGGGATCGTGATAGCGGGCCATAAAACGCGCCCGAAACGCCTCGCGCGACAGACCTTGCATCATCTGTCCTTTTCGCACCCGCGGCGTGCGTACTTCCGCCGGCTTCTGTTTCATGATGGATCCCTTGTCGATACGGCTTGTCGAACGCCTCTCCTGCGCAATTGGCGTTCCGGCCCGGCCCGTTGCCATGGCGCGCCGACGTGGGCGCGCGGGTTGCGGAACGATGTTTGCGTGCACACCTGGGCGCCGCCGCTGTGCCGCGCTCGCCGGCGCGGTCCTCGAGTCCGGCGAAGACTGGCGGCAGCGCTAGAACCCGCGATCGCAAGGATAACGATGGACCGTCCCCCCACATCGCTCGCCAGCTATTTCGACAGCAAGTTCGCCGCGAACCCCGATCCATGGCACTACCGCGACAGCTGGTACGAGGCGCGCAAGCGCGCGCTGCTGCTCGCGTCGCTGCCGCGCGAGCGTTATCGCATGGCCTTCGAGCCGGCTTGCGCAATCGGAGCCTTGTCCGCCGACCTGGCGCGGCGTTGCGAGCATCTGGTTTGCGCGGACTTCTCGCCTCGCGCCGTCGCCGCGGCACAAGAGCGCCTTGCCGCGTTCGCGAACGTGGACGTGCACGCGCTTGCCATGCCGCGCGACTGGCCCGCCGGACAGTTCGACTTGATCGTGATGAGCGAATTCGCGTACTACCTGAACGCAAGCGACTGCACTTCGCTCGCCACGCTAGCCGCCTCCTCGCTCGCTGGCGATGGCACGCTGGCATGCTGCCACTGGCGTCACGGCGGCGAGACGTGGATGCTGCAAAGCGCCCAGGTGCACGGCATCTTCGCGCAGGCGGCGGCAGACGCCGCGCTGCATGCGGTCGTTCAGATCGAAGACACGGATTTCCTGCTCGATGTCTGGAGCCGCGATCGGCTCAGTGTCGCGCGCCGCGAACGCGCGTGAAGACACGCTGAGACTCAAGGCGCAACCGACTGCTCGCTATCGTCCACGCCGTCCGCCCACGCGGCGAGCGTGTCGCCGAAGCCGCCGCGCGTACGCGCGTCGCGCCGCCCGCTGGTCACCACGCGCGGCGCCGCGCTCCATGCGAGCGTGGCGCCTGTCGCGATCAGCAGATCGACCAGCGCGACGTCTTCGCTGCAGGCAAGCGGCGGAAAACCGCCAGCGCGCAAATACGCGTGCGCCGCGACGCCCAGGTTTGCGCCATGAATGTGGCGATGCCCGTCCGCGTCGCGGTAGCGCCGTTCCCAGGTCGCGCGGGCGCAAGGCGCCAGCGCGCTCCAGTCGTCCACGCTCACGGGCCCGCACACGGCGTCCGCGGCAAGCGCGAGCTGCGCGGCAAGCCAGTCGGGCGCCACGTGACTGTCCGCGTCGGTGAAGGCCAGCCAGCGCGCGCCGCAGGCGAGCAAGGCCTCAGCACCGGCAGCGCGGGCGACGCCAACGTTGCGCGCTTCTATGCATAGGGCCTCGAACCCGAAGTCCGAGACGATCTCAGCCGATGCGTCCGTGCAGGCGTCGAGCACCACGAGCGGCCGAACCGCTTCGCCTCGCAGCGCAGGATGCGTCGCGGCGCACCGCACCGAGGCAAGACACGCGGCGATCAGGCCCGCTTCGTTGTGCGCAGGAATAATGACCCCGATCATTCGAACTCCATGGTATTGGCGTGACATTGCGTCATGCCACCCGAAGTTCCATCGTGGCGTACGCAGCAAAGGCCAGACTGCATGCGCACGCCGGATGCCTGCGCCGTCCGCCCCCATACCGGCGCCTGCGCGGCCTTCGACACCCGGGGTCGCACATGTCGACGCGTACGTACCGTTCTCGTCCACTCCTTCGCCGATGCCTCAGTCGAACCTTTTCGCAGCGTTGCGCCGGCCCCGCTCGCGCCCGGGCGCGGCATTGGCGCACGCGTCTCCCGGCACATCGATTGCGCTTGGGGTCCCACAGAAGAGACCGGAGCACGCTATGGCTGGATGGATCAAGGCAATGGATGTGGCAGCAGTGCCCCCGACGGCCATGCGGCGCATCGAGCTGGAAGGGGTCGCCGTGCTGCTCGTCAACGCGGGCGATCGCATCCGCGCATTCAGCGCGGACTGCCCGCATGCGGGCGCGCCACTCGAACAGGGCGCGCTGTGCGCAGGCCGCATCGTATGCCCATGGCACAAGGGCGTGTTCTCGATCGAAAGCGGCGCGTGTCTCGAACCGCCTGCACTGGAGGGGCTGACGTCGTACCCCGTGCGTATCGAAGGCGACGCCGTCCTCGTCGAACTCACGCCACAGCGTGCCGCCGCGCCTCGCACGCCCTCCGCGCACGCCAGGTCCGCCCGTCGTTTCGCGGTGATCGGCGGCGGTGCGGCGGGCGCAGCGGCCGTCGCCACGCTGCTGGAAAGCGAATTCGCGGGCGAGGTGACGATATTCGCCGCCGAGCCGCAAGTGCCCTACGACCGTACCTGTCTCAGCAAATTCGTGCCCGCCGGCGAGATGACGCCCGACGAGGTCCCGCCGATCCTGCCCGAAAGCGTGGCCCACGACAAGCGCTTGCGCGTCGAGCACAGAGCGGTCAAACACTGCGACGTCCAGACGAGACACGTCACACTAGCCGATGGCGACATGCATACCTTCGACGCCGTGCTCATCGCGAGCGGCTCGGTGGCAAAACGACCCGATATACCGGGCGCCGAACTTGGCAACCTGTTCACGCTGCGCAACCTGGCAGACGCCACAGCCATACTCCACGCGCTCGCGCCAACCGAGCGCGCCGTGGTGCTGGGTGACAGCTTCATCGGCCTGGAAACGGCCTCGGCATTGCGCAGACGCGGCGTCGAAGTCACCATCGTGTCCCCCGCAGGTGTGCCGCTGCAACGCGTGCTTGGCGAGCGTATCGGCGGGATGTTCCGCGACTGGCACGAATCCCACGGCGTGATGTTTCGGCGCGCGAAGGCGCTGCGCTTCAGCGGCGCGCGCGAGGTCGAAGCGGTCGAACTCGACGACGGCAGCGCGCTGCGCGCGAAGGCCGTGATCGTCGGCATTGGCGTGCGACCGGCTACGCACTTTGTCAGCGGCGCCGAGATCGGCGAGGACGGCGGACTCGATGTGGATGCGACGATGCGGGTCTGCGGCGAAACCTACGCGGCGGGAGATATCGCGCGATTCACGCTCAGCAGCGCGTTGGAAACGCCGCAGCGCACACGCATCGAACATTGGCGCGTTGCACAGCAACAAGGACGCATCGCGGCGCTCAACATGCTGGGCCAGACGGCAAGCTACGACGGCGTGCCGTTCTTCTGGACCCAGCACTACGACAAGCGCGTCGACTATCTGGGGCATGCCGGACATTGGGACGATCTGGTGATTGCCGGCCGCGCCGGGGACGATCGCTTTGGAGTCCTCTACGCTGAGTCGGGCCGCCTTCGGGCCGCACTCGCCTGCGGCTACGATCGCGAGATGGCGCTCATGAGCGAGCGCATGCGCAGGCCTCTATCCGTCGACGCAGCGCGCGGAATTCTGGGCTTTTGATCAGGCGAGCGCACCATTCGTTGCCGCTCGCGTGAGCGGCAACATGCCACGCCACGAGCGACGGTAATACTTTGTGCTCCCAGGCGATCAGGATCACGCCGCTCTGCACGAGCATATCGGCCATAAGCGCCGCGCCATCGTCTTTGCCGTACCCCGTTTCGTACCAAGACTCAAGGCGCTGATTCTTTAACGCCTGGTAAGTCCGAACAGCAAGCTCGCCAAAAAGAGGATCACGAAAATGACGAACAGAATTTTGGCGATACTCGCCGCGCCTGCGGCAATCCCACCAAACCCGAAGACAGCTGCGATGATGGCTATCACGAAGAAAACGATCGCGTAGTAAAGCATTGCCCGCTCCTTTGAAGTATGCCCACCAGAGCGCACCCTCTGTGCCTGGGCGCGCACCGCGAGGAACTGGGTGTCAAACGGAGTGTTTGCGTCCGCGGCATGCGGGATGCTGTTCAGTGATCGCCTCTAACCACCCTGGAGCACGAAATGACTACCTCTGATCCACTCTCGCCCAACGCTGGCGCCAAGATCACCGGAGGCGGTATCGGCGATGGGCCGGGCCCTGAAGTCATGGCCGCCGCCACGCTCGACGGCAACAAGGTTTATTCGTCCGACGGCGAGCACGTGGGCAAGATCTCCGACATCATGCTTGATGTGCGAAGCGCCCGCGTTGCTTACGCCGTGCTGTCCGAAGGCGGATTTCTCGGTATGGGAACCACCCTTCACGCGATCCCGTGGAGCGCGCTGACGCTGGACACTGCCGAAAAATGTTTCCGCGTCGACCAGACGGCCCAGCGCATCAAGGACGACCCCGGCTTCGACAAGGATCACTGGCCTTCGATGGCCGACGTTTCGTGGGGTACGCAATTGCATGACTACTACAACCGACGCCCGTACTGGAGCGCGAGCGGATCGCCTGTCGCGCGCAGTGGATCGGAGGACCCACTGCTCTGAGAGCCAACAGCGGAGGTTTGGCAGTGATGCCTCCCTACGGCTATGAATGTCCGCGCTGTGGCCTCTTCGAGGCCCGGCGCGCGATCGCCCAGCGAGACCACGAACGCGCTTGCACGGCTTCATGAGAACGCTATGCAGCGACGGGAGCGCCGGGCGGCTGCATGCCATTCTCCGAATGATGGTCTGACTATTCGCGATGAGCCATCCTGTTAACCATACCCAACCTCACTATCTCCACGGTTCGCATCGCGATGCATGCTCTATTGTGGCCGGAGCCCCATATTTTCTTTTAATTCGTTTCCCATCGAATTCAGAATTAATATTTGTGCTCCGGGCCTGAAGGCTTGGCTTCGAATTCGCAAGGTCCGGAAAAGCTTCCGGAATAATTGCCAATTTCTCACGACTGATCGTCTGAAGGCGTGGCGCCCCTATGTCCTTCCTTATGTATCTCACGTGAAATCTCCATGCTGAAGCCCGACGACGCGCTCGCATTCGGTACTGCGGTGGCCGAGCTGAAAAGAGCGACGCAGGACCTGGAACGCCTTGAGCACGATCCAGCGACGTCCCCCGCTGGGCTTGCGAGGGCGCAGGATCGCTATTATCTGTCTCGACTGGAGTGGCTGCGCAGCGAGTGCCAGCTGCGCAGGTCAGCCGCCCATGGCGTACCGAAACCAGCGCCGGTATCCGGACCGATTGTGATTGTTGGACACGACAAGTGGGTCCGGGATTCGTTAGCCGTTTTGCTCGACGTGAAGGGTTACGGGCGGGGTTACGGGCGCTCGAAGGCGCGTGCCTTCGATACCTGGCACGAAGTCTGGCTCGAACCATCGCAACTGATCGTCGTCGATGTCTCGCTGTTTTCTCGCGGCGCCTCCACGTTGCTGATAGAGGGCTTTGATACCTGCATCGAAAGACCACCTATCATCGCACTGGTGTGGCCGCAGGACGCGCCGGCTTTCACCGGCAAGGTCGACGAGATCATCCACAAACCACTGGCGCTCAATGAGCTGCTAAACGCGATCGACAGGATCGGCGACTGCCATGTCGAGCGCATCACAGACGACCGCTGACCGCGTGCCGGTCATGCTCCCGCACGTGCCGACTCAATGAGATCGCGCAACTGCTCTGCCGAAAACGGTTTGCGCACGGAGGCGAACTCAAAGCCCACATCGCGGGCGGGCGGCGCCTCGGTGCCCGAAGCAAAGATGACTTTCAGTGTCGGCACCCGCTGAAGTGCAATCCGGGCGAGTTCGATGCCCGACCCGTCGGGCAGCGCGATATCAGTGACAAGGATCTGCACACTTTCACTCACCTCGCGCAGGGCGCACTCCAGATTGCCGGCCTCCCGGACTGCGTAGCCCATCTGCGACAGTAGTTCGCTCACTGCTTCGCGGGAAGCAGCGTCATCGTCGACTACAAGTATGGAAACTTGCGGCGCGCCCGCGTTGGGTGCACTTCGCGCAGCGGGACGAACCGGACCGGGCCGATGTGCCAGCATGCGCCGTATTTTCCTTGCCAGCTGTTCACGGCTGTACGGCTTGCTGAGCAGATGCACCCCCGGGTCAAGCCGTCCTCCATGGACGATGGCGTTCTGTGTGTAGCCCGAAGTAAAGAGTACCTTCAGGCCCGGCAAGACACGCACCGCCATTTTTGCCATTTCGGTGCTGCGCATCGGCCCCGGCATCACCACGTCGGAAAACAGCAGATCAATCCTGGCGCCGCTCCGGATGATCACCATCGCGCCTTGTGCGTCATCCGCCTTCAGCACGACGTAACCAAGTTCGGTGAGCATCTCGATCACGGTGGACTGAACACGCTTGTCGTCTTCGACCACGAGAATGGTTTCTGAGCCGCCCGGAACTCGTGGCATCGGTAAAGGCTCCGGCTCGACAACCTCTTCCGTCGATCGCGGCAGGTAGATCTTGACCGTGGTCCCGTGTTCGACTTCGCTGTAGATCCGCATGTGGCCTCTACTCTGCTTGACGAAGCCGTAGGCCATGCTCAATCCCAGTCCCGTCCCTTCCCCTTCGGCCTTGGTGCTGAAATACGGTTCGAACGCATGCTCCATCACTTCCGGCGGCATGCCCGTGCCTGTGTCCGTAATCGCAAGCAGCACATACTGCCCCTCGGCGACATCGTCAGGAAGCGCGTGATAGTGGCTGTCGAGCGTTGTGTTCGACAACTCAAGCGTCAGCTGACCGCCCCGGGGCATCGCGTCGCGGCTGTTGATGGCGAGATTCAGCACGACATTCTCCAGGTGATTGGGGTCGACGAGCGTGTTCCAGAGACCACCCGAGACCACCGTTTCCACCTGAATCATTTCGCCGAGCGCCCGGCGCAGCATGTCGTTCATATTCCTGAGCATGACCGCAAGGTTGACCACTGCGGGCTGCAATGCTTGCCGCCGACCGAAGGCGAGCAGTTGTGAAGCGAGGGTTGCGCCTTGCTCGGTCGCCTCGATTGCCTTTTCGAGGCGCTCGCGGGACCAGGAATCGCGGTGGCGGCGCTCCAGCAGCTCGAGATTGCCACGCAGCACCTGAAGGACGTTGTTGAAGTCGTGCGCGACTCCGCCGGTCAGCTTGCCGATGGCTTCCATTTTCTGCGACTGCAGCAATGCGGCCCGCGCCTTCTCCAGCTGTTCCTGGGCAACCTTGCGCTCGGTCACGTCGCGCGTGATCTTGGCGAAGCCAACGAGTTCGCCGTGCTCATCCCGAATCGCATCAATGATGGCGTTGGCCCAGAAACGACTTCCGTCTTTCCTGACGCGCCATCCTTCCGCTTCGAAGCGGCCCTCACGCGCAGCGATCTCCAGACCGCGTTCGGGTAGCCCCTTCGCAGCGTCTTCGGGCGTATAGAACCACCGCAGGTGAGTCCCGACGATTTCGTCCGCCTCGTAGCCCTTGATTCTGGCAGCGCCGACGTTCCAGTTCGTGACAATGCCCTCTGGCGAGAGCATGAAGAGCGCGTAGTCGGTAACACCCTGGACGAGCAGCCTGAAATTGCGCTCGCTTTCGAGCACTGCTTCGTGAGCAAGCCGCTTGTCCGTGACATCCCGGACGATGTTTGCGAACCCGCTCAAATTTCCGTCCGGTGCCGAAAGCGGTATAACCAGGACGTTCGCCCAAAAACGTGAGCCGTCCTTGCGCAAGCGCCACGCCTCGGCCTCGCAGTGCCCGTGCTCACGGGCAGACTGCAGCATCGCCTCCGGCACGCCGGCTTGCCTGTCCTCGGCGGCGTGGAAAACGGAGAAGTGCTTGCCGATTATCTCCGCGGCATCGTAACCGCTGATGCGCGCCGCGCCTGGGTTCCAGGTGGCGACGATTCCCGCATCCGTCAGACGGAAGATCCCGTACTCGGAGACGCGAGCGATCAGCGCCATTTCCCAGGCCATCGCTGGGTCGGTGGATGGAGACTGGGACATGCGCTGCTCCATTATCGCGACTCGCTGCGCGACTCCCGGCGCTTCCCGCAAACCGCGGCGTCGAAAACGGCGTCAACAATGACTTTCAGCATTGGCCCTCCCGATGGAATCCTGAACAGCACACCCCAGAGTGGACGTAGAGAGCAATTTCTGAGCCTTGGGTGAATTCGTCCCGAGCCCGACATTGGAACAAGCCGTATTTCCGTGAACGAGTCCATCCGCGGCGGGCATACGGCCAGTGGCGATATCCTTCACACAAATAATCTGCCAGTTTGGAGGGATGCCTCGGCGCCTGTTATGTCGCTTTCCCACGCATTTGGCTGAGATAGCTCACCTATCGCGCCCCGGCCGAGATGTGTGCGACGACCGGCAGATGATCCGAGGCCACCGGTGCCTCGCCGTGGCTCCAGGCCTGCACGCTCGCCAGGCGCGACGCTGGATGCATCCACACGCGATCGAGCGCGAGCATGGGCCAGCGCGAGGGAAAAGTGGCTGGTGCCGGCGCTGCCCGGAAATGCCCGGCCAGCATGCGCAATGCGCGGCCCCATAGCAACCACTCGTTGATGTCGCCCGCAAGTATGACGGGAAGCCCCGGCCGGTCGAATGCTGTCAGCAGCTGGGCAATCTGTGCGCGCCGCTCACGCGGCCGCAAACCGAGATGCGTCGCGACCACGCGCAGCGCCTCGCCGTTGCACAGGAGGTCGACGTCGAGTGCGCCGCGTGGCTCGCGCCCGCCAAAGGAGAGGTCGAGCGTGCGCGCCTCGGTCACAGGCCACCGTGTGAGCACCGCGTTGCCAAATCGGCGCTGAGGCGTATCAAGCGTCGGGCCCGCTACGGCCCGGCGGTTCGTGGCGCGGGCGAGTCCCGCCAAAACATCGGCGCTCGCCGCGGCCGCGCCCCCCAGTGGCACTTCCTGCAGCGCAACGATGTCGGCATCGATTTCCATGAGCACGCGCGCAATGCGCTCCGGTGCGCGTGCGCCGTCCGTTCCCACTGCGCCGTGAATGTTCCAGGTGACAAGCGTCAGCTCGCCGCCCCGCCCGCCTTGCACCTCCTTCACGAGACCGGCTGTCACTTCGGGCCGCCTTTCGCCGCAGCGTTTCCTTGCGATGCACGCGCTCCGAAAAAGCGCTGCAGCGCTGCGGACAGTGCCACCAGCACGGCACCGATTGCCGCAAGCAATGCCACCGATCCGACTCCCGGATGGTGCACAGCGGCGGCAAGCTGTTGCGCGAAGGTGGCACCGAGGATGATGCCAGGCCCCATGCCAATGAGCGTGCCCAGCAGATAGTCGCGCAGTCCGATGTGCGAAGCGCCCGCCGCCAGATTGACGAGCACGAAAGGGGCCAACGGGAGAATGCGCAGCACGACCACCGCGGCCACGCCTTGTTTGCCAAGCCGCGCCGAAAGCAGGTTCAGGCGCGAACCGGCGTGCCGCCGCACCGCGTCGCGGCCAGCCCATCGGCCGATCGAATAGGTGATCAGTGCGGCGAGCAGCGATCCAGCCAACGCATAGAGACTACCCGCGAACGCGCCGAATAACACCCCCGCGCAGACGATCAGAACCGTGACAGGCACCGAAGCGACTGCCGCAAGCGCATAAGCGCCCACCACGAGCATGGGCCCGAAGCGCGCGGCCGCGAGCGCCCGGGCCGCGTTGCCGATACTGCCGAGGTTCGCATAGCGAGCGAGCCCTGTGTAGTGCCATGCCAGCGTCATCAAAACGGCAAAGAGCGCGCCCAGGCCGAGCAGCATGAGCCGTCCGGTAATCGAGCGTCCCCCGCGGCCGGGCACGAACTCGCGCACGACTTCGTCCGGCACGGCAGGTTGCTCCGGATCGACTACGGCGCTTTCGGGAACCCATCGGTCGAGCATCGCACTCACCTTCGGCTCGAGCACGTGCAGACCGCGCGTGCCGCCTGCAAAAGCACCGATCACCCGGTGGATGTCGCCCTCGAATCGCACGAAAGCGGCGTCGACCTGCGCGCGATCCACGCCCAGATGCTCCGCAAGCAGCGCATTGCGTATCGCCGCGATCGCGGCGCGCACACGTTGGTCGCCGGCGGCTTCCAGCACGACGTTGCATTCTGTATCGAGCACCATCGATCGATTGTTTAGGTTCGCACTCCCAACGATCAGCAGCGTATCGTCGACGATCATGAGCTTGCTGTGGACGTTTATGGATATGTCACCTGAGTCGCCGCTCCAAGGCGAGTACAGTCGTAGCCGCGCATACCGGTCCATTTCACGCAGTCTACGATAGAGTCGCGCGCGCAGCGTGCCCATGGTCGCGGCTTGCAGCCAGCCGGTCTGTTCGCGCGGCATGACGGCGGCGACCGCGGGCGGATCGGGCTGCGAAAGCCGCTGCGCGAGTGCGTCGCCCACGGCACTCGCCGTAAAGTACTGATTCTCGATGTAGAGGGTTCGGCGCGCAGCGTCAATCGCGGCGCGATAGAGGGCGCCGATCTGCTGGACCCCTTCGCGGTGATCATGGGGAGCGCACGTAAGCGCAATCCCCAGCTTCACGTCCTCGATATCGGGCGCGTAGCCCGGGGGCCAGGGATCGACGCTTGCAGATGGGGACGCCGGCGAGCGGACCGGCTCAGTCGCAGGCCACGGGGACACTTCCTGCGCGCGCGGGGCCCGCCGCGAGACCCTCTGCGCCATATGCCACCGCTCGTTCGCTATTGCCGCTACAGTGCGGGCGGCCTCGCCGTCGAACATGGCCTGTATGTCATGGGTCGGTCCATAGTACTGGCGCGGACCGTTGCTCCGGCGCGGCTCATATGGCGCGTGCGCGGACGAATCCCAACGTGAACGGGCAAGATCAATGCCTCCCACGAAGGCCAGCCGGTCGTCCACGACCACCATCTTCTGGTGATGCGAGGCACCCGGTGGGTGATGGCTGTCCAGCCGCACGTCCATGCGCTTGCCGCTGCGCCAGCCCAGCTTGTATGCGGGCAACCATTCGCGCTCGAGCGCATACAGCATGGCAAAATCCCACGCCAGAATCCGAACGTGCAACAGAGGACGGCTGGCCACCACGGCGGCAAGAAAATCGCCGAGCGGCTCGGGGAATCCATCGCCCGCGCCCGCGGGCACAAGCGTCATGCGGCTGTCAATGTCCCAGCCGACAATGATCACGCTGCGGCGCGCCCGGACTATCGCTACACGTAGCGCCGCGAAATAGTCCGCCGCGTCGATCAGCAGACGGAAACGCGCGGCATGACGAACGCATTCGCAGGTCTGGCCAGGCTGGAGCAAGTTTGGGGAACCGGCGCGCGGGTCCTCGAGCGCACCGCTTGGACGCCTCTTGATCTGCGGGTTCATGCGTGGACCGGCGCAATTCGCGGTCCCGAATCACTTAGCCTGCATACGACCGGATCAGACCACGGCTGGTCTCGGCGCAAGTGGCCCCGTGTAGATCACGGTTGCCACTGCGTTCCGGTTCAAGCGCCGCTGCGCGCGAAAGCCAACGCCGAATTGACGCGGAGTGGCGGCACGTCGTCATGCCACGGTGGTCGCGGCGCGAAGCGCTCGACGACGCCCGGCTGGAAAATCAGGCAGTAGGTGCTTCCCCCGTACTGAAACCACCCGAGCTCGTCGCCCTTTCCAAGCTCATCGCCTGGGCGTACGCATATCTGGCATGACGAAACCTCGGCCATGCCCACGAAGACGCACGCAACTTCCCCAATGACAGGGTTGTCGCTTTCGATGACGATCACTGCGCGAGCGGCAACGGCAGTGGTGTAGCCCTGGGAGTCGTTAAGTCCACTCGGGTCTTCGCCCTCCGCTTCGGCATCCGAATAGTAGGTGCCGTCGACGTTGTAGGCTTCGCGGACCCTGCCGTCGACAGGAGCGTGCCACCGATGGTAGTTGTACGCGCTCAGATAGCCCTGGTACACCGTGCCACCGACAAAGCGTCGGGCAAGCGCCTCGTCGCTCGACGTCAGTATCTCCTTGAGCGAATAGGGCTGCGACTTGATCCAGAAGCGGTCGATCAGCTGCACGCCCTCGCGCACGTCGAAGGGCGACGCTTCGCACGCGTTCACGATCACGGCAGGATCGTCCGGGCTCGCCACCGGCCGGGCGCCGGGACGCAGATGGCGCGTAAAGAAACCGTTCCACGAATCGAAGCCCCAATGCGCTCGCGTACGATCATGGACGAAGTCGTCCATCCCGAGCTTCTCCAACGCGGGAGGGCTGAACCAGCCCTTCGGCGCATCGTTGAGCCATACGCGTGACCGTGGGCCGCTGAGAAACGCGCACCACGTATTGAGGACGCGACGCAACTGCGCATTGAACGCCGGATCCCGGAAAACCGCATAGCCGGACGGCATGCACATTGGCCATTCAAGAACGGTATTGAGTGGCGTGGCCATCGGTGCATCGCTGTCGAATGGCGGGCTGTATGTCGTCAGATAGTCAATGATGGCGAGCAGCTCGTGGATATCCGAATACCCCAGCTGCTTACCCTGCTCAAGCGCCTCGCTTATCGCTCGCGCGAGGTTCATCCGTAGCACCGGATCGCCGTCAATGAGTTTTCCGAGATCCTGCACGACGCTGGACAGCGCTGCACGCGCCGCGCGCGCTCGGGCCTGCCGCGCGATTTCCAGCCTGAACGCCGCGCTTTTTTGCTCCTCGCCTGGCATCCAGTTACCGAGGCGCCGGCGCACTGCTCCCGTTTCCATACTCATTGCCCTCCTCCACGCAATGTCGAAGTCCCAGCAATCCGCACGCCCGCTACGTTGGGGAGCCGCGTTCACGAACAGCCGTCCTGCCACTGAGCGAACCGTCAATCTCAGCATAGAGAGTGGCAACACGACGACCATTCGTCGCGATACTCACGGGTTGCCCGCTCCACCCGAGGCGCCGTAGATCTGTCCGGTAATGTACGAGGCCTGCGCCGATGCGAGTTCGACATAGATCGGCGCGATTTCTGCCGGCTGACCCGGCCGGCCCATCGGCACCTGCTCGCCGAACTTCTGCACGTTCTCCATGGTCTGGCCACCACTCACTTGCAGTGCGGTCCAGAAAGGTCCTGGCGCCACACCATTGACCCGGATTCCCCGCTTGATCATTTGCTTCGCGAGCCCCTTGGTGAAGTTCGCTATTGCCGCCTTGGTCATGGCGTAGTCGAGCAAGTTAGCAGACGGGTCGTAGGCGTTAACGGAAGTCGTGTTGATAATTGCGGCGCCTGCCTGCATGTGCGGAATGGCCGCCCTGGTGATCCAGAACATCGCATACAGGTTGGTCTTGAGGGTCCAGTCGAACTGCTCGGTGCTGATGTCGAGGATCGAGTCGTGACTTTGCTGTCGTCCCGCATTGTTCACGAGGACCTCGAGGCCGCCTAGCCCTGACACCGCGCGTTCCACCAGCGATTGACACGCCGCTTCGCTGCGGATGTCGACTGCCAGCGGAACCGCCTTGCGGCCTGCAGACTGAATCAACTGTACAACTTCGCGGGCATCCGGCTCCTCCTGCGGCAGGTAGGCGATCGCGACATCGGCGCCCTCCCGCGCGAACGCGATGGCGGCTGCGCGGCCAATGCCCGAGTCGCCGCCCGTCACGAGCGCCTTGCGGCCGCTTAGACGCCCAGTGCCGCGATAGCTCGTTTCCCCGTGGTCGGGCCGCGGCGTCATGCGTCCCGCGAGTCCGGGCCAGGGTTGCTGCTGGGCAGGAAATGGCGGATGCGGATAAGCGGCGCGGGGATCTTCCTGCGGCGTCGGACCACTCGCGGTACCCGGCTCCTGCGCCATCGCGGCGGGCGCTACTGCGGCAAGGACACCTGCCGAGGCGGCTTGCATCCAATTGCGACGGGACGCCGATATTTCGCGGGAAGGCATGCTGGACTCCAATAGGGATGGGCAACGGAAAGGCGAACCTGTTTGTTTGTGCCCGCCTTCTGCGCATTCACCGTACCCACGGCCTCGGCCGGTACGCCGTCGCGGTCGGCGCTGCGGGAGGGTCTTCGCGGGCTGGGCATGGCGACTGCGCTCAATCCTGCCTGATCGTCAGGCCTGAAAACGCCAGACGGCATTCACTTTCAAGGGGCTAGCCATGCAACGTTCAAAGCCGGAATCTGGCCAGAATGAAATTCCATTGAATCCGGGTGACGAAGGCCAACCGGGCGCGCCAGGCGTAGGCGAGGACCTGTGCGGAGCCTGCCACGGCACCGGGCTGGTGCAGGGCAAGCGCTGTGCCGTTTGCGGAGGCACGGGAAAGGTCATGCAAGGAATCGGCGGCGGCTGAGCCGCCATCGCTGCGCGCGCCGCTTACGCTCACGTCGTGCGAGGCACGGCACAATGACTTTGCCTCGACGTCTGCTTGCTGGCTGTTGCGGTCCTGATCGCGCTGCTGGTTCATTGCATGCCGGGTATCGTTCCCGCGCCACGCACGGTTGATGCGTGGGAACGGGGCGGCGAGGTCCAGGCGCTCGCGTCGCCTCGCCCCCCGGTGCTCGAAGCAAGGACTGGAGGTGCGAAAAATGAACACACTGAACGCGGTTTTCGGGGAAGGCAAGGATCTCGACGCGTGGCAGATGGCTGCCCGCGCCGCAGCAGCGTTCCTGCTTACCCTCGTCCTCATCCGTATTTCGGGCAGGCGGTCCTTCGGGCAGCGCTCGACCTTCGACTATGTCGTTGCCATCCTGCTCGGCGCAACCCTGAGCCGGTTCATTGTCGGCGCGTCGCCTGCCGTCCCCACCGTCGCGGCGTCCCTCGTGCTCGTGCTGATGCACCGGGCGCTTGGGTGGCTGTGTGTGCGCTCACGCTTCGTCGAGCGCGTCATTGGCGGTGAGGCCCGTACGGTGTACCGCGACGGGACCTTCGATGATGCGCAGATGTCCGCGGCGCTCATCACGCGGGCCGATGTGCTCGAAGCCGTCCGCGTCGGACTTCACGGTTCCTCGCTCGATAGGGTCGAGGCTGCGCTGCTGGAAAGGAATGGCGAAATCAGCCTGATCGTGAAGCCCAGCGCCGACGAACGCAACAGCCGCTGACAAGGCACTGCAAATTTCGCCCCGGACGGCCGAGCGCGTGGAATGGGGCTTGCGCACCGGAAGCGCGTTCACGTCCCGCGCGAGGCATGCCATGGCAAAAGGTCAGAGATCGAAGGAAACGCCCCAGGCGCGGGAGAGCCGCCGGACTTCGGAGTATCCCTACGCCTCCGGTGGCTGGGGATCGCTGAAGGCCGTCACCCGTATCCTCGTGAAGGAGAAGGTTGCGCTCAAGGACATGAGTCTGCTTCCCCTTCAAAACAAGCCGGAAGGCTTCATGTGCGTGAGCTGCTCGTGGGCCAAACCAGCCAGGCCACACGCCTTCGAGTTTTGCGAAAGCGGAGCAAAAGCCACGGCGTGGGACACGACGCCGAAACGGGCCGACCGGGAATTCTTTGCTGCACACAGCGTGACCGAACTCATGCAATGGCACGACCATGACCTCGAAGAGGCGGGCCGCCTGACCGAACCGATGCGCTACGACGCGGCAACCGATCATCTGGTGCCGGTTTCGTGGGAAGAAGCATTTGAGTCGATCGGCGCCGAACTTCGCGGGCTTGATCCGAAGGGCGTTGTCTTCTACACCTCGGGCCGCGCGTCCCTCGAGGCGTCGTACATGCTCCAGCTTTTCGCGCGAATGTACGGGACCAACAACCTGCCCGACAGTTCGAACATGTGCCACGAAAGCACGAGTGTCGGCCTGAAGGAGGCCATCGGCGTGGGCGTAGGAACGATCGGCCTCGATGATTTCGACACGACCGACCTGATGTTTTTCTTCGGGCAGAACGTAGGCACGAATAGCCCCCGCATGCTCCACCAGTTGCAGGATGCGCGTCGGCGCGGCGTGCCGATCATCACCTTCAACCCGCTGCGCGAACCGGGCCTCGTCGCCTTTGCCAATCCGCAGTCGCCCCACGACATGCTGCTGCCTGCGAACACGCAGATCAGTACCCAGTACCATCAGTTGCGTGTGGGCGGCGACACGGCGGCGATAACAGGAATCTGCAAGGCCGTTATCGAAGCGCATGACAAGGCAGTTTCACTGGGGCAGCCGCCGGTACTCGATCTCGTCTTCATCGAAGCACACACCAAGGGTTTTGACGAATTCGCGCACTTCGTCCGCGAGACCGGCTGGGACGCCATCGAGCGAGAAAGCGGCTTGCAGCGCGTTGCGCTGGAAGCCGCCGCGCGCGAGTATAGCGTCGCCAACGCGGTCATCGTTCATTACGGCATGGGCCTCACGCAGCACCGTCTGGGCGTCCAGAACGTTCGCATGATCTGCAATCTCCTGTTTCTGCGTGGCAACATCGGCAGGCCGGGCGCAGGTCCCTCGCCAGTGCGAGGACACTCCAACGTGCAGGGACAACGCACGGTCGGCATCACGGAGAAGCCCGAACTCGCCCCGCTGGACGAGCTCGCGAAGCAGTTCAACTTCGAGCCGCCGCGCGATAAAGGGTTCAACACGGTCGAAGCCTTCGAAGCGATGCTGGAGGGCACGGTGAAGGCCGTCGTCAATTTCGGCGGCAACCTTGTGCGTTCGGTGCCTGACAGGAACCGCACACAACCTGCATGGGCGAACCTGCAACTTGCTGTGAACGTGGCGACGAAACTCAACCGCAGCCATCTGGTGCACGCGAAGACCACCTATGTGCTGCCTTGCCTGAGCCGTATCGAAATCGATCGAACCGGTGGACATGAACAGTTCGTCTCGATGGAGGACAGCACGGCGCGTTTCCATGGCTCGCGGGGCGTGGCCGAACCTGCCGCGCCGACCGTACGGTCCGAACCCTTCATCATCGCGGGGCTTGCTCGCGCCACGTTGCGCGAGCGTTCGACCGTCGACTGGGAGGACTGGTGCGCGGACTACGCGCGGGTGCGTACGGAAATGGGCAAGACATGGCCCGCGATGTTCGCCGGCTTCGAGTCGAGCATGTGGACACCTGGCGGGGTTGTACGGCCGCTGCCCGCGCGCGAACGCACGTGGAAAACCAAAAGCGGCAAGGCAGAATTCATGGTTCCCGAAGCGCTTTCAGAAGATCCCGACATGAATGAGCGCGAGCCCGACGCGCTGCGGCTGATGTCCCTGCGCGCGGATGGCCAGTTCAACACGACGCTTTATAGCCTTGATGACCGCTTCCGTGGCGTGAAGGGCTCGCGCATGGTTGTACTGATGAACCGCGATGACATGGAGGCACGCGACATAGAAGAGGGCGACCGCGTAACACTGCGCACCATCGCGGACGATGGCGTTGTGCGTGAGGTTGCGGGCCTTGCGGCGAAGCCCTACGATATCCCCCGCGGATGCGCCGCAGGTTACTATCCCGAATGCAATCCCCTGCTCCCGCTGTGGCACTACGCAAAGGAAAGCAAGGTCCCCGGTGCGAAATCGATACCGGTGCGCGTGGTCGCGATTGAACCAAAGCGTGCGCGCGGAAGTGGGTCCGACAGTGCGGGCAGCGACAAGTTGCCTGGAGGAACCGCTTCGCACTAAGTGCCACGACAGCGGGCAAGTGGCTCCAACGGTGAAACTCGTAGCGCCGGCAGTGCGCCGCGGCGGCGGCCTGCTGGATGTCGACAAGACAGGGTGGCCCCCCCTGGAGAACACCTGCCGTCGAGCGCCTGCTTCATCGCAACCCTAACGGCTGTCGGCCGTTCCGCGCGTTTCGTCTCGTCCGTGCGTGCGTCGTCGAACCCGCTCCTCCGAAGCCGGATCGCTTCGCGCCCGCCGTCCGGACATACAAACAACGCTTTTATCTGGTGATATCCCCTGCGTTCAACCGTGCCAGGTCGCCGAAAAACGCCATCCCTGTCATGTGGCCGCCTTGTCAGACAAGCGGGCAATGATGGTGAGCTGCGAAGAGCGGGCAAGTGCCGCGTTCCATGCAACCGGCCCTCCCCGGCGCGCCACGGCGGGATCAGTGTCGAGCGCCGTTGACCGTCGGTCTCATCGGCAGTAATGTGCGATTCCGTCAGCGCATACGGGGCGCCCTCGCCGTCGGTACGCTCCGCAATGAAGCCGGACTGATGGACCCCGCGTGCCGGGCCGGCGGTGACAACGAAAGGACTTCAGCATGACAACTAGTGCTCCAGGCGAAGACAGCCATGCCAGCGGCGCGCGCCGCGTGACGACTGGCTCGCCATTCGCGGTCGTCGGCATTGGGGCGTCTGCCGGCGGCGTCCCCGCGCTGGTCGACTTCTTCAGTAACGTGCCCGCCTCAATGGAGATGGCGTTCGTCGTCATTCTGCACCTCTCGCCGGAGCACGAAAGTCATGCCGACGCGATCCTTCAACGGGCGACCTCCATGCCCGTGAAACAGGTCACCGCGTTGACGCGCCTGGAGAAGGATCACGTCTACGTGATCGCGCCAGGCAAGCAGCTGCACCTGTCGGACGGCTGCCTGAAGGTGACCGATCGCTACGAACATGACCGCAGGATTCTCACGATTGACGAGTTCTTCCGCACCCTGGCCGACGCCCAGGGTATGCGGGCCATGGGAATCGTGCTCTCGGGCACCGGTTCGGACGGCGCAGCGGGGCTCAGTCGCATCAGGGAAAGCGGCGGCGTGACGATGGCTCAAGACCCGAGTGACGCCGAATATCCGGAAATGCCTCAGCATGCCATCACGACCGGTCATGTCGACATCATCCTGCCCGCGGCTGCAATGCCCGGCAAACTCCGCGAATTAAGGAACAACGCCCAGCGGATCCACGTGCCCGAACTGGACGGGATGACGCCCGGGAAGGACGCACCGGATATTCCGCGAACCGGTGACGAACGCGCGCTCCAGGATATCCTCATGCACCTGCGAGTACGTACCGGCCACGATTTCCGGCATTACAAGCGCGCAACGGTGCTGCGCCGCGTCGAGCGGCGGCTGCAGGTGAACGGGCTGACAGATCTCGAGAGTTATCGCAATTTCCTGCGTAGCACGCCGGACGAAACCAGTGCGCTGCTGGCCGATATGCTGATCGGCGTGACGCAGTTCTTTCGGGACCGGGAGGCCTTCGATGTTTTGCGGCACGCAGTGATCCCCGGTTTGTTCCGTACTGCCGCCAGCGATGGGCAGATCCGGGCCTGGGTTGCCGGCTGCTCGACCGGCGAGGAGGCGTATTCCGTCGCGTTGCTGATGGCGCAGGCGCGCGAGGCGGCCGGATCGGCTTCGGCGATGCAGGTATTCGCGACGGATATCGACGACGCGGCCATTGCGCGGGCGCGTTCAGGATCCTATCCCGAGTCGATTGCTGTCGACGTGCCCGCCGACCTGCTGCGACGCTACTTTACGCATGAAGGGGGGCGGTATGCCATTGTCAAGCCGGTACGTGAGCGCATTCTCTTTGCCGCGCACAGCCTGCTCAAGGATCCGCCGTTTTCCCATCTCGACCTGATTACGTGCCGCAACGTGCTGATTTACCTGGAGCGCTCGGTACAGAGACAGATCCTCGAACTGTTCCACTTTGCACTGCGCCCCGACGGCTATCTGTTCCTTGGGTCCGCAGAATCGGCCGACGCTGCCGATGATCTTTTCGCCGTCGTCGACAAGAAACATCGCGTTTATCGAGCGCGCAAGATCGTCAATCGTGCAAGGCAAGCTACGGCCTTTCCCTCGCTCGCGCAGGCGAGCGGGGTCCCCGAGGAGGTGCAGGCGGTCGCGGGAAGCGCAGTCCCGCCGCCTCCGGTCGAGCGCCGGAGCTTCTCCTTCTCCGCCCTGCACCAGCGGGTCCTGGAAGAATACGCGCCGCCGAGCGTCATCGTGGACCGTGATTCGGCGATCGTGCATCTATCCGACAACGCGGGCAGGTTCCTGCACCACGCCGGGGGCGAGCCGTCGACGAATATCATGACCGTCGTCGTGCCGGAACTGCGTCTCGATCTGCGTACGACGTTGTTCCGTGCCCTGCAGACCGGAGCGAGCGTCGAGGCGAGGCGCGTGAAGATGGTCCGCGACGGCCGCCCGTCGTGGATCAACATGACTGTTCGCCCGTTCCATGATCAGGGCGTGAACGCCGACTTCTTCCTGGTGCTTTTCGACGAGGTGCAGGAACGCATGTCGGACGAAGGCGAAGCCGAGCAAAAGGGGCAGGACCCGGTTCTCATGCAGCTCGAACAGGAGCTGCAGCACAGCCGCGAGCAGCTGTCCACTACCATCGAGCAGTACGAAACTTCCGTCGAGGAACTCAAGGCTTCGAACGAAGAACTCCAGGCAATCAACGAGGAGCTCCGCTCGGCGACGGAGGAGCTCGAAAGCAGCAAGGAAGAGCTGCAGTCGGTCAACGAGGAACTCACCACGTTGAACTCGGAGCTGCACGCGCGTGTCGAGGAAACCGCCAAGGCTAACGATGACCTGCAGAACATCATCGTCTCGACCGAGATTGCGACCGTTTTTGTCGACAGGAAGATCCAGGTCAAACGCTTCACCCCGAGCGCCACACACATCTTCAAGCTGATCGAGTCCGACATCGGACGCTCGCTGTTCGACATCACGCACTCCCTGAATCACCCCACGCTAGCCGCGGACGTCAAGGAAGCCTTCGAGACGCTCAAGCTGATCGAGCGCGAACTGCAAAGCCAGGATGGGCGTTGGTATCTGATGCGTCTGCTTCCCTACCGAACGGCCGACGACCGTATCGACGGCGCCGTGCTCACGCTTATCGATATCACCGCGCGCCACGAGGCAGAAGAGCAGGCACGCATCGGCGAGCAGCGGCTGCGGCTCGTGGCGCAGTCAACCAACGACTATGCCATCATCGTTCACGATCGCGCCGGCAGCATTGTCAGCTGGAATACGGGCGCGGAACGGATCTTCGGCTACACCGAACGCGAGGTCATGGGCCAGGATATCGCGCTCATCTACGAGCCGGACGACCGCGATGCGCACGTTGCGGCGAGCCAACGGGAAGCCGCCGGCATTGAGGGCCGCGCTGACGATGAGCGCTGGCACGTCACCCGGGACCAGCGGCGCGTATGGTGCAGCGGCGTCGTCACGCCGATCGCCGATGCCTCCTTCACCGGCTTCGCCACGATCCTGCGCGATCTCACGCAGCGCAAGCAGCGCGAGGATGCAAAAGAGATCGCGTTGCTGCACGAACAGGAGGCAAGGCAAAGGCAAAGCGAATCGAACCAGCTCAAGGACGATTTCATTGCGGTCCTTTCGCACGAGCTGAAGCACCCGTTGAATCTGATAGGCATGAAGGCAGAAATATTGACGCGGCAGCCCGAGACCCGCGAGATCACGTTTGTGCGGGAAACCGCCGACGCGATTCGCCGTGCGGTTCGGGGCCAGGCGCAGATCATCGACGACCTGCAGGACCTGTCGCGGGTGCGCACCGGCAAACTGGCGCTGGAGCTGGAGCCGCTCGACATTGCCTCGATGCTGCAGGGCATCGCGGGCGCCTGCACACAGGATACAAGGGCGAAAGGCATCGACCTGTCGGTAACCGTCCCCCCACCGCCGGTTATGGTCCATGCGGATCGCACCCGCTGCGAACAGATCCTGTGGAACCTCGTTTCCAATGCGATCAAGTTCACCGGTGACGGCGGCAGGATCGAGCTGCGCCTCGCTCCTGAAGCGTCGATGGTGCGGATCGATGTGATCGACAGCGGCCAGGGCATCGCCCAGGAGGAACTCCCGCACATCTTCGACATGTACCGCCAGGGAATCCGCGGCCGCTCAAAGACAGGCCTCGGAATCGGGCTTGCACTGGTCAGGCAGCTGGTTGAAATGCATGGCGGGCGCGCGGTCGCCCATTCCGACGGTCCGGGCCTCGGATGCGCGATGACAGTGTGGCTGCCGGCCGTCGAAGCGGCAGGCGAGTCCGGCGCTGCAGCGCTACCGGCCGGTTCGCTCTCAGGTGTACGAGCCATGATCGTACTTGATGATCCGGATACCGCAGCCTCGTTGGGAAAACTTCTCGAACTGGAGGGCGCATCGACCGTGATGCTGGCTGGCGCAGACACGGTCCTGGCGGCACTGGAAGCAGAAGTCGTTGATGTCCTGATTTGTGACGTCGGCAGCTCTGGCATCGACGCCGCCACGATCACCGCCCATCTGCGGTCAGATCCGCGGCTTGCGAATCTTCGATCTGTCGCGGTGACCGCGAACGACACCGAGGCGAACCGGCGCGCCGCACGCGAAACTGGCTTCGACGCGCATGTGAGCAAACCGGTCGACTTCCAGACACTGGTTCGGGTGCTCCGCGACCTCCTGCCAGCGCTGCGCCGGTAAAAAAAGGGCGGCGTGCCTGAGCGCGACGCGGCCGCTGCATGCAGCGGTGTGCCGTTCCTGCCGGTCGCTGCACAGCGGGACCGCCAAATGCGCTCGCTAGAGGCATGGAACAACGTGACATTGTCGTCATTGGCGGCTCACGCGGTGCGTTCGGCGTTTTGCGCATGATCGCCGCCGGTCTGCCCGCCGATCTCCCGGCCGCCATCTGCATCGTGCTGCACGTTGGCAGGCACGATAGCGTGCTGCCTCAGTTGATGTCGAATTGGGGCCCCCTGCCTGCCAGCCATCCCGCCGACGGCGAAGCGCTCGAGAATGGCAGGATTTACATCGCGCCGCCTGACCGGCACATGCGGGTGTCGCAGGGGCGACTCAGACTGGATAGCGGAGCCGCCGAGAACTTCGCGCGACCCGCGGCGGATCCGCTATTCAGGTCGGCCGCGCTGGATTACGGAGCCCGCGTGGTCGCCGCCGTCCTTACCGGCGACCTCGATGACGGCGCGGCAGGCCTTGCCACCGTCCGGGCGCATGGCGGCTACTGCATCGTGCAGGATCCTGACGATTGCGAGGCGCATTCGATGCCCCGTTCGGCGCTTGCGGCCGCAGGCGCGGACGCTATCGCCGACGCGGCGCATCTGGCAGCGCGCATCGTCGCCGCAGTGCGCGGCGCTCCAGTGAAGGAGCCGCTCCCGATGTCCACGAACGACCTTTCTCTTGAGGCGCGTCTGGACCAGCTTGACGTGCTGCAGCCCGAGGACCTCGACCGGATCGGCGAGCGCTCGCCGCTCGCCTGCCCGGAATGCGGCGGCATGCTATGGCGCGTGCTTGACGATCGGGTACTACGTTACCGCTGCCACACCGGCCATGCATACAATGCACTCTCGCTCGAAGATGGCCATGAAAAGGCTGAAGAAAACGCGATCTGGACGGCCATACGGACGATCAACGAACGCATTGTCTTTGCAAGAGAGCGGCAGAAATGGGCCGAGCGCGTCGGTGACAAACAGCAGATAGAGATCGAACAGGCGCGCATCAACGAAGGGATGACGCTCCTTGACGCGCTCCGGCATGCGTTTCCCGCAACCCGCACTGACCGGCGGCCTTGAAGCCGATACGACTACCGAGGCATACCCGCGTAGTGGATAGACAACCTGCCGCTCTCCCATGCGTGCGGCCAATCAGCGGTTATGACGCGAGCCTCGTTCGGCTCGCCTCACTCGCTTGCGATAGGCAGCTCCCGACCCATGCTGGCGCCGTATGCATCGCGCCGCGTCGCGCGATCAGCGTGTCGTATGCGGCGAGATAGTCATCGCACATGCGTTCGGCCGTAAAGCGTCGCTCGAATTCGGCGCGGCAGCTGTCGCGGGAAAGCGAAGGCAAGCGTGCTACCGCATCGACGGCCGCTTCCAATCCCTCGACGATGAACCCGCTGACCCCATTGCGGAGGACCTCGGGCACAGCGCCGCGCCGGTTGGCAATCACTGGCGTTCCGCTCGCGAGTGCCTCGATCATGACAAGTCCAAACGGCTCGTCCCAGGTGATCGGCATCAACAACGCTTCAGCGCGGCTCAACAGCATCGTGCGCAACTCGCCGCCCACTTCCCCGAGATACTCCACGCAGCTGGCATGTCGCCTGAGCAGTGGACGCATACGATCCTCGAACCAGGCGCGCTCTCCCGAATGGACTGCTGCCGCCATCTTCAACGGCTTGCCGGATCGTCGGGCGATTTCGATGGCCGCGTCGGGCCCCTTGCCCGGCATCATGCGGCCCATCCACAGCAGATAGCCGTCGTGAACCGCGCTGGGCCTGAACAGATCGAACGGCAAGCCGTGCCCGATCGTCGAGAGCCAGTTCGCGTGCGGAGCGCCCTCACGCTGCGCTTGCGACAGTGCGACGAGCACCGCGTCCCGCGATACATCCAGCAGCACGCCCAGATCCTGCGGGCGGATTACGCCGTGCAGTGTCGTGAGCGAAGCGACGTTCAGTCGGCACGCCAGCGGCAGATGCAGCGGTTCGGTGTGAAAATGCATGACGTCGAACTCGTGCGCTCGCGCGGCCACCCGCTCCAGCTGCGCAACATGGTGAACCAGTGTGTCGGTAACGTCCCGGTCGTGCCATAGTGCCCGCGCGCAGCAGGGGATGAGGGTGGCGTGAGTCTGCGAATCGCCACTCGCGAACAGCGTCACCTCGTGGCCGCGCTCGACCAGGGCTTCGGTCAGGTAATGCACGATCCGCTCAGTGGCACCGTAACGCTGCGGCGGTACGCATTCATAAAGCGGGGCGATCTGGGCAATACGCATGTCATTCCTTCGCAAGCGCAACCGGCACCGGGAAATGTCGGCGCACTAGTCGGGGCCTGGTACGCGGCGCGCGACTCGATGGATGAGGGGCGAACGGTTCCGACGCCGCTGTGAGCGTCGGAGCGCGCACCCACTCGGTCGTGCCGGGCACGACGACTTCACTGCGTCGAGCTCGCCTTCGGATGGGTCGTCTTCCGGTGGTGCATCGTCCCGCTCGACGGGCCAGAATTGCCCATGGTGTTGCCACCCTGGGCATTCGATTCCGTGGCCGTAGAGCCGCCGGAGTTGGGCGCGCTCATGCCTGTGCCGCCGCCACCGCCAGAGCCTCCTCCGGTGCCTCCTCCGGTGCCGCCTCCACTGCCACCTCCACTGCCGCCACCGCTACCCCCACCTCCACCGCCTCCGGCGGCGAATGCGCCACCGGAAAGCGCAATACAAGCCAGCGCTGCTATCAATTTAGACTTCGTCGTCATGTTTGCCTCCATTCCAATCGATTCGAAACTCAAGGGGTCGTCTCGCGACATCGACGCCGCCAGAGTCAAAGCCAGCGAGTGCGCCATGCAAAGCGCGGCAGTCGGCGTCCGCGGCGGCAGCAGTCACAATCCGCAAGGCACATGCCGGGTGACGGGGCCGGCGCATACGCACCACGCAGCCAGTCGACAATATGCTTCTGCGCTGTGGTCATTTTGAGTCTCCCTCAGGCGGCACCTGAACAGGGCTCTCGGGCCGGATGGCTGCCTCGCCAAGCTCGGCTCCCGTCTGCGGGTCCACGGCGGTCTCCGAACTCAGTCGCTCGCGCATGGCTTTCAGCGCGGCCTGCTGGCTCTCGTCCAGGTTGACCCACGCGTTGCCGTCGCCGCCATCAACCGCCGGTTCACCCTGGCGCATTTCCAGGCCGTTGCCGCTGTTCCATGGCGCGGCGATCGTTTCGCCTCCGTGCGACATCTTGTAGTAGACGTTGGCGAATTCGGCGACGGGCGGACGCTTTCCCGGCGGGAAGTTGCCCTGTATCGCATACAGGGCCTTCTCGAATGACTTCTGGTGCGAGACCTCGCGCGTCATCAGGAAGCCCAGGGCGTCACGGATACCAGGATCGTCCGTCACATTGATCAGCCGTTCATAAACGATCTTTGCCCGTGCTTCCGCGGCGATATTCGAGCGCAGGTCTGCCGTCGGTTCACCGATGGTGTCGATGTAACCTGCGTTCCAGGGCACGCCTGCGGAGTTGACCAGCGGCGGCCCGCCACCGAACAGGACCTGCGTGACGTGGCTGTCGTTGCCAGCGCCGTTGAGCTTGCGGTAAAGCTCAGCCTGCTCATCTACGGCTTCGGCAAGCTCGCCCTTCGCACCCTTGTTGAGCATGGCGACGATCGACCCGATGATTTCCAGATGGCTGAGTTCCTCCGTGGCAATATCGAAGAGCATGTCCTTGCGGCCGGGATCTTCCTCGGCAACCGCCTGGGTGAAATAGCGCATCGCAGCGGCCAGTTCCCCCTGCGGCCCGCCGAACTGCTCGAGCAGCAGGTTGGCGAGACCAGGATTGGTCACGTCGACGCGGACGGTGTACTGCAGTTTCCTGTTGTGCATGAACATCAGGATCTCCCGGTATGACCGAAAAAATTACGCATTGCTAATCAGTCGTTGCCGCACGAAGCAGGCGCCGCTGCCGGGTCGCTCACCCCTTACCCGCCGCCTTCGCGTTGCCCGCCGACTCGGCAAACTTCGAGAGCTTCAGATCGGTAGCCTTTTCTTCCTCAAGCGTTTCCTTGAGCAGCTTCACCGCCTCGTCGTGACCGAGAAGCTTGCCCAGCGCACAGAGGCTGCCGTATGCCGCTATCTCATAGTGCTCCACCTTCTGTGCCGCCGCGATGAGGCCGGCATCGAGGACCGGGCCCTTTTCGATTTCCTCGATCAGTTCGTCGGCTTCCTCAATCAGGCCTTCCATCGCGACGCATTTCATGCGCTTCAGTCGCAATCCGGTGGATTCAACCGCCTTGTCGATGCGCTCGATCTGCCCGTGCGTTTCTTCCAGATGCGTCTTGAACGCTCCTGAAAGCTCAGGATCGCTGACCGTACGCGCGAGCTTTCCGAGGGCGCGGGTCAGCTGCTTTTCTGCGCTGTAGATGTCCGACAGCATATGGACGAACAGGTCGTCTACCGTCTTTCTCTGGCTCATGATCACCTCCGTGGTTTGGGTGATGCGCTTCACGCAACAGCCATTCCTGAGGGAGGGATTCTGGACGGAAACGGCGCGCTCGCCGCTTCTCTGCGCGGCTCGTCAATCGACGCCAAACGGGGGCGGCACGGCCAGCTGTCTCGCGGCATCACCGCTTGCCGGCGCCCCGACGAAGCGCGTAGCGCCGGCAATGCTCGAGATACTCCGCTTCGTGGGCGACAGCCAGCTCGACCATGCTGCGCCAAAGCCACGATGGCGCGCCAGGCGATCCGGGCCGCCTCGCCTGCAGTTCATGCAGCCAGCTCCGGCGGGTCGGGGCATCCATCTGTCCCGCGTGCGCCTGCCCGACCACCAGCGCCAGGAAGTGTGCAGCTTTCACTGCGTCGGCTTCCGTGAGCCGGTCTGCGTCGATTTTGAGATCCTGTGGCATGAGCTCGCGGATCACAACCGCGCAGCCATCCAGACGGGCGGCGAGCATGCGGTCTCCAAGCAGCGGCGAGACGTGTCTGGCACCCTCCGCCACCCGCTTTGCGTTGTCGCGCGGCATCGTGGCGCCGGCGTGGCGAGGCGCCGCGGCGGCGGCGGCCTGCTTGATGTCGACAAGACAGGGCGGCCCCCCTGGAGAACACGTGCCGTCGATATCGAGCAGCACGGCATAGCGCCGCCGCCCGAGGGAGCTGCATCCCTTTACCCAGAAGGCAGCGTCAAGGACGTCTATTTTCCCGCCGCCATGCACAGCGCGGCCCAGCGCTTCCCGTACCGCAAGCCCTGACTGCGATTCGAACAGCGTGCGCACCGCCTGCGATTCCTCTTCGGACAGGGGCCAAAAACGTTTGCCAAGTGGTATGCGAGGCGCGACGCCGTCAATCGTCTGCCGGTCCAGCTTGCGCCACGAGCGGTGCAGCGCCTGCTTCATCGCAACCCTGACGACTGTCGGCCGTTCCGCGCGTTTCGTCTCGTCCGTGCGTGCGTCGTCGAACGCCTGTTCGTATCCGTCGATGAGCGCTTCAGCCATACGGCTGGTGATCACGCCGGGCAGATCCGCGCTACGGGCGGCAGTGGTCAACGACAGTCCCAGGCGCAGGAGATCGTGCACCGGGTTGCCGATGACGCTTTGATCCAGGTCCCGGATCTGGACTGCCACCCGCCCTGAGGCATCGGCCAGCGGGCCGAGATTGCCGAGGTGGCAGTCGCCGCAAATCCATACGGGAGGCCCGTCAGGCAACGTCCCGGATGCCTGGCTGTCGAGCCACGCATAAAAGCGGTCCGCGCTGCCGCGTACGTACGCGTGCGCTGATCGCGCCATCTTGCGCATGCGTAGATCCGCAAGGCGGGGCGCCCGCTCCTCAGGAGTCGGGACACCTTTTAGCGATGCTTTTTTCACGACTTCTCCCTCAGCGCAACACCGGCTGCACACGGCCGCTGGCGCGGCCTGAACCCCGGCGCGCAAGGACCGTGCCAGACGCGCCGAAGCGGCAGTCAGGATTCGGCACGAAAGTTGCGGAATGGGGCTATGCCGCAGGCTGCGGCTTCGAAAGGAGAGCTGCGCCGTGCCGGACGAAAAGGATCTGGAACAGGACCATCTCGAGCCCGAGGCCGCGGTCACCGACCGCACGGAACGCTCCTGGCTGTCGCGCCTCGGCCCCGGCCTCGTGACCGGCGCGGCGGACGACGACCCGAGCGGCATCGGGACGTACTCGCAAGCGGGTGCGCAGTTCGGCTTTACGCTGCTATGGACGCTTCTGCTGTCCTATCCGCTCATGGTCGCCATCCAGATGACGAGCGCGCGCATCGGCCGCGTCACGGGCAAGGGACTCGCCTCGAACATGCGCGCGTTCGGTCCGAAATGGCTCGTCGTCGTGCTGGTGCTGCTGCTGGCCGTGGCCAATACCATCAACATCGCAGCAGATCTCGCCGCGATGGGCGCGGCGATCCACCTTCTCGTTCCTGGCCCCGAGCATCTCTATGTCGTTGCCATTGGCGTGCTCTCGGCCATCATTCAGATTACGCTGCCCTATGAGAGCTATGCGCGCCTACTCAAATGGCTGACCCTGGCGTTGTTCGCCTACGTGGCGGTCGCGTTCGTCGTCCCGGTCGACTGGACAAAGGTCGCCGTCTCACTGGTCTGGCCGCGCGCCAATATTTCTGGCGAGTATCTCACCACCGTTGTGGCCGTGCTTGGTACCACCATCAGCCCGTACCTGTTCTTCTGGCAGGCGTCACAGGAAGTCGAAGAAATGCGCTCGAAGCCTGGCGAGCGGCCGCTGCGATGGATCTCATCGTTCCGGGCCTACCGGCACATAGACCGGATCACGGCTGACACCTGGATCGGTATGGCCGTCTCGAACGGAGTGGGATTCTTCATCATGCTGACGGCCGCCGCGACGCTCTACACGCATCACATAAAAATCCAGACATCCGCCGATGCAGCGAGAGCCCTCGAACCGGTTGCAGGCCATCTGGCGGCATACATCTTTGCCGCCGGCATTGTCGGCACAGGCCTGCTCGCGCTGCCTGTTCTGGCCGGCTCCGCGGCGTACGGGGCTGCTGGCGCGTTCCGGTGGCGCAGCAGCCTTTCTCTGCACCTCACTCTTGCGCGTGAGTTCTATGCCGTCATCGCCCTGGCCATCCTCGGCGGCACCGCCATCACGTTCTGCCACCTCGATCCGGTCAAGGCGCTGTACTGGAGTGCCGTCGTCAACGGACTGGCGGCCGTGCCTGTCATGGTCGTGGTCATGCTGATGGGTACCAACCGGCGCGTGATGGGCAAGTTCGCGATATCCGGGCTGCTGAAAGCGGGCGGCTGGATCGCAACGGCATTCATGGCGGCTGCGGCCGTGGGCATGTTCATTCCCGGCTAGTGGACAACGTTGCAGTGCCGCGAGAGTGGGTGAAGCGTCAGGAAAGTGCCCCGCGCAGGTCGTCAGCCGTATAGGGCTTGCGCAGTTCGCGCCATGAAAAAGGCAGCTGGCCGGTTGGGGGAACGCTCGAGCCCGATCCAAATATCACGCGAATATGGGGCCGTTCGCGCACGGCTTTCAGGGCGAAATCCACGCCTGACATGCCAGGCAACGAGATGTCCGTCAGCAATACGTCGAACTCCTGCTTGCGCAGTGCCTCGTCGGCGCTCTCGGCCGATCTGTGCAACTGAGGGCAATGTCCAAGCATTTCGAGCAATGCGCCCACGGCATCGGCCGAGCCCGCGTCGTCGTCGACCACCAGTACGCGCAATGAGCCGGGGGCCAACCCTTGTTCGCGCTCGCCTTCCTCGACCACTTCGAGATCGATGCCGGGCGAGCCAAGCAGGCGGCGGATCTTCCGCGCGAGCTGGTCGCGGCTGTACGGCTTGCTGAGGAGTTCAACGCCCTCGTCCAGCCGCCCGCCATGCACGATGGCGTTCTGGGTGTACCCGGAGGTGAACAGCACCTTTAGCTGAGGCAGCGTCTTGCAAGCCTGCCGCGCCATCTCCGGACTCTTCAGCGGACCCGGCATCACGACGTCCGTAAAAAGCAGGTCGATATGCACGCCGCTACGGATGATGGCCAGCGCCTGCTGTGGGTCGTCAGCCTTGAGCACCGTGTAGCCAAGGCCGCCCAGCATGTCGACAACGGTCGATTGCAGCTTCGCATCGTCTTCCACGACGAGCACGGTTTCCCTGCCACCGCGCAGCGGTGTGCTGACGGGCGACGGACGCTCGATCGCACTCCCCGTCGAGCGCGGCAAATACACCTTGACGGTAGTGCCTTGGCCGACTTCGCTATAGAGTCGCAAATGGCCGCCGCTCTGCTTGACGAAGCCGTAGACCATGCTCAGACCCAGGCCTGTTCCGTAGCCTTCCGGCTTTGTCGTGAAAAACGGGTCAATTGCCCGCGCCAGTATGTCGGGGGACATTCCCACTCCCGTGTCCGTCACTGCCAGCAGAACGTATTGTCCCGCTGGAACGTCCTGCAGTCCGGCCACATAACGGTCATCGAGCATTGTGTTGCCGAGTTCGAGCGTCAGCCTCCCGCCGTCGGGCATCGCGTCGCGGGCGTTGATCGCAAGGTTCAGAATGACGTTTTCGAGTTGATGGACGTCCGCATAGGTGTTCCACAGACCACCGGCCACGACGGTTTCGACCTGGATGGTTTCGTCGAGCGCGCGGCGCAGCATGTCGTCCATGTTGCGCAGTGCCGTTGCCAGATTGATGACAACCGGCTGTAACGGCTGCCGCCGCCCGAACGCGAGCAATTGCGAAGCGAGCTTGGCCCCGCGCTCTACGGCGTCGATCGCCTTGTCGAGGCGCTCCTGTATCTGACTGTCGCGACTGAGCCTGCTCTCGATCAGCTCGAGATTCCCGCGCACGACCTGCAGCACGTTGTTGAAGTCATGCGCGACACCGCCAGTGAGCTTGCCAATCGCCTCCATTTTCTGCGACTGGTACAGCGCCATGCGCGTTTCGTCGAGCGCGCGTTCCGTCTCGCGCTGCTCGGTAACATCCCGCGTGATTTTCGCGAAACCGGCCAGCGCACCGTCGTTGTCGCGAATCGCATCGATGACTACATGCGCCCAGAAGCGGCTGCCGTCCTTGCGCACACGCCAGCCCTCGGATTCGAAGCGACCCTCGCGCGCGGCCGTTTCGAGCCCGCGCTGCGGCAGCCCTGCCGCGGCATCCTCGGGCGTATAAAAACGCGAAAAATGGGAGCCGATGATTTCAGGTGCCGCATAGCCCTTGATTCGCCGTGCACCCTGGTTCCAGTTTGTAACGCGCCCATCGGGCGACAGCATGAATATGGAATAGTCCGTGACGCCGTCTACCAGCATCCGGAATCGCCGCTCGCTTTCGACCACCGCGTCGTGCGCCCGCTTCTTGTCGCTCATGTCGCGCACAATCTTGCCGTAACCAAGCAGTTGCCCGGCAGGATCGTGCAGTGCCGTGAGAATCACACTTGCCCAGAAGAGACTCCCGTCCTTGCGCGAGCGCCAGCCTTCGGCTTCGCTGCGACCGGTTTCCCGTGTCTCGCGCAGTACATCCTCGGGTACACCGTCGCGACGGTCCTCGTCCGTATAGAAGATGGATAGTGGACGCCCCAGAATTTCCTCGGGGGCATATCCGTAGACCGACTCGCCGCCGGGGTTCCAGCTCGCAACGCGTCCGTCGGTCGTCAGCGCAAAAATCGCATAGTCGGAAGTTGAGTCAATCCATCGGGCCGCCCAGTCTGTCGTCTCCCAGACTACGGTCAGCTTTTGCGATTCGGCCATGCTGGTCCCCTCTTTTGCACAATGACGTCCCCGCACTGCCTGAAGCGCGGCGGAGCCCGCCGCGCTTCGCGACGACAGTCGAAATGGCACCTTCGCCATTTTGCATGCTGTCGGCAAGTCGATCCGTTGCATTTCGTCGACGCGCCGCCCACGCGCCCTGATTTCATCGCCGTGCCGGGACGGAGTTCGCTGCACGGCTACGTAAAGGATGCGGCACAGGAAACCCAGCGAGAGAAAACTGTCATCAAGGCCGACGCTCGGGTTGCGCCGCACGCGCCACCCCGGCCCGTTGGCCGGCATCGCGACACACAGTTTGCACCAGTTTGAAGGCGGGGCGCCCCAACGAAAGCGAACGCGCATGCCGTGATCCTGGATCAACCGGGTGGCATGTGAACGGGAACACAAGCACCAGGTCACGTCGTGCAAGCTCTTCGAGACTATGCCAGCGACAGCTCCTTTACGTCAGCCAAACGAGATGCAAACTGGTTTGCAGGTGCCAGTCCTGAGAGGCACTCTCACGCCAGAACAATATTCCCATATGTTGGGATATCTGGCACGATGGAATGGTGTCCACCCAAGGAAACCGCTCATGCGGCCCACGTCGAGCGTACCGGGAGTCGTGCACTTCGCTCACGCCTGCATCCACCCTCCGTCTAAGGTGGCGCTCTCACGACTTCCGGACCGACGACGGGGGTGCCACTCGTGACACCCAACAGGTGGCTGCTTCTCGGCGTATTGCTGCTTGTCGCATCGATCGCCGCACTATTCATATGGCACTGATTGCGCGTCTATTGACTCGCAAGGATGCGCCTCACATGGCTTCGGGCGTCGCGGCGAACGGGCAGCTTGTCCAACATGCGTCGCGAGGTTCGCAAACGTTCCGATCAATCAAACATCACCCATCCCGGCATTGCGGAAAGCGCAGGAACTCGGGCTGGCTGATGGTACGGCTTCACAGGAGTCCGAACGTTTTCCTCAAGCTTGAATCGACGGGGCCGGTGGGCATAAAGCGTCGCAATTTTCTCAACAGAGAGGCCTCACCCGCCGGTGTGCGACGCATGCGCCAGCTCCCAAGCGCCGCTTCGACAATCGTGTTCGCTACGCCGTCGGGCGCGGGGGCGCCTTTGACACTCTTGACGACTGCGCTCGATGCAAGGCTACGCTCGCGATCATAGGCGGCGATTTTCGAGCTTGCCAGAGGGGCGTTGGTGTCCAGGTTGGTCCTGGTAAAGGACGGTTCGACCAGCGTTGCGCGTATGCCGAACTGGCGCACCTCATGGTCCAGGGTCTCGGTCAGCCCTTCGACGGCATGCTTGGACGCCGAATAGAGACCCATGTAGGGGGCGGGCAGGAAGCCAAGCACCGAACTGACATTGACGATCCTTCCGCCACGCTGTTCCCGCATGTGAGGGAGTACCGCCTGCGTCGTGCGTAGAATGCTGAATACATTGGTATCGAACAGCGACACGGCCTCGGCAGCCGAAGTTTCCTCCACGGCACCGATCAGGCTCATTCCCGCATTATTGACGAGCACATCGATTCGCCCGGCGAGTTCGATGACGGACTGGATTGCGGCCCGGACCGATGCATCGTCGCGAACGTCCATCTCGACGAGCTCGACGCCGGAGACAGGCACCGCTGTTGCGATGCTGCGCACGGTACCCAATACGCGGCAACCCCGGCCGGCAAACTTCTCGGCGGTGGCGCGTCCGATACCCGATGACACCCCGGTCACAACGACAACGGTGGATTTCGACATGAACAGCTCCCCTCAGGTGAAATTGATGATGTTTTAAGTGCGCGCGTCGAGCGCATCCTGTGTCACCGGTTCTGAATGCGATGACTGGTTATCCCGGCTCTTGTGCGAACCCGCAGAAGTGCCGGGGCGGATCTTGAACCAGATGGAATACATCGCCGGCAGGAACACCAGCGTGAGAATCGTCCCGGCGAACGTACCGCCGATCAGCGTGTAGGCGAGCGTTCCCCAGAACACCGAGTGGGTCAGCGGGATGAAGGCCAGGATCGCCGCCATGGCCGTCAGGATCACCGGGCGGGCGCGCTGCACGGTGGCTTCGACAACCGCATGGAACGGATCCAGCCCGGCATGTTCGTTCTGATGAATCTGCCCGATCAGGATCAGCGTGTTGCGCATCAGGATGCCCGACAGCGCGATGAGGCCGACCAGCGCGTTGATGCCGAAAGGCTGCCGGAACAGGATCAACGTCGGCACCACGCCGATCAGGCCGAGCGGGCTCGTCATGAACACCATCACCATCGCGGAAATCGAGCGAACCTGGAAAATGATGATGACCAGCGTGATCGCCAGCATGATCGGGAACAGCGGCAACATGGCGGTCGTCGCCTTGCCCGATTCCTCGATGGAGCCCGCCTCCTCGATGCGATAGCCGTCGGGCAGCTTCGCGATGATCGGTTGAATCTGCCGGGTGATCGCCGTTGAGACGTCCGGCGGCTGCAGGTTGTCGGCAATGTCGCCGCGTACCGTGATCGTCGGCACGCGGTCGCGCCAGCGCATGACCGGCTCCTCCATGCGCACGTCGACCTTGCCCACCTGCGACAGCGGGATGCGCTGCCCGTTGGCCCCGGCCAGCGTGAAGTCGCCGAGCCGGGCCGGGTCGAGACGCACATCGCCGGCCGAACGCGCGATGACCTGCACGCTTCGAATATCCTCACGCACCGCGGTGACGGGCACGCCGGTGAGCAGGAACTGCAGTTGTTGCGCGACGGCGCTGGAGGTGAGCCCCACCGCCTGCAGACGATCCTGCTGCAGCGTGAAGTGCAGCGTGGGCGAGCGCGTGCCCCAGTCGGTGTTGACCGTGCGCATCATCGGACTGGCCTCCATCACCTGCTGAACTTCAGCCGCGATGCCGCGCAGCTTGTCCGGGTCCGGACCGGTGACGCGATAGGCGACGGGAAACGGCGAATACGGCCCGAACACGAGTTGCGTGACCCGCACGCGCGCTTCCGGGGCGAGACCGTCGGCGATGGCCTGACGCAGTCGCTGCTTCAACGCGTCGCGCTCGTCCTGGCTGTCCGTGCGGACCACGATCTTGGCGAACGACGGATCGGGCAGCTCCGGCCCCATGGCCAGGTAAAAGCGCGGCGCACCTTGCCCGACGTAAGCCGTGACGATTTTGGCTTCCCTCTGTTTTGCCAGCCACGCCTCCACCTTTTCGGTCGCGGCGCTGGTTTGGGAAATGGAGGTGCCATAGGGCATCTGCACCTCGACCAGCACTTCAGGACGGTCGGAGATCGGGAAGAACTGCTTCTTGACCACGCCCATACCGAGGATGGCCAGGGCGAAGAGGCCAACGACCGAACCGGCGACCAGCCATTTGTGCGCGATGACACGCGTGAGCAGCTGACGGAAGCGGTTGTAGCGGGGCGTGTCGTAGATCGCGTCGTGGCCGCCTTCGACCTGTTTGAAGTCGGGCAGCATCTTCACGCCGAGGTACGGCGTGAAGACCACAGCGACGACCCAGGATGCGATCAGCGCGATGCCGACGATCCAGAACATGTTGCTCGTGTATTCGCCCGCGGTGGACCGTGCGAAGCCGTTGGGCATGAAGCCGACCGCCGTCACCAGCGTGCCCGAGAGCATCGGCGCGGCGGTGTGGCTCCAGGCATAGGCGGAGGCGGCCAC
Source organism: Paraburkholderia sp. BR10936 (assembly GCF_040965735.1). Taxonomy (NCBI): domain Bacteria; kingdom Pseudomonadati; phylum Pseudomonadota; class Betaproteobacteria; order Burkholderiales; family Burkholderiaceae; genus Paraburkholderia; species Paraburkholderia sp. BR10936. Next base: position 256,039 of record NZ_JBFRCM010000005.1, read on the forward strand.
GCGGCTATAGCCTTCTTCCATCTTCACCACCATCATTTCGATGGCGATGATCGCGTCGTCGACGAGCAGGCCCAGCGCCAGGATCAACGAGCCCAGGGTGATGCGGTCGAAGTTCTTGCCTGTCGCGGCCATGACCACGAACACGATGGCCAGCGTCAACGGCACGGCGGCGGCCACCACCAGGCCCGCGCGCCAGCCCATGCTCACGAAACTCACGAGCATGACCACCAGCAAAGCGGCGAAAAACTTGAGCATGAACTCGTCGACCGCCGAATGAATGTTGACGGCCTGATCCGTGACCTTGGTCAGGCTCATTCCCAGCGGCAGCCCGGCGTTGATTGTGCCGACCTCGCTGTCCAGTGCCTTGCCGAGATCGAGCCCGTTCCAGCCGTCGCGCATGACGATGCCGAGCAGCAAGGCCGGTTCGCCGTTGTTGCGGATCATGAAGGTTGCAGGATCTTCATAACCGCGCTCGACAGTGGCGATGTCCGACAGCTTCAGCGTGCGACCTTGCACGACGACGGGCGTATCGCGGATCTTCTGCAGCTTGTCAAAGGCGCCGTCCAGGCGAATCAACACTTCCGGTCCTTTGGTCTCCACGGAGCCGGCTGGCGTCAGGGCGTTCTGGCCATTGAGCGCGGCGAACACGTCCTGCGGGCCGACACCGAGCGTTGCCAGCCGATCATGTGAGAACTGGACGTAGATGCGCTCGGCCTGCTCGCCGATGATGTCGACCTTCTTCACGCCCGGCACGTGCAGCAACCGCTGGCGCAGCGACTCGGCGTCGCGCACGAGCCGGCGTTGCGGTTCGCCCCTGGCCTTCAGCGCAAAGAGTGCGAAGGTGACGTCCGCGTATTCGTCGTTGACCATCGGCCCGATCACGCCAGCCGGAAGGTTGGCGGCTTCGTCGCCGATTTTTTTCCGGGCCTGGTAAAACTCCTCCTGCACCTCCGACGGTGGGGTGCTGTCGAGCAACGTCAGCGTTGTGAAGGCGAGGCCGGGTCGCGTGTAGGTCTCGGTCCGGTCGTACCAGCGCAGCTCCTGCATGCGCTTTTCGATTTTCTCCGCGACCTGATCGTGCATCTCCTGTGCGGTGGCGCCAGGCCACGCGGTGACGATGGTCATCACCTTGATGGTGAACGCCGGGTCTTCGGCGCGACCCAGCTTGAAGAAGGACAGGAGTCCGGCCAGCGAGATCAGGCAGATCAGGAACAGGGTGATGGAGCGCTCGCGCACGGCGAGCGCCGACAGGTTGAATCGGCCTTCGCTCACGGACGTGCTCCCTGGTTCGCCACTACGACGGCCTGGCCGGACATCCGGACCTGTTCACCTTCGCGCAGCAACTGGGCACCTAGCGCGACGACGCGCTCGCCCTGTTTCAACGTACCGGAGACGCGAGCGCTGTCGTCGTCCAGGTGAAGGACCGTGACCGGCCGCCATGCAACCCTGGCCGGCTCGCCGTTGACGACCCATACGCCGGGCCCTTTGCCCGCGTCGAGCAGCGCGCCGATCGGCACCTGCAAGCCGCCCTGGAGCGCCACGCGTGCGTCCGGTATCTCGATCGTGACGGTTGCGCCCAGCGGCGCGTCGGCCAGCGCACCCTGCAGGACATAACGCGCTTCGAAGGTGCGGGTACGTGGATCCGCCGTATCCGAGAGCTGGCGCAGCGTGGCTGGCACGCTCACGCCGCTGTTGCCGAACAGGGTGGCCTGGGCGACCGAACCGATGGCGGGGCGCAGGGTTTCCGGTAGCTGGATGACAGCCTCGCGGCGCCCGGCGTGGGCCAGGCGCACCACGGGTTGTCCGGCGCTGACGACCTGACCCGGCTCGGCCAGCGTTTCCATCACGACGCCATCCCCGTCCGCCACCAGCTCGGCATAGCCGGTCGCGTTGCGCGCCACGTCGGCGTCAGCCTCGGCCGCGCTGAGCTGCGCCCTGGCTGCATCGGCGGCCGCCTTGGCCTGGTCGTAGGCCGAAGCCGAGATCGCACCCGTGCCGCGCAGGTCGCGATAGCGCTCCTCATCCTGCGCGGTCTGCTGCGCCCGCGCCCGCGCAGCGGTGACCGCCTCCTGCCGGGCCTGCGCGGCAAGCTTGAGATCGGTGGGGTCGAGGCGCATCAGCAGCTGGCCGCGTTTGACGGTTTGCCCGGCATCCACCAGCCGCTCCAGCACCTTGCCGGAGACGCGAAATCCCAGGTCGCTTTGCACGCGTGCGGCGACGGTTCCGGTAAACGAACGGGACGCGGGGATCGCCGCCTCGGCGATGGCGGTGCGCACCAGGGGCGTCTCGGTGCGCGGATCGGAAGGCGCTTTGTCGCCGCAGGCGGCTAGCGCAAGTGGCAGTGCATAGACGACTGCAGAGGTAGCGAGGCGACGCCGGAGCATGAAAGTCCCATTGATGGAGGAATCGGGGCTTTCATTGTGGTTCTTGTGACCAATTTAGTCAATGGTCACAAACGAAATTTCCATCAAGGCGACAGACTGCGGAGCACGAGGCTGGACAGTTGCGCGGGCGCGACCTTCGTGTAATCGAAGCTGTACTGCAGGAGCATCGGGTTCAGGTAGGGGCGCATGACCAGATAGATCGCCATCGCGGTCTCATCGAGCGGCGTTTTGCGCTCGAAGTCCCCGCTCTGCCGGCCCTCCTGCAGGATGTCCTGAAGCAGCTTCTGGACGCGCGCCTCATACGAAACCACGGCCTGCCAGTTCTCCGTGGCCGCTGATGCTGCAATCTCGTAGAGCTTGCGGTCCTGGAAAAACAGACGAAGGCTCGCCTCGGTGAAGACGCTGAACATTCGCCGCAACTTCTCCGGCGGCAGATCGGTCTGGGCGATGGCCGCCCTGACCTCGCTTTCGATCTCGTGCAGGCAGTTCGCGCAAATCATCTCGCCAATGGCTTGCTTGGACTCGAAAAACTTGTAGATGTAGGCCTTGGAAAACCCGATCGCCCTGGCGAGATCGGAGACCGTCGTTTTCTCGTAGCCATACCGGCTGAAGTGCTCGGTGGCGGCGGCAACGATCTGATCTCGTACTTCGTGGTCAGCGGGGCCGCGAGTCGTGATGGGAGGAGTGGTGGCGTTTTTCATGGGGATAAGCATACAACAATAGACAACCAGTGACCGTTTGGTATTATGGTCACCACAGTAACCCTGCGAAGACGCTCATGCTACCCAATCACATGCTTGCCGCGATCATCGTTGCCGGCCTCTCGACAGCCTGCGCCGTGGGCCCTGATTACGTCCGGCCCAGTGTAGCCATGCCCGGGCAGTTCCAGGGCCAGGACGCGGTGGATCAACGGCACGCGGTGGCCAGTTCTGACCTCGTCACGTGGTGGACGGGTTTCGGCGATCCGCAACTCACACGATTCGTCGCGCTCGCGCTGGAACAGAACCTGGACCTCGAGCAGGCCGCCGCGCGCGTCTCGCAGGCGCGCGCAGGACTCGGCGCAGCGAATGCCGCGCTGCTGCCTTCAGGCAATGTCAGCGGCCAGGCGGCGCGAGTCTACCAATCTGTCGAAACGCCCTTGGGGCGCGTCCTGAATTCAACGCCCGGATTCGACCGCTACGGCAACGACTACGAGGCCAATTTCAGCGCGAGTTGGGAACTGGATGTGTTCGGTGGCCTGCGTCGCGGGCGGGAAGCGGCACTCGCCGAGTATCAGGCTTCGGAAGCCGGCGCGGTGGCCACGCGCCTGGCTGTGGCAGCGCAGACTGCCGATATTTACATCACGATTCGCGGATTGCAGGCACGTCTGAAGGTGGCCCGGCGGCAGGCGCAAACGCAACAGGATCTGCTTTCGACCATCAAGCTTCTGTATGGAAAAGGACTGGCGGCCGATCTTCAGGTAAGCCAGGCTGAGGGTGCGCTGGCCCAGGTGCAGGCATCCATCCCTGTCCTGGAGACGACACTGGACGCGGCCATGAACGCACTGGATGTGATGCTGGGCTCACAGCCCGGCACGCATCAAGCCGAACTGGTCGATGCTGGGGACATCCCGCCCGCCCCGCGGATCGCGCACACGGGAACGCCGGGAGAGTTGCTCAGGCGCCGACCCGACCTGATCGTGGCCGAGCGTCGCCTGGCTGCGTCGAACGCGCGTATCGGAGTGGCCATCGCCGAGTATTACCCGAAATTCTCGCTGAGCGGACTGATCGGGAGCGCAACGTCAATGGCCGCGGGCAATCTGTTCACTGGCGGCGCCAGTCAGGCGGCCGGGGTGTTGGGTCTGCGCTGGCGTCTGTTCGATTTCGGCCGCATCAATGCACAAATCGCGCAGGCCAGGGGCCAGGACGCCGAGATGTTGGCCGCGTATCGGCTCGCCGCACTGCATGCCACGGAAGATGTGGAAAACGCCTTTTCAGCGCTCGTCAAGCGGGAGGAACAGGCCGCGGTGCTCACCCAGGGAGTGAACTCACTTGGTCGGGCACGAGCCGCTTCGTTTTCGGCCTATCAAAAAGGTGTCGTCAGCCTGATTGAAGTCCTGCAGGCCGACGAAAATTTACTGCGCGCATCCGACGAGCGGGTGCAGGCGCAAACGGAATCGGCCCGCGCAGCCGTCGCTGCCTTCAAGGCACTTGGCGGTGGTTGGCAGCCCGGCGATCCCGAGGCCGTGGCAAGCCGGTAGACAGCACGATGTATGCCTCATTCAGCCTCCGTCGCTTCACCCGGGTGATTCCGGTCGCCTCGTCTCTGCGAAGCTTTCCGTGCCGGCGAAGCGTCCCGCATCGATCGCGCGGATGGCGTACTCGACGGTCTCCCGATGTGCGTCTTCCGCACTCGCCCAGCGCTGTGCGACGCACGGCAGGTGCCAGTCCTCGACCGTCTGCTCGCCGCGCCGGATACGCACAATGGCCATGTACCTGCCTGATCCCTGCGGAAGTACGCAGTGCCGCACGGCAATAGCGCTGGTTTCGATCGCGAAGCCTTTCCAGTTCTGATTGCGTGTATCGTCCATGGTTGTCTGAGCGCAAGTGCCGAAACGGCGCGGACCCGGCGGCCCGCGCCGCACGACCGGAAACATGTGTGCAATGTACCTAGCCAACGCTCACCTCGATACGACGGGGTTTCGCTTCCTCACGGCGAGGAATCGTCAGCATGAGCACGCCATCGCGCAGTTGGGCGTCGATGCGCGAAACGTCGAAGTCCGGGCTGAGCGCGAAGGCGCGGCGGAAATGCGGGTGGCGAACTTCGCCATGCTGCAGCCTCAGCCCGGATGGTGTCGGAATCACCGACTCGGCCTCGATCGTCAGATTGCCGTCCTGTACCCGCACATCGAGCTTCTCGCGCGGTACCCCCGGCAGGTCCGCATATAGCGTGATGCCCCTGCTGTCCTCCAACACGTCGACGGCGGGCGTGAGGCGTGTGGACTGCTTCGCGGGTCCGCCGCGCTCATGGTCGGCGATGTCGTTGCGCGCCGCACCGGTGGTCAGTTCAGTGCTGTCGTTCATGGTGTCCTCCGTGATCTATGGTTCACCGTGCTCACTGCACGGTGACCGCGCGCGGCTTCGACGCCTCGGAACGTCCGATGCTGATGGTCAGGCAACCATTTGCATAGCGCGCATTGACGTTCCCGGGATCCGCGTGCCGGGGCAGCTCGATCACGCGCCGGAATGCGCCCTTGAAGCGTTCGCTGGCATACACGCGCGTATCGTCCCCCGCTTGCCGCTCGGGCGCCCTGCGTTCGCCACTGATCGTCAGCAGTCCTTTGTCAATCGAGACGTCGATCGCCGCCGGATCGAGCCCCGGCGCAAACGCTACGATCTCGACACTGTCGTCGGTGCTGCCGATGTTGAGTAGTGGAAACGTCTCGCTGCGCGTGGCGCGCAGGCTTGCGGGAAAGGCTGGAAAGAGGCTGGCCATCTGCCGTTGCAGGCGGTCGAATTCGCCCAGCAGATCGGTGCTGAAGAAGGGATCGCTCATGACTGGCTCCTGGAAAACCGGGGCCGACACGGAGGACGAATGGAACCACGCGCTCCAGTCCGCCTGTCCGTGGGAAACCCCGCCGACAAACAAATCGAAACACGCAGCGCTTGTCGCGACTGCCTGAGCGATGAACAAAATAGCGCATGGAACGGAAATTTCAAGAGGCCCCGCAGCATGTCACGAGCGAAGTCTCATGGACGATAGCGAGAGGCTTCAGGGACCGGCGCGAGTTTGCGCACGCCGCTGCAGCCGGTGGCCGCTGCGGCGCACAACCCCCGGTTGGATGTGGGCCGTACTGGATTCACATAGTAGCCGTTCAGGCCCGTCCCATAAGGGTATGGGCGATGCGGCGATGACCGGTTACCCCCGCATCTACCCCCACGGGAGGGCGGAACGAAATGGCACAAAAAGCAATCTGCACGCGTCAAGCTTAACGAACTCGGGCGTCCAGGTGTCTCGCTATGGGGTGTCGCGAATTTGCGACATCACGACTGGCCTACGGGGCACATTCACTTTCCAAAATGTACGTGACACATGCGTGTAGGTCCAAGTCCCCCGCCGATATACCCCACTCGATTGTCAATCCAGTGGCTGTAACAAACGCCGGACAGAGTATCAGTTGCCTTTCGCAGGAATCGCTTCTGCTCGCTGGTCTGCCCGGCGTTCTTGCCACGAAGACCTTGTCGCGCGGCAGAATTTTTACTCCAACGTATGCCTATGCGCTGGAGCCAGAACTGCCAAGCCGAGTCTGAATCGTGGCCAGCTTGACATAAAGCGTACTCCTTGAGATCCCCAGTGATCGAGCGGCCATGGAGATATTTCCGTGAGCGCTCGCGATGGCACTGACTATTGCTTGTCTCTCTATATCGTCGAGACGACTGGATGGAGCGGGGCTTACCGTTGAAGCGGCTGTGGGAATTGAACCCTCTACCTGCGCGACGGACAAGGGCAACAGAGAAACCTCGATCACGCTGCCTTCACTGAGCGCGAACATCACTTCGAAAGCATTTTGCAGTTCGCGTATGTTGCCTGGCCAACGATAGCTCACGAGCGCTTGATACACGGCGGGCTCAATCCGCTTAGGTGCACAGCCATACTTGCGTGCTAGCTTGTCGTTCAGATGTTCGATGATCGCCTCGATGTCACCAGGCCGGTCGCGCAGCGGTGGCAGTTGCAGGCTGACGGCGCATAGGCGGTGGTACAGGTCCTCGCGGAAGTGCCTGGCTGCGATCTCATTCTGCAGATCACGGTTAGTGGCTGCGATGACGCGCACCGAAACATGTCGCTCGCGCGTATCGCCAAGCCGGACCACGATGCCGTCCTGCAGCACGCGCAACAGGTGGGGCTGCATATCGAGCGGCATCTCGCCGATTTCATCGAGAAACAGTGTGCCGCCATCGGCCTGCTCGAACTTGCCTGGAAGGCCGCCACGACGCGCTCCGGTGAACGCGCCCTCGTTGTAGCCGAAGAGTTCGCTGGCCAGGAGCTCACGAGTCAACGCACCGCAATTGACGGCAACGAACGGGCCATCGACGCGGTTACCGGCCCGATGCAGCGCCCGCGCAAAGAGTTCCTTCCCGGCTCCGGTCTCACCCAGGAGCAGTACCGGCAGATCGAGAGGCGCAATGCGGCGAGCGCGTGCCTTGGTCGCCGCCAGAATCTCGCTTGCGCCAATGATTTCGCCGAAAGGATCGTTGCCCCCGAGTGACATCGTGGCCGTGGTCGACGGCGACAGGGTAGTTCGGTTCGCTTGCGCCCTGAGCGGAATGACGACCATCGTACCCAAGGTAGCGTCATGATCCTTGACGAGGTGCAGCCATTCGGGACGCAGCCATTCCGCGCGTTGGCAGCCACGCTCAGCGTCGGAGAGTGCGAGGTTGAGTCCGGGCACCTGGGTGCCGGTCTGCAGAAGCGGCAACCGCACGCCATGCGTTTCTCTCACCGCCTGCGCATTTCCGGAACTGCGGAGAACGCGCCCGCGACTGTCGACTAGCACGACGAAGTCGCTGGCGTAGCGGATGAAATGATCGATGGCGCGAGCCAGCAGCCGCTCGTGAAGCGTAACGTCGAGGCGTGCCAGCTCGCCCTCGATCTGCCGCGCAGCGGTCACCACCAGTCCCAGGGTGTGGCCATGAAACGTCTCCTTGACGCCGGAGACGTCCACCACGCCCAGCAGGCTGCGAGTAAGGGGATCGAGAACAGGCGCAGCAGCACAGGTCCAGCGTTTGACGTCCAGGCAAAAATGCTCGCTGGCATGAATCTGGACCGGAGCGCCGGTGGCGATTGCGGTGCCAATGGCGTTGGTGCCAATGACGTCTTCATTCCAGCAGCCCCCGGTGGAGAGGTTGACCTGCTCGCCGACGCTGCGCGCCCTCGTCTCGCCATTGAGTTGAAGAATGGTGCCGCCCGGGTCGCAGAGCATGATGAGGGTGCCGCATTCCCGCAGGATATCGCGCAGACTATCCAGTGCCGGACGCGCGGCATCGCAGAGATCCCTGTTCTGCAATTGCATCTGGCGAACACGCTCGGCGGCCGCCGACGGTGCCGAGTGCCTGGCAGGATCAACGGCCTCGGAACGGCTGCGCTGCCACGAAGCCAGGACGACGCTGCGCACACCCTCCCCCACGAGAGGCTGGTGCTGCAGAAAACGCTCCCAGGCCGAGGCCACGACAGGATCGTCGCCACTGCGGGGAACCAGGACGCCGGATTGAGAAAACGGCATGGGATGGTCACTCTCCATTGAGTGCAGCAACCGTAGCCCCTCGCCCGCGCAAAGTCAACAAAGCCTTTTAAATCAATCATTTGTGCTCTGCAGCAGCGTAAGAAGGTGTCCGGAATCCGGACACCTCTATCCCTGAACGTCCGGATTCGGGACAGCGAAAGCAGGGTTCAGCAAAAGACCGCGTTGAATATGCGAGCGTCTTCCAGCGTTGCCGGGTTGCAAGAGAGGTCCCGGGTCCGGTGCATCGCGACATCAGCGCTGTCCAAACGGCGCAAGCACGCACAACGCCCCTTGCAGGCAACTTTCGCCCCTGTTTGCGCGCCTCAGCACGGGCGCAAAGCCCTCGAGCCGATCACTGGTGGCGATGGCACACCGTATGCCCTGGTCTTGTGCGAGAGGCAGCACAGTGCGGTGGAGACCATGAACGATTCAGCGAGAACGAGGCGCCCGGTTGTCGAGACCGTGACCGGCGCGGATCTGACGATCGGCACCCACCTCGTCACCAGCCGATTTGCGTATACACATCACGGTCTCTATGCGGGCGCGGGGAAGGTCGTGCACTACGCAGGGCTCTCGCGGTCACTGCGTCGCGGCCCGGTGCAGGAGGTGTCGCTCACAGCGTTTGCGCATGGGCACCCGGTCTGGATCAGGCAAAGCCCCGCCGCCAGGTTCGCTGGCATGGAAGCCATCCGCCGGGCCTACTCACGTCTCGGCGAGGATCGCTACCGGCTGATGTCCAATAACTGCGAGCACTTCTGCACGTGGTGCCTGTACGGCGAGAGCCGCAGTTGCCAGGTCGATGTCTTGATGCTCTGTATAACTAATCGTCTGGCCGCCGTAGTCAGTATCGCCAGGCAGCTCGCGGTCACCAGTCGGGCCATCTGTCCGTAACGCGTCCGGATCCCGGACACCTGCTGCACAGGCGTCAGGAATCCGGACAGCGCGGGCAGCCCCTCTGGATCGGCGACGTGGCAAGAGAACGCGCGCAACTCATTGATTTTGTTCGCCGATCAAGCGCGGCACGAGGTGCGGGCCACCGCTGGCACGCCCCCTGCAAATGGATGGAGCGTGGGATCTCCCACTACGACTACATCAATGATAGGAGGCACTATGCAACCTCAGTCCACCATCCAGGTGATGGGCATCGATGCCGGCGGCACGATGACCGACACCTTCTTCGTGCGTTCGGATGGCCGCTTCGTGGTCGGCAAGGCGCAAAGCAATCCCGGTGACGAATCGCTTGCCATCTACAACTCTTCCGAAGATGCGCTCGCCCACTGGGACCGGACCGTGGACGACGTCTATCCGGAACTGGTGACCTGCGTCTATTCCGGTACGGCCATGCTCAACCGGATCCTCATGCGCAAGGGCCTTGCGGTTGGCCTGATCTGCAACCGCGGCTTCGAGCAGATCCATTCGATGGGTCGCGCGCTGCAGAGCTACCTGGGCTATGCCCTGGAAGACCGCATCCACCTGAACACCCATCGCTACGACGAGCCCCTGGTGCCGGTCTCGCGCACCCGTGGCGTCACAGAGCGTACCGACGTGCAAGGCAAGGTGGTGATCCCCCTGCGTGAAGACGAGGTCCGCCGGGCGACCCGGGAACTGGTGGAGGCGGGTTCGCAAGCCATCGTGATTTGCCTGCTGCAATCCCACAAGAACGAATCGAGCGAGCAACGCGCCCGCGACGTCGTGCGCGAAGAGCTGAAGAAGCTGAAGGTGGATATCCCCGTCTTCGCCTCGGTGGACTACTACCCGTCGCGCAAGGAAAGCCACCGGATGAACACCACCATCCTGGAAGCCTATGGCGCGGAACCGTCGCGCCAGACGTTGAAAAAAGTCAGCGACCGTTTCAGCAAGCACGGGGCGAAGTTCGACCTGCGCGTGATGGCCACGCACGGCGGCACCATCAGCTGGAAGGCCAGGGAGCTGGCGCGCACGATCGTTTCCGGCCCGATCGGGGGCGTGATCGGCTCCAGGCTGCTCGGTGAGGCCCTGGGCGACGAGAACATCGCATGCTCCGATATCGGCGGCACCAGCTTCGACGTGGCGCTGATCACCAAGGGTAACTTCGCCATCAAGTCGGACCCGGATATGGCCCGTCTGGTCCTCTCCCTGCCTCTCGTGGCGATGGATTCCGTCGGAGCGGGCGCCGGCAGCTTCGTGCGCCTCGACCCTTACAGCAAGTCCATCAAGCTTGGCCCCGACAGTGCCGGCTACCGTGTCGGCACCTGCTGGCCCGAGAGCGGCCTGGACACTGTCACCGTCTCGGACTGCCACGTCGTGCTGGGCTACCTGAACCCGCACAACTTCCTCGGTGGCGCCATCAAGCTCGATATGGCACGCGCGCGCCAGCACATCAAGGACCAGATCGCGGATCCGCTGGGCCTGTCGGTGGAAGATGCGGCCGCCGGCGTCATCGAACTGCTGGACCTGACTCTCTCCGAGTACCTGCGCGCCAACATCAGCGCCAAGGGTTACAACCCGGCGGAATTCACCTGCTTCTCTTATGGCGGAGCTGGCCCCGTTCACACCTACGGCTACACCGAGGGTGTTGGGTTCAAGGACGTGGTCGTGCCCGCCTGGGCAGCCGGCTTCTCGGCGTTCGGCTGCGCCTGCGCCGACTTCGAGTATCGCTACGACAAATCGGTGGATCTGGGCGTTGCGCAAATCGCGCCGGACGCCGACAAGGCAGCGGCCTGCAAGACGTTGCAGGAAGCCTGGTCGGAACTGGCGGTCAAGGTCATCGAGGAATTCGAGAACAACGGCTTCAAGGCGAAGGACGTCATTCTGATTCCGGGTTACAAGATGCAGTACATGGGTCAGCTCAACGACCTCGAGATCGTCTCGCCGGTCGCCACGGCCGGCACAGCCACCGACTGGGACCAGATCGTCGAGGCCTTCGAGACCACCTATGGCCGCGTCTATGCGAGTTCCGCCCGCTCGCCGGAACTGGGCTTCTCGATCACCGGCGCGATCCTGCGCGGTATGGTCACGACCCAGAAGCCGGTGCTGCCTGAGGATCCGGATGCCGGACCGACGCCGCCCAAGCAGGCGTATCTCGGTACACGTCCCTTCTATCGCCACAAGAACTGGGTGGACGCCGCGCTCTGGAAGATGGAATCGCTCAAGGCCGGCAACCACATCGTGGGCCCCGCCATCATCGAATCCGATGCCACCACCTTCGTCGTGCCCGAAGGCTTCGAAACCACGATCGACAAGCACCGCCTTTTCCATCTCAAGCAAGTGAACTGAGGAGACACGCCATGAACATCATGAGCGACAAGGAAGTGGGTCTGGGTAACCTGTTGAAGAACGGCGAGACCCTTAAGGAGTTCCGCGACGCGATCATCGCGCGCACGCAGGCTTCCGGCCACTATAACGGCCTCACCACGCTGGAGTTCCGGGACCGCGACCCGATCGGCTATGAAAAGCTGTTCTCCAAGCTGCGCGGCGGCCTCGTGCATGCCCGCGAAACCGCGAAGAAGATCGCCGCCAGTCCGATCGTCGAGCAGGAAGGCGAACTCTGCTTCACGCTCTACAACGCCGTGGGTGACTGCGTGCTGACGTCGACCGGCATCATCATCCACGTCGGCACCATGGGCGCCGCGATCAAGTACATGATCGAGAACAACTGGGAAGCCAACCCCGGCATCAACCCCGGGGACATGTTCACCAACAACGACTGCTCAATCGGCAACGTCCATCCCTGCGACATCGCCACCATCGTGCCGATCTTCTGGGAGGGCAAGCTGATCGGCTGGGTCGGCGGCGTCACCCACGTCATCGATACCGGCTCGGTGACGCCGGGCTCCATGTCCACGGGCCAGACCCAGCGCTTCGGCGACGGCTACATGATCACCTGCCGCAAAACCGGCGCCAACGATACGCCGTTCCGCGACTGGCTCCATGAGTCCCAGCGTTCAGTTCGCACGCCGAAGTACTGGATCCTTGACGAGCGTACCCGCATCGCCGGCTGCCACATGATCCGCGAGCTCGTCGAGGAGGTGATCCGTGCCGATGGCATCGAGGCCTACGACAAGTTCACGTATGAGGTCATCGAAGAAGGCCGTCGAGGGCTGCAGAGCCGTATCAAGGCAATGACCCTGCCTGGCAAGTACCGCAAGGTGTCCTTTGTCGACGTGCCGTACAAGCACGAGGACGTACAGGTCTCCAACGCCTTCGCCAAGCTCGACTCCATCATGCATTCGCCCGTGGAGATGACCATCAAGGCCGACGGCAAGTGGCGCCTCGACTTCGAGGGTGCAAGCCGTTGGGGCTGGCACACCTTCAATGCTCACCAGGTGGCCTTCACTTCCGGGATCTGGGTGATGATGTGCCAGACCCTGGTGCCGACCCAGCGCATCAACGACGGCGCCTACTTCGCCACCGAGTTCCGCTTGCCGAAGGGCACGTGGTGCAACCCGGATGACCGTCGCACCGGCCACGCCTACGCCTGGCACTTCCTGGTCTCGGGCTGGGCGGCCCTGTGGCGCGGCCTGTCCCAGTCCTACTTCAGTCGCGGCTATCTGGAGGAAGTCAACGCCGGCAACGCCAATACTTCCAACTGGCTGCAAGGGGGCGGCATCAACCAGGACGGCGAGATCCACGCGGTCAACAGCTTCGAGGCCAGTTCCTGCGGCACCGGCGCATGCGCCGTCAAGGATGGCCTCAACCACGCCGCAGCCATCTGGAACCCCGAAGGCGACATGGGCGACATCGAGATCTGGGAGATGGCCGAACCGCTGCTCTACCTCGGGCGCAACGTCAAGGCCAACTCCGGCGGCTACGGCAAGTACCGCGGCGGCTGCGGCTTCGAGACGCTGCGCATGGTGTGGAACGCGCACGACTGGACCATGTTCTTCATGGGCAATGGCTTCATGAACAGCGACTGGGGCATGATGGGTGGCTATCCCTCTGCCACCGGCTATCGCTTCGAGGCGCACAAGACCGGCCTAGAGCAGCGCATCGCCATCGGTGACTCGCTACCTCTCGGCGGCGACATCGACCCAACGAACCCCGACTTCGAGCGCCACATCGACGCCACCGCCGAAGTCAAGCGCGACAAGCAGTGCATCACAACTGAGGACTGCTATGCGAACCATGACCTTTACCTGAACTACCTGCGTGGCGGTCCCGGCTTTGGCGACCCTCTCGACCGGGACCCGAAGGCCATCGAAGCGGACCTCAACCAGAAGTTCCTGCTGCCGGAATATGCGCAGAAGGTCTATGGCGCCGTCTTCACCAAGGACGGCAAGGGCGTGTTCACGGTGGATGTCACGAAGACCGGATCCCGCCGCGCCGAGGTCCGCAAGGAGCGCCTCGCCCGGGCCCTGCCGACGCGCGAATGGATGAAGGAAGAGCGCGAACGCATCGTCAACAAGCACGCGTCCGTCCAGGTGCAGCACATGTTCGCCACCAGCTTCGCCCTGTCGGAGAAGTTCACGCGGGAGTTCAAGCAGTTCTGGAGTCTGCCAGCGGACTGGCAGTTGCTCGAGGAAGAACTGGGCGTCCCGTCCTACGGCTCGAAGCACCGCATGGATCTCTCCCTGCTGCCCGACGTTACTACCGTCGTCCAGGTCGAAGAGTAATCACCCCATAGAGGAGTAGAGAAATGTCTGCCTACACCAATGAACAGGTCGCGCACCTCGTCGAAGGCTCCCTTGACTGGGAAACCACGTTCCGCATGCTCTCGATGCCGAAGGACGAGAGCCGGTTCGAGCAGTATCTGGCGGCCCTGCAGGCCAGGGTCAGCTTCGCCGACCGCATCGTGCTCCCGCTCGGCCCGCATCTGCATATCGTGCAATCGGCCGGGAGCAAGAAGTGGCTGGTCAAGTGCGACTGCGGCCACGAGTTCTGCGACTACCGCGAAAACTGGAAACTGCATGCCGCGATCTACGTGCGCGACACGGAAGAGGCGATGACCGAGGTCTATCCGAAGCTGATGGCCCCGGACACGCAGTGGCAGGTCTATCGCGAGTACTACTGCCCGACGTGCGGCACCATGCATGACGTCGAGGCGCCCACGCCGTGGTATCCCGTGATCCACGACTTCGAACCGGACATCGAGGCGTTCTATAAGGAATGGGTGCAGCTACCGGTGCCGGAACGCGCTCCAGATTGACGGGCGGCTGAAGCGGAGGGGCAGGATGGCCTGCCCCTCCGCAACATGACGCGAAGCGAAGACCCGCGTTAAGGATCGGCACGAGATGTGCAGGATGAAGAGCAAGGCCGATTCAGCGGCAGCAATGGCAGAATTGACCCGGCCGCCGCATGAAGGCGCAGCAAGTGCATGACCGATGGAAGAACAATCAGATCGTAGGAGACGGAAATGAACGCAGCCAGAAAGTCATTGAGAATGCAGATCCATAAGTGGTTCGGATATGCTTGTGCGAGGACGATCCACATCACACGCACGGGCGTCGCGAACGGCGGGCACGTACGCTGCGTCACACAGCCGGGTAACTCGCTTGTGGTCGCTTTCTTTCGGCACGGGGACGGGTCGTGGCAAGTCTATCCGCCTCCGGCTGGGCATCAGCGCATGACGGCCTATCGGCGCGCTGCCTGAGCCACGCAGCGCGGTCGTCCAACTGAAGGTGCCGCGTCCCCTCGTGTTGCGGACCGCTTCAAGCAGGTTGTACTTCCGGATCTTTTCATAGAACTTACTCCTTGACGATGGCGAGTGGGCTAGCGCGCGCCGTATCTGCTGCGCTATTTTGTGCGTCATCTGCTGCTTGATGTGCCGAACGCAACGCGCCATGGCCATCGCTCCCTGCCCGCGTCTCGTGAAGCTGGTAATAAGCATGTGAAGATTCGTTAGTTGTGCCGAGACCAATACAGGTTAATCTGAGAGACCGTGCGGTACCTACGCCCACGCCTTAGCTATCTGGAATTCATGCTGTCACACGCCGATGCTTTTTCCGACTGGCTGCTTGAAGATCTCGAACTGCACAGCACGCTGTTTCATGTTGGCCAGTATTGCGGCGCCTGGCAGGCCTCCACGAGCGGCCATCGCCGCGCCAGTTTTCATGTCGTTCTGCATGGCAGCTGCTGGCTACATCTGCCAGCTGGAACCACCCGGCGCGCGCGTAGCGTGGCGCTCGCGGCTGGCGACGCCGTCTTCCTCCTAAATGACCAGCCTCACTGTCTCTCTCCCGACCCGCAACCGCCCGCGCCGGGCCGCGAGAGTGTGCGCGATGGCCAGATGACACCGCTAGATGCACCAGGCCAAGAAGCGCCGGACAGCCTCGGCCTCGCCTGCGGCTTCTTCGAGTTCA
This sequence comes from Paraburkholderia sp. BR10936, assembly GCF_040965735.1. Lineage (NCBI taxonomy): Bacteria > Pseudomonadati > Pseudomonadota > Betaproteobacteria > Burkholderiales > Burkholderiaceae > Paraburkholderia > Paraburkholderia sp. BR10936. The sequence continues at coordinate 271,959 of NZ_JBFRCM010000005.1, forward strand.
AATCGGGGCTCGACGATCTCGTTCTCGGCTTGCTGCCGGATCATGTCATCGCTCGCCACGATCAGCCCACGCAACACGCGGCGCGCCAGATCTTCGAGCTTATCCGCGCCGAAGCGCAACTCGACCCGCATGCGCCATCGCCGCTGATCGCGCGCCTGACCAGCCTCTTGTTCGTCTACACGCTACGCGCGCTCGATAGCAACGACGAACTCGCCCCTTGCTTCTTCGCGCTGCTGCGCCGTCCTGCGTTCGCGCCGCTCATAGCGGCGATCGTCGCGACGCCCGGTGAACGCTGGACCACTGCGCGCATGGCCGATTTCGTCAATATGTCGCGCGCGCGCTTTTGCAAGCAGTTTGCCGAACTCGCGGGACAGCCGCCCGCCCAATTCGTGACGCTCGTGCGCATGAAATTCGCCGCGTCGATGCTGAGCACCGGCGCGAGTACACCCGATGCGGCCGAGCAGGTGGGGTATCAATCGGAGTCGGCATTCGCGCAGGCGTTCAAGCGTGTGACCGGTCTGCAGCCGGGCGCATGGCGCCGCACGGCTGGCGAGAGCGCGCGCGGCGTGCTGCACTGAGCGGTGCGAGACAAATCCGCATGATTCGCAGACGCGCGCGCATTGTCCGCCGCGGCACGCATCGCCACAATCGAGCTCACTATTTCGAATCCCTGAGGAACCGCCATGAGCCGCCTGCCGTTACATACCGTCGAGAGCGCGCCTGAAGCAAGCCGCCCGTTTCTGGAGCGCTCGCAGGCCGCGAACGGCTTTCTGCCGAACCTCGTCGCCTCGCTCGCAAATGCACCCGTCGCGCTCGAAACCTACCTGACCGTCGGCGAAATCAATGGCCGCAGCGGCCTCACGCTCGCCGAACGTGAAGCCGTGCAAATCACGGCTGCCGCCATACACGGCTGCGGCTTCTGTGTCGCCGGCCATACAGCCGTCGCACTAAAGAAAGCGCAATTGCTACCCACCATCGTCGACGCGCTGCGCGATGGCGTGACGAGCGGCGATGCACGCCTCGATGCCGTTGCCGAGCTCACACGCGACGTGATAGCCACGCGCGGCGCAGTCGCCGACACGTCGCTCGCCGCGTTCCGCGCGGCGGGTTTCAGCGACGCCAACGCGCTCGAAGTCGTGCTAGGCGTGAGTCTCGCCACACTTTGCAACTTCGCGAACAACCTCGCGCAAAACGAGCTCAATCCGCAACTAGCCGCGTTTCGCTGGGAAGCGCACGCCCGCGTAGCATGATGCTCGCGCACAGCCACGCTCTGCCGTCGGACCTCGAGGACTGGCTCGGCGCGCACGCCGACGCCATCGACACAAGCGCCGCCCACGCGAGCGAGATCGTGCCGCGCCTTGCGCGCGCTGGACTCTTTCGCGTCGGCGTGGCGAGTTCGCTTGGCGGCAGCGGCGGCACCACCGTTGATGCCATCGAGGCGATCGCGATGGTCGCGCAGCACTCGCTCGCGAGCGCATTCGTGTTCTGGGGCCAGCGCACGTTCATCGAATATATGCTGCAAACCGACAACGAAGCATTGCGTGCACGCTGGCTGCCCGCGCTGCTCGCCGGCGAGCATGCAGGCGCGACCGGCCTGTCGAATGCCATGAAGTACCTGTCCGCCATCGAGCCGCTACAGATGCGTGCGGCGGCGCGCGATGCACAAGCAACGCGGTTCGCACTCGACGGCGCGTTGCCCTGGATCACCAATCTGCGCCGCGAAGGCTTCGTGGTGGCAGCCGCGTTCGATCGTCACGACGGTGCGCCGCCCGCAATCTTCGCCGTACCGCACAACGCGCCCGGCGTCACACGCAGCGACGATCTCGACCTGATCGCGCTGCGGGGCAGCAACACGGCGGCGCTCACGCTCACGGACACCGAACTCGACGCAGGCTCGCTGATCGATGTCGATGCGCGTGCCTTCCTCGTCCGCGCACGGCCCGCCTTTCTGGGTCTGCAATGTGGCATGTCGATCGGGCTCGCGCGCCGTGCGCTCGACGCCGTGGCACTCAGCAGTCCTGCCGTGCGCACCGCGCTTGCCGATGACGCAAACGCCTTGCGCAACGAACTTGACGGGCTGAGCGCGCGTCTCTACGAAGGCGTAACCTGCGGCGCTTTTGTCGCAAAGCCGGCTGCGCAGTTCGAATTGCGCATCGCGCTCGCGGACGTGGTCGATGCCGCCGTGAGGCTTGACGTTCAGGCAGCCGGCGGGCGCGGCTACCTGCGCTCGTCCAGCGCGACTGGCACGGCGCGCCGCAGTCGCGAAGCCGCGTTCGTTCCGATCGTCACGCCGAGCATCGTGCAACTAAAGCACCAGCTCGCGCAGGCCCGGCGCTGCGAGGCCGCATGAGCACCGTCGTTCACGTTCGAGGCGCCGACGCATTTCCGGCCGAGCACGCCGGGCACTCGCCGCGGATCGAGCTTCGCGGCATCGGGTTGCGCCGCGAGGAACGCAGCATCCTCGACGGCGTCGATCTCGCCGTGCGTGCGGGTGAGATCGTCTCGATCCTCGGCGCGAGTGGCGCCGGCAAATCCACGCTGCTGCGCATTGCTGCCGGACTGATCGCGCCGCATGCGGGCGACGTGCGCGTGGACGGCTCCCCCCTGACGACCACTCGCGCCGATGTCGCTCTGGCGTTTCAAGACCCCTGCCTCTTGCCGTGGCTCTCGGTTGAACGCAATGTGGCGTTCGGTCTTGGCTTCCGGCGCCAGCCGCAGCTCGCACGCAGTGAGCGCGAAGCGCGCGTGACTGCCGCCCTGCGAGCCGTCGGCCTCACTCATGCGGCTCGGCTCGCGCCACGCCAGTTGTCAGGCGGAATGGCGCAGCGCGCCGCCCTCGCTCGCGCGCTCGCGCGCGAGCCGCGCACGCTGCTCCTCGACGAGCCGTTCGGCGCGCTTGACGAACTCACGCGCGCCGACATGCAGCGCTTGCTCGTGCGCGTCGTGCACGACACGCAAGCGGCCACGCTGCTCGTCACCCACGACATCGACGAAGCGCTGCTGGTGTCCAATCGCGTGACCGTGCTGGGACGGCGCGGCATCGCGCTCGATCTGCCCATCAGCCTTCCCACGCCGCGCGAGGCGCACGTCGAGGCGCTAGGCGCCCTGCGTGTGCGCCTCGTCACCGCGCTGCGCGAGACGGTGGCAGACAGGACAGCGGCCGCCGCGTGACGGACGCGCCCACTTCGCAATCGACAATTCATTACACGAGGACGACCGCCATATGTGCCAGCTTCCGATGACCCGCCGCGAGTGGCTCAAGCTCGCATCGCTCTTTACCGTCGCGGGCGCCGCGCCGATGCTCGACGCACTGAACGCGCGCGCGGCCACCGAAGCGGACGCGCCGCTGCGCATCGGCTACCTGCCCATCACCGACGCGGCGCCACTGCTGGTCGCACATAACAACGGGTACTTCGAGCAAGCGGGCCTCGCGGTCGAGAAGCCCACGCTGCTACGCAGCTGGGCGCAGCTTGTCGAAGCGTTTCTCTCCGGGCAGGTCAACGTCGTGCATTTGCTCGCGCCCATGACGATCTGGGCGCGCTATGGCAGCCGCGCGCCCGCGAAGGTGGTGGCATGGAATCACGTCAACGGCTCCGCGCTCACGGTCGCCCCGGAGATCGGCAAGGTCGCAGACCTCGGCGGCAAGTCGGTCGCCGTGCCATTCTGGTATTCCATTCACAACGTCGTCGTGCAGGACATGCTGCGCGCGCAAGGCCTCACGCCCGTGCTCGGCAAGGACGGCACGCTCAAGCCCAACGAGGTGCGCCTCGTCGTGATGGCGCCCGCCGACATGCCGCCCGCACTGGCCGCGAAACAGATCGCTGGCTTTATCGTCGCCGAGCCGTTCAATGCGGCGGCGGAGGCGCTCAAGGTCGGCAAGGTGCTCCGCTTCACGGGCGACGTCTGGCGCGATCACGCGTGCTGCGTGGTCTTCATGCACGAGCGCGACCTGAACGGGCGGCCCGCGTGGTCGCAGAAGGTCGTCGATTCGATCGTGCAGGCACAGGTCTGGACGCGTGAGCATCCGCAGGAAGCCGCGCAATTGCTTTCGAAAAGCGGTGCGAACCATTACACGCCGCATGCGGCGGGCATCCTGCAAAGCGTACTCGCGCCCTCGCCCGCCGACGAGGCGCGCTACCTTGCCGATCACGCCATTGTGCACGGCGACTGGCATGAGAAGCGCATCGACTTTCAGCCCTATCCCTACCCCGCATTTACGGAGGAGCTCGTTCGGCGCCTCAAGACCACGCAGGTCGAAGGCAACGCACAGTTCATCACGGCGCTCGATCCGGGTTTCGTCGCGCGTGACCTGGTCGATGACCGCTTTGTGAAGAAGAGCATCGCAGCGGCAGGCGGCATGAAGACGTTCGGCTTGCCCGACTCCTACGCTCGCTCGGAGAGCATCGTTGTCTAGCCTGCCCGCCCCCACGGAACTTTCCAGCAAGCAATCGCGCGTGCGCAACAGCATGCCCGCGCGCGCCGCGCTCGGCGTGCTGGGTCTCGCCGCAATCGTGGCGTTATGGTGGCTAGCGGTGGCAGCGCTCGCGCGCCACAATGCACTCGCCGCCCAATTCGGTCCACTTGCTGCATGGCAAGCACTTCCCGATTTGATTAGCGAAGACCGGTTGCTTGTGCACATCTGCGCGAGCCTCCGGCGCATCGGCGTGGGTCTCGCATGTGCTATCGCACTCGGCGTGCCGCTCGGCTTCGTGATCGGGCGCATCAGGGCGATCGAAGCCGCGCTTTCGCCTGCGCTGCAATTCTTGCGGATGATCTCACCGCTCTCGTGGATGCCGATCGCTGTCATGTCGCTCGGCGTCGGCGATCCGCCCGTCTACTTTTTGCTCGCGTTCGCCGCCATCTGGCCCATCGTCATGAGCACTGCGGCGGGCGTGCAGCATATCGATACGCGCTGGGTGCAGCTTGGCGAGAGTCTCGCCGCGACGCATGCCGAAATGATCTGGCATGTCTATGTGCCGGGCATCGCCGCACACGTCCTGACCGGCGTGCGACTCGCGGTCGGCGTGCTGTGGATCGTACTCGTGCCCGCCGAAATGCTCGGTGTGAGTTCGGGCCTCGGCTATCTCATCCTCGATACGCGCGACCGGCTCGCGTACCCGGAACTCGTAGCCGTTGTCCTCGTCATCGGCGCACTGGGCTTCATGATTGACTACGCGGCGCGTAGCCTTTATCACCGCTTCGGTGCGCAGCCGACGCAGGACTAGTGCACGTCGCTTCGGATGTTCGAGCCCGCTTTCGCGCCGAGGGGCATGCCACAGGAGACGTGCTCGGCGCCCTCAAGCAGGCGCGTTAGTCTCGTGTCTCGTTACGCTTAACAGCTTGCGCACGATGCTGTCGAGTGGCGTGTCCGGGCCGAATTGCGCCGCCACGCCATGCGCCATGAGCCGCGCATGATCTGCGCGCGGGACGATCCCGCCCACGACGACTGGCGCGTCGATATCGGTCGCGCGCAGTGCCTCGATCAGCGCCGGAACGAGGCTCAGATGCGCGCCCGCGAGCGTCGAAACCCCGACGATGTCGGGCGAGCGCGAAGTCGCCCATTGCGCGGCCTGTCCGGGTATCACAAAGAGCGGACCGATCTCCGTCTCGAAGCCTGCGTCGGCGAGCGCGGCGGCCACCACGCGCACGCCACGATCATGGCCGTCCTGGCCGAGCTTGAGCAGGACGATGCGAGGCGCGCGGCCGCGCGATCGCCGCCACTTCGCTACGGCGTCCTTCGCCGCCTCCCAGGCGGCATCGCTTGCACGAGCTTGTGCCCAGGCGCGCCGGTCCGCACGCACCGGCGCGCTCCAGCGCGGCCAAACCTGTTCGAGCGCCGATGTGCATTCGCCAACCGTTGCGCGCGCTCGCATTGCGTCGATTGTCGCCGCGAGCAGATTGCCCTCGCCGCTTCTAGCAACTTCCGCGAGCCGCTCGAGCGCGACGCGCACTCGCTGTGGATCGCGATTCGCACGCAGCCGGCGGAGCCTGTCGGCCTGAAGTGAGTGTATCCGCCGTGCATCGACATCGAGGCTTTCGCTTTCGTCGTCGTGCGGCACCTGGAAGCGATTGACACCGATAACCGCGCGCTCACCCGAATCAGTCTGCGCCTGAATCCGCGCCGCGCCCTCGTGTACGCGCGCCTCGACCCAGCCCGACTCGACTGCCGCTATCACGCCGCCTTGCGCGGCGATTTGCGCGAGCATCTCGCGCACCGCGTCGGCGGTACGCGCCGTGAGCACTTCTATCAGATACGAGCCTGCCCAGGGGTCGACTACGTCGCACAGGCCCATCTCGTGTTGCAGGATCAGTTGCGTGTCGCGCGCAAGCGTCGCGGCGTCCTCGCCGGGCAACGAAAGCGCCTCGTCCCACGCGTTCGTATGCAGCGATTGCGTGCCGCCGAACACGGCAGCCATCGCCTCGACTGTGGTACGCACGATGTTGTTCTGCGCGCGCCGCGCAGTCAGGGTCGAACCGGCAGTCTGACAATGCATGCGCAACTGCATGCCACGCGGATCGCGCGCGCCAAACGAACGCGCAAGCTCGGCCCACAGCACGCGCGCGGCGCGCAGCTTGGCGACCTCGCCGTAAAAGTCGCGCCCGACCGCGAAGAAGAAGCTCAACTGGCGGCAAACGCGGTCGACGTCGACGCCGAACCCGATCAGCCGCCGCACATACTCGCTCGCATTCGCGAGCGCGAGGGCGAGTTCGAGCACGCCGTCCGCGCCGGCTTCCTGGATGTGGTAGCCGGAAATCGACATCGCATTGAAATGCGGCATGTGCTCCAGCACGTAGCGAACGACGTCCGTCGCGATCCGCATCGAAGGCTCGGGCGCAAAGATGTAGGTGTTGCGCACCATGAATTCCTTGAGGATGTCGTTCTGGATAGTGCCCCGCAATTGCGCCGCGTCGACGCCCGCCTCCTGCGCCGCAACGATGAATGCCGCGAGCACCGGCAGCACCGCACCGCTCATTGTCATGGAAACGGAAACGCGGTCGAGCGGAACGCCTTCGAACAGACGCGCCATGTCTTCTACGGAATCGATGGCGACACCGGCCACGCCCACGTCAGCAGCAATATCTGCGTGATCGGAGTCATAGCCGCGATGAGTCGGCAAGTCGAAGGCGACCGACAGCCCCATGGCGCCCGCCTCGAGCGCGCGTCTGTACGCCAGATTCGAGACGCCGGCGTCGGCTCGACCCGAGTATTGCCGGATTGTCCACGGCCGCTCGGTGTACATCGTCGCGTGCACGCCACGCAAATAAGGATATTCGCCTGGCCGCGCGTCGAGCCACGGCACGCCTTCGAGATCGGCGGCGCTGTAGAGCGGCTTGCGCGGCAGGGATGTCGTGTCATTCATGCGACCACCGTTTGTGCGTAACGACATCGGCAATGCGCACGCCGTCCGCCGCGCGCGCTATCGAGCACCAGTGCGAAAGGCCGCCATGATTGGTGTGACGCGCGCCGAACGAAAGAGTCAAGCGATCGCCCACGTTTGCGTTGCCGTAGAAGGCCATGTCTCGTTCGACGAGCCACGGTGGCGCAGAATTCGACGCCGAGCGCCAGTGCCATTCGGCGCGCTCGACCATCGACTGAAAGCTTGCGAAGTAAAGGAGATGCGCGCCGTTGAAATCGAGCGACGGGCACGGCAGGTACTCGACAACATGCTGCGCGGCGTGTTCCGCCCGGTCGAGCCGGCCATGACGCGTCCACTCGCCAGTGCGGAAGCGCTTCGCCTGGGCGGCGAGTTCCATCGCCGCATTCGGCGTCGCTCGCGGTGGCGCGCCACAGAACATCGCCCGGCACACCGAACGGTTGTCGCCAATGCGTTCGCGGCGCACGAACGTCGAAATCATCTCCACGCTTGCGATGGCACTCTCGGGCGTGAACACGCGAAAGACGCCAAAATGCCGCGCGAGCGCGATGCGTTGGACGTCGGCTTCGATCGCGAAGCGCTGATGCTCGCCAACCTCTTCGAGTCGCGCCTCGCGCACGCGGATCGCCGTGAACGCGGCATACGACTTTTGCCCTTCGTCGTCGTAGAAGTCCGGTGAGGCCAGACCTGCCTGCCGCGCGAGCGCGTTCCAGTGCAGTTGCCCGCAAGTGCGCAGAAGCCACTGCTCCGAGAGGCCCGCGAAGGCCAGCTCGGGCATGCCGGCGACGTACTGCGTGCGCGACGCGCCCTGTGTCTGCATGCGCACGGGTTCACGCGTCTTTTCAGGCCGCGCGCGCATCGGGCCTCGCCTGCGCGGCAATGAGGTCCGCGAGATACGCGGCGTCGCGCGCAACGCCCGAGAAGCGCCCGGAACCCCACGTATGCAGCCACGGCAGGCCGAGAAAATAGAGGCCGTTCTGCGCCGTGACGCCGCGTACGTGGCCAGGATAACCGCGCCCGTTGAAAACCGGCAGGTCGATCCAGCCGAAGTCCGGCCGAAAGCCGATGCACCAGACGATGCTGCCGATACCGCTCGCCGCGAGATCCAGCAACTCGCGCTCCGCTTGCGGCGCCCAAATCGGTTGATAAGGGCTGCCATGCGGAGCGCTGATGCCCTGTTGCGCGATGAACCTGTCGATCGACGCATTGATACGGTTATACGTGGCGTCTGCACTGTCGAGATTCTCTTGCAGGTTCGGCGCGAATCGCAGCATCCCGTCTGCATAGTCCTCGAGCACGCCGTAGAGCTCCATGCCTTCGTGAGCGAACTTGCGCAGGTCGATGTCGCGTCCGCCGTCACGACCCGTCACGTAGTGGTTAGTGTTGTCGCGCACGCCCTCACGCAGCGGATGTTCTTCGACCGGCATGTCGTAGTACTTCATGTCGGCAAGCCAGTCGACCACGTCGCGGCCGCGATAGAAGCGCGCGCAGCGCGGCGCCTCGCCCACTGCGAGCACGACCTTGCGGCCAGCGAGATGCAGGTCTTCGGCGATCTGCGCGCCCGACTGCCCCGAGCCGACCACCAGCACGGCACCTTTGGGCAAAGCTTCCGGCGTGCGATATTCCGACGACTGGATCTGTACGACATGGGCGGGCAGCCGCTCGGCCATGCGCGGCACAATCGGTGTGTGGTAGCCGCCCGAGGCCACCACTACCTGGTCGGCGCTCAGTGCGCCGTCCGAGGTCTGCACGAAAAAGCCGCCCTGTGGACGGCGTGCTACGCGCGTCACGGCCACGCCTTCGCGCACGGGCGCATCGACGTGACGCACGAAGCCGTCGAGCCACGCGATGATCTCGTCCTTCTTCATGAAGCCGTGCGGATCGTCGCCGCGATAGGGATAGTCTGGCAATGCACACTGCCAGTTCGGCGTGACGAGGCAGAACGCATCCCAGCGCTGCAGGCGCCATGTATGCGTGACGGAGCGCTTTTCAAGCACGACATGATCGATGCCGGACTGCTTGAGGTAATAGCTCATCGAGAGGCCGGCTTGACCGCCACCGACAATGGCGACGCTGACATGGGCCTCGGCGGCAGGTGCCTGAATGGACATAGGAATCTCCTTAAGCAACGTTCGCGGCGGTCACGCCACCGCGACGCTGTGAATCAATCGACGCTCACGACAGTGACGAGCGCCGCCGGTTGCGAATGGAATGGCTGTGCTGTGCGTTCGATCACGTCCCACTGATCGAGTGCGGACGAACACGCGTAGCCGAACTTCTGGCGCACGCGCTCTGACGCCGCGGCCAACGCGTCGTGCGTCGCATCGAGAAAGGCGTCGAGCGGATAGTCGCCGGGTTGCAGATAATCTCGGACAACGGTCGAGGGCGAATAGCAACGCGCTTCGGTGCCGTCCGGCCAGCGCACGACGAAATGAGTGACGGGCATGATGGAGTCCTGGTCGGGTGCTACGAAGATAGGCTTGCGAATGCGCGCGTTGCGCGGCGGTCCGCGGGCACGATGAAGGGCTCCGCGTCGAACCGCCAGACGGTGCGCGTTTCGCCCTGCAAGCGCACGTCTACCGAGGGCTCAGGCTGCATCTCGCCGATCCCGGCGCATGCAATGCCGCGCCCCTCGAACCGTGCGATCACTTCGGCTACATGTTCTTCGCGCACGCTCAGCAAATAGCCGTAGCTCGGAAAGATCTGGAGCCAGCGCGAAAGCGGTACGCCGTCGGGCTTCGGCAAGTGGGCGAGATCGATCACGACGCCCACCCGAGAGCACTCGGCCAGCATCATCGCGGTGCCGACGATACCGGCCATACTGATGTCCTTCGCCGCCACGCACAGGCCGTCTTCAGCGATCTGCGCGAGCAGCGCGAGATCGCCGCGCAGACGTTCGGCCGGCGCTTCGGTGGCCGCGTTCCAGTAGGGATACGGTTCGACGAATGCGCCGCGCAAATCGACCGCCATCAGCAGCCTGTCGCCCGAGCGTGCCTCGAAGCTCGATAGCAGGCGCTTCGCGCGGCCAAGGATCGCGACTGCGAGTTGCGTGCGGTCGCTGCGCGCATTGCTGTGCCCGCCCACAACAGGCACGCCGAGCTGCCGGGACGCCGCCGCCATGCCTTCGAGCACCTGCGCAGCGGGTGCGATGCCCTGACTCCAGATCACGTCGACGACCGCAATGGGCCGCCCGCCCATCGCGCAGACATCGCTCACGTTCACGAGCACCGAGCAATAGCCCGCGAACCACGGCATCGCCTCGATCAGGTCGCTCACCATGCCCTCTGCGGCAAACAGCAGGTAGCCGTCGCCATCGGGAAGCGCGGCGCAATCATCACCGGCGGCCATCACCACGGATGCGTCGTAGCCCGCGTCGAGCGCGGCGAGCATCGGCGCGATGTCGGTCTTGTGCGCAAGTCCGCGGCTCGCCCGGATCGTCTCCACGATTGCGTCGAGCGTCATGCGGCCCTCCGCTGGTCAATGGTGAATCCCGCATACGGCGTCGCGCACGGAGGATAGTGCGCAAGATCGGCCCGCATGACGTGATGCGCGCGCCCGAACACGATCACCTCGTCGAGCGTGCACCAGTGCAGACGGCGGAAGAGCGGCGCGTTCTGCGCCTGCACGCGCGCGAGAAACGTCGTGCAGCCGAGCGCGTGGGCGCTGCTCACGGCGAGACGGATCAGTGTCGCGCCGATGCGCCCGTGCCGGCGAAAATCCGCGCGCACGGCAAGCCGCGAACCGTACCAGACCGATGCATCTGCGGGATCGCGATGAATGCGCACGGTGCCCACCACCCAAGGCGCCGTGCCGCCAGCGCCTTGCACGGCGACGAGCAGTTGCGCAGCGTCGTCAGTTTCGTCTCGATCATCTCCCTCGAAAATGCCTTGCTCTTCGCAAAACACGGCACGGCGAATCGCCAATGCTTCTTCGCGCTCCCACGGCTCGCTGGCCCAGCGCACGACGATCTCCTCGTCGGTATCGTGCGACGCACTCATGCCGCCTCCTTTTCGAATGAAGCGAGCGACGAGCATGCTCCGCATTTGCCGCAGCCTGCCTTGATGTCGTCGGCACGCAGGCCCGCCTCGCGCACCATCGCCCCGAGCGGCGCGAGAATCGAGCGCATGAACTCGGGCGTGGGGGGCGCGTGGTCTTCGAGCGGCGTGCCCGCAATGGGCACGAACGGCACTACGAACGGATAGACGCCGATACGCAGGAGTTGCTGCGCGGTATCGAGAATCCGTTGCGGTGTGTCGCCGAGGCCGGCGAGGAGGTACGTGCTCACCTGACCGCGCCCGAACACACGCACGGCCGCTTCGAACGCTTCCATGTAGCGGCTCACGGGCACCGACGCCTTGCCGGGCATGATGCGCGCGCGTTCGGCCTCGCCGATCACTTCGAGATGCATGCCGAGCGTGTCGATGCCCGCTTCGCGCATGCGCCCGAACCAGGCGTCGTCGTCGGGCGGCTCGCATTGCGCCTGAATCGGCAAATTGACCGCGCGCTTGATTGCCCGCGCGCTTTCGCAAAGAATCGCGGCGCCGCGGTCGGGCGTGGCTGGCGTGCCCGTCGTGAGCACCATGTGCTTCACGTTGTCGAGCAGTACCGCCGCGCGAGCCACTTCGGCGAGTTGCTCCGGTGTCTTGCGCGCAATCGTGCGGCCCGCCGCGAGCGACTGGCCGATTGCGCAGAACTTGCAGGCCTTCTTACGGCTCTCATAGCGGATGCAGGTTTGCAGCACCGTCGTCGCAAGCACATCGGTGCCGTGCAGCGTCGCGATATGCGAGTACGGCACACCATCGAGCGTCTGCAGCTTGTAGAAGCGCGGTGTCTTCGCAAAGGCAATCTGCGCAACGGGAATGCTGCCGCGCCTGAGCACGCTCACACCGGCATCGTCGGGCGCATCCGCAACGAATGCAGACCGGTGCGCGCCGTGCGTATGGACCGGCACCATGAGCGCAACGCCGTCGATCACAACGGCCTTGTGGTCCGACGGTCCCGCGCCTCCGCGGCGCGACAGGCCCGTCGACTCCGGCTCGGCCAGACGCAGTCCGCTCGACTGAAGTTCAGTCAAGAGTTGCAGGTTCGATTCCGGCAGGTTGACGCTGGCATTCATCGTGGGCACTCCTGGTGGGGACGACTGGGGCGACGCTCGCCTCGTCGAGAGAAAACACGGGCGTGGCGGGCCGCTCGTTGATCGCGAGACTCAACAGCTCGGGCCGCGCATAGTGGCCGACCGAGTCCATCATGCGTTTGCGCTTGGTGATGAGCGCCATGTCGAGATCGGCGATCACCATGCCTTCGCCTTCGCGCAGCGGCGCGGCCAGATGCTGGCCTTCCGGCGAGACGATCGCGGCATTGCAGCCGCCACGCAGCGCTTTTTGCAGCCTGGGGTCCGTCGTGATCGATTCGATCTGCGCGTCGCTGAGCCATCCCGTTGCGTTCACAACGAAGCAGCCCGACTCCAGCGCGTGATGACGGATCGTCACTTCGATCTGCTCGGAGAAGATCGGCCCGACGAGCGAGCCCGGGAACTGGCTGCAGTGGATCTCCTCGTGCTGCGTCATCAGCGCGTAGCGCGCGAGCGGGTTGTAATGCTCCCAGCAGGCGAGCGCACCCACGCGCCCCACGGCCGTTTCCGCGACCTTCAGGCCTGCAGCGTCGCCCTGCCCCCAGATCATGCGTTCGTGGAAGGTGGGAGTGATCTTGCGGCGCTTCACCTTGATCTGGCCGTCCGCGTCGAAGACCAGCTGCGTGTTGTAGAGGCTGCCGTAATCACGCTCGTTCACGCCGAGCACGATCACCATGCCGTACTGGCGCGCGAGCGAGGCCACCGTGTCCGTGACGGGCCCGGGTATCGCCACCGCCTGCTCGTACAGCCGCAGATGCTCGGCGCCCGATTGCACGGGTGGCAGTACGAACGAGAAATACGGGTAGTACGGCAGAAAGGTTTCGGGAAACACGGCGAGCTGCACGCCCTCGCGCGCCGCGGCGACGATGGCCTCGCCCACGCGCTCGAGCGTTCGAGCGCCCGATTCGAGATCCGGTGCAATCTGCACAGCCGCCGCGCGGACGACGCGTTTCGTGGATGTGGTCGACATGGCGATACCCGTGTGCGTTCAAACAGTCCAGGTGTCGATCACGAGCGCGTTCGACTTGCGATGCAGCAGTTTCAGGTCGAGCACGTCGAGCGGATTGATGGGGCGCACGCCTTCGATTAGCGCAGCCTCACCGTGGCCATAGAGCGCCTGCAACGCAAAGCGGCACGCATAGACCTTGCCGCCTTCGGCCATGAACTTCATCAACTGGTTGTTGAAGTTCAGATGGCCCGGAAACGCTTCGGCGCCAAGCGTGGGAAAGCCGCGCTGCACGCCCAGCATCACACCGGGACCGTAAAGCAGGATCGACGTTTCGAAGCCCTTGCGTTGCAGCCGCGTGGCTTGCAGCATGTTGACGAAACCAATGGAACCTTCGAATGCGACCGTGTGGAACGTAACGAGCGCTTTCTCGCCGGGTTCCGCCTTGATGTCCTCGAATACCTTCTCTTCGTAATCGACGAGGAAGTCGCCGGTCTTGTGGGCGGGCGTGGTGATGGCGGGCATTGCGTGACTCCGTTCAATAATTGAGGACTGTGGCCGACCTGTGGCCGGCGTCTCTCTTATCGCAACGGGTATGCCATCAATCGGCACGCTTCATGCGATCAATTGGCAATCAATGCCACGTGCCGCGAATGATCCAGACGATTTTTTTCGTGAAGCGCGTGCCAGGCGCGTATGCACGCCGCGCCCCGGCGTTGTTGTGATCTGGCACACGCCCTGGCTCGGGGCAACGCCCATTCGCTTCAGGTGCATGCATGCATCAATTCGGATCATTCAACGCGATCGCATGCGATCAATTGTTTATTTTTCCGGCGCCCGTTCTCACTAGAATGAATGGGCCCACTATTGAAGGCGCCTGCGCGCACGTCCATGACGAACGTCACTGCCCATTGGCTCAAGCGGCTCGCCGAGAGCGACAAGCCCGTTTATCAGACCATTCCCGACCTCATCGAAGAAGATGTGGCGAGCGGCCGTCTGCGCCCGCGCGACCGCCTGCCTGCGCTGCGCGATCTTTCGGATGCGCTGAAGATCAATTACACCACGCTCGCGCGTGGGTATGCCGAGGCGCGCAAGCGCGGCCTGATCGACTCGCGCGCAGGCAGCGGCTCGTATGTGCGCGGAAGGCCGCCCGCGGTGCCGCTGCGTTCGGGCACCTCGCTCGAAATGACCATGAACATGCCGCCGGAGCCGCCGGAAATGACTGCACTGCTCGCGGAGTCGGCGGCACAGATCATCGGCGCGGCCGACCCGTGGTCGATGTTGCGCTATCAGGATTTCGGCGGCTCGCAGTTCGAGCGCAGCATGGCGAGCCAGTGGCTGCGTCACACCCTGCCTGCGCACCGCGCGGATGCGCTGCTGGTGTGCCCAGGCATACACAATGCCCTCGTTGCGCTGCTGCTGCGGCTCGTGAAGCCCGGTGAAGCGATCTGCACTGATTGCCTCGCGTATCCGGGCTTGAAGGTGATCGCGAATCAGCTTGGCATGCCGCTCGCGCCGCTGCCGCGCGATGATGAGGGCCTGAGTGCCACGGCGTTCGAGGTGCTTTGCAAGACGCGCAGGCCGGGCGTGCTCTACTGCAATCCCACGCTGCAGAATCCGACCACGCGCACGCTCTCGCAGAACCGTCGCGAACATGTCGCCGATATCGCGCTGCGCTACAACGTGCCGATTATCGAGGACGACGCCTACGGCATGCTCTCTGAAATGCCGCCCGTGGCGCTCGCGACGCTCGCACCGGAGCTGACCTACTACGTGACCGGGATGTCGAAGTGCTTTGGCGCGGGATTGCGTGTGGCCTTCGTCGTCGCACCGAGCGCCCGGCATGCCGAACGTCTCTCCGGTGCGTTGCGCGCGACCACGGTGATGGCAAGCCCGTATATGTCATATCTCGCGGCACGCTGGATCGAGAGCGGCGTGGCGCAACAAATGCTGAAGGCAATTCGGGGAGAGTGCGAGGTGCGCCAGCACATGGCGGCGCAAATATTCGCCTCGCGCGAAATCGAGGGATCGAGAGACTGCTTTCATCTGTGGCTAAGAGTGCCCGCCGAAACCGGCTGGAGCGCATCCGAACTCGCTTCACATTTGCGCACGAAGCAAATCGGCGTGGTCTCCGGCGCGGCATTCAGTACAGACGGCAATCCGCCAAATGCCGTTCGCATCTGCCTTGGCGGTCCCGGCGACGCGTTCGCGATGGAGGAATCGCTGCATCTGGTGGCAGACATGCTGGATCATCCGGACAATCTTCATTCCCCGATGTTGTAAGCAGTCAGGCGCTTGTCTTCGAGTCGCCGGGGCACGCCGCGTAATTTCGCACGGCATCGCGAGATCAGTACTGAGCAGCGGCTCCGGCGTCGAAATCGGCTGCACCCGCGAGGTTTGCCCAGAACTCCGGGCCTTGCTCGATTTCAGCCATGGTCAGAAGGCATGCGTCCAGTTCAGTCTTGAGTACATCCCAATCGATCGACTGCCCGATGAAGACGGTCTCCTGCCGGCAATCGCCCCCGGGTTCTTGCCATTTTTCAACGATGCGTTGCCGGCGATAGTCATCTTTAGGCCATTCGGACTCGGCAATAAAGCGCCACCACCGCCCGACGTAGCCCCACTGAAACCGGCCTCCGCTTTGCACCAGCATGCCGATGTCGGGATACCGGTTCGCGAGCCAGACATACCCTTTGCATCGCAACAGACGCCCGTTTGTCCACGGACGGTGCAGAAAGGCAAGCAAGCGCCCCGGATGAAACGGCGCGCGCTCGCGGTACACCCAAGACGCTATGCCATAGGTGTCGGATTCGGACGGGCGCTCGTCATCCTCCATACGTTGCATCCATCCTGGAGTATGCGCAAGGCTCGGCAGGTCGAACTTTCTGGTATTCAGAATCCGGGCTGGATCGACCTTGCCGTGCTCCATCGGCAGGATCTCCGCCTGAGGATTCAGCCTGAAGAGAAGCGCCCGCAATCTGGCGAAACCTTCCTCGCCGATCCGGTCGAGCCGGCTGACCAGGATCACGTTCGCATACTCAACCTGCTCGACCAGCAGATCGGACAGTTTATGCTGCGCCTGCGCACCCTTGCCTTCATCCTCGAAGGAGGCTTCAGATTCGAGCATTACCTCGAAACTTTCCCCGTCAACCACAGTGACCATCGTATCGAGCCGAGCCAGCTCGCTCAGGCTGAAGCCCTGTTGATCAAGGAACGCGAACGTCTCTGCCACCGGCATCGGTTCGGAAATACCAGTCGATTCAATCAGCAGATAGTCGAACCGACCCTCACGCGCCAACGCGCCAACCTGCTCGAGCAGATCGGCGCGCAACGTGCAGCAGATACACCCGTTACTCATTTCCACCAATTCATCGCTGCCCCGATGCAGTTCGACATGACGCCGGACGTCTTCGGCGTCGATGTTGACCTCGCTCATATCGTTGACGATGACGGCGACTTTCATGCCGGCGCGGTTGCGCAGCACGTGATTGAGGAGCGTGGTCTTTCCCGCACCAAGAAATCCCGACAACACAGTCACCGGGATTCTGGGTGTAGCGGCTCCCCGAAACAGGGAATCGACCGAGGTCACGCCGTCACGCCTTGCTCAGCCGATCTGGCGATCAGACTCGTCGTCACGTCAGATGCGGCGGAACGCTGTGTAGCCTTATCCAGGTAGCCCTCCCACAGATCGACCACCACAAGGCCATCGTCGGCGGCATCGCCCCACAGATCCTTGACCTTGAATTCAACGTGATAGGTGGGCTGGTGCACCGCGGTCTGGTCGCCATGGCCAATCGTGTCGGGGTACGGCCACTTCACTGTCGTGCGATGCAGCACCACGCCTTCCTTGCCGCGGATGTAGCCTGGTACACGGATGTGCCCCGCCACGTATTCGTCGCGCACCACGACGCGGTCGCCAACCTCGAACGGCGGCCGGCCCGTGATGGCGGGGCGCCCTTTATTGATGGTCGGCACGGCGAGCTGGAACTTCGAGCCGAGCGCGCGATCGAGTTCCTCCTGCGTCAGCACGCCCTTCTCAACCAGCAACGTGGCTGTCGCGATGACGTAGCGCTCGAAATACAGTGTATTGGCCTGCTGGCGAAACTCGATGCGCTCCACCGCGTGCCGCGCCTCGTCGACGCTGAACAGTTTCAGATGATCTGCGCCGACAAACATCAGGCTGTAGGCCAGGTGCTCCCAGTCGTCGTGAAAGACCGGCTTGTAACTCTGGCTGTTGATGGTGTGGCGCACCCTGCCAAAGCCTTGAACGCCGCCGAGGTCGTGAAAGCCGTCCATGTTGAGTCTCCTGAATGAAATCGGGCAGAAGAAATGCGGGCCAGCGGCCCTTACTGCACGCGTGGGAGTGCCACACCGATCAGCACGTCCTTCGTGACCAGTTTTTGCAGTTCATCCTCGCTCATATGTTCGGTGCCCGCCGGCCGAACTGGCAGCACCAGATAGCGGCTTTCCGCCGTGGTGTCCCAGACCTTCACGACCACGTCCTCGGGCAACTCAGTCCCCAGTTCACGCAGCACCGTGCGGCCCTCGCGCACCAGACGCGCTCGGTACTCGAACGACTTGTACCACTCGGGCGCGAGCCCCAGCACCGGCCAGTTGGTGCAAGAGCAGAGGCTGCAGACGATCACGTTCTTCAGCGTCGGCGTATCTTCCAGCGCGACCGCATATTCGCCTTGCGGGCCGGTATAGCCGAACTGCGCGCAGGCGGCCGTGCCGTCACGCAGCAGCAGCTCCCGGAATTCCGGGTCCACCCACGCCCGCGCCACGATCCGTGCGCCATTGGACGGGTCCCACTGGTTCTCCATCAGGTCGGTCATACTCTCGACGTAGCCGTCCGGAATGAGATTCTTATCCTTCAGAACACGGAACAACGCCCACGCCCGCTCCGCGGGCGTCGACGTGAGTGCCTGGGTTTCGTGCTTGCTCATGTTCGGGACTCCTTGTGGAAGCTGCAATCTTCGAAGGCTGAAAGCCGGACGTGCCACCGACACGTTGCATTCGTCCGCGCGGCCAACCGTGTATGAAACATCTTAGGGCGAACCGCGCTTTCCGGCTTGACTCGCGTTGCCATCCGGCTTGCCTCGGACAGACAGTCTCTCCGCGGCGGCCGTGTATGTGACGAGTTCGCGCATTGCTGCTCCGCCCCGTAATCTCGCCGCCGAGCAAACGAATACTGCCCCGCTCTACGCCTTCCGAACCCCGAACATGGCGACACGAAGTTGTCCCTTCGAGCAAATCGGATTGGCAAACGCAGACAAATTCCCCGATGAACGCACTGCTAGAGTCCAGGATGAATGCGCCTTCGCCTTCATCCGAACAAACCGTGAGAAAGCCCATGGAAACCGATCTGCATTACCTGGAACTGCTCGACGTAGCGCACCGCATCCAGACCCGGAAAATCTCGTCCACCGAAGTCACGCAGGCGCTGCTGGAACGCATCGGCACGGTTGACCGGGAATTGCGCAGCTACGCGACCGTTATGGCCGAACAGGCGATGAGCGATGCGAGGCGGGCGGACACGGAGATCGCGGCCGGCAAGAGGCGCGGCCCGTTGCATGGTGTGCCGATCGGCGTGAAGGATCTGTGCTGGACAAAGGGCGTGACGACCATGGCCGGCATGCCCATCTATCGCGATTTCAAACCGACCGAGGACGGCACGGTGGTCGAGAAGCTTCGCGCGGGAGGCGCAGTGATTCTCGGAAAATTGCAGATGACGGAAGGCGCTTATGTCGATCATCATCCGGACATTCGGCCGCCGATCAATCCGTGGGATCCGACCCGCTGGACGGGCGTGTCGTCGAGCGGCTCAGGCGTCGCAACGGCTGCAGGTCTTTGCTACGGATCCATCGGGACAGATACCGGTGGATCGATCCGTTTTCCGTCCGCCGCAAATGGCGTCACCGGACTCAAACCCACCTGGGGCCGTGTCAGCCGGCACGGCTCGTTCGAACTGGCCGCCACACTCGATCACATCGGGCCAATGGCACGCAGCGCCGCCGACGCGGGCGCCATGCTCAGCGTCATCGCCGGCGTCGACCCCAAAGACCCGACCGCGAGCCGCGAGCCGGTGCAGGACTATCACGTAGCAGCAAACCAGGGGGTGCGCGGGTTGCGAATCGGCGTCGACAGGCGGCTCAATCAGCACCCCGTTGACGAACCCACTCGGCGCACGCTCGAAGCCGCACTCGAAGTGGTCATGTACCTTGGTGCGCAGATCGTCGACATCCGCTTCCCCGATACGACCCAGGCATTCAAGGACTGGGTAAATCTGTGCGCTATCGAAGTCGCGGTAGCGCATGAGAAGACGTATCCGAGGCACAAAGAGCAGTACGGCCCGTCGCTCGCCACCGTGATCGAGCAGGGCCGTGCCCTGAGCGCGATGGAATACCAGCGCATCGTGCTTCGACGCCACGCATTCGCGGGACACGTGCAGGCCGTGTTTGACGACATCGACGTGCTGCTGATTGCATCCACGGGCGTCGCAGCTCCGACGCTCGAGCGCGTGTCGAAGATCGGTGAGGAAGAGGAACTGCTTGGCGCGATGCTGCGATTCACGTGCCCGTTCGACATGACCGGCAGCCCAACCATCACGCTGCCAGGCATTCCGGCTGCAGGAGGCCTGCCGGTCGGATTCCAGTTCGTCGGGCGGCATTTCGACGAAGCCGCTCTAGTGCGCGCCGGTGGTGCCGTGCAAAGCGTGACAGACTGGCATCGCCGGCATCCGCCCGTTTGAGTCACGGGCGGGAAAGGTTGAGTCCGCGACTGCGGTGCGGGTCGCGAAGCGTGCTGCAGGCAAAGGTCCGCGCACGCTTGCCGCGGGCGTCAGCCCGCTTCTCCGTGCAACAGACTGCCCGGCGTGGTACCGAACGCCTTCCTGAATGCCCGGGAAAAATGCGCGAGATTGTTGAATCCGCATTGCAACGCGGCTTGCGAAACTTGACGGACGCGGCGCTCCGTCAAGATCGAGAAGCTTGCTTCCAGTCGTCTCTGCCAGACGTGGTGCATCACGGTCGTGTTCCGGCTGGCGAACGCCCGGACCAACGTCCGGTTCGACACGTGCAGCGCCAACGCGATGTCAACACTCGTCAACGTACCGTCGTCGAGGTGTCCGCGAATGTATTTGTCTGCGCGATCGAACAGTGTGTCGTAGCGTGACGCGGCCTCGCAACCGCTGCCCGCTGCCTGCACCTCCATCGCCGCGGTCAACGTGTCCACCAGCGCGGACGCAAGCCGGGCCTCGGCGGCACCGCAGCCGGAATGACATTGCCATCTGTACGCCTCTTCCGCCATCTCGTGCAGCAGACGGGCCATGGCCCTGCCCTCGGCGATGCGAACCGCCATCATCCGTTCCGCGCCGCTGAACCGCGAGAGCAACTGCGCACGCGGAATTCGCAGCAGGTAAGTCGAGTCCGACATCAATCCGTTGATGAACGGCCGCGCCGCATCGCACAGGACGATGTCGCCCGGCAGCAGTTCGACCTCACGATCGTCCTGCATCATCGTCGCTGCGCCCGAGCGCACCATCAGCGCGACGAAATCCTCGTTTGGCATCGCCCGGATATTGGCTTCGGTGCGCAGGAACGTGTGCTCTCCCGAATTCATATGGCAAATCGTCAGGCTGCCCAGCGAATGGCCCGACAACGCTCCGGAAAAATCGGCCTGCGTGCCGAAGTTCGCATTCGCGGGAATCAATTGCTTGCAAACGCACTCGGCCCAGTAATCGAGCCGATGTCCGGCCCTCACCGCCGTGGTCGAATAGCTGAAGTTCATAATCCGTCTACTCCATGATCGGGATCGGAAGGCGGTCTCGAGGCGCGAATGAACCGCACCCCTTCCGCCTAATCTGGCTTAGCGGCATGCAAGACCCATACCATTCACGCAAGACCCATACCATCGCGATCTACACGACCGGGCGGGTACGACCGTCATTCCAGCTTCGTTGTAAGCGGGGTGTGCACCAACCTCGTCTGCCGATGGGCCACCCTGGTGCGTGGCGCCTCTGCGAACTCCGTACTCTGTATTCAATTATATTGAAGACATCCTGGACCCAAAATACTGTTAAACACTGATAGCTTCCGACAAGTGGCCAATCTAATATTGAATACAGTGTTCAAACTTCCGTAGTCGAGATCCGATTTCTGCGTCCGACTGTCTGGCAACAAAAACCGATCCGCCAGCATGGTCGCCACACTTTCTTCCGGTTAGCGGTCGCACGCACGCTGCCCTGAACTCTCCGCCGTCGCCCCGGCCCTTTTAACGTCCCGCGCCTTTTCCCGGACCCATTGCCTGTCACCGATCTTTACGCACTTTGATCTCGCCCGTGGTGCACGACTTCGCGTAGCTATCTTGTGCTGGTAAGCTACAGTATTCAGTATCCACCGAAACCGTTGCCATGCCAGCGAAACTTCTGAAAATCCAGGCCCGAACAGATTATGTCGACGAGGTCTACCGTATCCTCCTCGACGCCATCAGCGAGGGGTCCATTGCCCCCGGGACACGTATTGTCCAGGAGGAAATCGCGGAGCAGCTGGCAGTCTCCCGGTCCCCCGTCTTGCAGGCGTTCCGTCTGCTAAAGAAGGATGGACTGGTGGAAGACGCCCCTGGCCGGGGACTTCAGGTGACACCTCTGGACGCGGAACGGATTGGCCACCTCTACGAACTGCGCGGTGCGCTCGACAGTCTTGCCGCCCGCCTCGCGGCCAGGAAGCAGGTGAAGCTGGACAAGTCGCTGATTGCGAATGGCAGGAAGTTATCAAAGGGCTCAGACATCAAGGCGATGATTGAAGCCGATATGGCATTCCATCTCGCCATTTACGCCGCCTCGGGCAATCCGCTCATCGTCGAGAACGCACGCCTGCATTGGATGCACCTGCGGCGTGTCATGGGAGCTGTTCATCAAGTTGTCGGCCAACGCAAGACTGTTTGGGACGAACATGCCGCAATCGCAGATGCCATCGCCAGGGGCGATGAAGAACTTGCGGCGAAGCTCAGCCTCCAGCACGCGGACTTTGCTCGAGAGAACCTGGTCCGGCATATGAGTGAGGCCGTCATCCCAGTTGAATGAAACGTGCCCCGCCAGGCATGTCCACGCTAGAGGGGCGCCCCGACCACTACACCACCGGCCGAAGGCTCGCCTTCGGCCGGCTCGTTTATTCCAGCGATTACTTCGGGTTGGAGTTGACGAGAGTCGGCGGAACGAAAAGTACCAGCGCACCCCCAACCAGAAGGCTGACCGAGAGTACCAGTACGCCCGCACCGGCCGAGCCCGTTGCGTTCTTGATTACCCCAATCAGCGACGGGCTGACCACACCCGAAATACTGCCGACCGAGTTTGCCAGCGCGAGACCGGCTGCCGCGGCGGCACCGCCCAGGAAAGCGGGCGGCAACACCCAGAACTGTGAGATCGTCGTCATCACGCCCATTGTTCCAATCGTCAGGCCGACCATCGCAAGGGTAGTCGAGTGCGCGAACGAAACGCTCATCGCGAGGCCGAGTGCGCCAACCAGACCCGGCACGATCAGGTGCCAGCGTCGCTCTCCGGTGCGGTCGGAGCTTTGACTGACCACTATCATGGCAATGGCGCCCGCCGCATACGGAATCGCAGTTAGTAAGCCAACGTCGAGCGGGTCCGATACACCGCTTGACTTGATCAGCGTCGGGAGCCAAAAGCTCACGCCGTAGAGCCCCATCGTGTAGAAGAAGTAGACGCCGCTGACGAGAAGAATCTTCGGATTCAGCAAGCCGTCCAGCGCAGAATGGAGCGCGCCCTTCGGCGCCTCATCTCGCAGCTTTCGCTCGATCGCAGCCTTTTGACTCTCGCTAAGCCAGGTCGCGTCTTGAACCTTGTCATCGAGGTAGAAGAATGCAATTACGCCGAAGACGACGGTCGGAATGCCCTCAAGCAGAAACAGCCACTGCCATCCCGCCATCCCGTGCACACCACCCAGCTGTGTCATGAGCCAACCCGATAGAGGGCCGCCGATAACGCCTGACATCGGAATACCCGTCATGAACAGCGCCGTTACCTTGGAGCGCCTCGACGAGGGGAACCAGTAAGTCAGGTAAAGAACGATTGCCGGGAAGAATCCGGCTTCAGCAACGCCCAGCAAAAAACGCATGACATAAAACTCGACCGGGGTCCGGACAAACATCATGCACGCCGAGATAATGCCCCAAGTCACCATGATTCGTGCAATCCAGCGCCGTGGGCCTACGCGGAGAAGCATCAGATTGCTCGGGACCTCGAACAACAGGTAGCCGATGAAGAACACACTTGCGCCGAACCCGTAGATGGCCTCGTTGAGGCCAAGATCGTTGAGCATCTGCAGCTTGGCAAATGCAACGTTGATTCGGTCCAGATATGCGGTTAGATAGCACACGAAGAGGAACGGCACGAGTCGCATCGTTGCTTTCGCAAATGCAGACGACTCACCGCCTTCCATATACGCGACGGGGCTGTGGGAACTCATTGTTGTCTCCTAATGGGGGCCTTTCTTGATTGGCGGGTGCTTTATGCGCTTTGTCTCCGCCACGTCGGTGACCCCAAGAGGAGCAGCTCTATGCTCCTCGGGAGGTCGAGTGTTCGCTCCGCGCTGGTTAGTCGAACATGTCGTGCTGCGTCGCGATGAGGTCGTTCCAGATGGTCTGGAAATGCAGCCAGCCGATGTAGTCGCTACCGACATGTTCACGGCTATAGCGGGCACGCTCCGGCGTCACTTCTTTTGGCGTCACGCCCGTCGCTTCAATCATGAGCTGTTGCTGGCAGCAGCGCTCGAGAGCGATGAACCAGAAGGCAGCCGAGTCGATGCTGTGACGGCTCGCCGTGAGCAGACCGTGATTCTGGTGAATTGCAGCCTTGACACCGGCGAAGGCGTTCGCGACCTTGTTGCCACCCTTTACCTCGACCGCGACCTTTCCCGCTTCATCGCCGATGACTACGTGGTCTTCGTAGAAGGCCGCTGCATCCTGCGAGATAGGCGCGAGCGGCTTGCCAAGCGAGGCGAACGCTGTGCCGTACACCGTGTGCGCGTGACACATCGCGACGATGTCCGGATGCTGCTCGTGCACCGCCGCGTGAAGAACGAAGCCTGCGCGATTGAGGGCGTACTCGCCCTCGACGACCTTGCCCTGGTGGTCGGCGCAGATGAGGTTCGAAATCTTGACCTGTGAGAAGTGCACCGCCATCGGATTCGTCCAGTAGAGGCTGGGATTTCCCGGGTCTCGCACGGTGAGATGGCCGGCAAATCCGTAGTCGAAGCCGTGGATAGCAAATGCCCGGCATGCGGCCACGAGGCGTTGCTTCAGATGCTGTCGATGGTCTTCCACCGTCTTGAATGTCGGAAGCTCAGGGAAAATAAGTTCCTCCTGTTCCGGTTGATAAATCGAAACCTTTCCTGCTTTAACGATCGAATCGGCAGGGCGTTCGGCGACTGTGGACATGGTCATTCTCCTTCTACAGGATTTGATGATGGAAACTGAAAGTGGATTGAAATCACCTTCGCAACTTATGCTTCTGTGCCTGGAAGCAAAGACCGATAACAACATCGTCGGTCTTCGCGGAACAGTTGACAAACAATGGCTGTTCATACAACCATGAATCAGGTTCATGCATGGAGACGAACATGAGGCGCCTTCCAAGTTTCGTACTACTTAGGGCATTTGAAGCCACTGCCCGCCTAGAGAGCTTTACACGTGCTGCTGAGGAACTGCACCTAACTCAGTCTGCAATCAGCCACCAGGTTCGCGAACTGGAGGACTACTTCGGGCGCCGGCTATTGGCACGACGCCACCGAACGGTGCAAGCGACGCCAGAGGGACTTCGTCTCCAGCAAAGCCTTGGCCGCGTTTTTGACGTCGTTGAAGCTGCCTGCAACGAAGTCAGCCTGGCTCCCACTGCCCAGGTGCTCGCGCTACATAGCGCTCCCAGCTTTGCCGCCAAATGGCTCGGCCCGCGCTTGCCGGAATTCATGCGCGAAAACCCTGACATCACAATCCGGCTCTCATCGGGCGCGATTCCCATTGACCTCACCAGCGATAGGGAAGTTGACGTGGCGATCTCCTATGGCCGCGCCGTCCAAAGAACCGGCATCGTCGCGCTCCCGATGGGTGAAGAACGAATTGTGCCCATGTGCTCTCCATCACTACTGCGCTCCGGCAGCGAGCCGCGTGAACTGATACAAAAACTCACCCTTATCGATTCGCAACTCAGCGGCGTCACATGGCCTCACTGGTTTAAGCTCAACGACATGCCGCTCCCGCATACAGTCCGTCCTTCATTCGACCGCGCGGCTCTCGTGCTCTCAGCCGCGGTTGACGGTATGGGCGTGGCACTCGAAACCACACGGCTCGCCGAGCGTGAACTTTCCCGTGGAGACCTCGTCATCGTGGGGGACGTCGAGTTCGTAAGACTCAGCCGCGAGACGCACTTTTTCTCCTACCGCGAAGACGAGCAAGAAGTCGACAAGGTCAAACGCTTCAGACTCTGGCTCTTCAAGACAGCCTGCCTTTAGAACTCATCCCTTACAGGCTGAGCAATGTGCCGGGCTCGGAAAGCCCGGCGCTCTCCGATGCTGACTCAAACGGACACGGCTTTGACAGACTCCCGGATCGTCCTCCTATCACCATCTCCTTTGAGTACGGCTGTGAGTTCGGCAACGAGGTGCTCGTGAGCACGTTGAGTATGGAAGTCTGAAAACTCAACCGCTGCAGCAGCTTTCCCGGCCTCGATGGCTTCGGCAATGGCCTCATGCTCATCCCAGATCGACGCTCGCTGACGCGACGCTTGAAGCATTGCACCCATGACCCTTCGCAGGTGGACCCAATGAACGCGCGCCGTTTCGGCGATTAACGGATTGCCAGACGCCGCGTAGACGGCAAAATGGAACTCCATGTCCGCGTCAATCATCGCTCTGATATCGGCATTCAGAGACGACTGGCGCCCGCGAACAATAAGTGCAGGGTCTAGCCTTGCGCGCCTGTTGGCGGCAAGCTTTGCCGCCAGCGAATCCAGTGTTCCTCGTATTTCGTAGAGGTTGCTTAGCCACTGCAAGTCAAGCGGGGCAACCAGAACACCTCGACCTGGCGCATCATGAACTAGCCCGTCCTTCTTCAACAGCCGCAGCGCCTGAAGCACAGGAGAACGAGATACCGAAAGCTGCTCCGCTATTTCTTCCTGAGTCAGACGGGTACCGGGCCCCAGTGAGCCTTCACAGATGGCGTCCACCAGCACCTTATAGACCTCTTCGACGTAGTCGGTTCGCGATGGAATCTGAATCAACCTCGAAGTCATGATGCATACACCCCCACTGCGATAGGAAGGACCGCCTGAACCGTCGACACGTCCAGGTTCACGCGGCCTTTCCGTCCTTAGTTCCTGGAGCGGTCTACCAGTGCGTCTTTGCTGATCCACGGCATCATCGCCCGCAACTGTGCTCCCACAGTCTCAATCGGATGCGTGGCGGTCAGACGACGCCGCGACTGTAGCGTCGGCGCGCCAGCCCGGTTCTCGAGGATGAAGCTCTTTGCATACTCACCGGTCTGGATGTCGTGCAGGATGTCCTTCATGGCTTGCTTCGTCGCATCTGTGATGATCCGCGGACCTGTCACGTATTCGCCAAATTCGGCATTGTTCGAAATGCCATAATTCATGTTCGCAATGCCGCCCTCGTAGATGAGGTCCACGATGAGCTTGACCTCATGGAGGCACTCGAAATAGGCCATTTCGGGCGCGTAACCCGCTTCGACCAGCGTCTCGAAGCCAGCCTTGATGAGGTCGACCAAGCCCCCGCACAGAACGGCCTGCTCACCGAAGAGGTCCGTTTCGGTTTCTTCGAGGAAGCTGGTTTCGATAACGCCCGCGCGGCCGCCGCCGTTTGCTGCTGCATAGGCGAGCGCGATATCACGGGCGCTGCCGGATGGGCTTTGCGCAACCGCTATGAGGTGCGGAACACCGCCTCCGGCGGCGTAGGTGCTGCGCACCGTATGGCCGGGTGCCTTTGGTGCGACCATCATCACGTCGAGGTCAATGCGTGGCACGACCTGGCCATAGTGGATGTTGAACCCGTGAGCGAAGCCGAGTACCGCGCCCTTACGCGCATTCGGCTCGACTTCGTTGCGGTACACATCAGCGATGTGCTCGTCCGGAAGGAGCAGCATGATGATGTCGGCTTCCTTGACGGCGTCAGCGATACTCAAGACCCTCAGGCCGGCATTCTCGGCCTTTTCCCAAGACGGCCCCCTGCGCAGGCCGACCCTGACATTGATGCCACTGTCCTTCAGGTTCAACGCGTGAGCGTGCCCCTGCGAGCCATAGCCGATTACCGCGACGCTGCGGCTCTTGAGAAGTGAGAGGTCGGCGTCTCTATCATAGAAGACTTTCATACTTGTTCCAGTTGTTTGCGCCTTCGGCGCTTTTACGCGATGCGCGTCGATAAATCAGCTGTGATCGTTTTGAAGCAGCCAAAAGGCAAACCCACCGCAAGCTGCTCAGAGGTCGAGTACGAGTGTCTTGCCGGCAGGCCTTGAAACACAGGTCGTCAGGTACGCCTGGCGCTCTTCGTCGCTGAGGATGAAGTCGTTATGCTCGACCTCGCCTTCGAGATATCTGACTTTGCAGGTGGCGCACAGCCCGGCGCAGCATGACGTCGCAACCGCGACGCCCGCTTCGTTGAGCGCATCGGAGAGACTTTGCTCCGGCTTGAGCTGAATGACCTGGCCGGTGCTCGCAATTCTCACTTCGCATCCATCGGAAGGCTCGGCGCCGCTCGGCGCGCGCTTCGGTTGCTCCGGTGCCTTGAAATGCTCGAAGTGCACCGTGCCCTTGGACCAATGACTCGCTGCATCCGCACACGCGGCCATGAATCCACCGGGTCCGCAGTAATACACATGTGTCCCCGCGGTTGGCTGCGCAAGAAGCTGCTTGATGTCGAGCTGGTTGCTAACCGCTCCGTTGTCGAAGTGATAGTGCAGCTTTCCTGCCCGACGCACGCCGTCGAGTTCCGGACCGAACGCAGCAGCTTCGGGACTGCGGGCACAGTAGTGCATCTCGAAGTCGATGCCGCGCTCTTCGAGTTCGTGTGCCATCGATTTCAGGGGCGTGACGCCGATGCCACCGGCGATGAGGATGACTTTCTTGGCCTCGCGCGTGAGTGCGAAGTGATTCCGGGGTTTGCTGATGGTGACGATATCGCCGGCGCCGAGCCCTTCATGCACTGCGCGCGAACCGCCCCTGCCGTTCTCGTCTTTGAGCACGGCAATGACATAGCGGTGGCGTTCGGCGGAAGAATTGCACAGCGAATACTGCCGGATGATGCCGTTCTTCAGATGAATATCGATGTGTGCGCCGGCGTCGAAGGGAGGCAGTTTCTCGCCGGACGGGCTCGTCAATTCGTAAGAATTGATGCCTTGGGCTTCGTAGCGAATCTGCTTGACTCTGACGTCAAGGGTTCCTGCGTCGATATCCTCGACTGCCTCTTCTGCTTCCAGTACGGTTTCCATTTGATGTCCTTGCGCGGCAAACTACACGCGTTCGCCACAGCCCTTGCGAGCGGGCGCGCACATGGATGTGTCCGCGCCATGATGGCTTAACGCTTGAGCGATTGCTCGAGTTCGTCGAACTTGCTACGCACGAACTCGGCACGCTCTTTTCCCTTCATCGAGTCACTCTGCGTCAGGATTTCGACGACCGACTTCAGTACCTTGCGGCGGCGAACCACCTCGTCTTCGACGGTTTCGCCTTCCGCGATTTCGAAGACGTTGCCTGAGCAGAAGCTGTTCGGTGCGCCGGCGAGTTCGCGGAACCAGTCGGCGAATCCTTGGGCAGAAGAAGCCGGATTCGTGCCGCGCACCGCATCGCGCAACATCTTGCGGAACTGATACAAGCCTGCGTCGAAGCGCGTCGGATGCTCCAGTGCATGAACGGCAATGGGACGCTGGCTAATGATGGCTTCGTAGTCACCCGGTGCGTACTGCGCTTCCTTGTAGTTAGCGCGTTCGCGATGGTTGGGCGGAATCGGCGGCATGTCTTCGAGCTTGTACTTGCCGAAGCGCTCCGGACGTCGCATCGCGACCTGGCCTTCCAGGAAGTCGATGGTCTCGTAGCCAACCATTTCCTTGTTGCCGACGCCACGCGTGTCGATGCCGGGACCCATGACGCGCCAGCCAATCATTTTGCTGTTTTCGTCGTCAACCGGTACGGTCCAGCGGATGATGTGGAAGCGGCTGAAGAGCTTCTTCTTCGAGCCATCTTCCGATGTATAAGCGTGCAGACTGAGGTTCGGAAGCACTTGGTGCTGCACGCGAACGAACAGCTTGTCCTTGTCCACGCGGCGCGCACCCGCACACGCGAGGCTGCGCCCGCTTTGCACCGGGACGAAGTTCATGTCAGGCGCGACTTCCATCGATGCAGCGCCGACTTCGTCGAACGTGGTGCCCTGGAAGTTACCACCAACAACGTTCTTACCGGCGTGGAGCGCCGTCGGATGATAGTTGTCCGCCGCGTTGTCCTGGACCTGCAGCCAGTTGCAGTGCTGGAAGTTGCTGTACGGCACGAGTTCATCACCTTCCATCACCGTGAAGTCGCCCTCCCACTCGGGGAACGGCGGCTCGTCTTCCGGCGGCCCCATATAGGCGAAGACGAGACCGTTGCGCTCGACCGCCTTGTATGCACCCTGACGAATCGAGCAGGCGAACTTTTCAGCCTCCTTCTCTTCCCCCTTGGGAAAAGGAACGTGGAGGCACTTCCCGTCGACATCGAACACCATGCCGTGATAGCAACACATGATGCCGTGCTCCTGGATGGCACCGTATTCGAGTGAGGCGCCGCGGTGCACACAGTGCGCGTGCAGCACGCCGACCCGGCCGCTCTTGTCCCGGAAGGCAACAAGTTCCTCGTTGAGGATCTTGAGGAAGCGAGGGGTATCGGTCAGCTCCATCGACATGCAGACCGGGTGCCAGAACCGACGCATGAATTCACCCATTGGCGTGCCGGGGCCCGTTTCGGTGAGCTCGGGGTCATGCTCGGGCACCTTGTTCGTGTAGTACCCGCCATAGGGAATCAGCTTTTTAGCGACCGGGGCTGTGCCGCCCGTGCTTTTCTGCTCATCCAGCTTGTCCTCTTTGATGCTCATGTCCTGCCTCCATTGATTGATAGGGACCGATTTTTCCAGCGCCGGCTAATTCCGAATACTGATATCCGTGTTCTGAACTCTGTATCCAAAGATTAGGCGCGTAGTGCGCCGTTGTCTCTATGGGTTAACACCAATGCACACCAAATGACGACATGAGCGGTGCTGATATTCTGCCTTTAGCAGTTGCTCAAGGGAGTCCGCCAGACTCGCATCGGTCGTGGCGGTGTGCTGCGCGAGCGCTCCCCGATCACTGGGGATGCGCTCGAGCTTCAACTGCTTGCACAGGCTGGCAATCCGTTCGTACTGGAGATTCATGCGGCGATCTCCAGCAGCGCGTCATACACCGCAAGCGAATGCTGGAGACGCTCGCGCGGCAGCACCCGGCGCAACTGCGAAGACACAGCCCCTGGTGCCGACATTGACGTGGGCAGTGGCAGTAGCGCTTCCTGCTCGAGTGCCAGCCTCGCTGTCAACCAGCATCACGGCGGCGACCGGTAATCTAGACAACAAACAGGATTACCACGCCCCGATGACGATGACATGCGTCGCGCTCGGCACGGCCTCGGCGAGCGCCTGGTCCAAAAAATATATGGCTACTTCAAATTGATCGAAGCACTTATTTCGGCGTCTTTCCTGCCCATGTTGAAGTTCCCGCCAATCGGCCAGTGGAATGGATAGCCATTGGCAGCCGAACCGGACGTCGGAACGCTGAGCAGTGCGGCCACAGCTCCACTGAGATCTACGTGGTACGCATATGCGTGGTCGCTTCTCGTCATAACCGCCGCCCCGCCGAAGCCGGAGCCACCGTCGCTGTTCACGTTCGCAGCGCTTACCGTCACTTGCCCTCCGCCTGCAGTCACATTCATCTGCCCGGCTTGAATGGTGCTGACCTGCGTGTTCGCCGCGCTATCGATCGTCAGGACCACATTTCCGTTCGAACTGAGCGCTGCGATTCCATTGGCCACGTTGTTTGCGATCGACTTGACCACATCGGCTGCGGTCGCCCCCCGGATAGCACTCGGCATTTCGTTGGTATTCGCCGAGAATTTGAATCCGAACGTGGTCGATTGATCCTCAGCGGAGGATACAGAAACGTTGCTACCCGCATTCACATTCAGGGCACTGGCCTCCAAGTTTGTTTGCAGTATGATGTCTTGCCCGGCAGTGAGTTTGACGTTTCCAGCGCTGATTTTCCCGATCTGCCAACCCGTCTTGTTCTCGTCAGAGATATCAACCTGCGCGTTCACGCCAGGTTCGACAACACCGTTGACGTTCCAATCCGCCTTATGCGTCTCACCTTTGGCAGCTGTCACGGACACATTGCCGGACAAGTTGCTGACGGTCAGGTTATTGGCGTCGATGTTCGCGCCGACGACAGAGAGATTTTCGCTATTGCCGATCAGGTTGACGTCGCCAGCCACGATCGTGCCACCATGAGCTTGCGACGCGCTTTCGCTAACGACGCTTACGCCCGCGCCGTTCGCCCCGCCGCCGAGCGACGCACCGCTTTTGCCTGGAACAAGATTGACCGAAACACTGCCTTGCGTGGTGATGCCGAGGGCGTCGTGGTGGTCGTAGCCGGTGTCGAAATCCACTTTTGCTCCCTGCATCGTCACGTCATTCGCCATCAACGTTGCGCCTTGCGCCACGGCCGAGTCGCCCGCGACAACGGAGATGTGTTTGCCAGACAGGTTGACGGCCGCAGACTGGCTGTCGCGTACAGTGGCATAGTTCGAGCTGCCATTGAACGAAAACGATGAAGGCGTGATCGCGCCGGCGCCTGGAACGACCGTCGCGCCCAAGCTGCCGCCGCCTGATACCCCTGCCCGGAATTGCCATTGGCGGTCATTGGCCTGTGCAACTGTGACATCCTGCCCCGCAGCCAACGTTACTTGATCAGTAGCCGCGATGTTCATCGCTGACGACAACGTATGGTCGGCCTGAATGGTTACGTTCTGCGCCTTGATGCCGCCGAATACCGCCTGCGCGCTGCCGGTCTGCTGATACTGATACGCGCCATTGCCGCTCTCCTGAACGGTGAAATCTTGAAATGTGACCGTACTAGCGCCCACGCTTGCACCTGCGCTCCCCGTCTGAACGGTCGTGACCTGCGAATTTTCTGCGGCATTGCCCGCATACGTTCCAGCGTGAATGTTGACGTCGCCGGCAGCGGCATATTGCGTACCGGTATCCGTCACACTGTTGCTTCCGTTGACGTTGATCTGCCCGCCGGAAAGCTTGCCGCCGACTGCCGTGGTGTTGAGCCCGGTTGACATGGCGCCCTCGCCGGTCAATCCCAAGTCGGCAGACGGTTGGGGCAACCGCGCGGCATCCATCGCAAGCGTGACCTTTTGGTCGCCGCTGACAACCGTGTTGGTCGTCATGTTCGTTGCCGCGTCGTCGACGACATCGTGTCCAGCCAAATTGATCGTGCCGGGCGTGGTCACCGCTGTGCCCGTGTTTCGCAACATCTGATCGGCCTGCATCGTGACATTGCCAGAGGCGTGAACAGTCGACACAATCGCCTGATGTGCTTCGTCGTGGATGTTGGTCTGCTGCGAACCGGCCTGAACACCACCCACCACCTGGACGCCGTTGAACTTGCTGATGCCGTCGATGAACCTGAAGATATCGCTGGTATCGATGTTGGTGATCTTGCCACTTACGTAAGTGCCGGCCCCCGTGATGTTGGTGTCATCGAAGCTGTTAGTCGCCTTGCTGTCACCAGCTCCAACGATCACGTTATCGCCACCCAACCTGACGTCACCGGCCGTGGCCACAATATGACTGCCCTTCAGATTGATCGCCGTATCGCCCTGAAGTGTGACCGTCCCGCCGGTCAGTGTGCTGGCCGTGGCTGAGCCACTGCCATGGCCGACGGTGTGCGTCACGCCCTGCAGTCCAATTCCCGCAGTCACGTTGAGGTTAGTTCCCGCTGTATCGTGCTGTACGTCCGGCACGACACCGAGCGAGAAGTCCTGCATGGTCGCCGAGGTCTGCGCATCGGCGATGTCGCTGCGAATCGTGCCGCCAGCGTGCACGTTCAAATCGCCTCCAGCAGCGATGCTGCTGCCAGTCAGCGAAACATCTTTCGCGCTGCTCACCTGAACATCGCCTTGCGACGCAATCGCCGATGCTACTGTAATGTCGGCTTCGGTTCGCGACCCATGACTCTTGTCGGTAATGTTAAACGCCGTACCATGCCTGTCGTTCTGCAAGATCTCGCTGTGATTGAACGTATGGTCGATGCTGACAGCGCCATCGGCGGACGCTAGTTGCACACCGCTTACGCCGGCCAGTGTGGTGCCAACGATGTTCACTCCGTCACGGCCCTGCACGGACAGGTTTTGTGCATTGACCGTGCTGCCGTGTTGCGTCGTGACAATCGTCTGCACGCCATGCGTCTCGCCGCCTCCAATCGCGCCCCAGTACACAAAATTCTCTTCCCGGCTGTCTACATTCTGGCTGGACTGCGCGCCGATGGTCGCCGTCCCCTGGCTGCCAATTGCAACCTGCGTCGCATTGACTTGCGCGCCGAGCAGATTCACGTCCGCTGCGCTGTCGATGTCAACCTTGTTGCCGGCCTGGATAAAGGTGCCGTGATACGTCTGTTCCGCGTCAGTTGTGACCTGTTGACCTGTCTTGAGTGCTGCGGTGTCGTTTGCGTAGCTGTTGGTGACGACTGAACTGATTTGGGTTGCGGTTCCACCCAACGTCACGCCCTGAACGCCGCCAATCCAGACCGATCCGCCCGCGGCGATCGCAGCGGCATTCGCAATCACCGCACCGTGCGTAGCGTGAATGCTCACGTTCTGGTCAGCTTGCCACTTGTTGGCGTACAGCGTTTGAGCCTGCGTGTCCGTCTGGGTCGAATTGCTCCAGAGTAGCTTGCGTTGCGTGTCGGTGCTCGAATCTGCATTGGTCGTCACGGTGCTGCCGAGCACGACGTTCTCGGCGGTCACGTTGACGTTGTGCGCGTCGATCTGGACGCCGTTCAGGCTCGCCGTGCCGGCCGCGCTTAAATCGATGTCGCCGCCGTGAATTTGAGTCGCGGCAAAAGTTTCCGAATGGTTGGCGCCCGACGTCGTGCGTGTCCCTCCAGTCCACGAGCCGCTGGAACTCGGTGCATTAACTATGTCCGTAGCCTGCACCTGCCCCTGCATCGTAAGATCCTTGGCCGAAACCGCGATCTGCGGCGCGGCAATCCGACTGGCGGTAACCGAAATATTGCCCGCCGAATGAACATTGACCCCTTGGCCGGCGTCCAGATTGCTCTGGATACTGGTGTTCCCCTGCGGATCGCTGTTGTAGATGCGGATCGTGCCCGCCGAAATACTACCGACGAGGGAACCGTCCATCACGGGCACCGGTGCGTTTGCCATCTGCTCACTTGCAGTCAGCTCGTGCAAGCCGAGACCATCGTAGTCGACGTGCTGACGCCCCGCGATGACGTTGATACTGTCGCTCGCCCGGAGGTTGCCGTTGATATCGACTTTCGGCGCGATCAGATCGAGCACAGCCGCGCCTGATACGTTGCCGGATACAGCAAGTTCATTGCTATTGCCGTTGGTTCCAACAGCAAAGCTTTTGATGCGGTCATTGGCCAGCTCTGGCGTTCCGACGACGAGCGAAGCGCGCGGCGTGTTGATGAAACCGCATCCCGCGCAGGAGATGCCGTTCGGGTTGGCAAGCACGTAGTCGGCCGCCATTCCGAATACCTCCTGCTTTCCGAGCAGCAGCGACGGATTCTTGCTGACCACTTCGTTAAGGATGACCTGAGCCGCTTGTCCCCGCAACTGGGGGTTTGCGCCCAACTGCCCAGCGAGTTGCGACTGTCCGGCTACAGTCGAGTTGTTCAGCACGGCGCCCCGCGTACCGACGTTATAGTTGTTAAATTGATTGACCGACAATCCAGTGGCGTTCGGCGCCACGATGCTAACGACGTCCACGCCGTTGTGCTGGCCGACATTCGTATTCCCTACCGGCACAATGTTCTGGCCATAGGCTGCGCTCATGCCCATTGTGGCCAGTCCCACAAAGACAGACAGTCGCCCCGATGCAGACAAGATGCATGATTCCGTCAGGTGCTTCGACATACTTTCCCCCGTGTTTTCAAGTCCAATCATTGAGCCCACCCGGACAACATTACGTCGCCTCCCTCTCCCTCAAGCCGCGACTCCTTAATGTAACTGTCGCCCCTTCGTAGTCTGCTCGGTTCTTTCGCCGGCTGTCTTCGATCCAGTGATTCGTGCACAAGGCGCTCAATTGCCTCAGAAGCTTGCATGGACCTGCGTCATGAATTCCGTTTCGCAGGCATCACCTGAGAACTGCGCGAACGCCCTGCCTTGGCTTAGCGCAATGTTGGCCGACCAGGGTTTCCTGTCCAATGTCACACCGATAGTGCCGCTAATGGCACCCTGCCACTCTCCACCACGCTGGCGGGCTCGGCCCGCGTCCAAACCGATGTACGGGCTGAGCGCGACGCTCGCGACATGCAACGGACTCGTCGCGGTCTGATGCAGATAGAACCCGTAGTCACCGGTCAAGTAGGTATCACGAAAGCCGCGGACGGTACCTCGATCTGTGATGCCGATCTGCTCGATCGAAGGAAGATTGTCCGCGCTGTATTGCGCCGCCAGTTCATGGTCGAAGCGGACCACCAGGCTGCTAATCCGGTACGCATGCGACCACGACAACGACGTCGCCAGCTTCCTGAATTGCGAAACAGGCAAACCGCTTCCCGGCACGTCCTTGTCCGCGCCGAGCCAAGGCAGTCCCTGCTTGTATTCGAAGTTCGCCCCAAGCGCGTTGCCGTCAAAGAGGGCCGTGTGATTGAGACCGATAGCGACTGTACTCAGGGACGCGCCTTGCAGGGCCACCGCAGTACCCATGAAACGACTCTCAACGACCTCGCGCGTCAGCTGCCCATACGCGGAGCTGATATGCGTGCCGTCACGGGAAAGCACATATTCCCCTCTTAACCCTGCGAACCAGGAACCGCCGTCCAGCCGTACCGTGTGGATTGCTAGTGCGGTCGATGTGCGGTAAGCAGACGCGCCGCCCAACGCCGAGAACGTCCAGCGGCCATAGGGGACGGTATAGAGCGCACCTGCGCTGCGATTGTAATAAGATGGCTCAGTATGAAGCGTGCTGGTAACGTTAATCGTAAGACTGTCGGCCAAGCCGACAAGATTCGATAGGCTAATTTCCGCATCGACCTGCGCACGGCCGGTGCGGCCGGAGCCAAGGCTGTTCCAGCCCATCGAGCCGTGCACAGCCCCCGTGGTAACGTCAGACAGTGCAAGGATCACATCCCCGCTTTGGTCAGGGTACACGTCCATCGTCACCCGATGGCCGGGAAGCCGGTTGGCCTGCTCGAGACCCTGATCGAGATCGTGTACGTTGACAGGCTTTCCTATTAGTCCTGGGAACAGGCTCGCGGTGTTCATCGACGTGTCGTTGCGTATCGCCGCGACCTTGGCCGTCCTGACCGTCCATATGAGTGCCCGGCCGACATGGCCCTGATCGAGGTTGATGCGGAAGTAGCCCTGTTCCAGGAACATCGCCGCGATCAGTCGTGTCAACGCTCCGAGCTTCTCCGCGGTCACGCAGTCGGTATGCAACGCATCGAATAACGTGCGCTTCTGTCTCGCACTTAGCAAATCGAGGCCTCTCACTTCAACTGTTTCCCACGGTAGGCAAGCTGCGCCGTGCCCCGTTTCAACAGTCGGACTCTCGCTGGCCGGTACGGATTGTTGCAACGACTTCTGGCGCGATTCGTGCTGCTGCACTTGCCACAGGGCTTGCATGTCCTGCATTTGCTCTCTTGATGTTCGAGCCTCGTCGGGCGACGGCGCGGCGGTAATCTTGCCAAGCGGAGCCACGCACAGGAGAGCGAAAATGCAGATCGGGCAGGCGTTGCGCATGCTTTTTGCGCTGCGCGTCAACGCTTCTTTTCTAGTAATGGCAGATCGGCCGGTAGAGCCATGCACCGCAAATTTGGCAACGCGGGAAATAATCGATCCATCTATCTTGAAACAATCGCGCATACTTTGCTTTCCGATTCCGCGATAATCTACGCGTAAATGCGATCAACCTCGCTCAACAAAGCCACGATGTGGCACCCTTCGCCTCTCACCCCGGAGATCGCGCGCGGGTCTATCGCAGGCAACGAAGGCACGTCTGGTCTGCCTGACGAGGGATAAGCGCACACTACCGCGATGCTGCGACCCGCTGTTTCATTGGCCACTAGTTACTGCTCATCACGTTGGCGTGGGTTCGAATTTTCTGGCAGCCGCCAATAGCTCACCGGCATGATGCGCTCGAGGCGGGAGGCAAGAATAGCGTCGAGGTCAACCAGCATCCGGCCTCGATCAGCTCCGACGCCGCGCATGACAAACTCGGCCGCTATTTGCGGCGGCATGTCGAGCAGCTTTTCCATGTCGGCACGAATTTGCTGCACGATTTCTTGTAAGACGGCGGGTGCTCCCCGCGCATTGCGAGCGATCGATGGGGCGATGCCATCAGGTTGATTAACGGGCACCTTCAACGGTGGATCTGCGGGTTCTCGGCGCCACGAGGTGAAGTATTCGCGCACCACAAAGTTGCTGGCTGAGCAAGCAAACTCGCCGGAGGGCGCAATGAACCCGAACAGGCTTGAGATGTTGACAACGCTTGCCTGCTTGCGCGTACGCAACAGGGGCAGAAAGGCACGAGTCACCGTCACCGCGCACTCGAGGTCGACCGCCATCAGCCACTCAAGGTCAACTACTCTGACCGGGTGGCACCCGCCGCCCACCACTGCACCTGCGTTGTTGATCAGCAAGTCGACGCGGCCATGCACGGGCACCACTTCCTCCGGGAATGCAGCGACTGAGGCACGGCTGGCGACATCGAGCAGGTGCTGGCTTGTCCGCACGCCCAACTCACCCGCCATCTGTGCAGTCATGTTGAGGGCACGTTCGTTGGTATCGGTCAACGCGAGATGGCAACCACGGCGCGCCAGCGACAGCGCAAGCGCGCGACCAATACCGCCCCCAGCACCGGTCAGTACGGCAACACGATCATGAAGTGTCATACTTAGGTCTCCGTGCGGAAGCGCCCGTGGCTAACTGGCCCGCCACAACGTGAGCGGATTGCCCGGCCAAGGTGATTTGAACAGCGTCTCAAACCGCCACACGCCAGATAATTTAGTTGCTCGTTCGGGAGTCACTCTACGCGACAAATACGCTATCGGCTTAACAAAATGGGACAATAGATTTACGATTTGAGACATGGCATCTGTAGCATTCGATTAGCACCGTTACGTGTGCGGTCATGGATGCAGCGCACGCGGCATGGGCAGACACGTCGCTCAGTTTCCGCCGGTTGCCACAGCATTCGTTCCGGTAGTCGAAGTCCATCGTCACGAAGCCCCACCGCAGCGAGGACGCCGACACAAGCAATGGTTTCGGCGCGGTTGACTGTGCAGACGCCCAACAGCGTCACACTTAGGCTTGAATGCAGCGGCAATGACGCGTCGTTACTATCGGCAATGATCGAGGCGCTGGGACGGCGCGAGGTTCCGCCTGGACGATGCGCTGAAGGTCTATAAGCATTGCGATATCGTCGTTTTTCGCAGGAGTATCAACGGCGTTGCCGCCATCGTCGAGCAATCGATGAAGCTCGATCCATCCGAACGGGCAGATCGAATCTGCGACAAGCGGCTGAAGGCCCTCATTCCAATGCTGATCGGTTGGAACAACCCGCTGCTGCATACGGCCCTAACCATCTGCAACGCTATCGGACTGGCGGAGCTTTTGATGATTCCCGCTGCGAATATCTGAAGGGGTCAGTCCGAACCACTCGCGGCACGCACGCGACAGTGACGATTGTGTAGGAAAACCAAGCATCATTGAAACCCGGCCAATCGTCAGTTTGGTCTCTCGCAGATAATGCAGAGCAAGGTCCTTGCGCACTCCTTCCTTGATGTTTTCGAAACTGGTGCCCTCTTCCGCGAGACGACGTTGGAGCGTCCTCGGATGCAACACAAGCAATGAGGCAACAGTCGACTTGTCACTGCTTGATTCGCCGAGCGTTTGCCGTAGCATCCGGCGAACGCGATCTGAAACGGTGTTTCCTGCGTCTCCAAAGTTCCGGAAGATGTAATCTTCCGCGATCTGCCGAAGCATTCCGTTCGCGCCTTTAACTTCGGTAGCAAACGTTGCCCGACTGATGTGCAGGGTTGCAGTGGCGGCCTCCCTTAGAACGCGCACGCCAAAGAACCGCTCGTACACGCTGCGCTTGACGACCGGCTCATGCGGTATCGAGACTGCTCGCAGATCGTAACTGTCCCCGGCACCGAGGCGTATGAAATTATGTGCATTAGCCAGGCAATGATCGATCGTCTGACGCGTGACGACATGAGCGGGCAGGCGTAGCTCGAAGGACACTTCGATCGTATTCTCCAAGATCGGGGCGCTCTCGTTCAGCGTCGCAACGAGACCCGGACTGTAAATGAACAGATGACGCATTACATAAGTAAGTCCGTCGCCGACCGTAGGCGCGTTCAGGGCCGCGATGGCCAACGGGCCGAGCAGATCGATGGTTTGACACCTGGACAGACGCAAACCAAAATCGCCACATCCCGTAGCTTCCGCACTGGCTTCTAGCAGATGGGCGACTGCACGCAGGGGGACCATCACGTCACTGCCATCGAGCGACGCCTCGGCAATGTGATGACGAGCCAGCAGAGGCACGGGATCAAATCCCATGGCGCGCATCAGCGAAGGATAGCCGCGAAGGCCACTTGCTCTCGTTAATGCAGCCATCTCTCAATATACGATAGTGTTCGCAAAGTCAATCTGCCCGGCGGCGTCGCGACCACAGACGTGACGCCGCTGCGTGACGGTTCGAGTTAAGGGGGTCTACAGACCACTATTGTCGTTCGGTGAGATTTGATCAATCTCAATGCGCGTGCGACTCAAAGCTGGCCCACGCAATCTCGCGATCGCTCAATCTGAGCGTCTTACGCCTTCTACTAGATATAGCTGCGATAACGGAGCGTCCCTACCCACCTCCTTCTAGCAGCAGCTCATCTGCGATTCCTGGCAAGACTTGAAGCCCCAGAACGTCATAACTGCTCCGCTTGAGCGAGGACGCCATGCCGCACACCATATCGCTTAGGCCGATTGCACCAACAGTCTTCATGTTTGGCTTTATGTCTATTTGACTTCGCAGCTCGTCCGGATCCGACTATTCAGTTCATATACTGAACAGTCGGCGCCCTATACGCAATAAACGCCAATTTGCGAAGTGTTCTAACAATTCGAATGCCGAGGCTGTTCATTGCTGAGAGCTTACGGAAAGAAGCCAATTTCTATGACATGCGGTTCGGCAGGATTCGCGCAGCGGCTCATTGGCTCAACGTCGCCCTCTGCGGTCTTTCCGCGGATTCGGTTGCCGGGGTTGCGGGCGGGCGAAGTCGATGCAGTTCTCGTCGAACGGCACGCGCGTAGGGCGTGCGAAGGGATCGAATCGGAATCGCAGCAATGCGCGCTACGCGCCCCATACTTCAGAACCGTCGACTCGCACTTCTCAACCTCCCGAAGCAACCAGTTGTCGCGAGTCCTGTGGGAATAGTCAATATTCCCGCGGCAGGATCCCGAGCCACCTCGTCGAGGTCGGGGTTCGTCCCGTAGCGGTCGCAGTAGCCACCTTCCGGCACTTCGACGTTGTGCGGTCCGAATTCGACGGTGTGTGCCGCGCGCAGGTGTTTGTTGACATTTCTCGATGTACAACCCGGCGGGCGAGCGTGATTGCCGGCATTTTAAGGTTCAACTCCCCTTGAAGGTCAAGCGTCCCAATAAGGGTAGCTCGGACTGCCGGTGTGTCAGTAATGTGATGGTCATTCACCCCATCAGAGGCCGCGCATTGCCGTGTGTGCTGTGGTGGATCATCGAAACGAAACGCTAGCGGTGCCGCCGACCCCGACGCATCGGACCCGATCTGCACGCAAAATCATGGCGCGGCAGTAGCCGCGCCCGCGTTGATCGTCCAAAGCAAAATCGAATCTACGCCTCCCTGCGAGCGCGACGAAAGCGTGCCTGTCGAAATGCGCGATACGGCAGGACTTTGCTTTAAAAATAAGGTTTCTCGCTCCGGCGGATCATGTCTGCGGCTTTTTCACCAATCATGATAGAAGGTGCATTGGTATTGCCTCCAATCAACGTGGGCATGATGGACGCATCCACAACGCGCAATCCTTGCAAGCCATGCACTTTCAGCGTTGCATCCACAACGGCCTGTGCGTCGTGCCCCATCTTGCACGTGCCTACTGGATGATAAACCGAGTCCACTCGTTCGCGCAGCTTGGCCCGGATGTCGTCATCGGTCTTTACGTCGGACGTGAACATATCGCGAGTGATGAAAGGCTTAAACGCCGGTGCCTTCATCAACTTCTCCGTCATTTTGTAGCCCGCGACCAGCGTTTCCATGTCATCAGGATGGGCAAGGAAAGCGGGATCAATCAGCGGTGGTGTGTCCGCATCGTTGTTCTGCAGCTTCACAGTTCCGCGACTCTTGGGACGCAACACGCAAACATGGCAAGACAAGCCATGTCCGGCATGTAGCTTGCGCGCATGGTCATCCACCAATGCCGTGAGGAAATGCAGTTGCACGTCCGGCGCTTCGAATTCCGCACGCGTTTTCAGGAAACCACCGCCTTCCGCGAAATTGGACGTTACCATGCCACGGCGCTCGCGGTGATAACGCCGGAATTCACTTGCAACCCGCGCGATGCCAGGCAGTGAAATTCCGAACAGATCCCGGCTTCTGGATTTGTAGCCGAAGATGAAATCAGGATGATCCTGCAGGTTCTTGCCGACGCCCGGCAAATGATGCAACACCGGAATGCCGTATTGCTGCAATTCTGCCGCATCGCCAATGCCGGACAGCATCAGCAATTGCGGCGATTGAAAGGCGCCGGCGCTCAAAATCACTTCACGCCGCGCACGCAGGGTTTTCAGCACGCCCCCTTGCCGGTACTCCACGCCGGTCGCACGCTTGCCATCAAAAAGGATGCGCTGCGTCATCGCGACGGTTTCAATGTGAAGGTTCTTGCGTTGCTCCACATGCGGTTGCAAATAGCCACGATACGCGCTCCAACGCTCCCCGTGGTCTTGCGTGACCTGATAAACGCCGATGCCTTCCTGCTCCGTACCGTTGAAATCGTCATTGAGGCGATAACCCACCTGACGCGCCGCTTGCAACCAGATTTCCTGAAAAGGATTGTCCGTGAAGGAGTTGCTGACACGCAGCGGACCGCCTTGCCCATGCCACTGGTCATAGATGTCGTTGTTGTGCTCGGACTTCTTGAAATATGGCAAGACTTCATCAAACGACCAACCGACATTGCCCAAGGCGGCCCAGTGGTCGTAATCAGTTTTATGTCCACGGATATAAGCCATGGCGTTGACAGCCGAGGAGCCACCCAGGACCTTGCCACGCGGCTGAAACCCGCGGCGCTGGTTGAGGC
This sequence comes from Paraburkholderia sp. BR10936, assembly GCF_040965735.1. Lineage (NCBI taxonomy): Bacteria > Pseudomonadati > Pseudomonadota > Betaproteobacteria > Burkholderiales > Burkholderiaceae > Paraburkholderia > Paraburkholderia sp. BR10936. Next base: position 315,070 of record NZ_JBFRCM010000005.1, read on the forward strand.
TCGCCTGCGGCACCGTCTCGAACATCCAGGCATTCCGTCGGGCGGGCACCAGGAGCACGATGGCTGCCGGAGTGCGGATCAGGAACCGGTCACCGTCGCCGCCGGCTTCCAGCACCACCACACTGATATCAGCGTCTTCACTCAAACGCCCCGCCACTGCACAGCCGGCAGAACCGCCGCCGATAACGACATAATCCACTTCTTGCGCGTTCGCAGTGTTCATACCTCTCCGTCCGTCTTCTTAGAGTTATTGAAGTGAAGCCTCTGAACGGCGAGCCATCCAGCGCCGATAACGGCGTGCACGGAACAACATCTCTGCTTGCGAGACAAAGAGCGCCCATGCCGGCGATACATTGGGCTCGGTCGGCTTGCCGCGGCTCAATCTGGCCATCTGGTACTTCGCGGCAGCCAGCAGGGCTGGGGCCGCCAATGCCTTGTCCTTCCAGGTGATCGGACGCAGCGCAGGAGCCGGCGAATGGCCGGCCCGCCATTCGCGCGGCAGGTACGGGTTTATAGACAAGGCGGTTGCGATCCCTGCCATGTCGATGCCACTGTCGATAACCTGTTCGGCGATCTCTCGGCGGCGAATACCCCCCGTTACCATCAAGGGCATGGTGGCCGTCGCTGCGATGTCGCGGGCAAATTCCAGGAAATAGGCTTCCCGTGCCAACGTGCGCCCATCGCGCGCATCCCCCGTCATCGCAGGCGCTTCATAGCTACCACCCGAAAGCTCGACGAGATCAACACCCAGCGGAGCCAACATGCCAATCACCGCTTGAGCATCTTGGGGCGAGAAGCCGCCGCGCTGGAAGTCTGCCGAATTGAGCTTGACTGATACCGCGAAACCACTTGCAACGGCTGCACGCACGCCGCGGACAATTTCGAGCAGCAGTCGCACCCGGTTTTCCAGGCTGCCGCCCCATGCGTCGTTGCGCCGGTTCGACAGCGGCGACAGGAACTGGCTCAGGAGATAGCCATGCGCCGCGTGGATCTGCACGCCGGTGAAGCCGGCGCGCTCGGCCAGTCTGGCGGTTGCCACGAAGCGCCGTTGCACCTCGGCAATGTCGGTTGCGGTCATTTCCCTTGGAACTGCAAACCCATTGGAAAGCGAGCCGAGTTCCAGCGCCACCGCCGACGGTGCCACGGTTGCCTGACCGAGCGCGGCGGCCATCTGCCGGCCGGGATGATTGATCTGCATCCAGACTTGAGCGCCTTTCGAGCGTGCCACTTCGGCCCAGCGCGCAAAGCGATCGAGGTGGCGATCCTCTTCGAGGACTACACCGCCTGGGCCGGTCATCGCCCGCGCATCGACCATCACGTTGCCAGTGAGAAGTAGTCCAGCTTCTCCATCCGCCCAAGTTCGATAGAGGTGCAACAAGGCGTCGGAAGGCGCGTGCTCCGCATCGGCCATGTTTTCTTCCATCGCCGCCTTGGCGATCCGGTTTGGAATCGTCTCGCCATTGGGCAGGATCAAGGGAGTAAAAAGCTTCATTGAGGCTACCTTTCGTTTGCTATCCTAAAAGACTAAGATTAAAGATAACTTTAATGTCAAGCCTTCATTACCCAAAACCATGAGGATCGGCGAGCTTTCCCAAACGATTTTTTGGGAATAGATGCGCGAAGCGGTCGATCCACTTTCCTTTGCGAACCGATCGGCTCGCATGCGCGCATCCAACTTCATCGGCTGCTGTGTCGAGATACTGGTCGCCGGCAACCTGAAGTCGAGCGTAGGGCCGACTTCTACTATCCGGTTCTCAGCCGGAGCCACCCGCGCCATTTCGTCGAGACGCTTTTTTTCGGCACTGTGCGCAGGCGTCGCAGGTCGTCGATGCGCTGCTCATCATTGATGTGCCTGCCACGCTGAGCGTACCAATCGAGCGTCGGGTGTAATTCGGAAACGGAGGTATCGGCGATCATGTCCACGGGCGCTCCAGCATCATTTCTTCTTGGGACGCTACTAGATTTTTCGCCGCTTTTAAGAATGGCTTTGTTCCGTCTTGCTCACTTTGAGCGTCACTTCGGAAAGTGACCGCCATGCGCATGCCGCTTCGATGACCGCGTGCTCGGATTCACGATGCGGCCCGACCAGATTGCCAAATCCATGATCCAGACGCGCGAAGTGCAAAGGAATCACCTTGTTGCCATGTCGCGCCAATGCTGCGCTATAGGCTTGCCCTTCGTTTCGCAGGATATCGAATCCTGCCGTGACCAGCACGGCAGGCGGCATGTCGGCCAACGATTCCGCATTTAGCGGCGACACCAGTGGGTTCCGGGCCTCATGCTCGCCCCTCCCCAAGTATTGCAAGTAAAACCAGTTGCGGATTTCGGGCGTAAGGAATGCTTTCCTTCTGCTGCCTGGCGGCACGGAGTTCGGCATGCGATCTGTGCCCGGATAGAACAGCAGTTGACTCAGCGCAGGTCGGTCCTGTCGAGCCATCAATGCCGTGACCGTTGCAAGGTTGGCACCCGCGCTGTCGCCACCTACGGCGACAGCGGATTCATGCACACCAAAATCTTCGGCGTGTTCTTGCGCCCAACGGAATGCATCGAGGCAATCCTCGGGCGGCCCGGGAAATGGATGTTCCGGGGCACGCCGGTAATCCACGGACAACACTTGGACTCCCGCCGTTCGGCAAATCAGCCGGCACAGATCATCATGGGTTTCGATATCACCCATGACGAACCCGCCCCCATGAAAGAACACCAGCAATACGGGCAAGGAGTTCTCTTTCAAAGGCAGATAGCGCCGCGCTGGAAGCCGGGTGGAAGGCGTGTCGATCAGCAAGTCGCGCGTACCTGCAATGGCATATCCCGCTCGCAGCCCAATCATGTCCTTGCGGAAGCCCTCGCGCATCGCGGCCACACCCAGCCGGTTGAAATCCGTTTCGAGCCTGAGCTTTAGAATCCAGTGAAGCAATGGCGACAGCGCAATACCGTCGCCGCTGCAAGGTGTCCCTGTCAGCGAGTCGGGGAGATTCCTAGCGATGAAGTCCATCGCACGCAACAGGCACAGGCGCGGCGTCATTCAGGAACCCTCGCATCCCTCAGTGCGTAGGCATCTTCGGACACATGCCGCGCCCGCTTTGCGAACGTGAAGGTGAAGCTTGGCCACAGGCTGGAATTCCTGCCGGTCTTGTCCAGATACCAACTCTCGCAACCGCCGGCTGTCCAGACCGTTCCCTTCATCGCGCTGTCGAGGAAATCGACAAACGCAGCTTGGGCCGCACGCTTCGGCTCGATGATACGCTTGCGCGCCCTGTCGGCGAATTGGATCACCTTGACGATATGCTCGGCTTGAGCCTCAAGCATGTAGATTACCGAGGTGTGGCCCAGCCCTGTGTTAGGGCCATGCAGGAGGAAAAGATTTGGGAACCCCACTATGGTCGTTCCCAGGTAAGCCTTCGGGCTTCCGGCCCAGGCGCTTGAAAGGGTTTCGCCCTTGGCGTCGAAAATGTAACTGGCGAACGGTGGCTCCTTGGTCTTGAAGCCGGTGCCGAAAACGATGAAATCCACTTCCCGCAGAGTTCCCGTCGCGTCCACCACGCCGGTTTCCGTCACTTGCCTGACCCCGGCATTCACCACCTCGACGTTCTTCTTGGCGAGCGCGGGATAGTAGGTATTCGATATAAGGATGCGCTTGCAGCCCAACGCGTAGTCCGGGGTCAGCTTTGCGCGAAGCTCGGGGCTGGAAATGGCACCGTGCAAGTGAGCCAACGCGGTCTTCTGGGTTCGACGCATGAGCGCAGGATTGCGGAACCCGAAAACGAACAGCTCGCGCTTGGTGTATATCTTCATGCGGTTCCACTTCATTGCCAGTTTCGAGCGCCGATAAAGGTTCTGCCTTTGCGCCGGAATTGGCTCGTCATGCCGGGGCAACACCCACGGTGCCGTCCGCTGGAACAGCACCAGACTGCTCACTTCCGGCTGGATGGCAGGAACGATCTGAATAGCCGAAGCCCCCGTGCCAATGACGGCTGCACGCTTGCCTGCATGGCGAAAGGCAGGGTTCCACGTCGCAGAGTGGAAAACCTCGCCGCGGAAGGATTCAAGTCCGCGCAACGCCGGAATGTCGGGATCGCTCAACGAACCGAAAGCGCCCGCAACGAAGCGGGCCCGGTAGTTGCCTTGGGTTGTCGTCACCAACCATTCGCCGGTGTCTTCGCGCCAGTCCATGCGGGTGACTTCGGCATTGAACACGATGCGATTCCGGATGCCGAAACGATCAACGCAATTATTCAAGTAGGCATGGATTTCCGGCTGCGAGGCAAATTCCCGGCTCCAATCGGGTTTGAGCGCGAAGGAAAAGGAATAGAGGTGCGATTGCACGTCGCACGCGCAGCCCGGATAGTGATTGTCTCGCCAGACGCCACCCACCCCGGAAGCACGCTCGATCAACAGGAAATCCTGTTCACCCGCCAGTTTCAGCTTGATGGCCGTCGCCAATCCGCCGAAGCCGGTTCCCACAATGATGGTCTTAACTTTCAACTGAGTCTCCGTGAAACCGGGTGTCAATGGCGTTCGGCCATCCCCGAAAAGGCATCCTGTTCAAAGGATGCGCGCTATCTCTCTAGCGGTTGCTTTTGCCGACTGCGGATTCTGTCCCGTGACCAATCGGCCATCGACAACGACATTTGACGTGAACGGCAGCAGGTTCTTTTCATAGAGCGCCCCACGCGAGCGCATCTGCGCTTCCACGTTGTAGGGAACTTCCTTGGCGACACCGGCCAGAATTTCCTCAGTCCACGAATACCCGGTAAGGTGCCGACCTGCGACCAGCAGGCGACCATCTGAAAGCCTTGTGTTGAGCAGGCCCGCATAGCCGTGGCAAACGGACGAGACAACGCCGCCACACTCATAAATCTCACGCGTTATCGCTTGGAGTCGCGCATCGTCCGGGAAGTCCCACATGACACCGTGGCCGCCGGTGAAATAGATGACGTCGAAATCTGCAGCGTTTATTTCGTCAGGCGCGGCTGAAGTTTTCAACAGCGAGGACAACACCGGGTCGGCATAGCCCTCTCGCGCCGATTTGTCGAAGTGCGGCCACTTAAGCGAACGGGGTTCGATTGGCACTGTTCCGCCCCGCGGGCTGACAATCCGCTGTTCGTACCCCTCGGCCGAAAACACGTCATAGGCGTGCGTCAGTTCGGACAGCCACAAGCCGGTCGGATGCGAGACATCGTTGTAGTGGCTGACGTTGGTGACGACATGAAGGATGCGCTTCCTCCCGGCCTTCTTCGTCACTCGGTTGTCCGCTTGCGACTGCGCGGAATTTTGGATGCGGCTGTTGCGCATATTGGAATCGGTTTGATTCACGGTCGTTTCCTCTATGGGGCTCTGGCATCCGGCCAGCCCGACCAGGCTAGCGGCAGCGATCGAAGCCACCAGTTCACGGCGCGTCATGTTCATGGTTTCTAGTTCGTGCCTAAAAATTTCCATCGTCAGCTTAGTAACGGCGGGTGCATTTTTCAGATAGCCGTTGCGTTTGGGGAAGTCGTCGATTAGGTCTGCCCTTCGGTAGATATGAAAGGCTACTGCGCTGGCAATAAATCCTGCCGCGGGAAATTCACTCTCGGTATGCAGCCGACTTTTGCCAGCCCGGAAGCCGCCAAATTCAATTGCCGGCTTGCCGCAGCGTTTGCAGAGACTGCGATTGATGGTGAGAGAAAGGCGAAAACTCTCGAACGAGAAGTTCTCTTCCTCTGCACGCACCGTTGGCGCGCAAGTTGGTCACATCGCCAAATCGCTTGCCGGTGTGGGCGTGGCAGATCGTGCTGTGGCAGATGAACGGGGCGGCCGCCACCGCTTCAATCGGGAACTGACAAGCACGACATTCGCAAGCGGCACGCTGCGGTCTGAGCATGGTCTTTGTCATGTGGCTGGCATCCTCGGAGTGGTATCAGCGTACGCGCCCTTTTCGGGACCTCACACTTTGCTTACTCCTGGACTCTATCCTTGAAGTTGACTTTAAGGTCAAGCGTCCCCCTTGCGACTTAACAGGTCGCTGGAGTACCGGCGGTAGAAGGCTCCTGAAGCGTTGATAGAAGACCTCCGCTTGCTCCCCGGAGATCATGCGCGGCGGCGACACGTTCACAGAAAGTCTGTTTCCATGCGCGAGCTGGCACCTGTCCGTTGGCACGCGGCCCGCGCCTCATTGAGATGGCGGAGCGATGCAAATCTCCCGCCTCAACCCATGACGGAGGCTCGAATGCAATATCTGTTGATGCTCTGTTCGGAAGACCGCTGGAACTAGATGAGCGACAGCGAGCGGCAGCAGGGATGCGCCGCGTGACAGGCGTACACGATGCGCACGCGCGATGTCGCCGCTGCCGAGGACGCGCTGGCCGACGCGTTTGCAGCCGCGCTCGCCGACGGGCCGAAGCGCGGCTGATCGACGGCGCGCACGCTCCCGGCGCTGGAGGCCGCGACCACATTCAGGCATGCAAGAGCCGCACCTCTGGGCCGTTTCAACGTCGCCTTCGCCGCCAATAAGAGACATCCAGAGGTAGCTCGTGCGTCAGCGGGTCGAACTCCGCGGACGACCCAGACTCCCGCCAACCGAGGAGCTTAGAGTTCACACGGCGATGCTCATCAACCTGAGCTCCTTGTATCCGAACGAAGGATCTTGCCGTCAGACTTGCGGCTTGCTCCAAGCGCGACGGTTAAAGCGAGGTCCACGACTTTCCCGAACGGTGCCCGCAGCAGGCGAGGAAGATTCCACCGCCCCTGAACGAAGACCCCCTTTGCGTGACTCATCGCGCGAAAGCCCTCGACGCCGTGGTAGGCCCCCATGCCGCTCGGCCCAATGCCACCAAAAGGCAGGTCGTCCTGGGCCACGTGCATGAGCGTGTTGTTGACGCCGGCGTTGCCAGAGGTCGTCCGCGTCAGCAGCATTTCACATTCGTTGTCCTCATTGCCGAAATAGTAGAGCGCGAGTGGACGCGGCCGCGCATTCACATAGTCGATAACTTCCTCCATGTTGCGATAGGTCCGTACCGGCAAGATCGGTCCGAAGATCTCTTCCTGCATGATTGCGCTTTCGTCACCCGCGCCGATGACCAGCGTTGGCGCAAGCGTACGCGGGCGATGGCTTGCGCTCTCCGGTGCCACTCCCGCCTCGACTACGCGCGCGCCTCTGCGCCGGGCATCTTCGACGAGGCCGACCAGGCGATCGTAATGCGTATCGCTGACAATCGAGGTGTAGTCGGCGCCGGTCGGCCCTTCAGGATAGGTGCGGGCTACCGTCGCATCGAACCGCGTGAGGAAGGCCTCAAGGTCGCCCTCGTGGATGAGCGCATAATCAGGCGCGACGCAGGTCTGGCCGCCGTTCGACAGCTTGCCGAAGACGATGCTGCTCATGGTCCGCTCGTCGAGGTGTCCGCGCGCGACGATGACAGGGCTCTTGCCCCCGAGCTCGAGCGTCACTGGCACCAGATTGTCGCTTGCTGCCTTCATGACCTTGCGGCCGACCTGGGTGCTGCCCGTGAACAACAGATGATCGAACGGCAGGCTGCTGAACGCCGCGCCGACTTCCGGGCCCCCGAGTACGACGGCGACCTCGTCAGCCGGGAAGCTTTCCGCGAGCATTCGCCGGATGAGTTCGCTGGTGCGCGGCGTCAACTCGGAGGGTTTGAGTATCACGCGGTTGCCGGCGGCGAGCGCGGTCGCAAGGGGAATGAACGTCAGCGAGAACGGATAGTTCCACGGCGCCATCACCCCGACGACACCCTTCGGCTGGTATTCGACCCAGGCGCGCCCTGAACGGTAGAGGACTCCAACGTGCCGGCGTTCAGGCTTCATGAACCGGCCGAGGCTCCGCGTCAGGTAGTCGATCGACTGGATCACACCGACCAGTTCCATGATGTCCGTCTCGTGGTGCGAGCGGTGCCCAAAGTCAGCGCTGATCGCCTCCTTCACTTGTTCCCGATTCGCGAGAACTACGGCACGCAGCCGGGCAAGTCTGGCCTTGCGCTGCGCGAGGTTCGGCGGCTCCTCTCTGAGGAATGCACTGCGTTGACGCCCGAGCAGTTCTGCTGCGTCGATGTTTGGGATGGGTTCTGTGGGAATGGACACGTTGCACCTCGCGAGATTGTCGAAATGTAGACATTGTCAACTTGACGATTCGGGATGGTATGAGCAAAATGTGTCTCCTGTCAACATCGGACCGCCCTACATGCCGTCGGACACATCCACCGGGACAAAGCCCTATCACCACGGCGACTTACGGCGCGCCATCGTCGAAACGGCCCTTAACATGCTTCAAGAGCAGAAAGGCTGGCAGTTCACCCTTCGCGAGGTTGCTCGACGTGCGGGAGTTAGCCACGCCGCGCCCTATCGGCATTTTCCGGACAAGACGGCGCTGCTGCATGAGCTCGCCCTGATCGGATTCGATCGCCTGCGCGAGGAACTGCTCGCCGCGCTCAGTCCGGCTTTGGACGCGCCCGCGCACTTGCTGGCGCTTGCCCACGCTCATTTGGGCTTCGGCGCCAGGAACGCGGAACTTTATCGTCTGATGTTTAACACAGACGCGGGAGAGCCATCGGACATACACCTCGATCCGCGTACGCAGGCGCCCTTCCAGCTGGTCATTGATGTCCTTGAGCGTGGCCAGCGCGAGGGCACGATTCGTCCTCGCTCCGCGCTCGGCCAGGCGACAGCATGCTGGGCCCACCTCCATGGCCTGACGATGCTTGCGATTGACGGGCGGCTGGTGCCAGCGAAGGTAGGCGATCACGCCATTGATGACGCCCTGACCACGCTATTGGACGGCCTCCTGACCAGCGATTCCCGATCAGCCGATCGTAATGTCAAAAGACCTTAACCTTCAGCTTGAATTAACCGTTATGGTTGTGGCTCCCGGACGCACCGTGCCTGCTCTCCTCGAAGACAGGCAATTCGTGATGCATCCGGGCAGATTGGTCGATCGAAAGGAACCTACAAACATGACCAAACGCGTACTTCACGTCGTCAGCAATGTCGCCAGCTATGCCGACCGGTCCGAGCCGACCGGCCTTTGGCTATCCGAGTTGACCCACGCCTGGCGTGTCTTCGCCGGGAAAGGGTATGACCAGCGTCTGGTCAGCCCCAAGGGAGGCGTCTCCCCCTTGGAGCCGCGTTCGCTCAAATGGCCGCTAGCCGATACCTCGGTGAAAGAGTGGCTCACCGATAAGGACCGCCAGGCACTTTTGGCGACAACCGCGCGCCCCGACCAGCTCGATCCGGCGGAGTTCGATGCAATCTATTTCACGGGCGGTCACGCCGTCATGTGGGACTTTCCTGATGATGCCGACCTGCAGCGCATCACGCGAGATATCTACGAACGCGGAGGGATCGTCTCGTCCGTCTGCCACGGTTACTGCGGACTGCTCAACACAAAGCTCTCGGACGGCACATTGCTGGTGGCGCAGCGTCGGCTGACCGGTTACTCCTGGGTCGAAGAAGTGCTGGCAGGTGTCGCGAAAAAAGTACCCTACAACGCCGAGAAGGAGATGAAGCGGCGCGGCGCGCACTACGAAAAAGCCCTGCTTCCGTTCGTCTCCAAGGTCGTCACCGATGGCCGGCTGGTCACCGGTCAAAACCCACAGTCCGCCAAGGCGACGGCCGAAGCGGTCGCTTCACTGCTGTGACGGGCGGCGAGGCGACTACGCAGCCGGCGTGCCAGGCGTCACTCGCCGGGGGTTCCTAACCCCGCTTGAGCGACCCGCGACGCTTCGCCTTACGAAGCGTCGTCACGTCTGCCGCTTCCAGAGCGGGCGTTTTCACTTCCCCCGAATGCAGGCGCGACAGCACTCTCTTCGCGTTGGCGGTGCAGTCCATCTCTTCGGGTTTCGCTTCGATCTCCGCCAGAAGCGCGACGAGATGCGCTTTGCTCTGCGCGAGTCGCGATTCCAGTGCTTCGATATCCTGCACCTTGCCGCGCATTGTTTCCATCAACGAAGCGTGCTTCCATTGCATCAAGTCGGGCGGCAGCAACGTCCGAATCTCGTCGAGACTGAAACCGGCCTGCTGCGCTGTCGCAATCAGCTTAAGCACCACCACGGCTTGAGATGAATACGTCCGGTAGCCATTCGGCTGACGTTCGGCCTTTAGCAGGCCGATACCTTCGTAGAAGCGAATTCGCGAGGCAGCAAGGCCCGTGCGCTCCGCAAGCTCACCAATTTTCATGTTTCCAATACTCCCCGGTCAGACTGAACCTGACCGCCAACTTGATGACCTTCAGTTCATCCGTGCTACCCAGCGTAACGGCAGCGTTTGCATCAGTATGCCGACCAGTGACCACGGCCATCCGGGCACGCAGGCCTCCGCCGGCTCGCGCTCGATAGCCTTTACCATGTGCTGACAGCCCACGCGTTCCTGTAGCTCGAAAGGCAGCTTTTTTGCAGCCGCGTTCAGCTCTGTACGTACATAACCGGGGAACAGGGTGGTGACCTTTATCGGCGTCTTGATCAACTCGGCACGAATGCCTTCAGCGAGGTGTGCCACGGCCGCCTTGGTTGCCGCATAGGTGGTCAGATGCCTGGGCAGGCCGCGTTTTGCACTCATCGATGAGATCACCACCAGGTGGCCGCTGCCCTGCCTGCGCAATATCTCCACAGCTGCTTCACACTGGGCAAGCGCCGCTATGAAGTTTGTCTCGGCGGTACGCAGATTAGTGCCGAAATGTCCGGTACCGATACGTCGTCCTTCGCCAATGCCGGCGTTGACAACGATCCGGTCAAGGCGGCCAAACACCTGTGCAAACTCGTTGAATACCGCGAAGACCTGCTCGTGTTCGTTGACATCGAGAGCCCTGATTTCAACCCTCACGTCGAACGCGCTGGCCAGTTCCCTTTGCAACTCCACAAGGCGCTCAGTGCGCCGCGCGCAGAGCGCCAGATCGTAGCCACGAGCGGCGAATTCCCGAGCCATCCCGGCGCCCAGGCCAGAGCTGGAGCCGGTTATCAGGACCGTCCTGGATCGTTGTGTCATTTCAGTCTCGTCATATTCGCTCGAAACGCAGACCTACATAGCAAGTAGACGCTCGATGAAGCGGCCCACGTCAGGCCAGCCCCACCTCACGGAAAGTCATATTGACTTAGACATAATCGCGTCGGAAGGCGCGTGCTCCGCATCGGCCGTGTTTTCCTCCATCGCCCCTTGGCGAGCCAGTTGCGAGTCGTCGCGCCATTCGGCAGGATCAAGGGAGTAAACGGCTTCATTGAGGCGACCTTTCAGTTGGCTATCCCCGAAGGCTAAAGTTAAAGAAGACTTTAATGTCAAGCCTTCATTGCGACTCCCAACATGAAAATCCGCGAGCTTGCAAAGCGAATCCGCTTCGCGCATCCGTTTCTCCGAATCGTGCGGGTTGCCGCCCACCCGTCTGCGAAAACTTCGCTCAGCAGCTCGCGCAGGAAGACGCTGGTACGGGACGCATGCTCCGCGGAAATGCATCCGGGACAACTCATTCCTCTCTATCGTAAAGCGGCAGCGAGTTCGGCCTGAAACCCGGCAACCGCCGACTCGAGCGCTCGCAACAACATCGCCTGGAGAGACTCATCGAACCGCGCGCTTGGGACTGAGATATTAATAGATGCGAGTGGAAGTCCCGCCCGGTCAAGGGGAACCGCCAGATTTGCACGAAAACGACGATTACCCCAGCGAGCGCAATCTGTGCGCACGATCGGACTGATTGATTCAATCATTCCGAGGGTTTTCCCGTAGTTGAAATGCTCGTTTCAATCAAATAAGATGACTGCACTGATCGAGTCAATCAGAATTCAGCAGGTGAACATCCCTGACTTGATCGAAACAGTCAAAAAACTAACCCTGCCGGAGACAAGTAACGATGAGAAGGACCACCGCCATGCTTGGCCTGTTGGGCGCCGCGATCGGCGCACATGCGCAAAGCAGCGTCACCCTCTACGGTTTGATCGATACGTCGCTCGTGTATACGAACAACCAGAAGGGCTCGGCGAACTACCAGATGTCGAGCGGTGTCTTGTCCGGCAGCCGCTGGGGCCTCAAGGGCACCGAGGATCTGGGCGGCGGGTATGCGGCCATCTATCAGCTGGAAAACGGTTTTGGCAGCACCACGGGCACGCTGGGCCAGAACGGCCGTATGTTCGGCCGCGCGGCCTGGGTGGGCGCGGCCACGCCGTTCGGCAGCGTCACACTCGGCCGCCAGAACGAACCTTCGGCCGATCTCGTCGGTCCGCTCGTCGTCGCGAATCAGTGGGCGGGCGGCATCGGCGCGCATCCGGGCGACACCGACAACCTGTATGTGAATTCGCGCGTCAGCAACAGCATCAAGTTCCTGAGCCAGAGCTATCACGGTTTCCGCGGCGGCGCGCTGTTCAGCTTCGGCGGCACGCCGGGCGCCTTCAACAACAACCGCATCTGGAGCGTCGTGGCGGGCTACTCGCAAGGACCGCTCGCGCTGGCCGCGTCGTACATCAACACCTCGCGCCCCAACACCGCGCTGTGGGACGGCACGGCTGGCGCCGCGCCCATTTCGCCGAACAACTCGCCGATCTTCTCGGGCTACACGTCGGCGCGTACGCAGCAAGTTGCCTCCGTGGCGGGCAACTACACGTTCGGCAACGCCAAGGTCGGTCTCGTGTATTCGAACTCGCGTTTCGAGGATCTCGGCTCGGGCGCGGCGGCAGCGCCGATTGCGGCCTACCGTGGGGCAACGGCGGTGTTCGACAATGCCGAAGTGAGCTTCAGCTATCAATTCACGCCTGCGCTGCTGATGGGCGTAGCGTATGAATACACGAACAGCCACGGCGCCGGCGACGCGCACTACAACCAGGCCAATATCGGCGGCGACTATCTGCTTTCGAAGCGCACTGACATTTACCTGACCGCCGCGTACCAGCGCGCGAGCGGTACCGACTCGACCGGCAAGGCCGCAGTGGCCGCGCTCTGGCCGATCACGGCCTCGAGCAATTCGCATCAGATCGTCGCGGCATTGGGGTTGCGGCACCGCTTCTAGCATTCAAACCTGCAGGCGAATCGGCAGGTAAACCGCGCGGCGCGCCCCATCGCGCCGCCAGTCTGGAGGGCAACGTAGCGTTGTCCTCCGGCGAAGTGGAGAACGAACATGGCAGTGAATTTCCGGGGCATCATCCCCGCCCTCATCACCCCGATGACCGCCGACGAAGAAGTCGACGAAGCCGGCCTGCGCACGCTCGTCGAACGCCTGATCGGCGCGGGCGTGCATGCGCTGTTCGTGCTCGGCACCAACGGTGAATTCATCGCGCTTTCCGAGGCGGAAAAGCTGCGCATCGCGGGCATCGCCGTGGATCAGGCGCGCTCGCGGGTGCCCGTGATCGCGGGCACCGGCGCCTACGCCACGCGCGACGTGATCGAACTGAACAGCAAGATGCTGGATACGGGCGTCGATGCCGTCTCCGTCATCACGCCGTACTTCAACGGTGCTTCGCAGCCCGAACTGCTCACGCACTACGAGCGCATCGCGCGCGCCACGCCGCTGCCGGTGATGCTCTACACGATTCCGGTCAAGGCGGGCGTGACGCTCACCATCGACACCGTGCGCCGTCTCGCCGAGATTCCGAACATTCGCGGCATCAAGGACAGCGGCGGCGACTTCGACCGCTTGCTGCAGCTCATCAACCTGCGCCGCGACGATTTCGCCGTATTCACGGGCACCGATTCGATGATCCTCTGGTCGCTCATCGCTGGCGGCGACGGCGCCGTTGCCGCCACGACGAATGCGGTGCCGGGTGTCGTGATGTCGATCTGGAATCACTTCCAGGCAGGCGAAATCGAGGCGGCCCGCCGCGCCCAGGAATCGCTGCGCGCGCTGCGCGACGCCTTTGCGCTCGGCACGATGCCGGTGGTGCTCAAGACCGCGGCCGCCATGCTCGGCATGCCCGCCGGCCCGGCGCGCTCGCCTGCGCAGCCGCTCGACGCCGCCACGCGCGAGCGCCTCGCGAAGGCGCTCGAAATCTACCCGCGCGTAGCCTGAAGCCACGAGCGCAACCGAACGAACGCCCTTCCGCAAGAACAGCAGCAAGACCGAAATCGAGACTCACGATATGAACCCCGTTTATCACTTCCAGACCGTCAAGCACGTCGTGCACGGCGCCAACAGCCTCGACCAGTTGCCCGAGAAGCTCGCGCTGCTCGACCGCCCGGTTCGCCGCATTGCGTTCATCACGCAACCGGTGATGGAGGAAAACGGAGTCGCGGCGCGCGTGGTGGCGGCGCTCGAAGCGAAGGACATCGAAGTCCTGATCGTGCGCGACGTGCAGCCCGAGCCGACCATCGAGAACGTGGAAACGGTGTTTCGCGGCCAGATCGAGCCGTTCGCCCCCGATGCGGTGCTTTCCGTCGGCGGCGGCAGCGTGCTCGACGCCGCGAAGCTCTTCGCCGTGCGCCTCACCAACGCGCAGCCGCTGCGCGAATGGCTCGGTATCGATCTGATCAAGACGCCCGGCGTGCCGCTCGTGCTCGTGCCGACCACGGCCGGCACCGGCTCCGAGGTCACGCCCAACGCCATCGTCACGCTGCCCGACGAAGCGTTGAAAGTGGGCATCGTGAGCCGCCATCTGCTGCCGCAACTCGTGATACTCGACGCCACGCTCACGCTCGACCTGCCGAAGCCCATTACGGCTGCCACGGGCATGGACGCGTTCATTCACGCGCTCGAGTCGTATATCTCGACCAAGGCCAATCCCATCAGCGACATGTTCGCGATGGAATCCATGCGCCTGATCGGCGCGAACCTGCTCGAAGCCTATGAAAACGGCCATTCGCTGAAGGCGCGCGAAGCCATGCTGCTCGGCTCGATGTACGGCGGCCTCGCGCTCACCGCGGCCGGCACGGCCGCCGTCCACGCCCTCGCCTACCCGCTCGGCGGCATGTTCAACATCACGCACGGCGTGGCCAACTCGATGCTGCTGCCGCACGTGATGGCGTTCAATCTCGATGCCATCGTCGGCCGCCTCGCCACCGTCGCGCACGCGCTCGGCATCGCGCAGCACGACGACAGCGATCAGGCCGCCGCCGACAAATTTCTCGAGCGCCTGCGCGAATGGACCGCGGCGCTCGCGATTCCGCAGGATCTGCGCCAGTTCGGCGTGTCGGAAACGCATCTCGACGCGCTCGCCGTGGCGGCCGCCAAGGTCAAGCGCCTGCTTGGCAATAATCCCAAGGCGCTGAGCCTCGACGACATCAAGGCGATCTACAGTCGTCTGCTGCCATGAACACGCCAACCACCCGCAACGTGCGCCTGCTGATACTCGGAGACGATCTCTCCGGCACGGCCGACTGCGCCGTGAAGAGCACGCATCGCGGCCTTGCCAGCGTGGTCTGCCTAAACGCGGCGGCGCAAGGAAGCGCAGCCGCGCCCGACGTGCTTGCGATCGACACCGACACGCGCCGCGCTGCGCCCGCCGACGCTGCGAGCGCGAATGCGCAGGCCTGGCGCGCGCACGCTGCCGGCCGGCGGCTCTACAAGAAGATCGATTCGACACTGCGCGGCAACGTCGCCGCCGAAGTGGCCGCGCTCGCCGCTCATGCGGGCATGGCGATCGTGGCGCCCGCGCTGCCGGAAGCGGGCCGCACGACGCAAAACGGATGCCTCCTCGTGAACGGCACGCCCGTCGAAGAGACGGAAGTCTGGCGCAACGAAAGCATCGGCGGCACGGGTCATCTGCCGTCCATGCTGGCAGGCGCTGGCTTGCAGGTCGCGCACCTCGACCTGCAAGCCGTGCGCGAAGGCGCTGAGCCGTTGCGCGCGCGCCTCGATGCCTTGCGCGCCGCAAAGTGCGAGGCCGTGATCTGCGACAGCGAAACGGACGCCGACCTCGCCCTGCTCGCCGAAGCCTCCGACACGCTCGACGGCGCGTTCTGGGTCGGCTCGGCGGGACTCGCACAAACGGTGATCGCGCGCCTCACGAACGACCACGTGCAGCAAAACGCGTCGCCCGCAGTAGCCGTTTCGCCCGCAACGATCGCACAACACCCGCGCGGCGTGCTGGCGGTAGTGGGCAGCATGTCGAGCGTCTCGCACGAACAGGTCGCCACGCTGCGCGCCAATGCGGGCGATGCGTTTGACGTCTTCACTGTCGACGCCGTTGCACTGCTCGACCCTGTGAGCCCCGAGTCGCTCACGCTGGGCACGCGCGTGACGAACACGCTCATGCGCGGCCGCCACGCGGTGGTCGCTCTGAGCCAGTCCGAGCGCGTGCTGGTCGGCGACGGCGAATTGCTCGCCCGCCAACTCGCGGAATGCCTCGCCCCCGCCGCCGCGCACGCGGCCGCGCTGATCGCCACGGGCGGCGAAACGGCGCGCGCGCTGCTCGCAGCCATGGGCGTGGCCACGCTGCGCGTGGTCGAAGAAATCGAAAACGGCGTGCCGCTCATGGCCGCCACCCAGGCGTCACGCGTATTGCCTGTCGTCACCAAGGCGGGCGGCTTCGGGCGTCCCGACACCCTTTATCGCGTATGGCAGCGTCTCGCCGCCATGACGCAAGCGGACGCGAACGCGCCGCGCCACACCAGCAAAGAGGAAGCCATGAACTATCGTCCCGTAATCGGCATCACGATGGGCGATGCCGCCGGCGTGGGCCCGGAAATCATCATGAAGAGCCTTGCGCACCAGTCGGTGTACGACGGCTGCCGCCCGCTCGTGATCGGCGACGCAAAGCGGCTCGTCGACGCCGGGCGGCGCGTGGGCGTCACGCTCGAAGTGCGTTCGATCGAGGCCCCCGCCGACGCACGTTTCGAGCTCGGCGTAGTCGACTGCATCGACCTGGGCCTGATTCCGGAGTCGATGCCCTACGGCCAGCTTTCCTCCGTCGCCGGCGACGCCGCGTACCAGTACATCGCGCGCACGGTCGAGCTGACCTCGGCAGGCGAGCTCGATGCGATCTGCACCGCGCCGCTGAACAAGGAAGCGCTCCACGCGGGCGGCCATATCTTCCCCGGCCATACGGAAATGCTCGCGCATCTCACGGGCATTCCCGAAGTCTCGATGATGCTCGTGGCGCCGAAGTTGCGTGTGATTCACGTGACGACGCATATCGGCCTCCTCGACGCGATCCGCAAGATCGAGCCTGGCCTCGTGCAGCGCACGATCGAGCGCGCGCACGAAACGCTCGTGCGCGCGGGCATCGAAGAGCCGCGCATCGGCGTATGCGGCATCAATCCGCACGCGGGCGAAAACGGCCTGTTCGGCTATGGCGAGGAAGAGGAAAAGATCATGCCCGCCGTGGCCGTGCTGCGCGAGCGCGGCTGGGACGTGGAAGGCCCGCTGCCCGCCGATACGTTGTTTTTCCGCGCAGGCCGCGGCGACTTCGACGTGGTCGTGGCGATGTATCACGACCAGGGCCACGGCCCCGTGAAGGTGATGGGCCTCGAAGCCGGCGTGAACGTGACGGTGGGCCTGCCGGTGATCCGCACCTCGGTCGATCACGGCACAGCGTTCGATATCGCGGGCGAGGGTATTGCCGACGAACGCAGCATGCTCGAAGCGCTGAAGCAGGCACAAGACCTCGCCACGCGGCGCGCCGTGCAAACGGCTTAGTGGGTGCCCCGCCGGCGCCCGCACGCGGTCGCCGGCCGCCCAGCACAATAATCGGAGACATCACCTATGAATCGCCTCACCGTGTGGGATACCTCCATCATCATCGCGATGGTGGTCGTGTATATCGTCGTCACGGCCTGGATCAGCATCCGGCTGCGCAGCAAGACCACCGAACAGTTCATGGTCGCGGGCCGCTCCACGCCCGCCATCGTGATCGCCATCCTGCTAATGTCGGAGTACATCGGCGCGAAGTCGACCATCGGCACTTCGCAGGAAGCCTTCAACGTGGGCATCGCGGCTTCGTGGTCGGTGGTCTCCGCTTCGATCGGCTTCGTGTTCTTCGGCCTGTTCATGGCCAGGCGCCTCTACCAATCCGGCGAATTCACGATCTCGGGCTTCATCGCGCAGAAGTACGGCAAGACGGCCAAACTCGTTGTATCCGCCGTCATGATCTACGCGCTCTTCATCGTGAACGTGGGCAACTACGTGAGCGGCGCCGCGGCCATTTCGACCGTAATGCGCGTGAACCTGCCCACCGCGGCGTTCATCACCGCTGTCGTCAGCACGATCTACTTCGCCTGGGGCGGCCTGAAGAGCGTGGCCTACGTGACGATCCTGCACAGCACCGTGAAGCTCATCGGCATCGGCATTCTCTTGTGGGTTGCGCTCTCCATGACGGGCGGTGTCGCGCCGATGATGCACGCCATGCCGGCCCAATACTTCACCTGGAACGGTATGCTGAGCGGCGGCACGATCGGCGCCTGGATCATCGGCACGGCCGGCGCGATCTTCTCCACGCAATTCATCATTCAGGCGATCTCGGGCGCGAAGTCGGCGAACGAGGCGCGCAACTCCACGCTGATGGCAGGCGCGCTGTGCATTCCCATCGCAATTGCGCTCGGCTTTCTCGGCGTCGCGGCGAAGTTCCTGTTCCCCAACATCAAGAGCCTCTACGCGCTGCCGATCTTTCTCCAACACATGCACCCGCTGCTTTCGGGCGTGGTCACGGTCTCGCTCGTTGCCTCGATCTTCGTGAGCGTGAGCACCGTGGCGCTCGCCATCGCCTCGCTGATCGTCAAGGACTTCTACGTACCGCGCTATCGCCCGACGCCTGAAAAAGAGCTGCGCGCCACGCGCACGATCTCCTTCGTGGTGGGCTTCCTGCCGCTCATTTTCGTGCTGTTCGTGCCGCAAATTCTCGCGCTCTCGTTCTTCACCCGCGCGCTGCGCCTCTCGGTCACGGTGGTTGCGCTGATGGGCATCTACCTGCCCTTCTTCAACAGCAACCGCGGCGCGATCAGCGCGCTCGTGGTCGCGACGATCGCCACCACGATCTGGTATCTGCTCGGCAATCCGCTCGGCATCGACAATATGTACATCGCGCTCGTTTCGCCTGCGATCGTGATGGTCGTCGAGAAGCTGCTCGCGCCCACGGCGAGCGGCAACGGCCAGCGCGTCGTGCACTCCGACTCGTAAGGCGCGACGCGCGAACCCCTCGCCACACCGCAACAGGAATTGATCATGACGACTCCCTCCACGCTGCCCGAAGCCGCGTTCACCATGCCCGGCCGCCTGCACGCCGCCGCTGGCGACGTGGCTCGCACCGACGCCTACCTCCCTGCCCCCACCGTGCAGTGCCATGCGGCCAACCTGCTCGCGCTCGTCAACGGCGACGTGCTCTGCGCATGGTTCGGCGGCACCCAGGAAGGCGTGCCCGACATTTCGGTCTACCTCTCGCGCCTGACCAACGGCAGCGAAACGTGGAGCGAGCCGGTGCGCCTCTCCGACGACCCGACGCGTTCCGAGCAGAACCCCGTGCTCTTTGCTGCGCCCAACGGCGAAATCTGGCTTATCTACACAGCGCAGCTCTCGGGTCACCAGAACACCTCGATCGTGCGCCGCCGCGTCTCCACCGATCAGGGCCGCAGTTGGGGCCCCATCGAAACGCTGTTCGACCGCCCCGGCACCTTCGTGCGCCAGCCTATCGTGGTGGCGCGCGATGGCGCATGGTTGTGCCCCGTGTTCCTGTGCCGCGTGCAGCCCGGCGAGCGCTGGTCGGGCAACGACGACGTGAGCGTGGTGATGCGCTCGACCGACAACGGCGCGAGCTGGACCGAACACACGGTGCCCGCAAGCGTGGGCTGCGTGCACATGAACATCCAGCCGCTCGCCGACGGCTCGCTCCTCGCGCTCTACCGCAGCCGCTGGGCCGACCATATCTACGCGAGCCGCTCCGACGACGGCATGACGTGGAGCGCGCCACAGGCGCTCGCGCTGCCGAACAACAACTCGTCGATCCAGTTCGTCGCGCTCGCCAACGGGCACCTGGGCCTTGTGTTCAACGCGAGCAGCGCGGCGCAGAGCACCGGGCGGCGCGCCTCGCTTTACGACGACATCGAGGACTCGGAAGACAGCGGCGAGCTGGTGACGCAAGCCGCCTCCGCGCACGGCACCGCGTTCTGGGGCGCGCCGCGCGCACCGATGACGCTCGCCATCTCGACGGACGGCGGCCGCACCTGGCCCATCACGCGCAACCTGGAAACCGGCGACGGCTACTGCATGACGAACAACTCGACGGACAAGCTCAACCGTGAGTTCTCGTACCCGTCGATTGCGCAGTCGCCCGACGGGCGCCTGCATATCGCTTACACGTACTTCCGCCAGCGCATCAAGTACGTGAGCGTGGCGGAGGAATGGGCCAGCGCGGCGAGCGCCGCGTCACAGCCCGCGCCCGCCGCCGCCTGATGGGGAGCCGGGTCCCTGAGCGATGAACGCGAGGCGTCGGAAAGTGGCTACAGTACGGGGTGCAACACGCGGTAAAGTACCGTGTAAACTGCGTGCGCGCCGTATTGTCCACGCCGTCTGCCTCGCCGCGAAGCGGCGCCCCGAACCCAACGCCGAACACTCCATGAAAGTAGCCCGCCGCCGTGAAGCCATGCTCCAGGCCGTCCTCTCCGGCATGACCGAAGTGTCCGAGCTGTGCGAACACTTCGGCATGTCGGAGGCCACCGTGCGCCGCGACCTGCGCGCGCTCGCCGACGAGCGGCTCATCCTGCGCACCTATGGCGGCGCGGCTTCGGTCGGCACGCACGCGCCCGAGGAATCGCTCGAACAGCGCCGCCAGAGCTTCCAGGCCGAGAAAGACGCCATCGGCCACGCGGCCGCCGCCCACGTGCACACCGGCGACACGATCTTCCTCGACAGCGGCACCACCACCGCCGCGCTGGCGCGCGCGCTCGCGCAGGCGGGCCGCCACGACATTCGCGTGGTGACGAACAACCTGCTCGTCGTGCAGGCGCTCGCGGGCAGCAGCGTGCCGCTCACGCTGATCGGCGGCGAAGTGCGCGAGTCGAGCATGAGTACGCTCGGACCGATCGCGCAGCTCGCGCTCACGCGCGTGACGGTCGACAAGGCCTTTCTCGGCGCCGATGGCGTGGTGCCCGGCCGCGGCCTGTGCGAAGCGACCGGCGACCAGGCCTACCTCAAGGAGTGCCTCATGCGGCAGGCCGCGAGCCTCTTCGTGCTCGTGACCGCCGACAAGCTCAACCGCGACAGCCAGCAGCACTGGGCGCCGATCGAGAAGCCGTGGACGCTCATCACGGACGCGAGCGCTTCGGATGGCGAGCTGCAGGCATTTCGCAATCTCGCGGGGCTCACGATCGAGCTGATCGAAGTGTCTGCGGGAGCCGCGCATTGAAAGACGACGATGGACAACGCAACGAACACCGCAAATAGCACGTCAACGCCTCCCACGAACAAGCGCATGGTCGTGACGGGCGCAAGCTCCGGCATCGGCTACGCGATTGCGAAGCACCTGCTCGCCGAGGGCCATGACGTGATCGGTCTGAGCCGCAGCGCGCCGGATCTCGATCATCCGCGCTTCACCTGGTGCGCCGCGGACCTCGACGATGCGGCCGCAATTGCCGGAGTCGCACAACGCATGGGCGCGGTGGATGGCCTCGTGCACGCAGCCGGCTTCATGAAAACGGCGCGCATCGGCGAACTCGACGCAGCGAGCGGCGAAGCAATGTGGCGCCTGCACGTGGGCGCCGCCTCGGCGCTCGCCAATGCGCTCGTGCCCGCCATGCCCGGAGGCGGCCGCATCGTGCTGATCGGCAGCCGCGTGTCGGGGGGCTCCGCCGGGCGCAGTCAGTACGCCGCCGTCAAGGCCGCCATGGTCGGCATGGCGCGTTCGTGGGCCATCGAGCTGGCACCGCGCGGCATTACCGTCAACATCGTCTCGCCCGCCGCGACCGCCACGCCCATGTTGAACGACCCGAAGCGCACGTCCAGCGCGCCGGTCATGCCGCCGATCGGGCGCTACGTGACGGCGGAGGAAGTGGCCTCGATGGTCGCGTATCTGCTCGGCCCGCAGGCCGGCGCGATCACGGGCCAGCAGATCATGATCTGCGGGGGGAGTTCGCTGTAGGGCGGGCGTGGGTGCGGAGGCTGTCGCGCAGCGCGCGCCTCTGATCTTCTTTCGCCTCGCACGTGCTCAACGTCCTTGCGCAGTAAGGGCAGCGTCCAGTCGCGGATAGACACGGCGTGCGTTGCCTTCGTAGATCTTGAACCGCTGGTCGGGGTTCATGTCCGCGGCTTCGATATAGCGTTTCGTGTCGTCGAAATAGTGCTGCGTGTATGGATCGATGGCGCGCACCGCTCCTATCATCTCGCTCGCGAACAGGATGTTGTCGACGGGAACCACCTCGGTTAGCAATTCGATGCCGGGCTGGTGATAAACGCAGGTGTCGAAAAACACGTTGTTGAGGAGATGCGCTTCCAGGAGACCGCGCCAAAGCGGGGGCGCTATGCCGCGTTATTGTGAGCGTGCTTGTTGACCGCGAGCGTCGGATACCATCGCTCAAACGTGATCGCAACTGCTCATTCGGGACCGCCGTCCTCACCTGCAGAAGGGCATGCGCGGGAGCGGGCCGCCACGCCATCTGCTGCCGCTTCACAAAGCGCTTGCTGACCACCTGGTTGACCGCCGATTCGACGAAGCTCGAGGTGATCGGCTCGCCGTGACGATCCGTAGTTCACAATAAAGCTTTGGTTATTTTCGATGTAACCGATGAACTCCTCCAGTCTGGCCGGCAGCCTGACCTCCTCTGGACTGCCAACCGCGGCGAGTTCCCAGCCCACGCTTTCGAGCCGCTGCAGCGCCGCATAAGGGCAGCCGTGCCAGAGTGCCACTTTGCACTGCCTATCGATCATCGCTCCGATGGACGGCCGTTCGCCGCAATCCGGCAACCCCTTGATCACCTGTTCCAGATTCTGCACTCGCATGGCGACGTGAAACCAGTCGAGTACCTTATCGCCACAATCGCCAAAGTCGAGCTGGGCGCGACGCACGGTGTCGCCGCCGTCGGACAGGAAAGCTACTGGCTGGTCCGCACCGACACCCTCCTGGGCGAGAAACGTCAGCATCCGATCGGCGGGCGCGTGCTCGAGTGTATGAACGTATGCGAAGTTGTGTCCGCCGCCGTCATCGTGCAGTGATTTTCCGACGATCACTCCGAACCAGCCGTCCTGCTGTGTCCGGCCAGCCGAATATATCCGCGTCGATACCCACTGCGCGTACTGAACTGTATTGCGGAATAGCGTCGTTCGGCGCGCTATTGTTTCTACATGGCCCGCCGCGCCCCACACAGCCAAGTCTGAACGACGCGCCAGGCATACACGTGCGTTGGAGACGCGCCATGATGCGATGCTCGCCGATCATTCCGGCGCATGTTTGACGTGGGCGCGCGATGCCGGCTGGACCGTCATGGACACGATCGAGCCGGCGGAACTCGACCTTCGACGTCGGCGCCTGTTCGGATTCACGGGCGAGCGCCTGTGGTGCTGGATTTACCGCACCCGGGACAGGCAATTCGCAGCGCGACTGGCTGGAGCCCGGCTGCAGGCGGTCGGCGCCACGCCAGGTGACGCCATCACAGCGTTGCGCCGCAGCGCCGCTGACTATCAGCGCGTTTGCCACGTTACCCTGCCACACACCCCGGCTGTCCCGCTTGTCAGACCTGAACCCATTGCTCCGATGCTGGCCGACAGCTACCACGCGCTCGTTAGCGATGTCCGGCACTTCGGCGGCTTCTGGCGGGCGGGCCCGGAGCTGGGCGATGCTGCGCGCCGTTACCAGCGAGCCAGAATCGGCGGCGCGCGGCACCTCTAATGCATGCTCCACCGCGGTGTGGCCGATCGCGAAACAGCGCTGGACTGATAACCCGCATTTTCAGTCAAGCGTCTAAAACGCAGGAAACCTGTCACCGTGAAAACGCGCACGCAATCCTCCGATGTCGTCGTGCTGCGGTTCGTGACAATGACGTCGTGATTTCTTCGGACCTCAATGGCGATAAGCGCACGCAATCCAGTTTCCGTTGTAACGTGCCACGCCCACCGCATCAGGCAATTGTCTACAAGTCTCCCGGTGGGCATGACGGGTGCTGAATATGTCGCCGTTGTCGACTGGCGCGCACGCAAGGTCGTAAAAATCATTCGGACGGGAAAAGGGGCACACCACTTCCGGTCTCTTGCCGATGGCCAACATGTGCTCGTGACGAATCACGTGGGCACTACCATCAGCATCCTTGACCATACCCTGATGAACGTCGGGAGCATCACGGGGTTGCCACCAGGACCAGACGACATGGAGCTGAATCCAGACCGGCGATATCTGTGGGTCACGTTCCGCTTTACCCGTTACGTGGGCGTAATCAATGTCGGCAAGTCACCCCACGGCATCTACTTCTACAATCGCGCGCCATTGTTTTAGGCGCGCAATCCAGGGAGGTCGTGATGTACATTTTCGGCACACTGGGTCATGCCCTGTGGATGTCCTTCACCATGTTGTGGCAGATATTCTGGGGACTCAGCCTGGGGTTTCTCTTCTCGGCCGTCATCGAAGTGATGGTCTCGAAGTCTGAAATGTCAAGGCTTCTACCGGACAACTCCCCGCGCTCCATATCGCTAGCGAGCCTGCTTGGTGCCGCGTCATCATCCTGCTCCTATGCAGCCGTTGCCATGGCGCACTCGATGATTCGAAAAGGGGCCGACTTCAGTGCTGCCATGGCATTCCAGTTTGCCGCTACCAACCTGGTGCTTGAACTGGGCGTGCTCATGTGGGTGCTGATTGCGTGGCAGTTCGCCGCTGCCGAGTTTCTCGGCGGCCCAATCATGATTGTCGTGCTTGCCCTGCTGTTTCGCTTCCTTTTGCGAGATTCACTCAGAAAGCAGGCTGTCGAACAGGCGGACAAAGGTATCACCGGTAGCATGGAAGGGCATGCCGCAATGTCGATGGGCGAACAAAAAGGCACATGGAAACAACGCCTCACATCGAGGGACGGCTGGACAGCCATCAGCCATAACTACGTGATGAACTGGGTCATGCTATGGCGAGACATTGGCGTAGGATTGCTCGTTGCCGGCGCCTTAGCGGCATGGGTACCGGATAGCTTCTGGCAGAAATTCATTCTGGTCAGTCATCCAACCCTCGCCATGATATGGGGCGCCTTCGTCGGGCCACTCATCGCGGTCGCGTCATTCACCTGTTCGGTCGGCAACGTGCCACTGGCGGCCGTTCTGTGGAAAGGTGGCATCAGCTTCGGAGGCGTTGCCTCGTTCATATTCGGCGACCTCATCATCCTCCCCATTCTCAATATCTACCGGAAGTACTACGGCGGCAGAATGACGGCGTTCATGATAGCTACGTTCTACATCGCGATGGTTGTCGCCGCGCTTGTTGTCGAGGCCCTCTTTCAGCTGTTGGGCTGGGTACCTCACGAACGGCAGACGGCAGTTATCAATGTGGCGATCTCATTCAACTACACGACAGTACTGAACATCATCTTCGGTGTCGTGTTCGTGATGATGTCGGCGGTTTTTTTCAGAACCGGTGGCCCCGGGATGATGCGGATGATGGAAGGCGGCGAACACGATCGTCATCACGGTACTGGACACGACGCTCATTCCCGGTGGCATCGCCCCCCTGCAGATGACCGCCACTCCAATCATCAACAATAATTCCTGAACAGCGCGGCGGTTTGGCCGCGCATGGAAGTCAGAGAGCGTATGTCTGCGATGAACCGCGCAGTGCCCGCGCACTTTGTCACCGTTTACTTCAGCATGTCGTCCAGCCGCGGATCCTTGATTCCCGCGGGCGCGACGTGCGCAGTCACATCGGACGCGGGAAAGAGTCGCGCCACGGCTTTCTCGACACCGTCGGCAATTGCGTGTCCTTGCGCTACTGTCATCTGCCCATCGACCTCCAGATGGAACTCGACGAACACGCGGTCTCCACCATTGCGAGACGCGACCGCCGCCTCGATGCGCGTTCGTTTGGCCGCACCCAGCTCGCGATCTAGCAGTTGAACCAACGCACCCAGTGCCATGCCGCGAGCGTTCCACAGCATGTAGACAGAGATCGCGAGCGCGCCAAGCGCATCGGCGCGAGCCAATGCCAGGAAATGATTGAGCAGCAGCGCAACGAGCACGGTAACGTTGACGGCCACATCAGTGAGATAGTGCGCCCGATCGGCCGAGATGGCAGTCGAACCGGTGCGCCTCCCGACGAGGGTCTGCATGCCGACCAGCCCGGATGCCGCGAGAGTGCTGAACACGATCACCCAGATTCCGAGCCCTGTCTGGTTCAGCGGCTCCGGCCAGAGCAAACGTCTGACCGACTCGATGCCGAGCACAACCGCGGCCGCGCCAAGCAACAACGCCTGAACGAACGCCGCGATAGCCTCAGCCTTTCCGTGACCGTATCGGTGGCCGCGATCAGCGGGACGCGCGGCGTAGCGCACACCGAAGAAGGTCACGCATGACGCGACAACGTCCACCAGACCGTCCGCGGCCGAGGTGAGAAGAGAGATGGACCCTGTTGCGACCCATGCCCATATCTTGACCAGAACGAGGCCCAGGGCGACGACCAGCGCCACGATGGAAGACATGCGCCGCAGCGCTTCGTCGGACATTGGCAGGAGCCCCCGTGTGCGAAGCATCACCGTGATTCGTGCGGATTGTGCGGAACAGTCGTGGCAATCGCCCCCCAATCGCCAAGCCATGCAGCAAATATCGGCCCCGAGTCGTTGGCAGGCGGTCGGTTGGCAGCGAATCGCGCGATCCGGCTGCGTTCGCGTGCCCCCTGCCGCTCAGAAAAGCGGGTGGGCGTCTGGGTAAAGCGCCGTTCTGAGCGCGAAGCCGCCCAACACCACGAAGATGACGGCCGCCACAGCGTGCACCGCCTTCGTCGGCAAGCGATCTGCAAATTTGTGACCGAGATAAATAGCGGGCACATTGGCGAGCATCATGCCCAGTGTGGTTCCCGCGACCACACCAACGAATTCATGGAACCGCGCGGCGAGAGCGATCGTCACGATCTGCGTCTTGTCGCCCATCTCCGCGAGGAAGAACGTCACGACGGTGGTGCCGAACACACCGAAATGTCCCTTCGTCGTGACGGCATCCGCATCGTCGAGCTTGTCCGGAATGAGAATCCAGATGGCCATCAGGGCAAAAGATGCCACCACCGCCCAGTTCATGACATTGGGGTTGATGACACTCGCGAGCCAGGCTCCAAGCGCGCCTGAGCCGGCGTGATTGATCAGTGTCGCCACGAGGACGCCAAGCACGATAGGGACAGGCTTGCGGTAGCGTGCAGCCAGAACGAGCGAAAGCAGTTGGGTCTTGTCGCCGATTTCGGCGAGGCCCACGACGCTGGTCGAAACGAGGAAGGATTCCATGGGGTCGTTATCACCGGGCCGCGCAGTCAGAACGCGATGACAGATACCCCCGCGACCCGGCTAGGTGGGGATATACGTCATCGGTCTTGCCAGGCTTGCGCTGCACACGCCATGTCGCCAGTTAGCGGACAAGTATGTTGACGTGCGCCTCCAGACAACGCGCCTGGAGCGGCTACTCCCCGAAGAGTGCCGCGATTATCGAAGCATCGCGCCGTGTCCTGCAAGGATATCTTAGTATACCCCTCCACCCTATTATGTTAATATACCCCCCTACGCTATAACTGGAGGCGGAGCATGAGCCATACGATTCGCGAAAAGCAGAAACTGCTCAACCGGGTACGCCGCATCAAGGGACAGGTCGAGGCCATCGAGCGTGCGCTCGAGGACGAGCGCGGTTGCATGGACGTCCTGCAACTCATTACGAGCAGCCGCGGCGCGATGAACGGCCTGCTCGCGGTGGTTCTTGAAGACCATATCCGGACGCACCTTGTCGACGCAGAGCCGCACGACGACGAGCACGGCAGCGGCACCGAGCAACTGATCGAAGTAGTCCACAGCTACTTCAAGTGAGAGAAACATGAGTCAATTCGAGGATGCCGCCTTCGGGGCGGGACATGACCATATCTTCCTGGGCGCTGCCCACGAAGAGAACGAGCGCAGGACATGGATGGTGATTGCGCTGTGCAGCGCGATGATGGTGACCGAGATCGTCGGCGGAAGCCTTTTTGGCTCGCTTGCGCTCGTTGCCGATGGCCTGCACATGTCAACACACGCCGGCGCGATGCTCATCGCTGCGCTCGCGTATACGTACGCGCGAAAGCATGCGAGCGACAGCCGCTTCGTATTCGGTACCGGGAAGCTGGGCGATCTCGCGGGCTTTACCAGCGCCATTGTGCTCGCCATGATCGCGCTGCTGATCGGGTACGAGGCGGTTTCGCGCTTTCTCTCGCCCGTGCCCATCCACTTCGGCCAGGCGATCCCCATCGCCGTTCTTGGCCTGCTGGTGAATATTGCAAGCGTCTGGCTGCTCAGCGGCAACCATCACGGCCACAGTCATGGACATGGGCACAGCCACGGCCACGGGCACGGACATGAAGACGAACACGGTCATGAGGAAGAGGCGCATCGCATCTTCGGTACTGCTGGAGTTTTCGCCGTGTCGATCTTCGAAGATGGCGTGCCACCCGTCTTCCGTATTACGCCTGAGACGGCTTCGTCGAACCTGACCGCCGACGCGGTATCAGTCACGACGGTTCGCCCCGACGGTTCCCGTCAGACCTTCGCGTTTGCCGACCGTGGGAGCTATCTGGAGTCGAAAGATGACATTCCCGAGCCGCATGCATTCAGGGCGATTGTCGGCTTGCCCGATGGCGAGCAGTCAATCGAATTCGAAGAGCACGATCACAGTCACGAAGACGCACATGCTGCCGCGAACCGCGACCACAACATCCGCTCGGCCTACATTCACGTCATCGCAGACGCGGCAGTTTCCGTGCTCGCGATCATCGGCCTCCTGCTGGCCCGTGCGTTCGGCTGGGTCTGGATGGATCCGCTCGCAGGCGTGATCGGCGCCCTGGTGATTGCTAACTGGTCGTGGGGCCTGATGCGCGATACGGGAGGCATTCTGCTCGACATGAATCTGGATAAGCGCATGGCCGAAAACGTTCGTCACATTATTGAAGACAACGGTGACGCCGTGCTTGATCTCCATGTCTGGCGCGTCGGTCCGGGCCACATGAGTGCGGCGGTGTCAGTCGTCACCAGTGAAGCACAACGCAGCCCCGGCTTTTATCACGCGGCGCTCAAGCGCTTTAAGGGGCTGTCCCATGTGACGGTCGAAGTGAACGCCCCTCGCGCCGCCACGTAAACCATGGCTGCCAAATCGCCCTGCATCGACCTGTGCGCGTTCGATGGCAAGACCGGGTTCTGCACGGGCTGCTACCGGACGCGTGAGGAAGCTCGCGGCTGGAAAAAGATGACGGACCACCGGCGCCATCAGATCCTCAATGAAAGGTCCCGGCGCGAGGCAAAGCTGGGACGTGAAGCGACGCGGGCGTCGGAGCAGGACTGAAGACCGCACACCCTATCGCGGCGTCATGATCCGCAACACAGGATGTCCGTCGACATCTTTCAACGGAAAGTACGACCGGTGTGTCGCTGCATCGACAGCGACAACGTGCGCATTCGGTCCCACGTGCCCGTCGCCGATCTTCGACACGTGGGACGCGTCAACGCTGAACATCGACACGACGCCGCTCTCGCCAGCCACATAGACGGTGCGCAGTGCCGGATCGAACGCCAGGACGTCCGGATCGCCACCCGTGTCGAACGCCGAGACAACGTTCATTGAGCGCGTGTCGAACACGAGCAGCCGGTAATTGTCCTCACAGGCGATCAGCGCGAGGCGTGAGTCCGGGAGAATCAGCAGTCCGTGATTTCCCTTCGCGCCAGGCAGGTCGGTCCGGGAAACGATCACGTTCGTGGCCGGGTCGATCTCCACCAGCTGGCGTCGCGTCTGCACGTTGACGAAGATGTGTCTCGAAACCGGATCGTATTGCGAATTGCCGGCCTCCCCGTCGAGCGGAATCGTCGCAATACGCCGGTTGCCCGGGACATCGATCACCGTCTCGGTCTCACCAGTCTCGTCCGAGACGTAGAGCCGGCGCGCGTCGCTCGCATACGCCATGCCGTCCGGATAGACGCCGCCGGGCACCCGGGCGGTGATCTTCAGCGTACGCTCGTCGATCGCGACAATCTCGTTCGTGCCGGTCGCGGACGCATAGACGCGGGACAGTTCGGGCACGGCGAGCACGCCATGCACCGCCGAGACGCCAGCCACGCGTGCGACGACCCGCGAGGCCAGGGTATCGAACACCACGACCTCGCTGTCGCCCAGGTGCGCGATGAACAGCAGATGCCGGCCAGGGTCATAGCTTTCATAGTCGAACCGGGACGCACGTCCTGGCAGTGGCACGTCCTCAATGTGCTTCAGTGGCAGATTGCCGACTTCCGCGTCATCCGCTCCGTGCGCCACACAACCCGCGCCGCCCCCGGCCACAACCGCGAACGCGAAAACCATGGAAATGAGTTGCACGACGAAGCGATGGTCTGGGTGTGCCCGTTTCACGATGAACCTCCGTCCGGCCTGATGTGCCGAAAAGCGGCGAGCACCGCGAGATCGTAGGCAATCTTGAGCGTGCCGCACGCCACGAGGGGCGCGCCGAGCCACCCCAGGCCCAACAGCGCCCCCGAGAGAGTTGGCGCGACGGCCGCCGCGAGGCTACGTGGCACTGCCGTAAAGCTCGCAGCGGCCGGACGTTCGGGCGGTGTCACGACGGCCATCACGTAGGCACTCCGGGTCGGCACATCGAGCTGCGAAAGCGCACTGCGCGCCAGCAACAGCGCGAGGGTCAATGGCAGCGTGGGCGTGAAGGCGGCAGCGATCAGGCACACGCTCGACGGAATGTGGGTGAATACCATCGTGTTGAGCAGGCCGATCCTTCGGGCAATCGGAGCAGCTGCCAGTTGCGAACCGGCGCTCAGCAACCCGGACCAAAAAAAGAACTGCCCTGCGGCGGCGAGAGACACGCCAAAGCGCTGGATAAGCCACAGCGTCAGCAGGGAATTCACGAGCAGGCCCCCGGCAAACGCGTCGACGCTGAACAGCAACGCGAGACGTGAAACGATACCGCGCGACGGGCCGAGAGGCGTCCGGACTGCCGCCACGTGGGCCTCGCGCTTTGGCAGCCGGAGGTACAGCAGGAAGACGACGATGCCCGTTATCGCATAGCCAATGAACATCGCGCGCATGGCGAAGAGCGCGGAAACGCCAGCATGCGCAGCAAGCCAGTCCGGGAGCCCCGCGAGCAGAGCGCCGAGTGCCGCCGAAAGGCCGCCCACGAGGCTGTAGCGCGCGAAGAGCACAGTTCGGGCGTCGCCCTTCGCTGCTTCTGCGAGGCGCGCGTGCTCAAGCGGCAGGAAAAGGCTGACGTCACCCGAACTCGGGTTGAGCGTGCCGACAAACGCCACCACGAGCAGCGGCCAGAATGACGACAGGAAACCAAACGCAAGACCGGTTGCCGCCATCAGGGCTGCAGCGAAGAGCAGCAGTGCACGCTGCGGGTAACGGCTACCCAGCAGGCCGACAACAATCGTCGCCGCGGCCGAGCCGAGCAGTGTGGCGCTGCCGATCAGGCCTACCGTGAGTTTCCCGAAACCAAGCGACAGAAGATAGGCGGGCAGCAGCACCGCGACAAAGCCGTCGCAGATTCCGCGCAGACTCCGCGCGGCGAGCAGCAGCCACGCGCTTCGGTCCACGCCCGCAGGCGGGAGCAGGATCGACAATGCCGCCCTGGCTGGAGTCATCGCAATACCCTGATTTTCATCGTGTGCAGGATGTGGCTGGACAGCTGATAGGCGGGTTCCCTGAATGGATCACCAGCCCGAAGCCGCCGGTCTCGCGTGCCCTGACGAGCCCTTCCTCTGCCCTGTTCGCTGCTGCGGCGGCCGGCTTGTGATGGAAGTTGTAAGGGGGTTCCGCCGTGCGGGCATCAATGACCGCTTCGAGCGCATTAGAGGCAAACGGCCGTGGGGAGCGCATTGACGAGCCTGTCGAAATGGCCCGGCACGCTGGTCGCGTGGACCATCCGCGCCTGGGCCAGCATCATCCCTGCACCGGCAGCGCCAGAATCGTGCAAAAAGGTACGTCGCGATTTCATGTGCATTCCTCGCAGGTTTCCCGCGCGCGGTGGTCACCGGGCGTGCAGATGGAGAAGCGGATAGAGGACGAGGCCAATCAGGGCGGCAGCGACGACGATTACGGGCTCAGGCAGCTTCCTGAAGCGCCACAGCAGCAGCATGCCTGCGATCGCAATCAGCGCGGTTGGCCAGTCGATGACCGAACGTCTGGCAATGATGACGACCGAACCGGTAATTGCCCCCACGGCCGCAGCGGTAATGCCATCGACAAACGCCTTCACGGCAGGCAGCCGCCCGTATTTCTTGAAGTACGGTGCGGGCAGCACGGTGAACAGGTAGCACGGCAAAAACGTGCCGAGTGCAGCGACGCAGGCACCCGCCAACCCTGCAACCAGATAGCCGATGAAACCTACCGTGATGACAACCGGCCCTGGCGTGATCATCGCGACAGCCACTGCATCGACGAACTGTCTGTCGTTGAGCCAGTGGTGCTCGGTCACCACGCCACCGTAGAGAAACGGCACGATCGCGAGACCCGAACCAAACACGAACGCGCCCGCCTTTGTGAAGAAAAGACCAATCTGGCCGAGTAGCGGGAGATCCAGTCCGCTGAAGACGCCAGCAAGCGCGGGTGACTGGGTCACGGCTAATGCGTTGAACCCGCCTTTACCCAACCATCGAGGCGGTGACCGGCGCAGCCAGTTGACGACGCCGCCCGCGATGAAGAGCCACGCGATTTCGGATTCCGTGGCGACCGTTACCACCGCGAGGGTCAGGTAGATGACCCAGAGCAGCCGGTCTGCGCCGAGCGTCTTTGTTGTCAGCTTGTA
This sequence comes from Paraburkholderia sp. BR10936, assembly GCF_040965735.1. NCBI lineage: Bacteria > Pseudomonadati > Pseudomonadota > Betaproteobacteria > Burkholderiales > Burkholderiaceae > Paraburkholderia > Paraburkholderia sp. BR10936. The sequence continues at coordinate 347,871 of NZ_JBFRCM010000005.1, forward strand.
CGCGCTCATCGCGATGATGCCGACTACCGCCGCGCCTACGCCATAGAAAACCGCCTGCATCCACGACAGCCCGCCGTAATGCGCGTAGGCCCAGCCTAGCGCGACGACCATCAGGAACGAAGGCAGCACGAAGGCGAGTCCCGCGACCGTCGCTCCCAAAAGGCGGTAGTGCACGAAACCGAGGTAGATGCCAAGCTGCGCGGCAAGCGGGCCGGGCATCATCTGCGCCAGCGCCAGGCCTTCGCGATAGTCCTCCTCCGCAATCCAGCCGCGGTGCTCGACCAGATCGCGGCGCATGTAGCCGACGAGCGCAACCGGTCCGCCAAAGCCAACCGTACCGAGCTTCAGCATATAGAGCGCCATCTGTCCGAGCGTGTAGCCTGGCACGTGTGCGGTCGTTGTGCTCATGGGCGTCGTCCTGAATCGCCACCTTTTTCGCTCGCCGCGAAGTGCGTGTACATCGAATCGAGCACTGGACTCATGGCATCGAGCAATTCATCGTCGCCGGCCGAGCGCTCCCGAGTACCGGCCATGACCGCTTCGAACCCGATGGCTTCCGGCACGCTTGCGCCGCCTACGTCGAGCGTGTGAACCATGGCGCCGAGGCGCACGAGTGCCGGGTCCCTGTCGAGGCCGAAGCTCGCCAGCAGCACTTCGAATGTGACGCGCTCTCCCACATGGGTAAAGACGGCGCCATCGAAATCGAAGCCGAGTGCCTCCGCCGGGCAGACGTCCGGCGATGGCAGCCAGATGAAGCGCGCGTCGCAGTCGATGAAACGGCGAATCAGCCATGCGCTCGCCACACGGTCGACCCACATGCGCCTGCGGGTCGCCCAGGTCCGCCCCTGATAGTCCTCAACGGAGAGCGAGCGGATTGGGCTGTCTGCCGCGTGTGGCTCGCCGGGCGAGAGCACCGTGTCGACGTGTGCCACAAAATCCTGCCAGGCGGCCTCGGCGCGCGTTGCCGCCTCGCCCGGAAAGAAGTCGATGGCGACGATGATCTCGTAGTCCTTGCGCAAGCGCCGCATCACCTTCGTCAGTTCGGTGGCGGACTGGCCCGAGACTGTCTTCCGGGCATCGTCGAGCGTGCGGATGAGGCCGTCGTACTCGTCAGCGCGATCAAACAGCGCGCGGAATTCGGCCTCCTGCGACGCGTCAAGACTAGGCGCGCGCAGCAGGTGGGCTGTGCCGCCGCTTTCGCCAATCGCGACCGAAAGCGCGCGCAGCACGCCCTCGCGCGCTTCCGTATAAGGCAAGAGATAGATGCCGTCGCGCAGAACGGCGCAGCCCTTTGCCTTGAGTGCGCGCCAGAAGCGCATACGTGCCGTCGCATTCCCGGTGGGCAATGTCAGTACAAGGACCGACCAGGTCGATAATGATTTCATGTAGATTATGCTACTTCCATGTAGCGTTATCTACAAGTTAATTTCCTATCGACCAACAGCCCGTTTCAACCGACGAATACCTGGCCGGACGCCGCGTTCTTCTGCGCAATTTCGGTCCAGCGTCAAAGACCAGAAGAGCAGTCACTGCCTGGGCGTGGATGGCCGGACGCGATCCCTGGCATCCCGTCCATGATCGCTGTGTTGCTGGCACGTTCCCTGATTGTCTTCGCGCTGTTCATTGCCTACCAGGCCTACCGCTTCACGTACACCCATTCGGTCTGGTTACTGCTGGTAACGGCATTGGACGTCGTCGTCATCGCCCTCACATGGCACGAGTACAGGTGTCTTCGAGACAACCGCAAGATCACCGTCCCGGGTTCGTGATTGGGGCCGGCCTGGAATAGGCCTGCCACCGTCCACGTTTACTGCACATATCGCGCGCCGCAGTGAGCATTCATGCCCTCGCAGAGGAAGGGGCATTTGCGCACTCAAAATATCGCGCTCGGCACTCGCTCGACGCGAGGCACGCACGATATGTCGGTGCAAAGGAGGCGACCATGTGTGCCACTTGCAGATCCACTATCCTCGCCGGTGTGATCACGCTCGGGATGACATCGCATGCAAGCTGGGCGGAGCAAACCGTCAACGCGACATTGCTATCGAACTCGATCCAGCTCGGGACGCACAACGTGAGCGCGGGCCGCATCACACTTGAAGTCAGGAATGCTGCGGACAACAACATGGAACACGAACTCGTGGTACTCAAGACAGATCTCCCGGACGATGCACTCCCCGTCAGTAAGGGAGAGGTGCTTGAGCGCCGGCTGAACAAGATTGGCGAAGTCGAAGGTATCGCCCCGGGCAAGAGCAAGCGCGTTTCATTCAGACTTGCGCCGGGCCACTACGCGCTGATCTGCAACAAGCCGGGACACTACGCAGCGGGAATGCATACGGAGCTTGTCGTGACACCGTAGGTTGATGCCAACGTCCAGAGCGGCCCAGATCGCGCAGTTCGACTGTAGTTGGCGGAAAGAGCAGCAAAGGTGCTGCTCGAACACGAGCGCCCAAGACGCTTCGACTGTCCTGTGGTGCCACGCAGGGTATGGCAACGAGCGTGACCGGCCGTAGTTGATCGCGATGTGAGCCGCCTTGAACACGACCTTCAGCAAGGGATCAGGCCCGGTGATGCGCGGCAGCGGAATCAAGCCCAGATAGAGAGCCGGCACGTTGGCCGCCAGGCTGTAGAGATAGCCAGGGGAGAGCGAGCATCAGCACGTGGAGCAGCAGGGACATAGCATGCGCCGCGATGCGCTGCCAGGCGCAGGTGCCGGCAGGTAGCGGGGGAGCCGCATGGCTCGCGCGCCAGAGCATGCGCACTATGGCGGGCGCGAACACGGTCAGCACATGCAGTGCGCGGGTATCGGCGTGCCGAACGGGAAGCCGGCTGAGGCATACATGCAATGCCGAAAACGGTGGTGCAGAAAATCGTTCGCGGCGACCTTGGCCACACCGAGTGCCCCGATCCGGACGCGGAATATTTCGAAGTCAACTTACGTTTTTATAGCGGAGCCGAAATGCAGTTGCGATCTCATCAGGTTCTCGAGGAGAAACGTCATGATAGATATCATGCTGCGCTCGTGCTCGCCGCCACCACGCTTGGCATTGCTCCGCTGAACAGCCGTGCCCACGAGACACGGTGAATCCATCGTCTTTCGCTCGCGACAGGCAATTTGCGCGACAGCCGAAAGGGAGGCCACATGTCACTCATTGTCGCAGCACGCTTTACGACATTCCCCGCAGCTGAAGACGCGGCACAACGGGTCATTACTGCCGGTTTCGTCGAGGAGGACGTCACACTGTTTTTCGTCAATCCGTCCGGCCAGCACGGATTCGAAATCATCAGCGACGCTAACGCGACGGGGGCGCCGGAGGGTGCCGAGGTAGGCGTCACGATTGGCGCAGTGGTTGGCGCCCTGATCGGCGTCGGTATCTTTGCAGTGTTTTCGCCGCCGCTTATCGTTTCGCTGATCGCGACTGGGGTGAGCGCGTATGTCGGCTCATTGGTCGGCGCGATGGTGCGCACGCGTGAAGCCAGCAACGAAGAAACCCGTGAATCCGGCGTGCTGGTGGCCGTACACGTGGCGCCGGACAGCCAGTTGGACGCCGCACGGGTGCTGCGCGATGCGGGTGGCGCGGCGATCGAACGCGCGACCGGCCGCTGGCAACAAGGGCGGTGGGCCGACTTCGATCCGCTCAAGCAGCCTGTGCCGCTCAACGAATTCGCTGTGAATCACGCCTGATTTAAAGGAGTTCTTCGCTGAGATTTTCTCCGAGTCAATCAGGAGACAAATTGTGCAACTTCACATGGATTCCCATCATTTCACCCACGGCCAGCTCGACTGGCGGGCCGCCGTGCTGGCAGGCGTCATCGCCGGCACTGTGTTCCTGGTGTTAGGGGTCGTCCTGATGGCACTGACGACTGGCGGCAGTCTGCTGGAGCCCCCACGCATGGTCGCCGCGATCATTCTGGGACGAGGCGCATTGCAATCGCCGCAAGCATTCACGCTTGGCATCGTGCTCGTGGCCTTTGTCGTGCATTTTGCCCTTGCGATCGTATTCACGCTTGTCCTTGGTCTGATCATGACGTCATTCAACCTCGACTCAAGCATGGGGATGGCTTCACTGGCGGGTTGCGCATTCGCTGTAGCCGTATACCTGATTAATTTCTACGGCATGACACGGCTTTTTCCGTGGTTCGCGGAATCGCGCAACCTGGCGAGCGTGATCGTTCACATCGTCTTCGGTGTCGTGGCAGCGAACCTGTACATGAGACTGGTACGGAACACATCGCGCAGGACCAAGGCGGTCATGGGCGGGCCGTCGTAGTCCGGTGCCGTGCTGATCGACGATCTGGCTCTGGAATCCGGCGTGCAACGCAAACGGAGCGAAGCCCTACCGACACACTGGGCCAGTTTCCGCCCTCGCGGTGCTGCCCGATGGCCGGCTTGCCTCCGGGTCGACGGACCACACGATCAGGCGGTGGAACCCAGCCAATGGCGCGCCAGATCCCGGCGCTTGCCACGCTGTCCGACGGGCGGCGAAGCTCGCTGCGACCGTTTCCAGGAATTGGTGCTCGGTCCGCGTGTATTGTTTCCTCAGTGGTTGCCTGGAAATGGCCGCTCAAGAATTGAAAGCCGCCGCCTACGGCTCTGCAGGTCGGAAGGCAACAGGATCGACTACGGACGTTCCGGGTGGCGAACGGATGAACAACCGGCATCCGGCGATGAACTTCCGGTGCGTGGCGCATCAGCCGCTCCATAAATTACAGCCAAAATTCGAACCGACGTACGGCCCACCAAAAGACCTTCCCCGCGCCATACGAGATAAAGCGGATTGTGTCCACGCACCCGTCTCGACGGGCAAAAGACAGCAGGTACGGATCGTGCGCACCGTCTCACTGCAGCTGCCCGTAGCCGTCCGTAGATGCTTCGGCGACGGGACAACTGTGCTGGCTGGACGTTTGGCGCAGGCCAGTGGCATCAACTAGCACCCATCTTCCAAGGAACATCCAGAGTATGGCAACCGGTACTGTCAAGTGGTTTAACGATGCAAAGGGGTTTGGGTTTATCACCCCAGACGACGGCGGCGATGACTTGTTCGCGCACTTCTCCGAGGTTCAGGGCTCTGGCTTCAAGAGCCTTCAGGAAGGCCAGAAGGTGAGCTTTGAAGTCAAGCAGGGCCCAAAGGGAAAACAGGCAGCGAACATCAAACCCGGGTAATTTTTTCGGGCCGCGAACGCGTCCTCCCAGGGCAGCATGGCGGCGGGAGCAGGTTTGTGGAACTTACCTGGCTGGAAGATTTCGTCGTTGTAGGAAAGCTTTGCAGTTTTTCAAAGGCTGCAGAGGTGCGTCATGCAACGCCGACAGCTGTGTGTCGCAGGGTGAAGGCCCTGGAGGCGTGGTATGGCGCCCCCTTGGTTGATCGGGCTACGTATCCCATCACACTGACCGCCGCCGGTATCAGCCTTCTCGATGTGGGCGAAAGATTGCTGTCTGATCTGTACCATTTTCGTCGGGAAGCGCGAGCCTCGATCAACGAGACCGAGTTAAGCATTAAGCACCGGTCGTCCCCAGTCGTGAGAAGGATAGACGGCGAACCACCGGTTCGCTAACCCAGCATGCTCCCAATGTCGCGATCACGTCCAGAGTGGCCAGTCGCTCTCGCACCGACAAAGGACTGCGATGGGTCCGAACTCGGTCGCGTTTGGATCGAACCTTTCCGCTCCCGATGAGGAGCTTTACCATGCGCATGTGCGTTGGCGTGGGGTGGGCAACTACGGACATCCCGCCTTGCACTGGGACGGACATTTGTGCGTCCGCTCCGCATAACGGTCTGCCTTGTGCCGATAAACTGGGGCGTAGGCGTTGATTGCCGCTATCCGGTAGTTCAAGGGGGAAGAAGTTAGAACCTCCACTGCTACGACCGGGGTTTTCGCTGCTATCCGCCGAACCCAACGACGATCTCTTCGGAAATTGGCCTATACCACGGCCAGTCTTCAGAGCCTTTGGTCCGGGGTAGCGGCAGGTTTTGGCATCACATTGAGAACGTCGGCCGGCGTGTCATCGTCGCTGAGAAAACTCGGCGAAAAAGACGGTCTTCCACCGTTGCCGACCGTGGAGCTCTGTCTGCACGCCGGACGTCGCGACACTCCACCGGCCCTGGCGGAACTGAATCGGGTCGTGATTGAGAATGCGACTGCAAAGTTCATGAGCCGCGAAATCTACTGGTTGCCCACAAGAAACGTGAACCGATTTCCGGTAGTATCGCGCGTGAACCCCTTATCTGCCGTGACTCGCTATCTAGTCGAGCGAAAACATCGAGAGCTGATGATCTCTGGAATTTCGCGCGCGAACGTCTCATCCCGACGCGGTGACGGACAGCCACAATTGATGCACGGCAGCGCTTGTGTGTCGTCCACGGTCACTGGCCGGTGCCAGAGATCGGCAAGCGAAGTTGGATAGCAATCGCTCTGCCACTTCGGGCTCTTGACGGGCAATACATCCGCCCGCGGCGGTCGGCAACAGCCGACCCACAAGGCACACAGGCATCGACCCAAAGCGGTTTTTCGTCGACGAGCATGGAACCATCAGGAAGGCTCTGGCCACCTATAGCCGAGCACCGAGGCAACCGGATAAGCTAGCTCGCGAACCTCATCCAACTGGTTTCCACCGAGGAGATAAATGAACGCTTCGTCGTGGCGAATGTAGAAGCCTACATGTCCCTTCCAGCTTGTCGGATCGTCGCGCATCAACACAGCCACGCAGCCGTAGACCGGGCCATCAAGGGCGACGCCCCAATCAAGCCAGGACCGAGCCAAGGCTGATCGCGTCCCGCGAACTCCTGCACCTGCCAAGCACCAGTTAATAAATGAGGAACACCAGGAGATCTTGTCGTCGTAGCCAACGAGGTTTGTCTGGTTGTTATATTCGACTATCCGTGGATTGGTTTCGCCGACCGGATAACGTCTGACGCCACATTCGGCAAGCGCCAACGGCATCCAGACAGGTTCGGCGGAATTGTCTCTGATTTCCATCGTCATTCGCGTTGGACGGATTCTTGCGTTGTCCCGGAGATTGTCACCGATTCGAACCACTTGGTCGACCCTCCCTTCCTGGCCCGATTAGCGCCTGCCCCGTGGCTTGTATCCGCGCCCAGGAATCTCCCCCGGCAAAAGCCTTGCTTATCTGCAGCGCTCATATACGTCCCCGTGACGAACCCGCGCTTTGCGTCGTCGATGACTACTCAGCCGCGCCGCCGTCACTGCGTTCCCAGAACACCACACGACGCTGGACGGCGCGCACGCATTGCGCACCGCTCACCCCTATCACGGCCAGCAGCACGACGCCCGCGAACATCGTCGCGACGCTCATGTTCACTGAGGCCGAACTGATCAGATAGCCGAGCCCGCGCTGCGAGGAAAGAAACTCGCCCACCACCGCACCGATCAGCGCGAGCGACACGCCGATCTGCAGGCCGCTGAAAATATCCGGCGCGGCGCAAGGAAGCTTCACATGAAAGAACAAAAAGGTACGCGACGCCGAAAACGCGCGGCAGGCATCGAGCAGATCGGGATCGGCGCGTTTCAGGCCATTCACGGTATTCACGAACAGCGGAAAAAAGCAGACCAGCACGACGAGGACCACTTTTGAGGCACTGCCGTAACCGCACCAGACCAGTATGATCGGCCCGAGCGCAACCTTCGGCATGGCCTGCAAACCAGCCAGCAGCGGGAACACGAAGCGCTCGAACACGCGCGATTCCGCCAGCACCGCGCCGGTCACGACGGCGAGCACGCTGCCGATTGCATAGCCGAGCAGGGTCTCGCCCAGCGTCGCGCTGATGTGCGGCCAGAGCGTGCCGTCCGCGAAGCCCGTAGCGAGCGCCTTCCAGACTTCTGCTGGCGCGGGCAGTACATAGTCGGGGATCGACCAGCCCACCACGATGGCCTGCCAGCAGGCCACGGCCGCCGCAAGGCTCGCGAGCGGGTAGAACACAGCGGGCAACCCGCCGCGGGTTCGTAGAGCCTTCATTGGAAATGCCTCCGCAAATACGCGCACGCCTCGACGAATGCCGCCGAACTGAGCGTATCCCCATCGCGCGGGCGCGCGAGCGGCACCGCCAGTTCGTCGACGATACGCCCCGGCCGCGCCGACATGACGAGCACGCGGTCAGCCAGAAAAACCGCTTCTGGAATACTGTGCGTGATGAACAGCACCGACTTGCGCTGCGCGAGCCAGATACGCTGCAACTCCAGCGTGAGCCGCTCGCGGGTGAGCGCGTCGAGCGCGGCAAACGGTTCGTCCATCAGCAGCAGTTCGGGGTCGTGCAGCAGCATGCGGGCAATGCCCACGCGCTGCTGCATGCCGCCCGAAAGCTCGGCCGGATAGTTGTGCGCGAAAGCATCGAGGCCGACGAGCTTCAGCAGCTCCGCCGCCCTTCCCCGCGCGCTCTCGATCGGCAAACCCAGTGTGCGCGCGGGCAACAGCACGTTGTCGAGCACATTGCGCCACGGCAGCAGGTTCGGCTTCTGGAACGCCACGCCCACCTGGCGGCCCGGCTTCGCCAGCGGCGCGCCGCCCACGCTCGCACGCCCTGACGTCGGCGCGATCAGGGCGGCCGCCACTTTCAGCAGCGTGGACTTGCCACAGCCGGAAGGCCCCAGCAGCGCGACGAACTCGCCCTCCGCTATACGCAGGTCGACATCGAGCAGCGCGTCGATGGCGCCCGTGCGCGTGCGGTAGCGGACCGAGACGCCCTCGGCCTGAAAGGCGCTGGCCGTCATCGCGTGCGCCTCGCGGCGTCGAGAAACTGCAATACGCTCGACCACGATGCCTCGTTTGCGCGGGCATTCGCCGCCGGCGTGCCGCCCGCCGTGATCGGCACGCCCGCAACCGGGTGAACGCGCGCGATCTGCGTGGTCGGCGTATGCGGGAACAGGATCGAATGGCCCGCGCCTTCGTAGCGCAAATGCTCGACAGGGTGCGCGAAGCCGCGTGCGCGCAGGTCCGCGGTAATCGTGTCGGCGTAGCGCGACGATGGCCAGAAGCCGTCGTCGGTGCCCGAAATGAGCAGGATGGGCCCCGCAATGCGCTCCACGGGAATCCGCGCACGCGCCACGGCCGCGGCGTCGCGTAGCGTGGATTCGAAGGCCGGCGCCTGGCGCACCGGTGCGCCAGGCGCGGGAGGATGCCGGAATGCGGACCAGTCCGCTTGCGCGTTGTTTTCCCAGACGTGCGCGAGCGGCCGCCCATCGAGCGTCCACGCCACTGCATCCGGCGGCTCGCCCGGCGCGCCCGCGCGCAGCGTGCCGTGCAGCACGGCGCTGGGCACATAGCCGATCACGGCCGAGACTCGCTCAGGCCACGTTGCCGCCAGCAGCAAGGCCAGTTCGCCGCCGCGCGACTGTCCCGCCACGGCCACGAAGCGGTTCTCGGGCCGCACGCTTGCGCGCAGCCAGTCGAGCGCGGACGCGAAGTATTCGAGCGGCGTGCGCGAGATCGCGCTGGGCAAACCCGGCGCGTTGAAATAGCCGAGTGCGAGCGCGGCGTACCCGTGGGCGGCATAGAGCGCCGCACGCGGCTCGTTGATACCGCCGCCCGACCCGTTCAGCACGACCACTGCCGGATGCGGCCCAGGCGTTGCCGGCGTGAACAGCGTGCCCACCACGCCCGCCTCGCGAATTTCGCGGCGCGTGACGCCTTCGGCCAGATACTGCTGCACGAAGTCCGCCGTGGCGTTCGCGCCTGCCGTGTCACGCGCCTCGAGCCGGATCGTCAGGGGCTCGATGCTTTCGGGCCGCATCGGCTGGCTCACGCACTGCATCGACCAGACGATGCCCATCGGCTGCACGCCGCTGCCCGCGTAGTCGCCCGACACCGGCGCGGCCTGGCTCACGTCGACGCGGCCATTGCCGTCGGCCGCGAAGCGGTTCGTACTGACCCACTCGCTGCCATCGGGCATGGCGAGCCGCGCGGTCAACTCCACCTGCGCATGCGTGCCGAAGCCCGCGAGCACGATGCGCCGGGCCACGTCGATCCGCGCGACGCGCGGCGTCACCTCGATGCGCGCGCTCATGGCAGTTGCCGGGCGCGTTCGCGCAGCGCGGCCTCGTCGAAGTGGCTGAAGGCGGCCACGAACTGGTTCGTGAACAGTTGATCGAGCGGCACGTTGCCCTGCGCAAACTCGCCCACATGCTGCATCTGCGCGAGGTTCGCGCGCACGGCCGGCAGGTCGTACGCACCGGGCTGGCGCGGCTTGCCGTCGGCGGTGCGCAGCACGCGGTCGAGCCGGCGTTTGAGCAGTTCTTCGGCCACGCGCAGGTTCTGCGCTTCGTCGCCCTGCGGCTTCGATTCGGGATGCTCCTCCCAGAACGCCTTCACGCAGAACGCGGGATTCGCGTCGCAGACGATCTGCGCTTCTGTGTAGGCGCGGCCAAAACGCTCGATCAGGTCCGGCCGCTCGGCGAACGTATCGCGATGGGCGATGAAACCGTTGCCCGCCGTCGCGTCGAACACGGCCGGGTAGCGGATGCGCCGGATCGGCGTGCCCGAGAGTTCGAGCATGTCGTCCCAACTGCTGTTGAAGTTCAGCGCGTCCACAGCGCCCGTCTTCAGCGCGTGAAATCCCGCGCCGAGCGAACCGACGGCAACGTAGTCGACATTCTTGCCCGGCTCGAGCCCCGCCTCGCGCAGCGCCGCGCGGCCGCCCGGAATCGTGCCCCACGTGAGCGCGCCGACACCGATCTTCTTGTCCTTGAGGTCGGCGAGCATCTTTACCGGCGAACTGGCGAGCACCGCGAATTCCATCGTGTTCGCGGGCACGCCGTTGTAGAAGTAGCGCACCGGCGGGGGCGTGCCGCCGTTCAGGTAGCTCGACAGCAACGGCTCGGCAGTCGGGTAGCCGAACGTGACGCGCTTGCTTGCCACCTGCGGAATGAGCGCGCCCGCGCCCTGGAACACGACGAGCTTCACGTCGAGCCCTTCGTTCCTGAAGAGGCCGAGCTTGTCGGCGGCCGCGTAGGGCGCGCCATCGTGGACGGCGGCGGGAATCGCGAGTCCAACGGTGACGGTGTCGAGCGCGTGCGCGTCGCTCGCGGCGAGCGCGAGCAGCGACGTGCCGGCAACGGAAAGCCAGGCGGCAACAATACGTCGTGTTTTCATGAGGTCACTGTTCCGTGTGAGGGGCCGTCACGGCGGCGAGGCGGCGTGCCGCCTCGGCCTTGAGCGCGGCGCGGTCGATCTTGTTCGTCGAGGCAACCGGCACGGTTTCCACGAACCACACCCGGCGCGGATGCTGGAACGCCGGGGCCTGCTCCAGCGCGTGGCGCTTGAGGGTCTCCTCGTCCGCGTGCGCACCGGCCTTGAGCACGACGAACGCCACGGGCTTTTCGCCCTTGATCGCGTCGGGCACCGGCACCACGCAAGCCTGTGCAACGGCGGGATGGCGTTCCAGCACGCGCTCGACTTCGCCCGGGTAGATGTTCTCGCCACCGCAGACGAACATGTCGTCACGGCGGCCGACGAAGGTATAGAAGCCCTGAGCGTCGCGCTGGAAGACATCGCCCGTGCGGTAGTAACCGTCGGACGTGAGCGGCGCGCGCAGCTCGGGGCGGTTGTGGTAGCCGTTCATCAGCGCGGGGCTGCGCAACAACAACTCGCCGTGGTCGGACTCCGCCCCGGTTTCGTCGACGAGCCGCAACGCCACCAGCGGGTGCGCCGCGCCGACCGAGAGCGGCGGCGTACGCAAGCCCTGCGGATGTGGGCCGAACACCACCGGGCCGCCTTCTGTCGTGCCGTATGCGTTGATGACGCGTGCGTTCGGCAGCAGCGCGCGTATCTGCTGCTGGAGCGCGGCGCTCACGGGCGCGGAACCCATCCGCACATAGCGCACCGAGGAAAGATCGCTTTGCGCCAGCAGTTCGCGTTCTTGCAGCATCATCGCGATCATGGGGGGCACCGCCGTGAGCCACGTGCAACGCCAGCCTGCAATGGCGCGGATGTAGTGCTTCGCGTCGAACTGCGGCAGCATCACCGTCGTCGCACGCGCGGACAGCGCGAGAAACGCCAGCGCGAGCGCGTTCATGTGAAAGAGCGGCGCGGCGATCAGCACGCGCTCGCCCGCGAGCGGTTGCGATTGCAGCCGCGTGCGCACGACCCAAAGATGGCTTCGATGCGAAAGCACCACGCCCTTCGGCCGCCCCGTCGAACCCGAGGTGTAGAGAATGAGCGCGGCCTCGTCAGCTTGCGGGACGAAGACGTCGAAACGCGTTGGGCGCTCGCTCGCGACGAACGACGAAAACAGCGCGGCGTTGTCCGGCAGGCTCGCCGCCGGAGTCGTTGACCGCGCATCGAACACGATGGCTTCGAGGCCGGGCGGAACATCGGCCACACGCTTTGCGTCGCAGAACACGAGCCGCGCACCGCTGTCCGCGATCACATCGGCAATGAGCCCGCGCGGAAAACGAAAGTTGACCGGCACGGCGACGAGACCCGCCCGCATGATGCCCAGCACCGTCGCCACGTAACGCGCCGAGTTCGCGGCCAGCACCGCTACACGTTCGCCGCGCCGGTAGCGCGCAGCGAGCGCTGCGGCAACGGTGGCCGCCAGCGCACCCAGTTCGCCATAGGTGGAATGCACCGGCACCCCTGCCTCGTCGAGTTCGATGAGCGCAAGCTCGCCGGGATCGGCGGCGTGATCGATCAGGTCGCCCAGATTCAGCGGCTCGCTCATGGCACGAACTCCAGCAAGGTATCGAAGCCCGGCAGCGCCACGACGCCGCGCGCCGCCTCGACGACGAACGGAAACTGTGCTTTCGTTGCAAGCTCACCGATTGCGCGCCATTGCGGCGAACGGATCGTGATCGCGCCGTAACGTGCCGCGCCAGAGGGGACGTGCGCGGCCAGCGCGCCGAAATACGCGTCGAACGCCACCCGGCTGTGAAAGACGAGGTCGAAACCGGGCGCAGGATCGCCAAGCCGCCTATAGCCTTCCCTTTCCACGTCGACGAGATGGAGCGCCGATAGCGCGTAGCTCCCGTTCGCATGGCTGCGCCACGCCTCGCGGAACACGAACTCGGGCGTCAGGTGCTGGCAAAAATATATGCGGCCACCCGGCAACTGACCCGGCGCGAGGCGCACGGTCACGAAGCGCGCGTCGCCCAGGCCTTCCACCGGCCGCGAGAAACGCTGCGGCGGCGTCGCCTCGAAACCGGCAGCGCACAGATCGTCGAACGTGCGCTGCGGATCGTCGGTACGATAGACGAGCCCGTCCGCACCGAGCGCGCTGGCCGCAATCTCCGGGCGCGTGGCCGAGCCGTCGGCGGGCAGGCCGATCAGCTCGAGATAGTGGCCGTCGAACACGATCGCGTGATTGATCGAGCCGAGCGTGTGGTAGCCGCGCGGCGTCAACGTGAAGCCCAGCGCGCGAAACAGCGCTTCGGCCGCATCGGTATCGAAGCGCGTGTTGATGACGAGGTGGTCGAGTGTCAGCATCACAGGCGGGCCGGCTGCGCGGCTGCAGTCGAGTAAGCGCCCCGGCCGCTCGCGACGAGCTTGCCGTCCGCGTCGAACACCTGCGCTTCGGCCGTTGCGACCTGCGAACCGTAGCGGATCACCTTGCCCTTCACGCGCAAATCGCCGGGCAGCGCCGCACGGTGATAATCGACGCGCAAGTCGATGGTCGGCACGCCGCGCCCCGTCTTCGAGACGAGCGCCCAGTCGGCGGCAAGATCGACCAGCGCCGCGAGAATGCCGCCATGCGTGTAGCGCTTTTCGGGGTTCACGACCCATTCCTCGCGCCATTGCGCGGTCAGATCGATCTCGCCTTCGGCCACGGCCACCACCTTCAGCCCGAGCCATTCGTGATAAGGACCGCGGCGCAGACGCGCCTCCACTTCCGCCGCGTCAGGCAACGCGGGCGTGCTTGCTTCCAGACTCATCTTTGCTCTCCCATGCCTCGGTTACGGATTGACGACGACCTTGCCCAGCACCTCGCGATCGCGAATCAGCCGCAACCCCTCGGCGGCCTGTACGAGCGGCAACACGCGGTCGATGGCGGGGGTGAGTTCGCCGCGTGCAATCTGGTCGAGCAGCGCGCGCAGGTTGTCGTCGTAGAAACTGTTCGAGCCGATCACCTTCAACTCGAAGCTCCAGATGTAGCGCAGGTCTTCCTTCGGGTCGTGGCCCGCCGTCGCGCCGCACACGAGCACCGTACCGCCGCGCTTGACGCACTTGAGCGAGGGCACCCATGTGTCGCCGCCCGTGAAGTTCACGAGCACGTCCACGCCGCCTTCCTGGCTGCGCCGTTGCGGCTTGCCGTACTGCCCGATCGCCCACTTCGAGAAGTCGGTCGTGCGATAGTTGACGACATGGTCGGCCCCGAGCGCCTTCAGTTGCGCCGCTTTCTCGTCGCTGCCCGCGCAGGCTATTACCTCCGCGCCAAGCTGTTTCGCGAGCAGCAGTGAAGCCGTGCCCACGCCGCCGCTCGCGCCGAGAATCAGCACGCGGTCGCCCGCCTTCACCGTCTGGTGCGTGATGAGCATGCGGTGCGCTGTGCCGTAGGCGACCGGCAGCGCCGAGGCCGCCTCGAAGCTCACCGCATCGGGCAGCGCAATGAGTTGCTCCGCCGCCACCGCGCAATACTCGGCCATGCCGCCGTCGAGCATCTCGCCCATCAGGCCTTTTTCACGGTTCAGCGGATTGACGAGCACGCGGTCGCCCACCTTCCAGCCGTCAACACCAACGCCCAGCGCGACGATCTCGCCCGCCATGTCGAGGCCGATCACAACGGGCAGCGGCACCTTGATGCCCGGCATGCCTTTCACGGTGAACACGTCGTGATAGTTGAAGGACGAGGCGCGCACGCGAATCACCACGCCGCCGGCCGCTGCCTGGGGCACCGGTTTGTCGCTCACCACCTGGAGCTGGTCCAGATCGCCGTGTTCGCGCAGCACCAGCGCTTTCATCGTGGACGGGAGGGAAACTGCCATGTATCGAACTCCGAATGAATTCAGGTAAAGGTGAAGGTTCAGTGAATGGATCGCGATGCGGCGTAAGGCGCGCTATCGAACAGGCCCGCGGGCAACTCGCCCTCGATCACGCCGCCATCCACGAAAATCTTGTGTTCGCGCTGCAAGGTCGCGATGTCCGAAGGCTCGAATGTCACGCGGTTGATCTCCGCCCAGCGCGCCGCGTAGGCGTCCGCATCGGCGGCCGGCAGGTTGGCGCTCTTTTGAAGGATCGCCGAGACCTCGTTGTGATGCGTTGCGCCCCATTGCAGCGCATCGCGCAAGCCCGCGATGAGCTTCGCCGCGTCGCCGGGATGCTGCGTGAGCCAGTCGGCGCGCACGGTACTCACGCCGATATACGGCACGGCGTCGCTCTTGGTGAGCTTCTTCCACTCGTCGCCGAACGAGCCGAGCTGGCGCACTTTCAGGTCCTTCAACTGTGCGACCGTGATCGTGCGCAGCGCGGCGGCATCGACCTGCTTCTGCACGAGAAACTGCGCGAGGCGCCCTTCGTTGCCCGGCACGATGGAGAAGTCCGCGCTGCGAATGCCGTAGTTCCCTTGCAGCACGGCCGTCGCGATCGAGGCCACCGAGCTGCCCGGCGGCGACATGCCGACCTTCCTGCCGCGCAGGTCCGCCAGCGCGTGGATCGGCGAGTCGTCGGGCGCAACGAACGCCACGTCGGCAGGCTGGGTCGCGAGCACGATGCGCAGCGGCGCGCCCTGGGCGGCCGAGCTGAACACGGCGGCGGCGGGCGCGGCGAATGCGAAGTCGATGGCGTTCGCGGCCAGCGCCCGGTTCGGCGCGTTCACGTCGGCGAAATGCACGAACTGCACGTCGAGTCCGCGCTGTTGCAGGAACGGCTTTGCTTCGAGCACTGCGCCGAAGCCGAGACTCACGCCGCTCGTCCAGTAGCCGATTCGCACCGGTTCGGCATGCGCTGTCTGCACCGCGCCCACCGTGGCCGCGGCAACCAGGGCCGCCCTGACGGCCCGATTAAGAGTCCTGATCGTTTGCATCATCTATCCCCGTTGGCTGTGGATTCAGGCCGCGCGTTTCCAGCGAAACAGGCGCCTTTCGAGTGGTTTCAGAATGCCGGCTTCGAGCAGCAGCATGAGCACGACGAGCGTGACGGTCCAGGCGAACACCTGGTCGGTCTGCACGAGGTCCGCGGCCTGACGCAGCCGGTAGCCGATGCCGTTGGACGAACCGATCGTCTCGGCCACGAGCGACACGCGCCAGCCGAAACCGAATGCGAGCCTCGCGCCGGCGAAGAAATGCGGCAGGATGGTCGGCAGATAAATCTTGCGCATGATCTGCGCGGGCGAAAAATGGAAGCTGCGCGCGAGTTCGACGTGCTGCGCCTCGACCGTCAAGGCGCCTTGCCAGACGTTGGTGAGGATCAGCGGCATGGCGGTCATGAAGACCACGAACACGGTCGTCGCGTTCGAGATGCCGAACCAGATGATCGCGAACACGGCCCAGATGGCCGACGAAACCGTGTTCACGATGGAGAGCAGCGGCTCGAAAAAACGCGCCGCACGCGGGCTGGCGCCGAGCGCAACGCCAAGCGGCGCGCCAACGACGGCCGCGAGCGCGAAGCCTGCCAGCACGCGGTACAGCGTGGCGCCCAGATCGCTGAAGAACGAAGGCGAGCGCACCAGCGCGACGAGCGCCAGCGCCACCCTCTGCGGGCCCGGCATGACGAAGGCGGGCATGTGCCGCGCGGCCAGCGACCAGACGGCCAGTAGCAACACCACGAGCGCCGCGCGCTGCGCCGCGACGGAAACAAAGGAGCGGGACAGCACCGTGGACATCGGGAAACCGTTACGTTGTGTGCGAAGCATTTGCATAGGGTACATACCAGCAGGCGCAAGCGGCGGATCGCCTCTGCCACATCGGCATCCGTCGCGCTGCGGGGGCGTGGCAGGCTTACGTTCACGATCTCGCGCACGCGGCCGGGTCGCGGCGCCAGCACGATCACGCGGTCGGCGAGCACGATCGCCTCTTCCACGTCGTGCGTGACGAACAGGATCGTGGTGGGGCGCAGCGTTTTCAGGCGCAGCACTTCGCTGTGCATCTGTGCGCGAGTCTGTGGGTCGAGCTTTGAGAACGGCTCATCCATGAGCAGGATGCCCGGTTGCCCGACGAGGCTGCGCGCCAGCGCCGCGCGGCTGCGCATGCCGCCCGAAAGCTGATGCGGATGGTGTTCCGCGAATGCGGCAAGCCCGACAGTTTCAAGCGTCGTGGCCGCGCGTTCGCGCCGCTCGCGCGCCGACAGGCGTGGCCGCATGGCTTCGAGGGCGAACTCGATGTTCGCCCGCACGGAGCGCCACGGCAGCAGGCGGTCCTCCTGGAACATGTAGGCGAGCGAGCGCCGCTTGTCGCGCCCTGCCGCGCGCTCGCCATGCAGCCAGAGCTCCCCCGCGTCGGGCGCCGCGAGCCCGGCGACGATATTGAGCAGCGTGCTCTTGCCGCAGCCGGACGCGCCGAGCAGCGCCACGACCTCGCTCTCCCCGACTTCGAAGCCGATGTCGTCCAGCACCTTTAGCATGCCGAAATGCTTGCCGATGCCGCGCACCGAAATGGCCGCCGCGCTCATCGCCGCAGCTCCGCCACCGTGAACACCGGCAGCGAAGCTCCGGAGCTGGAAAGACTCGCGTAGACCTTTTCCATGGTCATGTCGCGGAAGGTCTCGATATGGCGCCGCGCGATGGTTTCCGCACGCCGCTCGTCGTTCTTCTCGAACGCATCGATCATGGCATTGTGATCGTGGCGGATTTCCGGCTTGGTGCCCTGCACGCCAAAGCCAAGCGCAACGAGGCGCGACATCTCGTCCATCAGGTTGGCGAGCGTATGGTGCAGGCGCACGTTGCCGCTGGCCTGCGCAATCGCCAGATGGAATTCCCGGTTCGCGTCCAGAAAGACGTCGATCTGATCCGACAGCTCGCGCTCCGGATACGGCACGCGGCACGCGGCTTCCAGCCGCCGCAACAGCGCGACGTCGACGCGCCCGCACGCAAGGCGCGCGGCAAGCGGCTCCAGTTGCACGCGTAGGGCAAACACTTCCTCCACGTCGCGCAGCGTGATGGGCGCGACACGGTACCCCTGCCGCGGCATCGCGCGGATGAAGCCTTCGTGGACGAGCCGCACGAGCGCGACGCGGCAACTGCTCTTGCCGAGCCCGTAATGCTCCATCAACTGGCTTTCGGTGAGTGTCGCGCCGGGCATGAAGCGGCACGACAGCACATCGCGGCGTATACGCCCGTAGGCGTCCTCGCCGCGCAATGCGGGCGAGCCGCCCGCGTCCTGCTGTCTGCCTGCTTCGCCGGTTTCGTTCATCTCACACGCGCCTTTCGTGAGCTGCTCACAGATCGTTCTTGAGACATGCATGTGAGCATCGTAGTCGCCCCCTTACGCTTTGATAACGAATAAAACTAACGAATCTTGTATGCGATGCAGATATCGTGGGCGGCTCAGAAAGGGGTATCTGACCCGGCGACGAAGCGGATCGAGGCGGAACGGGCGTGATATCAGGCGCGGGGGCTGGGACAGGAAAGGGGCGCCTGGGCCGAAATGGGCAGCTTTCGCGGCCAGCCAAGGTGGCAAGGTGGCTTGCGTGTGACAGTCAGGCGAAAGCCGCGGCAGCAGTTTGTGCCGCGCCGCTTTCGCCTTCGGGACGTTATGCCGCCCGGCGTTGCGTCTGCAAGGTGGGCGCTGAACGCAGCAGCAGTTTCGTGTAGTCGGCCTGGGGCGCCGAAAACACCTCGGCTGTCGCGCCGGTCTCGACCGCGCGGCCGTCCTTGAGCACCAGCACGCGATCGCTCACGTGCTGAACGACGTCGAGGTCGTGCGAGATGAACAGCAGCGCGGTACCAAGCCGCGCCTGCAACTCGCCGAGCAGGTCGAGCACCTGCGCCTGCACATAGACGTCGAGCGCGGAAACGGGCTCGTCGCAAACTATCAATGCGGGTTCCGAAGCAATCGCACGAGCAATGGCAATGCGCTGACGCTGGCCACCCGAGAGCGACAGGGGCAGGCGATCCAGATAACTGGCGTCGAGCCCCACCTGCTCCAGCAGCGTGACGCTGCGCTTCAGCACGGTACGCCGCTCGAGACGCTGCGCGTGCAGGCCGTCGGCGAGCAAGCGGCCCACGTTGTGACGCGGGTCGAACGCGCTCAGCGGGTCCTGCGGGATATAGCGCAGGAGCGGTCGCCGCTGGCTGCGCTGCGTTTCGCTCACGCCCGCGCCGTTCCAGCGCTGGCCAAGAAACTCGACCGAGCCGCTCGTCGGCGCGAGCAGACCCAGCACGATGTTCGCGGAGGTGCTTTTGCCCGACCCCGATTCGCCGACAATGCCGAGCACTTCGCCCTCTCTCACCTCGAACGAGACGTCGTCGAGGGCAACGAACGCGTTCGCGTCGTGCGCCGGGGCGACCTTTCCGCCCGCATACCGCTTGCCGATGCCTTGCGCGCGCAGGACGACGCTGCCCACCGCACGCTCACGCACGGGCAGCGGCTCGCGCACGACGGCGCTCCCGTCTTCCTCGACGAAACGCGCGGAACTGAGGTGGTAACCGCGCGAGTGCGCGTCCGGCTGCGCCGCGAGCAACTGGCGCGTATAGGGGTGCGAAGGATGTTCGAGCACGTCGCGCGTCGCGCCGCTGTCCACGACGTCGCCTCGATGCATCACGATCACGCGATCGGCAATGCCCGCGACCACGCCAAGATCGTGGCTGATGAGCAGCACGCCCACGCCCGCGCGCAGACGCGCCTCCAGCACCGCGAGTACCTGCGACTGCACGGTCACGTCGAGCGCCGTGGTCGGTTCGTCGGCGATGACGAGCGCGGGAGATGCGGCGATCGCCGAGGCGATCAGGGCGCGCTGGCGCAGGCCGCCCGAAAGCTCGTGCGCATACTGTGCGGCACGGCGCTCGGGTTCAGGAATGCCCACGTCGCGCATCACCGCATGCACGGCCGCCGCGCGTTGCGCGCGCGATTGCCGCTTCGCGTGGCGTGCGAGCGTCTCGCCGATCTCCCGGCCCACCGTGCGCAGCGGATCGAGCGAAACCAGCGCGTCCTGCATCACGAGCCCCGCGAAGCCGCCGCGCACCGCGCGCCAGTCGCGCTCGCGAAACTCGAGCGCCGCGCGGCCGTCGATCTCGAAGCGCTGCGCGTCGATGCGCGCATGCGTGCCCGCGAGGCCGATCAGGCTGCGCGCAGTGAGGCTCTTGCCCGACCCCGATTCGCCGACGAGCGCGACGCATTCGCCCGCGTGTATCGTCAGATCGACGCCACGCACGAGCGGGCCGCCGCCGTTGACATCCGCGAACCCGATCGACAGGCCCCTTACGTCTACGAGCGTGCGGCCTGTCAAACGCGCGGACGCGGGCGTGGCGGCGGAAGTCAAAATCTCGCTCATCGGGTACGAGCTCCATAGATACGCGACAGGTGCTTGCCGATCGTCGTGAACGCGATCACCGTCAGCGTGATCGCCAGGCCCGGAAACACGCTCGGCCACCACGCGACGCGCAGAACGTCGCGCCCTTCGGCGAGCATCACGCCCCACTCCGGCGTCGGTGGCTGCGGGCCGAGCCCGAGAAAGCTGAGTCCCGAAACCGCGATGATGGCGCTGCCGATGTCGATCGTCGCGATCACGGGCACCACTGCCAGCACATTCGGCAGCACGTGGCGCCAGAACACCTCGCGGCGCGACAGGCCGAAGATCACGGCCTGCGTCACGTAGTCGGCGCGGCGCACGACGAGCGTCTGCGCGCGCAGCACGCGCCCAAATTTAGGAATGCTCGCGATACCGACCGCCACGGCGATATTGACGATGCCCTGGCCGAGAAACGAGACCACGAACAGCGAGAGCAGCACGGGAGGAAACGCCGAAAGCACGTCGAACACGCGCGACGCCGACTCGTCGACGAGCCGCCGTCCAAGACCCGCGCACAGACCGATCACGAGTCCAATCACGAGGCTCACGAGCATGCTCGCGAGGCCGATGAGCAGCGAGTAGCGTGCGCCATAGACCACGCGCGCCAGCACGTCGCGGCCGATGCGGTCGGTGCCGAGCCAGTGCGCCGCGTCGGGCGGCTGCATGGCGTGCGCGACGTCGCTCAGCAACGGGTCATAAGGCGTGATCGCAGTGGGCAGCGTAATGGCGAACGCGAGCAGGGCCAGGAACGCCGCCGCGAGCAGCACGGAAGGCGGCACGCGCGTGAGCCGCGGCAGCCCTGCCTTCGCGCGCGGGCGGCTGGAAGCTTGCTCGGAAGAAACGGAAATATCGCTCATTGGCTGCGCAACCTCGGGTCGATGAACAGATAGGCGATGTCGAGCACGGTCGAGATCACCACATGCACGAAGGCGGCCAGCAGCACGACCGCCAGCACCACGGGCACATCCTGCGACGTCACAGCGTCGAGCGTGATGCTGCCGAGGCCCGGCCGCCCGAACAGCTTCTCGGTGATGACGGCGCCGCCGAGCAGACCACCGATCAGCCATCCGCCGAGCGTCACGACCGGCAGCAACGCATGGCGCAGCAGATGGCCCACGCGCAGCCGGGCTTCGGAAACGCCGCGTGAACGCACAGTGGTCACGAATGGCCGCTCGAAGGCGGCATCGAGCGCTTCGCGCATGACCTGCGAGAGCATGCCTGCGGTGGGCAGCGCGAGCGTGATGGCCGGCAGCACGAGCGAGCGCCACCCTGCCGCGCCGGAGACCGGAAACAGCCGCCAGTGGAACGAGAACACGATGAGCAGCAACAACCCGCCCCAGAACACCGGCGTGGACGTGAACACGAGTTCCGCCGCCGAGGCGAAGCGCGTGGCCCATGCGCCGCGCGCGGCCGCGCCCGAGGTGGCCGTGGCCACGCCGAGTGCGAGGAGCACGGCCAGCACGGCCGCCGCCGACGCGAGCTGGACGGTTGGCCATAACTGGCTGAAGAGCACCGCGCTCACCGGCTGCTGCAGCGCGAACGAGGTGCCGAGATCGCCGCGGGCGAGTCTCAGCACGAACTGACCGTACTGCCAGAGCAGGCTGTGGTCGAGTCCCCATTGCGCGGCGATCGCCTCACGCAAGCCAGGGTACGAGAGATCCCCCGCGAGGATGTCCTCGATGCGGCCGGGCAGCGCGTGTATCGTCACGAATGCGGCGCTGGCGGCCAGCCAGAGCACCAGCAGGCCTGTCAGGAGCCGGGTCACCACTTTGCGCACCATCTCACCCCCCTTGCTTGTCGACCCACAGCTCGTAGGCGCTGGCAGGACCGTCGAGTTCCGGCTCGAAGCCGATGCCATGCACCGACGACTTCGCGGCCAGATGGTATTGCGGCGCGTACAGCGGCACGATATAGCCCTGGTCGACCGCATACTGCTGGATCTCGCCAAGCAGCTTGCGGCGCGGATCGCCCACCGGCAGCCTGCGCGCTTCGTTGATTTTGCGCGTGAGTGTGGCGTCGGACTTCGGGATCGCCTGGTACAGGAAACCCTGATCGCCCAGCATGTCCCAGAGCTCCATCGCGACGTCGGACGGGTTATCCGTATTCGGATAAATGCTCCAGACGCCGGTGTGCTTCTCGCTCTCGAATTCGCCCGGCGTGGTCACGCGCAAACGCAGATCGAGCCCCACGTTCTGGCGCAGCGCCGACTGGATCGCCCGGATCAGCACGTCGCGGCTGTCGCGAATATACGGCTGCGGGTAGCCCACTTCAATCGTCAGGCGCTTGCCGTCCTTCGTGCGGAAGCCGTCGCTGTCACGCGTGGTCCAGCCCGCCTCGTCGAGCAGATGGTTCGCCTCGGCGATCCTGTTGCCCCACGAACCTTGCAGCGTCTTCGCGTAGTCCGGGTTGTCGGGGCCGATGTTCGACCACGCGCGGCGCACCGTGCCGAGATAGACGGTCTTGACGATGCCGTCCAGATCGAAGCCGTCGCGCAAGGCTCGCCGCACACGCACGTCGTTGGCGGGCCATGCTGTGTAGTTCACGTTGAGCGTGAAGGAGGTCGTGGCGGACGGCCCGGCCAGGAACTGGAAACCCTCGACATGATCGAACACGCTCGTGTCGGTGGGCTGCACGCCTTCGATCAGATCGACCTGACCCGAACTGAGCGCGCCCGTGCGCACCGAAGCCTCCGGCAGGAAGCGGTACACCACCTTGTCGAGCCAGGCCGGGCCCTGGTGCTGCGCGGCTGCCGGCGCCCAGCGGTAATCGGGGTTGCGCGTGAACGTAGCCGATTGCCCGCGCTGATACGCGCTGAACACGAACGGCCCCGTGCCGACGATGCCCGGGCCGCCCCCGCACAGATCATGATTCGACGCGAGCGCCTTCGGCGAAATAAAGCCCAGCTTCACGCTGGAAAGCGATTCAAGCGTAGTCGAATCCGCCTGCTTGAGCACGATGCGCACGACAGAGGGCGAGACCACTTCGACACGGTCGAGATGCACGAGCAGCGAAAGGGAAGCCGACGTGGTCGCCGCATTGGCGATGATGTAATCGAAATTGGCCTTCACCGCCTGCGCGTCGAACGGCGTGCCGTCGCTGAAGTGCACGTCGTTGCGCAGGTTGAACGTGTAGGTCTTGCCGTCGTCCGACACGCTCCACGACTTCGCAAGCCACGGCGAATACGAGCCGTCGCGCTGCTTGTAGATCAGCGAGTCGACGTAATTGCGGATCACCCAGAAGGCGTTCTGCTGCGACGAGCGATGCGGATCGAAACAGGCGGGCTCGGTGGTCACGCCCCACGTGAGCGTGCCGCCTGAAACGGGTTTGGCCGCCACGCTCTGCTGCGCGGCCTGCGCGCTATTCGTCTGGTTGCACGCCGTGAGCGAAAGCAAGGCGCAAGGCAACGCAATGGCGGACAAAACGGGGAACACAAATTGATACGGCCTTCGAAGCATCACGTAACCAGTTAATCAGTGGTGGAAAACACGAATTCATCAGTTCGCGCCGCCCGGGTCAACGATGAAGATTCGATAAGCTTGCCGGGCGGCACGGTATAAGCAAATTCCGCGAGAGAGGACGCGCACAGCGGCGCACTCAAGACACGCCTTGCCTGTCGATCCAGAGCTCATAGGCACTAGACGGCCCGTCGAGCGACGGCTCGAACCCGACGCCATGCACGCTCGCCTTCGCGGCGAGGTGATACTGCGGCGTATAGAGGGGAACGACGTAGGCCTGATCCACCGCGTATTGCTGGATCTCGGCCAGCAGCTTGCGGCGCTGGTCGCCCACCGGCAGGCGGCGCGCCTCGTTGATCTTGCCGGCGAGGATCGCGTCGCGCGCCGTGACGGCGCGGTAGAGGAAGCCGGCGTCGCCGAGGTTGTCCCACAGCTCGAACGCCGCATCGGAAGCGTTTTCCGTATTCGGATAGGCGCTCCAGCGCCCGGTGAGCTTCTGGTTTTCGAATTCGCCCGCGGTCGTGAAACGCAGATGCAGATTGAGCCCCACGTTCTGGCGCAGCGCCGACTGGATCGCGTGGATCAGCACGTCGCGGCTGTCGCGCACGTAAGGCTGCGGGTAACCCACTTCGATCGTCAGACGCTTGCCGTCCTTCGTGCGGAAACCGTCGCTGTCACGCGTGGTCCAGCCCGCCTCGTCGAGCAGATGGTTCGCCTCGGCAATCTTGTTGCCCCACGAACCCTGCAGCGACTTCGCGTAGTCGGGATTGTCGGGGCCGATGTTCGACCACGCGCGCCCCACGGTGCCGAGATAGATACTCTTGACGATGCCGTCGACGTCGAAGCCGTCGCGCAGCGCGCGCCGCACGCGCACGTCGTCGGTTGGCCACACTGTGTAGTTCACGTTGAGCGTGAACGACGTCGTCGCCGCGGAAGGCCCGGTGAAGAACTGGAAACCGGCGACATGATCGAACACGCTCGCGTCGGTGGGCTGCACGCCTTCGATCAGATCGACCTGCCCCGAACTGAGCGCGCCGGTGCGCACCGAAGCTTCCGGCAGGAAGCGGTACACCACCTTGTCGAGCCAGGCCGGGCCCTGGTGCTGCGCGGCCACCGGCGCCCAGCGGTAATCGGGGTTGCGTGTGAACGTGGCCGACTGCCCGCGCTGATACGCGCTGAACACGAACGGCCCCGTGCCGACAATGCCCGGGCCACCCGCGCACAGATCGTGATTCGATGCGAGCGCCTTCGGGGAAATAAAGCCGAGGCTCACGCTCGAAAGCGACGCGAGCAGTGTGGAATCCGCCTGCTTGAGCACGATGTGCACGACGGAAGGCGAAACCGCTTCGACATGATCGAGACGCGCCAGTAACGCCGCCGACGATGCTGTCGTCGCCACGTTGGCGATGATGTAGTCGAAGTTGGCCTTCACCGCCTGCGCATCGAACGGCGTGCCGTCGGTGAAATGTACGTCGTCGCGCAGGTTGAATGTGTAGGTCTTGCCGTCGTCCGACACGCTCCACGACTTCGCGAGCCACGGCGAATACGAGCCGTCGCGCTGCTTGTAGATCAGCGAGTCGACGTAATTGCGGATCACCAAGAAGGCGTTCTGCTGCGACGAGCGACGCGGATCGAAGCAGGCAGGCTCGGTGGTCACGCCCCACGTGAGCGTGCCGCCCGATACGGGTTTGGCCGCCGCGCTCTGCTGCGCGGCCTGCGCGCTATTCGACTGCTTGCACGCTGCGAGCGACACCACCGCGCCCAGCACGACCAACGCCGTTGCGGCATGGCGCAATGGCTTTCCCGATCCTCGATTCATAGTTCGCCCTGTCGCTTTTGAAGGGGGTCCATAACATCAAATGGAACGAGTGGGGTCAACGATGAAAAGCCCATAAGCTTGCGCGCGCATGAGGCATATGCAAATGACGGTGCAGATGGCGATTGCGCCACGTCCGGTACTCAAGACAACGGATTGAATCGCATCGTCATTGATGCGCAACAGTTCGCGAGCGTGCCCGAGTAATTGAAGCGCGCCAGGCGTGAGGAGCTTGTTGCGTCCGTCCTTGCGAAACAGCGGCACGCCCACGAGCGTCTCGAGCCGCTGCACCGCCGCCTGGCTGCGGCCCGTGCGTACGCCTGCGCTGGCGAAGCTGCGCGCATCGGCCACCGCCACGAAGGTGCGCAGAAGTTTGAGAGCACCCGCGTGGCCGCGCCACCTTCGCGAACGTATTGGGTGTCGATACGCCGGATGCTCATACCGCCGTGCTGAGACTCTCCCGCCCTGCGCCCTATCTGCTCTATGCGCTGGCTGCGTCCGAGTCGCCGATCGTTCCGGCTCACCTCTATGCCGAAGGCGATCCGCTTAATAATCCTAACAATACGAAGCCAATCGGCACCGGGCCGTATTTGTTCAAGGAGTGGGTGCGCGGCAGTCATGTCCGTCTCACGCCATCGGTCATGCCATTGATCGCCAGGCGATCCTGCGATCCGTCTTCTATGGTTACGGCGTGCCCTCGCCGGCGGCGATCAGCCCTTTGCTGAGCCAGTTCTACGACCCCGTCGTAAAGTCCTATCCATACGATCCGGCACTCGCGGAGAAGCTGCTGGATGACGCGGGCTATCGGCGTAAGGGAGATGGACGGTCGTTCCGTTTCCCGTTGATAATCGACTACAACCCGTACGATCCGTCGTTTCAGCTACTCGCACAGTTTCTCAGGCAGTCGCTCAGACGTGTCGGTATCGACGCAACGGTTCGCTCGCAAGACTTCCCGACTTATGTAAAACGTGTGTTCACGGATCGTGCGTTCGATATCGACGCAAATTTCATGGGCAATACCTTCGACCCGACTGTGGGTGTCCAGCGCATATACTGGTCGAAGAATTTCAAGCCCGGCGTGCCTTTCTCCAATGCCAGCCATTACGAGAATACGGACGCGGACAGGCTTCTGGAAGCGGCCGCGGTGGCGGTCGACAGGACCAGGCGTATCGAGATCTTCAAGGCGTTTCAGCAGAAGGTGGCCGATGATCTGCCGGTCTACAACCTCGTCACACTCAAGCAGGTTACGCTGTACAACAAGCGGGTGCATGGACACACGGTCACGGCGGACGGCCTCTGTGGCAATCTGGCCGGGCTCTATGTAGTCGCCTGATCGAGTGCGCAGCCCTCTCAATCCGTTTGCGGCGCGAACAGCGATCGGCGAATCGGTCAAAGGTTGTCAGGTCGCAGCGTTCGAATGTGGCGCACGTAGTAGATATCCCACTCCGTTTCACCCGTCTGCTCGAAACCGTGTCGTTGGTAGAAGCGGTTTGAATCGCTGCTACGCAATGCGCCCAGGCGGATGGACATGTTTTGTGAATCGGCATCGGCAATGATCTGTCGCAGTACTGCTGCGCCGATCCCCCGGGCCTGATGTTCAGGCTCGACGTACAGATGGTCCAGCTGCCAATGGTTCGGGTGAGGGCGAATCTGAAAAAATCCCACCCGAACACCATCGGCTTCGATGAAGCGGCACAGGTCTGAGTCAAAGGAAGCCAGGAAGCGATCCCGTGCACGCTGTGCGTTAAAGCGCCCGAGACGCTCCAGGCTTTCGCGCATCGCGGCAATGCGAATGCTGACCAGCACATCGGCGTCGGATTGGGTGACAGGAAGGAAAGTCAGATTCATTCGAAGGCCGATGATGTTGCTGCGGGCTTTCCAGCTTAGCAGGCTGTCTAACTCTGGTCACTGTTGGTGCATCGCCACCAAATGTCTCTTTCCGGTCAACCGTTTTAAACTCATCGGTGGCGAAGCGCACTACTTCCTTTGGGCGGTCCGCGATAAGCATAGTTAAAGTCGTTCCTTGTGACACGCCGCGCGGTCGATGAGAATGCGGGATCCATCATGGCCTGCGCCGTGGCGTCTATCTCCGCTATCGAATCGACCCATGCCTGCTTCCCGCCTGTTTCGAACGTTGCTGATCGCTCTCACTGTGTCGCTCACTGCTGCCACCGCCCATGCCGACAAACTATCGGTCATCCGGATCGGCGTCGCGCAGCAAGGTACCGGCGACCCGCCGACATTCGGCGGGTCACCGGCCGCAACCGTCCAGTTGCAGCAACTGCTCGAAAAGGAGTTCGCGGCGGACGGCATCAAGGTTGAGTGGCTGTTTTTCAAGGGCGCGGGGCCGGCCGTGAACGAGGCGATAGCCGACAAGTCGCTCGATTTCGCGCTCCAGGGGGACCTGCCGGCCGTTCTCGCGCGCGCCAACGGGTTGAAGACGCACCTCCTGCTCGCGGCGGGCGTCCGCAGCGGCATCAAGATCGCTGTTCCACCGGATTCGGACATCCGTTCGATCAAGGACCTCAAGGGCCGCCGCGTGTCGATCTTTCGGGGCACGAATCTCCAGCTCGTCGTCGATAACGCGCTCGCGAAGAATCAGCTCGACGAACGCGACCTGCGCGTGATTAACCTCGACACGGCCAGTTCGCTGGCCGCGCTGGCGTCCAAAGGCATCGATGCGTCGGTCAACGACTATCACCTCTACAAACTTCGCGACGCGGGTCTCGCAAAGATCATCTACGAATCGCAGAACGACGGCCCTCAGTTGACGCGGCAAGGCCATCTGCTCGTGCTCGACGATTTCGAGCATGCTCACCCCGACATTGTCCAGCGCGTCGTCACAACTTTTGTGGAGGGCGCACGATGGTCGTCCGACGAGTCCAACCGCGACGCGCTCTTCAAGCTGTGGGCAAAGAGTGGCGTGCCGTACTCGTCGTGGCAGGCCGAATTTGCCGGTCAGTCCCTCGAGGACCGAAATTCTCCGCTGCTCGATCCGTTCTTCGTGGCGCGCTACAAGACCGTCGCGCAGGATGCGCTCAAGCTCCGGCTGATCCGCCAACCCGTTGACGTAGACGGCTGGATCGAGCCGAAGTATCTCGACACGGCGCTGCACACACTGCATCTCGAACACTACTGGACGCCGTACGACGCAGCGGGCAAGCCCTAGCACGCAATGACAGACAACCGTTCACCACTGCACACTGCGACCGCATCAGCTTCGTTGCCGGCGCGGCCCACACGTCGCGGCGCGCTGCGCCGCCTTGCCGGCACCCTGGCGGGCGGCTGGGCCGCCAGCCAGCTTCCCGCCACGAACGCGCAAGCCGCCGATGTCTTGGCACCGCTCGCCGTTCCGCCATGGACACGCGAGCCGGGCGCCTCGTTGCTGTCGCCGGCTTATGGTGCGCCCTCGCCGCACGAAGGCGACGTGATCCGGCGCAGCGCGCGGCCACCGGCGCTGCCTGGCTCCGGCTCGTCGATGACGCCGCTCGCCGACCTGACCGGCAGCGTCACGCCGAACGGGCTCGTCTACGAACGTCACCATGCCGGCGTGCCTACTATCGATCCCGACCAGCATCGCCTCGTCGTGCATGGCCTCGTACGAGAGCCGCGGCTCTTCACGATGGACGACCTGGTGCGCTTTCCGTCCGAGTCGCGGGTGCACTTTCTCGAATGCTCTGGCAACACCGGAAGCGAATGGAACGGCCCGAGCGGGCTGCCCGTCCAGTTCACGCACGGCCTCCTCTCGTGCTGCGAATGGACTGGCGTGCGGCTCTCCACGCTGCTCGACGAAACGGGCGCTGACCCGTGCGCGCCCTGGCTCCTCGCCGAAGGCGGGGACGGCGCGGCGATGACGCGCAGCCTGCCGCTCGACCGCATACTCGACCGGGCGCTCGTGGTGTACGCTCAAAACGGGGAGCACCTGCGCCCCGAAAACGGCTATCCGCTGCGCCTCATCGTGCCCGGCTTCGAGGGCAACACGAACATCAAATGGCTGCGCCGCCTGAAGCTCGTGAGCGCGCCGGAGATGACGCGCGAAGAGACGTCGAAGTACACGAGCCTGCTGCCGAACGGCTGCGCGCGGCAGTTCGTGTTCGAGATGGACGCGAAATCCGTCATCACGCGGCCCTCCGCCGGACACCGGCTGAGCGCGCACGGCTACTACCCGGTCAGCGGCTATGCGTGGTCCGGCCGCGGACGCATCCGCCGCGTCGACGTCTCGACCGACGGCGGTAAGACGTGGCGGGAGGCGCGGCTCACCAGCACCGTCCACGACCGCGCGCTGACGCGCTTCGAGGCCGACTGGACCTGGCGCGGCGAACCCGCGGACCTGCAAAGCCGTGCGATCGACGAGACCGGCTACGTGCAACCCACCCGGGAGGCGCTCGTTGCGGTACGCGGCCTCAACACGCAGTATCACTACAACGGCATACAGAACTGGCGTGTGGGCACTGACGGCGAGGTGCGCAATGCGTAAGCGCGTCTCGCTCCCGATTGTCATGGCCATTGCCGTTGCAACGCTTATGCCCGGTGCCGCTGCCTGCGCAGCGCATTACGATCTCGGCCAGCGCGTCGATCACGCCACGATCGCGCCATGGGACATCGACATCAGCCCCGACGGCGCCGGCCTGCCGCCTGGATCGGGCACCGTCGCGCAGGGCCGCCAGCTCTTCGCCACGCGCTGCGCGATGTGCCACGGCGACGCAGGCCAGGGCGGCATTGGCGATGCGCTCGTGGGCGGCGCCGGAACGCTCTCCAGTGCGAAGCCGAAGAAAACGGTCGGCAGCTACTGGCCGTACGCGACGACCCTCTTCGACTACATTCGCCGCGCCATGCCCTACAACGCACCGCAGTCGCTCAGCGCGGACGAGGTCTATGCCGTCAGCGCGTATCTCCTCTACCTGAACAAGGTGGTGCCCGAAGACACGCGGCTCGACGCGAAGACGCTGCCCGGCGTATGCATGCCCAACCGCGACGGCTTCGTGCCCGATCCGCGCCCCGGCGCGCTGTGATGCCGCGCGCCGTCCGGATCGAGAACCGGACCATGAGACAGCGCCCTCACGGTCGATTCATTGCGGCCGGGCATCCGAGGTGAAACCTGCGATGACGCTTCGCATCTACTGCGTCGAAAAACCTCCTTCCCCCTGAACCGGGCCTTGCGCCGCAGAAAAAGCTTGCCGCGCGGCCTCGACCGCGTGCCGATGCTGCTCTGCCCATTCCAGAATCGCGCGCAGATGTGGTTCGAGCGAGCGCCCCAGTTGCGAGATTTCGTAGGTCACGGCCACCGGAGCGGTACTGACGACCGTCCGCTTGATGAAGCCGTTAAATTCCAGGCGGCGCAGGCATTGCGTCAGCGACTTCTGCGTAATGCCTTCGTTCGCCCTGCGCAGCGCGTTGAATCGCATCGGGCCACTGCAGAGGCAATCGAGAACCAGCAGCGACCACTTGCTCGTGATCTCTTCAAGCACGAAGCGATTCAGTTCGAGGTCTTCATGGGATGACGCGGACATGGGATCCTCCGGGGTACCTGGTAGCGTTCAGGTGCGTAATTGCATTCAGGTTTCAAATCTATACCATGAATCACCTCTGATAACGAGGAGAGTGAACATGTCAGTCAATCCGAAAACCGGCGGCCCGGTCTCCAGGAACCGTGTCGGCGGGAACCCCGTGCTCGTGTTTGGCGCAACGGGACAACAGTGAGGAGCGGTCGCCTCTGCGCTCAGGGCGAATGGATGGGCAGTCAGGGCATTCGTCCGCGATCCTGCCAGCGCCAGAGCGAAGTCGCTGGCTTCGCTAGGCGCGGATATGGCGGTGGGCGACCTGGCGGACAGCGCGTCGATCCGACGCGCGATGAAAGGCATTTATGGCGTCTTCAGCGTGCAGCCAAGCTCAGGGCAAGGCGCAGTGTACGGGGTGTCCGACGAGGAGGAAATCCGCTACGGCAAGGCCATTGCGGACATTGCGCTGGAATCGGGTGTCGAGCACCTGGTTTATACGTCGGTCAATGCGGCCGGCGAAGAAAAGACCGGAATGGGTCATTTCGACAGCAAATCGGAGATAGAAGCGCACATCCGTCGTCTTGATCTGAACAGCACAATTGTGCGTCCCGCCGGATTCATGGAGATGCTGATGCTGCCGGGCATGGGTCTAGACAAGGACATCTTCACGTTCTTCCTTCGCGAGGAGCAACGCGGACAGATCATTGCCGTGCAAGACATCGGCAAGATCGTCGCCACGATATTCTCTGCGCCGGAACGCTACGTTGGACGGACCATCGAAATCGCGGGCGACGAACTCACCGCCGCGCGCCTGCGGGAAAGCCTTAGCCGCGCCGCAGGCACACCGATCGCCTATCACCGCTTTGCGGACAGTCTGCTGGAACAGGACCCGTTCCTTGGCCGACTGGCGAGCCTGATTGACGAAGATCGGCTCACCGGCCACGCGGATATCCGGGCACTCGACCGCGAGTTCGGTCCGCTTCTTCGCTTCGACGAATGGCTGGCCGGCCCCGGCAAGCCGCTTCTTGAGGACGCGCGTCGCGCAAACGACGCGCCGATCGCGCTTCGCTGACAGTTCCCGAAGGCGCATCCGCGATGCGCCTTCTCGCCACCACGGCTTCGTCAATATGGTTGCGCGAGCAACCACAAAATATATATCGAAGCCCCTCATTTACGTACGTGCAGATCGGCGTAAAAACATCCATATCAACACGCCTGCGTCGTCGCATCGCGCAATATCGACGAATACACCAATAAGCCATAAGCGCGCTCCTGTTCGTTCTTTATTTATACAAAAAAATAATTTCCAGTTCCGATTCGCGCGAACTTACACTCGACTTTCTCCAATTACGTCGTATACCTAATCAACAAACGACGCGCCAATTCCATCGATATGACAGACATCTCGACCAACGGGTCACGGGCGGACGCCTTCACGATCGCTCCGCTCGATGCACCGCTCGGCGCGCAAGTGAACGGCTTCGACGGGGCAAGTGCCGTGAGCGCGGCGCAGATCCTTGCGCTCAAGCAGGCGCTGCGCGACCATCACATTCTCATCTTCAAGAACCAGCAACTCGATGACACGGCCTTCAGACGGCTCGCGTCGTGGTTCGGCTCCGTCTACGTGCCGCCCCGCGATGCGCCCGTGCTCGGCTCGCATGACGACGGCACCGTCCCGGACATCGTGCTCGTCTCGAATGTCGACGACGGCGTGCTCGGCAACATCGAGCTACCCGCACATTCTGATCACCACTGGACGCCGCAACCTTCGTCGGGCTCGCTGCTCTATGCGCTCGAAGTGCCGGAGAACGGCGGCGACACGACCTGGTACAACCTCGCGGCGGCGTACGACGCGTTGCCCGCCGATCTTCGCTCGCAAATCAACGGCCTGCGGCTCATCACGTACAACCCGTTCCTTCGGCGCAAACACCCGCTGCCGGAAGGCATTCCGCTTTATCGGCATCCCGGCATCGAGCCGCTGCGTCCGTTCATCGATCACCCGCTCGTGCGTACGCACCCTGAAAGCGGCCGCCGCCTGATCTATCTGGGCGCGCGCACCGAAGTCGAGCTTGTCGACTACGAGCCGGGCGCAGGCGCGCAACTCATCGAGGCCTTGCGGGCCCATATCCTCTCGCCGCGATTCGCCTACCGGCACCGCTGGAGCGTTGGCGATATCGTGTTCTGGGACAACCAGGCCACCCTGCACGGCCGCGACGATTTCGACTCCGGCGAACGGCGCGTCCTCAAGCGCATCAGCCTTGCGGGGAGCCGTCCGTTTTGAGCAGCCCGGCTGAACCGCGTCACCTGCTGTTGAACGCGTTCGACATGAACGCGCCGGGTCATCTGTCGCACGGACTCTGGACGCATCCGGACGACACCGCCCTGCGCTACACCGACGCCGCGTACTGGCTTCAACTGGCGCGCGTGCTCGAACAAGGCCTGTTCGACGGGCTCTTTCTCGCGGATGCGCTCGGCGTGTACGACGTCTACGGCGGTGGCCCCGAAGCCGCGCTCGCACACGCCATTCAAACACCCGTGAACGATCCGGTTCCCGTCGTGAGCATGATGGCGGCCGTCACCGAGCATCTCTCGTTCGGCCTCACCGCGCAAACGGGAGTCGAGCCGCCCTACCTGCTGGCGCGGCGTTTCTCGACACTCGATCATCTGAGCCGCGGACGCGTTGGCTGGAACATCGTGACCGGCTTTCTCGACAGTGCGGCGCGCGCAAGCGGCGCCGGCGGGGCAATCGGTCATGACGAGCGCTACGAACGCGCTGACGACTACCTGGCAGGCCTCTACCAGCTCTGGGAAACCAGTTGGGCCGACGACGCCGTGCTGCGCGATCGCGCCACCGGCCGCTTCGCCGATCCCGCGAAGATTCGCACCATCCGGCACGACGGCCCCTGGCATCCGTTCGAGGCCATCCATCTGAGCGAACCGTCACCTCAGCGCTCGCCCGTGCTGTATCAGGCTGGCGCGTCGGCGCGCGGCATGGACTTCGCCGTGCGCCACGCCGAGTGCATCTTCCTGCCCAATCACGGCCTCGACGCGACGGCCGCTCATGCGCGCGCGCTTGAGGCGCACCTGATGCGCCACGGACGCTCGCGCGAGGACGTGCGGCTTTTCACGAGCGTCGTCGTTGTGGTTGCGCAAACGCGCCGCGAGGCGCTCGAGCGCTACGAGTCCTACCGCCGCCACGCGCAGCCGCTGGCCGCACTCGTTCAGCTTGCGAGCGCGACCGGTATCGACTTTTCGCGCTACGGACTCGACGAACCCATTACCGCCGCCGCCGGCAACGGCATTCAATCGGCCGTTGCCGGTCTGTCACGCGCGGGCGAGCCCGTGACCGTGCGCGGCCTGCTTGCGCAAGCGCCGCTGGGCGGCCGCTTCGAGCCCATCGTGGGCGATCCGGCCGAGGTCGCGAACCGGCTGATCGATTTCGCGGATCGCGCCGGCATCGACGGATTCAATCTGGTGCGCACCGTCACGCCGCAATGCTTTGCGGACATCGCACGGCTCGTGATTCCGGAGCTGCAAACGCGCGGCCGCTTCAAGACAGCCTATGCGCCCGGCACGTACCGCGAAAAACTGTTTGGGCAAGGTCGCGCGCGGCTGCCTGCCAATCATCCGGGCCGCGCGCACAGCGACGCGTGACGGTACGCTTATCTCGACATGGACTTCCTGTGACCACCGAAACGATTACCTGGCACGGCATCGCTGCGCACGCAACCGAAGTCACCGTCATCGCTGACGATACCGCCGCGCTCGAAGCGGCTCGGCGCTTTGCCGACTCGATCGCCGGCAGCGCGGCGGATCGCGACCGCGAGCGCGCGTTGCCGCACGAAGAAATCGAAGCCTTCGCGCGCACCGGCCTGTGGGGGATCACCGTGCCGCGCAGCCACGGCGGCGCGGCCGTCTCGCATGTCACGCTCGCCGAGGTGCTCGCCGTCGTATCCGAAGCCGATCCCGCCATCGGACAGATCCCGCAAAATCACTATTGTCTCGTCGACGCGGTGCGCCTCATCGGCAACGATGCGCAGCAGGCGCTGTTCTTTCGCGAGGCCCTGGCCGGCAGGCGTTTCGGCAACGCCGTGTCCGAAACGGGCACCGCCAATTCGAAAATCATGCACACCCGCCTCGTGCGCAGCGGCGGCGCATGGCGCCTGAACGGGCGCAAGGCTTACTCCACAGGCGCGCTCTTCGCGCACTGGGTGCCTGTTGCCGCCGTCGACGACGATGGCCATCAATGGCTCGCCTATGTGCCCAGGAACAGCCCGGGCCTGCAGGTGATCGACGACTGGGACGGCTTCGGCCAGCGCACGACGGCCAGCGGCACGGTACTTCTCGATGACGTTCACGTGGACGCGCTGCACGTGTTGCCGCGCGACCGTCTTTTTTCGCCCCCCACGATCCACGGGCCATTCGCGCAGTTGCTGCATGCGGCCATCGATCTGGGCATCGCGCGCGCCGCGCTGCGAGACCTGCGCTTCTGGCTGCGCAACAAGGCGCGTCCGTGGGCCGATAGCGGCGCCGTACACGCGAGCGAAGATCCGCTCACGCTCAACAAGGTCGGCGCGCTGATCGTGCGCCTGCACGCGGCCGAAGGCCTGCTCACGCGCGCGGGCCAAGCCCTCGACGCCGCGCGCGACGCGCCGGCGGGCGAAGCCGCCGCCGTCTCCGCGGCCTCCATCGCCGTGGCCGAGGCCAAGATCATGACCACCGAACTCGCACTCGACGCATCGACCACCTTGATCGAGTTCGGCGGCAGTCAATCGACATTGCGCAGCTACGCGCTCGACCGGCACTGGCGCAACGCGCGCACGCATACCGTGCATGATCCGGTGCGCTGGAAATACAACGTCGTCGGCGCGCACTGGCTCAACGGCACCGAGCCCGCACGCCACGCTTCGGTCTGATGTATCCACCGCATCACCTGCACGCTTCGCACGCGCCACACGCGTGAAGCCCCTTCAAACGACGACAGCAAGACGAACATGACAACGCTCACCAGACGCCGCTTCCTGATCGGCACGGGCCTCGCCGCGGGCGCAGGATTCACCGGGCTCGCGGCCGCGCCCGCCAGCGCCGTGCCCACGTCCGTGCCGACGCCGCAGCGCCGTGAAATTGTCCGCGTGCTCGCCGAGGGCGTCGGCAATTCGCTCGACCCGCACGGCGACGGCGTTTCCCGCGAATCGCTCGGGCTTTTCACGAACATCTATGACCGCCTCGTCAGCTTCGATCGCAGATTGCTCGACTCCGCGAGCGCGCGCAAGCACGACGCCTGGCGCTACGACTACGACCACCTGAAGGGCGAACTGGCCGAATCGTTCCAGTCGACGCAAGACGGCCGCAGCCTCACGTTTCATTTGCGGCGTGACGCGACCTTCCACGATGGCCGCCCCGTCACCGCCGACGACGTCAAATGGTCGCTCGACCGCGCGGTGAGCCTGCCCGCGTCGAAGCGCCAGCTTGCAACCGGCTCGCTCACCGATCCCGCGCAGTTCGTCGTGGTCAACCCCCACACGCTGCGCATCGATCTGCCGCACGCAGACCGCTACGCGTTGCCCAACCTCGCGCTGACCTTCGCTTCGGTGCTGAACGCGACGGAGGTGAAGTCGCATGCCGAGACCGGCGATCCGTGGGGAACCAACTGGTTGCGCAGTCATCCGGCGGGCGGCGGTGCGTATCGGCTGGCCGCATGGCAGAGTCAACAGCAGGTCGCCTACGAGCGCTTCGACGGCTGGCGCAGCGGCGACTTGCCGTTCGTCCGGCGCGCCATCGTCCAGGCCGTACCCAGCGCTTCGAACCGGCTCGCCGCGCTGCAGCGTGGCGATGCGGACATCGTGCTGCAACTGCCCCCGCGTGAATTCGCCTCCCTGGAAGGGAAAGCCGGCGTCGCGGCACTGTCGATTCCGGTCACCAACACGTTCCGCTTCGTCGCGTTCAATACCCGGCTGGCCCCGTTCGACTCGGTAAAGGTGCGTCAGGCCATCGCCTACGCGCTGCCCTATGAATCGCTGTTCGACGGCGTCAATCACGGCAAGGGCGCACCGCTGTTCGGCGCGGCGGCGGGTACAGCGCCGTCGGCCGCGTGGCCGCAGCGCTACCCTTACGCGACGAATGTCGAACGCGCACGCGCGTTGCTCAAGGAAGCGGGCCACCCCGACGGCTTCCAGACCACGCTGAGCTACAACGCGACGGACGCCGCCATTGCCGAACCCGCTGCGCTGCTAATCCAGGACGCACTGAAGGCGATCGGCGTGCAGGTGGCGCTCGACAAATCGTCGGGCGCGCAATGGGGCGAGTTGCAAACCGACAAGCGGCTCGGTTTCTTCATCGATTCGTCGTCGGCCTGGTTCAACGCCCCCGACTACTACTACCGGATCTTCTTCGAAGGCGACTGGCGCTGGAACTTCGGATCGTTCGACAGCCCTGCGCTCGTGCGCCTCACCGACGCCGCGCGATGGGAAAGCGACACGAGCCGCTACGATCAGTTGATGCGCGACGCCGCGAAGCTCGTTACCGAACAGGTACCGCTGATACCGCTGTGGCAGCCCGCATTCGACGTCGCCACGCGCGACGACCTGCGCGGCTTCACCTACTACATCCACGGCCAGGTGGATTTCCGAACGCTCTCGCGCGCGTAGCGCCGCCGCACCATGTCCTTCGCTTTCTTCAAGCGCGTTTCGGTCCGCGTGGCGGCCACGGTACCGGTGGTATTGGCGGCGGCCGTCTTCACCTTCGTGCTCGTGCGCCTGCTGCCCGGCGATCCCGCCGCGCAGCTCGCCTCAGGCATGCAGTCCGACGCGCGCGGGCTCGCCGAAATCCGCCGCCATCTGGGCCTCGATGCCTCGATGCCCGGGCAGCTTTGGCACTGGCTGAACGGACTCGCGCACGGCGATTGGGGGCGCTCGTTCACGACGGGCGGCGCGGTGCTCGACGAACTACTGGCGCGCCTGCCGGCAACGCTCGAATTGACCGTGAGCGGCTTCCTGCTGGCCATCTTCGCGGGCATCCCGCTTGGCGTCGCGGCGGCCTGCGCGCGCGACACGGCAATCGACCGCTTTGCCCGCGCCGTCTCGAGCGCCGGTAGCTGCCTGCCGACCTTCTTCGTTGCATTGCTGCTCGTCTATGTGTTCTATTACCGCCTCGGCTGGGCGCCCGAGCCGACCGGCCGCCTCGACGCATTGCTCGCGCCGCCGCCCGAACGCACAGGCTTCGTCTTCGTCGATGCATGGCTGAGCGGCGACGTGCAAGCCGCCCTCGATGCGTTGCGCCGGCTCGTGTTGCCCGCGATCTCGATGGCCATCTTCGGCTTGCCGCCGCTCGTGCGCATCACACGCTCGGCGCTGCTCACAGGCCTCGCCGCCGACCCGGTGCGCAGCGCGCGCAGCCTCGGTCTCTCGCGGGCAAAGGTGCTGTGGACTTACGCGCTCGCGCCGGTCGCGGCGCCGATCATCACGGCGTCCGGCATGATGTTCTCGTACATGCTCGCGGCCAACGTGATCGTCGAAAAGATCTTTGCGTGGCCGGGCATCGGCTCCTACGCGCTCGACGCGCTGAACAACGCCGACTATGCACCGCTTCAAGGCTTCGTACTGTTCGTCGCGATCGCATTCGCGGTGCTGAATCTCATCGTCGATCTGCTGATTCAGTGGATCGACCCGCGCGCGAGGGTCGCCTGATGTTCGCCACGCTCGTTCGTCGCGCACCGGCGCGCATCGCCGTCAAGCTGAGCTTCCTCGCGCAGCGATGGAGCCACGCGGGTGGACGCAAACTGCGCGCGTCCTTGCCGCCCGCGGCCTTGCTCGCCGTCGCACTCGCGGGCCCCTCGTTCGTCGCCGATCCGACCGCGCCCGATGTCGCGCATATGCTCGCGCCGCCTTCGCTCGCACACTGGTTCGGCACCGATGCGATCGGCCGGGATCTGTTCGCACGGGTCGTGGTCGCCACGCGGCTCGATCTGTCGATCGCGCTCGGCGCCGTCGGCATTGCGGCGCTCGCGGGCAGCGTGCTTGGCGCCGCGTCCGGCCTCGCGGGCGGGCGCATCGACCGGCTGCTGCAGCGTGTGGTGGACGTGTTCATGGCGTTTCCCCTGTTCGTCGTCGCGCTAGCGCTCGTTGCCGTGCTCGGCAATTCGGTGAGCAGTGTGGTGCTCGCGACGGCGCTCATCAACATTCCGTTCTACGCCCGCCTCGCGCGCGCCGAGATCGCCGCACGCCGCGGGGCAAACTTCGTGCACGCCGCCCGACTCTTCGGCTGGAGCGATACGAAAATCCTGCTGCGCGTCCTCCTGCCCGGCGCACTGCCTGCGCTATGCGCACAGATGACCGTGAACCTGGGCTGGGCGATGACCAATAGCGCGGGCCTCTCGTTTCTCGGCATGGGTGTGCGGCCGCCCGCGGCCGAATGGGGCGTGCTCGTCGGCGAAGGCGCGCCGTACATGATGACGGGTCAATGGTGGCTCGCCACGTTCCCGAGCCTCGCGCTCGCGCTGGCCGTGTTCTTGCTCAACGGCGCAGGCGACAGTTTGCGCGACGC
Organism: Paraburkholderia sp. BR10936; assembly: GCF_040965735.1. Taxonomy (NCBI): domain Bacteria; kingdom Pseudomonadati; phylum Pseudomonadota; class Betaproteobacteria; order Burkholderiales; family Burkholderiaceae; genus Paraburkholderia; species Paraburkholderia sp. BR10936. The sequence goes on from NZ_JBFRCM010000005.1 coordinate 387,570, forward strand.
TTTCGACCCCCGTTCACGATGACCGATCCATCAACCGTCGCTGACTCTCTGCTGGAGATTCGCAACCTGCGGATTGAACTCGCCTCGCACGGTCGCACGCACGCGTTGATCGACGGCATCGATCTGCGTATCGCGCGCGGCGAAGCCGTGGCGTTGATCGGCGAGAGCGGCTCGGGCAAGTCACTCACCGCGCTTGCCGTGATGAACCTGCTGCCGCCCGCGCTGCACGCGAGCGGTGGCGCGCTGCGATGGCATGAAACACGCGACGGTGCGCCAGCCGCAGCGATGGTGTTCCAGAATCCGCGCGCCGCGCTCAATCCCGTGCGGCGCATCGGGCAGCAATTCGACGACGTGTTGCGAACCGTGCGCGTGCCCCGCCGGGCGCGCGCGCAGCGTGCGGTGCAACTGCTCGAACAGGTCGCGATGTCGCCCGCGCAACGCTATTTGCGTGCCTGGCCGCGCGAGCTTTCGGGCGGCCTGTGCCAGCGCGTATCGCTTGCCCTCGCGCTCGCACGCGAGGCCGCGCTACTCGTCGCGGACGAACCGACCACCGGCCTCGACGCCGTGACGCAGTCCCAGGTGCTCACACTCATTGGCGAGCTGCGGCGCGCACGCCGCATGGCGCTGCTCCTGATCACGCACGATCTGGGTGCGGCGCTTCATCACAGCGATCGCGTCGCGGTCATGCACGCGGGTCAACTCGTTGAAGTGCTGCCGTCGCGCGACTTTTTGCGCAACGCGCGCCACCCCTACTCGCGCGCGCTCATCAGCGCAACGCCGGCGCTCGTCTCCACGCTCGGGCAATTGCGGGGCGTGCCGGGCGAGCTTCCCGAACTCGCACACATCGATCGGGCGGCCTGCCGCTTTCACGCGCGCTGCGCGAATGCCACACCACAATGCGTCGAGACGGCGCCACCCATCGTCGAAACGACCAGCGGCGGACACCTTCGATGCTGGCACCCTGCGCCGGCCGACGCGCTTTCCACCCTGCCCCTGACGGATTGCCATGCTTGAAGTTGCCGGCCTGACCAAACACTATCGATCGCAAGCGGCAGTCAAGCGCGTCTCGTTCGAGCTCGCGCGCGGCGAAACGCTCGGCGTGATCGGGCAGTCGGGCAGCGGCAAGTCCACGCTCGCGAACCTGCTCGCGCGTCTCGACGATCCCGACGAAGGCACGATCCGCTTCGAGGGCGAGGACATCGCCGCGACGCCGGCGCGACGCAGCGCGCGCGCCGCGTGGCGGCGGCGCATCCAGCTCGTGTTTCAGGACGCGCGAGACAGCATCGATCCGCGAGCCAGCGCCTTCGACGCCATCGTGGCAGCGTTGCCGCCACGCTTTGGCTCGTGTGCGGAGGTAAGCGAACGCGTTCTCGCGCTCGCGCACAGCGTGGAGTTGCCGCGTTCGCGGCTCGCATTGCGCCCGCATCAGCTTTCGGGCGGCGAAGCCGCCCGCGTGGGCATCGCGCGCGCGATTGCGAGCGAGCCGGACCTGCTCATCCTCGACGAACCGACGGCCGCGCTCGATGTGTCGGTCCAGGCCGGCGTCCTGCGCACGCTCGACCAGCTGCGAGAGCGTCACGGCATGGCCATGCTGTTCATTTCGCACGATCTCGACGTCGTGCGCATCCTCTGCGCACGAGCGCTCGTCATGTACGCCGGGGAGATCATCGAAAACACGAGCACGGACGCGCTATTCGCCGACCCACGGCATCACCATACGCGCGCACTGCTCGGCACGCGTCTTTCGTTACCTCTGGCGCTCAATGCGCACGCGCCAACAGCTCATAACTCGCGTCCTCGGCTGCCGTAGCCTGACGGCCGCGGCCCCATCCCACCGCGCGGCGATAGCTCCCCACCAGCGCCGGGTCCACGTTGAGTTCCGGGCACGGTGCAGGCTCCGGCGCGACGAAGAGCGCGTCTTCGGGGCAATAGAGCTCGCACATGAAACAGGTCTGGCAATCCTCCTGCCTCGCGATGCGCGGCACGCCATCCGGCACGGCATCGAACACATTGGTCGGGCACGCGCGCACGCAGATATTGCAGCCCGTGCAAAGCGACGAATCGACGATCTCGATCACGCGGCCACCCCCACGCTGGCTACACCATACACGCGCTCGACCCACACCTCATCGAGCCCGCCACTCAACAGTCGGTGACGCTGCGCCGGGTCGGCGGCGGCGTACTCGTGCCGCCGGTGCATGCCGCGCGTCTCCTTGCGCTGCAACGCGCTGCGATACATCCAACGCGAATTCGCGAGCATTGCCGCGGCTTCGCGCGCACGCACGGCCGCGCGCGCGCCAGGCGCCGCGCGGGCACCGCTCACGTGGCGCCATAGCGCGTCGAGCCGCGCGAGGGAGTCTTCGAGCAGATCGGCGCGGCGCGTCCAGTTGCGCTGCGTGGGAAAGACCTCCTGCTGGACCGCGCGGATCACGGCCTCGCTGTCGAAGGTGGCCGGGCTCGCGCCATCGCGCAATGCCACGGTTCCCGCCTCATAGAGTCGGCGTGCGGTGCGCGCCGACCTTCGCTCATGGGCGTAATCAGCAGCGCCGGCCCCGGCCCAGAATCCCGACGACATTGCCCATGCCGCGTTATGACTGCCGCCGCCCGTGAAGCCGCCGCAGATCAGCTCGCGGGTGGCCGCGTCGCCTGCCGCGTAAAGACCCTCCACCGACGTCGCGCACGTTTCGTCGACGAGATGCAGGCCGCCTGTGCCGCGCACCGTGCCCTCCAGCCGCAGGGTCACGGGAAAATGCTGCGTGAAGGGGTCGATGCCGCGCCGGTCGAACGGCAGAAAGAAGTTAGGCTGGGCGTGACGCATCCATGCGCGGATATCTTCATCGGCTCGATCGAGGCACGCGTATACTGGCTGCGTTTCGAGCGTTTTCGCGATCACGCCGCGGCCATGCGAGGAGCCCGCGCCTTCGATCACGCTGCCCGCTTCGTCGTAGAACGTCGCCCACGTATAGAACAGCGATTTCGTCACCGACGCAAATGCGGGCCCCAGCCCATAGGCGTTCGAAAACTCCATGCCCGAAAACGATGCGCCCGCCTCGGCCGCCATCAACTGACCATCGCCCGTCAAGACGTTGCAGCCCAGCGCGTTGCTGAGGAACGCACAGCCGCCGGTCGCAATGATCACGCTGCCGGCTTTCACGATCCACGTTTCATCCGTTTGACGATGCACACCCTTCGCGCCCGCGACTACGCCGCGCTCGTCGATCAGCAGTTCGAGCGCGGGACTATGGTCGTGAATGCGCGCGCCGCTGGCTTTCACCCGCTTGCGCAGCAGCCGCATATATTCTGGGCCTTGCAAGGACGTGCGCTTCTCCAGCCCCGCGTTGTCGACAGGAAACGGATAGCCCCACTGCGCGAGTCGTTCGCAGTTGATCCACGTCTGTTCGAGCACGCGATCCATCCACGCCTGCTCAGCGAGTTCGCCGCCCAGCTTGAATCGGCTCGCCTTCGCGAACTCACGCGCGCTCTCCTCCGGCGCGACGTGCCACACACCGGTTCCGGACGGCGCGGTGGCGCCCGAGGTGCCGCAAAAGCCCTTGTCGACGAGCACCACCTTCGCGCCGCGCGCCGACGCGCCTATGGCCGCCCACGCGCCAGCCGGACCGCCGCCGATCACGAGAACGTCAGCGTCGTACCATGCCTGCGCGGACGACGCCGTTACCGCTCCGCTTCGATTCATCATTGCCCCATCCTTAACGAATACCTTGCCACGCTGTGAGGCGCCGTTCGACGAACACCACGGCGTGATTGAACGCGAGGCCGAGTACGGCGAGCGTGACGATGCCCGCGTACATCTTCGGAATCTCGAACGTGTATTGGGAGTAGTTCACGAGATAGCCCAATCCCGCCTTCGCGCCCACCATCTCGGCCGCAATCAGCACGAGTATCGAGTACGCGCCAGCCACGCGAATGCCCGTGAATACGGCAGGCACCGATGCGGGCAGCACGACCTTCACGAACAGACGAAGCGGGCCGAGCCCCATCGATCGCGCCGAGCGGATCAGCAATGCGTCGACGTTGCGCACGCCGCTCACCGTATTGAGCACGACGGGCCAGATGCAGGAATAGACCACCATCGAAATCTTCGACGTCTCGCCCATGCCGAGCACGAGCACGAACACCGGCAGCAGCGCGAGCGGCGCCGTGTTGCGAAAAATCTCCAGCAACGGGTTGAGCAGGTCCCCGAGCGTGCGATACCAGCCGATCAGGAGGCCCAACGACACGCCGAGCGCCACGGCGATCGCGAAACCGCTTGCTGCACGCACGGCGCTCGCCAGCAGGTTCGCGCCCAGTTCGCCCGATACGGCCATTTCGAACAACGCATGCAGCACTGTCGAGAATGGCGGCAGGAAAACGGGGTCTACCCATCCCGCCCGCGGCAGCACTTCCCAGAGCGCGAGAAACGCGACCACGGCGACGCTGCCGCGCGCGGCCCGCCAGGCTGCCAGCCAAACGGTCGACGCTGACATGCCCCGCTTCGATTCAACGGACAACGTACTCATGGTGATTCTCCTCACGCCGCCTGTGCGACCTGCCATTGCGGGTTGCCGCGACGTTGCCGGATTACTTGCCAGATTTCATGGCGCAGGCGCACGAATTCCGGCGTCGAACGGATGTCCTCCGAAAGATCGCCGCGAGGCACATGCACGGGCAGCGTGTGGGTGACGCGCCCGGGTCCAGCTGTCATCACGAGCACGCGCTGGCCCAGATAGATCGCTTCGTCGATCGAATGCGTGATAAAGACGACGGTCGTGCCCGTGCGCTGCCAGATGCGCAACAGTTCGTCCTGCAGGCTTTCGCGCGTTTGCGCATCGAGCGCCGCGAACGGCTCGTCCATTAGCAGGACGTCGGGTTCGTAGGACAGCGCACGTGCAATCGCCACGCGCTGCTTCATGCCGCCGGAGAGTTCATGGGGATAGCGGTCGGCGAACGCGCCGAGCCCGACGAGATCGAGAAAGCGCCTCGCGCGCTCGGTGCGCTCACGCCTCGCGATCCCTTTCGCTTCCAGGCCGAATTCGATATTGCCGAGCGCAGTTTTCCAGGGAAAGAGCGCGTACTGCTGAAAGACTATGCCGCGATCGAGTCCCGGCCCGTCGATCTCGCGTCCGCCTATCAGTATCTTGCCGCGATCGGCCTGAGTGAGTCCGCCGATCAGGTCGAGCAGCGTAGTCTTGCCACAGCCGCTCGGCCCCACCAGTGCGACGAACTCGCCAGCCGCTACCTCGAACGAAACATCGTCGAGCACGACGAAATGCCCGCGCCTGTTCAGATGAAACGCTTTAACCACGTTGCGCACGCTGATCGATGCACTCATTGCGCTTTCCTCGCGTGATGACGCCGCCTCACTGGCTCGCGACTCGCTGGTTGAACGGATTGAACTGATTCGAATAGATGTCGCCCGGCTTCACCTGCCCGGCCTTCAGCACGCCGTTGTTCACGTACCAGTCGATGTAGGTCGTGAAGTCGTCGGAGACAATCAGGCCGCCCTTGCCGCCCACGCCCGGCGACTTCCAGTAATTGACGATGGTGGCGTCTTCATTGCGATGGCGCGCCTCGATGATCTTGTGCAACCGCGCGACGACTTCCGCGCGCGGCGTGTTCCGCGTCCATTCGATGGCGCGCGCCGTGCCTTCGACGAATTTGCGCACTGTATTCGGGTTCTGCGCGATGAATCGATCCGTGAAGAGATAACTCGCATACCCGAACGAACCGAAGAGCTGGTAGTCAGTCGTGAGCAGGCGTGCCCCGCCCTGGGCGAGTTCCTTGTCCTTCAGGATATCTTCCAGAAACACGGCATCGAGCTGCTTCTGCTTGAGCAGTTGCGCGAGATTCACGGGCGGCGCCGCGACGAACACCACCTTGTCGATGTCGGCCTGCGAAACGCCGGCCTTCTGCAGATACGCGGTCACCGCATACTGCTCGTAAGCGCCGGGCGTGTTCACGCCAATGCGGCGCCCGATCAGGTCACGTGGCCCCTTGATCGGACTGTCGTCGAGCACGAACAGCCCGCCATTGGTTTCCTTGTCGGTGCCGACATACGAAATCACAGCTTTCACGGGCGCGTGCGCCGCAACCAGCTTGACGATCGAACCGTTAAACGCACCGCCGAAATCGACGTCGCCCGTCACAGCCGCCTGAATGTCCTGAGGTCCGCTCGTCGTGTTACCTACCCATTTGAGCTTGATGGGCGCGAGATAGCCGAGGTCCTCGGCCAGTTCGGGATACAGCACTTTGCTCGCCCAGCCCTGATAACGCAGCTCCTGCTTCTCCGGCGTCTGCGCGAACGATGGCGCCGACGCCGCAGCCGCCAGCATCGCTGCAATATGAAGGATGGCGAAACGTTTCATATAAGGGGAGAAACTGCGTTTCATGCGGGGGTTCCTTGTAGGCGCGGACCATGCTTCCTAGAAGACGCCGTCATGCTCGAGCGTGACGCGATGAATGCGCCGCCGTGCCGATCCGTAGTCGCGCGCCGCGTAATGCTGCACCTGGCGGTTGTCCCAGATCGCGACATCGCCCTGCCGCCATTCGAAGCGCGCCTGGACTTCGGGCGTCTTGATGAGGTCGTACAGGTAATTCAGCAGACTCTGACTGGCCGTTTTTGAAACACCGAGCAAGTGACTCGTGTGGCCTTCGTTGACGAACACGAGCTTGCGGCCGTTCTCAGGGTGGGTCTTGATGACCGGCACTTCGATTGGCGGATACTTCTGCGCCGCGTCGCGCACGCGCGCAAGCCCCGCTTCCACGCTGTTTTCCTCGCTGCCTTCCGGAATGTCGTAGCCGCTCAGCAGTTCGGAGAGGGCGCCCTTTTTCGGCGAGGCGATGAAGGTGTTCACCGCGGTCAGCTTCTCGAAGTAGCGGGCCAAATCGGCATCCAGCAAGTCGTAGACTGCCGCCGCCGAGGACCAGATCGTGTCGCCGCCGCCACCCTCGGGAATTTCCTGAGCGTGGAGAACCGTGGCTTTGGGTGGCTGAGGCTGCCAGGAGACATCGACGTGCCAGTTGTCCGTGCCGCCCGAGCGCGTCTTCTCGCTGTGTGCGATGACCTCGATCTCGGGAAAGCCCGCCACAGCAGGCAAATAGATGTTCTTGCGGATGGGATTGCCGAAAATGCGCGCGAGCGCCACATGCTGTTCAGGCGAGAGCGTCTGTTCACGAAAAAAAATCACGCCGTGATCGACGAGTGCCTGACGCAGCGTTTGCCGATTCGATTCGCTCAACGGCCCGGAGAGATCGACATTCTCGATCACCGCGCCGATCAACGGCTTGTAGCGACGCACGCGCAGGTCCTGATGACCGTCGGCTTGCGATTGGGGCTGCTCCAGTACCGTGCTCATTGCGTCCTCCGTGGTCAAGGGTGGAGAACATCAAACCATCGGCACCGCAACGCGTGCAACGAAGGAATTGACGGACGCTCTTCAGCGCGAACGTGCGTTGCATTGACGAATCGATCATTTGTCGTGGCCGCAATCGGTTTCTATAGTCAAAAGTTCCGTTGCCGCTGGGCGCGGCGTTCCATGCGACGGTGCTAAAGAATTTTGTTCCACTTGTCGACAGGAGTTCCGCCACGTACGCTATTAAACGTCAGCCGGGGGAAACTGCAGCGACGGGACTGGCAGGAAGCATCGGTGTATGGGGTATGACAAATGAAACTCTCACATAAACTACATTCGCGTACGGCGGCTCCGTTATGGGCCCTCGCCTTCGGCCTCCTGCTTTCGGTAACTGGCGTGGGCCTGTGGTGTCATGCGACGGCCGCGACGTCGGCAGGGCAGACGCGTCAGTCGCTTGCCGTCACCGCCATACTTCTGGGCGTGATTGCAGCGGTCTATGGGGTACACGAGCTTTCCCAGAGACGTCGCTAGGCAACGCCTTCGCGCGTAGAACGCCCGCTCGCTCGTCGGAAGGCGTGCCTTAGCACGCAATCGGCGAAGCAATGCGTGATCCGCCTTTGGACGAGGCGTCCAGCGTCCCTCATAATTGGAGATTTAGTCGCCACAGGGACCCTTATGGAGCCGCTATCGTCAGCGCCATTTCACGAGTTTTCCGGTGTCCAGTTTGTCTTCACCGACATGGACGAAACGCTGACATATCGTGGACGGCTGGCCGCACAAACCTATAACGCGCTCGAGCGATTGCAGTCGGCAGGCATCCGTGTGATTCCGGTCACCGCGGCGCCCGCCGGATGGTGCGATCAGATGGCCCGCATGTGGCCCGTGGATGGCGTCATTGCGGAGAACGGCGGCATCTTCATGAGGCGCGAGGCAAACGGCCATGGCGTCGAGCGCTCATGGTGGGTTCACGCGGAGAGCGTGACGGCAATGCAATCGCAGCTCAGTTCCATCGCAAGAGGTATTGAAGCGGCCATCCCCGAGGCCCGCATCGCGGACGACCAGGCGTTCCGCCTTGCCAGCCTGGCCTGGCAACGCACGGGAACTTCGCTGGACGACCGGATCGTGGCGGCGCTGAAAGCCGCCGGCGCGGACGCAACAGTCAACAATCTATGGGTGCTGGGCTGGCTTGGCGGCTACGACAAGCTGTCGATGTCGCTGCGCGTTCTCGCCGGATCGTTCGACACCACGCCGGAAGCCGCCACGAGGGTTGTTGCCTATTCCGGTGATTCGACAAACGACGCGCCGATGTTCGGTTTTTTCAGGCATACGGTGGGTGTCAGCACGGTGGTCGACTATCTGCCCGGGCTTCCGGTCGCGCCGCGATGGATAACACGTGGTCCCGGTGGTGCCGGGTTCGTCGAGTTCGCGGAGGCTATCCTGCGCGTGCGGTTGTGAGCTGCACAGCAGCCCGGCAGCACAAACGTCGTGCCTCGACTCCGCTACGCGCCACCGGCATATCACCGACGAGGCGGTAGATCACGGCCGTGCGGCGCGAAAATCCCCGCGACGTATCATCTAAATGTGTTGTATCGCCGCATCCACGCCATCGAGCAGTCTCTTGCGCGGCAACGCAGAATGTGCAGCACTGAATGCGGCCCCAGTTCAACAAGATACATGGACGCATGCGGAACGCGGCCCGGACGAGCAGCAGACGTGTCCGAGCCGCGCATTCACTGATTCAGCAGACGCGACCACCCTCGCTCAAGTCATACACAAAATCCGCATTCGCATTGCTGCACGGATAAATAACAGTATAAGAAATCGTTCGATAACGACGCTGTATTAGCCTTGACCACGGCTTCGACTACTCCGGAAAATGGTCCCCGTTGCGCGAATTACCTGCAACAAATATCTATTCAATCGCCTCAATTTACTAGTTCGCAGTCCATATCGACTTAATAAATCCCGCACCATTTTTGAAACGGCTCTCCAGCAGCTGTCGTGTATTGAAAAACTATTTACGATGAAAAAAATACTTCTCGCCCTGACTTCAATCGCACTGTCACCCCTTGCTGCCTATGCCCAGAGCAGCGTGACCCTCTACGGTATCGTCACCGGCAACGTGACTTACGTAAACAACGTTCAGACGGCCGCCACGCCGGCCGGTGGCAAACCAACCGGCGGCAGCCAGGTCGCCTTGCTTGATAGCGGCAGCTCGGGCCCGAGTTCGAGCCGCTGGGGCCTGAAAGGCACCGAGGACCTGGGCGGCGGCCTGAAGACGCTGTTCGTGATCGAAAGCGGCTTCAGCGTCGCCAACGGCACGCTCGGCCAGGGGGGCACGCTGTTCGGCCGTCAGGCCTGGATCGGGCTCAGCGCACCGAATTACGGCACCGCATCGCTCGGTCGCCAGTCCGACGCCGCGGTGGACTATGTGTCGCCGCTGCTCTACGCCTGGTACTTCGGCAATCTCGCGATCCATCCGGCCGACTACGACAACCTGAACTTCACGCACCGCATCAATAACGCGGTCAAATACAGCTCGGACGCATTCGGCGGCTTCCGGTTCGGCGCGCAGTACAGCTTCGGCGGCATCGCAGGCAACTTCACGCAGAACCAGTACTGGTCCGCAGGCTTCAGCTATGCCGGACCGAGCATTGCGGTTGCCGCGTCGATTATCAACGCGCGCAATCCGAACAATTCGCTCTACGGCACGAACGCGAATGCGAGCGCCACCGGCAACAATCTCGGCTCCGCCGGTTCCGCCACCACACCGGAATCGAACCCGGCTATTTCGGGCTTCGCCTCTGCCCGCACACAGCAGACGATCGCCGTGGCCTCCACCTGGACGATCGGCTCGGCCATCCTGGGCGTCGCCTGGTCCAACACGCAATACCGCGATCTTGGGGCAACCGCTTCGCTCAACACCCAAAACTACCGCGGCACGGCGTCGTTTAATACGGTCGGCGCGAGCGTTCGCTATCAGGTCACGCCGTTCCTGCGCGTCGGCACGTCATTCGATTACACGAACGGCGGCAACCTGAACGGTCTGGGCGGCGCGCGCTACGAGCAGTGGAACGTGGGCGCTGGCTACTCGCTGTCGAAGGCCACCGAACTGTATGCGACGGCGGCGTACCAGCACGCCAGCGGCGTCGACTCGTGGGGCCGCCACGCCGTCGCGGACATCGGCTATCTGTCACCCTCGACGACGTCGAATCAGGTCGCGGTCTCGGCCGGTATCAAGCACCTGTTCTAAGCAGCGACACGGGCCGCTGCCCTGTCAGTTCGAAGGCGGCGGCACGATTATTTCGATGAATATGTAGCGTTGTGAATCATTCCAGTGATGGCCCATTGGTTTAACGCTGCCTGCTGCGCGTTGAGCCCCGCGCGACGGAGCGGCCTTTCATCCGGTGTCCGGGCAAGGAGAAGCGCTATCGGATCCACCGAAGCGGGTGCGGTCCGTCTGCCTGACTGAGGCCCGTACGTGCTAAGCATTCATAGAAACCGCTCATATTGATCGCACGACACATGGGTTGTGTAGTGCCTTCAGCAAATCTAGCCTCTTTGTTTTCGGACTGTTCGCCGCGCATTCCGCCAGCGCCGCACGTGCCTTCGACAACCGAGGTCGTTGACGGGCAATTGCGCACCCGTACGCAGCGACGTCTCGGCACTGCCGCCGTAGGCGTCGAGCAGGCGCAGAGCATACGCGATGAACAATGTGTCTAAGCCGCCTTCGTCGAGCAACTTTGCGAGGTCGGTCCAGTGGTCGACGTGCGTGTAGCGCCCGGTCTCGTCGTCGTCGGGATGTCGCCACAGACCGTAATTCAGATGCGACGCCGTGTTCATCGTGAACGCGTTCACGATGAACGGCTCTGCCGTGATGCTTTCCAGTGCAGATGAATCGCGTTGGCAGGCGCCGCGGTCGGCGGCAAGCGTCCGGGCGCGCGGGGACGCGGACTATGCCTGCGCGACGCTCTGCGCCGCTTCGTCCGGGACGGCTTGCCGCGCGTGCGGAAGGCTGAAACGTTCCTCGGGCGGCGCCGCGTTCAGATGGAAGTTGCCGATTGCGGCTTCGCGCTGCCCCGCCGGATTGTGCGAGGCGATCGTGCGTGCATTGCGCCAATGGCGATCGAAGCGCCGGGCTTCGCTGGTCGCCGACGCACCGCCGACTTCGAACATCAGCGTGGTCGCCTCGAGCGTCTGCTCGATGACGATCTGCTGCGCCTCATACGCTTCGATGTCGAGCGCGATGTACTCGTCAGTGGTCGCCTCACCTTCTGCGCGACGTTCGTGCAGGCGTTCGAGCCCGTGCGCCACCGCATCGACGATGGCTCGCGTCGAGTAGCCGAGGCTGGCGAGCCTGCCGACCACACGATGCACCAGCGGGTTGTCGCGCGGGCTCGATTGTCCGGCCACGCCGAAGGTCCGCGTGCGTCCCTGCACGAACTCGACGCTGTCGCGCAAGACCGCCTGCACGATACCTGCCAGCGTGGCTAGATGAACGGTCTGATAGAACGCGGTGAGCGACGAGTTGCGGCGAGGCTCCGAAGCGCGATAGCGCGAAATGATCGCGTCCGGTGTAACCGGCACGCTCTCGAAACGCGTGGTGCCGCTCGCGGTGAGGCGCTGGCCGAAGCCATCCCAGTCGTCCAGCCGGCTCACGCCCGGGCTGTTCGCCGCAATGACGAGCGTGAGGTCCGACTCGTCGTCGTGTGCCGCGACGCTCAGCCAGTCGGCATAAAGCGCCCCCGTGCTGTAATACTTCTCGCCATCGAGAAGCAACGCACCGGTCGAAGCGTCGCGCCGCAGCACCGCCGAGTTATGCGTCTTGTCCGTGCGCTCGGAAGTCGCCGCGCCCAGCGTCTCGCCGGCGGCGATGCGTTCGAACCAGCGCGCGCGCTGGGCTTCATCGCGATCTTCCAGGCGGTATTCGATGAAACCGAAATGCGCGCGCAGGATTTGCGGCAGATTCGAATCGGCCGCGCCCAGCTTGCTCAACTGGCGAAAGAATTGCGGCAGCGTGACACCGCCTCCGCCATAGCGGCGCGGCACGCGTAGCGCCGTGAAGCCCGCGTCCTTCAACCATCGCACGGGTTCATGGGCGAGCGCGCGTTGCTGTTCGCGTTCGATCGCGCCCCGCGCAATGTGGTCATAGATCGGCTCGAAGCGTTCGTCGAGTTGCTCGTCGGTCAGGAGTGGAGGCGTCATTGCATATTCGGTGATGAACAATCCTGACGAGGATACGGTCCCTGTCGTTGAGCTAGCAACGAATGAAAGGTGCTTTCTTTATCGCAGCTTACGCAATCGTGATGCATCGGAATATGCTCGCGTGTTACAGCGTCATTTCATGCGCCATAACAATTCACAGCGTGTAAGTCGCTCGCTCTCGTCGACGGCCGCGCCGTGAAGCGATCAGCGAGCCGGATCGTCACGGGTATCCGTACAGAATTGCTGATAAAGCACGGCCATGACAGCAAGCGCCTGCGCACTCGCTACCGTGTAAAAGATGTTCTTGCCATCGCGTCGTGCGCTCACGAGACCTTTCTCACGAAGCATCGCCAACTGCTGGGGCAGCGCCGGCTGACGGATGTTGAGTTGTGCCTCGAGTTCGCCAACGGCTAGCTCGCCTTGCGGGCGCGCGCTTCGATGGCGCAGCGTGTGGCGCGAGGCATCGAGTGCATGCCCGATGTACAAGTTCTCGGTTTCCTGGCGCAAATTGGGCGGCCCGAGGCACATCGGGAAGAGCACGCCCTTGAGCGTGCCGACGATATCGGCGAGCGCCTCGAGAACCTTGGAGAATTCTCAAGCGCTGTCCAAAAACATTGCATCGCGCGGAGCCGACGATGCAGGTTCGCATACGTTCTCGCGTCGTGAGTCACAGCGCCGTAATACCGCCTGCCCGTGGTGCCGAAGCGTACCTATTTGGGCTGCGCGACCGTCCGCAGCCAGGGCTTCAGCGTCTTGAAGCCCTCTGGATATTTTTTCTTTGCATCCTCATCCGAGACGGAGGTGGGAATGATCACATCAGCGCCCGGCTTCCAGTTCACCGGGGTGGCGACCGTATGCTTCGCGTTGAGCTGGAGGGCGTCGAGCAGCCGCAAAACCTCGTCGAAGTTGCGCCCGGCGCTCATCGGGTAGGTGAACGTCGCCTTGATCTTCTTGTCTGGTCCAACGATAAACACGGCGCGGATGGTCGCATTGTCGACCGCGGTGCGCGGGCCTTCGCTCGCGTTGGGATGGATCATGTCGTAGAGCTTTGCAACTGCGAGGTCCGCGTCGCCAATCATCGGATAGTTGACCGCGGTGCCCTGCGTCTCTTCGATATCCTTCGCCCATTTGTGGTGGTCGTCGACCGGATCGATACTGAGCCCGATCACCTTGGTCCCGCGCTTGTCGAACTCGGGCTTGAGCTTGGCCATATAGCCCAGCTCGGTTGTGCATACCGGCGTGAAATCTTTCGGGTGCGAAAACAGGATCGCCCACTGGCCTCCGATCCACTCGTGGAAGCGGATCGGTCCTTCAGTCGTTTGTGCAGTGAAATCGGGGGCTTCGTCGCCTATGCGGATGGACATGGCCAGGCTCCTTTGGGTGGGAGAATGCAAACGGCATCTTTCACTGTAGTAGTGTTTCCCCCGCCGAATTACAAAGAATGGACAGGCCAGGCTATAGAAGAAATTCTGGGATGCTTAGCACAACGAGGAATGACGAAGCGCTGGTTAGCCTTCGTTCGCTGCCCGCAGGCCGTTTCCGCCGGACCATGCCTGCAGCGGCGGCAATTCCAGATTCGAGCGGAAGTCTTCGCCCACATAGTCGGCATCGATCAGTTCGCGCCGGCGCAACTCCGGCAGCAGCCCGTTGAGCAACAGGTCCTCCTGATCCGGCTGGCCAAGACCATGCAACGAGAGCACATCGACGAAGCCGGCACGATAGCGCTCTTCGATCGCGTCGGCGAGCTGTTCGGGCGTCCCGGCAACGAACCAGTGGCCGGTTTCCTGCGCGCGGATGATCAGCTCGCGCAAGCTGAGCCGCTGCCGCGCGTAAGCCAGGAAGATCGCAACCCGCCCTCGCCGCCGATGCACGCTGTCGATCGTCGGCAGCAAGGACTCCGGCAGCGGCTCGTCGAGCGGCAGATCGCGGAGATCGATGCCGCCGCCAAGCATGTCGGCGAGCTTGAGCCGTCCCTGCTCGTAGTCGATGCGCTCGTGCTTGTCGCGCAGCCGTCGCGCGACGTCCGCATCCGATTCGCCGATCACCGAATGAAATGAGTTCATCACGAACGGCAGCCGGTTCGCACGCCCAAAACCAATCGCCTGACGGCGCAGTTCGGTGACGAAAGCACGCGCATCGTCGAGCGTCGGTTGCGACGTGTAGACCACCTCGGCATAGCGCGCGCCGAGCGTGACGCCGCTCGCCGACTGACCCGCCTGAAACTGGACCGGAATGCGCTGGGGCGGAGGCGGAACGTTGAGCGGCCCCTCCACCTGGAAGTATTCTCCGCGATAGTGGATCGGACCCAGCCTGGCAGGATCGACAGCCACGCCACCACTTGCCGAACGCCGCGTCGCCACAGGATGGTTCGCACCGAACAGACCCTGAACCACTTCGACGAATTCGGTGGCGCGCGCATAGCGGCGCTCGGGGTCGGGCAGGGCGCCGTCGCCGAAATTTTCTTCGCCCACCGACGACGTCACGGCATTCCACGCCGCGCGGCCGCCGCTCACGTGATCGAGTGTGCCGATCAGCCGCGCGAGGTTGTAGGGATGATGGTAGGTCGTCGAGACCGTTGCGACGAGGCCGATCCGCGAGGTGGCCTGGCTCAATGCCGCGAGCGCGACGATCGGTTCCTGGCTGCCGGTGATGCCGGCGAGACCCGCCGCATCCGCCTGCAAGAGATCAGCCGTAAAGAGGCCCGTGACCTTGTGCGCTTCCGCCTTGCGTGCAAGCGCGGCCGCACGGCGTATGCCCTGTGCCGCGTCGGTATCGCCGCTCGCATATAGCACGCTCGCCGCGCCCACCACTGTCTTCAGCCGTCTACGCGCGCCGCTCATGATGCCGTCCTGTCTATCCGATCAATTGATGTTTTGCGCCGGCGTGACGACACCGATGTCCGTCACGCGGCAATCGGACATAGTGTGCAATCACCCCCCTCCAATCGAACAAATATTTTCGGCTTTCCATATTCCTCTTCATTGTTTGACCGTTCGGTTTGCGAAGAAAAATAATTTTGTGCACCGAAATTGACCGGGCGGCTGCGATCGATGCCCCCTCTCCCTCAGCATGACACTACCCGCGAGCCACTCCGATCCTGCACAGCGCGAACCCGCTTTCCGCCTGAGCGTTCTCGACAAGAGCCCGATTGCGGCCGGCGAAACCGCCGCCGACGCGCTCGCGCGCAGCGTCTTTCTCGCGCAGGCCGCCGAGGCGTGGGGCTATCACCGTTACTGGCTCGCCGAGCATCACAACTCGCCCGGACTCGCGTGCCCGTCGCCCGAAATCCTCGTGGCTTATGTGCTTGCGCAGACGCGCCGCATCCGCGTTGGATCGGGCGGCGTGATGCTGCAGCATTACAGCCCGTACAAGATCGCGGAAAATTTCAACCTGCTGGCTTCGCTTGCACCAGGCCGTGTCGACCTCGGCGTTGGCAAGGCGCCCGGTGGACTGCCCTTGTCGACGCGCGCACTGCAACACGCCTTCGATGCAGGCCGCCGCCCGGATTTCGCCGAACTTGCTTTCGAACTCAAGCGGTATCTGTTCGATGCCAAGGCACCGGCTTCGGGCGAAGCCGATGAGGCGAATGGCGAGAGCGACGAGAAAGCGCTGCGCGCGACGCCATTGCCGCCCGCTCCCGTGCAACCCTTCTTGCTCGGCGCGAGCGCCGAAAGCGCGACGCTCGCGGCTCGCCTTGGCTGGGACTTTGTCTACGCTGCGCATATCAACGCGGCGACCAGCGATCTCGAGCGCGCATTCGACGCTTACCGCTCGCTATCGGGCGGCCGTGCGCCGCTGCTCGCGATTTCGATCGTCGTGGCCGAAACGGCGGCCGACGCCGCGCAGCTCGCAAGCGGCTTCCAGCGCTTTCGTGTGCAGGTTGGCGAGGGTGCCGCGGTCAACGTCGCGAGCCTCGAGCAGGCGCACGCATTCGTGCGCCAATCGGGCGGCGGAGCGCACCGCATTGAACAACGCGAAACGCGCATCGTGCACGGCACGCGCGAGGACGTGCTGCGCGAACTCGACGCACTGCATCGCCGCCATGGCATTGACGAATTCGTCGTGGACACGCCGATCATCGACGCTACACGCCGCATAGCGTCGCTCGGACTGCTTGCAGACGGCAACATTCCTCTTCCACACGCGAGCCCATCCTCCGCCCCCGGCATTCACCCTTCGCTCGCCGTGACAGAACAATGACCGACAAGATCCGCATTGCGGGCCAGGACGATGTGCCGGCCCTCTACGACCTGCTACAGCAGGCCTACGCACCGCTTGCGCGCGAAGGCGTTCACTTCACGATCACGCGCTCACCGGTCGGGCGCGTGGCGCAGGCGGTCGCAAGCCAGACGACGTTCGTGCTCGAGCGCGAAGTGGTCGGCGGCGGCACAGCGCTTGCCGCGACGCTGACCGTGCGCTTTCCCTGGTCGCCCGAAGGCAACCGGCTCGCACCCTGGCCGTTCCTGCACTGGTTTGCCGTCGCGCCCGCGTTCAAGCGCCAGGGCCTTGGCAACGTGCTGCTCGATCATGTCGAAACGCAGTTTCTGCGCGCGCAGGTCAAGGCGCCCGCAACGTGGCTCGCGACCGCCGTCAATCACCCCTGGCTCGCCCCGTTTTACGAGCGTCACGGCTATGAACCTTTTCATCGCTCGACCAACGCGCTCGGCACGCCGCTGGTCTGGCTGCGCAAGATCCTTATTCCCGAGCTTTACAGCGAGCCGGTTGCAGCCGGCGCACGCGATCCCCAAGCCGCATGATAGCCCGCGCGCAACCGCCTTCCCCTGATCGACCGACCCACTGCTCAAGGTACTCACCGATGACGTTTTCATTCCCGGCGCAAGCCTCTTGCACCTCGCGCCGAACCGCGGCGGCGGCGGTCCTGCTCGCCCTCGCGCTGCCGCATCCGACGCTCGCGGCAGGCCAGCCGGTCACCGGCGGCACGCTGACGTGGGGCGTGGAAACCGAGCCGCGCACGCTCAATCCGCAACTGAACGGCCAGGACAAGGTCGTGCTGCTGCTGCGCAACGCTTACGAAAGCCTGCTGGCGCAAAAGCCCGACGGCAGCTTCGTGCCGTGGCTCGCCGCCGGCTACAAGGTCTCGCCCGACGGCAAGACTTATACCTTCACGCTGCGCGACGGTGTCAAGTTCACGGACGGCGCACCGTTCGACTCGAAGGCCGTGGCCCGCAACTTCCTCTATGCTCGCGACCTCTCCTACTCCGGCGGCAGCAACCTCGCGCGCCTGATTTCGCACGTTGCCGACGTCAAGACACCCGACGCGCACACGGTCGAGATCACGCTCGACGCGCCGTACGCGCCGTTCCTGACCTTTGCCGGCTCCCTCCCGCTCCTCTCGCCGAACGCGTTCGACAAGTCGAGCCTCAAGTCGGGCGGCACCGACATCGCAGGAACGGGCCCATTCATCCTGCGCCGCTACGTGAAGGGGCAGGAGATCGAGTTCGACAGGAATCCAGATTATCGATGGGCGCCGACAACCAGCGGCCATCAGGGGCCGGCGTATCTTGACCGCGTGGTTTATCGCTTCCTGCCTGAATCGTCGGTTCGAACGGGCGCGCTGCTGTCCGGGCAGGTCGACGTGATCGAAGGCGTGTCGGGCAACGACGCGGGGCTGATCCGCAGCAATCCCGACCTCACGTATCAGCATGCGCTGAACACCGGGACGCCCTACTCGCTGTTCCTGAACGTCACCTACGGCGCGGCGCAGGACGCCAATGTGCGCCGCGCGTTGCTCGAAGGACTCGACGTAAGCGGCATCGTCCAGTCGGTCTACCGCGGCGAACGCACGCGCGCATGGGGCATCACCTCGCCGATCGATCCGCTCTACGACCACAGCATCGAAAAGAGCTACGGCAACAATCCGAAGCTCGCCAATGCGCTGCTGGACGCAGCGGGCTGGACCGCGCGCGACAGCGCCGGCTACCGCGCGAAAAACGGCGAGCGTCTCACCATCGCGGTAATCCAGGCACAGGCGACCGTGCGCGACCAGCGCGACGTGCTGCTGCAGGCGTTGCAGGCGCAGGCGCGTCAGCGGCTCGGCGTCGATCTGAAGGTGCAGTACGTCGACGACGGCACCTATGCGGATGCGCGCAAGAGCGGCAAGTTCGGCTCGATCGCGAACTCGAACACACCGCCGGACGGGATCGATATCGAAGGCCACTACCTGCCCGTCGATCACGGCGGCGCGCTCAATTACAGCCGCGCGTCGGCACCGGAACTGAGCCGCTGGCTGCAGGCCGCTGCGCAGACGCAGAACGCCGGCGAGCGCAAGGCGCTGTACGGCCAGTTGCAGCACTTCGCGATCGACCAGCAGGCGTTCGCCGTGCCGCTCTACGAGCCGGAAGACCAGATCGCCGCCGCGAAGACGGTCCAGGGCCTCGGCTTCCGCTCGTATGCGCAGATGCCCGAAAACCCCTATGACGTGTGGATCAAACGCTAACCATGACGATGTCGATGTCAACGCCTCTCGCCATGGCCAGGTCCGCGCGCTGGCGGCGCAGGGTCGCCGCCGGGGGAATCGCGCTTGCGGCAACGGCCACTGGCGGCGTCAGCGCCGCGCCCGCTTCGTGCGGCACGCTGACGTGGGGCATCGAGACCGAGCCGACGACCCTCAATCCGCAACTGAACGGACAGGCGAAAGCGGAACTGATCCTGCGCGCGAGCTTCGAGTCGCTGCTCGCGCGCAAGCCCGATGGCACCTATGTCCCATGGCTCGCGACTGGCTACACGGTCTCGCCGGACGGCAAGACGCTGACGTTTGCACTGCGCGACGGCGTGAAGTTCACCGACGGCCAGCCGCTCGACGCCGCAGCGGTCGCGAAGAACTTTCTCGAGGTGCGCGACCCGTCTTACTGCGCCGGTTCGAGCTATTGCGGAATCGCGTCGCGCCTCGCCGGCGCGCGTGCCGTCGATGCGCGCACCGTTCAGCTCACGTTGAACGAGCCCTACGTGCCGTTCCTCTCATTCGCCGCTGGGCTCAAGCTCATCTCGCCCGCCGCCTATGCCTCGCCGCAACTGAAATCGGGCGGACGCGAAGTCGCGGGCACCGGACCGTTTATTCTCACGGCCTGGCGCAAGGGACAGGAAGCCGATTTCGTTCGGAATCCAGATTATAAATGGCCGCCGGCTACGACGACCCATCAGGGCACGGCATACCTCGACCGAGTGGTCTACCGCTTCCTGCCCGAGTCGTCGGTGCGCACCGGCGCGCTGCTGTCCGGCCAGGCCGACGTGATCGAGGGCATTTCGGGCAACGACGCCACATTGCTCGAAAAGCAGCCGGACCTGCGCTACCTCCATGCGCTGAACACGGGCTCGCCGTACTCGCTCTATCTGAACGTGGCCTACGGCCCCACCCAGGACGTGCGGGTGCGCCGTGCGCTGTTGCAGGCGTTCGATCTCGACACTCTCGTCGCCGCGATCTATCGCGGCAAGCGCACACGCGCCTGGGGCATCACCTCGCCGGTCGATCCGCTGTATGACCGCAGCATCGAGCACAGCTACGGCAACAATCCGAAGCTTGCCAACGCGCTGCTCGACGAAGCGGGCTGGACCGGGCGCGACACCGGCGGCTACCGCACGAAGGACGGACGGCGGCTGTCGATCGACGTCGTGCAGGCGATCGCCACCGTGCGCGACCAGCGCGATGTGCTGTTGCAGGGACTCCAGGCGCAGGCGCGCCAGCGGCTCGGCGTCGAGCTGAAAATCCGCTATGTCGACGCGGGCACCTATGCCGACGTGCGCAAGACCGGCAAGTTCGGCGCCATACCCAACTCGAACACCGATACCGACGGAATCGATACAGAAAACCACTACCTGCCCATCGACCGCGGCGGCGTGATCAATTACAGCCGCACGGCGGACCCGCGCCTGCTCGCGTGGCTGAACGAAGCCGCGCAGACGCGCGACGACGCGGCGCGCGAGCGCATCTACGCGCGACTGCAACACACGGTGATCGTCGACGAGGCCTACGCAATTCCGCTCTATCAACCCGAGGACGAGATCGCCGCCAGCACGCGCGTGCGCGGCCTGGCGTTCCGCAGCTTCAAGCAGATGCCGGAAGCGCCTTACGACGTCTGCCTCGATTCGCGCTGACGCGAGACGTGCGGCGCGCACCGGCTTCGCCAGCAGGAGAACTTTCGACCATGACCCACCCGACTCCCTTACCGCTGCCCGACGAGAGCGTACCCCGCCCGACGGCGCCGCTTACGCGCGTGCGCCGCACGTGGTTGCGCTCGCCGGTCGCGACGCGGCTCGTGACCGGCGTGCTGGTGTTGTGGGCCGCGATCACGCTGTCGTTCGTCGCCGTGCATCTCGCGCCCGGCGATGTCGTCAGCATCCTGATCGGCGAGCAACTGAACACGCCCGAGATTGAAGCCGCGATCCGCAAGGAATGGGGCCTCGACGAGCCCGTATCCCTGCAATACCTGCACTACCTGTGGCGTGTGTTGCACGGCGACTTCGGCCGCTCGTACGTCCTGAACACGGACGTCGCCCCGCTCGTGATCGGCCAGCTCTGGCCCACGCTCAAGCTCACCAGCGCCGCGCTGGTCGTCGCGGTCGTGTTCGCCGTGGGGCTCGCGGTGCTGACTGCGGGGCGCCGCTTCGGCGCCCGCGCCGCCTCAGGCGTGGAGCTGCTGCTCGCTTCGACGCCCTCATTCTGGCTCGGCATCATGCTGCTTTTCGTGTTCAGTTTCACGCTCAAGCTCTTCCCCGTGGCCGGCGACCGCGGCTTCTCCTCGCTCGTGCTGCCGGCGCTCTCGCTGGGGCTCGCGCAAGGCGCGGTGATTGGCCGCATATTGCGCAAGGGCATCGAGCGCGCGCTCGACGAGCCGTACGCGCTGACCGTGCGCGCGTGGGGCATTGGCGGCTTCGCGCTGCGCCTGCGCCATGCGCTGCGGCACGCCGCGTTGCCGGCAGTCACGCTCGCCGGCTGGCTCGTGGGCGGCTTGTTGAGCGGCGCGGTCATCACCGAGCAGGTGTTCGGGCGCCCAGGGCTCGGCAAGGTGACCGTCGATGCCGTGCTCGCGAAGGACATGCCCGTGATCCTCGCGATCGCGATCCTCTCCGCAGCGATCTACGTCGTCCTGAGCACCGCCGTCGACCTGCTCTATCTCTTGATCGATCCGCGCCTGCGCGACCCGCGCGCGCGGCGCTGAACCGGAGGCTTCACGATGTCAGTTCCTCTCGACCTGCCATTGCGGGCGCGCGCGGGTTGGCGTGCCGCCAGCTGGATATGGCGTCATCCCGGCCTTGCGCTTGCGGCGCTCTGGCTCCTTCTCAACGTCATCGCCGTCGCCGCGCCCGAATGGCTGACCCGCTATGATCCGCTCGTGGCGGACCCAGTCTCCGCGCAGCTCAGCGCCAGCGCCGAGCATTGGCTAGGCACCGACCAGCTGGGCCGCGACATCTTTGCGCGCGTCGTCTACGGCGCACGCTACTCGCTCTCGATCAGCGCGGCGGCGATCGCCATCGCGACGCTCGCAGGCACCGTGCTTGGGCTGATCGCCGGCCTCGCGCGCGGCTGGCTCGACGAGCTGATCACGCGCTTTCTCGACGTGGTGTCCGCCTTTCCGGACCTCCTGCTCGCGCTCATGCTGATCTCGTTCACGGGCCCCGGCGCCGTCAATCTCGTCTTCGCGCTTGGCGTCGCCTCGATTCCGCGCTTTGCGCGCGTTGTGCGCGCGCAGACCTTCGTCGTCGCCGAATCGGGGTATGTGGAGCAGGCGCGCACGTTCGGTCTCGCGCCGGCCGTGCTGGTCTGGCGGCACGTGTTGCCGCACGCCATTGCCCAGGTGCCCGTACTTGCCACGATCGGCCTCGGCACCGCGATCATCGGCACATCGGGCCTGAGCTTTCTCGGCATGGGGCCGCAGCCGCCCACGGCCGAGTGGGGACTGATGCTCGCCGAGGGCCGCAACTATCTGTACAACGCATGGTGGATCGCGGTCTGGCCCGGCGTGGCGATCACGGCCGCCGTCATTGCTGTGAACGCGCTCGGCGGCTACTGGCAGGCGCGTTTCGAACGCCGGGAGGTCGCATGACAGCCGCTGCCACTGCCAATCTCGCCGCCCGCGTGCGCGTTGGGTCTGCCACGGAAGGCAGCCTCTCAGCGCCGGTCCCGCTACCCGCCGTGATTCATCCGTTCACCGCGCCGCCGGGCGAACCGCTCGTGCGTATCAAAAACCTTAGCATCGCGTTTCATGAGCGGCACGCCGCGCGCGCCGCCGTCGAATCACTGAGCCTGAGCGTGCATGCGGGCGAGTGCGTCGCGCTCGTCGGCGAATCGGGCTCCGGCAAATCCGTCACCGCACGCAGCCTCGTCGGACTGAACGGCCCGAAGGCGCAAACACAGGCCGAGCGCTTCGAGATCGCGGGCGAGGACGCAAGCCGCTACCGCGAGCGCGACTGGCGCGGCATACGCGGCCGCCGCATCGGCTACGTGCTCCAGGACGCACTGGTCTCGCTCGATCCGCTATGGCGCGTGCGCAACCTCGTAGCCGAATCGCTGCATAGTGTGCGCTCGCGCGACATCCACCACCGCAGCGTCGAGATCCTGCGGGCGGTGGGCATCGACGAACCCGAGCGCCGGCTGCCGCAATACCCGCATCAACTGTCGGGCGGCTTGCGGCAGCGCGTACTGATCGGCACGGCCATCGCGGGCGGCGCTTCGCTGCTGATCGCCGACGAGCCCACCACAGCGCTCGACATGACCGTCCAGCGTCAAATCCTATCGCTGCTGCGCGCCCGCCGCGACGCCGGCGACGCGCTGCTCCTCATCAGCCACGACCTCGCCGTGGTCGCGGAACTGGCAGACCGCGTGCTCGTCATGCGTGCGGGCCGCATCGTCGAAGAAGGGCCGACGCGCGACGTGCTGGGGCGCCCAGCGCATCCTTATACGCGGCAGCTGCTCGCCGCGATTCCCGTGCCCGCGTCGCGAGGCTACCGGCTCTCGGGCGATGCGGGAGCTAGCGCCGCCACGGGCGACACGCGGGTTGCGCTGCCCGCGAAGCAGATCGTCGATGACGTCCGTGTGCTATCGGTCGAAGCGGTCACGAAGCGCTACGGCGGCGACGATACCGCGCCCCCCGCTGTCGACGACGTGTCGTTTTCGCTCGCCAAAGGCGAAACGCTCGGCATCGTCGGCGAATCCGGCTCGGGCAAGTCGACGGTCGCGCGCATCGTGCTGGGCCTGACCACTCCCGACAGCGGCCGCGTGACGCTCGACGGCCAGCTCTGGAGCGGCGTGCCCGAATCCGCTCGGCGACATCGGCGGGCCGGCCTGCAGCTCATTGCGCAGGACCCCTATAGCTCCTTCGACCCGCGTTATACGGTCGGCCAGCTCATCGGCGAGAGTCTCGACGCGGTCGGCATTCGCGGCGACGCGCGGCGACGCCGTGTGCTGCAACTGCTCGACGAGGTGCGGCTCGGGGCGGGCTGCTACGACCGCTACCCGCGCGAACTCTCCGGCGGCCAGCGCCAACGCGTGGCGATTGCGCGCGCATTCGCGCCGAACCCGGCACTGCTCGTTGCCGACGAACCGGTGAGCGCGCTCGACGTATCGATCCAGGCGCAGGTGCTCGACCTGCTCGCCGACATGCAGTCTGAGCACGGCACGGCCATGCTGTTCATTTCGCACGACCTCGGCGTGGTTCATCACGTTGCCGACCGCGTGCTCGTGATGCAGCGCGGCCGCCTGGTCGAGAGCGGACCTGTCGGGCAGGTATTCACTGCGCCAACGCATGCCTATACCGCCTCGCTGCTCGATGCGCTGCCAAAGCTGCCCAAGTCGGCTCAGCAGGGCCAGCCGGCCACTTCCGCGTGACGTCCCACACGCCCTCTATCTTGCACACCATGAGCCAATCGACCACAAATCCGCAACGTCAGATTCACCTCGGCGCGATCATCCAGGGCGCTTCGGGCAACATGTCCGCATGGCGGCATCCCGATGCGATCGCCGATGCCAGCATCAACGTGAACTTCGTTCGCGAGCTGGCGCGCGAGGCCGAGAACGCGAAATTCGATCTGCTGTTCGTCGCCGACGGGCTGCACATCAATGCGAAGTCGATCCCCCACTTCCTGAACCGCTTCGAGCCGCTCACGCTACTTTCGGCGCTCGCGTTCGCGACCACGCGCATCGGCCTCGTTGGCACGCTCTCGACTTCGTACAGCGATCCGTTCACCGTCGCGCGGCAGTTTTCGAGCCTCGATCACCTGAGCGACGGCCGCGCGGGCTGGAATGTGGTGACCTCGCCGCTGGAAGGCTCCGCGAAGAATTTCTCGCGTGACAAACACCCAGAACATGCACTGCGCTACCGGATCGCCTCCGAGTTTCTGGATGTGACGAAGGGGTTGTGGGATTCGTGGGAGGACGACGCCTTCGTTCGCGACAAGGCGAGCGGCGTGTTCTTCGATCCGGACAAACTGCATGCGCTCGATCACGCGGGCGAGTTCTTTTCGGTGGCCGGGCCGCTCAATATCGGCCGCTCGCGCCAGGGCCGCCCGATCCTGTTCCAGGCGGGCGCTTCCGACGACGGAAAGGCGGTTGCGGCGAGCCATGCAGACGCGATCTACACGCGCCAGGAAACGATCGGGCTTGCACAGGCCTTCTATGGCGACGTCCAGAAGCGGCTCGCCGCCCACGGCCGCGCAGCCGGCAGCCTGAAGATCTTCCAGGGCATCAGCGTGATCGTGGCGGATTCGGCCGTGCAGGCCGAGGACCAGTATCGCGAAACCGCACGGCTCGTGACGATCGAGAATGCGCTCGACTACCTTGGCCGCTACTTCGATCACCACGATTTCTCGCAGTACCCGCTCGACGCTCCATTTCCCGACATCGGCGAACTGGGCAGCAACCAGTTCCGCAGCACGACCGACGCGATCAAGCGCAACGCGGCCGAGCGCCGGTTGACGCTGCGCGAGGTCGCGTTGGAAGCCGCAACGCCCAGGCCCAGCTTTCTCGGTACGCCCGAACAGGTCGCCGATGGCTTGCAGGCCTGGGTCGAAGCGCGCGCGACCGATGGCTTCATCGTGCGCGGCGGTACACCGCTCGCGTTCACCGAATTCGCGCGTAAGGTGGTGCCGATCCTGCAGGAGCGTGGTGCCTACCGGCGCGACTATGCAGGCACGACGCTGCGCGAGCATCTTGGGCTCGACTATCCCGTGAACCGCTATGCGCTGACCGCATGAATAACCATATGAAGTTTCATTCTTTTCCAAAAGCGCGCGTGGTGACTAGCGTGAAAGAATCATGAGCGACGTTTCCTCTTCTCTTCCTGCTTCGGTCGCATGGATTGCCGGGGTGGGCGCGAGCGCCGGCCTGGGCGCGGCGCTCGGGCGCCACTTCGCCCGAGCAGGTTACACGGTCGTGCTGACCGGACGCACGGCGCCGCGTGTGGAAGCGCTCGCCGCGGAAATACGCGCGCAAGGCGGCCGCGCCCACGCAGCACCCGGCGACGTGGCAAACGAGCAGGATCTCGCGCGCATCGCGCAACTTCTGACGAGTCACGGAATTCTGCGCAGCGCGATTTTCAACGCGGGCAACGCCGTACGCGCGCCAACGCTCGAACTCGAAGTCGCGCAGTTCGAGTCCGCATGGCGCACAAATGTGCTAGGTGGCTTCGTGTTTGCCCGCGCCGCCTTACCCCTTCTGCTGGACGCCCCGGACGCCGCGACGAACCCCTCGGGCGCCGGCAGCCTCATCTTTACCGGCGCGACCGCCTCGCTGCGCGGACGGCCGCCGTTCGCCGCGTTCGCAGCGGCGAAAGCGGGCCTGCGCTCGCTGGCCCAAAGTCTCGCGCGCGAATTCGGACCGCGAGGCGTGCACGTGGCGCACGTCGTGATCGACGGCGGTATCGACGGCGAACGGCTGCGAAGCGCCGCGCCCCAGCGCGCTCAAGACGCAGGGCCGGACGGTCTGCTGCAACCCGAAGCCATCGCCGAAAGCTATTGGCAGTTGCACCGCCAGGCCCGCAGCGCCTGGACACAAGAGCTGGATCTGCGCCCGTGGCGCGAACCGTTTTGATCAGGATCACTTATGAGCACAGTGCTATCGGCCCACTCGCCTCTTTCGCGAACGTCCGCCGTCGAGGCGGAGCTCAACTATCTCGCGCCAGGCAACGCCCGCCCGGTCAACTACGCGTTCGAGCCGCCGGAGGGAACGCCATGGAGTTCGGGCACGCTCGACCCGCGCCGCGTGACGATACGCAACGCGCGTCCGCTTGCGGAGGCCGGCGAAATGTCGCTCGACCGCAATGGCTTTCAGCTCGTTTCGCATCGGAGCGCAGTGAGCGACTACAGCGACGAAAGCCTGATTCGCCTCGTGTATCGCCCCGAGGCCGAGGCGTTGCTGCGCGACATGACGGGAGCCGAAAAGGTCGTCATCTTCGACCACACGCTGCGTGACAGCGCGAGCGGCTCACGCGGCAACGCCACACTTCGCGAGCCTGTGCGGCGCGTGCATAACGATCAGACTTTCGTGTCCGGACCGCGCCGGGTGCGCGATCATCTCGATGCCGAAGAAGCGCAACGGCGGCTCGGGCATCGCTTTGCGATCGTCAACCTGTGGCGCCCGCTCAGCGTGGTGGAACAACTGCCGCTCGCGCTGTGCGACGCGCGCTCGATCGCGGCCGGCGATCTTGTGCCGACCGACCTTCTCTACCGCGACAAAACCGGCGAGACCTATTCGTTTCTCGCGAACCCGCAGCATCGCTGGTACTTCTTTCCCCGTCTGCGCCCCGACGAAGTACTCCTGCTGAAAATCTACGATGCTCTGGAGGACGGCACGGCGCGGCTCACCGCTCACACCGCATTCGAGGACCCCACCAGTCGTGCGGACGCGGCGGCGCGGCGCAGTATCGAATTGCGCGCGCTTCTGTTCTGGCCCGCCGGCTCAGACACGCATTGACGAATGGCGCTGCGAGTCGCGCCATTCGTCTGCGGCCACCGAAGACACGCGGCCGGCTCGCCACCCTCGCTAGTGCCTATTGCAACGACACGCCGTCGAAACGGTGGCTGCCCAACGGCGAGAACACGAGCCCGTCAACGCGCTTCGAAGCTGGCAGCGAGACGATCGAGTGCGCGATCGGCGTAAATGGCACCTGCTCCTTGAAGACCACCTGGGCGCGCTCATAAAGCGCCGCACGCTCGCTCACATTCGCATCCGCACGCGCCTTCTCGATGAGCGAGTTGAACGACGGGTCGCACCACTTCGAGACGTTGCTGCCATGCACCGCATCGCAGCCGAGCAGCGCGCCTAGCCAATTGTCCGGGTCGCCGTTGTCACCCGACCAGCCGTAGAGCAACGCGTCGTGTTCGCCGTCCTGCTTGGCGCGGCGGTTGTACTCGCCCCACTCATAGCTCACGATCCGCGCATGAACGCCGATCTTCTCCCAGTCCTGCTGGATGAGCTGCGCCATCAGTTGTGCGTTCGGGTTATAGGGGCGCTGCACCGGCATGGCCCAAAGGGTAATCTCGAAGCCATTCGCCAGCCCTGCCTGCGCAAGCAGTGCGCGTGCCTTCGCAGGATCATACGGCGCGTCCTTGAGCGTATTGTTGTAGGACCATTGGGCAGGCGGCATCGGGTTCGTCGCAATCTTCGCATTGCCTGCGAACACGGCCTGAATAATGGCGGGCTTGTCGATCGCCATGTCGAGCGCCCTGCGCACTTCCACGCGATCCAGTGGCGGATGCTGCGTGTTGTACGCCACAAAGCCCACGTTGAAGCCGACGCCGGAAACGACCTTGAGCGTCGGATTGCGCTTGACGACCTCCAGATCAGCCGGACGCGGAAACACCGATACCTGGCACTCGCCGCTCGTGAGCTTCTGGATGCGGGTCGCCGGATCGGGCGTGATGGCGAACACGAGGTGTGCGAGCTTGACGTCCTGCGTTCGCCAATAGTCGGGATTGGCGTCGTAGCGGATCAGTGCGTCCTTCTGGTACGAACGGAACGCGAACGGACCGGTCCCCACGGGCAACTGGTTGATATCGGCCTCGCGGTGCTGCCCACTCAGCTGGGTGGCGTACTCGGCTGAGAGGATCGACGCGAAGCTCATGGCAAGGTTGCGCACGAAGATCACGTCGGGCGTCTTGAGGTCGAAGCGCACTGTGTAATCATCGACTTTTTCGATGCGCGCGATATTCTTGTCGAACCCGAGATCGCTGAAATAGGGAAAACTCGTCGGATACGCCTTGCGAAACGGCAGCTGCGGATCGAGCATGCGCGTGAAGGTGAAAATCACATCATCCGCGTTGAAGTCCCGCGTGGGATGAAACCACGAGGTCGTCTGAAATTTCACACCGTGGCGCAAATGAAACGTGTAGGTGCGTTGATCCGCTGAACTCTCCCAGCTTATTGCGAGCGCGGGCTCGAGATCGAGTGTGCCGTTGCGGAACTGCACCAGCTCGTTGTAGACCGTATTCGTGCTCGCATCGAAATCGGTGCTGGTGGTGTGCTGCCCCGGGTCGAATCCCGCCGGGCTGCCTTCACTGCAGAAAACCAGTGTCCCTTTGGGCGTGGCTTGCGCCGCATGAGGCAAAAGGAGCAGCGCCGCGGCGTTGCAAAGCGATATGGCGAGAGCCAGCGCGTGGCGCCGCGTGCGCGAGGGGATGGCGGCAAAAAGACGAAGTGGCATGATGTTGTGTTGTTCGAACGCCGCTCAATGCACCTTGGGAAAGCCGTGCCGTTCGGCAAGCAGCGCGAGAATCCGGTTCGTGTCGGTCACGAAGTGACGGCCGTTCACCGTTTGCACGTCTTCGGGAACCGCATGCTCATCGCCGAGCACGAGCACGGGCAGCCCCTGATGTGCCTCGTCGAGCACCTCGATCACCACCGCACGCGGGCGCGCGAACGGCAGCCGCTTTACGTCGATGCGCGCGACGCGCTCGGGGTCGCTCGCAAGCAATCCTTCTATTGGCGCGCCGTGCGGACAGATGAAACGCTCGCCGGGATGGGCAGGGTCGGTAAAGCCAGGTTGCAGCAACAGCAGCAAGTCTCGACTCATGGTGTACTTACGCTCCGCTTTTGAAAGGGAAAATGTCCAAGGGTTGTCGTGTTCGTCCGCGCGCGGCTGCCATCCATGAATCGAGCCAGCCGCGCCGTTGAGTCAGCGCGTCGAGGCGAGCGCGTAACGGCCAATCCGTCGCGGCAAGCCAAGGTGGTCTCGCAGCGTCTCCCCGCTCAGGCGCCGGCTGTATCGGCCACGTGCTTCGAGCACCGGAATCACGTGTCTGACAAAGTCGTCGAGGCCCTCCGCCTGCACCGGAAAACCGAGGATGAAGCCATCGGCGGCGCCGGCGTCCAGCCATCGGATCAGTTCGTCGGCAACCTGCTCGCCTGTGCCGAGGAAATGCGTCTTTGGCGTGGCGACGGCCAGCGCGACTTCGCGCAGCGTCGAGCCGTTGCGGCGCGCGTCGGCCTTGATGCGGTCCGTGGTCGAGCGAAAGCTGTTCTTGCCGAGGTCGCCAAGCTCCGGAAACGACGCATCGAGCGGATATTGCGTGAAGTCGTGATGATCGAAGTAGCGGCCAAGGTAGGCGAGCGCCTCGTCGACGCTCAGCAAGTCGCGGATCAGGCGGTACTTCTCTTCGGCTTCGTCGTGCGTCGTGGCGACGATTGGGCCGATACCGGGAAAGATCTTCACATCGCTCGGGGCGCGCCCGTGGGCCACGGCGCTGCGGCGCACGCGCCCGGCGAACTCGCGTGTCTCTTCGAGCGAGGGCGAATGTGTGAACACGGCGTCGGCGTATTTGCCGGCGAGATCGATGCCGGCGTCCGACGAGCCGGCCTGAAAAATCACGGGCTGGCCCTGCGGCGAGCGCTGAATGTTGAGCGGCCCGGCCACTTCGAAGAAGCGGCCCTTGTGGTCGAGCGTGTGAAGTTTCTCGCGATCGAAAAAGCGCCCGGTTTCGCGCTCGCGCACGAATGCGTCGTCGTCCCAACTATCCCAGAGCCCCTGCACGACGTCTAGGTATTCGTCGGCAATCTCGTAGCGCAGCGCGTGATTGGGGTGCTCGCCGCCATAGTTCTTCGCCGAGCCCTCCAGCGGGGACGTCACCACATTCCAGCCCGCGCGGCCGCCGCTGATGAGGTCGAGCGAGGCGAGTTGCCGCGCCACCGTGAACGGATGGCTGTATGAAGTCGAGATCGTGCCTGCGAGCCCGATCTTCGATGTCGCAGTCGCCAGCGCCGAAAGCATGGAGATCGGCTCGAAGCGGTTCAGAAAATGGGGGATCGACTTTTCGTTGATGTAGAGGCCATCTGCCACGAAGGCGAACGCCAGGCCGTTGGCCTCGGCCTTCTGGGCAATTCCGGTAATGAAGTCGAGGTTGACACTGGCATCCACCGGATTACTTGGGTGCTTCCATGCGTTCATGTGGCCGCCGGGGCCATGCAGCATGATGCCGAAAGTGAGATTACGCTGGGTCATATTCGTGTCCGGTCATCAGAGTGGCATGAAGCAGTCAGCGCACGCGGCGTCGAACGAAGCGTGGCCGCCGCCCGCCGCGCAATCAACGATGCTCGCCTAGCGGTTCACGCGGGCGCAGGTCGTCGAGCGCATCCGTGGAAAACGGCTTCCGCAGGTCCTTGGCGAAGGGCAGACGCACGTGGACTTCTGGCGCAATCGAGCGATCGAACAAGGGGACGTAGCCTGAATCAATGTATAAGCCCCAGGCTTCCGGCTGCTTGAAGCCGGTGGTGAGATAAACACGGCGATACCCCTGGCTCAACGCGCGCGCCTCGAGTTCTTCGACGATGCGGCGTGCAAGACCCTGGCGGCGCTGGTCGGCGCGTGTCCAGACACGCTTGAACTCCGCTGTCTGAGCGTCGTAGCGCTTGAAGGCCCCGCCGCCAACGGTCTCGCCGTCGCGCACGAGCACGATGAAGGCACCCTCGGGCGGCGCGAACAGCGCGGCCGGATAACGCGCCAGCTCCTGCGCGGCCGAAGCCTCGCTGTCGGCGCGGTGATCGCGGTAGCGTGTTGCATATTCCCATTGCAGGCCGTCGATCAGCGGCTTTGCAACGGCTTCGAGCGGCGAGGTATCGATAATGCGGTAGGTCATCGTTGCGGCGTTCCCGTGGGACGGCAGATCCGGCTGCCAGATTACCCCCACCGCATGCGCCATATAACCAAGCAATTCGAATATCGTTATCCAGATGAATCGCGTCTGTGAGGCATTTTCGTTCGTCCAGCACAGACCCGTGCGTCTCGCTTCTCCGCTTCACGGCTCGTCGGGCTCGGCCAGATGAAAGAGGCAATCGCCGCGCTGCACCGAGGCAACCGCCCGTTGACACACCACCTCGCCCGAGGCCGCAAACGCCACCGTCAGCGGCTCGCGCAGAGGCGTTTCGGGAAAGTGAATACGCGCCGCAGGCTGCCCCGCGTGCACGTGTTCGCCGAGGTCCACGAGCGGCTCGTACACGCCGCGTTCATACGCGTAGACATAGTGCTGCGCAGCCACGCGATAAAACCGCGTTTGGCCTGGCGGTTGCGGCGGCACGAGCGGCCCGGCCAGCACGCCAATCGCGCCAAGCAGGTGCAGCAGCCCTTGCCGCGCTTCGTGCAGGAGGCCCCGCTGAACGACGCCGGCACCACCAAGCTCGGTGACGATCGACACGGCACCCTGGCGGCGTGCAGCCGTCGCCGAATGGAGCGGATTGGGCGCGTGAAGAAAGGCGCGCGGCAAGCCAAATGCGCCAAGGAGTGCCCCCAACTGCCGGCCTTCTTCTTCGTCGCGCGGCTCGATCGCGAGCATATTCGCACCGTGATAGCGCAACGAACTACCGCCTGAATGCAGATCCACGAGATATTGCGCACGCGCGAGCAAGGTGTTCTCGATGTAGTCGGCGATCATCTCGGTCGGCGTACCTAGTGGATTGCCCGGGAACGTGCGGTTCAGGTTGCCGCCGTCTAGCGGCGACGTGCGTGTTCCAGCCTCGGCTGCTGGAAAGTTGGCCATCGGCAGGAAAATGAGTTGTCCATGTACCCATTGTGGGTCGATTTCGCGCAGCAATTGCGAAACGAGCACCTGTCCCTCGTACTCGTCCCCGTGATTGCCGGCCATGAGCAGCACGAAGGGCCCTTCGCCGTTGCGCACGGAACCGATTGGTATCGGAATCCAGCCGTACGCCGAGCGATGAACAGAATGCGGCAGTCGCAGATAGCCAACATGAAGGCCTTGCGCCTCGAGATCGATTTCGCTGCGAATCGGATTGACCATGCGTAATGCTCCGTGGCGCGTGGGCGAATGGACGTTATGGCGGCGACTACTTCACTCCGCGGAGGGCGGCAGATCCCGTCTCCCGTCAGGAAGCACCCTTACACACGGTCGCGCTGGGGTCGCGCTTTCGTGAAAGATGTCGTCGAGATATTGCAGCAATTCATCCGCAGCGATGAAGGCTGGGATCTGGATGTCGGCTCGGCGACGTTTGCCTTCCTCGCCAATATCAAAGACCGTCCACACCTCAGCTTTGCGTGCGACGGCAATAGCCCGGCCAAAGACATCGAAGCGATATTCCTCGGGCATGATGAAATCCACCTCCAAAAGCAACTGCGTTCGCCGGACTCCCGCGGCCAGCTAACGGCACTTATCTGGCGATCAAGCAGCACACGGCGCAGGCGAGTCCCGCGGGGTCCTCGCGGCGGCGAGCGCGCGCGTGCAGGACACATCAGACTCATCGAGCCTGCCAGCATAGGAAACACAACCGCGATACGGAACCAAGAATCGCTCAGAAGGTAAGAAGTGGAATAAATTTTCTAGCGTTGCTCATTGGACGTTATCCGCGCGGTCGTCAAGCTGGTTCGCGAGCTCGTTCAGACATGACCGACAGCTCGCAGCCCCGGACGCAGCGCACATGGACATCCCGGGTTGCGACCTGTCGTAGTCCTCGCATGAATCGCATAGGGGTTGTTGGGAAACGTCTTCTGTGTTTTCCCTAATAGCGAATTCCCCGGATTGAAGGACGGTTGCGTCGAGCGCGACGCACCGGTTCGATGCACGGTCGGTAGCCCACATCGGCTCACCTCCCTTGGGATTCAGATAGGCCGTGAAGGCGTTGCGCTAGATTGCCTTGTCATCCGCCAAAGTTCGAACACTCGCTCATGCGGGAAATCCGCACGCTCCTCGAAAGGGTAGGTGCGCGGTGTAACGGCGCGCGCTACAGTTAGTTTTGAGTGGCCGAGCGCCCCTCGGTCTCCAAACTTGCTGCCCGCCCCGAGCGCGCTTTTTTCGCCCGACATCACTCACGAATAAGGTACCTGTTGCGGTTCTTCACGTCCTTGATCCAGTTGGGCGCACGGCCCCTGCCCGACCAGGTCACCCCCGTCTTCGGATCACGATATTTGGCGGGTACAACGCCACGTGCGGCAGTCTCGCGACCTCCCCGTCGGCGTCCAAAGATATCCCGCTCGGTAAACCCATAATCGGCTACCTTCGCCCTGATGTCCGCGAGCACTTCCTCAAATTCTGCCGCTCGGGCCGCCGCCGCTTGCTCCTCCAGCGCGGCCATTTGTGCTTTCAATTCCTTGAACGTGGCCATGATCCCCCCGACCGTCGAATATGGTCCAGACAATCTTAGCGCGCTTCGGTTTTGCTCGATTGATAGCTAGCCCCCAGGCCCCGAAGCAGCGCGGCGGATTCCGAGAACTAAGCGGACCACCTAACGATTGATCCACCACTCAGGAAAACGATCCCTGCCGGCGCATAACCCGCGGGGCGGCAGCGAGACCTTCGCGCGCTGGGCGGCGACACCGTGGACACGCGAGATGTCGCATAAGGGCCACGAACTGACTGCACACATCCTCCGAAACGAGCACCAGTTAATGCAATCGCACACCCATCGGGCCTGGATCCGGGGCGTGCCCCCGCAGCGCAATGCACAGTGCCAGCAGTCGCGCCCGCTCAAGCCCGGTGGGACCGACTCATACCGCGACCAACATGAACCCACCAGTGACGCGACAGGTCACGGGACCAAGTCGGGGGCGCAGCGCGAGAGCAAAGAGTTCGAAGGGGTGCGTCATACAGTGGAGGATGTTGTTCAGAACTGTCACCAGAACAGTAGATGACCCGGCGCTCCCGCATTTTGCTCGCTGCGACAGCGTTTTGCGAGGCGTAGAGCGTTTCCTTGTCGTCGATCACGCTCGAGTTTTCGGCGACAACCGACCTTGGACACGACTATAACGATAAGTCTTCCTATCAAAACCCTGTGGATACCTATTTAAACTTGCACCAATAGAACATACCCGCCATGCGTCTCGACGCTGATGATCGTGCCCAGGCCTTCCGCTCACGCAGTGTCATTCAAAGTCAGGTCACCAAATCTTAAAAGAAATCCGGGTGTGCTCTCTTGGGGTCGTCCTCGTCCGAAACGATCATCTCGATCCGCAATGGCTCAAGACTTCCTGGGCCACCGGGTTCGGACGATTCGCGAAGATGTAGGACTTTTGTGGGTCGCAAGGTAGAATGCCCCCCGCATCTTTGAATAGCGAGCGATGATTCCAGCTCCCGACGAACGCAGGGCAATGAGTCCTAGCGGTTCCTGCCGCGGCCCGGCACTTCAACACGCCTTCGGTAATTGCATTGTCAGGACTCTTGCGCCACGTTCCAATTCATCGAGATGATCGGCCCACGCCTGCATCATTTTCCGACGTACGGGCAGGTATTCAGCAAAGTTGTAAGCGCTCCGGACCTCGTCGCGTTCACCGTGTGATAACTGCCGCTCGATTGCGTCCCCCGGCCAACCGAGTTCGTTGAGCAGCGTAGAAGCAGTACTGCGAAATCCGTGGCCAGTCATTTCCTCACGGGTGTATCCGAGACGGCGCAGGGCGGCATTCACCGTGTTTTCGCTCATCGGCCGCTCGCTGGTCCGAACGCTGGGAAAAAGGTAGCGTCCATGGCCATTGACGGCATGAAGCTTTTCAAGGACGGCAACGGCCTGCAGCGAAAGCGGCACAATATGTTGCTCCTTCATTTTCATGCGTGCGGCTGGAATGCGCCATTCAGCCTGAACAAGGTCGAATTCGGTCCATTCAGCCTTGCGAAGCTCGCCGGGGCGAACAAACGTCAGCATGCCAACAAGAAGCGCGCATTTCGTTTCGAAACCTCCCTGGTAGTCGCGGATCGCGCGTACAAGCGCACCGACTTCCTTGGGGTCCTTTATCGAGGCATAGTGTTGCTTGCGCGCCGGCTTGAGCGCCTCGCGAAGGTCCGTCGTAGGGTCACGGTCTGCCCGTCCGGTCACAACTGCATACCGGAAAATCTGTCCGCACTTCTGCAATGATCGATGTGCCGTGTCGACGGCGCCGCGTTTCTCGATTCGCCTCAATGCAGTCAGTAGTTCGATTGCGGTAATCTCATTGATCGGGCGTTTGGCGAGGGAGGGAAACATGTCCCGCTCCAGTCGATGCATGATCAACTTCGCGTATACCGCTTCCCACTTCCCTTTCGTCAACTGGAACCACTCGCGCGCCACGACTTCAAAGCTGTTCGTCGCCAGGTCTTTTTCCGCCCTCTTCTGCGCCTTCCTCGCTTCGCCCGGATCGTATCCCGCCGCGAGTTTCTTTCGCGCCTCTTCGCGCCTGTCGCGCGCGTCCTTCAATGTCACCGTTGGGTAGGTGCCGAGCGCGAGCAGCTTTTCCTTGCCAGCAAAGCGGTACTTCAACCGCCACAGACGGGAACCGGTCGGCATCAGGAGAAGATAGAGTCCGTCACCATCAGAGAGCTTGACGGGCTTGGCGCCTGGCCGGGCGCTA
This sequence comes from Paraburkholderia sp. BR10936, assembly GCF_040965735.1. NCBI lineage: Bacteria > Pseudomonadati > Pseudomonadota > Betaproteobacteria > Burkholderiales > Burkholderiaceae > Paraburkholderia > Paraburkholderia sp. BR10936. The sequence goes on from NZ_JBFRCM010000005.1 coordinate 423,892, forward strand.
CGGATTGCTGTATCAGAGAGACGCATTGGGGGTATCCCCTGTCGAAGACGGCAGAATACCCCCAAAACTACCCCCACCAAGCAGGGGAAGTCAACGGGCCAAGCCAGCAAACAGCGGAACAGCCGACGGCCTGAGACGCCCACCCAGTAAGGGCTATGGCTACTCCATCGGAATACGCTGGAGTTCTATGGAACAGCGAATGGTGGGCCGTACTGGATTCGAACCAGTGACCAACGGATTAAAAGTCCGCTGCTCTACCAGCTGAGCTAACGACCCGGTCGACTTCTACCGTCGCCGTCACAGCGCTTTCGTGTGCTTGCCCTAACCGATATCGATCGTCCGGTGCGCGGACGGCGCTGGTTCCATTTTCGGAATCGTCAACGTGAGAAGGCCATTGTCGAACTTCGCCAGAGCGCGGCCGGGATCGGCATATTCGGGCATCGGAATCGTGCGCACGAAGCGTCCGTGGGCACGCTCCAGCCGGTAGCAGCCGTTCTCCTCACTGTGTACGTCCTGCTTCTTCTCACCTCGGAGCACGATCGCGCCGTCCTCGACGCTCACTTTCACGTCTTCGCGCTCCATTCCGGGCAGCTCGGCAGTCACACGCAGCACCGGTCCTTCGTCGACAACGTCGATACGCGGCTGGAAACGCGACGAACTGAAGTCGCCAAACCACCGGTCGAGCGCACCACGGCCCGCGAACGGGTCAAGAAAAAATTCCTCCATTGCGCGCCATGGTTCGCGTGAAAACAGCCGCGCGATGTCGGGCATCGAGGCACGTTCGTTTTCGCTCGCCGACGTGCTTTCCCGGCCTTGCGCATCGGACTTGCGGGACGCTGCTCGAAGGAACTTGAAGGGATTCCACCTTCTCGGATCAGGGCTCATCGTATCCTCCCCCAATGTTCTGGAAGGGCAACCGGACTGTGTAGCCGCAAGCGCCAGTGATCCCGCACGGGAGTCTGGCTGCATGACAGCAACGCTTGGCGCGGCTGCCGGAACGATGCATAAAATAGCCCATGGAACGGAAATTTCAAGTGGCCCTTGCAACAAGCCACGGGAGGCTTCATGGACCTTTTCGACAGACTTCGGGAACAGGCCGAAAGCGTGCGCCTGCCGCTCTTCGCGGTCACCGTCAGCGCCGCTGCGCAGGTCAATACGCCGCTCGTCGCGATACTTCACTGGCACGGTTTCCGGCGCGCGACGCCGCTCGTGCTGCCCGGTGTGGAGATACCGGCGCGGCCAGTCCCCGGCACCGCCATCCAGATTGATGCGCCCTGGCAGAGCGTGGAAGCTGTCGACGCCATGCTGCTCGACGCGGCCTGGCAGTTCGGTGCGTGGGAGGTCGAGCGCATAGTGCGGCGCGGGTGCAATACGATCGGCGCCGGCGGTGCCGAAGCGCTCGCCTGTCGCCAGGCGTTTGGCGACTACGGAAGCGACATCCCGCCCGACGGGGCACTCATTGACGGTGCGAGTGATCGCGATGGCCTGATGCGACTGGCCGCGCGACGCGGCTACGTGCGCTGGCTCTTCCGACCGGTGAAGAGTGGCGTGTGGCGGGCGCTTGATGAAGCCGACGACACCCTGGATGCGGACGGCGGCCGGCAGCCGCCCTGCCCCGTGCACCCGCAGCCGCGCAGCGCGCACAAGCGCGCGCTCGGACGTACGGTCTACCGCCTTGGGACCGTCGGCCGTATCCTCTTGCCGCGTTGAAATATTTAGTTACATTTGCGATTCGCGCTCCCTCTTGAACCTCGAATGCGGCGCCTCTATTTCGCTTTCCGCCAGACACTGGCACGGCTGCACGGAGGCCTCCCACGCGCCTCGTTCACGCAGCCGGATTCCCTTATTGGTGATCCTTTAATCGCTCAGGAGATGGAAATGCAGATTCGTCCCCTCTACGACCGGGTTATCGTCAAGCGAATCGAAACGCAGCGGACGACGGCCTCGGGCATCGTGATTCCCGATTCAGCGGCAGAAAAACCAGAACAGGGCGAAGTCGTCGCCGTCGGCAGCGGCCGGCTGCTGCAGGATGGAACGCTGCGCGCGCTCCAGCTGAAGGTCGGTGAGCAGGTTCTCTTTGGAAAGTACGCAGGCCAGACCGTCAAGGTCGATGGCGAGGAACTGCTCGTCATGCGCGAGGAGGACGTCATGGGCGTCCTCGAGGCCGACGCGGGTGCTGCCCGCAAGGCCGCCTGAACTTTCGACCGGTCGCGGACACCCGCCCGGTCGTTCGCGACGTGTCGAGTCAACGACTTTACCCGGAGCAAGAACATGAGTGCCAAAGACGTCAAATTCCATGACAGTGCCCGCGCCCGCATCGTCAAGGGCGTGAACGTGCTCGCCGATGCCGTGAAGGTCACGCTCGGACCCAAAGGCCGCAACGTGCTGATCGAGCGCAGCTTCGGCGCGCCGACCATCACGAAGGATGGCGTGTCGGTCGCGAAAGAAATCGAGCTGAAGGACCGCTTCGAGAACATGGGTGCGCAGGTGGTGAAACAGGTTGCATCGAAAACCGCCGACGTGGCGGGGGACGGCACCACCACAGCCACGGTGCTTGCCCAGGCGATCGTGCAGGAAGGTATGAAGCACGTCGCCGCGGGCATGAACCCGATGGATCTGAAGCGCGGCATCGACAAGGCTGTCGCCGCCGTGCTCGACGAACTGCGCAAGCTGTCCAGGCCGATTTCGACGAACCGCGAAATCGCTCAGGTCGGTTCCATCTCGGCCAACTCTGACGAGGCAATCGGGAAAATCATTGCTGACGCGATGGAGAGAGTCGGCAAGGAAGGCGTAATCACGGTCGAGGACGGCAAGTCACTCGAGAACGAACTCGACGTGGTCGAAGGCATGCAGTTCGACCGCGGCTACGTGAGCCCCTACTTCATCAACGATCCCGACAGGCAGGCCGCATATCTCGATGACGCGCTGATCCTGCTGCACGACAAGAAGATCTCGAATATCCGGGACCTGCTCCCGGTTCTCGAAGCGACGTCCAAGGCAGGCAAGCCCCTGCTGATCGTCGCGGAGGACATTGACGGTGAAGCACTGGCCACGCTTGTGGTCAACGCGATGCGCGGCATCCTGAAGGTCGCCGCCGTCAAGGCGCCCGGCTTCGGCGATCGTCGCAAGGCGATGCTCGAGGACATCGCCATCCTCACGGGTGCGACCGTCATCTCGGAAGAAACCGGCAAGCAGCTGCAGAAGGCCACGCTCGAAGATCTCGGATCAGCAAAACGCGTCGAGGTCCGCAAGGACGACACCATCATCATCGATGGCGCCGGTGACGAAAAGCGCATCGAGGCGCGCGTGCACTCGATCCGCAGGCAGATCGAGGAAGCGACGAGCGATTACGACCGCGAAAAGCTACAGGAGCGCGTCGCGAAGCTCGCTGGCGGCGTGGCCGTGATCAAGGTCGGCGCGGCCACCGAAGTCGAGATGAAGGAGAAGAAGGACCGCGTCGACGACGCGCTGCACGCCACGCGTGCGGCGGTCGAGGAAGGCATCGTGCCGGGTGGTGGCGTCGCGCTCGTGCGTGCGCGTTCGGCCGTGACGAGCCTGAAAGGCGTCAACAGTGATCAGGACGCTGGCATCCAGATCGTGCTGCGCGCACTCGAAGCGCCCATGCGCGTAATCGCCTCGAATGCGGGCGATGAGCCTTCGGTGGTCATCGCGAAGGTGCTCGAAGGCAAGGGCAATTTCGGCTACGACGCGGCCACCGGCGAATACGGCGATCTTGTCGAGGCGGGCGTAGTCGATCCCACCAAGGTCACGCGCACGGCTCTGCAGAATGCGGCATCGATTGCAGGGCTCATCCTGACGACGGATGCAACGGTGGCCGAAGCGCCGAAGGACGACAAGCCGGCGCAGGCGAGCGCGCCGGAACTGGAGTACTGACCGCATCGGTTCCGCTCTGCACCGGTCATCAAGCCCGGCCGGTGCATTTCTTCGGCATCGTTCTTCCTGTCTTCGCGGGAGCGGTGCCGCTTTTTTTGCACCATAACCGCCATGAAACTCGAACTTCATATTGACTCAAGACCGCTCGACGTCGAGATCGATGATGTCGTGGCGGGGCTACTCGCCGTGCGGCTCAATCTGCCTGACGGCGAGGACCATCGCGACGCCCTCGCGCGCTATCTGAGCGAGAAGGGGAAACCCTGGATCCTGGACGAAGAGCATATGCGCAGGCGCATCCTTCGCCGGCTGATTCTGGAGATTGCTGACCCGGCGCTCGTAATCCGCCATCTGATGGCAGACGATTCACCGTGAGCAGACAGCCGAAATAATACGCTTTCCGCACGCGACTCTATTCGCATTCCTGCATGAAATCCGACGATAAGCGAGCGCGCGTCTGATCATCAACGAGGCTTCCTCCCGGCGTGCCCGATCTCTGCCTCGATCAGCCGGCAACCCCACTCGATCGCGACGCCGGGCCCGATTCATGATGAAATGGCAAGTGGCGAACCTGTTACGTTAGCCGCGCTTATGGGCATCGAGCAGCGGAAACTAACTGGATGCGCGCGAACCGGTTCTCCGGGACCGCATACTCTGAGACTTTCGATGGAACTTCGGCAGTTGCGATATTTTGTCAGCGTCGTCGAACACGGCAGCATGGGCAAGGCCGCGCTCGAGCTAGGCATCGTCACGTCGGCGCTCAGCCAGCAGATCAGCAGGCTGGAAAGCGAACTCTCGACGCGCCTGCTACAGCGAACTTCGAGCGGCGTCGTTCCCACCGACGCGGGACTCGCCTTCTGGCGCCAGGCGCAACTCGCGCTGCGCCACGTCGACGATGCCGCACTGGCCGCGCGCCAGGCTCGCCTCTCGGGCCATGTCAGCGTGGGCCTCGCGCCGAGCACGACAGGCGTGCTCGGTCTCGCGTTCATGCAGGCAATGCGCGAGCGGTATCCCGACGTGCGGCTGCGCATGGTCGAAAGCCTCTCCGGTTATCTCGGCGCGATGCTCGGCGCCCGGCAAATCGATCTCGCGATTCTGTTTCGTGAAGAGCCCGCGCAGCGCTGGAGCGTCATGCCCTTGCTCGATGAACGGCTGTTCGTAATAGGCGCGTCGACGCTGCAAGGCATGCCCGCAAGATCGCGCACGTCGATTGCGAAACTGGGCCCCCTGCCGCTGATCCTGCCGAGCGGCACACACGGCCTTCGCGCACTGCTCGACGCCGCATTCAAGCGCGCTGGCTACACCCCGCGCATCGCCGCCGAAGTCGACGGCCTCGCCATGCTCATGGACGCCGTGCGCGGTGGACTCGGCGCGACGATTCAGCCCGGAGCGGCGCTCGCACGCGCAGAAAACGCTTCACTGGCGAGCGTGCCGCTCGTCGAGGCATACGCGACAAGACCGAACCTGATTGCGAGCGTCTCGGACGACGAACTTTCTCCCGCGGGGCTTGCCGCGCGCGTCGTACTCGCCGATGTCGCGCGCGATACCGTCCTGGCAGGCCGCTGGCCCGGCGCAACGCTGCGCCAACCCGCCCTTCACGAATCCTGAAGACCCCTTGCTGTCTCCCTGATGGCCGCGCCGGACGGAGCTACTTATAGTTGTCTCAAAGGAGACAACCCAGATGGTGGACGTTCTTGTAATCGGCGGAGGCAATGCCGCGCTGTGTGCCGCTTTGATGGCGCGAGAAGCCGGCGCCTCCGTCCTGCTTCTCGAATCGGCACCGCGCGAATGGCGCGGCGGAAATTCCCAGCACACTCGCAATCTGCGCTGCATGCACGATGCGCCGCAAGACGTGCTGGTCGATGCTTATCCGGAAGAGGAATATTGGCAAGACTTGCTCAAGGTGACCGGCGGCATCACGAATGAGGCGCTCGCGCGGCTCGTGATCCGGGCATCGTCGACATGCCGTCCGTGGATGCGCAAGCACGGCGTGCGCTTTCAGCCGCCGCTTTCCGGGGCCCTGCACGTCGCGCGGACCAATGCGTTCTTCATGGGCGGCGGCAAAGCGCTCGTGAACGCCTACTACCGCAGCGCCGAAGCGATCGGGGTCCAGATCCGCTACGACACGCCTGTCGACGCAATCGAACTCGACGCAGGCCGCTTCGTCGCGGCGCGCAGCGGCGTGCAACGTTTCGAGGCGCGCGCCTGCGTGCTCGCGGCCGGCGGATTCGAATCGAATCGCGAGTGGCTGCGAGAAGCGTGGGGACAAAACGAACGCGGCGAATGGCCCGCCGACAACTTTCTCATTCGCGGCACGCGCTTCAATCAGGGCCTGCTGCTCAAGCACATGATCGAAGCAGGGGCGGATGCGATTGGCGATCCGTCGCAGTCGCACTGCGTCGCCATCGACGCCCGCGCGCCGCTCTATGATGGCGGCATCTGCACGCGTATCGACTGCGTGTCGCTCGGCGTAGTCGTCAATCGCGACGCGCAGCGTTTTTACGACGAGGGCGAAGACTTCTGGCCGAAGCGCTATGCGATCTGGGGACGGCTCGTCGCGCAGCAGCCGGGCCAGATCGGCTATTCGATCATCGACGCGAAGGCCGTCGGGCGGTTCATGCCTCCGGTGTTCCCGGGCGCGAAAGCCGCTTCGCTGAACGAACTGGCGCGTCAACTGCATTTGCCCGAAGCGGCCTTCGTCGAGACGATTCGCGCCTACAACGCCGCGTGCCGCGACGGTACCTTCGATCACACGGCACTCGATGACTGCCGCACCGAAGGCCTCACGCCAGCGAAAACCCACTGGGCGCGGCCCATTGATACCCCTCCCTTCTTCGGCTATGCATTGCGGCCGGGCATCACGTTCACGTACCTGGGACTCAAGGTGAATGACCATGCGCAGGTGCATTTCGGCGGACGCCCCAGCGACAACCTTTTCGTTGCAGGAGAAATGATGGCCGGCAACGTGCTCGGCAAGGGTTATACCGCGGGCGTCGGCATGTCGATCGGCACCGCGTTCGGACGCATTGCCGGCACACAGGCTGCGATGGCTGCTGCTCATTACACTGGAGTTCAACGTGCAAAAGCTTGAAGCGCTTGCCCGCGAGGCGCGGGAACTCGCCTCGCCTTCCGTCATCACCGGCGACACGGCCACGAGCGAGCCCGCGGCGCCGATCATCCGCGTGCTCCCGCTCACGCAAAATGAAGCGGAAGTCGCACGGCAGATGCAGATCTGCAATGCGTGCCGTTACTGCGAAGGATTCTGCGCGGTCTTCCCCGCGATGACACGGCGCCTCGAATTCGCCAAGGCGGACGTCAATTATCTCGCCAACCTGTGCCACAACTGCGGCGCGTGCTATCACGCATGCCAGTATGCGCCGCCACATGAGTTCGCCGTGAACGTGCCGAAGGCGATGGCCGAAGTCCGCGTCGAAACCTATGCGGAGTATGCGTGGCCCGCACCGATGGGCGCACTCTACAAGCGCAACGGATTGACCGTCGCGCTTGCGCTCGCGATCGGACTCGCCCTCTTTCTGATGCTTGGCATCGGGTTCAGGGGTTCGCTGTTCGCAGGCAATCTGGGCGGCAATTTCTATGCGATTTTCCCGCATAACCTGCTCGCGGCGATGTTCGGTTCGGTCTTCGGCTTCGCGATCCTCGCGCTCGGCGTCGGCGTGTCGAGATTCTGGCGTGACATGTCTGCGGGACCGGCCAGCGCGCCGGCCATCGCCGAGGCCGCGAAGCACACGCTTACCCTGACGTATCTCGACGGAGGCCATGGCGACGGCTGCAACGAGTCGAATGATGCCTTCACGCTCGCACGCCGGCGTTTCCATCATTTGACCTTCTATGGATTCATGCTGTGCTTCGCGGCTACGGCGGTGGCCACCTTCTATCACTATGCGCTCAATCTGCACGCGCCTTACCCGGTCCTGAGTCTGCCCGTGATGCTCGGCACAGCGGGTGGTGCCGGTTTGCTCGTCGGGCCGGCGGGCCTGCTCTGGCTCAATCTGCGCCGCGACCCGAGCCGGGGCGATCCGAAGCAGCGCCCGATGGACCGTGGATTCATCGCGCTGCTGCTCTTGACCAGCGTTTCGGGTCTCGCGCTCCTCGCGTGGCGCGACACCGCCGCGATGGCGTGGCTCCTGGCCCTCCACCTCGGCGTCGTGATGGCACTCTTCGCCACGCTGCCTTACGGCAAATTCGCCCACGGAATCTATCGCTGTGCGGCGCTTCTCAAGTCATCGATCGAAAAGCGACAGGCCAGCCGCCTGCAACCCGGCTCGGACTAACGGCGGTCCTCGAGACAATACCTTCGACGGGCGGCCGCACTTACATAACACATCCATGGAGACAACTCATGCATCCCTCATCGCTCAACGCCGGGGATAGCGCGCATGGCCGAACGTCGAAGTTTGGCGCAGTGCTGCGCGTGACCAGCGGCAATTTTCTGGAGCAGTTCGACTTCTTTCTTTTCGGCTTCTATGCGACTTACATCTCGCGCATCTTCTTTCCGTCCACGAGCGAGTTCGCCTCGCTGATGCTCACCTTCGCCGTGTTCGGCGCGGGCTTCCTGATGCGCCCGCTGGGCGCGATCATATTGGGCGCATACATCGATGAAGTGGGGCGCCGCAAAGGGTTGATCGTCACACTGTCGATCATGGCGAGCGGAACGATCCTGATCGCGTGCGTCCCCGGATATGCGACGATCGGATTTCTGGCACCCGCTCTCGTGCTGCTCGGGCGCCTGCTGCAAGGCTTTTCCGCTGGCGCCGAGCTGGGCGGCGTCTCTGTCTATCTGGCGGAAATGGCGACGCCGGGGCACAAGGGCTTCTATACAAGTTGGCAGTCCGCGAGCCAGCAGGTTGCAATCGTGGTCGCAGCCGCTCTCGGCTATCTGCTCAACCATCTGATGACGGCCAGTGAAATCGGCGCATGGGGATGGCGCGTTCCCTTCTTCGTCGGTTGCGCTATCGTGCCGGTTATCTTTCTGTTGCGACGCACGCTGCAGGAAACCGACGAGTTCAAGGCGCGCACGCACCATCCGCGCGCACGCGAAGTGTTCGCCACGATGCTGCAAAACTGGCGGACGGTGCTCGCGGGCATGATGCTGGTCGCCATGACGACTACCACGTTCTACCTCATCACGGTCTACACGCCGACCTTCGGCAAAGCCGTTCTGAAGCTCACTACCGCAGACAGCCTGATCGTCACGCTTTGCGTGGGCCTCTCGAACTTCTTCTGGCTGCCCGTTGGTGGAGCGCTCTCGGATCGCATCGGCCGCAGGCCGATTCTTATCGCCATCACCGCGCTCGCTATCTGCACGTCGTATCCGGCGCTCTCCTGGCTGTCATCGGCGCCGAGCTTTGCTCGCATGCTCGTCGTGCTGCTGTGGCTCTCGTTCTTCTTCGGCATGTACAACGGCGCGATGGTTGCAGCACTCACTGAAGTCATGCCCGCCGAGGTCCGCGTGGCCGGTTTCTCGCTCGCGTTCAGTCTCGCCACCGCGGTTTTTGGTGGTTTCACGCCCGCCGTATCGACGTATCTCATCGAGATTACCGGCGACAAGGCCGCGCCGGGATACTGGCTCAGTTTCGCCGCCGCGTGCGGACTCGTCGCGACTCTCGTGCTGTATCGCCGGGGCGGCGCAGCCGGGCGGTTCGCATCGCTCGCCTGAACGCTACGCCTGCGCCAGCCACCGCAAGCGAGCCCACCGCGGTGTCCCTTTGCCGTGTCGGCATTGAGAAACCTTGAAAGATGACGTTCGCGGTCTTCGTGCGCGCGGTTCGATTCGTGATGTCCGTTTCCATGCGTCTCTCCATCGTGGAGAGGTCGGTATTGCGTTCGGATCGTACGCAACGGAAACGGGAATCCACGATAGTCGCGATCGGAACCAGCGATGATCGCGTGCGCCACAATCAACCCTTGGTGGCAGCCCCGCGCCGGCCCTTTTTCGCGGGCGCGGCAGCACGCTTACGCACGGCGTCGGCGTGTTCGCGAATCGTCTCGATCAGCGCGCGCAACCCCGCCGGCGCGTGCCGCCGCCCGGTGTAATAGAGGCAGAGCCCGTCGAGCGGCGGCGTCCAGTCCTCCAGCACGCGCACCAGCGTGCCCGCCGCCAGGTCCGCATTCACGTTCCATTCGGTCAAATATGCAAGGCCGAGTCCATCGCGCGCGGCCGCGAGCATGAGACCGGGCTCGTCGAGCGTCAACGTGCCCTCCACGTCCACGCGCACGGCTTGCCCGCGCCGCTCGAACTCCCACTGGTAGATTTGCCCGCTCGGCATGCGACTGCGTATGCAGCGATGCGCCTTCAGATCGGCTGGCGTACGCGGCGGCTTGTGCTTCGCAAAGTACTCCGGACTGCCAACCACTGCGAAACGCTGACGGTCGCCGAAGGGCACGGCGATCATGTCCTGCGGCACCGTTTCGGCGAGACGAATGCCGGCGTCGTAGCCGTCGACCACGATGTCGATGAGCCGCCCTTCCGTAACGAGATCGAGCTTCATCTCGGGATAGCGCTGCAGATAAGCGATGAAAACGGGCATAACCTGCTTCGCCGCGCCTACAGAAGCGTTGATGCGCAATGTGCCGGAGGGCGTGTCGCGAAAGCTCCCGGCCTGGTCGAGCGCCTCGCGGATCGTGGACAACGCGGGCGCGACGCTGCCCACGAACTGCGCGCCTGCTTCCGTCAACGCCACGCTGCGCGTCGTGCGGTTGAAGAGCCGCACGCCGATGCGTGCTTCGAGCGCCGCCACCGCGTGGCTGAGCGCCGAAGTCGACACGCTCAGTTCGTCTGCCGCCGCGCGGAAGCTGCGATGGCGCGCCACGGCCAGCACGGCTTCGAGTTCCACCAGGCCCGATGTTTTCATTGTCCCAAATCGCTCAACAGGTCATGCGACATTGTACGGCTAGTCAACGCAATGCAAGGCGTCTATCTTGCGTTCATCGACTCACGTTTTCTGGAACAGCCATGCAGATCATCGACAAAATCTATATCGACGGCGCGTTCGTCACGCCGCACGGCGAAGAATACTTCGACCTCTTCAACCCCGCGACCGAGACGGTGATCGGCCGCGTGCGCCTCGCCGATGCGGCGGACGCTGACGCGGCGATCGCCGCCGCCAAGCGCGCGTTCCCGGCGTTTTCGTGCACGCCGAAGGCGCAGCGCATCGAGATGCTGATGGCGCTGCACGAGGCCGTCGTCGCGAGCGAGGACGCGCTCTTCGAAGCGATCGTGCAGGAGTACGGCGCACCGGTCTCGCGCGGCCGCTGGATGGCGCAGCACGCCTCCAACGTGCTGCGCGACGCCGCGCAGACGCTGGAAAGCTACACATTCACGCGGCGCGCAGGCACGGCTGAGGTCACCATGCAGCCGCTTGGCGTAGCGGGGCTGATCACGCCGTGGAACAGCGACGCGGGCTTCATCTGCGGCAAGCTCGCAGCCGCGCTCGCGGCGGGCTGTACGGCCGTCATCAAGCCGAGCGAGATGAGCGCGATCCAGACGCACATCGTGACCGAGGCGCTGCATTCGGCAGGCTTGCCTGCGGGCCTCTTCAACATCGTCACGGGCCGCGGCGACACCGTGGGCGCGCGTATCGCCGCGCATCCCGACGTCGCCAAGATTTCATTCACGGGTTCGACCGCAGTGGGCAAGTCGATCCTGCGCACGGCAGCGGAAACGCTCAAGCGCGTGACGCTCGAACTGGGCGGCAAGTCGCCGGTCGTCGTGCTCGACGACGCGAATTTCGACGTAGCCGTGCCGCTCGCGCTGCAGGCCGGCTTCATCAACAGCGGGCAAGCATGCATTGCGGGCACGCGCATTCTCGTGCCGCAGTCGCGGCTCGTCGAATTCGAAGCGCGTGTCGTGGAAGCCGTCGCGCAGATTCACGCGGGCGATCCGCGCGACACGCGCACGAGCGTCGGCCCGATGGTGAGCCAGAAGCAATGGGAACGCGTGCAGCGCTATATCGGCATCGGCATCGACGAAGGCGCACGCCTGATTGCGGGCGGCGCGGGGCGGCCCGAGGGTATCGAGTCGGGCTGGTTCGTGCGTCCCACTGTGTTCAGCGGCGTGACGAACGACATGACCATCGCGCGCGAGGAGATTTTCGGGCCCGTGCTTTCGATCATCGCGTATCGCGACATGGAGCACGCCATCGAGATCGCCAACGACACGCCCTACGGCCTGCAAGCCTACGTGCTCTCGACCGATGTCGCGCGTGCGCGCCGCGTGGCCGCGCAGATCGAAGCGGGCCGCGTGCTCGTCAATACGCTCGCCCACGAGCCGGCTGCGCCGTTCGGCGGCTTCAAGCAATCGGGGATGGGGCGCGAGTACGGCGCCTTCGGGATCGAAGCGTTTCTGGAACCGAAGTCCACGCTCGGCGTGCTTTGATGCGCTGCTAGCCGCATCAAAAATGCAAACGCCCCGGTTGTGCTGCTAACCGGGGCGTTTGAACTGCGCTTTTAGCGCACTACATCAGAAGGTCTGCCAGTCGTCATCGGACGTGGCCGTTGCCGGTTCGCGGCGGTCGGCCTTCGGAGCGGACGCAGCGGGGGCACGCACGGGTGCAGGCCTGGAAGCTGCGGGACGCCTGACCGTTGCGCTCGCAACGGCCTTCGCCGCCGGCGCGATGCTCGTCGTGGCCGCACGGCCCGCCGAGCCGATGTTGAACACGGACACCAGTTCGCGCAACGCCGCTGCCTGCGAGGACATCGACTGCGCGGCCGCCGACGCTTCCTCGACGAGCGCCGCGTTCTGCTGCGTGACCTCGTCCATCTGCGTGACGGCCTGGTTGACCTGCTCGATGCCGGTGCGCTGCTCGCCCGAAGCCGCCGAAATCTCGTTCATCAGGTCGGCAACGCGCTTGACCGATTGCACGATCTCGCCCATCGTGCGGCCCGCATCGTCCACGAGCGCCGTGCCGTTGTTCACGCGCTCGACCGATACGCTGATGAGTTCCTTGATTTCGCGCGCTGCCGTCGCGCTGCGCTGCGCGAGTGTGCGCACTTCGCCGGCCACCACCGCGAACCCGCGGCCCTGTTCGCCGGCACGCGCCGCTTCCACGGCCGCGTTGAGCGCCAGGATGTTGGTCTGGAACGCGATACCCTCGATCACCGAGATGATCTGCGCGACCTGCTCGGAGCTGTTGGCGATATCGCGCATCGTATCGACCACGCGCCCCACCACTTCGCCGCCGCGCGTGGCCGTCTGCGAAGCCTGGCCCGCCAGCGTGTTGCCCTGGGTCGCGTTATCGGCGTTCTGCTTCACGGTCGCGGTGAGCTCTTCCATGCTCGCCGCCGTTTCTTCGAGCGAAGCGGCCTGCTCTTCGGTGCGCTGGCTCAGGTCGGTGTTGCCGGCCGCGATCTGCGCGGAAGCCGTCGCAATGCCTTCGCTGCCCGTGCGCACGCGGCCCACCAGGTCGACGAGCCGCTCGTTCATGTGACGCAGCGCGCCGAGCAACTGGGCCGCCTCGTCGGTGCCCACCACTTCGATGCGTGCGGTCAGATCGCCGCGCGCCACCGTTTCGGCCACGTCCACGGCGCGAGCGATCGGGCCCGTGATCGAACGCGTGATGAAGAGCGCAATCGTGGCCCCAAAGCCGATGGCGATCACGATCAGCGCGATCGTCCACGCGACCGCGCTTCGGTACGCCGCCTTCGCCGCGGCGACCTCGGCGGTCGAGCCATTGTGATTGAGGGTCACGTCGTGGTTGATGAGATCCATCACGCCCGTGAACGACTTCGCCGATGCGGACGCGACCGCAGCGCGGGCATCGGGCGCTCCGCCATCGGCGGACATGATCAAGGCCTCGATCTTCTTGTCGTCGTCCAGATATTGCGACCATGCGGTGCCGATCGAATCGGCCACGCGGCGCTCTTCAGCCGAAGAGACCAGCTTGGAATAGCTGTCGAACATCGTGCCGAATTGGCTGATCATCTGGGCGTGCTGGTCGTGCAGTGCGGCCTTCTCGCTGGCGTCGTTGGTGATCAGCATGCGCAGCGACGTGCGGCGCACGTCCTGCGCCTGATTGCGCATGTTCCCGAGCGTCTCGACGCTAGGCAGCCAATTCGTGCCGATTTCTTCCGTGCCGTCGAATATGCGCGAGGCCTGAAGGAGCCCGATGCCGCCCACCGCGCCGAGCAGGAGCAACACAATGGCAAAGCCCGCGCCGAGACGCGGACCGATCTTGATTCTGGTAAGGAATGACATGGGGACGCCGTAGTGAGAGGTCATCCCTATTGACGACATCGACGTCAAAAAATTAAGTCAATGTTGCAAATATAACAACGCGTAAGGAAGCGAACGTTGAGCGAACGATCGGTCTCTTTTCATACGATCAGGATGCCGTATCAATTGCATCAGAGATTCGCCGCCCATACTCCGACCTGCGCGATCGCCGCATCGCGCTGAGCCGAACTCGCATGCGTTGCGCCGGTGAGATACGTCGTGACGAGAATAGGGGCGCGTTCCGTGGGCCAGACAATTGCCACATCGTTTGCCGTGCCACGGTCGCCGGTGCCGGTCTTGTCGCCCACGCGCCAGTCTTTCGGCAAGCCTGCGCGCAAACGCGCGTCGCCGGTCTTGTTGGCGACGAGCCATGCAATGAGCTGCTCGCGCGATGCCGCAGACAGACGCTCGCCCAGCAGCAATTCGCGCAGGTCCGCGACCATGGCGGCAGGCATGGTCGTATCGCGCGGGTCGCCGGGGATCGCTTCGTTGAGCGTGGTCTCGTTGCGATCGAGGCGCGTGACCGGGTCGCCAATGCTGCGTGCGAAGGCGGTGATCGCGGCCGGTCCGCCAATGCTTTCCAGCAACAGGTTAGCCGCCGTGTTGTCGCTGCGCGTGAGCGCGGCTTCGCACAGTTCGGCCACCGTCATGCCCTCACTACCCGCGCGCGGTCCGCTCACCGGCGAATACGACACGACTTGCGCAGGCGAATACACGATTTTGCGCGCGAGGTCTTCCTTGCCGTGATCCTTGCGCGTGAGCACGGCCGATGCGAGCAACACCTTGAACGTGCTGCACATCGGAAAGCGCTCGTGCATGCGCCATCCGCGCACGTGCCCGTTCGCCGTATCGAGCATCGCGACGCCGAGCCGCCCGCCTGCCTGCGCCTCGATGGCGGCGAGCTGCTTTTCCACTGCGCCAGTGGGCGCCGCGCCCGCTTCCGGCGCTTGTCCCGCCGTGGCGCCGAACGCGTGAGATGCAACGCCAGCTATCGCACTGCCCAACACTGTCATCGTGAATCGACGTCGCGTGATCATGGCCTCTCCCTGAAGTGCCGCCACTATCGCGCGTTCTCGCCAGGGTGACAAACGATGATAAATTGCGCGTTGCCCCAGAAAAACTTATGACTCGATCATGCGAACGTATCTGCCCCTCAATGCCCTGCGCGCCTTCGAAACGTCGGCGCGGCACCTGAGCTTCACACGCGCGGCGAGCGAGCTGAACGTCACTCAGGCGGCCGTGAGCCAGCAAGTCCGCACGCTCGAGGAGCGGCTTGGTGCGACCCTCTTCAAGCGCCTGCCGCGCGGCCTTGCGATCACCGACGAAGGTCTCGCGCTGCGCCCCGTGCTCACCGATGCGTTCGACCGGATCGAAGCCGTATTGCGGCAATTCGAGGGCGGCCACTTTCACGAGGTGCTGACCGTGGGGGCCGTGGGCACCTTCGCGGTGGGCTGGTTGATGCCGCGCCTGAAGTCGTTTCACGACGCGCATCCGTTCGTCGAGCTGCGCATCATGACGAACAACAATCTCGTCGATCTCGCGGGAGAAGGTCTCGACTTCGCCATCCGGTTCGGCGACGGCACCTGGCCCGGTTCGCGCGCCGCGAAGCTGTTCGACGCGCCGCTCGCCGCGCTCTGCACGCCCGATATCGCGCAGCGTCTGCAAAGCCCTGCCGATCTCGCCAACGAAAAACTGCTGCGCTCGTATCGCGCCGACGACTGGACGCTCTGGTTCGAAGCCGCCGGGCTCGCCCCGCGTCCGGTGCGCGGGCCCGTATTCGATTCGTCGCGGCTCATGGTGGAAGCGGCAATGCAGGGCGCGGGCATCGCGCTCGCCCCGGTTTCGATGTTCGAGCGCGATCTCGCGGCGGGCAGGCTCGTGCGGCCCTTCGATATCGAGGTGCAGGCCGGCAGCTACTGGCTCACGTCGCAAAAGGGGAAAACGGCGACGCCCGCCATGCGCGCGTTCAAACAATGGATCGTGAGGGAAGCCGGCAGCGGCGAGGAAGCGTGATTGCGCGGTAATCGCCGTAGTTACGGCGCTACGCGCTGGCCTGCGTGAGCCGCGCGTGAAGCGCTTCGATTTCCGTTTCGGCAAAGACCTCGATGCCGTGCTCGCGCAGCAACGCAGTCGTCACCCCTGCGCCCGCATGCTTGCGGCCCGCAAAGCTGCCGTCGTAAATGGCACGGCTGCCGCACGAAGGGCTGCCATCGGTCAGCAACGCATAGCGGCAGTCGTGGGCTAACGCCAGTTCGAGCGCGACGCGGGCGCCTTCGACGAAATACGCGGAGACGTCCTCGCCGCGCACGTCGATCACGTGTGCGATCCCCGCCAGCACCGCGGCGCCCGAAGCGGCGTTTGCGATCTCCGCAGGCGGCCTCGGCACGCCGAACCCGCCTGAAACTTCCGGGCATACGGGCACGAGCCGCCCCTCGCGCTGCCACTGCTCCATCAATGCATGCGCAACGGTTTTCGCCGAGCCGTCGTATCGAACCGGATGGCCAAGCAGGCAAGCGCTAACGAGTATTCGGGGGAGCATGCGCGAAGAGATTCTGTTGCACGAATGTCCCGCATTTTACGCGCCGAAGTCGAGCAACACCTTGCAAGTTTCGCGCGGATTGTGCTCCGCCAGTTCGAACGCGCTGCTCACCTCGCGAAAATCCACCTTGTGCGTGATGATCGATTCCGGTGTGACGAGCCCGCGCTCGAGCCAGTCGATCACGGTCGGGAACATCGCACAGTTCAGGCGCGAGGCGCACAACGTGAGTTCCTTTTTCGTCAGCTCCTGCTGCGCGATGGCCGAAGGCGTCGACGAAAAGCCGAGCAACCCGATACGTCCCGCAGGCGCCGCGAGCCGCACCGCTTCTTCGAGGATGGTCGGATGGCCCACCGCGTCGAAGATCAGCGTGGGGCCGTCTTCCACGCCGCGCGTGCGCAGCGCGTCGGCCAGCGGCTCGTTGCGCGTGTTGATCGTTTCGTCGGCCTGCGCCCCGCAATCGCGTGCGAGTTCGAGCCGCTCGTCGAGCTGATCCGTAATGAAGGCACGCACGCCGTACACGCGCTTGAGCACCTGGAGGATCGTCAGGCCGACGGTGCCCGCGCCGTAGATCAACGCAACGTCGCTGGCCAGCACACCGGTGCGCGCTGTAACGTTCGCCGCCACGGCGAACGGCTCGACAATCGCCGCGCACGATTGCGCAATGCGCTCGGGAATGCGGTACGCGTTGCGCGCGGGCGCACACACATACTGGCTGAAACCGCCGTCGCGATGCACGCCCAGCACGACGAGATTGCGGCACACGTTCTGCCGCCCGATCTGGCATGCGTGGCAACGCCCGCAGCTGATGACGGGATCGACGGCCACGAGTTCGCCCACACGCGCGGTATCGACACCCTCGCCCACGGACTCGATGCGGCCCACGAACTCATGGCCGATGATTCGCGGATACGAGACGAACGGATTGTGCCCGCGATAGATGTGCAGGTCCGAGCCGCAGATGCCCGCATAACGCACCCGCACGCGCACTTCTCCCGCTGCGGGCGTGGGCGTGGGCATCTCGCGCACGGCGAGGCTGTTCGGTTGATCGACTACGACGCTCAACATAGTGGACGCTTCCATGAATATTTGATCAGGTCTGCCTACCAGTTCCACATCGACCCGTCGCGCAGACGGGCGACCGGCAGATAGGCGCGTTCATAGGGATACTTCGCGGCCAGCGTCTCGTCGATGTCCACGCCGAGCCCCGGCGCTTCGTCCATCACGAGGAAACCGTTCTCGAAGCGGTACTGATGCGGGAACACGGCATTCGTGAGCGCGTTGTGCGGCATCAGTTCCTGAATGCCGAAGTTCGGCGCCCACAGGCCGAAGTTCACGGCGGCGGCCATGCAGACCGGCGAAAGATCGGTGGCGCCATGAAAGCCCGTGCGCACCTGGTACATGGCCGCGTAATCAGCAATGCGGCGCATATGCGTAATGCCGCCCGCGTGCACGATGGTCGCGCGGATATAGTCGATGAGCTGCTCGCGTATCAGGTCCTTGCAGTCCCAGATCGAGTTGAACACCTCGCCCACCGCAAGCGGCGTGCTCGTGTGGCTGCGGATCAGGCGGAAGCTCTCCTGGTTCTCGGCCGGTGTCGCGTCCTCCAGCCAGAAGAGGCGATACGGCTCCAGGTCGCGGCCCAGGCGCGCGGCCTCGATCGGCGTGAGGCGGTGGTGCGCGTCATGCAGCAGATGCGGGCCGAAGCCCACGGCCTCGCGCACCTTGCGAAAGAGTTCGGGCGTATGGCGCAGATAGAGCGCCGTGTCCCACGGTTCCTCGGGCGGCAGCCCCTTTTGGGCGGGCTCGTATTCGCCCTTGACCTTGCCCACGCCATACACCTTGTCGAGACCGGGCACGCCTGACTGCACGCGAATCGCCTGGTAGCCCTCCTCCACATGCTGGCGCACCGCGTCGATGGCTTCTTCGTGGTCGCGCCCGTTTGCGTGGCCATAGACCATCAGCCCTTCGCGGCTCTTGCCGCCCAGCAACTGATACACGGGCATGTTCGCGAGCTTGCCCTTGATATCCCAGAGCGCCATGTCGATCGCGGCGATCGCCGTCATCGTGACCGGGCCGCGCCGCCAGTACGCGCCGCGATAGAGGTATTGCCAGATGTCCTCGATATTGCGGGGGTCGCGGCCCACGAGGCACGGAAACACGTGATCTTCGAGGTACGAGCGCACGGCCAGTTCGCGGCCGTTGAGCGTCGCGTCGCCGAGACCGTACACGCCCTCGTCGGTCACGATCTTCACGGTCACGAAATTGCGGCCGGGGCAGGTGACGATCGTCTGCAACCGTTCAATCTTCAATTGCTGTCTCCACTCTGTTTCATTCGACGAAATAGTCGGGCACGCGCGCCCGCACTTCCGGCAGATGCGAGCCCACGCGGTCGATATGGCTCGCCACCGTCGCGCCCAGTTGCGCGAAGTTGCGCGAGGCAATATGCGCGAGGATCAACTCGTGTTCGCGCAGCGCGCGCTGCGCATGGTCCGCCACGCGGTCGAGCAGCAACCAGCGCACGCGATCGAACTGGCGTTTCATTGGCTGCAGCATTTCCCAAACATGCGAGCGGCCCGCGAATTCGAACAGGCGCCGGTGCATCAGCTCGTCGAGATCGAAAAAGCGATCGACGTCGCCGCGCGCGACGGCGTCACGCTGGTCATCGACGATCCGGCCGAACTCCGAGAGCTGCTCGGGCGTGATGGTCTGGGCCAGCTGCACGTGGTTCGCGCATTCGAGCGTGCTGCGCGCGAAGCGTCCCTCTTCGAGCTGGGACACGGAGATCGGCGCGACGATCGTGCCGACCTTGCGGTAGATGTTCACGAGATGTTCGTCGGCGAGCTGCGCAAGCGCTTCGCGCACCGGCGTGCGGCTGACCTGCAGCGCTTCGGCAATCGCGGCTTCGGAAAGGCTTGCGCGCGGCGGCAGCGAGCCGCGCACGATGGCGTCGCGCAGGAAGGCGTGCACCTGCGGGCGATAAGACGCGTCGGGATTGGCGACGAATCCGCTCAGCGCGGCGAGGACGGTGTCCTCTTGCGGTTCGATGACGGTCTGGCTCATGTCGGTAACGGGAAACGATTTGTACCATGGTAGCAAATGCGCTTTACGGTCACGTCATAGCGTTAACCCCGATAAAACGAGATAAAACATCGGACTAAGCTTCAGTCATTCGTACTCGTACCATGGTACAAAGCAATGATGGCATCTCTTCTATGCGAGCGCTCACTAACTAAAGCCGCGTCGACCGTGCGCCAGCCGGGATACGACCGCCAGCGCGTGCGCCCCGGCATCGTCCATCTCGGGCTCGGTGCGTTTCATCGCGCGCACCAGGCGCTCTATACGGAAGCGCTGCTCGAGCGCGGCGACACGCGCTGGGGCATCGTCGGCGTGAGCCTGCGCGAGCGGCGCGTGCCGCAGGCGCTGGCTGCCCAGGACTACCTCTATTCGGTGACTGAGCGCAGCGGCGAGACGGCGGCGTGCCGCGTGGTCGGCGCGCTGCGCGGCGCGCTTTACGCGCCCGAGGCGATGGACCGGGTGCTCGGCGCAATTGCGGACCCCGGCGTGGCCATCGTGAGCCTGACCGTGACCGAGAAGGGCTACAGCATCGCGCCCGCCGGCGCCGAGCTGGACGCCGGCGACCCCGGCATCCGCCACGACCTCATGACACCCGATGCGCCCCGCACCACGCTTGGCGTGCTCGCCGCGGGCATCCGCAGCCGCCCGGCCGGCGCGCCGCTTACTGTGGTCTGCTGCGACAACATGCAGGCCAACGGCGACACGCTGCGCAAGCTCCTGATCCAGTATGCGGAGCAGTTCGACCTGGCGCTCGCGCGCCGCATCGGCGAGACGATCGCGTTTCCCAACACGATGGTCGATCGCATCGTGCCGGCCGCCACGCCCGCGTCGCTCGACGCGGCTGCCACGCAACTCGGCCTGCACGACGAAGCCGCGATCGTATGCGAGCCGTTCACCCAGTGGGTCATCGAAGACCGCTTCAGCGGCCCGCGCCCCGCGTGGGAAGACGCGGGCGCGCTGCTCACACGCAATGTGCACCCGTACGAGGCCATGAAACTGCGCCTCCTGAACGGCTCGCATTCGGCGATTGCGTATGTCGGCCAGTTGCGCGGGCGCGAAACCGTTTCCGATGCGATGGGCGATCCTGCCATGGCCGCCTTCGTGCGCGCGCTGATGACCGAGGACCTGCTCGCCACCGTGACGGTCCCACCCGGCTTCGACGTTCATTCGTACTGCCAGGATCTGCTGGCGCGCTTTGCCAACCCGACGCTTGCGCACCGTACCGGTCAGATCGCGACAGACGGCACCCAGAAAGTGCCGGTGCGCTGGCTACCCGCGCTGCGCGAGAGCCTCGCGCGCGGTATCGAGCGCCCCCATCTCGAACGCGCGCTCGCCGCCTGGCTGCACTACCTCGCGACCGAACGCAGCGACACGGGCGCGTCGGTCCTGGTGAGTGATCCTGGCGCCCCCGCACTTGCCGCGAAGCTGCGCGGCGCGAGCACGGCGCTCGATACCGTGCAAGCCGCCCTCTCGCACACGAGCGTGTTTGGCGCAACGCCCTGGCCGCAGGCGTTCACCGATCGGCTCGCCGGACATCTGCAATCGCTGCTCCTGCACGGCACGAACGCGCTGCTGGCTTGCCCCGCCCCTGCCTGATGCCGCACGCGCGCCCATATCTATAAAGACTGGAGACTGAACATGAAGCAACGCACGATGGGATGGATAACCGTATTCCTGTTATTCCTCGTCTACGGCATCAACTATCTCGACCGGGTGGCGCTTTCGATCACCGCACCGCTCGTTCAAAAGGACCTCGGCATCGATGCGGCGCAGATGGGCATCGTGTTCAGCAGCTTCTTCGTAGGCTATGCGCTGTTCAACTTCGTGGGCGGCCTCGCGAGCGACAAGCTCGGGCCGAAGATCGTGTATGTCCTCGCGGTCGGGCTGTGGTCGATCTTCTGCGGGCTCACGGCCGTGGCCGTGGGCTTCGCGAGCCTGCTCGTGCTGCGCGTGCTTTTCGGCATGGCCGAAGGGCCGCTCTGCGCAGGCGCGAACAAGATGGTCAACAACTGGATGCCGCGCGACATCGCCGCGACTTCCATGGGACTCCTGAGCGCCGGCTCGCCGCTCGGCGGCGCGATTGCCGGGCCGGTCATCGGGCTGCTCGCGATCAGCTTCGGCTGGCGCCCCGCGTTCTGGATCATCTGCGCGATTGGCCTCGTATGGTGCGTCGCGTGGATGCTGCTCACCGCCAACCGTCCCTCGGAAAGCCGCTTTGTCAGCACGCTCGACGAAGCCGAGCCCGCGCGGCGGGGGCAGGGCGTCGCGCACACGAGCCGCGCCGTGCCCGACAGCGCCGCTTCTTTGCCGCTTTCGGCATGGCTGCGCCAGCCGCTCGTGATCGCAACGGCCGTGGCGTTCTTCGCCTACAACTACGTGCTGTTCTTCTTTCTGAGCTGGTTTCCCAGCTACCTCGTGCAGGCGCATCACCTCAACATTCGCGAGATGAGTCTCGCCACCGTCGTGCCGTGGCTCGTGGGCACCGTTGGCCTCGCGGCGGGCGGCGCGATCTCCGATGCGATTTTCCGCTGGACCGGCAAGCTCATGCTCTCACGCAAGCTTGTCCTGTCGACGTGCCTCGCGGCGACGGGCGTGTGCGTGGGCGTTGCCGGCCTCGTCCATACGGCTGTCGCGGCCATCGCGCTGATGTCCATCGCGCTCTTCCTGCTCTATGCGACGGGTGCGCTCTACTGGGCGATCGTGCAGGACGTCGTGCATTCCGCGAGGGTGGGCAGCGTGAGCGGCTGCATGCACTGCGTGGGCAGCCTTTCGGGCGTGATCGGGCCGGCAGTGACGGGCTTGCTGGTGGAGCGCAGCGGCTCGTTCGCCACGGCGTTCGTGCTGGCCGGTGCGGTTGCACTCACTGGCGCGGCGCTCTCGGCAATTTTCATTCGCGACGCGCGCAAGAGTGCGCCGCTCACGGACGAAGCATATTCGTGACCAACGCATGCGCCAGCAGCGACGTCATATCGTTAGCGCGAGCCGCGTGGCCTGATCGATAGCGCGCAACGCATCGAGTTCGGCGGCGACATCGGCGCCGCCTATCACCTTCGGTTTCGCTGCGCGCGCGACGAGTTCGTCATAGAGCGTCCGATTCGAATTCTGGCCCGCGCACAGCACGACATGATCGACGGCGAGCACATGCGGCTTGCCGTCGACGCGATAATGCAGGCCTTCGTCGTCGATCGCGTCATAGGTCACGCCCGACGTCATCATCACGTGCGCCTTGCGCAGCCGGGCCTTCAGGATCCATCCCGTCGATTTGCCGAGGCTCCTGCCGAGCGGTTCCTCCTTGCGCTGAAACATGTGCACGCTACGGCGCGGCGCGCCATGAGCGTCGCTACGCGTCAAGCCGCCCGCATCCGCATTCTCAGGATCGACGCCCCACGCGCGGAAAAACGCACCACGGTCCAGCGATTCCTGCTCATCGCCCAGCAGATACTCGGCCACGTCGAAGCCGATGCCGCCCGCGCCGATGATCGCCACGCGCGCGCCCACTTCGACCTTGCCCGCGAGCACATCGATGTACGACACCGCCTTCGGATGATCGACACCTGCAATATCGGGCACGCGCGGCGTGACGCCGGTGGCGATGACGATCTCGTCGAACGCCTCGCTGGCGAGTTCATCAGCCGTAGCGGCTTCCCCAAGCCGCAACGTCACGCCAAGCCGTTTTAGCCGCACCTCGAAATAGCGCAGCATCTCGTGAAACTCGGCTTTGCCGGGGACGACCTTCGCCAGATTCAGCTGCCCACCCAGCCGCGCATGCGCTTCGAACAGCGTGAGCGTATGGCCACGTTCGGCGGCGTTGATCGCGAACGCCATGCCGGCCGGTCCGCCGCCCACGACCGCGATGCGTTTGGGCTGCAAAGCCTTGCCCGCCGCGAATTCGATCTCGCGCCCGGCGCGCGGATTGACGAGGCAAGTGGCCGTGCGTTCCGTGAAGATGCGGTCGAGGCAGGCCTGATTGCAGCCGATGCAGGTGTTGATCTCATCGGCCATGCCAAGCCGCGTCTTCTTCGCGAAGTCCGGGTCGGCGAGCAGCGGGCGCGCCATCGAAACGAGATCGGCGACACCGGAGGCGATCAGTTCCTCTGCAACCTCGGGCGTATTGATGCGGTTCGACGCCATCACCGGAATCGACACCGCCTCTTTGACGTTGCGAATCGCGTCGCGCCAGGCCGCGCGCGGCACGCACGCCGCGATGGTCGGCACCGCCGATTCGTGCCAGCCCACGCCCGTGTTGATGAGATCCGCGCCGGCCGCTTCGATCTCCTTCGCGAACGCCGCGATCTCGGCGCCGCTCATGCCGCCTTCCACGAGATCGATTGAAGAGATACGGTAGATCAGCATGGGATCGCGGCCCATTTCTGCGCGTACGGCGCGCACGATGTCGAGCGCGAAGCGGATGCGGCCTGCGAAGCTGCCGCCGTATTCGTCGGCGCGCGCGTTGGTGACGGCGGCCGTGAACTCGTTGATGAGATAGCCTTCCGAGCCCATGATCTCCACGCCGTCGTAACCGGCCTGGACCGCCAGCGCCGCCGTGCGGGCGAAATCATCGATGGTGGCGCGCACTTCCTGAGTGCTGAGCGCGCGCGGCGCGTACGCGTTGATTCGCGCCTTGGCGGCCGAGGGCCCCGCGCACTCCGGCACTTTCGCATAGCGGCCCGCGTGCAGGATCTGCAGCACGATCTTGCCGCCCGCTTCGTGAACCGCGTGCGTCACCGCGCGATGCTCGTCGACCTGCTCCGCGCGATTGAAGAGCGGGCCGCCCGCCTCCATCACGCCTTCGGCGTTCGGCGAGAACCCGCCGCTCAGAATCAGGCCGATCTCGCCGGCCGCGCGCGCCGCATAGAACGCGGCGAGGCGCTCTTGCGGACGGTCGAGCGTTTCGAGCCGCGTGTGCATCGCGCCCATCACCATGCGGTTGCGCAGCAGCGTCGCGCCAACGCGAAGCGGGGTCAAAAGCCGATCGTAGGTCGCCATGGGGATGTCTCTTGATATTCTCGTGCGTCGTTTCCACACTCTAGGCGAGCCCCTTAATTACGTCAATATCATGATATATATTGAGAGCACGAGGAGGGGTATTGCCCAGATGGACGGCGCGCCCACTTCCCTTCACTATTTTCGTATCAGGTATTTGTCTCATTGCCGCCGCACTCGCGCGGCGACCGAAAGGCGCCCATGACCCAGAACGACCCTTCGTACGATCAATCCGTCTCGTCGATTCACAACCGCTTGTTCTTCCGGCTTTTCCAGGCGGGTAACACGCTCGACCGGCAGACGACCAAGGCGCTCGGCATCACGACCGTGCAGTGGTCGGTGCTCGGCGCGCTGTCGCGCCCGCAGGTTGCAGAGGGCATGTCGTTTTCCGAACTGGCCGATTATCTCGTGGTGAGCCGCCAGAGTCTCGACGGCGTGCTCAAGCGCCTGGAGCGCGACGAGCATGTGCTGCGCGTGGCCGACACCGTGGACCGGCGTGCGAAAAAGGTCGTGCTCACAGAGCAGGGCAAGGTGTTCTGGGAGAGCCTGCAGCCGAAGATCTACGAGTTTTATCGCCAGGCGCTCGCGAGCTTTCGCTTCGACGACAAGGTTTCGCTCGTGCACTTCCTGAATCAGCTGAACAAGGGCATGGACGAGATCGATCTCGGCGAACCGGCGCAGCGCGACGAGGCGTGAATGCACGCTCGCGCTTTCATATCGTGCAATGCGCGCCCGGTGTGTGCAAATTCCGCATTTGCGGCTGCGGGCCTGCAATTGCACATGGAAGGACACCTTCTCTTATCGTGAAAGACATCACGTAAACCATTGAACAACAAGGAAATTGCGGTTCCCCGATGCTGCAGGGAAGTCGTCTTTCACTGCGATAGACTGAATCCAACGACGCTTCTTATTCGCTTGTTAATCAATGGAGAACATGATGGACGTCTATATCGAACCGTTACCGAGAGGCCAATGGGGGCCAATCGATGGCTATGCCCTGGAGTTCGCGGACGGCAGCAAGTTCGCCGAGAACATCTTTCGCTCCGAGCTCCTCGCGATCAGCGAAATCGTCCTGAGAGGCTATAAGCCGCTGCTGGCGAAGGTTCGCATTACGGACAAGCACGCCAACGCGCACTGGAAGCGCCCCGAAACTGCGCGCTGACGCGCTCGAGCTCGACGGCGTGGATTGCCGTCGAGCCGTGAGCGCCATAACCGCACCCTGAGTGGCCCTTTCGTCAGGCTCGTGAGCACGGCCGATTGTACGTTCGACCGCGGGGTCGAGTGACGGACGGCGCGATTTAAAACCCTTCGAGCACGAGCTTGCCGCGCGAGCGGTTGGTTTCCACGAGTTCGTGCGCCCGGCGCAGGTTTGCCGCATTGATGGTCCCGAAGCTCTCGTTGAGGGTCGTGCGCAACACGCCCTCGTCGATGAGCGAAGCCATGCGCTCGAGCAGATCATGCTGGCGAATCTGGTCTTTCGTCCCGAACATCGAGCGCGTAAACATGAACTCCCAATGCAGGGCCACGCTCTTCATCTTGAGCTTGCGGAAGTCGAACAGCTCCGGATCGTCGATCAGCGCGAGATGCCCCTGCGGGTTGATCGAGGCGACGATCTCGTCGAAGTGATGGTCGGTCTGATTCAGGCTCGCGATATAGTCCACGCCTTCTATACCAATACGCTTGAGTTCCTGCGAAAGCGGCTTCGTATGATCGATGACGTGATGCGCGCCCAGTTCGCTCACCCACTTCGACGTTTCGGGCCGCGACGCCGTGCCGATCACCGTGAGGCCCGTGAGCTTGCGCGCCAACTGCACGAGAATCGAACCGACGCCGCCCGCCGCGCCGATCACGAGCAGCGAGCCGCCGGACGGCGCCGTGCCCTCGGGCACCTTGAGGCGGTCGAACAGCAACTCCCACGCTGTGATGGAGGTGAGCGGCAACGCGGCCGCCTCGGCGAAGTTGAGGCTCTGCGGCATGCGGCCCACGATGCGCTCGTCCACCACGTGCAATTCGCTGTTGGTACCGGGGCGCAGCAGCGAGCCCGCATACCACACCCGGTCGCCCGGCTTGAAGAGCGTCACGTCGCGGCCCACGGCGCGCACGATGCCGCTCGCGTCCCAGCCGATCACTTTCGGCTCGCCGTCTTCGGGCGCCTTGTTCGCGCGCACCTTCACGTCGACCGGGTTCACCGACACCGCGTGCACTTCGACGAGCAGATCGTGCGGGCCCGGCTGCGGCTCGGCGAGATCGAGATCGATCAGCGAATCGGCGTCGCTGATGGGGAGATTTCGGTAGTAACCAATCGCTTTCATCGTGAATACCTCCAGACAGTCAAATTGCGGGAAACCGGCTTTGTTGAACGAGTGGCTCGAAGTGATAGAGGTCGGGGTCCGCCGAGAAGTACGGCCACAGCGTGTGCAGGAAGGTCTGGAAATCGCCGTGCATCATGAACGCGCTCTGCGCGTCGAGGGAGTCCCACTCTACTTCCAGCACGTAGCAGCCTTCGTCTTCGCACTGCGGACCGAGGCGGTGCCCGCGATAACCCGGCTTGTTCGTGAGCAGCGGGCATACGCGCAGCCAGGCCGCCTCGAAACGCGAAATCTTGTCGGCTCGCAGGTAAAAGCGGCCTATCGCGACGATCATCCGAGCCTCCGTGCCGTTCGTCTTCGTACGAATAATCGGCCAGCGCGCCCGGCGCGCATAGGGGCAAACGGCGAATTCAGCTTCAACGCTGTTTTGAAGATCGAGGGGGCGATCGGGCCCGGTACCGAACAGCGAGCGGACTGACCGCGGATTCAAATATCAGGCGAGATACGCGGCAATGCGATCGCGCAGCCAATCGCGCAGTGCGTTGACGGTCGGCGAGAGCATCGTGCGGTGCGCGCAGACGAGATGCAGCGGCGCGCCTTCGCCCTGAAACGCGTCGAGCGCGGTTTCGAGGCGCCCCGCCTGGATATCGGCGAGCACGTCCAGACGCGACTTGTACGCCAGGCCATGCCCCGCCACTGCCCAGCGGCGCACGAGTTCGCCGTCGTCGCTGCTGCGGTTGCCCTGCACGTTCACGACGCTCGCTACGTCGCCGCGGTAGAAGGTCCAGCGGTCGTGCAGCGTGTCGCTCAACGCGAAGCGCAGACAGTTGTGGCGCGAGAGATCGGCAGGCGTCGCGGGTTTGCCGTGACGCGCGAAATAGCCGGGCGCGGCGCACAGCACGCGCCGGTTGTCGGGCGCGAGGGGCAGCGCGACGAGGGAGGAATCTTCGGGCACGCCATAGCGAACCGCCACGGCAACCGGCGACCGGAACATGTCTGTCACGTGGTCGCCAATGTGCACCTGGAACGACACCGCCGGATGCTGCACCTGAAAGTCGTCGAGCCAGGGGACGAGCACGTTGCGCCCGAGATCGGAGGGAATAGACAGCGACACCGTGCCGCCGATCATCTTGCGCCCATGCGCCACGGCGTTCTGGCCGGCCTCCACCTGCTCCATGACGCCGCGCGCGTATTCGAGGTAGCGTTCGCCGTCCGGCGTGAGGCGCAGGCTGCGCGTGGAGCGTGCGAGCAGGCGCGTGCCGAGTTCGGTTTCGAGGCGCTTGAGGCCTGCGCTCGCCACCGCGGGCGTGAGATCGAGTTGGCGCGCGGCGGCCGAGAGGCTCCCGTTGTCCGCTGCACTGGTAAAGATAACGAGGTCTTCCAGTCTGATCATGTACCGTCGCGTCGTTGGGCTGCGCTCGCCTCGGAAGCAGGCGCCGCGGTCATGGAGTAAGCGAACTGTACACGATGCCACCTCGAGCGCGGGCAGGCCCGATCACGCCAAAAAGTCCGCGAATCCCCAACATTGCATCGTTGAACAATCTTTGGCTTACCGTTGCGCGATTCCTATACTCCCCAGCAGAGATCCCGCGAAGGCTGCGCCGTGCCCCATCGGCTTCGCGAATGCGGGCACAGGTCGTTCACGCAGGTCGTTCATACAGGAGTACGAGGCAATGCTGAATTATCCCGCCGCCTACCAGTCGACCAAGGGCTCCGCGCTCGACGTGAACAAACCCTTTTACCGCCGCATCGCCGAAGAGAAGGATCAGCGCGAGCTAATCGAATCGATCGTCGTGCCGATACGCTCGGGGCAAGCCTGGAGCGTGCCCGCCGGACACGTGTTCCGCATCGTGACGATCGAAGGCCCGCAGGTCGCCGACCTCAATCTGTGGAACCGGCACGATCCGCGCGAACGCATGTGGGCTTCGCGCACGCGCCAGCTCCAGCAGGCGCACGTGAGCACTTTCGACCGCCTGTGGTCGACGCTGCCCTTCCTGCGCCCGCTCGTCACCATCACCGACGACAGCCTCGCCGATTACGGCGTGGACGAACATGGCGGACGCGTACACGACCTGCTCGGCACGCGGTGCGACCCCTACGTGAACCGCATGCTGACCGGCGAGGACTTTCATTTCCACTGCCACTCGAATCTCACGCGCGCCATCGCGCCGTATGGGCTCACCGAATACGACGTGCACGACGTGCTCAACGTGTTCCAGTGCACCGGCCTGAATCTGGAGGACAAGTACTTCATGAAGGCCTGCCCGGCGAAGAAGGGCGACTACCTCGAGTTTTTCGCGGAGATCGACCTGTTGTGCGCGCTTTCGACCTGCCCCGGCGGCGACCTGTCATTGCCGATGTGGGGACCCGATGCACGCGACCCGCTGGAAGTCTGCCGGCCGCTCGGCATCGAGATCTACCGGCTGGCGCCGGCGCTGCTGGAAGGCTGGTCTTCGCCGCCTGTCGCCGAATATCGCGGCCTGCACGGCATGGCGTTGCAGCAGCCGGACTGGAAGTGCGGCTGCTGAAACGCGACGGCTCTAGCTTACTGCTGCTTCTCGACCTTCTTCGGCTTCGGCGGCGATTCGACCTTCGCGTACTGGAACGCGGGCGTGGCCTTCAGCGCTTCCTTGGTTGCGCCGGGGAGATAGAGATTGCCCTGGCGCACGTCGAGCGAAGCGATGGGCACGGCCACGTCGTGCGAGCCGACGCCAAGGAAACCGCCCGCCGAAACGATGGCTGCGGAAACCGAGCCGTCCGGCGCTACGATCAGGTCGCGCACGGTGCCGATCTTCACGTTGTCGTCGTTATAAACGGACTTGCCGAGTACGCTCTTCTTCACGCTCCAGCCTTCGAGCAGCGCCTGCGACTGCTCGACCGAAACGCTCAAGGGCTGCGCGCCCGCGATCTGGGCATTCGCGCCGGCACTGGCCAGCACGGCGCTGAATGCGGCTACGGCCAACATCGTCTTGCGGAAAAGCATTTTCTTTCGCTCCTGTATTCCGGTTAGTTCGCCGCGCAGGTCGTTGCGAATCAGCGCGAGACTGCAGGCGGAATACCATGGTAGCCGGTATGGGGCGGGGATGCGCTCAAGCTGCTTGCGCGAGCATGCACGAAGCAGGTGGGTGCAAAAACGGTGCGCGCCAAAGCCTTCATTCTGGGCGGCCTGGAAGCGGAGGCACTACGGCCCGTCATAGCGAGGACGTTCCCCTTCGAGCAGATCGTCGAGGCGCACCGCTATCTGGAATCGAACGAGCAGTTGGGAAAGGTGGTCGTTACGCTCTGATCCTGGCGCCGGCAATGCGCGAGTTCACGACGAAGCCTCGGCGCACTGGGCGCAAAGCCCGAACACGACGAGACTCGAATGCGTATAGCGAAAGCGTTTCGCTGCAGCGATGGCGGCGTGCTGTTCCTGCAGCATCGGCTCGTCGATGTCCACCACGGTCTTGCAGCTCTCGCACACGAGATGCGCGTGCGGCGCACCACGCCCGAGTTCGTACACCACGCGCGTTTCGCCAACCCAGGTGCTGTCGAGCAGCGACGATTCCATCAGTTGCGCAAGCGCGCGATAGACGCTTGCCAGGCTGCATTGCTCCACGTCTTTTGCAATGCGGCGAAAGACCTGGTCAGCCGTCAGATGCTCGTGCGGCGCCTCATGAAATACCTTCAGCACGGCCACGCGGCTGGATGTAGGGCGCAGGCGCGCGCTCTTCAGTTCGGAGTAGACCGTTCTCATACGCAGGGAAAACACGTCGGCAAGGCCGACAGTTTCCTCGAGAATGCTTAAGGTTTCCTTATGTCAGTATGGGAAGCGGCCCGACTTGCGGCCCCACTTCTTTATGCTGCGGCGCCGTATGGACGGGAGAGTATGGGACTGGCGGCTATTGAACAGAAGCACGATCTGAGGCGCGCATGGCTTCCACGCCCACTGTGATCTTCGGCGCCTTCGACCGGCACAATTTCGGCGACCTGCTGATCGCGCAGGTGGCGGCGCGCATGCTGCCACGCCGCGAACTGCTGTTCGCCGGGCTCGCCGCGCGCGATCCGCATGGCGATGGCGGCCCTGCCACGGTCGCACTCGCGCGCATCGCCGCTTTCGCGCGCGGCCGCCCCGTGAACGTGATTCATGCAGGCGGCGAGTTGCTGACCTGCAATGCGTGGGAGGCCGCCGTCATGCTCGCACCGCCGCAGCGCGTGCCGGCGCTCATCGCAGCCGAAGATGACTGGCTGCGCGACGGACGCGCGTGGGCGCACCAGCATGTTGGCGTGGCGTCGCTCGCGCCGTATGTGCTGTCGAAGTCCGCATTGCCGGGCGTGCGCGTGAAGCATCTCTCGTTCAACGCGGCAGGAGGCGTCGATCTCGATGCGCGCAATGCGCTGTTGGGCGCCGACGTGCTCGCTGCGCTGCAAACCGCGGATGCGGTCAGCGTGCGCGACCGCCAAACCCAGGCGCTGCTCGCCCAACGGGGCATCGAAGCCCGCCTGATACCGGACCCCGCCACGATGACAGCGGCCCTGTTCGGCACGGCAATACGCCGGCACGCCGCCAACCACGCGCTGCCCGGCGTGCGGCAGGCATTCCCACGCGGTTATGTCGCCGCGCAATTCAGCGCTGACTTCGGCGACGATGCAACGCTCGATACGCTGGCCACCCAATTCGAACTCGCGGCGCGGGGGCACGGCCTGGGTATAGCGCTGTTTCGCGCGGGCGCCGCCCCCTGGCATGACGACCTCGCGGTGTACGAGCGGCTCGCGGCTCGACTGCGCGCGGTTCACGTTCGCGTGTTTGCCTCGCTGAACGTCTGGGACATCTGTGCGCTGATCGCAGGAAGCCGCATCTATTGCGGCAGCAGCCTGCACGGTCGCATCGTCGCGATGGCCTATGCGCTTCCTCGCGTCAACATCAGTCATCCTGATTATTCTCTCGACGCAAGCAAGCATGCGGCTTATGTGCGGACATGGGAAGCGGCAGGTCTCGCAGGCGTTGTGAATCTGGGCAATCTTGCCGATGCGGTCGCCAATGCTCTCGCGACCGATCGCGAATCACTGCATGAAACCGCATCGGCACTCGCGCGGCGCTATCGGGAGGAATTCGAAACTATGGTTGCTGAGAATCGACTATAGGCCGTGCAAAAGATCGGTGCGGCGGCGGACGACGACACTGCCCTCGGTCAGATAAGCGCGCCATTTTTCGCACAACTACTCGCAAATCCTTTCGCGCATAGATCGATCGGTGAATTGCGGCTTCTGTGCGCGATTCGACGGTTCGATACTGGTTTACCCGGTCCGATTGAAAGTAAAAAAATACCATTCAATCTACACAGCGGCCGGCTTTCTCCAGAACCGGAATCAGGCGCAATACAGGCTCTCCGGCACCGCCTACTCAGGCTTGACGGTGGCTCCCGGCAGCGACACGCGCGGCATTGGAGTCGGCCTGGTACACAAGTTCCAGGAACAGGCGCATCCACTAACCGTTCTTCATTGCGGCGCGCAAGAATGCAACAAAGCGCGCCGTAACCGGATTTTCCCGCATGGAAGGCCATGCGAGTCCCACGCGCCACTTGGCGTTTTTGCCATGAAGCGGCAGTACCGTAGCATCCCGCAGCAGATGTCGTGCGCGAGAAGGAATGAACGCAATGCCCACTCCCGCGGCGACCGAAGTCAGGACCGACTGGATGTCTTCGGCCTGCTGCGTCACCTTCGGCACGAAGCGGTGCTCGATGCACCACCGGTCGATCTGTGCAGCGAGCCCAGGCCCGCGTGCACGCACCAGCGAGATGAAGCCGATTTTATTGAGCGCGTCGAGATTCGCCGGGAGGCGTGTGTACCGAAGGTGTGGCGGCAATGCGAGCGCAAGTCCCTCGTCTACGACTTTGAATGACGACAGACCATCCGCGGCAGGCAAGCGAAGGAAACCGGCATCCAGCTTGCCCGCCAGCAGACGGCGCGTTTGCTCTGCGGAAGACAGGTCGCTCAGGGTGACGGTGACGGCAGGATGCTGCTCTCGAAAATCGGCGATGAGCTTCGGCACAATCGTCAATACGGAAAGGCAGATTCCGAGGCGCAAATGGCCGTGCCGGCCGCTGCTTGCCTCTCGCGCGCGCAACAGGATTTCATCCGCTTCGCGTACGAGCGCCTGCGCATCGGACAGGAACGTCTCGCCAAACGGCGTGAGTTGCGCACCGTGCCGACCGCGTTCGAACAGCCTGCCACCGAGGCTCGCCTCCAAAGCGCCGATCTGCTTGCTGAGTGCCGGCTGACTCATGTGCAACGCATCCGCTGCGCGGCTGAAATGGCGCAGGTCGGTAACCGTCAGAAACGTCCTCAGTAATTTCAGTTCCATTCGGAAAAGTAATCATACCGGTAAGAACATTCATTTTACTAATCGATGGGCGAGGAGTTCAATACGTGCATGCCCCTCTCGAGAATCATCCGCAATGCCAATTCGAACCTCGCCGGCTGACGGCCCCCAGGCGGACCTTGAAACCGACGCCATCGGTAAAACGGCGGTCGACAGCGAATCCGACACGCCCCCGGTCAGCCACTCCGATTCGCGCAGAGTGCGCAGTCGCCGTTCTCGCTTCGGCGACGTGTCCCACGACGCCCACCTTCGCGCGGCGACGGGCGCAATCGCCGTAAGCTTCGCTGTCGTCTCTCGCAGGCACTGGCCGCGTTGAGCACGGTTGTGTGCGCCCCTGCGCCAAAGTGCGCTGGTGGCCAGCCTGTTCCAGGACTGGCGTTGCGCATCCCAAGGATCAGGGTTGGCGTTTGCCGCGGCCGCCAGCGGGTTTGCCAGCCGGCTTGCGCGAATCCGCAGCTGGCTTGCTGCGTGGCTTTTGCACGCTGAATGGGCTACCGCTCGTGAAACTTGTGCCCTTACCCGCGGCCACAGTGCGCTGCGTGGCAGGCTTGCCCTTGGTTTCGCCGCTCTGCGTGCGCGGTTTTTTGCTGGCGACCTGCATGACGCCCGGCACTGCATGGGACACTTTGGGCTTCTTGGGCTTTTTGGGTTTCTTGATGAGTTCACCCGTCGCGCTGGTTTGCGGCACGCGGTGTTCGGCTTCGAAGCCCGGTTCTTCTTCGCGGGGCAGCGTTTGCCGGATCAGCGCTTCAATCGCGGCCAGTTGCGGCGCTTCATCGGCGCACACGAGCGACACCGCCACGCCGCTGGCGCCCGCGCGGCCGGTACGGCCAATACGGTGCACATAGTCTTGCGCCACGATCGGCAGATCGACGTTGATCACCAACGGCAGATCGTCGATATCCAGCCCGCGCGCAGCCACATCGGTGGCCACCAGCATATTGACTTCGCCCGTTTTGAAGCGCTCCAGCGCACGCAGTCGCGCCGGTTGCGGTTTGTCGCCGTGGATGGTGTCGACCGCATAGCCCGCTTCATCCAGCATGGCCGCCAGATAATCCACGCCACTGCGGGTTTTGACGAACACCAGCGCGTGCTCCCAGTTGTTCTCGGCCACGAGGTGCATGAAGAGCTCAGGCTTGTTCCTTTTATCCACCGGAACCACCCACTGCTTGATCTTGCTGGCCGTGGCATTGGGCGGGCTCACGCTGATATTGACCGGGCTGCGCAGAATGCCCGCCGCCATGGCGCGGATATCGTCGGTAAACGTCGCGGAGAACAGCAGGGTCTGCCGCTGAGCCGGCAAGGCAGCAAAGACGGCGTTGAGTTCGCGCGCAAAGCCCAGATCCAGCATGCGGTCGGCTTCATCCAGCACCAGCGTTTGTACCTGATCAAACTGCACGGCGTTCTGGCGGTTGAGATCGAGCAAACGGCCCGGCGTGGCAACGAGCACATCCACGCCTTTGCGCAACTTCATCATCTGCGGGTTGATACTCACACCGCCATAGGCGGCCAAAAATCGCAAGTCGAGGCCTTTGCCGTAAGCGATAAAGCTTTGCAGCACTTGCTCGGCCAGTTCACGCGTGGGCACCAGCACCAGAACGCGCGCGCGGTTGCTGGACACCGCCGGGCCGTGTTGCACCAGCCGCTGCAACAGGGGCAGCGCAAAACCCGCCGTTTTGCCGGTACCGGTCTGTGCCCCAGCCATGACGTCCTTGCCGCTGAGCACGGCAGGAATCGCCTTGGCCTGCACCGGCGTCGGCGTCTGGTAATTGAGGTCTTGCACATTACGCTGCAAGGGTTCGATCAGGCCAAGCGAGGCAAAAGACATCGGCGTATTCCGGGCTAAAACTGTAATTTTAGCGGTTACCATGCAGGTTCGATGGTCAGGAAGATCGATGCTGAACGCCGCTGAATAACGTAGCGGCGCCGCGCGCCGCGCCGGCATCATCGCTGAACATGACAGGTTTCGTTTTTATGTGTCATCGTACAGAACCCATTCATGTGCTACTGTAGGTACCCAGAGCCAGCAGGACGTTTCAGTCGAACACCAGAAGGATCCTCATGGAATTCAATAATGGCGCTGTACTAGAAGCTCTTCGACTTGCTTTGCATCGACAAATACCGTGGCACAAGCGACCGGCAATCTTCACGTTGCTTCGCGCACAGGGTTTGATCCAGACCGTAGACCAGAAACCTCCCCCCAGTACGAAGTACCTCCCCACCTTACAGATTGCCGTCCTGACGGATAAAGGACAGAGCGAAATCCAGCGCATCGAAGCGTCAAAGCATGTTTCAGGATGGCTGGACGACGACTACTTCGCAACGTTCCTTGCGGAAGTTGTGCTTGCCTGACCACGCATCATTGCGTGCCAGCGATTTCGATATTCACGAATCGGGCCAGATCCCTCCGGAGGCTCTCATGAGGCATTCAGGGAGATGACTCGCCCACGCTGCTGATGTTCGGACCGCGCGGCTCTCGGTATCGAAGAAGTTGCTTTCCGGCACGATCCTGTCGGCGATCGCGATGTGATGGCTGCCGCAACCCTTGAGCCCTGCCACGTGCCACGTATCCTCGATCTGCCATTCGGACGCCGGGAGAATGAAGCCGCGCACCAGCGGCGGCCCGTCTTCGCCAGCGTGACCGGGAAGCGGCTTTCCGTCTTTCTTCATCGTGCCGAAACCCACCATCCATTCGGTCTGCTGACAACCGCTCGCGAACGGCCAGCGCCCGCTCACGCGCCAGCCACCCGGCACCGGCTGTGCGGTGCCCCCGGGCTGGGATGACCCGGCGAGTATGACGTCCGGAACTGATTCGTACACCTGATCATAGGTCCGAATGTTCAGCAGGGAGGCAATCAGCGCGCTTGCACTGGCAATCATCGCGGTCCAACCCAACGACCCATCGATCCTAGCGAGTTCGACGATCACCCTGAGCCCCTGCGGAAGATCCAGTTCCATTCCGCCGTGACTCCTGGGTACGAACATGCGATACATGCCAATCGCTTTGAGCGTCTCCACCAGGTCTGAAGGCATTCGTCGCGCCGCCTCGCGCCGGCTCCACTAGCCACGCAGCCCGCAAGCTGGCGACATCGCAAAACATCCTGTGCGCGTCGCCGGCGTATCTGGCCCACTTCGGACAACCGGCCATGCCGGCGGACCTGATGCAGCACCGCTGCATCGGGTACACCTATGCGGCCACCGGCGATGAGTGGCAACTCATCGACCGTGGCGGCAAGACCCACGCTGTGAGGGTCGACTGCCACATGCATACCAATAACGGCGACATGGCACGCTCGGCAGCGCTCGCTGGCCAAGGCGTGATCTGGCAACCAACATTCCTGACCGGCGACGATCTACGTGCCGGTAAACTCGTTCACGTGTTGCCGGATTATCGGCTGGCCGAGATCGACATACTCGCCATGTACCCGAGCCGTCGACAGCTGAGCG
The DNA here is from genome assembly GCF_040965735.1 of Paraburkholderia sp. BR10936. Lineage (NCBI taxonomy): Bacteria > Pseudomonadati > Pseudomonadota > Betaproteobacteria > Burkholderiales > Burkholderiaceae > Paraburkholderia > Paraburkholderia sp. BR10936. The sequence continues at coordinate 460,728 of NZ_JBFRCM010000005.1, forward strand.
CCAGGGTGCGCGTCATGATCGATTTCCTCGTCGATGCGTTCAGCGGAGTGCCACCATGGGATCGGGGCAGTCGGCACAGGTAGATGCCGGTGCGGTCAGTACCGCTTCTTCGGCGGCAACGACCGTTTGATCTGCTTGCGCAGGCGTGCCACAGCAGCGGCCTTTTTGCGCTTGCGTACCGCGGTAGGTTTTTCATAGGCTGTCCGGGCACGAAGCTCCGGAATCAGGCCGGTGCGCTCGATCGAGCGACGGAAACGGCGCAACGCAACTTCCATGGGCTCGTCGGGTTTCAGAATTACGGTAGTCACTATTTTCCTTGGTTGAGATCCACCAGCCATGGCGAATCGTGATATGGATGTGCACGCTGCGTCGTGGCACAGGTAAGGGTCACAGCCGACGGTCGCGCGCTCCGTCAACGACGGCGAAATGGGGTTCTTGGCGTTGCGGCGCCGCTTCGCTCATCCTTATGCCGGAAATTGATTCGTCCTTTCGTCAGGTCGTACACCGAGAGTTCCAGCGTTACCCGGTCGCCCGCAAGGATGCGAATGTGATTCTTGCGAATTCGACCGGATGCGTACGCACCTACAACCACGCCATTGTCGAGCGTGACGCGGTAACGGCTGTCTGGCAGCACTTCGTCAACGATACCGTCGAGTTCCAGCAGTTCTTCTTTGGCCATTCAAGATTCCTGATCATTTGGCGGGACATGGGTTCGGACGCCGCATTGCGAAGACGTCGCGAGCGTTGATCGACAAGCGCTCGCGCGGCAATGGGGAGCATGAAATTGCCGGGCTGCCCTTGCGTCCCGGAAGTCATGGTCACCGCTCTGTCCGGGCGGCGACTGAGATACGCGAGGGGATGGGTAAAACGCGGCGGCTCGCAATACCGGACCGATACGCGTCGGGGCGTATAGTCCAGCGAGCACAGTTATCGCTGAACTATCAATCAAAGGAGGACTCGCGACTCACCCACACGCGTCTTGTCGGTGCTGTGCGAAGCGAACTAGTCCTGTATTGTAACCGAAGGCCGCTATTTATCCCGCCACTCTCGGCGGGGCCACAAGGAATGGGTGTTGTCAGCGACGCATGCCGACGACGCGCAGTTCGGGGTCCCGCGTGATGATTGGGCGCGCTTTGCTGCACCCGCCCTGGCGCTTCAGGTGCGTTGAGTGTTTCGCACTTTGGCGTCGTCTTTAGCCGCGCGTGTCGACCCAGTTGCGTGCCCACTGGGTCGAGTGCTGCAACGCTTGCTCTTCACTCTTGAAGTAATCGAGCGAATAGAACGAGTAGCGGCCTTCGGCTCGCTCGCCGTCGATGAGTTCGAGCAACAGGTTGGATGAAAAGCTACCATCGGGCAAGCGATGCGCCGAGGATTGGACGGCATAGCCGTTGTAATGTTGAATTTGCTTGTTCTGCATTTTAATTTTAATGATATTTGAGCGCGCATATGCCGTGCGAATCGCGCACGGGCGCGCCGATTCAAAGCCATTCGAGCCGAATTCTTCAGCCGTCGAAAAGCGAAAAAAGGGCGTTAAAGCCTGAGGGGAGAATGAGGCGCAACGAGGCGTATGGCGCCGGCAAGCTGCTGAATAAACAGATGCCAATCAGGAGTGATCGCGCCAACAGAGGGAGGCAAAGCTCCGCGAGGGTGTCGCTGCAACCCGGCGTCCGTCTGAGGAGGCCGGGCCCTTCAACTTTACAGCGGCTTGATGTTAGCCGCTTGCAGACCCTTCGGGCCTTGCTTCGTTTCGAAGCTCACCTTCTGATTCTCAGCCAGCGTCTTGAAGCCTTCGCTCTTGATTTCGGAGAAGTGAGCGAACAGGTCGTCACCGCCCTTGTCCGGGGTGATGAAGCCAAAGCCTTTGCTGTCGTTGAACCACTTAACGGTGCCGGTATCCATGAAGAATCCTTGAGAAAAAAATGCGAAAAATTGCTCTATTGAAGAGCGCGTGAAGCTTCAAGGAGGGAGAGGACAACGAATACCGCGGGAGCGCGAGCAATTGATGAACAGCAATCGAACTTCTTGAACTTCGATGCGAACATTACCCTGCCGGATGGACCAGCGTCAATACTTATCTTGTAACTGTTTCACGAGGCGGCCCGCTTTGCAGGCGAAGCGATGCGGCCCTACCTTGCTGCGCCCCTTGCCTGGCGTGGCATTGCGCGCAGCAGACCGCTGGACGCCCTTGCACTCGAGCGAACCGTTCCTCGAGAGGATCCAGAGGGTGCCGGTGAAGGTTGTCATGCTCGAAAGCGCCGGGCATTATCCACTCGAACAGCCCGGACTCTCGCAAATGGTGGACGCCAGTGACGCGTTCTACCGTGATGGAGCGGCTAGATAGCGGGAAATCGAAGGGCTGGCCTGAAAGGGAGCATGAAAGTGAGCGGTGTGAGCGTCAAAATCTGCGCGATCCTGGTTGTGGTCTCCATGAGTTGTGGCTCGATCCACGCTGGCGCGCAGACAGGTGAGAACACGGGTGCTGGCGCGGCAGCGCATCGGGCGGCGTACTCGACGTCGCGGCTTCAGAACAGGCCGGACAGTGCCGTGACTCGTGACGTCCGCAACGCCCTTGGGCGGACGCCGAACCTGGATGCTTCAGGGATTCGCGTCAGGGCGCGCCTCGGCGTCGTGACGCTCACGGGATGGGTGCCTGAGCCCAGGCAGATCGCGCTCGCCGGCAACACGGCAAGATCGGTGCGCGGAGTCAGGTCGGTGACGAATCAGCTGACCTTGCGGAACAGCCGTTAGACCATCCGCCCCCGAACAATCCAGGCAATCTCGGGAAAGGATCGAAATGCCGATCCCTGCTTCGACGCGCGTGGCCACACGATCCGCCGCGCCATTTCGAGAGCCTCCATCAAATGGTGGAGGCCAAAACGATCACCCGCGCATACGATCGGAACAGAGGACAACGATAACGTATGAGCGCTGCAAAGTCTGGCAAGGGGTCGAACCAGGGTTCGGATGAACGGGCCGTTTGCAGCACGTGTGAGCCGGTGTCACCAACCCGGAGGTGGACCATTATGAAGACGCTAGTCCACGCAGTTTGCGCGGTCGCCGTCATGGCTGTGCCAATTGCTTCGTTGGCGCAGTCGGATGGAGGTCTGACGCGCGCACAAGTACAGGCCGAGATCGCACAGCTTCAGCAAGCCGGCTTCAATCCGGCCAATGCGAACACCGTCGACTTTCCCTCCAGCATGCCGGCCGCCGACGCTAGTGCCGCCGGCCAGGGCAGCGGCTACGGCCCTGCCATGAACGGCTCGTCGCAGATGGGCCATCCGGCCAGCCCGACCGGGATGAAGCCGGTGTTCTTTGGCGGGTCGTAAGCTTTTTCGTCTGACGAGGTCGCGCGATGGCGTGTATGCCGGCTCTTCCTGAGCCGGCATGGAGCGTCGTGCTATGCGCTTCGCACCCTTCAGGACCCCGAAAAGAGCAGGCGAAAGAAATAGGCACACGCTTGTTCTGCGATCCTGCTGAATGGCCGTTACCTGCCTGTTCGCTCATGGTTCGACAGCGAGCACGCAAAAAGCCTTCTCGGTTTCGACAAGCTTCGCTTCGACAAAGCCGGCGGCTGTTAGTCGTTCGATCAACCCGCCGGGCTTTTGTCCCGAATACGCAGTGAAACCGGGCGCGAAGGTGCTGGCTTCGCATGGCAACCGCTCCACTGAGCCGATTCGCAGACCGACCCGGCCGCGGGCGATTGCAGCGGCATTCCGCGCTGTGGCTTGCGCCAGCATTTCCTGTGATGGATCGATGCCGTCAATGTGCCCGGAGGGTGCCGCTGCGGCGAGAAGCTGAATACCCGCGCCAGGCCCGAACCCGATTTCAAGCACCCGGTCGTGTTCGCGAATCTCGAGGAGGCCGATAGCCCATGCCGCGCACGGCTGGTTCATCTTTGCCATGAGCATGCCGCCGAGCCGGCCGAGGATGCCTTCGGGTCGACCGAACGCTCGCATCAAGACACGCTCGAACGCGCCCACGAACGCTTCTCCCATGTTGCATGCAAGAAGTCTATCAGCGCGCCTGGGCCTGCATTGCCGCCCCGCGCCCGGCGCGGCCGGGATCAGCGTGCGGGAGGCCCCGGAAGCGGTTCGAGCGGCTGCGGCTGCGCATCGGGATCGACCACCGCGCTCACGCGTGCACGCAACCCGGTGACGCGGCCATCAACGGCAATGGGGCTCGCGCTTGCGACCATCGTCGAGCCGGACTGATCGACGAATATCGGGTCTTCGCTCTGCGTGGTGCGCTGGATCGCGTGGCCGCGATACGGATCGAGTTGCATCAGCGTCACCATCAGCGATTCCGGCAAGAAGACCTGGCCGACATGCGAAACATGCGTGCGCTGCGGTTGCGACGCGCTTGCCGTGCGGACCTTGAAATGAATGTGGTTGGTGCGCCCGGGATAGTTGCCCGGCACGATGGTTTCGAACGTGACGATGCCCGCGCGATCGGTGTGCTGAATGCCGCGCAGGAAGGTCTCGTGGTCGGTAGGCCGCAGCGTGGGCGGCGTCATGGGCGGCGGACCAGGGGGCCGTCCCGCGGGCGGGCGGCCAGGCGCCTTCGGATCGAAATCGGGTGGGGGCGGAAGTTCCATCTTCCTGTAGCCAGAGTAGACGCCCATCGCATCGCATTGCCATATGTCGACTGCCGCGCCAACGAGCGGTGCGCACGTTCTCGCGTCGGTAAGCACGATGTCGAGCGTCAACGGCACGCCCGGTCTGCCCTCCCGGACGTTGCTGCGCACGAGATCGCCGTCGATCCAGTAAGGGCCGACTTCCTGCTCGGGCGTGAGCCGGCAAGGCGCGGCGTTCGCGAAGGCCGCGGGGCTCGTTTCAATGGTCGCAACGGTCGTGCCGACCGCGATCGTCAGTTTGATGAATTCTCGTCGTGACAGGCGTGATGTCATTGTTGTGCTGCATTGCGCGTGATGGCGGGACTTTACCGGACCCCGCGCGGATGTCGATTACATTTCTATTACGCCTTATTTCGCCCCGGCAGGGCGTACTTGCCCTGATTGCCCCGATTCGGCCGGCTATGCAGAAATGCGCATGGAAGCCGTCGTGAACGGTCAAGACGAAGCGATATTGGCTTCCTATAGTCGCTCTCAGCGTCTCGCCCCGGCGTCTTGCGTGCGGGGCGGTTCGATCGATTCCACGCCTATTCTGGAGGAGCCCAACCCGCAGTCGACGCGAACAAGAGAGTCGTGAGCCGGCCGCTAACCGCGCGAAGCGGGGAAGCCTGGCCGGTATGCACGCCACAGCAGTAGACCCATGCTTGCCGACAAAGGAAACAACATGCGTTTTGCGAAGACTCTTACCCCTATCGCAGTTGCCGCTGGAGCACTTCTCGCTGTTGCACCGCTCGCCTCGCGCGCGGATACCGTCGTTAAAATCGGTTTTGCCGCGCCGCTCACCGGACCGAACGCGAATTACGGCAAAGACCTGGAAAACGGCGTCAAGATGGCCCTCGACGACGCCAAGGCGCAAGGCGTCAAGATCAATGGCCAGCCCGTCTCGTTCGAACTCGTTGCCGAAGACGATCAGGCCGACCCGCGCGTGGGCGTGCAGGTCGCGCAAAAGCTCGTCGACGAAGGCGTTTCGGTCGTCGTCGGCCACTTCAACTCGGGCACGACCATTCCCGCTTCCGAGCTGTACGAAAAGGCGGGCCTGCCCGACATCGATCCGGCCGCGACGAACCCGGTCATCAGCGGCCGCGGCTTCAAGAACATCTTCATGGTGATCTCGAGCGACGCGCAAAACGCGGGCACCGCGGGCGCCTACGCAGTCACGACGACGAAGGCCAAGCGCATCGCCGTCATCGACGACCGCACGGCGTTCGGCCAGGGCGAAGCCGACGAATTCGTGAAGGCCGTCAAGGCGCACGGTGGCGAGATCGTCGACCGCGAGTACACGACGAACCAGGCGACGGACTTCAAGACGCAGCTCACGAACATCAAGAGCAAGAACCCCGATCTGATTTTCGTGGGCGCCCTCAACCCGCAGGCGGCCGGCATCATGAAGCAGATGGCCCAGCTCGGCATCAAGGCGCAGTACGTGGGCGGCGGCGGCGTGAAGGATGTGGACTTCGTCAAGCTCGCGGGCGACGTGTCCGAAGGCGCCATGGCGTGGGAGTACGGCCGGCCGCTCGACAGCACGCCGGTCGGCGCGAAGTTCGCCGATCGCTTCAAGCAGAAGTATGGCGTCGACGTGCTCTCTTACGCGCCGTTCGGCTACGACGCGGCGTGGGCCGCCATCAAGGCGATGCAGGCCGCCAATTCGACCAAGCCCGACGACTATCGCGCGAAGATGCAAAGCATCGCCTTCGACGGCATTACCGGCCATATCGCGTACAACGCTAATGGCTCGCTCAAGAACGGTTCGTCCACGGTCTATCAGGTGAAGAACGGCCAGTGGGTGACGGTCAAGACGGTAAGCGGTCTCTGATCGCCCACGCGGCCCTCGCCTCGTTCAGGCGAGGGCCGCGTGCAACGCGAGGGTTTGCACGCCACCGGCAGCCGCATTCCTAGAAGCTATGCCGGATACCCGCCATGATCCCCAGTTGCCCCGCTCCCGGTGCGGGCGTCGTGCCGCCGCCACCCTGGCTCACCGTGTAGGCCGCCTTCGCGCTGTTCCACAAATACGCGCCCTGCAGATAAACGGCTGATCGCTTGGACAGCTGATACGTGGTGCGCAGCGCCGCAATCGTGCCGCGCGTGTCGTGGTCGCTATTGACGATGCGGTACACGCCGCCGTCGACGATAAAGGCCGCCGTCACCGGATACTGCGCCGTGAGATAGAACTGGTCCGAATGCACGTTGGGCGTTTCAGCCGACACCGTGTCGACGCGCCTGCCCAGCCAGCCGCCGCCGATGCGCAGCGCGCCGACATGGCCGTAGCCGTTGAGCTGGATGCGCACGTCGGTGTCGCCCGGGTTCGTCAGCGCGAAGGTCGGCGTGCCGTCGTAGAGGTTCGCCGCCGCGCCTGGGCCGCCGCGTTGTTCGTCATAGGCAGCGGCGACGCCGTAGCCATTGCGGTCGTAGCGCAGCATCGCCGACCATTCGCGGCAAGACTGCGAGCTGCCCGGCACGGGCCCCGCGCAGGTGCCCTGGCCCGGCGAATTGCCGGTGCCGGCCGAATCGCGCCCGAATGACCACGTCGCGCCGAGCGTGAAGCCGCCGTAGCTGCCCTTGTAGACGATCGTGTTGTCGCTGCGCGAACTCGGCAGGTACTGGTCGAACGAAGCGGTGCCGCCGTAGATGTCCGGTCCGAGCAGATCGGCGTCGGCGATCGCCCAGAACGTCATGGTGTACTGACGCCCGAACGTCAGGCTGCCATAGGGGCTGCTCATGCCCACCCACGCCTGGCGCCCGAACAGCCGGCCGCCCTGATTCAACGTGCCGCCGCGCATGTTGAAGCCGCTCTCCAACGCGAAAATCGTGGACCACCCTCCGCCCAGCCCCTCGCTGCCGCGCACGCCCCAGCGCGAGGGCATTTCGCCGGTAATGCCGGGCATGCGCACCACGCTGTCGCCCGCCGCGTTCGCGTGTGAAACATATTCGATGCCGGTATCGACGATGCCGTAAAGCGTAACGCTGCCCTGCGCGAACGCCGACGCGCTGAGGCCAGCGCAGACCAGCCCTGCTGCGATCCGAAGTTTCATGATCTCCGTGTTCTCCTGGTGTTCCGGTCTCGCGGACTTGCCGCCAGCCGGACGTTGTTTTCGATTCGACGCGTGAGAGGGCGACACGCAGCCGCGCCGCCTTGTCGTGCGTCGTTTTTTTAGTACTCTTGATTGAATGCACTGACCGACCGAACGCGATGGCGCAGGCCCGCGCCATCGTCCAGTCTCAGGAACGGATCAAATCCGCTGCTGTCCCGCGCGCTTCGGGATATGACGGCCCACCACGGCCAGCGCGATCAGCACCAGCGCCATGGCTGCGCCGAGCATCGTCAGATAGCCTGCCGCGCCGCCTGCGGTAATCACCACCGCGCCGGCAAACGCGCTCAGGATCGCGCCCACGCGGCCGAATGCCAGCGCCGAGGCCGTGCCCGTCGCGCGCACGCCCGTTGGGTAGACGTAGGCGCACAGCGCGTACATGGTCGATTGCACCGCGTTGACGAAGAGGCCGTGCAGGCCGAGACCCGCAATGAGCAAGCCCGTGTGCTGGGTCGCACCCACGCCGAGCATCACCCAGGCGCTCGCCGCGCCGCCTGCGCAGCACAACAGGAGCGGCCCGCGCGAGCCGAAGTGCGCAATGGCGAGCGCGCACAGCAACGCGCCGATCACGCCGCCCAGGTTGTACGCGCTCAGCCCGTAGCCGGCGAGCGAGACGCTCAGACCTTCGCTCGTCAGCATGGCGGGCAGCCAGCTGAATGCGCTGTACACGGCGAGCAGGCACATGAAGAACGCCCACCAGATCGCCACGGTGTCGCGTGCGCGGCCGTCGCGAAAGAGCGCCGTGAAGCCCACGTGCTTTTCGGCGCTTTGCTCGCGCACGTCGGTGAACACCGCGTCCGGCGCAACCTCGCGCCCCATGCGGCCGAGCAGGCGCACGAGTTCGGGCCAGCGCTTCGGCCGGCGTGCGAGAAAGCGGGGAGACTCGGGCAGCGCCACGAGCAGCACGAGCGCGAGCACGAGGGGCAGCACACCGCCAGCGAAAAAGAGCCCGCGCCAGCCGTACACCGGCAGCACTTGCGCCGCGAAAATGCCCGCCAGCATGCCGCCGAGCGGCACGCACACGATGGTTGCCGTCACCGCGAAGGTGCGAAAGCGCGCGGGCGTGAATTCGGCTGTCATCGTCGTCGAACTCGGCAGCGCGCCGCCAATGCCAAAGCCTGCTATGAAGCGCAGCGCGGCGATGGCCGCCACGTTCGGCGCGAGGCCGATTGCGCAGGTCGCCGTGCCGAACACGAGTACGCTGCCCACCACGGCCCAGCGGCGTCCGAAGCGATCCGCGAACAGGCCGGCGAATGCGCTGCCGAAGCCCATGCCGATCAGCCCCGCCGCCACCACGGGCGCGAACGCATTGCGCGTGATGCCCCACTCCTTGATCAGCACCGGAATCGCGAAGCCGATCAACTGGCTGTCGAAGCCGTCGACGACGATCGACAAGGCCGCCAGCACCACGGCGAACTTCTGCAGCGTGGAATACGCGCCTTCGTCGAGCGTGCGGCCGATATCGACCGTGCCGCCGGCGATGACGTCGCTCTCGCGCGGGGTCGCTCCCGAGGCGGGGGCGGGCGTGGCATAAGTCATGAATTGTCTCCTTTGCTGTGCTGTGGACGCGCAGTCATTCGTTTGTCATGGTGGTGCGACGTTGACTGCTATTTCATATGGAATCCTTTGCATCGACGAGGCGCACGAGATGCAGCAGCGCTGTCGTATATGGCACGGCGATCGCACGCATGCCCGCCGCCTCGACGACCGCGCCGTTGATGGCCTCGATCTCGGTCTTGCGCCCGGCGATCACGTCCTGGAGCATCGAAGGCCGATGCGCGCGGTGATGCGCGAGCGCGTGCCGCACGTTGTCGGCCACATGCGCCTCGTTCACGGCCACGCCGTGCGCATGCGCCACCGCCGCGACTTCTGCGACGATCTTGAGCGCGAGCGCTTCGCCGTCCGGCACGTTCGTGAGCTCGCCGACAGTGCAGCCCGTCACCGCGCACAGGCTGTTGAGCGCCGAGTTGAACGCGACTTTTTCCCAGATCGCGGCCCAGACATCGGCGTCCGCGCTGCAGGCGAGTCCGGCGTCGTTGAGCGCTTGGACCGTGCGGGAAAGCATCGGCGAATGCGCGCCGTCCGCGCTCATCAGGCGGATCACGCCCTGGCCGTGCGAACTCACGCGGCCAGGGCCGTTCTTGTCGGCCGGCCAGGTCGTCACGCCTATCATCACGCGAGCCGGGTCCGCGAACTGTGCGAGACGCTCGGCGTTGCCGAGGCCGTTCTGCAGCGACAGCAGCGCAGTTTGCGGCCCGAGCACGGCGTGCGCCGCGCCGAGCGCCGCCTGCGTGTGCAGCGTCTTGGTGAAGACGATCAACAGATCGGCCGGCGTGGTCGCCGCCTCCGGGCGCAACGCCTCGAGATTCGCGACGACGCGCTCGCCCGCATCGGTCGTGAGCCGCAGACCGGCTTCGTTGATCGCGTTCAAGTGAGCGTCGTCGACGTCGAGGAGCGTGACGCGATGGCCCGCAACGGCGAGCAGGCCGCCGAACAGCGAGCCCATTGCGCCCGCGCCGAGTATGGCGATATGCATGGCGCGCCCTTAGAACGGATAGTGGCGCGGCGCGGTCTGCATCGTGATCCAGCGCAGTTCGGTGAATTCGGCAATGCCCGCCTTGCCGCCGAAGCGCCCAAAGCCGCTCTCCTTCACGCCGCCGAACGGCATCTGCGCTTCGTCGTGCACGGTCGGCCCGTTGATGTGGCAGATGCCCGACTCGATGCGCTGTGCGACGCGCCACGCGCGCGCCGTATCGCGGCTGAATACCGCCGACGAAAGCCCGTACGCGTTGTCGTTCGCGCAGGCAATCGCGGCGTCCTCGCCACGCACACGCACGATGCCTTTTACGGGACCGAACGATTCGTCGTGATAGACGCGCATCCCGGGCGTGACATGGTCGAGCAGCGTGGCGGGCATCAGCGTGGTTTCGGCCTTGCCGCCGCATACGAGCGTCGCGCCCTTGGCGAGCGCGTCGTCGATCAGCGCGTTGCAGCGCTCCACGGTGCTCATGTCCACCACCGAGCCGAGTACGACCGGGCCCTTGCGCGGATCGCCGAGCGGCAGCGCGCGGGCGCGCTCGCCCAGACGCGCGACGAAGGCGTCGGCAATGCTTTCATCGACGATGATGCGCTCCGTCGACATGCAGATCTGCCCGGAATTGGCGAACGCGCCAAACGCGGCCGCGTGCGCCGCCGCTTCGATATCGGCATCGTCGAGCACGACGAGCGGCGCCTTGCCGCCCAACTCGAGCACGGAAGGCTTCAGGTACCGCGCGCAGGTTTCGGCGATGATGCGGCCCACGCGCGTGGAGCCCGTGAAGTTCACGCGGCGCACTTTCGGGTGCGCGATCATGGCTTCGACCACGCGCGCCGCGTCGGCGGGCGCGTTCGTCACGAAGTTGACGGTGCCGCGCGGCAGGCCCGCCTCCTGCATCGCCGCGATGATGAGACCGTGCGTGGCCGGGCAGATCTCCGAGCCCTTGAGCACGACGGTATTGCCGCACGCGAGCGGCAACGCGATAGCGCGCACCGCGAGGATCACGGGGGCATTCCAGGGCGCGAGGCCGAGCACGACGCCCGCCGGCTGGCGCACGCCGATGGCGAGGCTGCCGGGCACGTCGGAGGGAATCAGCTCGCCGCCGATCTGCGTGGTGAGCGCGGCGGCCTCGATCAGGCCGGCTGCCGCGAGATGCACATTGAAGCCCGCCCAGATACCCGATGCGCCGGTTTCCGCGGCCATCGCGGCGGCGAACGCTTCGGCTTTGGCTTCGAGCGCGTGCGCGGCCTTCGTGAGCAGCGCGCGGCGTTCGCTCGGGCCCATGGCCGACCATACCGGGAAGGCGGCCGCCGCCGCATCGACCGCCGCGACTGCGTCTTCCACCGTGCCCGCGGGCGCGCAGCTCGCCACCGTGCCGTCGAGCGGATTGCGGCGCTCGAACGTCGCCCCGTTGCGTGCCTGCACCGCTTCGCCGTCGATCAGCATCGTTACGGTTTGCATGTCCTTTTTCCTCGCTTTACGTGAATTCGACAGGTTGCGCACGCACCGTTCAGGCGACGAGCAGCTCGACCAGCTTCGGGCCCTGCCCGGCCAGCGCGCGGCCAAGCGTATCGCGCAACGGCCCCGCCTCGCTCACACGCACGCCGGGGCAGCCCATACCCGCGGCCAGCGTGACGAAATCGAGCCCCGGCAGGTCGGTGCCCTGCACCGGGTCGGTCGGCGCGAAGCCGAACACCGGCGCGAAGTCCTGTAGCGCTGCGTAGCGCGTGTTGTTCAGGATGACGAAGGTAATCGGCAGATCGAGCTGCACCGCGCTCCAGATCGCCTGGATCGAGTACATGCTGGAGCCGTCGCCGATCAGCGCGATTACGCGTTCGCCGGGCTTCGCGAGCGCCACGCCCACGGCGGCGGGCATGCCGTAGCCCAGGCCGCCGCTGTCCATCGTGAGGAAGGTGCCGGGGCGCTCGTAGGGCAGGTACGCTTGCATCACCGGGCGCGAGCTGGGCGCTTCCTCGACGACGGTCGTGCCCGCGTCGCGCACTTCGGCGAGCGTTTGCAGCGCGTAGGCGACCGACATGCGCTCGCCCGGCACAGCCGGCGGCATGGCGCGCGGCGGCACGGCGCGCCGCGCGGGCATCGCACGCTCGACGGCCGGCGCGGGCCGCTCCAGCAGATCCAGCACGCCCAGCCTCACATTGCCCACGGCGGCCATGCCCTCGGGCGTCCACGCGGCGGTGTTCGGATCGTCGATCAACTGGTACAGCGCGGCGCCCGGCGGCACGTGCGGCCCGTGGCCCTCCACGTGATAGGTGAAAGCCGGCGCGCCGATCGCGAACACGAGATCGTGCCCGCCGAGCAACTCGACGATGCGCTCGCGCATGGCCGGCAGAAAGCCCGCGAACAGCGGATGCTTTTCCGGAAAGCTGCAACGGCCCGTCATGGGGGCGACGAACACGCGCGCACGATGGCGCTCCGCGAGCCGGACCACGTCGTCGGCCGCGCCCGCGCGATCCACCGCGCCGCCCACCACGAAGACGGGGCGCGCACACGCGTCGAGAGCCGCGCCGATGTTCGCCAGCATCGCGGGCTCGGGGCGCGTGGTGTGCGCGAGCGCGCGATCGGGCACGCGTTCGGCCGACTGGTCCCAGTCGTCCACGGGAATCGACACGAACACCGGGCCGCGCGGCTCCTGCATGGCGATCGCGTAAGCGCGCGCGACGGCGAGCGGCACGTCCTGCGCGCGCGCCGGCTCGATGCTCCACTTCACATAGGGCTTGGGCAGTTCGGTGGCCTGGGTGGCCGCGAGAAACGGGTCGAAGGGCAGGATCGAACGCGCCTGCTGGCCCGCCGTGACGACGAGCGGCGTGCGGTTGCGAAACGCCGTGAAGAGGTTGCCCATGGCGTTGCCCACGCCCGCCGCCGAGTGCAGGTTCACGATCGCCGCATTGCCGGTGGCCTGCGCATAGCCGTCGGCCATGCCGACCACGACCGCTTCCTGGAGACCGAGCACGTAGCGGAAGTCGGCGGGAAAGTCGCGGAACATGGGCAGCTCGGTCGAGCCGGGGTTGGCAAAGACCGAGGTCATGCCCACGCGGCGGGCGAAGTCGATGACCGCGTCGCGCACGGTATAGGCACCGCCGGCGCCGCCGGGTGCCGTGGTGTCCCGCTTCTGCTGGTTCTGCTGAGGCGCGCTGCCAGTCATCCAAGGCCTCCTGTCGAAAAAAGCGCGTCGTTCAATGGAGGATCATTATCGCGACGCTACGGGTAACCGAAAATTGCGGATTTCGCCAAAAGCCATTACCTTTAGGCATGACTTACAACCTCCAGCAACTCCAGGCGTTCGCGACCATCGTCTCGGCGGGCAGTCTCGGGCGCGCGGCGGAAACGCTGCACGTGACCCAGCCCGCGCTCTCGCGCGCGATCCGCCGCCTCGAAGAGCAAGTGGGCGCGCCGCTGTTCGAGCGGCATTCGCGCGGCATGCACCTCACCGCCGTGGGCGAAGCGCTCCTGCCGCACGCCATCCTGCTGCAGCGCGAAGCGGAGCAGGCGCGCGAGGAAATCGACGCCATGCGCGGCCTAGCGCGCGGCACGATCCGCGTGGGGGCGGTGGGCAGCATTGCGAGCCTCGTGCTACCGCTCGCCGTGAGCGGCGTGCTGCGGCGCTGGCCCGGGCTGCGCGTCGAGATTCTCGAAGGCGTGTGGGACCGGCTCGCCGATGCGCTCGTCAAACGCGAGATCGATCTCGCGCTCAGCATGGCCGTGCCCGATACCGACGAAATCGCAGCGATCGGCGATTGCCGCTGGGAGGATTCCAGCTATGTGGTGGCGGCGCACGATCATCCGTTGCGCGCGAAACCCGACCTCACGCTCGCGGACACCCTGGACGAGCAATGGGCGATTCCGCCGCGCGGCACGGCGCCGTTCGAGCACATGGAGCAGGTCTTCGCGGCGCACGGGCTGGGCCTGCCGAACGTGGTGGTGCAAACGCGCTCGATCACGGCGCTCAAGAGCCTCGTGGCGCGCTCGGGGTTCCTGAGCTGGATGGCATCGACGATGTACCTCACGGAAAGCAAGGCGGGTGTGTTCGATACGCTCGACATGCCGGGAGTCGAGGGCCGGCGCACGCTCACCGCGTTTCGCCGGCGCCACGGCATTCTGCCGAGCCCGGCGGTGAAGCTGCTGGAGCAGTTGCGCACGTTGACGGCGGTGCCGCACTAACGGCGTTCGTCATTCGTCGCGCAGGAGGCGCCCCGCGTTCGCGATCACGACGAACGTGCCCACGTTGTGCAGCACCGCGCTCGCCACGGCGCTCAACACGCCTAGCGCCGCGAGCGTGATGACGGCCACCGTCCACGCCAGCCCGATCGCCGCATTCGCCGTCGCGATGCGCCGGCAACGCCGCCCGAGGCGCACGCTGTCCGGCACGCGGCGCAGGTCGTCGGCGAGCAGCACGATATCGGCGGCGGCCACGGCGATATCGATGCCGCGCTCGCCCATCGCCACGCTGGTCGCGCCGGCCTTGATCGCGAGCACGTCGTTCAGGCCGTCGCCGACCACCATCGGGCGGCGCCCCGCGCCGATCTCGCCCAGCACATAGTCGAGCTTGTCGTGCGGCAGCGCATGCGCCACCACGGTGTCGATGCCCACTTCGGCGGCCACGCGGCGCGCCACGCGCTCGCGGTCGCCCGTGAGCAGCGTCGCACGCTCGATGCCGAGCGCACGCATTCCGTCCAACGCTTCGCGCGCTTCCGGGCGCACCGTGTCGGCGAAACCGAACCATGCGAGCAGGCGGCCGTTCAGCGCGAGGCCTGCGCACGGGCCGTCCAGCTGCGCGGGCGCGGGCGGCAGCGCGCTCACGTATTGTTCGAGCAGATCATGGCGGCCCAGCACCGCCTCACCTTCCGGCATCGTCGCGAGCACGCCGAGTCCGCGCATCTCGCGCGCGTGCGGGGGCGGCTCGGTTGGCGGCGTGCCCGGCGCGCCGTAGCGCAACAGCGCGCGACACACCGGATGCGCGCTGACCTGGGCGAGATGCGCGGCCAGCGCCAGTGTGGTGGCTTCGTCCGCACCCGGCTGCAACATCACCGTCGTCACGCGCAATTCGCCGTGCGTGAGCGTGCCCGTCTTGTCGATCACGAGCGTATCGATTTCGGCCAGCGCGTCGATAAAGGCCGCATTCCTGAACAAGATGCCGCGCCGCGCACCCGCCGCGATGCCGGCGATCGCGGTGGAAGGCGCTGCCAGCACGAGCGCGCATGGGCACGCGGCGACGATCACCGCGAGCATGGACGAGGCATTCGCGCTCACGAACCACACGATCGCCGCGATCAGCAGCACGAGCGCGAGGTAGGCGTCCATGTAGCGTTCGAGCGCCTGCGTGATAGGCGGCTTCGCGGCTTCGGCACGCTGCATCAACTCGACGACCTTGCCCAGCGTCGAGGCCTTGCCGACGTGCGTGATCTCCACGCGCAGCGGGCCGTCCAGATTCATCGCGCCGCCGAAGACGCGCGCGCCCTCGCCCGCGTCCTGCGGCAACGATTCGCCAGTGATCGGCCCGTTGTCGATGGCCGAGCGGCCGTGCCGCACGATGCCGTCCGCGGGCACGCGCGAGCCGGGCAGCACGTCGACGACGTCGCCGGGACGAAGCGCGTCATAGGGCACAGTCTCGATCGCGCCCGCGGCGCTCACACGCCGGACGTCGCCGGCAGTGAGGCGGCCCAGCGCGCGGATCGCTTCCTGCGAGCCGAGCACGCTGCGCTCTTCGAGCGCGTGGCCGAAGGTCATCACGATGGGCAGAAGCGCGGCCGTCGTCATGTCGCCCACGGCCCAGGCGCCGAGCATGGCGAGCGCGATGAGGCGGTCGGTCACGCCGTGCAGACTCGGCGTCCTCAGGCTGCGCCACGCGCCCGCGAACACGGGCGGCGCGACCACGAGCGAGGCCGCCGCAGCCAGCACCTGCGCGAGCGTGGCGCTGCCGCTCGCCAGATGCGGCCACGCGAGCGAGAGCAGCAGCAATGCGCCCGCGAACAGCGCGAGCGACGTGTGGCGAGTGATGGCGCGGCGCTCGGCGTCCGACATGACGAGCGTGGCGACGGATGGCCCTGCGGGAGCTTCGTGAACCTCGCGTGCGTGGCCGTGGGCGTGCGCGGATCCGGTTTCCTGTGCGGCGCCGGGTGCGCGCTGACTCGTCGGCGTGTCGTATGGCGTGGTCATGGCGCGCGCCCCGGCAGCACGAGGCTCGATGCGTCGTTGGGGTCGAGCGTCGTCACGCGCGCGGCGTGCGCGAGCACCGCCTGCACGCGGTCGCGATACGCACGCGCAAGCAGCCCCGGGTCATGGTTCGCGCCGAGCGCCGCTTCGAGTTGCGCGATCGTCGAGGTTTCCGACTGCGCCGTCGCCACGCGCTCCGCAGCGCTCGCTTGCGCGTCCTGCACGATGCGGTCGGCGCTCTGCTGCGCGTGCTGCCGCGTTTTTTCCGCGAGCGTGCGCGCCTGCGCGACATCGCGCTCGGCGTTCTGCAGCGAAGTCAGCACGGCATTGAACGCATCGACCGCCGAGGCTGGAAACGACGCTTGCAGATCCATGCGCGAGACCTCGATGCCGAGCCCCGCACGCGCGGCAGTCAGCGCGTCGAGCTGGCGCTGGACCGCGCGTGCGAGGTCGCCGCGCAATTGCTCGCGGCGCGCGGCCATCTGCTGATCGGCGGCCACCATCTCCGGGCGCGCGACGAGGATCGAATCGAGGTCGCGTTGCGCGGCGGTTTGCGCGAGCGCGGCCGAGACGATGCGCTCGAGCGCGGCGTCGAGATGCTCGAGCTGCAACGCATACGCGTAAGGGTCGCTCACGCGGTAGAACAGCGTCGCGCTCACCTGCACGACGCCGTTGTCGCCCGTGAGCACGTAGCCGGACCCCGCGAGCGCGTCGCTTGCATCGCTCAGTTGCGCGGGCGCACCCGGATCGCGTGTAAGCGAGACGATGCGCTTCTCGAGCACACGCTCGCTGCCCGGCACGAGCAGCACCGTTTCGAACGGCCGCGGTAACGCGACGAGCAGTCCCGCGCCCTGGCTGCGCACGTAGGCGCCAAAGCGCATCACGACGGCGCTGCTGTCGGCGGGAATGCGGCGCACGTTCGACGTGGCCCACGCGAGCGCGGCCAGCACGGCCAGCGCCGCCACGAACCAGAACGACAGACGCACCGCCTGTGCGCCGGGCCCGAGCGCCGGGAAGTTGTCGCTCGTGCTCATGGCGTGTGCCCGCGCGCGCGCGAAGTGGTTGCGGGCGCAACGATCTGCCCAGACGGCGCCGCGGCCGCTCCGAGCCCGGGCGGCCCCTGCACCAGTGCGCGGAACGGCGCGGCATCGGTGCGCAGGATCAGGTTCGTGTTGCTGTTGACGACGGTGCCGAGCGTGTCGAGCGAGCGCAGCATCGTATAGAGCTGCGGATCGGCGGCGTAGCTCTTGCCGTAGATCGCCGCCGCATCCTTGCGCGATTGCGCCTCGATATCGGCGGCTTTCACGCTGGCGTCGGCGATCAGCACGCGTGCGTCGCGATCGGCGTCGGAGCGGATCTGCGCCGCTTCGCGCAGGCCTTCGGCGGTGCGCTGCGCGGCCACGGTCTCGCGTTCGGCGCGCATGCGATCGACCGTTGCCGCCAGCGTCACGGCGGGCAGCGTGAGACGCTCGAGCCCCACCTGCACGACGTGCACGCCATAGGCCGCGTACACCTGCGCATCGACCTGGCGGCGCAGCGCCTCTTCGAATGCGCCGATGCGGACCTGCGACGGATCGGTGTTCACGAGCGAGGCAAGATCGAAGCCGGCAGACGTCGTCTGCAAGGCCGACCCGACGAGCGAGCGAATCTGGCGCGCGGCTTCGTCGGGTTCGTTGCGCACGGCACGCACGAAGCGGCCAATGTCGTTCGCATTGGCGGGCACGCGCCAGGCCACATAGGCCTGCACGATGATGCGCAAGCCATCGCGCGTGCCGACGTCCTGCAAACCGCTCGACGTCGTGTGCAGCCGCAGGTCCACCGGCACCGCGGCCTCGATGGGCGCAGGCAGGCGCCACGCGAGACCGGGCCGCAGCAGCACGCGCACGGGGTCGCCAAAGCGCGTGACCACGGTGGCCTCGCCCTCGCGCACCTGCACGACGCTCGCCACGATGAGCGCGACGATCACGCAGAACAGTGCGAACGCCACGCGCAACGCAAAACGCCGGGGATTCACGGGCGCGAGGCCGCCTGCGCCACCCGAGCTGCCTGCGCCGTGGTCATGATGATGATGAGAATGCGCATCGCCGTGCGTATGCAAAAGGCTCACTGTCGAATCACCTTACTCTGTCTATGGGGTAACGGGTCACCACGCCTTCTTCATGCCAGCCGCCGCGGCCGGGCTCAACGTGCGCAGGTCGATCGTCGCGCGGCTGCCGCTCGCTAGCCGGTCGTCGATCACGGTCACGCTCGCGTTTTTCAGCCCTTTTTGCAGGCTGTGCAGGTAATACTCGAAGCCGAATGCCGGCCCGCCGAGCTGCTGCGCGATCACATCGGCGTCGAAGGCGATCTGCTGGGCGCGCGCGGCGGCAAGCGTGTCCGCCGCGTTCGCGCTACCCAGCGCGACGGTCTCGATCGCCTGCTGCTGCGCTTGCCCAAGCGCCGTCGCCGCAAAGCCGTGCGCCTGCACCACACTGGCCTGCGCGCGAATTTGCGCGGCCTGCACGCCGTGATACGCGGCGGCCGCGCCCGCAGGCGGATGCACGCTCTCGATCACCACGGCCACGACCTCGATGCCGCTCGCGAGCCGGTCCAATTCGCGCTGCACGGCGCCGCGCAGCGCGCCGGCCATGGCCGTTTGCGGCGTGTCGAGCAGCGACGGCAGCGTGCGCGACGCGAGGTAACGCACGACCTCGCGGTTCGCGATCGAGCGCACCGTGTCGTCCATAGCGACAGCGCGATACAGCGAGGCACGCGCCGCCGCGTCCGTAAGCCCGACGCGATAGTCGAGCCGCACGTCCGCGCTCACGATCTGGAACGCCTGCTGGGCGCCGCTCGTGCCCGCGATCACCTGAGTCGTCTCCCAGGGATGCGTCACATCCCACAGGCGATTCAATTGCGCGGGTGTGTCGCCATCGGCGGAAACGGCAGGCGCGGCGCGGCTGCTGTCGTTCGCGCTGCCCGAGACGATCAGTTGATGGACCGCGCCGTTGTCGATCACGCGCGCGCGACCGAAGGGCCAGGGCAGGCCCACATGCAGGCCCGGCTGCCACACGGCGACAGGTGCGCCGAAGCGCTCGTACACAGCGCGCTGATCGGGGCCGAGGATCGTCACGCCGCCGAGTAGCCAGCCCGCCACCACCATGGCCGCGAGCGCGCCTGGCAGGAGGCGAACGAAACTCTGGAGCGCCCAGTTCTGCCGCAGATCGATGCCATAACGCATACGCAACTGGGCATTCAGTGCGGCGACCGGACGTGCCTGCACGCTCAGCACGCCCGCGATAGTGCTATGCAGGAAGCGGTCATCGCCGGGCTTTGCCAGCGCAGCGAGCAGCGCACGCAGGCCGAGTTCGACGGCAATCACACCGGAAAGCAGGGCGACGATACGCACTAGCCATGTAAGCGCCTCGCCCGCATAAGCCAGCGCCGCAACTGAAGCCGCCATACTCAACGCAGCGACGAGCACCAGACGCAACGGCCCCGCGAGCGCGGCGGATTCGCGTGACTGCGCGGCGCGCTGCGCATGAAAGCGCTCCGCCACGAGCGCAGCAAAAGCGATGACGAGCGCAGCGGCTCCCGCTACGAGAAAAGACGCGGATTCACGTTGCGGAACCGTTGGCGCATAGGCGGGGGACATCCACGCAGAGATGGCGAACGCAAGCGAAAAGAGCGCGCCGAGCGGCGCGATCCACCCTTGCCACGGCAGCGACCGCAGCAGGCTGCGCATGTCGGCGGCCTCCGAATTGCGCTGGAACGCGAGGCGCAAGAGGCGCAGCGAAGTCTTCGAGACCGGTTCGCCGGCTGGCGCGCGCGCCGCCGACAGCCGTGTGCCGAAGGCGACGATGAAGAGATTGAGGCACGCGCTCGACATCACGGCACATAGGCGTGCATCGAACGGCACTGCGAAAACGAAAGCCAGCGCGCCGAACACGCAAGCCAACCCCAACGCGGACCAGCCAAGCCTCGTCTGGCCCGCACGACCGCCGAGCCAACCATAGCCTTCGCGGTGGTCGCGCGATACGCGATGCATCATCAGCAATCCTTACATACAAATTACATGAGCCACGCCCGCGCGTGACGACCACCGATCGCGCGATGCCGAAATTCGCGCGCCCAATGTAGCGCGCTCATAACCGAAACTCAATATAACTGGGCTCGCGCATCCGTGCCCCACTATTTAGCCGATTCGGAGCACAATACCTTCAGTCAATTTAGTCTGCTTTCCGGACGCGAGCGGCCCTCACGCTGTCACGCCACGATCACATGCTCGAGCTGCGCATCAACCCAAAAGTCATCATATGGACGGCTTGCTGATCGGTCCGGCAACACGCAGGCAGGCGCTCTTCGCCAGCATATGCGCGTTTGCGATCCTCCTCACGCTCGCGCTCGCGGCGCCGCGTGCACGCGACGCGTTGCCCGGCATCGCCCCGTTCATGCCGATGTGCGCGCTCGCCGTATTCACCACGTCGAGCATCGCGGCGTTCTTGCTGGGCGCGCGTTTCGCGGCTACGCGCGTGGCCATGCTCGCGGCGCTGGGCGGCGCCTACGCGTTCACGGCCATTGCCGTTGCGCTGCAGCTGTTGATGTTTCCTGGCGTGTTCGCGCGCACGGGGCTGCTCGGCGCGCTCCCGAATAGCGCCGCATGGATGTGGGTGTTCTGGCACGCAGGCTTTCCCGCGCTCGTCATCGTCGCCGAACTGGTGAGAAAGCGCCTGCCCGCCCCGCCGTTCGCCCGCGAACGTCTCGACGCACGCGGCTGGCTGCTGATCGCGGGCCCGGCGGCGCTCGCCGCCCTGCTCGGCGTGCTCGTCACGCACGTCGATCTCGCATCGCCGTTTCACGACGTTGCGAACGCTGCGCCTGCTCCCTCGCCGGTGTCGGCCATCGCGAACAATCTCGCGGGTCTCGTGATCTGCGCGCTCAACCTGATCGCCATCGCGCTCGTGCTGCTCAAGGGACGGCTGCGCCTCGTGCTCGATTTGTGGATCGTGGTGGCGCTGCTCGCCTCGCTCGTCGACGCCGCGCTCAATACGCTCAGCATCGAGCGCTTCACGGTGGGCTGGTATGTCGCGCGCGTGTTCAGCATGTTCGC
The DNA here is from genome assembly GCF_040965735.1 of Paraburkholderia sp. BR10936. Lineage (NCBI taxonomy): Bacteria > Pseudomonadati > Pseudomonadota > Betaproteobacteria > Burkholderiales > Burkholderiaceae > Paraburkholderia > Paraburkholderia sp. BR10936. Next base: position 482,240 of record NZ_JBFRCM010000005.1, read on the forward strand.
GCCAGGCGTGCTCGTGTGCGTGCTGGTGTGGGAAGTGACGGCGCTCTATCGTCAGCTCGCCGAAGAACACGCCACGCTGATCCGCGCCTCCGCACGCGATGCGCTCACGCGCGTCTACAACCGCAGCTATTTCGACGAGCAGTTCCGCGAGGCCTTCGAGCGCGCCGCGCGCAGCGGCCAGCCGCTGTCGCTCGTGATGCTCGATGTCGATCACTTCAAGCACTACAACGACGCCTTCGGCCATCTGCACGGCGACGCCTGTCTCGGCGCCGTAGCGAGCGCGCTCGCCGCCACGCTTGCGAGCACGCGGCACGCGCCCGGCGGCTTTGTCGCGCGCTATGGCGGCGAAGAATTCGCGCTCGTCCTGCCCGATACCGGCGCAAATGAAGCCGCGGCGCTCGCCGAACGCGCACGTGCCGCCGTCGAGCAACTCGGCATTCCCTCCCCCTCCGCAGGCGGCCTCGTCACGGTGAGCGCGGGCTGCGCCACGCGCGACGCGATCGTTGCGTCGTCCCCTAATGCGCTGATCGAAGCCGCCGACGCCGCCTTGTATGCGGCCAAACACGCCGGCCGCAACCGCGTGAGCCACACAGGCGCGAGCATCGCGTAAAGCGCGGCCGACTCATTGCCTCCCTCGTTGGCATAAGCGGCATTGTCATAAGCGCAACGCATTTGGGTTTCAACCAGGTGCTTCCACGTCGCGGCACCCATAAAGTGCGTGCTATGGCCTGTTTCAGCATTTGCATACGTCGCGCGCAAGCCATGCAAACACATCGATGCAGGCGCATGTTGTTCCCCACACGCTTTCAAAATGTAATGAGGAATCGGGATGTCCATTGAAAAATCGGCGGAAATCGCCGCCCGCTTCGACCGGCTGCCGCCGTCGCGCACAGTCTGGTCGATGGTGATTCTGCTGTCGCTCGGCGGCGTATTCGAGTTTTACGACCTCTTCTTCACGGGCTATGTCGCGCCCGGCATGGTGCATTCGGGTCTTTTCACGCCGGAATCGCTCGGCTTCTTTTCCGCGCTCGGTCCGCTCAAGGTGGCCGGCTTCGGGACCTTCGTGTTCTCGACCTTCGCCGGGCTGTGGGTCGGCGCGCTCGCGTTCGGCCAGGTCGCCGACCGGTTCGGGCGGCGCATGATCTTCACGTGGTCGCTGATCTGGTACATCGCCTGCACGGCGATCATGGCGTTTCAGACGAGCGGCCAGGCGCTCAATATCTGGCGCTTCATTGCCGGCATCGGCATTGGCATCGAGCTCGTGACCATCGACACGTACATTTCCGAACTGATCCCGAGCGGCGAGCGCGGCCGCGCCTATGCGGTCAACCAGTTCATCACCTTCAGCGTGGTGCCCGTCGTCGCGTTTCTCGCCTATATCCTCAAGGACACGCATCCTATCGGCCTCGACTACTGGCGCGTGGTGATCCTGATCGGTTCGGTGGGCGCGGTGGTGGTGTGGTTCCTGCGCCGGAGTATTCCCGAAAGTCCGCGCTGGCTCGCGCGCAATGGCCGTGAGGACGAAGCGGAACGCATCGTTGCCGACATCGAGCGGCGCGTCACGGCAGAAACGGGCACGGCGTTGCCGCCGCTCGGGGCGATCTCGCTTGAAAAAGCCGGGCGCGGCTCGCTTGGCGAAGTGCTGCGTGCGCCGTATTTGCGGCGCACGGTGATTCTGTCGATTTTCAACATGGCGCAGGTGATCGGCTTTTACGGCTTCGCGGCATGGGTGCCGACGCTGCTGATCGCGCGTGGCGTCCACATCACGCAGAGTCTTGCGTACGCCTTCGTGATTGCCATCGCCAATCCGTTCGGGCCGCTGATTGGCGTGTGGTTCGCCGACAAGCTGGAGCGCAAGACGCAGATCGTCGGCGGCCTCCTGATGATGGCGGTGGTGATTACGCTATTCGCGCAAGCCACGCAGCCGTGGGTCCTGATCGTGCTGGGCGTGCTCTTCACGCTCGCTTCGAACGTGATGTCCTACGCCTATCACGGTTACCAGGCCGAGCTTTACCCGACGCGTATCCGCGCTCGCGCCGTCGGCTTCGTGTACTCGTGGAGCCGCATCGCCGCCGCATTCGCGGGGCTCGCCATCGGCATCCTGCTCCATCATTACGGTGTGCCTGGCGTCGCGGTGTTCATCGGCGCTTCGATGCTCGTGGGCATCGTGATGATTCTGCTAGGGCCGGTGACGCGCGGGCTCTCGCTCGAAGCGATCAGCCATTGAGTCAGGCGATCGTCAAAACAGCACGTGCGATTTGACGATCATCTGTACGGCCGCGGCCAGCACGCACACGAGCACGACCACGCGAAACGCGAGCGGATGCATTCTGTCGCGCAACGGTCTAATGAGCAGCATGCCCGCGATGGCGGGCACGCTGGCCGCCGCCGAAATCGCGAGATCGACGAGATTGGCGTGCGCGCCGTGGCTGAACGTCGTGATGAGCGTGATGACCGAAACGACGAGAATGATCGCAATCTGCTTCGTGAAGGCGCGGCCCGTGGCGCCCGACGCGATCAGATACATGGCGAGCAACGGCCCCGGCACGGCGGCAATGCTCTCCATGAGCGCCGCCCCGAAACCGAGCGCGAATCCCACCGGCCGCGCGAGTGCAGGCGCGAGCTTGAAACGCGGCGAGACGAGCAAAAGCAACGCCGCCACGATCAACGCGACACCCGAGGCCGCCTGGGCGTGATGCGGCTCAAGTGCGATCAGTACCGACACCCCAATCACATTGCCGATCACGGTGCCAATTAGCGGCGCCGCGATAGTGCGCACGGTAGGCAGCATTTCGCCCCCCTCCAGCGCCTGCGGAATATTGCCGAGAATGATCGGCATGGACAGCAGCAGCACCGCTTCCTTGACCGGCAAAAAATGCGTGACGATGGGCATGGCCACGAGCGGCACGCCTATGCCCGTCACGCCCTTCACCATGCCGCCCAGCACGAGCGCAACCGCAATGCCGAGCAATTGAAGTCCGTCGAGCGACTGCAGATGGGGCGCGAGAAGCCCCGAGGAAAACGAAAGACCGGACATCGGTGACGATCAGGGCAATAGGCGCGCGTCGTTTCGCGCCGCTCATGTGAAAGTGGCCGCGGGCGTCGAAACGCCGGCGCGGCCACCGGTTCGCAAGCGAATTTCGCTTATGCGCTTTTCTCAGCGACTTTATTAAGCAGCCGCTGCGGCTTGTGCCGGCTTTGCCGCGGCTCTACGGCCTGCGGTTTTACGCGCCGCCCGTTTTGCGGGTGCGGCTTTCCTTGCGGGCGCGGCCTTGGCGCGCTTCGCCGCGGTCTTTTTCACCGCCGCCGCATTGGCGCGCGGTTTGCGTGCGACTTTGGTGGCGGCCTTTGCCGCGCTGCCGTCGATCTGGAATTTCGAACGGTCTTTCACGTCGCGAATCCACGCCGGCGCACGGCCGCGGCCGGTCCACGTGGCGCCCGTTTTCGGATCGGCATATTTGGCCGCAACGGTGCGCTTTGGGCCTGCGGCTTTGACGCCTTTGCCAGGTTTGCGGCCACGCTTCTTGCCGACGAAGCGTTCGATGTCGGCCACGCTCAGGCCATGTTTGGCCATCAGATCGCGAATTTTCGTGAGACCGACCGACGTTTGTTTTTCCACGATCGATTCGGCCTGCTTTTGCAGCTTTGCGATCTTCGATTGAATTGCATCCAGGGTGACCATTCACACCTCCTTATTCACGGTTTTTACGGACACCCTTCAACCATCACTGGCCGATCGAATTGCGATCTTGTCGGCATGGGCGTCGCGAAAGACAAGGTGATTATGAAGTCAAATCACGCATGCTGGCAATTTAAACGAATGTTTTGTAGTGAAAAACATGTTTCCTGATCAGACTATTGATCGTTCCGCAAACAATGTCTCCATGAATTTCCATTGAGAAACATTCGCACCGCTAGGCGACGAGAGGCGCGCGCTGCAATTCGACGACATTGACCTGCACGCCGAATATCTCGCGAATCATGGGCAAAAGATGATCGTGGTGCGTGAGAAACAACACCTGGGTTTTCGCGGAGAGATTCCGTAATGCCGCGAAACCGGCCTTTGCGCGCTCGTCGTCGAAATTGATGAAGAGATCGTCGGCAACGAAAGGCAGCGCCGCCTTGCTCACCAGCTGCAATTCGAGAGCCGCGATACGCAGCGCGAGAAAAAGCTGGTCGCGCGTGCCTTCACTCATTCCACTCACTTCCACGGTTTTGCCGTTACTGCGCCGTGCATGCAATGCGGGCGGATTGCGTTCGTTATCCACCACGAGCCTCGCGAAATCACCGAGCGTGAGTCCGCTGAATATTTCACCTGCGCGACGCAGCATCGGCCCCTGCTTCTGGTCGCGATAACGATCCGTTGCCCATTTGAGCAAGCGGCTCGCGGTCGCGGCTTCGAGATATTGCTCGGCGGCTTCGCCCATGGCGCTCAGGGCTTCCTGGCGTTTTGCTTCGGCCAGCGCGGCATTGGCCTGGCCGTTGATGGCTTCGAACGCCTGCCTCGCGCTGACCTGCTGCTGCAGGCACTCGCTCAACGCACGGTCGCCGGCTTCGCGTTTCTGATTCACCGTTGCCAGCAGCGCAGGCAGCTCGGTAATGGGCTGCTCCGCAATCTCTGCCGCGATGGCCTCCTGCGCAAGTCCATCGCCTTCGCGCACGAGCGTGTCCCGCGCCGCCGAGATCGCTTTCGACAGCGCACGGCGCGCGTCGGAACGCTCGGCGAGCGGCAATGCCGCATCGATTCCGTTCACGCCCGCGAGCTGCAGAATGGGCTCGATGCGCGCCTGTGCCCCCGCCACCGCCGCGGCGGCATCGGCCACGCGCGTGCGGGCAAGCTGCACTTCTGCATCGGCCTGGGCGAGGCATTTTGCCGTTTCGCGCGCGGCTGCCAGCCGCGCCGCGAGCTGACGCGCCACGTCGATGCCGTCACTCGACGCGGACCATTCGGGCGCGAGCGCCTCGGCGAGGCGTCGCGCGTCGGTTTCCAGCATCGCCAGTTGCGTGCGGATCGCGCGAATGCGGTGACGGGGTGCTTCGGCGTCCGAAAAAGCGGCCGCAATGATATTGGCGAGTTCGACGGCGCCTTCCGCTGCTGCGAGCGTCGCCGCGCGAGCGCCGAGATTCGCTTGCGCGAGAGCCTCTCGCCATTGCGTCTGCCACTTTGCGTAGGCTTCCTGTTCAATGGTCAAACGGGATTGAGCGGATTCACTCGCGCGTTCGACGTCGCGAATCTGCGTTTCAAGACCTTCGCGCTGCACGGCGCTCCTCTGAGCCGATTGCACGACGGTTTCCGCGATGCCGATCAACGTAGTCAGTGCGTCGCCCTCGTTTGCCTGCGCCACCGGGCGCAACGTTTCGAGCAGCTCGGCATGCGCGGCGATGCGCGCCGCTCGACGCGCTTCAAGCTCACTCGCGCGGCGATCGCATTCGCTCTGTGCATTGAGCGCCGCTTCGCGATTCGCGAGCCAAGCGCCCATGTCCGCAATCGGCATGCCAGCCAGTTGCGCATCAATGGCAATTTGCGTCCAGGTATTGCGAAAGGCTTCGAGCTCGCGCTCGCGTTCGCTCAATGCCGCAAGCTTGCGCTGCGCATTCGCGCGCGCTGTTTCGACTTGCTGACGCAAGTTCTGCAATGTGGCCGCCGCCTGCGAGGTGCCGAGTTGCGCGTCGACGAGTTCGTCGGCGAGGCGCATAGCGTCGTCCACGACGGGTGCGCCATCCGCGAGACTGACGCGCGCCTGCCTGACTTCGTTCCACGCGCTATCGCGGCGCGTGCGCGCCGCCTGCACTTGCGCAGTCGTGACAACCTTGTTGCCCTGCGTGAAATGCGTCTCCTGCAATTCGAAACGCTCGATCTCTTCTTGCGCGGCTGCGACTGCTTCTCGCGCTGCGGCCACTGCGCTCAGGCGATCGCTTTCTTCCTTTTGCAGCGCGGCCAGGCGCGTAGCCGATGGCAGATCGAGCGCGCGCAGTGCTGGCACCGGCTTGCTCCATTGGCCCAGCAGTTGGCGTTTCTCTTCGACCGTGCGCTGCGCATCCGCGAGTTCGCGCTCGAGCGCGCTTTCCTTCGTCACACTGTTGCGCAATTCGCGTGCATCGTCGAGCGCGGCGCGCAACGCGTGCGGCACTTCGATGTCCGGCAGGCGCACAAGCTGCTCCCGCAGTTGGGCGAGCTTGCGCGCCTGTTCGTCATATACCTCGCGCGCGGTCGTGAGCGCCTGCTCGCGAAGACCGTGATCGCGCAGCAGGTTCGTCACCGTCTTCAGCGCGAGCGCGCCAGGCAGCGCCGCGCGCAATGCGGCTTCGTCCCCCGGCCAGCCTAGCTGAGCCGCAGCGGCGAATGCGGCGTCGAGATGGTTGCGGATCTCGGTTTCACGCACCAGCAATTCACGCGGATGATTGACGCATTCGCCGCGCAGCGTATCGAGCGCGTCGATTTCGGCGGCGAGTGCAAGTGCCTCACGATCGGGCTCGATCGCATCGCGTGAGGCTTCTTTGCCTGCAAGATCGGCCTGGCGCGCTTCCTGCACTTTGCGCTCGGCGGCAAGGTCGGCTTGCGCCTTCAACAGATCGGCATGCGCAGTGGGCGGTAAATCGACGACCTCGCCCAATGCGGCCAACTCGCGCTGCTTGAGCGAAAGCTCTTCTATATAGGGAGCGAGGCGGCGCACGCGTTCGAGCTTCGAGCGCTGCGATTCGAGACCGCGCTGCTCGGCGCGCAACCGCTCGATAGCCTGTTCGACCGCTTCGAGCGCGTCTTTCTTCTCGACCCAATCGCGCGTGCGCACCTGCGCGGCCTTCAGTTCGCTCGTTGCCTCGGCGAACGACGTTTCCGCCTGTGCATACGCACTGCCGCTGCGTCGCGGAGCCCAAAGTTCGGCCGCGCGATTCTCGAGCTCCTCGCGCACGGGCCCGAGGCTGCCCACACCCGCCGCCGATTCGAACAACACCTGGCCGAGCTTGTCCGATGCGTCGAGAATGCTGCGCCCGCCTTCAACGAGCCGCACATGATCGAGGCCGAACATCTGCTCGAAGAACTCCTTGCTCGTGCCGTCGAGAAATGCCGCGAGAAAATCGTCGGGTAGCTTGTCGTCCTGCGGAGTGCGCAGCGAATTGCGGCCGCGCGCGCGATGAAATCGTTGCTCGACCGCGCCGTTTTCCAGCACGCCGCCAATGCGCAATTCCGGTGTGTTGTGGAGAAAATCGAGCGGCGTTTGCAGGCGCATGCCGAACAACAACTCCGACACGGCGGTCCGCACTGTGGACTTGCCCGCTTCGTTTGGCCCGACGATGACGTGGAAATCGTGCGCCGCGTGCGGAAACGGCAGGGTCGTGTCGGTGAACTTGCCGTATTTGATCAAATCGAGTTGCTTGAGACGCACTGGTCATTCTCCCGTGGAAAGCCGCGCAAGCAGCGCGGGGCCGACCTGCTCCACCAGCGACGCGAGTTTGCCGTCGCGGGCGAGTTCGAGCAGCGGCGCGTCTTCTTTCACTTCGCTGCGCACCTTGCCGATAAAGGCGCGTAAATCACGTTCGAGCAGCGCGAGAAATTCGGCGTCTTGCGTGGCGGCTTCGAGTAGCAGTTTGAGGTCGGCGAGCGCTTCGATCTGCTCGTTCTGTGCGGCAGCCGTATCGGCCGCGCTCGTTTCGAGCTTGACCTTTTCGAGCCACAACTTGTCATTGCCGATGATGCCGATCTGATTGAGCACTTCGGCGCGCAATTGCGTCGCGCGCCCGAAAAAGAGTCCATGTGCCGGCGACTTGCCCGTCACCGTCACGCGGACTGCGCGGGGCACATGCGCGTCGAAGGAGACGAGCGCTTCGAGCGCAGCGCCGATCTTGCGCGCCAGATCCGCGACGCTTTCGCAGTCGCTCGCGTCGACGCGCACCGACTCCCAGCGCAGCACGTCGAGGTAGAGACGCTCGACCTCCGTGCGACCGTCTTCGACGCTCACGAGCACGGCGCCCCGGCGCCCCGTTTCGCGGATGTGCCGGCCCTGCAGATTGCCGGGGAAGACGATGGTCGACTCTTCCGCCCACTGCTGAAATTCGTGGACGTGACCGAGCGCCCAGTAGTCGTAACCCTTTGCGTGCAATTCGGCACGCGTGCATGGCGCGTAGGTCGCATGCGCGGCATAGCCTTCGAGCGCGGTGTGGAGCACACCGATGTTGTAGTAGCCGGGAACCGGCGACGGGTAGCCCACCGCCAGATTTTCGATCACGGCCTTGTCCTTGAAGCTCTGTCCGTGCAGTGCAACCTTGATGTCGTGCAGCGCGTGGGTTTCAGACTTGCGATGACTGAACACCACCACGTTGTCCGGCAACGTGAGCTTCCTGGTCATTTCGCTTTCCGCGTCGTGATTGCCCCACAACGCGAAGACGCGAATGCCGGCCTTGCGCAGACGTCCCATCTGCTGGCCGAAGAAGATGCCAGTGTTGTGGTCCTTCCAGTCGCCGTCGTAGAGGTCGCCTGCAATGACGACGAACGCGACCTCTTCTTCGATGGCCCGATCGACGAGCAGGCGCAAGGCTTCGCGCGTGGCGTTGCGCAATTGGGCGACCGGCGCATCGGGATAGGCGCTCAGGCCATGTAGCGGGCTGTCGAGGTGTAGGTCTGCCGCGTGGATGAACTTCACGACGTGTCCTCTTTGGTGTTTGCGAGCGCTGACTGGAGAAAGGGCGATTCCTGTTTTATCGCGCAAGCGGCGCGTGATGCGCGCTGGCGATTTGAACATGGCTGTGGTCCCGGATCGAAACCCTGACTGAGGCTTCGGCAATGGGGCCCAATTTTAATCGACGCGGATGGGGGCGGCTTCAGGTAACGTGGTGCGGCGTGGGTGAAGCGCTGCTCGCGCGTCACGTCGGCTCGAATTTTCGAAAACTACAAAATACGTATTGAAATATACGATTGATGCCGACGAGCGGGGATTTAGCGACTTCGCGGCTATTCTCACTGTGTTTCGGGGTCGGACGTCCGTTATCGCCGTGAAACAAGTACTAGAATTTGGATGGTTTCAGGCGTGGAGCGCCCGTGGGATGGGCGTTTTGCCGATTTCTCAGTTTTGAGTGAATTGTTTCACGCTGGTTTTCTGAGGCGCGGGCGCCGTTTAACTTTCTGCGATGTGTCTGTGTCTGTTGTTCTCGTCGTTTAGGTCGCTGGGCGGTTGGCTGATTTCCCACTGGCTTCCCATAGCTGCTCGGCGCCTCTGTTCGATTTCCTTGATGGGTGGCGTGCTGATCGCTAGTTTGCCTTCTCGTTATGGGGGAGCATTGGGCGCGCGTGCCTTGTGTTGCTTGCTTCATCTTTGGCGGCCGGATTTGGCAGTTAGTTGCATTTGTGAACTTGCTGCGGGACGCTGCTTATTCAGTGACGAGATGTCATGCTCCGCAGTCGCTGGCCGGCTGAGCAACGAATAACAGAACGAGTTCGATGCGGGAGCGCGGAGACCGGCGCCGTGCCACGTCAACCTGACGAGTGCTACTACCCCGCTGCCATACCGCGCAACAGGTTCGCCTCTTACCTGCAGCTACCCGTACGAAAACACGCGTCACGCGGGCACCGTTAAGCGGGCTACTCCGGTCCCGAGGGCAACCGGGCCGGGAGTCTCGGCGCAAAGCGTCGGCTAAACGAGCGAACAGCGCGTGCACACTGCTTGAGCATGAACGCAAGGCGTGAAATTGAATGTGACGCGTACGGGGCGCACATCGCCGAGAAGGTGTCAGGGAAAATCAATGTGGGCGATGTCGTTCTCAAGGTGTTGATGCGAGACATGGCACGTGTGCGGATCTTCGAAGCGGCGTGATCTCGTCCGGTACTGTTGAAGCCGCTCGTTTTCCACTGGCGAGCAGCCTGACCTATTTGAAGCCGCAGGGCGTTGAGTGCGTCCACCGTGTGTCGAGTCGACACACCGGCACGCCCGATACTACGCACGCGCTGGCTACGCTAATCGCAACTGTGGCGGCTGGCGCCCAGGACAGTGGCATCTGCGGGTTTCACACGTGGCGGGCGCCAGGCACTTTGGGCGTATTCGCTTCCTCACGAGCCGCGCCCCCCCGACGAGGTATCTCCCAGATCACGTTCGCCAGAGACCGCTACCGCGGGAAGGCAACGACCGTGTGTCGACTCGACACACCGTTCTGGGTGGGAATTCAGCAAGCGAGCGAACAGACGACGGATCGTCTTCGCGGACACAACATGATGGAGGCGGCTGGAGATGTCACATCCTCATGCTTGTTGTCGTGCGCTCCATGGCCCTCCCGATTTGCCGCCACGGTCCGCGGGTGTCGACTCGACACACAGCCTCGGCCGTCAGATCAGCACCTGAGCGATGGACCATGGTCCCGTGCTACCCAGGATGTGTGCAGCCGAGGAGATGACCTCATGCCTTGTTCTCGCTTCGCACCGATGGGGCGTGTCCTGGATCGCAATCCTCTCAGACGGGGACCGAGAGGAAGTCGAGGCAGTGTGTCGACTCGACACACCGTTCTGGGTAGCAAGTCGGCTTGCAAGCGAACAGGCAATGCATCGTCCTCGCGGACGCGACACGATGAATGTGCTTGAGAGATGATCTCATCCCCGTGCCCGTCGTCGCGCGGTCTGATGACTCTCCGGTTTGCAGCGACACTCCGCGTGTGTCGACTCGACACAGCGTCCAATCCCTCGCGGACAAAATCGTGGACCGCTGCTCGCAGTTTTCGTGCGCGCCCCACGCCGACAGCAGTCCGCGGGCGTCGCCGGCGCAGTACTCAAGCCGGCTATATGTTGCGTCTTTCGGCCGGCACGATCATCGGTCGTGGGGCGAGGAGGCACACCCCC